>CAKZYA010000034.1 GCA_937883755.1 uncultured Flammeovirgaceae bacterium | reverse complement strand
GTTGGTTAGAGCGGCTGACTGTTAATCAGTAGGTCCTTGGTTCGAGCCCAAGAGGAGGAGCTTAAAAGTTAAGCACTTGCAGGAGAAACCCTGTTAAGTGCTTTTTTATTTCACCTTTTGCAGAAACTTCCAGTTTTTTCGTTTTACTGATGCTCTCTGTGCATACAAAAGCATGCCCGATGTTCGAAAAATCATTAAGCTTCTACATCCAGTTTTCTACCCTTATTTCATGGATAATTATATAGAAAGGCGGAGTAGTGAACCCAAGCGGACTCTACTACTCAATAGAAGCCAAATGTCTATTGTACTACCAGTCTACGTGACAACCGCTGGGTAGCGGTTGTGAGCACCGCGATGTAAACTCCTGGCCTCAACGTATTAGATTCTATGGTTTCATCTAACCATCCATTACTCTTACTTTGATGGACAGGTACTCCAGCTAGAGAATATATCACAAGTTGAACTGGTTCAGCGGTTGGAGATCGATATTGCAAATGTACATTTTGCTGGGTAGCGGGCACTGGGTAGATAGTAAAGTCGGCAGCTTCTATTGTGATGTCCGAAGAGAAGGCACTATCGGTTGGAGCCGATTTACTATTTTTTGTTGGGTAAAAGCGGGCTTCTTTATTGGAAAGAGGGTACTCAGCAACAGTAAAAGAAATTACAGAAGTGACTCCTTGCTGCCCTTGCCCTTTGGGCTCAGTAAACGGAATAGCCTGAGCTAAATAGTTTCCTGGAAAGAGGATTTCCGTCTCGGGAATTAAAGTATACGGATATTTATGGTCCTGCATTTCGGCCACCTGCTGTAGTTCATTGGTAAACAAAGAAAAAGTAACACTTCCTACTTCTTTTGGCTCGAGCAAAGCCTGTAAACCAAGTCGCGTACCTCTGTACTCAAAAGGGTCAATCAGATCGCCTTCTTCAATCGGGCGAATGAGTTCTTCAGTATCAATATCTATCAGCCACCATTCGGCTACTCGTATTTCTTCAGTAAATTGTTTTTCAGGAATAAAACGAGCTTCAATCTTGCGGTCATCGTGCATGAATAATGCATACTCTTGCTCCAAGCTTATTAATTGCCCAGCTTCGTACCACCCAGTAAATACAAAGCCTGATTTGGGTAAGGCAAGCACCCACACTTCTTCCTGAAGTTCATAAACCTCCCGTCGGGGCTCTACTTCCACTGAGCCGCCTTCTTGATTGAGCATCGTTAGGGAGGCACTTTTCTTGGGTTTTTCGTCTCTCTCAACAATCTCAAAAAAGATCATTTGACCTTGCCCCATAGTACCCCCTTTGCTTCGCTGAGAGTAGGGTACTGACTGCAATTGGTACCAACCTGTTATAGCCGACCAAGCCCTATAGTCTATCGGAGTGCTGTTCTGATCGCCAAACACACTGTAAGGAGCCACATTTTGTACTACATTACGTAGTGGGCTTCCATTGCGCTCAATAGCTGGGTCTACACTAACTACGGAACCACTCACATCTACCCGGATATTAAGATTACGGGTGGGTAAACTACTCAGAATAATACGGTCACCGTCTTGCAATGGCCCAATAGGCTGATCGGTATCAGCATTGATAAGGGTAAACCCCCGTTACCGTTAGGTTAGGATCACCCGCAGTAGTAACTGTAACCTCTTCGCTAAACTCTGAAGTATTTCCATCAGCATCGGTAGCCAACGCTACAATTTTATCTCCCGCTGAGATAGTCATGTTACCAAACGGAAGAATTAATGCTGTTTTAGTTTGCTTGGCATCGCCAGCTAAATATACGTCCGCCCCTAACCACGTTTTACCTTGCCGATTACCATCCGAGAGATAGTATTCAATGGTAAGTGGATAAGCAGCATTCGTGGGCAAAGTAGGTACTGAATAATCTAGTTCTAGTGTACGGGTCAATGTACTGTACTCAGCTTGAGTAAGTTCTGGAAAGTTCTGCGAACGATTCGCTGTTTCATCTGGATCATCAACATCATTGGTAGTAATTCCATCCTGGTTAAGATCAACACCCTGCGCATTCATAAACATATAGTTATTCGATAACTTGTTTCCTCGCGGGAATATGCCAGTAACATTACTCTTCATCATCCCTACTCCAGTTTGGTTGTAGGCAATAGTATTTCCATCTATCTTAGTATCCATGCAGCCTTCGCAGAGTATTCCTTCTTCCTGATTACCTAACTCAGACTGTCCGTCGGCTTGAGTACCAATAAGATTCTGGGATACTTGAATCTTTTGTGCCCGAATGCCCAGCTTGATTCCAACTTGGTTACTCGATATAAGATTTCCACCCTGATAACCATAGGTACCACTTCCAATTACAATATCAGTAGCTTGGTACACGTATATACCAATGCTATTTCCTCGAGCCTGCTGTCCAGTTAGATCGGTTCCAATTTTATTATGAAAAACGAGATTATCAGTAGACAGTGCGGTTGCATTATCACCATGTACACTAATTCCCACATGATTATTAGCTACTACATTATAGGAAATACGATTGCCCCGAGTAAGGCCCTGCAGTGCGACCCCCATGGTCTGGCCGAGAGTAGCATTATTATTACTCTGGTTATTGGTGCCAACATAGTTATACTGAATTTTATTATTACGACCTCCTATTTGTTGACCATTTCTCACATAAGGAATTGCAATAACGCCATAAATCTCATTTCCAGCTAGTATATTGGGCTTACCACTTTTCCCGATAATATTGTTATTTCCTGAGATACGAATACCTACGCGGTTAGGAATAGCCGTAGAGCCTGCTTGATTCGTACCTATCCGATTATCGGTGACCTCGTTAAGATCACCATAAATAAGTATACCGTGTTTAGTATTGCCTGATATGGTATTATTAAAAACGCCAGAAAACTTACCACCCAGGTAAACTCCATCTGAATTACCCGCGACGATTTCATTCGGTAACACACCGATAAGACACTCAGTAATGACAGTATAGTCTGCACTAGTACTAATACCATAACCTCGTCCGTACTGCTTTCCGCAATTGACGATAGCAAGCCCTTCAATCTGACAATTATCGGCATCAATTTTTATTCCGGCAGTATTTTGACCTAGATTACGACCATCCAGAATAATCGCTGGTTTGTCGTTCGTATGATCATAACCGTACTGAGTAGTTCCTAAAATACTTACTTTGCGTCGGATGGTAGGTAATGCAGTCTGTAAGGTAATGGTATGTGGCCCAGTACCAGCAATATTAAAACGAATCACATTTCCCTGCCCTTGATTTACTTTCTCAATAGCTGCCCGAAGTGAGCCAGTTCCAGTATCCTGCGCATTACGAACATCAATAATTTGACCTAAAACCTGAGTAGAAGCTAGAGCAATACAACAAATAATAATGAGTATGGGTATACGAGTGAGCATGGTTGGTTATGCTTTTTGTGAATTAAAAACTAACCTTAATGCTGCAAGAGGATCACAGGTAAACAATTGCTCGCTTTTTTTAATACTTTTTTGCGAGTTGAGTATCATTGACGTTATCCGAAATTTTGTAAGTTACCACTAACGTAACCTTTCAAGACTATGCACCACTTGTCTTCATCTGAGGAAATTATGTACTACGGTGGTCAGAATCACCGTCCTCCCGCCACAACAGAGTTTACTGCTGGCTTACTCCAGTGCCAGTACGAATCAGGAAATCTACGCTATATTCGGATAGGGGATACAGAGTTAGTACGTATGATTTATTCAGCTGTGCGCGACCGTAACTGGGATACGATTATCCCAAAAATCAGCAATGAAAAAGTAACGCAGCAGGATGATCATTTTACAATAGCTTACGACTGCCAGTACCAACGAGGTGAAATTAATCTTCTGGCTCACTACCGTATCCGGGGCGAGGAAGATGGGAGCATTACCTTTAGCATGGATGGAGAAGCACTCAGCACCTTTCAGCGTAACCGAATTGGTTTTTGTGTATTGCACCCAGCTAGTGCAGCCGGAACTGATTGCCAAATTACCCATACTGATGCAACCCAATCTGAGGCTCGCTTTCCTATTCATATTAGTCCCCATCAACCATTCAAGAATATTCAACGGATGCAATGGTCACCCACTGATGAAATTACTGCCTCACTAGAGTTCACTGGGGATATTTTCGAGACAGAAGATCAGCGTAACTGGACTGACGATTCATTTAAAACCTATTGCACCCCACTGGACTTGCCGTTTCCAGTCACCGTACATCAAGGAGAAAGAATTCGGCAAGAAGTAAGGCTGAGACTAAAAAAAGCTCCAGCAAATATTACAGTACACTCGCAACCATTGCAGCTCTCCGTTTCAGAAGATGAAATACCACTACCAGCCATCAGTATTGGAAGGTCTACTGAGTTTGATGAATTAACTTCATCAGAAGTAGGTTTGCTTCAGCAGATCCATTTCTCCCATTACCGAGTTGACCTCCATTTGCATGAATCTAGTTGGTTAGAAACTTGGCAGCAGGCAGTAGCCGAAGCAAATGCACTTCGGTGGCGGTTGGAAATTGCTTTACACTTTAGTAGCCAACCTGCCACACAATTAGAAGATTTCTTGAAAGTAGCACCTACCAATTCGATAGATATTATTCTTATTTTTTACCACTTGGGTAAAGTAGCTTCTACTGAGCTAATCAACCAGGTGCTTCCTGCCCTTCGTCGGCACTTCCCTGATGCTAGCGTGGGAAGCGGCACTGACCATTTCTTTACCGAACTCAATCGGGATCGCTTATCACCCGAAGGATTAGACTTTCTAACGTATTCTATCAATCCGCAAGTACATCACTTCGATAATCAATCATTGATAGAAACCTTGCAAGCGCAGGCTTACACGGTAGCGAGTACCCAGCAATTTGCCAGTGAAGCTCCTATTCGGATATCACCCGTCACCCTAAAGATGCGGCGTAATCCTAATGCTACTGGAGTAACACCGAAACCTGATCCAACTATTTTACCTCCTTCGGTAGATAGCCGGCAAATGTCACTCTTTGGAGCCGGATGGGCAGTAGGTAGCCTCCGTAACCTCGCTCAATCAGGTACCAGCGCTATTACTTATTTTGAGACGGTTGGCCGCAAAGGAATTTTAGCTGGTAATAAAGTCGATGATTCTTTTTCCTTATTTCCAGCTAAATCAGGCACTGTATACCCCATATATCTAGTCTCTAGATTTCTACTGACAGCTAACGATATCTCGGTACTCCCCACAAATGTAAGTGCCCCATGGCAGACTGAAGCCATTATCTTTAGAGTAGGGCAAGAAATACGAGCGATAGTAGCAAACTTGCAATCCCACAAAATATCACTCCAACTTCCGACGGATATGTTTACCCAGGTAAAGTTACTAGACAAAACCTCCTTTGAAGAAGCTACGCAACAGCCCGAAAAATTTCTATCTTCTGATTTTACCAAATGCTCCGATACTATTTCATTATCCCCTTACGCACTGGCATTCCTCAAATCAAACAAAAGTAATTAAATTAACTATTCAGCGATTTACCTTTTTCCACCTAACCTCCTACTAATGAAATTACTGTTTTTCACCTTACTAGGCTGCCTTACAATAGCTAATACTTTCGCTCAATCGTCCCCAGATACGCTTCGTCTGTGGCCGGAAGGTGCTCCCGGTGCTACTGGGTCTGACGAGAAAGACCGACCGTCCCTCGTTCGGTATCCGGCACCTGAAGATATGGCAACTGGAGCCGCCGTTATTGTCTGCCCGGGGGGTGGCTACAACATGTTAGCCATGGATCATGAAGGGCATCAGATTGCTCAGTGGCTCAATTCTTTTGGTGTATCCGCTTACATTCTAACTTATCGTCTGGGGAAAAATGGTTATAAACATCCCATTCCAATGAACGATGGTAAGCGAGCCATCCGCACTGTACGAGCTCATGCGGAAAAATGGAGTATTGATCCTAACCGAATTGGCGTACTAGGCTTTTCTGCCGGAGGGCATATGGCATCTACGCTAGGTACGCACTTCGACGCCGGAAATACCAGTGCTAGTGATATGATTGAACAACAAAGCAGTCGTCCGGATTTTATGGTTTTATTGTATCCGGTAATTTCTTTTACTGAAGATTATCAGCACGCAGGTTCCCGCCGTTCGCTGCTAGGTGATGATGCGGATGACGAATTAGTGGCTTCCCTGTCTAACGAACGACAGGTGAAAGCCAATACACCGCCAACCTTTTTGGTACACACTAATGAAGATACGGGAGTGCCACCGGAAAACAGTATCTACTTTTATTTGGCTCTGCGAGAAAAAAATATTCCGGCTGAACTGCATGTGTTTGAGAAAGGCCGGCATGGGTTGGGCATGGGTAGTCGCTACTCAGCTTTCTCTGCTTGGCCTGAACTCTGCGAAGCCTGGATGCTGGAAAGAGGGTTGCTTGTAACAAATCCTTAGCTCACCCTCTATTGCCCAACTAAAAATAGGGCATTACTAAACAGCAACTTACCGTTTTGCCAGAAGGCGCGAAACAGTGGGTTATCTACCATATAGACAATAGTACCATCACCCATTTCTTCCACTCCGAAAACGAGCGAGTTGGATAGCTGCTTTTGCATCTCGGCTCCGGCGAAACCACTTACTAATGCACCCTGATTTTCTAGCGTAGCCACATTCCAGCCTTTTTTTAGATAACCATATCGGCTATTGCCCCGCTTCAGGGTAAAGTAATAGTTAGGGTAACCCAAACCCAGCGGGTGAGTATTATCGATCCGAAGCTTGAAAATGCTGCCGGATATATAGTTGCTGATGCTCCGCCGCTCACGTTCGTCGTAAGAGGCAAGCCGATGATTCTCCTGATAGTTTTCTTCTATTGCCTTTAGTTTATCCTCTTCTTGCTCATCGTTATATTCAGAAAGCTGATATTCTTCTTTTGTCTCAAAATAGGTTAGAGCATCTTCTAAAGCAATGACTTTTCCACCCTGCTTAACCCAGCTTTTTAGATCAACCGTTTCTAATATCTGAGAATAACTCCCATCAGGTAAAATTAACACATTATAATTTGCTAGAATATTATCACTGAGGTTTTGAGCATTACTCACCGAAACCGGATAATTAATCTCCTGTTCAAAATAGTACCAGATCTCCCCAAACCCGTAGGGTGATATTCCTTCTCCGGCAACCAGGAGTATTTTTGGTGGTTCAATGTAGCGAATCTCACCAGAACCCAGATCAAATCCACTCTCTACATATCCAGTCTGTACCGGGAAAATTTCCTGCTCTAGCTCATTGGCTACACCAACTACAACCTCATCAAATCCATTTCCCAAACTACGGTTGTTAGCGCGGGTAATCACCAGTGCTCCCGCATCAAATGCTTGGCCGTCTATTGCAAAATCCTGAGTTGAGTAGCGAACTTTAATACCTTTCTTAATTAGCTCAGCCAAAAAGCGAGCATCTTGAATACCATCCCAACGACTCACATACGCATAAGTAGACTCATCTAAGTCAATGGGGGTAAAAGTAGATTGAACTGGAT
This sequence comes from uncultured Flammeovirgaceae bacterium, assembly GCA_937883755.1. Lineage (GTDB taxonomy): Bacteria > Bacteroidota > Bacteroidia > Cytophagales > Cyclobacteriaceae > Tunicatimonas. Next base: position 119,330 of record CAKZYA010000034.1, on the reverse strand, counting down.
CTTGTACCGAATTGATCTTGCTTATTAGTGCATATGCATCCAAGTCGTAAGCATACGGAATGGCCCAAGCGGTAATATCGTAGGTGATGGAATCACTAAGTTCGGCCTCCGGCTCGAACAGTGTTTGGAGTAGTACTGATTTAGGCTGGCTGGATGAAATCACTAAATCGCCCTCTTCCAATCGAAAGTCTATCTCGTTATCCTGCTGATAACTGAATCCGAATAACCGTTGCGATGCAGTGCTTTGTTTATACTGTATTTGGTGTGTATCTAATAGCGAGCGTAAGGCCGTAATTTTTTCGGGATTATTACCCGACTTCACTACGTAGCTCTGATAAGCACCAAAATCACCTCGCCCTGATTTACGGTAAAAATCAGAAAACTCCTCCACAATGCGATCGGCATTTTGCGAAGCAATTTCGATGGTTGACAAACTGGTAGTTACATGGTGAGCAATACGGTCTTTTAAAGTCAGAGTATCGCCTTCCTCGGTAAGTACCGACAATCCAGCCCGCCCCGACCCACCTTGTTCGTAGGTCATACCAATTGCTCCGGTAAACATAGGATAAGTGTCGCCGTAGCTTGGATAAAGTAAATCAAAGCGTTCGCGAGTAAAGTATAGCCAACCCTCATCATCAAAATAGCGAGCGTTATTTTGTCCGATCATGGTTTGCAGTTCCCGTTGCCAGTCAGTAATAATGACGTGATAAGGCTCGGCAGCAGGAGCAAAATAATACGGGCTGTTTACTCCCTGCTCATGGTAGTCAGCGTGAATATGGGGTAGCCACTGATTATATAGTTTCAATCGTTGTCTGGTTTCTTTCTGAGTAGTCCAAGCCCAATCACGATTCAGGTCGAACAGGTAGTGGTTCATTCGCCCACCTGGCCAAGACTCATCGTGCTCCCAGGATTCAGGATTAGGATTGAGAATTGTATTTGCCTTTTGATTGTACCAATTCACGTATCGGTCGCGCCCATCAGGATTGATACAGGGGTCAAGAATCACTACTGTATTTTTCAGCCATTCGTTCGCTTGATCGTTCTCACCACTAGCTAGCTCATATAAAACATCCATTACTGCCTCAGTAGATACCGCCTCATTCCCATGAACGTTGTAGCTGAGCCAAACAATAGCTATATCATCAAACCCCTCAGTATTACCATCTACTAAACCAGTGCGTGATACATTAGCTTGCCGGATGTCTTCCAATCGGGAAGTGTTTTCAGGGGCAGTAATGTATGCGACTACTAATGGACGATACTCATTTGTTTCGCCGTACTTTACTAAAGTAACTATTTCTGATTGATCAGCTACCTGCTCAAAATAGTCAATTACCTGAGCGTGGCGGGTAAAGCGTTCTCCCAACTCGTATCCCAGGAAACCGGATGGAGTTGGGAGTTGAGCTAATAATGAATTGGTTATCAATAGAAGTAGCGACCCGATAGTATATTTCATATAGGATACTGGTAGTACATTAAGCCTGAAAGTTAGTTTTTTTCCAGGTAAGTTGAATGGGAAGTCCTCAAAGATTTTTCGTGACTTGGCAAAAGAAAAGCCGTATCCTAGTTTCAGGATACGGCTTAGTGTTTGAGTTTGTACGAGCTTTTATCCAGCGTTCGCTACGCGAAGTGGAGAATCGTCTCGGGCTTCTAGTTTAGATTCACCCATTAGGTAAATGTCTACTGCCCGGGCAGCCTCTCGGCCTTCGGCAATTGCCCAAACAACCAGCGATTGTCCTCGGCGAGCATCCCCCGCAGCAAAAATATGAGGTTTACTAGTTTGGTAATGCCCTTCTTCCGCTTTGATATTACCCCGGTTATCGAGTTCTACTCCTAGATCTTCCAGCAGCCCGTGCTTTTCGGTATGCATGAAGCCAATAGCCAGTAGTGCCAAATCACAAGGAATTTCGTACTCACTATCGGGGATTTCATCGAAGTACGGTCTCCCTTCTTCGTTTACCTTCCACTCTAGTTTAGCTAGTTTAAGTCCTTTCACATTACCTTGATCGTCACTGGTAAACTCCTTCGTCATAATTGACCAATTGCGCTCTGCTCCTTCTTCATGTGAGGAAGACGTTCGTAAAATCATGGGCCACTGCGGCCAGGGATTATCTTCATCCCGCTCAGTAGGTGGTTTAGGCATCAGTTCAATTTGCGTAACTGAAGCTGCTCCGTGCCGATTAGAAGTTCCCACACAGTCAGAGCCGGTATCGCCACCACCAATAACTACTACATGCTTATCAGTCGCCCAAATATCAGAACCATCCGTTGGGCGGTCACCCGAGACTCGTTGGTTTTGCTGGGTCAAAAATTCCATCGCAAAGTGTACGCCCTTCAGGTCACGTCCAGGAATGGGCAAGTTGCGAGGAACTCCAGCTCCAGTACTCACTACGATAGCATCAAATTCTTCTTCTAACTGTGCTGCCGTAATATCTTTGCCTACGTGTACACCAGTTTTAAAGACAACTCCTTCTTCCTCCATAACAGCTAGTCGGCGATCAATCACCCACTTTTCCATTTTAAAATCAGGAATTCCGTAGCGCAGTAATCCGCCAATACGCTGGTCTTTTTCAAATAATGTGACCCAATGTCCTGCTTTATTCAATTGAGCTGCTGCTGCTAAACCAGCTGGCCCTGAGCCAATTACTGCTACTTTTTTACCTGTCCGGGTTTTCGGCGGATTGGGCTGAATTAAGCCAAGTTCGAAGGCCTTTTCAGCAATAGACTTCTCAATATGCTCAATAGCTACTGGAGGCTTAATGATGCCCAGCACGCAAGACGCCTCGCAGGGAGCCGGGCAGATTCTCCCGGTAAATTCAGGAAAGTTATTGGTTGAATGTAGAATTTGTGCAGCCAGCTCCCAATTTTCTTCGTACACTGCATCATTAAACTCAGGAATATTATTCCCGAGCGGACAACCATTGTGGCAAAACGGAATTCCGCAGTCCATACATCGGGCTGCTTGCTTCTTGGTCTTTTTATCGTCGAAATCGAGATAAAGCTCTTTATAGTCTTTAATACGTTCTTGGGGGTCGCGGGCTTGAGGCAACTCACGATTAAACTCTTTAAATCCGGTTGGTTTTCCCATAATATATTAGGTTTTGGGAATTAGGTCTTGGGGATTAAGCTTCAGGAATTACCATAATGGTACACCTAAAACCGCGCGGCGACCGCCTAATCCCTAAAATCCAATCCCAAGATCATACATTTACTTTTGCTTGTTCTTCTTTTGCTTTTCGCTTCCGTAATGCTGCTTTGTACTCACGAGGCATCACTTTAATAAAATCCTGACGGGAATTACTCCAATCGTGTAGTATACGTTGAGCCACGTTACTTCCAGTATATTCAACTTGCTTCTCAAGCATGGCATACACTGCGCATTCATCTTCTTCGTTCATAGTTTCCAAATCCACGCCTTCAGAATTACAGTAGGCTGGGAACCGATGCTCAGGATCATAAATGAAGGCCATGCCCCCACTCATTCCCGCGCCAAAGTTACGCCCCGTACGACCTAGGACTACCACTGTTCCTCCTGTCATATATTCGCAACCATGATCACCTATGCCTTCTACTACAGCTTTTACTCCGGAGTTACGCACACAAAAGCGCTCCCCGGCTTGTCCACGAATATAAGCTTCACCCGAAGTAGCTCCGTAAAAAGCCACATTACCGATAATCATATTTTCTTCCGGCACATAGCCTGACTCACGGTGAGGGTATATGATTAACTCACTTCCTGATAGACCTTTTCCGAAGTAGTCGTTAGCTTCACCTTCCAACTCAAACCGAATTCCTTTAGTGGTAAAGGCTGCAAAGCTCTGTCCGGCCGAGCCTTTGAACTTAAAATGGATTGTACCATCGGGTAGCCCAGGGCTGCCAAACTTCTTGGAAACCTCATTGGACAGCATAGTTCCTACCGAACGATTGGTATTAATTAGCCGGAAGTCATCATTCACTGCCTCTAGTTCTTCTAGAGCAGGCATCGCTGCTTCAATCAAATCCCAATCCAGCACTTCGTCAATACCATGATCTTGCTCCTGCTGCTTATAAATTCCTACGTTCGGTGCCGTTTCTGGCTTGTAGAGAATACGAGAAAGATCAATCTTCTTAGCTTTCCAGTGATCGATATCGTCACGTTTCTCTAGCACATCGGTTTGTCCGATCATCTCGTTAATCGTACGAAAACCCAATTCGGCCATAATTTCCCGCAGATCTTCGGCTAAAAAGGTAAACAGATTAATAACGTGCTCAGGCTTGCCGCTGAATAATGCCCGCAGTTCAGGATCTTGAGTAGCCACTCCTACCGGACAAGTATTGAGATGACACTTACGCATCATAATACATCCTTCGGTGACTAGCGCAGCCGTAGACACGCCGAACTCCTCAGCACCTAGCAAGATGGCGATGGCAATATCACGCCCGGTCTTGATCTGCCCATCAGTTTGTACCGTGATTCGGCTGCGGAGATTATTCTTAACGAGGGTTTGATGGGTCTCAGACAAGCCCAGCTCCCAGGCAACCCCAGCGTGGCGTACTGAACTTAATGGAGACGCTCCAGTTCCGCCATCGTGACCAGAAATCAGTACCACATCAGCGTGGGCTTTGGCTACTCCGGCAGCAATTGTCCCTACTCCGGCTGAAGCTACGAGCTTTACATTGATTCTAGCTTCGCGATTCGCATTTTTCAGGTCATAGATTAGCTGCGCCAAATCTTCAATAGAATAAATATCATGATGAGGCGGCGGTGAAATCAAACCTACGCCGGGCGTAGCATTTCGCACCCGACCAATCCAATCGTCTACTTTATGACCAGGGAGTTGTCCGCCCTCACCGGGTTTCGCCCCCTGAGCCATTTTGATCTGAAGCTCGTTGGCATTCGTTAAGTAATTGCTCGTTACTCCAAATCGTCCGGAAGCTACTTGCTTGATCGCCGAGCGCTCCCAATCGCCGTTGGGCTTACGCTCAAAACGGATTTCATCTTCTCCTCCTTCACCACTATTACTTTTACCACCAATCCGGTTCATAGCCACTGCCAAAGTAGAGTGAGCTTCGTGCGAAAGTGAGCCAAAAGACATAGCTCCGGTAGCAAATCGCTTGAAAATACTCTCCTTAGATTCCACTTCTGCTAGGGGAACCGGATTACGTTTTTTGAACTGCATTAGCCCGCGTAAAGTAGCTAGTTGCCCTGAACGCTGATTAATGATTTCAGCGTACTGCTTGTACATCTGGTAATCGTTCTTACGAGTAGCCTGCTGAAGCAGATGAATGGTCTGAGGGTTTAGCATGTGATACTCCCCCCGTCGTTTCCACTGATATACTCCGCCTACTTCTAAACGAGGACTAACTGTTTCTTTTTTAGGAAAGGCCAAGCGATGACGAACCAGTACCTCTTCCGCCAAATCATCAAAACTCACTCCACCAATACGGGTAACTGTACCCGCAAAGCACTTATCCACCACTAACTGGCTGATACCCAGTGCCTCAAAGATTTGAGCACCGTGATACGACTGGATGGTTGAGATTCCCATTTTAGAGAAAATCTTCAGTAGTCCGGCGTTCACTGCTTTGGTAAATGCATTGTATAATTTAGCTGGGGAATCTTCATTTTGAACCAACCCTCGTGCTTGTAAGTCAGCGATGCTAGCGAAGGCTAGATAAGGGTTAATTGCATGAGCACCGTAGCCAATTAGGGTTGCCAAGTGATGAGTCTCGCGCACATCTCCTGCTTCTACTACCAAACTTGTTTTCGCCCGTAACCCGTTACGAATTAGGTGATGGTGTACCGCCCCAGTTGCTAGTAAGGATGGTATTGGAGCTTCGACCTCTCCAAACGCTCGGTCAGAGATGACCAAAATGTTAGCTCCATCGCGAACGGCCTGTTCTGCTTCAGTAGATAACTGTTCAATGGCTTGTTCTAACACTCCTGCCTCACCGCTCGCCGGAAATACTGCTTTCAGTACATGTACCTGAAACGCTGGGTGTTGCAAAAACTTAATTCTCTTTAACTCATCATTGGTGAGAACGGGTTGTTTGAGTTTGATTTGCTGACAATGCTCTGGTGTTTCTTCCAGCACATTCTTAGTAGCTCCAATCTGTGTGAACAGCGACATTACCAACTTTTCGCGAATAGGATCAATCGGCGGATTACTTACCTGAGCGAAGAGTTGCTTGAAATAGTTAGCAATATGTTGACTCTGGCTAGATAAGGCTGCTAGGGGAACATCAGCTCCCATTGAACCGATAGGTTCTTTCGCTTGATTTACCATTGGCCCCAGAATCACCTTTAGATCTTCTGAAGTATAGCCCATAGCTTGCTGGCGAAGAAGCAAAGGTAAATGGTCAGAAGGATGAGTATCGTGTCCGTTTACGTGCAAAGGCTCCGGTAATTCCTCTAAGAAATAACGATGTTCGTTTAGCCATTCACGGTACGGTTGTTCCGCACAAATACGTTGCTTAATTTCTTTATCACTAATGATTCGGCCTTCGGATAAATCAGCTACAAACATTCGCCCTGGTTTAAGGCGACCTTTCAGCACTACTCTAGACTCATCTACAGGTAATGCTCCAGCTTCCGATGACATTACTAATTTGTGGTCTTTAGTAAGTAGATAACGAGAAGGGCGCAATCCGTTTCGGTCGAGGGTTGCTCCTACTAATTCTCCGTCGGTAAAGCAAATAGAAGCCGGGCCATCCCAGGGTTCCATCATCGAGGCATAGTATTCGTAAAAGGCTTTCTTCTCATCTTCCATCAACTCATTATTCTGCCAAGCCTCAGGAATTAGCATCATCATCACGTGAGGTAATGATCGCCCGCCCATGTGCAGCAATTCCACCGCTAAATCTAAGTTAGCCGAATCGGAAAAAGCCGAGTCGCAGATTGGCATCAACTTCGTTAGCTCTTCATTGGTAAATAGAGTGGATTTCATCAGGGCTTCCTTAGAGCGCATCCAGTTCACGTTTCCCCGAATGGTATTGATCTCGCCATTATGGGCAATAAACCGAAAAGGTTGCGCCAATTTCCACTTAGGAAATGTATTAGTAGAAAAGCGGGAATGAACTAGTGCCAACGCCGAAGTGAACGAAGGCTGCTGAAGATCTATATAGTATGGACGAAGCTGAAAGGTAGTTAGCTGTCCTTTGTACACAATCGTCTTATAAGAACAAGATGCTATATAGAAAGTATCAATTGTATTTTTTACTTCCTGATGAACAGTGTGTAAAATATAGAGCTTAAATACGTACAACCGCCTCTCTAATGCCATGGGATCATCCGAAGGAGACTCTTTCCATCGAATAAAGGCTTGCTCAACCCGGTGTTCTACTAGCTTGGCCGACCGCCCCAGACTTTGATTATTAGTAGGTACTGGCCGATAGCCAATTAATTCCAACCCAAGTTCATCAAGAGCGCGATTGAAATATTCCCGGCAAGTTTCGCGCAAAGTGGCATTAGCCGGAAAGAAAATCATAGCCACCGCGTACTCGCCAAATTCGGGCAGATTAAATTCAGTAGTCTCCTGGAAAAAACGGTGGGGTTTCTGCACTAAAATACCAGCCCCATCGCCAGAGTCAGGCTCGCAACCGCAAGCTCCGCGGTGCTCCATGTTTTGGAGCATAATGATGGCATCATCGACAATACTATGTGATTTCTTACCCTGTAAGTGGGCGACAAATCCAATCCCGCAAGCGTCGTGCTCAAATGAAGAATCGTATAGTGAAGGCTGATTATCTCTCATCCGCAAATGTTTAGTAGATCTTCGTAACAAATAGATAGTAGTTTATTTTTTTGCAAATCAGAATAAAATTTCTGAAATTTGATTTTATTCCAACTATAATACCGAATATTTTATATTCAGTGGAATATAATCTACTGACCGTACAAAATATTTGGTGTTGATTTCTCGCAAAATTTTATTTCGCGAATAAGCAATATACTTAATTTTTATCACATCCTAAACCTTGGTAAGAGGCAAAACCCCAAATGATGTTGGGTGAGAGTAGAAAGACTCACTGTTACGCTAAAAATCTTGTTGCGGGTAAATCTATTCGTTAATAATCTTACAACTGCAACCTAAATCTTACATTGTAGATTAACATTTTGTTAATTTTTACAAAATGCTCGCTTTATTAAAAATATTTTAAGAAAGATTAGGTTAATTGAGTTTTAACTAATCCTACTCCAGTTAAAGGTATTTTCTCGCATTTTATCGATATGAATCCGTATTGGTTGATGTTGCGGTAATTGTAGCTCTGGATCATCCTGGAGAATTTCAGCCGCCGAGAGACGGGCTTCCTGTAAAATCTTACCGTCTTTGCCTAAATCAGCGACCAGCAAATCTAGCACTCCACTTTGCTGGGTTCCTTCAATATTACCAGGGCCGCGTAGCTTCAAATCGGTTTCGGCAATCTCAAAACCGTTGGTGGTCCGCACTAATGTTTCTAGTCGCACTTTACTGTCTTTACTGAGTTTGTAATCCGTCATCAGAATACAATACGATTGCTCAGCACCGCGTCCTACTCGTCCTCGTAACTGGTGCAATTGGGCTAGTCCGAAACGGTCAGCATTTTCTACTACCATCACCGTGGCATTGGGTACATCTACTCCTACCTCAATCACAGTAGTAGCAACCATAATCTTAGTTTTACCCTGGGAAAACAAATGCATCTCGTAATCCTTATCCGAACCGCTCATTCGCCCATGAACGCAGCTCACCGGAACATCAGGAAAAGCCCGACGAACAGATTCATAACCATCTTCCAGGTGCTTTAGATCCAGCTTTTCTGATTCTTCAATCAGCGGATAAACGATATACACCTGTCGTCCAGCTTGAATTTGCTCCTTTAAGAAACCAAATACTCGTAAACGATTATTCTCAAAGCGGTGTAGGGTTTTGATAGGCTTTCGTCCCTTAGGCAACTCGTCAATTACCGAAACATCCAGATCACCGTACAAGGTCATCGCAAGCGTACGGGGGATAGGAGTAGCTGTCATCACCAGCACGTGCGGATAAGTTTTACCAGCATTCTTGTTCCAAAGTTTAGCACGTTGAGCTACTCCAAAGCGGTGCTGTTCATCTACAACAGATAATCCTAAATTTTTGAATTGCACCCGGTCTTCCAGCAGCGCGTGGGTTCCCACCAGAATAGGCAGTGTGCCCATTTGTAACATTTCATCAATAATGCGTCGCCCTTTTCGTCCGGTAGAGCCAGTGAGCAGAGCGATTTCCAAACCAAGTGCATTGGCAAAGGGAGTGAGGCTGCGGTAGTGCTGCTCGGCCAGAATCTCGGTAGGTGCCATCAGAGCTACTTGAGTGCCACTGCTAATGGCGATGAGCATACAAATAAACGCTACAATAGTTTTTCCGCTACCTACGTCACCCTGCAACAGTCGGTTCATTTGCTTGCTCGAATGTAAATCGGCATAAATTTCCTTGATGACTCGCTTTTGGGCACTGGTTAACTCAAAAGGTAGATGGTTTTTGTAGAAATCATGCACTAGCTTGGTATCACCAAATACCTGACCGGGGAATTTATCTATACGGGCTAATTTGAGTTTGAGCAAGCGAAGCTGTACATAAAACAGTTCCTCAAACTTTAGCCGGAAGGTGGCTTTCTCCAGACAGTTAATCGATTCGGGGAAGTGGATATTTTTTACGGCATCCGGTTTAGATATTAATCGGTAACGATCCACCAATACTTTAGGCAAGGTTTCGGGAATATGTGAGTAGGCTTTTTCTAGCAAGCGCTTTTGCAGACGAGCAATCGTCCGGCTGTCGATGCGACCTCGCTTGAGCTTTTCAGTCGTATGGTAGACCGGAAAGAGTTGTCCGTTTTCCCGATCAATACTGGCCAACAGCTCCATCTCTGGGTGAGCCATGTTAAACTTCTGCCCAAAGCGACTGGGCTTACCGAAAGCCACATAATCTATCTGAGGTTTGAGTTTGCCCGATAGCCACTGAATTCCCTTGAACCAAACCAGCTCCATCTCGCCCGTATCGTCAGTAAATATTGCAGACAACCGTTTCTTCGGCCCATTGCCAATAATCTCAGCCTTACGAATATGCCCTACCACCTGCACATAAGGCATCTCTTCGTGGATGTCTTCAATTTTATGAAACTGTGAACGATCCTCGTGTCGGAAAGGATAGTGTTGAATCAGGTCACCGAAGGTATGAATGCTTAATTCTTCGCGCAGCAGATTTCCGGTGCGCTCGCCTACGCCCTTGAGGTAGTCTATTTTGGTATCGAAGAAGCGGTTCATAATATCAGTTTGACTACTTTACATTGTACCCCTCCACTCCAACGTATTCAGCAGATGCACCATATCAATTTTGATAAACTCAATGACGGGAGCCAGTGAATCATTCTGAGTGGCAGTACGAAAGTATAACGCGCCTCTTAAAAAATGATTAGTAGAGTCGGTAATGTAAAACTGAAACTGACTAGGCACCTCACCGCTGAGTTCAGCAATTAATGCTTTTTTACCACTGAGAGTACCCAAAACACTTTCGTTAATAGAGGATGCCCGAATCTGATGATTAGCCGTCAGTTGATAAGAATCTTCCAACAGCGTCTCTAAACGCTGCTCACTTTGGTTTACGGGCTTGTAAGTAAGCTGTACGTCGGCCACAAATTTAGGGTAATGAATGTTGAGCCAATAGCGGTCAGCATTCACCGAAGTATCAGGGCGAATGGTCGCGTGCGACGAATACTCGAAATCGTAAGGTAAGGTATCGGGCAGATTTAGGTAGCTATGCTCCGGTAGATCAATACGGTTGTAGCCCTCGGGCTTTGGCACGTAGTCGGAAGAGGTACACGCCAGCATTCCCACCAGAATTATTACACTTAAGCTACTATTTTTTACGTTTATCATCATGAGTCCTCGATGTGACTGAGTGAAGGATTAAATCCTTAAAGTTACAATTTCCGGCAGCACGAACACCAAAACGAAACAAGATGCTAATGCAAGAATGAGAAAATAACTTCAATTCATTGAATCTTACATCATGCCGTAAGTTTTCTTAAAAACCTCTTTAGTATATCTCATCAAACATACCGATTATTGTAGTGAATCGCGAAAAAGTTAACTAAGAGCATGTTTAAATTTTATCCTTTGGGCTGTAAATTCATCTTTGATCGCTGCACTTCACCAATTTTATCAGCCATAGCTCAGGCTATGCCCTCAAAAACTGACTCGTTCAGCAACCAAATCTTGAATTTTCGCTGCCAAAAACAAAACTTAAACATACTCTAGTAGAATTACCCAAAAACAAACCACATATGGCAGCAACTAAAAAAATTTTGATTACGGGTGGAGCCGGATTTATTGGCTCGCACGTAGTACGCTTGTTTGTTACTAAATATCCCGATTACCAAATCTATAACCTAGATGCGCTTACCTACGCGGGTAATCTGGAAAACTTAAAAGACATTGAAGATCAGGATAACTACCATTTTTTGAAGGATGATATTAGCGACGAAGCTGCTATGACCGAACTATTTCAGGAAATTAAACCCGATTCAGTATTACATCTAGCAGCAGAGTCGCACGTGGATCGATCCATTAAAGATCCAATGGCGTTTATTCGTACCAATGTGATGGGGACGGTGAATTTACTGAATGCTGCCAAGGAAATCTGGAAAGAAGACATGGATAGTCATTTATTCTACCATATTTCTACCGACGAGGTGTACGGCTCGCTGGATGACGGTGGCTACTTTGTAGAGACTACTTCTTACGACCCTAAGTCACCTTACTCAGCGTCTAAGGCTAGTTCTGATCATTTTGTGCGAGCCTACAATAATACCTACGGTTTACCCGTCGTCATCAGCAACTGTTCTAATAACTACGGACCCAATCATTTCCCCGAGAAACTGATTCCACTCTGTATTAATAATATCAAGCATAATAAGCCGCTACCTATTTACGGTAAAGGCGATAATGTACGCGACTGGCTCTACGTAGAGGATCACGCTCGGGCGATTGATACGATTTTTCACCAGGGGAAAGTAGGCGAAACCTACAACATTGGCGGCTTTAACGAGTGGAAGAATATTGATATCGTACGACTACTATGCCAGGTTATGGACAAGAAGCTCGATCGCCCCGAGGGTACTTCCGAAGAGCTTATCACCTTCGTTACCGACCGCGCTGGGCACGATTTACGCTACGCTATTGATGCCCACAAGCTGATGAACGAACTGGGTTGGGCGCCCTCGCTTCAGTTTGAAGAAGGCATAGAAAAAACCATAGATTGGTACCTGGCCAACGAAGAGTGGTTGGAAAATGTCACCTCTGGTAATTATCAGAAATACTACGAGGGACAGTATGGATAATTTTTGGTGTTATAGTGTTGTTGTGTTAAGGTGTTCAAGCAATTGAATCATAACCACATGAACGCACAAATGCCCTAACTCCTGAACACTTTACCATGGACACCAGAAGGATTAGCTATATTGAATCTGATGAAGACTATCTGGAAAATGAGGTAGAATGGGCTTTGAGTAAAACGATGGAAGAACGACTGACTGAATATTGTAAGCACATTGTTCGTAACCACGCATTGGCAGGAATAGATATCACGGCTTCTCCCACCAAACGCACGATCTATTACCTAGAGCCCGATGAAACCTAGCTTAAACAATGTTTTCCCTTCTCACTTTCGTGAATTTGTAGAAGCCTTAAACCAAAATCATGTAGAGTATTTACTCATCGGTGGATACGCTGTGGGAGCTTACGGACATATTCGCAGTACGGGCGACCTGGATATTTTCATCAATGCTACCGAAGAACGTGAAGATTTAATATTTTTACAGAAGCTCAAAAGTAAACAGAGTAAGTAGCAATCCCAAGTGCAGGAAAAACACTAAGATTATACCTGCATACGGGAAGCCAGGAGAATCAATCCTCACCAATAATTCAAGCCTTTCGTTGTAAATCCGTGCGGGGCTTTTCTATCTTTGCGGCTATGGCAAAGAATAAACCCAAAGAAGCAGCTCCGCACGAACCCGAAAGTTCGCTTAAGCAAGTAATTGCCCACGCGAAAGAATACGGTTTTGTGTATCCTTCCAGTGAAATATACGATGGCTTGCAGGCCGTCTACGACTACGGCCCCTACGGCGTAGAACTCAAAAATAATCTGAAGCAGTTCTGGTGGCAAGCTATGACCCGCCTAAACGACAACATCGTCGGGCTAGATGCCGCCATCTTTATGCAGCCCCAGACCTGGAAAGCCTCCGGGCATGTGGATAGCTTCAACGATCCGATGATCGACAACAAGGATTCTAACAAACGCTACCGAGCTGATACGCTGATTGAAGATAAAGCTGCCCAATTGGAAGCCGAAGGAGAGATTGAAAATGCTCAATTGCTGCTAAAGCGCATGAATGAATTGCTGGAAGCGGAAGACCTAGCTGGAGTGCGTGATCTGATCATAGAGTACGATATTGTTTGTCCCGAATCAGGTACGACCAATTGGACGGAAGTGCGACAGTTTAACCTGATGTTTTCCACTCAGGTAGGTTCGGTAGCCGAAGATTCTAGCAAAATTTATCTGCGGCCTGAAACGGCTCAAGGCATTTTTGTCAACTTTTTAAATGTGCAGAAAACCGCCCGAAAGAAAGTGCCATTTGGTATTGCCCAGATCGGTAAAGCCTTTCGTAATGAGATTGTAGCCCGACAGTTTATTTTCCGAATGCGGGAGTTTGAGCAGATGGAGATGCAATTCTTCATCCGCCCCGGTACTCAGGCCGAGTGGTTTGACCGCTGGAAGCAAGTGCGGATGCGCTGGCACGAGACTTTGGGCATTCCTACTGAAAAATTTCGCATTCACGAGCACGAAAAACTGGCTCACTACGCCGATGCGGCTATCGATATTGAGTACCAATTTCCGTTTGGATTCAAGGAAGTTGAGGGAATTCATTCCCGAACTGATTTTGACCTTACTGAGCATCAGAAACTTTCTAAGAAAAAGCAGCAGTACTACGATCCAGATGTGTCGGAAAGCTACGTACCCTACGTAATTGAAACTTCCATCGGAGCTGATCGACTGTTTTTGATGACTTTGTGCGAAGCCTACACCGAAGATACCGGAGTAGACGCTAAAGGCAACGAAAAGAAACGGGTCTATCTGAAAATTCATCCGGCTTTAGCTCCGGTAAAAGCGGCGGTGCTACCGCTGGTCAAAAAAGATGGCTTACCCGAAAAGGCCAAAGAAATTTATGAATCGCTAAAGCTGGATATGAAAGTGGTGTACGAAGAAAGTGCCGCTATTGGTAAGCGCTACACTCGGCAAGATTTGATCGGAACGCCCTACTGCATTGCGGTAGATCACCAAACACTGGAAGATGATACCGTCACCATTCGAGAACGCGACAGTACCGAGCAGGAACGTATTCCAGTGAGTGAGCTTCGTTCTACCTTACTAGAGCGGGTTTCGCTGCAAAATGTCCTTCGCACACTTGTTTAGCAGCTAAAATTACATGGTAAGGTAGTTGACATGCGTAGTTAATATGGCGGTGGCATTATTCTTGAACTTTAGGCATTGCTACGCAATCGCAACGCGTAATAGAACTTTACTATGGCATTTTCACTGGCTATCTTCCTGGTATTGCTGATCGGCTTCGCTGTGTTTTACCGTAGCATTCCTACTCCTAAACCACTGTACCCACTGGTGAAAGTGCGAGAGATAGAAAATATTCTGGCGAAGTATTTTCCTTACTACCAACAGTTATTACTACCGCAGAAGAAAGAATTTCTAAAACGGGTGATGCAGTTCATGCAGCAGAAACAGTTTATTCCCCGAGGTTTTAAACCAGTTACCTTAGAAATGCAGGCCATGATTGCGGCTTCTGCCGTCCAACTTACCTTCGGCCTGCCGGAGGTGAGCTTGGCGCACTTTAAACGCATTCTCATCTACGCTGACGATTATTATTCTACCATTACCCGAAAGTACCACCGGGGCGAAGTGAATCCGCGCTTGCAAGCTATTGTGTTATCGTGGAAGAGTTTTGTGGAAGGCTACGCCGACGTGACCAGCGGGCGAAATGTAGGGCTGCACGAAATGGCTCACGCCCTGGAATTAGAAAACATGATTGAAAACGAAGACTATCAGTTTTTTCCTACGGAAGCTCAACAATGTTGGAAGGGACTGGTGCCATACTACATAGAAAAGATTAAACGCGGAGAAGCGAGTTTCTTCCGGGACTATGCGGCAACCAATGCCCAAGAGTTCTTCGCGGTTACAGTAGAGTACTTTTTTGAAAATACAGTTGAGTTTGAACGGCAACATCCTGAACTATTCTATACATTAGCTACTTTGCTTAATCAGAACCCTTTGGTTAACGCTGAGATAGCAGTAGGTTAAATCTATATTTCTTTACCCTGCTAGTAGTAGAGCTTACTTTGGCTCGAGGCTCATCACATAATCGTAGCTTTCGTCTAGGTATTTTGCCAAGTTATCCAAATCCTCCAGCATAGCTTCCGGTATCAGTACATAGCCATGCATTACAGAGTTATACGATTTAAAAATAGTCGAGTCAAATTCTTCAATGTACTTCTGCTGAACTTCTTTTGAAAACCGTATTCCTATTTCTCCTGCTTTATTCAACAACGAAAACATATGTCCGTTGGCAGAAGTGTAGGGCATGGTTTTTCCTTTTCTCTCAAACCTTGGGCACTTGGCAACTAGCTCATCGTAGATCTTGAGTTTTTCCTCCCACATATTGATATGGCTTCTGATTATTTCTTGCTTATAAAGGTAGACAGAAAAATATCCCTCAGTATGGCAAACGGTAATTTATCCTCTTCAGAATTGTAAGCCCCGCCGGTAAACACCGCTACCATGTCCAGCTCAGGAACTACCACAATATACTGTCCGCCGTTCCCGGTAGCAACTTTGGAAACGATAATGTTATTGCCCACTTTAAACGGAATAGTTAACCACAGATAACCGTAGTCTATTCCGGTGATTTTAGTTTTGGGAGTAGTAGCTTCGTCAATCCAACCTTTAGATACTACTTGCTCGCTATTCCACTGCCCCCGGTTAAGAATCAATTGCCCGATTTTTGCCATGTCGCGAGAAGTAAGATACAATCGTTTGGCCGATGGGATTACGTTTTTATTGGAAGTATGTCCCCACTGTACATTGTGAATACCCAATGGTTCAAACAAGTATTTTTTTGCAAACTGGTCAATTGACATCCCCGAGGCTTGACTGATTATTTCGGCAGCCAGCACTACCCCCATTGAACAGTAGTTAGAAACCAATCCCGGATCATTAGCCATTGGTAAGTTAAGCGTATACTGAAGCCAGTCCTTCTTTTTATACACCCGATCCTCCTGCCCTTTTGATTTCTTATCCCAATCGTTACACTCCAGCCCCGTCGACATAGTTAACAGGTGCTTGATGGTAATATCTTCCTTACGCTCATCTAGATTTTTAGTGGGAACGGGAGTTTTAAGGTACTTAAATATGGGATCGTTAACACTCTCAATAAACCCTTTATCAATGGCAATACCCATCAAAATTGCCCGAATACTTTTAGTAGTAGAGCGTAAGTCGTGCGGTTGGTCTACCGAATACCCATCAAAATATTCCTCAATAATGATCTGCCCGTTCTTCACCAATAGTACACTATGAACTTTATGCTCTTCGCCCTGCAATTGGTTGAATAGTTGGTATATCCGACCTGTATCAATCTTTTGAGATTGTAGATCACTGGTTAGCCATCCATCCTTTCGCTTTTCGGGTTGCTGGTAGGTGTAAGTACTTTGTCCATAGCTAACAGTACTTATACAGAGCACAAAAAAAATGAGAGTTATTAGGTTTCTTATCATAGATACAAGTATAACCAAACCTTTCTCATTCAGTTACCATTAGCCACGGTATTTCGTACACACCATCTTTTAGATAAATATTGACTGAGTCACCGGTTTCTATTCTATCGTAAAACTCTTCAGATACTGAAACTTCGTTGGATTCTATCTGGTCGGCCCATGGAGCCAGCTCAAGATAGTAGGTCGTTGTTTTTCCTGAACTTATACGTTTATTTATTATTTCAGCTTGGTGGTTCTGGGGAATGCTTTCATCATAATAACAATTAGTAGTCACTACCGCTCCGTAACTATATCCGAAAAAGAATAGTACTAGAAATAGTACTGTGAAAAATTCTTGAGGCTTTTTGAAGCTTATTTCTTTGGTAGCCATGATGGCGATTGTAGCTAACCCCAAAGCGATTGAGGCTGCTGGTAGCCAGATGTTTGAATAGTCGTAGATATTAAAATCAAGCAAGGCTCTCAGGAATAATCCACAGGAAGGCATCAATATTCCCAAGAACACTGATGGGTACGCGCTTCCCTTCTTCTCGTCAATTTTGATAAGACCTCTAAAAAAGATGGCGGCAAGTACTGAGAGCAGAGGAACAAGAATTGATGCCAATATTGCGTATTCGTATGGCTCTGCTAAAAATAATGTCCAGGCACATACTAAACCTCCCGCCCAGTTTAGTGCTTTAGCCGTTAGTTTGGCATTTTTTAGTTTTTCTATCCTTTCGCCTTCGCATCTACCGTATTCATAGTTGTCTAGTATTTCTCTTTCCTCCTTTGCATTATTTTCTACGCGGAGATCTACAAAATTTGCCGATAGCCACCTAATCAACTCATCAGTTTTTCCGACATAAGTGCTAATCTTGATTCGTTTTTTGTCGTGCGTATTGGGTAGAATGTAGATGTATTGAGCTTCTACCCCAACCTTATATCCTTTAATCTCACTGAATAACAGATCTCGATTAGTAAACGTACTTCGGATGCTAAGCATGTTTTCTGTTACAATCACCCTACCCTTAACTGTATCCAATAACCCTACTACCATATACTGTTATGGAAATAAATTAAGGTTAAGGGCAAAGCTTACGTGGGTAGGATGTATCTATTTTATGAGCTAAGCAGTTCAAGACTTACGAGGTTTCCAAATGAATTATTGAAACTGTCGTTTAGATATTATAATTGCCTCAATGAGCTTTTTATATCAGTCTTCGAGTCTCGAAAGTATCTTGCCTTGGTAAATTTTACTAATTTTGCCCGAAGCTGAACTAGTTGGTGAGCAATTGGTTATATTATTTTCCCAGTAAAACATACTCATCGCCCTAGTGAAGAATTGGTAGACGTTCATGTGGATTAGCCTAGCTCATTTCATTATTCGGTTTCGGTTAGTATTAATGCTGTTTCTGGCAGTAATTACTGCAGTGATGGCTTACAAAATTCCTGACCTGAAGTTAAGCTATGACTATGTGGAGGCCGTGCCCAACGACGACCCCGCTATGATCTATTATGATCAGTTTAAGAGCCAATTTGGCGAAGACGCTAACCTACTGGTCATTGGCGTACAGGATTCGGCTCTGTACCAAGCCCAGAACTTCCGTCGGTTCAAATACTTTAGTGATGAAGTTGCCAAGTTATCAGGGGTAAAGTACACTGTATCGTTGCCTAAACTGCAAATACTCACCAAAAACACTAAGGACAAACGATTTGAGCTTCAGCCCCTATTTGCCTCAGTACCCGATGACCAACAGCAATTAGACAGTTTATTGCAAGTAGCTCGGAGTTTTGAACTATACGCGAATCAACTCACCAACCCTGCCAATGGTGCCACGCTCATGCTGGTAGCAGTAGAAAATAATACGCTAAACTCCGACAAGCGCGAGCAATTGGTACCCGACATTCAGCAGTTGGGGACAAGTTTCACCGAGATCACGGGCATTGAACTACATTACGCTGGACTACCCTTTGTACGAACGGTAATGAATGGAAAAATTCGGGCTGAACTTCGCCTGTTCCTGATTCTCTCAGTAGTGGTTACCGCTCTAATCCTCTGGACGTTCTTTCGCTCCTGGGATGCAGTAGTTTTTCCTTTGATTGTCATCGGGGTGATGGTGGTATGGTCCGTAGGTACGTTGGCTTGGTTGGGTTACGAAATCACCGCATTATCCGGATTACTACCACCGATTATCGTAATTATTGGCATTCCCAATAGTGTTTACCTTATCAATAAATACCATCAGGAATACCGCACCCACGGCGATAAAGTGAAGGCCTTGAACCGAATTATTCAGAAAATCGGCATGGCTACCTTGATTACCAACGTAACTACTGCTATTGGCTTTTTGGTACTATGGTTTGCCGACATTTCCATTCTGGAAGAATTCGGAATCGTTGCTGGAGTTAATATCCTGGCTACCTTCCTGGTCAGCATCATCGTCATTCCTTCGGTCTTCTCCTATCTACCTCCTCCCAGCGACCGACAGCTAAAGCATCTGCGCTTTGCCCTGATTGATTGGGTGCTAACTAAACTGGATTTACTGGTACATCGACATCGCTACCGGGTGCTAGTAGCTTCAGTGCTTACGGTTATTGTTTTCTCCTTCGGTCTGCTACGAATTGACGCGGTTTCTTATCTGGTAGATGGGGTTCCAGCTAAGAGTCAGTTGAAACGGGACATGCAGTTTTTTGAGGATAACTTCTCCGGTATTATGCCGCTAGAGATTGTCGTAGATACCCACAAAAAACGGTCGGCTACTCGCGTGAACACGCTACAAAAAGTAGCCGAACTAGAGGATTATCTGGATCAACAACCCGCTATTGCTTCGCCCATCTCTTTAGCGGGCTTTGTCAAAACTGCCCGGCAGGCATTCTACAACGGTGATACAGCATTTTATCAGTTGCCTGACAAACGCGATCAGGCATTTGTCTTGCGCTACTTGAAGAATACCCAAGATGCCTGGAATGAAGCAGATCAAGGTTCTTCTCCCAATCTACTCAACGGACTAGCCGATAGTACTGGGCAGCAGCTACGGATTTCCCTACGGGTAGCTGACGTAGGTTCTAAGGAAATTAAGAAACTGGTAGAAGAAAAAATTCGCCCTAAAGCGGAGGAGGTCTTTGACAATGCCGAAACCGATGTATTCATCACCGGAGCTAGCTTACTGTTCACTAAGGGCAATGAGTTTTTGATTGAGAACCTGCTGATAAGTCTACTCATTGCCTTTGGGATTATTGCCGTCATCATGGCTCTGTTATTCGGCAGCGTGCGGATGATTTTTATCTCGCTGGCACCCAACGTAATTCCGCTCATTATCACAGCGGGCATTATGGGCTTTGTCGGGATACCGCTCAAACCTAGCACCGCCATTATTTTTAGTATTGTGTTCGGTATTTCGGTAGACGACTCTATCCACTTTCTGGCGAAGTATCGGCAAGAGTTGAAGAGTAATCGTTTCTTTGTACCTATTGCCATTAGCCACAGCCTACGCGAAACTGGAACCAGCATGATTTATACCTCCATCATTCTATTCTGCGGTTTCATTATTTTTGCGGCGTCCAGCTTAAGCGGTACTCAGTACTTGGGCATTCTCACTTCTCTTACGCTGATAATTGCCATGTTTACCAACCTTACTGTGCTACCAGCTTTACTAATGATTTTCGACAATGGCAAAGGCATTGCGGGGAAAAGTTCTCAACCCTTATTCCATCTTATTGAGCACTACGATGATTTTTATCAAGAAGATGAAGATGAGGAAATTGATCTAAGCCGCTTACAGGTTAACCAACGCGCCAAACGCGAATACTCAGAAGCCAAAAAAGAGGGCTGACTAGTTAATGCTCAATTCTGGTAGAATAAATTCTAGCGTATCTGTCGAAGAGTGTAGCTTCATGGCTGTTCTGGTGAGTTCGTAAGACTTAGCACTTGTAAGTAAACGTTCAAACAACATTTCTAAACTGCTGCCTGCGCTGCTGGAGCTCGCCCCTTCCATACCTCTTATCATCAAAAGTATACTCTCCCCAAAACCCTTGTGTTATCTTTCCCCCGAAGGCGTATCTACCTTTACTCACCCGAGTCGTTCTGAAATAGATGGAAAAGTTATGATCTATCAAATTTATATTCAGCGGGGCGTAATCATCGTTGATACTGACTAACCGCCACCGCTGTTGAATAGCCGCTGGATACGAGTAGTAGCTACTACTATTTGGTTTATCTATGTATTCGCTAAAGCTTTTTCCATGAAAAGTGATTGGTATAGAAGATCTGCAACCCAGTAGTAGCCAGCAAAATGTAACCAATAGCAGCATTTCTCTCATTTCTACTAATTTAATCTTTAGAGAGTGCCATAAGCATACCAAACGTGAAGACTAGCGAAGAGGTTAAAAGTTGAAAGGTTACAAATTCAAGGTTACCTCAATGCCACTTGTAAACCTTCAATCCAAAAATCAAGGCACTTCTGCTCCGCAATTCTCTAATGCTTCTTCCAAAGCCCAACCCGTAAATGAGGCATAGTTGAAATCTACGTACTTACGCTGGCTACCCGGTGGGTTCATCATACTTTCAATTTTCTGCTGCATTTGCGGTGCCAACGAACAAGATTTGTCGCCGATGAGTTGCAAACTGCGAGCCGCTTGCAAGGCCAGCCAGTTACGTTCGTCACTCAGCCATTTTTCATAAATCGGATAGGTCGGTTCACAGTCGCCTAATAGGCAAAGTGTTTCGGCAGCCATAAGTTGCACTGCGGGGGATTTATCTTCCAAGACCCTTTCAATCTGCAATTGATACGCACTGGCTTCTTCACCTAGATTTCTAAGTCCTATCATTGCCCAAAAACGCACTCCATTGTCGGGGCTTTCCAGGGCAGTTGCAAGCTCTTCTGGATCAGCCATACCAACCATCTCGGCAGCCTCTAGCACTTTCTCTACGTCAAAACCTTCTGCGCTATGAGCCACTTCATAAGGCGAAGAGTTTTCCGCTCGTAGCAGCATTTCGGTTTCATACAGTAAACCAATGTCTTTCTTCTCGATCATCCACTGCTTGAGCTGATTGTGTAAGCTCTGTTTGATACTTTGATAATCAGCTACATTAGCTAGATTGGTTAGCTCCTGCGGGTCTTGTTGCAAATCGTATAGCTCCTCAGAGGGTTTGGCTTGCCACATCTCCATCGATTCTTCGGAAAGGGTTTCGGCTTCTTTGTACTGCCGTAACAGACGATAGCTTTCCTTTTGATCACCCGAAATTCGGCCCGGCTGAATGTAAGGTAGATACGGCATATAGTGGCGAATGTAGATGTAGCGATCATTCAAAACAGCTCGTGATACTTCGTACATATCGTCGGCCCGGCTGCGAGCTCCATACACGTAATCTCGGGGTTCGGCTATCTCCTCTCCCAAGAATGCCTGTCCCTGCATATGTTCGGGAATAGTTACTCCTGCCAAATTGAGCGTCGTGGAAGCAAAATCCACGAAGCTAACCAATTGCTCAGTTTCCGTTCCCATTGCCTGAGGAGCCAAATGTTGATACTTTTCGGGAATATGAACTAGCAAAGGAACATGCAACCCGGTTTTATATAACCATCTCTTATACCTGGGTAGGCCGTAACCATGATCGGCGAAGACAAAGACAATAGTATTTTCGGTTAATCCGTCCGCATCCAAACTATCTAATATTTCACCTACCTGCCGATCAAATTCCGTGATCAGATCATAATAGCGCGCCCAGAGTTCTCGAGTCTCTTGTGTATCAGGATAATATGGTGGCACCGGAGCACTAGCCGGATCGTGTAGTATATCTTCGGGTAGTTGGGCTACTGCTTCTTGGTAGCGATCAATCATATTTCCCCTCCCCTCGTGGGTTGCTCCAATAGTAAACATGCTAAAGAAGGGCTGACCCTCCGGGCGATTGCGCCAGGGGGCTACTCCTTGTTTCCAGTAGTCCCACACTCCGTCTGGACTAAAGTTGTAATCGGTTTTTCCGTTATTAGTCGTAAAATAATTAGCACTATCGCGCAGGTACTCGGAAAAGGTCTCGATGAAATCCGGCTTGGTGGTTTCCATTCGTAGGTGTTGAGTCCCCAAAGAAGTAGCATACACGCCCGAAATGAGGCAAGAGCGGGAAGGAGCACAAATAGGAGCGGTAGCGTAGGCATGACGATACAGGATGCTGCTCTCAGCCATCTTATCGATATTGGGCGTGGTTGCGTAATCGTCGCCGTAGCAGCCAAAACCTGGACCAATGTCTTCGGCGTTGATCCAGATGATATTAGGAGGTAGCAATGTTTCTTCCGATGAAGATGCACAGCTAAAAACAGTTGGCAAGATGAACAGAAAGAGCAGTCGGTGCATAGTGATAGGTTGTTCTTGTAAATATACAATCGGTGTAGCAATAAACTGAAAAATACTTCTAATACAACTAATGCTCTCAGCGAATCGCGCATCTTGGATTTTTCTACTTTTTTTCTGCTCTGTCTGGTTTCATTTTTCTACTGTCGCCCAAACTCTATCAGTAAAAGATCTGCGCTGCGAGTATCTGGAAAACCCGTTAGGAATTGATGTTAAAGAACCTCGCCTTGCCTGGAAATTACAATCAAGTATTTCTGATACTCACCAAGCGGCGTATCGTATTCTGGTAGCTTCTTCCCCTGAAGTACTAGCCAATAATGAAGGGGATTTGTGGGACAGTAATCGCGTACCTTCGGAAGAATCTCGCCACGTAAAGTATCAGGGACAGACGCTCAGCTCCCGTCAGCAATGCTACTGGAAAGTAAAAGTTTGGGATAACCACGACCGAGAATCAGCCTGGAGCACTCCTGCTTACTGGGAAATGGCATTGCTAGACTCATCTGACTGGCAAGCGAAATGGATTCGCCACTCAGATTTTATGGATACATTGCGAGAAAGCAAACCTGCTCCCTATTTCCGAAAGACTTTCACTGTTGAACAAATTCCTACCCAAGCCCGCATCTACATTACCGGGTTGGGCTATTTTGAGCTGTACATCAACGGGCAAAAAGTGGGCGATCACCTGCTTGATCCCGTAAAGACTCGCTACGATAAATCAATTCGTTATTTGACTCACGATATTACCAATTTGCTGCGATCAGGAGAGAACACCGTCGGTATGGTGCTCGGCACGGGTTGGTACAACCACTTTGCTAATGCGGTCTGGGGTTTTAATCAAGCACCCTGGCGCAGCTATCCCGAAGCACTATGTCAATTGGAGATTGCGGATGCTTCGGGAAGCATTCAAAGAGTAGTTTCGGACGAAAGTTGGAAAACCAAGAATCAGGGTCCTATTCGCTTTGACGGAATTCGTAACGGAGAAACCTACGATGCTCGACTAGAAATGCCTGGCTGGAGTAAGTCCTGGTTTGACGATAGTTTCTGGGAAAAAGTAGTAGTCAGTTCTGGTCCGAAGGGACAGCTACGAGCGCAGATGATTCCGCCGATTAAGGCTCAAAAAGAGATTCGTCCAGTTTCATTTACGGAAGTGCAACCAGGAGTATGGGTATTTGACCTGGGGCAAAATATTGCCGGATATTCTCGCTTGAAGATAGCTGGGCCGAAGGGTACTGAAGTCAGTATGAAAATGGGCGAGAAACTATTTCCAGATGGAACAGTAGAGCAAAAGCAGATTCTACGCTTTCTGAAAAGTGGCAACGCCCAGACCGACCGCTATATTTTGAAGGGCGAAGGCGTAGAGACTTGGGAACCTCGCTTTGTATACCATGGCTTCCAGTATGTAGAAGTACGTGGGCTACCCGCCCCACCAACTAACGAAACGATCACCGGAGTGGTACTGTATACTGACTTTGATCAAACCGGAAGTTTTGCCTGCTCCGACCCTCAACTGAACCAAACCCAGCAAAATATGCACTGGGCGTTTATCAGCAATTACCACGGTCTGCCCACCGATTGTCCTCACCGGGAGAAAATCGGTTGGACGGGTGATGCCCAACTAGTAGCCGAAACCGGACTGTTCAACTACAATATAGTACGCTCATATTTGAAGTGGCTGGATGATTTTGTGGATGAACAACGAAAAGATGGTGACTTACCGGGCGTAATTCCCAGCAGTGGTTGGGGCTACGAACATGGGAAAGACCCGGAATTACGTCCACTTGGCTATGGCCCCCAATGGGAAGGGGCATTGGTACAAATTACTTGGGATTTATATCGCTTTACTGGCGACCCAACGATTCTGGAACGCTATTACCCTACCATTAAAAAATATTTGGATCACCTGATTCGCAATGCTGATAATTACACTCTGAATTTTGGTATTGATGACCACAAACCCGTAGAAACCAAAACCGAAGGTGATATCCTGGCCTCAGGCTATCTTGTCGGTTTTACCCGCATCTTTTCTCAAATGGCGAACATCCTAAATCAATCCGATGACGCTAAGTATTATCAGCAGTATTCTGAAAAGGCGAAGAGAGCGTTTAACAAACGCTATTTTAATGCAAAGAGCGGAAGTTATGGCAACAGTGGACAAACCTCGTTGGCACTGGCGCTTTACCACAAGATTGTACCCGAAGGAAAAGAAGAACTAGTTCTCAATAACCTTCTCGCTGATATTCAGCAGCACAGCTACCACTTTGATGTAGGCGTGGTCGGGCTGAAATATTTATTTAACGTACTGCGGGAATACGGCCATTCCGAAGCTTTATACCGGATGGTAACCCAGACCGATATACCTGGCTTTGGCTACTGGCTGGCGAAGGGAGCCAATACACTATGGCAAGACTGGGACGGATCCATGTCACTCAATCACATTATGTTCGGCACGGTGAGCGAGTGGTTTTACGAGTCGCTAGCAGGTATTCAGCTTGATGACAAGCAACCCGGCTTTCGCCATTTTATCATCCGTCCGGATATACTGCCTCAGTTGGATTGGGTTACTGGCAGGGTAGAAAGCCCATTCGGTACAATCTATTCTTCCTGGGAAAAAGTGAGTGAGACCATCACTATGCGAGTTACGGTTCCGCCCAATGCAACGGCTACGGTGTACGTTCCCTATCAGGAAGGTCAAACCGTGAAGCTTAACGGCGAGGAGAGCGAAGAAGGAACAACTGAGAAAGGGTGCCGTATTTTCGAAGTGGCTTCCGGCACCTATGTGTGGGGGGTACAGTAATTCCCCTTTTTCATTATAGTTGCTTTTCCGGCAAATAAATCAGAATTTCACATTTAATGTTTTAATCATTCCACAACTTATTATTCTATGAAAATCAGTAATTATTGGCTCAACGGTTTATTTGGCTTAACTCTATTTGGCCTAGTTGCTTGCGGTGGTTCATCCGAACAAGCGGCTGAAACTGAAGAAGCCCCAGCCGAAACAGCTTCGTCGGAAGACGGCTGGGTAACTATGTTTACCACCGATACCAAAGACGGCTGGACGCAACTCAACGGTCAGGCTAACTACGAAATTAAAGACGGAGTAGTGATTGGAACTACTAAGGCAGGCGAGCCCAATAGCTTCTTGTCTACTGACAAAATGTACAGCGATTTTATTTTGGAATACGAGGTAATGGTAGATACCGCTCTTAACTCTGGAGTACAAATTCGTAGTCATCAGTACGAAAAAGATAGTACCGTGATGATTCCTAATCGGGAAGGGGAGTTAATTGAGCGTAATCAAAAGGAGGGTCGGGTACACGGTTATCAGATAGAGATTGACCCTTCGCCCCGCGCCTACAGTGGTGGGGTGTATGATGAAGCTCGTCGCGGTTGGTTGCAAGATTTATCCGAGAACGAAGCTGCCCGTAATGCCTTTAAGCGCGATGACTGGAACCAATTTCGCGTAGAAGCGATAGGCGATACTATTCGCACTTTTGTGAATGGTGTACCCGCCGCAAACTTAGTAGACACGATGGACGCCAGCGGATTTATTGCTCTACAAGTACATTCTATCCGAACGGATGACACCTTGCAGGTGATGTGGCGTAACATTCGTATTAAGGAAATGTAAAATAGTAAGGGGCATCTTTCGCCCCTTTTTTTCGTTTCTATGGATATGATTGCTGCTCCCGTCCGCCACCGATTTAGTGTAAATGATCTGCTACTCATGGAAGATAGTGGAATATTTACTCCCGATCAGCGTGTCGAACTTATAGACGGAGAGATTATTGATATGTTGCCGATTAACCAACCTCATGCGGCTTGTGTCCGCAAACTAATTCGCTTTTTCCAGCAGCACTTACCGCTCGATCAGTATATTCTGGATGCTCAAAACCCATTACAATTAACCAAGCACACGCTGCCTCAACCAGATCAGATCTAATTGTAGCTAACTATCGCCCTGAGTTGTTGGATAAGGAACATATTCAACCAGCCGACGTAGCTTTACTGATTGAGGTTTCAGATGCTACCTATCCTTATGACCGTAATAAAAAATATACTCAGTATGCTACGGCAGGAATTCCTGTTTATTGGATTGTGAACCTAAACCGGCGACAGGTAGAAGTTTATTCCCAACCTGATGGCGATCAATACCAGAAAGCGGAGGTTCACCGAGAGTCTTATGAGTTCCTCGATAGCTTAACTATCTCGCCTGACGATATTTTTCCTAAGAAAGTTGCCACTAGAAGGGTCTAAAGATATTGAGGTGGATGGGGCTAAGCTGCCTTTCTTTTTACTGATTAGAAATGAGGCTAGTTATTATATTGCTACCCTTGCTGCTTTTTGCCTAAAGTGAAACTTATCAGCAACAAAATTATGGAATCGAATACCCCTTCCTCCCCCTCATCTGAAGTCTCGAACTCTAAGCCGACGACTAGCCCACCTATAAAGAAAAGAAATACAATATACTTAATGGGCCAAGTGGGACGAGAAATGATTCCCGTGATTGCTGGAATTCTCATCGCCTTGTTTATTAATAACTGGCAACAAAGTTACCGAGACGAGAAATTACTGGAATCCACCTTGCAATCATTATCGGAAGAATTTGACAAGAACGCGGAAAATATTCAATCCTATTTACCCCGTCAGTCTCACTTTTTAGATACCCTCCGATTGTATCATGATGATACCACTTTAAGTATCTTGGATATTGCTACCAAAACGAGTGGTATGGGATCACCGGAAATCTACGCGACCAACTGGCAACTGTCTGTGAATAATAACAGCATGCGCTTGTTGAATTTTCAAACCATAAATCTGTTGTCACAAATTGAATCCAAATACCAGGAGCTCAGGGATCAGGATCGGTTCCTCTATCCGATTCTATATGGTCCTCCCGTATTTCAAACAGGGGAAGAAGGGGTGGCTTATCGTAGAGGTATGGAACTATGGCTCAATAGTTATATGGGAAATGAAAAAGAGCTATTGGCCTTATATGAGGAATTTCAGCAAATTGTCCAGAACCGAGAATATCACTAAGAACCGTTGTACAGTAACATAAAGAAAAGATGCATTGCATGTTGATTGTACTTCTTTGCGGATTGATCCTCGGTTCGCTCAAGGTGCAAGCCTAGCCATGGGCTTTTCGGCATGTGACCGTCATCGATACGACCGGCACTCCTCCCAAGCACGATCAAACTATCATTATTCAAGGCCAACGTATTCAGATTGTAGATCTGAACCAAAGACAGGTAGAGGTGTACTCCCAGCCCAACGGTGATCAGTACCAGAAGACAGAAGTCCACCAAAAGTCCCTTGGAGTACTTGAAAACCTAACCATCTCACCCGACGATATTTTTCCAAAGAATAGCTAAGCTTACTTTTATCGGGCGCCTACTTACGAAATCGGTAGGTTAGTTTAACTAGCAGGGTATTGTCAGCAATTTGATCAATAACTTGCTCCCGATAACTGTTAATGATATTGTTTCTTAGCAATCCACTGTCTGACATTGCCTGCGACCAGACGAGATAAATCTCCGAGCCAGGGATGTATTCGTACCTTACTACAAGATTAGAACGAAATCGGGCTAATGAGAAATCAGGATTTTTAATCGTGTAATCTACTACTCCGTCCAAATTCTCATCAATGCGGTAAGTTTTATCTGCTTCCCCCACCATTATTTGTTCCGGTGAATAAGTATGTAATTGCCCTTGCTCAACGGAAACTAATGGATTAGCGACGTAACTGAGATTGCGGTACTTACCTGTGCTAATAAACGGTTCGCCGTAGTACTGGATAGCTAAGTTAGGATTGATGATAAAATTAAGTCTTAACTGAAAGCTCAGTGTGTGCTGATCTAACCAGGAAGTAATGTAGCGATTGTCGCTATTATATTGCTGACGCTCATTGTACTGTAGCCGATTCAGTACAGTGGTATATTTAGGAGCAAAAGAAGTGCTGAGTCGGTCAAATGGTTGATAGGTAATATCAAAAGCATTTTCCAGTAAGTAATAACTACCTACTCCACCTGTCTTTGTCCAGCCGTTGTAACTCACCACCAATTTCTTGCGGGTATCAGAATTGGCCGCCCACCAGGCACCGTACTGATCTGAAAGAAAGATTCGGGATCCACCTTGAAGTAACGATTTTGAATAAATATGAGGCTGGGAAAATACTCCGAAGGTTCCTGACCAATTGTTACGAAACGTTCCGTTTAGTTCAACGTCCCAATCAATGTAGTTGAGGTTGCCTTCAAAATCCCAGTTGATCCAGTGCTTGTAGCCGATGCTGGCACTTCGGAAGATACCAAACGAATTGGCCGAGACGTAGGCGACATGCAAATGATTTTGAATAACATCGGCTTCGCGCATAAAGCCCAAGTCGTTGAGTTCCAATTCAGGGGAACGCCAGCTTAACCCTGATTCAAACTGAATACGTCCATTTCCCGCTCGCCCCAATTTAATTTGCCCTCCCATTCCGGTCAGCGATGTTCTGGTAGTATCCAACGTTACATGGTCGGCACCTTCCCGATGAAACAAATGAGGAATTGACAGTTGGGTGCGCTGAATAGCTTCCCGGCTACCGTTTATGTGACTCACCACTAGGCTACCTCCTACGTACCAAGCCCGATTCTTCCACTGATGCAAAACATCCAACCCGCCGGTATGCGCCGACCGATGAAGAAAGCTAGTCGCCTCCTGATTATCTCGCTGAACAGAAGTAATCATTCCTCCGACGAAGGTATTTCGGTTGTTAAAATCCTGCTGCACCCGCCCCACGAAATAATTAGTCATAGGTTCAATAAGCTGATGTCGAGTACCATCATTTCCGGCTATCTCAGCGTATTCCGGGGCGGTAATACTTTCCAGCAGTCCTACTGAAAGTCCTTTCTTTGTTTTTCCACTCAGCTTAACCGCCCCGAGTATGGTCGTTTGCTGAGCGGCTTTTACGTATTCGCCCTCCGCCAGCGAAACTTGACCTTGGGGACTGCGACCAATTCTTCGGGAGTAAAACAGATTATCGCTGCTGTAAGACCCACCGATGTTGGGAGCGGAAAAGCGGTAATCAAAAATGTTTTTGTTCTCGATGAAAAACGGGCGTTGCTCTTCAAAGAATAGTTGAAATCCATCTAGCGCAATAGCGGCGGGGTCAGCTTCTACCTGACCAAAATCAGGATTCACGGTAAAATCGAGAGTGAGATCATTGGTAACGCCAACTTTCCCATCCAATCCGAAGTTTACATTTTTTCTATTACTATTTCGGTAGGGATTGGCCGGGTCTTTCTTAAAGGTATTGAGTGAGCCTACCACAAAGGGTTGAATCTCCAGTTGACGCTGCTTCCGCAAGTGACTCAGACCGTGTAGCTCGCCGAACTCACTTACCCAGCCAGCAGCACTCTGAGGTACTCGCTGCCACACCGAAAGTTCCTCATTGGCAAGTAAGCGTCGTTGTAACTGCAATCCCCAAACCTGCTTTTCCTGATTGCCAAACCGTAGCTGGCTTAGCGGAATCTTCATTTCAGACGTCCAGCCATCATCTTGCACACTACTCTTGGCATACCAGATGGGATTCCAGGCGATATCTTCTTCAGTGCCATTCAGGGAAATGCTCTTATCACTTTTCACTCCGGCAGCACTTACTGAAAACGAGAAAGCCGAACGCAAATCGTGATAACTGTCAAAGATCACTTCTACCCAATCGCCGTTGTAGCCGTCTCTTCTCGACATACGCTGGTTGATCTCACTGGCATTGTGATTATAGCATTGGATTCCCACGTACAAGTAGCTAGCATCATACACGAGTTTGAATGAAGTTTGCTCCGATGGTGCAGCATTCTCGTCCGGTAACCTTTGCACAAACCCCGATTCCCAGTGGGTTTCACCCTGCCAGATAGCATCCTCTAACCTACCGTCAATCTCAGGTGCCTGATCTTTACTGATTGAGTACGTCTGGTAGATTTTTTTAGTGAGTTCAGTAGTTACAGTCTGGGCGGCTGCTTGGGAAAAGAAAGTGAGGGCTACAATGAAGAATAGTAGTTTTAATCGGTACATGATATTTAATTTGATTAGGTACTTTTACTGAGTACGACCGATTGAAATCTCTGGGATGATGTTATAGCTGAAGTGTTTTGCTACGCTTAGTTGAAATTTTTTCAACTACAACCCATCGCTTTAATTCATAAATTGCCACTATGGAACTGAAGTACTTTCGACTGATAAAGACCATCGCTGAGCAGGGTAATATTGCCAACTCTTCTGAGCAATTATTTCTGACCCAATCGGCTCTAAGCCACCAATTGCGGGAAATGGAAGATCGGCTGGGGTTCAAAGTTTTTCACCGAAGCCGTAACCATTGGCAACTCACCAAAGAGGGAGAGGAACTGTACGGACTAGCTAATCAACTGCTAGAAACGCTGGAAACCGGTTTTAAGAATATTCAGCGCATTAAGGAGGGCACCACCGGAAAGCTGAAGGTAAGTGCCGAGTGCCAGTCGTTCTTTCACGGCTTACCGACCTTTGTGCAAAAAATGGCGATTCTATATCCCGAAATTACGATTGACCTGAGTTTGGGAGCTACCAATCAAACGATCTCACAAATTTTATCTAACGAACTAGATGTAGCCATCGTCACCTCTCAACCCGCTTCCGAAGCTTTATTCAGCAAGGCAGTATTTCGCGACGAGATAAAGATGGTGCTACACAAAGAGCATCGCTTGAATGAGGTAGATTTTTTGGATGCCAGTCACTTTGCTGATGTACATCTTCTGATCAACTCTTTTCCGATGGAAGATGTGTCGGTGTACGAGCATTTTCTAAAACCCAACCGGATTGTTCCTACCAAAATTTCCGCCATTCCATTTACCGAAGTTTCCTTGAAGATGATTGAGGCCAACATGGGCGTGATGTGCGTTCCCGAATGGACACTCAAGCCTTTCAAGCTATCGGAAGACCTAGTTTTCAAACGAATTAGTAAAAACGGACTAAAAAGAACTCACTATCTGGTGGTGCAAGAAGAACGAAGAAAGCTAGAGTACTTCAATAGCTTTATTTCCAATTTCATTGAAGACTTTTCTAATATTCCGGAGTAGCTGCTCTTGAAATCATCATAAAGGCTATTTTTGTCCACAAAAGTCTATCGGTATGAAACTAAAGCTACCAACTTCCTTGCTACTTCTAGTTTTATTTAGTTGTACGGCTTTAGCCCAAAGTGAAGCCTACCAAAAACAAAAAAAGGAAAAGCTACGCCAAGGCTCAGTGTTTACCAAGATTATCAATCGGGAATTACCAGCCGATATTGTTTACGAAGATGAAGAGGTAATTGCCTTTGTGCCTCTCCGGTTACAAGCTCCCGTGCATTTGCTAATTGTTCCTAAGAAAGAAATTCCAACCATTAACGATATTACTGAAGCGGATACGCAGTTATTAGGCAGGTTATTCTTAGTAGCTAAGAAGTTAGCTGCCGAAAAAGGTATTTCCGAATCGGGCTACCGACTTTCCATGAATATTAATGAAGATGCCGGACAATCAGTATTTCATTTACATATGCATCTGCTTGGCGGTCATAAGCTAGGGCCTATGATAACTCAGTATCCCGATTCCATTCGTTAAACGGCTCTGATTCGTTGTAGATAACTTCTAGCCCCAAATTCTGGGCTTGCGTAGATTTCCTTAGTAAAATTGACCAGATACCTTTTTGCGTTTTCCATAGAAGCTTGCGCTAGGAAAATTACGTCTACTTGCTGCTCGTAGGTTTTTATCTGTTCAGCCGTAGCCTGGGCATATTGATCAAAATCACCATTTTCGTAGTGTACCCAGGCCGAAGAGCAGTCACAGTCTACAATAGCTATTTTCTTGCCTTGCTTTTGAGCAATTCTAATAATCAAATCCTGACTAACTTGCTTAGTCGATTTGGCAGTGTAGGCCAACCCGACTTTATTGTAATTAGCTACTAGATGTTCAACAACAGGTTGGTCTATTCGCTCAATTTCATCGTTCTGATCACACTCTGCGCCGTAAGTAGAACAGGTGCAGATGATCAGTTCGGGCTTTTCGCTTTGGATTGACTGCACTTCTAGGTTAAAGCCATTGGTATTAGTCGTGCCCTTACTCATGGCATAGTCCAGCAGATCTTCATTCACAAAGTGTTTTACTTCTACTTCTTGGTCAAACTTCCTCACTAGATTCTCAAATCGCTCAATATGAATGCTGGAAGTATGTAAAAAGGCTATCATGTTGTTTTTCTTAAGATTATTATTCTTCTCTAGAGAATTCAAACTCACCACCGCCTTGCTGGAGAACCATTTTGTCTTCGTCAGGCATGAATTCCAGCTTTAGTTGAGCCGGATCAAACTTGAACTTATGGGTTTCGTAAGCCTTTAGGGCAAAGGTTGGCTGACCAGTAGCCTGCCCCACCAATGTAGTTCCCTGCTTAGTAATCGTTACTTTCAGAGGAAACTCAGGACTGCTATAAACACCCAAATAAGCATCTAACTCTTCGCTGCTAAGCTCTAATCCAGGCTTAAATTCAGGGAGCTCATAGTCTCTATCGTAGTAAATACTAAGTACTCCAATCAAAATATCGTTCATGCCCATACCCACTGCGTTGGTAGTATAGGTAATCGCCACGCTATCGCTAGGAAAGTAACCCGCGCTAGACTGAAATCCATCAATTCCTCCGTTGTGACCGAATGCTCGCTTATCATAAAAAGGTATTTGGAATAAACCCAACCCAAAATTATCAACCAACTTCGTCATTTCCTTCAGCGAGTTTTCGGAAACTACTTTGCCCGTAAATAGGGCGTTGAAGAAGGTAGTTAAATCAGTTGGGCTAGAAACGATAGCTCCGGCTCCAGCGGGGACACTCATATCAGTTTCGGTAGCCAGTTGCCAATCGTCCAGTAAAGTATACGAGCGAGCTTCGTTTTCTTCGGGGTTGATCACACCGCCGTAGTAGGTATGCTTCAGTTTTAGGGGGTTGGTTATACGATCTTTCAGAATATCGGCAAACGCTGCATCGTCTATTTTTTCGGCTATGTAGGAAAGCAACAAATAGTTGGTATTAGAATATTCCGCTTTTTCGTCGGGCTCAAACACAGTTCCGTTGTCTATTATCTTCTGAATAAGTTCATCCCTACTTTTAGGTTCTTCCATCCATTCGGTATAATCGGCGGCTGAGGTAAAATTAAAAAGACCGCTGCGGTGCCTCAGCATTTGCTCAATGATAATCTGATCCGCATTTGGAATCTGAGGAAAGTATTCGCTTAACTTGGTATCTAACGTAAGTTTACCTTCCTCTACCAACTGCATGATGATGGATGAAGTGAAGGTTTTAGAGATTGACCCAATCCGATAGGTTGTGGCAGCACCAGCGGGAATGTCTTCGGCCACATCGGCGTAGCCAAAGGCGTTTTGGTAGACTTGCTCGCCGTTTTTAGTGATAGAGATGCTTCCCATGCCCTGCTTTTCTTGGTCAATCTTAGCAAACAAACTATCCATTTTTGCCCGGTTGAACGATGCATCTGATTGGCTTTGCGAACAGGCGCTGTAGACTACTAAAAAAGTAGCTAATACGATGTTGATTACTCTCATAGGTTGGGTTAATGTGATTTCCAGATGAAGGTTACTATGCTGAAGCTTTATCTTATGGTCAGTCTCCCCGGACGAGTGAATGCGAGTTCCGGGGTCTCCTACTTAATATGAAGGAGATGCCGGAATAAATCCGGCAAGAGTATTTTATTTTTACTCTCAATTTGTTCTGCTACTACATTTACTTCTTAGTTAGTGACATCTCACTGCGAATTATTACAAACCACCCAAGTATTTTTTAGCAATCAGTATCTTTTCCTTCTCGCCAGAGATCTATTACCCTGGAGATGAACGCATTAAGATTAGTTTTTCCTAGCTCTTGATTCTTCTTAATCCGGATACATCCTTTACCCAGCTCGAGCCCCCCTAGCAGTTCACGAGCGTTCGCCACTTTATCAATATCTCCCACATACAAACTCACATAAACCCGTTGAGCGTTTAGATGGAATATGTTTTTATCGCCATTTCCGTAACTCAGCATTTTGTACTCTATGCCTTCCACTAATTCTGACCCGTTCGATGTGATCATTTCCCGAACCTCTGTCAGTTTTTCTTTTCTCCAGTCGTCTTCAAGTTGATCTAGATATTCTTCGGGGGTATTTACTTTGTATTGCATATTCGGTTGGTTATTTTATCCATTTGTCCATACTCTGATCGAAGAGCTTGCCTATTGCTGATTAGCCAGCCTGTTATCCACTATTTCAACTTCTGGATTGTGCTTTCGTAATTCTTCCAAAAAGGCAATTTCTTTTACCGGAGTAATGAAGTAGTTACTCCCGGTCTTCGTTCGTACCAAAAGCCCACTGATATTATTGTTGGTATTGTATAACCCAGGCTGAGTAGGCGTTGCTGGCCTCTTATTTACTCTCTCAATCTTAATGATATGATTAATGTCAATCTGCCTATCCAACAATCCACAACCTCTTATCTGAAGAATGCTCGATTCAATTTTATAGTAGGTATTTCTCCAAGCCAGAAAGGCAAGTGAGAAGTAGACGGATGAATATATTCCCAGGTTGACAAGTGAAGCAATCTGAAAACCATTACTATACAGGATTGAAAAGCCGTTTAGCAAAACTACGAACGCTGGTAAAGCTATCAATATTGCTAATATGAGTTCCGTATTAAACGACTTGTACTTCATATTTTCTGTTATTAAACAACAACCCGTATATTAATCCTGACATAAAAGTGATTTAAACTTTTTAGAGAATATTTATGCTAAAGCTTTGATTTTCAATTCATTAAAACGAATAATTTGCTCAGCTTTTGATACAATTTATGCTATACTTTGTATCACTTAAACTTACTGAGTATGAAGCTATTCCTATGAATCTAATACCAAAAGTTTAAATCACTTCATAGAAAAAGGATATCAATCTTTCGGAGAAACACAATCTTTTTGGGAAACTTTTACCCATTATGTTTCATACATATCATCTCTATCCATTTTAATCAAGCTTTGCCATTTTTACTATTCTTTCTGCCATTTCAACTAAATCCTTCAAGCTTGATTCTTTGATTTCGCTTGATTTTTTACTATCCCTTTTCCTTAACGGATCTTTATGAATTTCTTCAAGTGCAGTTTTGATGTAGTGTACATATTCCTCGTTTCCATCCGTTCCATTTTTCTTTAATTGCTCTGAAAAACCTACGATAGCCTTCGATAAAACCATTTTATAGGCGTAATCTTCAACAATATTTTTCTGCTTCGTATATTGATTTGCACAGAAAATAGCTCCTATAATTGGCAGAGGAAGAAGAGATATCCGTCCAATTAAAAGTCCAATATTGTTAGGGTTTGTTCCCAAAATCCAGATACCTAAGATAACTGTTCCAACTAAGCATATTACAGCACCCATTATCCAACCTGCAAAGACCCACTTGTTATTGGAATTATTGTACTGCCCTTGAAAAGAGGCACTGATTCCTTCAGCAGTTGTATAGTTCAGAGCTTTTTTTGACGATTCAATTAATTTATTAGCTTCTTTTAAAACTGACTTCCTTTCTGCATCATACTCCTCTAGCTTTTTATTATTGTCCTCCGTTTTTTGCTCTAAATAGTCAAGTCGCTTTTCTCGATCTTGCACTTTATTCGCAAAAGAGGTAATAAGTTTTTCATTAGACTTGCTTTCTGTCAAAGACTCTGTTATATCGGCAAGGTGCTCATGAGCGGTTTCTTTTATAGCCCCTAGATTAGTATTTATAGCTTCTAGAGATTCCGACTGTTCAATTAGATTGTCCCTTCGTTCAATGATTTTTTCTAGTTCATTTTCAATCTCTTCTAACTTTTCACCACTTTTCTCGAGCTTTTCCTCAAATACGCTATTGCCCTCTTCAATACTTTTACTTAGTTCTTCTGAATCAAGTAACAATTGTTGTAATTGAAGTTTTATTCTTCTTATCTCTTCAACCTCTTTTTCAAACTCTATATGCCTATCAGAAAAGTATCTAATATTGTAGCTTCTCAAAAGAACCTTTAATGCTTCAAATGCACCTATATAATTAGCTGGGCTTTCTAAATAAGTTTCAATTTGTGTTAAATATGAATTTATATTATTTCTCTCACCATGAGTTGATATCTTTACAAATTTTGAAGGATGTCTGGTAAGGGCTGAAATATCAGTTAAAAGTGCTTCTATTCCTCCTATCAATCCTTTAAAGGAGTATTCATTTTCCTTACCATATTCTTCAGAACCGTGGCTTCTCAAATTCAACTTCTTTATCTTTTCTCGAATTGAGTCTCTTTTCTCTCGAATTTGATTGATCGTTGTTAATTCCATTATATTTTCAAATATATAGCGACACATGAGTAGCGCACAATTACGGGGAATATCCCGCAGCTATCGCCAACAGAACCGCAATATAGAAAACTCATTCCTAATACGGATCAACATCAATCACTACGCTAGTTTTCTTGAAGGCTTTTTCTTTGGTGAGTTTGACTGACTCGTCGCGTAGGGCAGTTTTTATCGCTTTAATATTTAGGTTTTTCTCCAGTTTAATAACCAGTTGCATCAGGTACTGGTTACGGAGGCGGCTAATGAGTGGTTCTTCGGGACCGAGTACGCGAGAGCTACCGATGCGGTCTTTCAGGATGTGAGCCAAATGCACTGCGGCTAAATCTACCACTTTCTTATCCGGGTTTTTCACTGTCAGACGGATGATGCGGACAAAGGGCGGATAATGATAAACCTCTCGTTCGTGAATCTCTTCCTCAAACAGTCCGAGGTAATCATTTTCTACGATTTTATATAAAATGGGCTGTTTCAGATTGGTGGTTTGAATAATTACCCGCCCCACTTTATCGCGCCGCCCGGAGCGCCCGCTTACCTGGGTAATCAATTGGAAAGTGCGTTCGTGCGAACGAAAATCCGGGAAGTGAATCATACGGTCAGCATCCAGAATTCCGACTAAGCTTACGCCATCGAAATCCAGCCCTTTACTTACCATCTGGGTACCGACCAAGAAGTCCATTTCGTGGTTAGCGAAGCTTTCAATAATCTGCTCGTAGCTATGCTTCTTGCGGGTAGTATCCAAGTCCATCCGCTGCACCCGCGAACTGGGTAGTAGTGATTGAATTTCTTCTTCCAGCTTTTCCGTACCAAAGCCCACGGATCTCACTTTAGTAGAACCGCAGGCTTCACACTCCTGAGGAACCGCCTCGTGATGACCGCAGTAGTGACAGCGCAGTTCGCGGGCGTACTGGTGGTAGGTCAAACTCACGTCGCAGTTTTGGCACTTGGGAATATGCGCGCAATCCTCGCAGTGCAAAAACGGAGCGTATCCCCGTCGATTCTGAAAGATAATCGCTTGCTCTTTATTGTCTAACACTTCCTGCATAGCATCCAGCAGTACCGACGTGAAATCTTCCCGCATCGTTTTCTGCTTACGTTCCAGTTTAATATCGACCAGCTCTATTTTAGGCAGTTGAGCGTTACCGTAGCGCTGGTTCAACGTGACCAGACCGTATTTGGCATGACTAGCGTGGTAGTACGATTCAATGGAAGGAGTAGCCGAACCGAGCAGCGTTTTGGAGTGATGTAAACGAGCCAGCATCAATGCCACATCGCGGGCATGGTAGCGGGGTGCCGGATCAAACTGCTTGTAGGAGGTTTCGTGCTCCTCATCTACAATAATCAGACTTAGGTTATCAAACGGTAAAAGCACTGCCGAACGAACCCCGACTACTAAGGGGTATTCTCCGGCCAGAATGCCCTGCCAGACTTCTACTCGTTCATTATCGGAAAAGCGAGAGTGGTAAATACCCATCCGGTCGCCAAAGATTTTTTTCAAGCGTAGCACAATCTGAGTCGTCAGGGCAATTTCGGGTAAAAGGTAAAGCACTTGCCCCCCGGAGTTGAGTACGTCCTGAATCAGATCAATGTAGATTTCGGTTTTCCCACTTCCGGTAATTCCGTGTAACAGTACCGCATCTTTCGTTTGAAAGTGCTCCAGTATTTGTTGCTTGGCTTGCAACTGATAATCGGTAAGAAAAACCTGCTCTTGGGTAGGAGCCGTCGTCTCAAAGCGAGACACAATTTCCTCAAACTCTTCCAACACCCCGTTTTTCACTAACGTATTCACCGATGAACCGGACAGGTTCCGATCCATCAGTTGGCTTTTGGCTATCCCTGCTTGATTAGCTGAAGCACTTTGGTACTGCGGAACAGCGTGCAGATAGGCCAAGATCACATCTAGTTGCTTAGGCCGCTTTTCTAACGAGCCGAACAAAATTTCCAGTTGATCAGGATTACGCGCGTAGGACGCCGCGAGACGAAGTTTCTTAACAATTTTCGGTTTATACTTTTCCTTTACCTCTTCGTAGATTAAGATTGCCTCTTTGGCAATCAGGGATTTAATCGTATTGTAGAAGCTCTTTTCCTGAAGCAGTTCACCAATTTCGTTGTAGGTCAAACTAGATTTTTCATTCAATGCCTCTAGCACAATTTTCTCTTTCTCAGAGAACTCAATCCTAGCTAAATCAGCTTGATTATCTTCCGAGAAAAAATCAGGATTCAACTGCGCTTTAGACTCGCTGCTGAGCTTTAGCCCGGAAGGCAGCGCAATGTTCAGCACTTCGCCTACCGTACAAACGTAGTAATCGGCGATCCACTCAAACAGCTTAATTTGTACTGGTTCTACAATCGGGTTATTATCCAGCACTTCCAGAATGTAGCGGGCGTTGTACTTCTTAGGCGGGTTATTATGCAACTTTCCCACTACCCCAGTGAGTACCCGTTTACTGCCGAACTGTACAATCACCCGGCTACCGATCTGTACCATTTCTTCCATCACCCGCGGAATACGGTAAGTGAACATACGCGGGATGGGCACGGGCAAAATAATGTCGGCAAACCAGGTCAGGCGTTCATCGGGGGCTTCTACATTCAGTACAACAGATTGCGATTCGGACATAGTTCTGGGCGACATTTCGCTGGACGGCATTCCGTAAAGGTAAAAATTAATGGATAATTGAAAACGGACAATTGAAAATTGATGATGAATAGCGACCCAGGGTAAATGATCAAAAAGAGGTGTACTGTTTTAGGACAGTTGGTTGTATCAGAATGAAACACTTGTACTAGGCAGAATGCCTTCAGTTGCTCTCAGACCACTTGGCACACTATTTTAATAACAATTAATGAGTAATGACCACACGCCAGCCGCTAATGAGTGATGAAAGTCGTTACTCTACACTACAATGGCATTATTCATTCATCATCAATCATCAGTCATTATGCTCAAGAACTATCTCAAAATCGCTTACCGAAATCTACTGAAGAATAAGGTTTTTAGTCTGATTAATATCGTAGGATTCTTACTGGGCTTCGTTGCAGCTATTTTTATTGCGCTTTATGTAGCCGATGAACTAAGCTTCGATGCATTTCATACCAATGCTGACCGCATCTACCGAATCACCGAAACTGTGTCGGATGAAAATGGCGAGCGTGAGGTGGTAGGAGCGGCTACCCAGATTGCTCTGGCAGCGACAGATAATTTGCCAGCCATAGAAAATGCAGTGCGCTTGACACCTTTCGGGCGAGCTACCTTCGGGTATGAAGAATTTCGGGATTATGAACCAGTCTGGTTTGCCGACGCAGACTTTTTTGATTTGTTTGATTTCAAGTTTGTAGAAGGAAATTCCGCCTCAGCCCTAAATATGCCTTACGCTATTGTATTGACAGAAAGTTTGGCGAAGAAATACTTCGGAGAAGAATCTCCGGTGGGAAAGAGTATGTATGTTAATTGGTTTGATACTGAGATTACGGTAACCGCCGTAATAGAGGATTTTCCTTCCAACTCACACTTGAATCCACCCTTACTGATCTCACTTTCTACTATTTTATTAGCGAATGAAGATGGCGAAGTTTGGGGAGAAAATGACTGGAGTTCTAACAACTTTGACACCTACCTTTTGCTGACTCCTGATGCCCAACCAGAGGAATTAGCCGAACAACTCACTGCATTAGCTAACGAGCACCGTCTGGCAGATCAGCAGCAAAACCAGTATCATCTACAAGCCCTTACCGATATACATTTTCACTCCCAACATTTAGAGAATGACACCAATGCCCATAAAGGGGATATCGCTTACGTCTACGTTTTCACCGCCATTGGTCTATTAATTTTATTTATCGCATTTGTAAACTACGTAAACCTCTCTACTGCTCGGGCTATGAAGCGTAGCAAGGAGGTAGGCTTACGCAAAACCGTAGGTGCCAACCGCCAACAACTGATCTTCCAATTCATGGGCGAATCCCTGATGATTGTGATGCTAACCCTGGTGGTAGCGGTGACATTAGTACAATTACTGCTACCTGCTTTCAACGAATTATCAGCCAAGACTTTAGAGTTACAACTCTTTGACACTCCCTTACTACTGGTGCTGGTGTTCGCGGGCTTAGTCTCGAGTATACTGGCCGGAATCTATCCTGCCTTTTACTTATCGGGTATCAAACCTTCACTCATTCTCAAACAGCCGTCGGGTAAGCAGAAAAACTATGCCTTCCGACAGTTGCTGGTGGTAGGGCAGTTTGCCATGGCAATTGTAATGATTACGGCTACGGTGGTGATTTATCGGCAGATGAACTTTATACGAAATACTGATCTGGGTTATGAGCGGGCACAGCGGCTTACTGTAGATATTAATAGTCAACCTATGCGGCAAAGGCACGAAAGCATCAAGGCTGCCTTTCAGAAAATACCCAGTGTAGAAAATGTGACCATCACTAACCGAGTGCCGGGCGAGTGGAAAGGAATACCCGTAGCTGGAGTCAAAACTGAAAGCGCCTCTTTGGACTTTCTGTACCTCGTAGCGGATAAAGATTTTTTACCTACTTATGATATTCAACTACTACAAGGGCGCAACTTCCGCCATACTAAAGCCGACTCTGCCAAAGTACTACTGAATGAAACCGCCGTAAGCACTATGGGCTTGGTAGATCCCGTAGGACAACTAGTAGAAGTGACCCATTTCCGCGAGGAGAAGTTAGAGCAACCTTTCGTCGCCGAAGTAATCGGGGTAATACAGGATGTACATTTTGAATCGGTGAGGGAGAAAGTTGCTCCAACTATGATTACTTACTATCGGAACCCTCTGGACCCGATTGACTACTACACTTTACAGATCAACTCAAAAGATGTACAACAAACCTTAGTTGACATAAAAGCGGTGACTAGTCAATTTGATCCGGAAAGCCCACTAGAATACCACTTTCTAGATGACCAGTTTGAAGAGCTTTACCTGGCCGATACCAAAACGGCTGAAATCATCGGTATTTCAGCCGTTCTAGCCATCTTTATTGCCTGCATGGGTCTATTTGGCCTTACTAATCTTGCGGTAGCCCAAAGAACAAAGGAGGTCGGCATCCGTAAGGTGCTCGGAGCTGATGTACTGCATATTACCTGGCTAATTGCCAAAAACTTTTT
This sequence comes from uncultured Flammeovirgaceae bacterium, assembly GCA_937883755.1. Classification (GTDB taxonomy): domain Bacteria; phylum Bacteroidota; class Bacteroidia; order Cytophagales; family Cyclobacteriaceae; genus Tunicatimonas. The sequence continues at coordinate 76,660 of CAKZYA010000034.1, read as the reverse complement.
CACATTGGTGGGCATCGCTTTTTTGATTGCCGCACCCTTTGCTTGGTGGCTTACCCGAACGTGGCTAAGCGAGTTTGCTTACCATATCAACATGTCGGTAACCTTACTCCTCCTGGCAGGTATTATAGTCCTACTGATCGCAGCCTTTACTGTGAGCTTCCAAACCATCCGAGCTGCACTAGCCAATCCGGTTAATTCACTACGCTACGAATAAACAATCTAGATCATGCTGAAAAACTATCTCAAAATCGCTTACCGAAATCTACTGAAGAACAAGGTTTTCAGTCTGATTAATATTTTAGGTTTAGCTATCGGCATGGGGGCTTGTTTGTTGATCTTACAGTACGTTACTTTTGAGTTGAATTATGATAGTTTTCATGAAAAAAGTGATCGTACCTATCGGGCTGCCCTGTATCAGTACAAAGAGGGCACACTAGATATTAAATCAGCCTTAACGTTTCCTACCATTGGTAAAGAACTTCAGGAGAATTTTCCTGAAATGGTAAAATCCTTCGTTAGAATGCATCGTCAATCAGGTATTTTCTCCAGACTTAATACAGAGCAACCTGAATATTTTGACGAAGAAAAAGTGTACTACGTGGATGAATCTTTCTTTGAAGTATTTTCCTTCCCTTTGTTAATGGGTAATGCTGCTCAAGCTTTAACCAATCCCAATACGGTAGTAATTACTCGTTCAGTAGCCGAAAAATACTTCGGCGAGCAATGGCAGGAAGTAAACCCAATCGGTAGAACCCTACGAGGAAAATCTTACCCCGGAGAGAGTGACCTATTAATTACTGGTATTACTGCCGACCCTCCTAGAAATTCTCATCTCAAATTTGATTTCCTGGTATCCTACTCTACTATGTATACTTGGCAAAGTGAAGGAGTTGATTATCGCTACGACACAGAAGACAGTTGGTATTGGAATGAATTCTATACCTATCTGGTACTAAAACCGGGGCAAGATCCTCAGCAACTAGAAAAAGCATTCGCCCCTATTGTTGATCAACGCACTCCAACCCGGAGCAAGAATGGGTTTGCCTTCCGCACTGTGTTGCAACCTCTTGAAAAGATTCATTTACACTCGGCACTGATGAGCGAACTGGAAGTAGGGGGAACTATCCGAACTGTCTACATATTGCTAGTTATTGCAATTTGTATCTTAATTATTGCTTGGGTGAACTTCGTCAACCTTTCCGTAGTAAAGGCTATTGAGCGAGGTAAAGAAGTGGGCCTAAGGAAGGTGTTAGGAGCAAAAAGAAATCAATTGATAAAGCAGTACCTACTAGAGTCGGCTCTACTGAATGGGTTAGGGATATTAATAGCATTTACGTTGTTTCAACTGAGTCTTCCATACTTTGAACAGCTTGCCGGAGTAGTGATGGGCAACACCTTATTTACGCAAGGGATTGGCCTAGTAGCAGTAGGTGCACTATTCGTAGCAGGTACCGTACTTAGTGGTTTATATCCAGCAGCAGTACTTTCAGCCTACCAACCAGCGAAAGTACTCAAAGGTAAGCTCACTCAGACAAGGAAAGGTGACCGATTGAGAAAAGGACTGGTTGTATTTCAGTTTTCCACCGCTTCAGTCTTCATCATTATTGTGTTCGTGGTGAGTCGGCAGTTATCCTTTATGCGAGATTATGAGCTGGGCATCAATATTGAGCAAAAACTCGTGATTGAAGCTCCTATGTTTGCCAATAGTATAGAAGAGGCTCGATCCAATGCCCGAGCCTACAAAACAGCCCTAAAAAGGCATAGTGCAGTACAACATGCTACCTTTTCCCGTAATGTACCCGCTACCGATATAAGAGGCAATAATTACGTCCGGCAGCTCGGTAAGCCAGAAGAAGCTAAGTTTTACCATGTGATGGGAGTAGACTACGACTACATGGCTACCTTCGAATTACAGCTAGTAGCTGGAAGGTACTTCGACGAAGCCCAACCCGTGAGTAACGCGGAGATCATTCAAAATAACGAGAATGCCCCTGACTTTGGTACTAGCGATCATTCAGTTATCGTCAATGAAACTGCGGTTAAAAAGTTAGGCTTTTCGTCAGTGGAAGAGGCGATTGATCAGCAGATATTCGTATTTGGGGGAGTTAAGCAAATCATTGGAGTGGTGAAGGATTACCACCACAAGTCGTTAAAAAGTAGCTTTGAACCAATTATTTTCTATCTACAGCCTACCGGATGGGAGTACGTTACGCTGGACATAGCAAGTGCTGATAATACTGCGGCGCAAATTGATGAAATTATTGCTTATGCCGAACAGCAATGGAAAGAACTCTACCCTAACGAACCTTTCCACTATTTCTTTTTGGACGATCGGTTCGATCAGCAGTACCGAGCTGATCAACAATTTCACCTACTATTTAACCTATTCTCGGGGTTGGTCATCTTTATTGCATGTATGGGGCTATTCGGGCTATCCGCTTATTCAGCAATGCAAAAGACCAAGGAGATTGGAGTTCGCAAAGTACTAGGTGCTTCCGCCCAAAGTATTGTAGCACTGCTCTCAAAAGACTTTATCCGATTAGTGCTAATTTCTGGAACAATAGCCTTACCCTTAGCTTATTGGCTCATTCAACAGTGGTTAGAAAACTATGCCTTCCGAGTAGATATCAGTTGGTGGATGTTTTTTCTACCACTAGCAACGGTGCTGCTCATCGCTTTGCTGACCATCAGCTTCCAAACGATTCGGGCGGCCTTAGCCAATCCAGCAGACTCACTGCGTTACGAATAAACAACCTAGATCATGCTAAAAAACTACCTCAAAATCGCCCGTCGTAAACTAGTCCGAAAGAAGGCTTTTGCTTTTATCAATATCATTGGGTTAGCAGTCAGTCTAGCGGCAGCTTTACTTATCTTCCTCTACGTACAACACGAACTAAGCTACGACACTTTCCACGAGAATACGGATCGGATTTACCGGGTGCTACAGGTAGGTGCTGATGGGGAAGATAACAGTAGCCCTCAGCCGCTGGCTCCTACCATGAAAGAGAATATACCTGGTATTGAGGCAGCAGTTCGGCTATATTCTTTATACGGGCAATCGCCTATTCTTAGAACCGAACAGCAAGCCTTTAACGAAGAATTTGTCTACATCACCGATTCTAGTTTCTTTCAGCTATTCACTACTAAAGTGCTAGTAGGCAATCCAGCTACTGCCCTCACCCAACCCCAGTCAGTAGTATTATCTGAGACTACTGCCCGAAAGTACTTTGGAAATGCTACTGATGCCTTAGGCAAACCGTTGTACGTTACAGTATTTGGTAAAGAAAAGCTATACGAGGTAACTGGCGTTGCCCGAGATTTACCATCAAATTCTCACTTTCCCTTTAACGTATTGCTATCTATTGACTATGCCCAAGAGGAATATCGGCCTTGGGACTGGTTGGCCAACTGGCCTACTACTTACTTTCTTCTGGAGGAGGGAGTAGACGCACAGCAAGTGCAAGAACAAATGATATCGCTGACTGACACATTATTCAACCCTATCTATGAAATGCGCTTTGGGAAAAGTTATGATGAGTACAAAGCAGCAGGCGACATTATGGAGTATCATCTACAGCCTTTACAGAACATTCGTCTACATTCGGCGCATATCTCTGACTTTGTTCCCCAGGGCGATATTCGGACGATCTATATGTTTACAACCATTGGCTTGTTACTGCTCTTCGTGGCAATATTCAATTATGTAAATCTATCCACTGCCCAGTCAGCCCAGCATGCAAAATCTACCGGAATCCGAAAAGTGCTGGGAGCTGTTCGCTCTCAACTGTATGGCTTATTCTTAACTGAATCAGTGGCCATAAGCCTGATTGCTGCCCTAATGGGTTTAACATTGATCCAGTTACTCTTTACAGTACAGAGTAGCTGGATTCAACAGTTCATCCCTACGGGAATCACCCCATTGTCTGTCGTAGTACTTTTCGCTTTGGCTTTATTCTTAGGGCTACTCTCCGGCTGGGTTCCTGCCCAAATGCTAAGTGCCTTCCAACCAACTCAAGTACTAAAAGGACAGCTCGCCCAAGGCACCAAGGGTACTAAGTTAAGGAACGGGTTAGTGATTACTCAATTTATGGTATCATCAGGCCTTATCATTAGTGTGTTGCTGATCAGTCAGCAGCTAGCGTACTTGCAAAACAAGTCTTTAGGCTTTGATAAAGAACATTTGCTGGTAGTGAAAAATGTGGATAAGCTGGGTGAAAAGCAGGAAACCTTAAAACAATTAGCCTTGAGCAACCCATTTACAGTACAGGCATCACTGTCATTTAATAATCTAGGTCAACCCCATGGTCACGATGCTTTTACTCCAGTAGAATTGATTGAGCAAGGGCAAACTGAAGCAGTAGGTATTCCCCGCTACGCTGCTGACGAGGATTATCTAGCTACAGTAGGCATTAACTTACTGATGGGTCATAACTTTTCCCCCAACCTTACTCAAGAAAATCAGCAGATTCTACTGAATAAAGAAGCCTTACGCGCCTTTGGCTGGCAAGACCGAACTGAAGGTCAGCTCATCGGAAAAATGATTGACGTGAATACCCGGCGCTACGAGTTGGCAGGCATAGTGGAAGATATTCACTTTCGTTCACTCCGAGAAAAGATCGGACCCATGGCAATTATGTCGCATGTCTATAACGACTTCGAGAATCTGATCGTGCGGATTAAACCGGGTACTACCGCTCAGGCAATAGAGCAACTGCAAGCACAATGGAAACAAGTGGCACCTCATCTACCCTTTACCTATACTTTTTTAGATACTGAATTAGATGCCCTCTATGCCTCAGAGCGGAAAATGGCTACTCTATTTCAAATCCTAACCGGACTCACCATTGGAGTAGCTTGTTTAGGGCTACTGGGTTTAGCCATGTTTACTGCTGAACGACGTACCAAAGAGATTGGGGTTCGTAAGGTTTTGGGTGCTAGTATTCATAGTATTCTAGCTCTACTGTCCAAGGGCATTATTAAGATGGTAGTATTTTCAATGTTATTGGCAATTCCTATAACCTGGTATTTGATGAAGCAATGGCTAGAGAACTTTGAATACAGGATTCAGATCAACTGGCTGGTTTTTGCGCTGGCAGGCGGAAGTGTACTGCTGATGACCCTGTTAACAATCAGCTTTCAAACTATTAAAGCAGCCTTAGCTAATCCGGCCGATGCTCTACGAAATGAATAAACAACGGTTGATGGTAAAAGGTGGAGGGTAGAGGGACTGACCCCTGCCGTACCCTATACTATTTACCCTTAAACCTTTAAAATCATGATTAAGAATTATCTCAAAATTGCCTACCGTAATCTGATCAAAAGTAAAATCTTTAGTCTGATCAATATTCTAGGATTGGCGATTGGGATAGCGGCCTGCTTGTTGATCTTGCAATACGTACAGTTTGAATTAAGCTACGACCAGTTTCATAAGAGTGCCGATCAGATTTATCGGATAGTCACTAATTATCATACCGGAGAAGTACAAGAAACTACTTTGACTCCACCGCCGTTGGGTCCTCTACTACAGAATAGTTACCCTGAAGTAATAAATGCCACTCGTCTTATTCTTCCTTGGAGTGGGCAGGCAGCTTCCAGCACCTTAAGTTGGAAAAATCCAGATAATAAAGACGTTAAGCAGAGCTTCCGATGGGGCTTTTTTGTTGACCCAAGCTTTCTGGAAATATTCTCCTTTCCTTTAATCAGCGGCGACCGACAAGAAGCACTAAACGGTATCAACAAGATTATTCTTTCAGAACGGGCAGCTCGTATGCTATTTGGTAACGAGTGGGATGATAAGCAGGTTATCGGTCAAACACTAGAATATATTAATGAATTTGATCGGTTCTCGTTAGTCATCTCGGGCATTATTGCGGATACTCCGGTCAGTGCTCATTTTCAGTATGACTTTCTCGCGTCCTTCGCTACTTTATCTACCGGTTGGGCTAAAGATTACGCTGAAACTTGGGGAGGTAACGGTGTTTACACTTATCTGCAATTTTCGCCCACTGCCGACATTAGCACATTTCACGCTAAAATTAGCCAGTCTGTAGCTCAACATGGATCAGAAGAATTCCAGAAAAATGCGGATTTTGAATTGCAACCTCTGACTGATATTTATCTAAATTCTCACCGGGAAGAAGAGTTGAAGGTAAATGGAAATGCTCTATATATCTACTTCTTCTCTATTGTCGCCATACTCATTTTGCTCATTGCTCTGATTAATTATATAAATCTGACTATTGCCAAAGCCACTAGTCGGGGAGATGAGATCGGGCTTCGTAAGGTAATGGGTGCTCAACGCCTTCAACTCATGGGGCAATTTCTTTTTGAGTCTTTGCTGACTAATGGTGTTGCCCTTGCCTTAGCTCTCACAATTCTTCAGTTAGCAAAAACATTTTCTACCCAGTTTACTGGTAAGGTGTTGGACTACTCAGAAGTAGGGTTTTGGGTACCCGTCTTGCTTTTATACGGGTTTAGCACCCTAGTAGCAGGGTTGTACCCGGCTCTACTTCTTTCCCGATCTAACCTTCTTCAGCTATTAAAAGGAAAATGGTATTCGCCCCGGGGGAAAAGGCTACGTCAGGGTATGGTGGTATTTCAGTTTGGGGTATCCATCATCCTTATCATTTTCACTTTCGCCATAATGCAACAGTTGCACCATATGCGCTCTAACGATCCTGGATTCAATCGAGAAGGCGTGATGGTAGTAAAGGGGCCAGAGAATCGTACTGAAACCTGGATCGAACATGATCAGCAGAAGTCAGAATTCTCTCAAGGAGATCCTTTTAAAGATGCTCTTTTACCCTATGTTGGGGTACAATCTATATCCCTCTCCCGAACTACTCCCGGTGAACATAATAGTATCTACCCGATAAAATTAGGAGCACTTTACAACCACAGTACGATTGATGTTCTGAAAACCGATAGCGATTATGCTGAAGTTTATAGGTTAAGGCTATTAGCTGGTCAGTTCAATACTGACGACGGTTATGTAATTAATGAGCAGGCTGCTCAGATGCTGGGATACGATGATCTGACAGAAGCTGTAGGAGAGACCTTTAAAGATGATAGAAACCGCGAGCGAAAAATTAATGGTGTTATTCAAGATTATCACCATCACAGTCTGCAGTACGAGCCTCGCCCCCTCATTTTCAGTCAGGATGATTTTACCTATAAACTAGATTCTTATTACAGTATAAAAGTAGCTGCCAATAACCTGGAAAACACTATTGAGCAAATTGCTAAGACTTACAAACAGGTCTTTCCTCACGATACTTTTGAGTACTATTTTATAGACAGCTATTTCGATGCCCAATACCAAGAATATATCCGGTTCAGTAAACTTTTTGGAGTTTTTTCTGGACTCACGATCCTCATAGCTTGTATGGGACTATTCGGACTTTCTCTTCATACCGTGGTTGAGAAAACAAAAGAAATTGGGATACGAAAAGTACTGGGTGCTTCGATACAAAGTATTACTGCTCTTCTTTCCAGGGAATTCATTCGGTTGATGCTCATTGCCAGTGTACTGGCCTTACCCATCGCCTATTTTACCCTGAAAGCGTGGTTAACTGATTACGCTACGCGGATTAGTCTGCACTGGTGGTTGTTTCTACTACCGTTGACCACAGTATTTCTTCTCGCAATCATTACCGTGGGCTTCCAAACCGTTAAAGCGTCTTTAGCCAATCCTATCCATTCATTGCGGTATGAATGACCCAAATAATGGATAATAATTGATGTCCGAATTAATGCATGAGACAGTCTGCCTACCGATAACTATTTATCCCTGTTAATAACTCTTTGCTAATTGAATAAACTATGCTCAGTAACTACTTAAAAATAGCATATCGCAACCTACTAAAGAATAAGCTTTTTAGCCTGATTAATATTCTAGGATTAGCGATTGGGCTGACTGCGTATTTACTCATTATGCATTACGTTGGCTTTGAGCTTAGCTACGACTCTTTTCATCCAAACGCATATCGGACTTACCGAGTAGCTTTGGATAAGTATCAGCCCGATGGTGAGAGTATTGCGTTGGCTACTAATTTCAATGCATTGCCAAAAGCAATCGGAGAGTATGTACCCGAAGTAGAAGTTGCTTCTATGTCGCACCGCTCAATTGGCGTCAGTATATTTACCCGTGAGCAAGGTAGTAAGACTGTGCAATTTCAGGAAGACCATCTGCTGTATGCCGACCAGCATTTTCTAAATATTTTTAAGTACAATTGGTTAGCTGGCAACCCATCGCAAGCATTAATTGCGCCCTATTCTTTAATACTCACTGAGTCAATAGCAGCTAAATACTTTGGGAAAGACACAAAAGTAGAAGACATTGTTGGGCAGCGTTTACAGGTGAGTTTTTTCTCTTACGATATAGACCATACCATTACTGGTATTATTAAAGACCTTCCGGCCAATACGCACCTTTCGTTTGATATTCTGCTAAGCACTAGCTCCTTTGAAGATATGTATCCTGAAGACAATTTCGAAGAGAGTTGGGAGTGGTATGATACGTTTATTTACATTCTCAGCCAACCGGATATCCCTCAAAATCAGCTTAGTATTCAGCTACAATCTATACTACAAGCCAATAGCGAGGCGATTGGTGAGGGAACGGAAGCAAAAAGCAAAATTATTCTCCAGCCACTTCCCGATATTCACTTACACTCGCACCTGCAACAGGAAGCAGAAGTGAACAGCAGTTACCAACAGGTGGTATTTCTGATTGTTATAGCGTTGGCTTTGGTTATCGTTGCTAGCCTCAACTACGTGAATATGCACACCGCCCAATCGCTAAAACGGATGCGAGAGGTAGGTATTCGGAAATATGTAGGGGCCGGAAAGTATCAATTGATCGTGCAGGCGTTAGTGGAAACGAGTCTAATTTTGTTAATCTCACTATTGCTCACTTTTACGGCCATTCAGTTATTACTGCCTCAGTTGCAAGCCTGGCTTGGTTTCACTAATCAGCTGTTTGATTCGCATACAATGCTATTCTCTCTGCTAGGCATTAGTGTGGCACTTATTCTGATCAGTAGTTATCCTACATACTTTATAGCGAGTTTTGAGCCAGTGAAGGCTATCCAGGGGAAATATACTGGCAAAAAGGGGGTTCACCGTCTGCAAAGAGTACTGGTTGGCTTTCAGTTATTCATTGCCCTACTTGCTATCATATTTACATTCGTATTGCATCGGCAATACCAGTTTATGCAGGATCAGTTTTTAGGCTTTGATGATCAACTCTTAGTTTTTTCAACGCCTACGGTGCAAGTAGAACGAGGTTCTGATGCTTACGCTCAGCGTGTAAAAACATTTAAGAATGATTTACTTCAGTCTAGTGATATTCTTCAGGTAACAGCCTCTACCCACGTACCTGGTATTCCGGTAGAGTATAGTATCTACAAGATAAATGCTGAAGGGCAGAACATTCACCGTGCAATTGATATGAGCTTTATTGGAATTGACTCGGGCTATATCGAGACTTTTGGTTTAGAGATTTTAGCCGGTGAGAATTTCTTATCCGAACGTAAACCGAATGAAGACCCATATATATTAAACGAGTCTGCCATGCGTGCTTTGGGCTTTACTGATTTAGAAGCAGCCATTGGACAGTACGTGATTCACCATGATAAAAAACATAGAATACAGGCTATCGTCAATGACTACCATCAGAAATCTTTACGAGACCCTATTGTTTCTTTGGTTTTTGCTAACCGCCCCGCTCATCATGAGTACTTTTCGGTGAAGATCGCTGCTCATAAGACAAAGGAAGCTATTGACCACCTATCGACATCCTTAGAAAAGCATTTTCCTGATAACCCGTTTACTTACTATTTTCTGGACGAAGCATTTGACCAACTGTATCAGGCCGATCAGCAGTACTCGTTATTCTTCAATATTCTATCATTGCTCATTGTATTTATTGCTTGCCTAGGATTGTTCAGCATTGCTACTTTCTCGGCTCAGCAGCGTACTAAAGAAGTGGGTATCCGAAAAGTGTTGGGTGCCTCCGTAGAGAGCATCGTAGCTCTGCTCTCTTGGGGATTTGTAAGAATGGTATTGATTGCAAGTGTTTTAGCCCTACCCATCGCCTACTGGATTACTCAGCACTGGCTAGCAAACTATGCTTACCGTATTGAAATCAGCGCATGGCTTCTGCTATCGCCCGTTGGAATTATATTGTTAGTCGCTGTGCTGACCATCAGCTTTCAAACCGTTAAAGCGTCTTTAGCCAATCCCATCGATTCATTGCGGTATGAGTAATTACTAAATGAAGATAGATAGCTACGAATTTATTCACTAGGGCAAATTCCGCTGCAGTTGCTCTAGTGCTTCGGATACTTCGTGTACTGGGAGTTGGCAGGTTTTGTTATAACATACATAAAGTGTCGTTTGACCATCTTCGGTATGCCGCTCCTTGAGCAGAGGGAGATCACTCTGCTTTTTTGTACCCATCACTACCTTGTTTGGATGATAGTGCTGTACTAGTTCTAGAGCTACTTCCCGATAGTCCGCCCCTACAATCGCAACCTCAGCCATGGGCAGAGACATTTCGGTAGCAAGTACCGCCCAGTTAGTAGTATCAGATGGATATTGCTTAACCAGCGGAAGCATCCGACTCAGCATACCTTGTGCTAGTTCTGCATAATCAGCTTTCTCAAGTAAAACACTCAATTTATGTAGATTGCGAGCCATAGCTGAATTAGAGGCGGGAATTACATTATCGAACAGTTCTTTCTTACGAGCAATCAGTTCAGAGGAAGCCGAAGTATAAAAGAAAAACTGCTCTTTCTGGTGGTAAAAATGACGCATCGCGTACTGTACCAATTGATCTGCTAAATACAGCCACTGCTCTTCAAAGGTAACTTGGTATAGTGCAATCAGCCCATCGGCTACGAAGGCGTAATCATCTAAGAACCCCTCAATATTCCGTTCATCTTTCGCGTAGGTATGGGAGATACTGGCCACCTCACCTACTAATTGAATCAGATTGCTTTGCAGAAACTGGGCATTTTGCTGAGCTAATTTCAGAATAGATTCGTCGCCTAGTGCAGTGTAAGCATCCACCAACCCACGAAGCATTAGACCGTTCCATCCAGCAATAATTTTATCGTCCAGTCCAGGGCGCTCCCGTTGCGAACGTCGTTCTAACAAGTCCTGCTTTGCCTTAGTAACGATTTCACCAAAATCGGGCAAACTTAGCTCGTACTTTCTAGCGAATTCGCTCTCAGATAAACTCAGGTGCAGAATATTATTTCCGTTTTCCCAATTTCCCTTGGGAGTAGCACTAAAGTAATCGGTCAGCATGTCAGTAGTATCACCTAGCACTTGCTGAAGTTCGTCATACTTCCACACGTAGTACTTTCCTTCTTCTCCTTCACTGTCGGCATCTAAAGCACTGTAAAATCCACCTTTGGAGCTAGTAAGTTCACGTTGTACAAAAGTTACTGTATCGGTTAGTACCTGCCGATACAAATCACTTTTCGTCAGGCTAAACGCTTCGGCGTACAAACTTAATAGCTGACCATTGTCATATAACATCTTTTCAAAGTGAGGGGCAAACCACTCAGCATCAACCGAATAACGAGCAAAGCCTCCGCCAACTTGGTCGTAAATACCCCCTTCGGCCATCTTATCCAACGTAAGTAGCACGTGATTCAGGGCGTCTGTATTTTCAGTAAGAAAATGATAACGTAATAAAAACAGCCACTGACTAGGCATAGGAAACTTAGGAGCTTTATTCAAACCACCTCGCTCGGCATCAAAACGCTCCGAAAAGGTCTGAAAAACCTCCCGCAACTCACGCTGAACCGAAGTGGGATATAATTCTGACTGAGCTGCTGCTATCTTGTATCGCAAGACCTCACTGGTCTGTAAGCCTTCAGCAAACTTATCAGCTGCTTCTACAACTTGCTCTCGCTGCTTTTCGTAGGCCAATGCCACATTCTGGAGAATTTGCATCCAGTTCTGTTTGGGAAAATACGTTCCACCGTAAAATGGTTTTTGGTCAGGGGTTAGAAAAACGTTCAGCGGCCAGCCACCTTGTAAACCCATTGTCTGCACTGCTTCCATATAAATCTGATCCACATCAGGTCGCTCTTCCCGGTCTACTTTAATATTGATAAAGTGTTTATTCATCAGTTCGGCTACTTCAGTGTCTTCAAAACACTCTCGCTCCATTACGTGGCACCAGTGGCAGGCCGAGTAGCCAATACTCACAATAATTGGTTTATCCTCATCTTTCGCTTTTTGCAATGATTCCTCCGACCACGGATACCAATCAACCGGATTGTAGGCGTGCTGAAGCAGGTAGGGACTAGTTTCGTCAATAAGGTGGTTCGAAGGTTGTGAAGATTCTGTGGTCATAAAAGTTGTTGTTCAAGTTCTTGAATTTCGGCAGTTACATCTACTTGCTGGTTTAACTGCTTAAGCTGCTCAATCGTTTTGCGTAAAAATTGTTGGTGAGCTTCCGATGATGGCCGAAAAGCTCGATGATGGATGGCTCGATAAATTGGTTTCCAGGTATTTAAAAAGTGCTGGGTCTCAGTGTCCAAGCAGTTTTCTACGAACTTCTGCCAGATGTAATCCTCCGCTACCTCCGAAGGATGCAGCATATCGGCTTGATAAAAACGGTAATCCCGCAACTCGTCTATCAACAATTCATAGCTAGGAAAATAGTAAACATCATCTGGGTAGCTTTCCTGAATAGTGTGCGTAGCTACCCGAAGTACCGATTTACTTACGGAGTTTTGCACTAGTGTATCGCGAAGATGGCGCACTGGGCTCACGGTAAAAATATACTTGAGCTGGGGGTTCCACGCTTGCAAAATCCGATAAAGTTGATCAAACTGAGTGGTAATCTCTTCAATGGAAAGAAGTTTTCGCCGGAAGAGCTGGGCTGGCATTTTATGGCAGTTACTCACCAACTGTCCGTTTTCCCGCAGCTCGTAGCCAAAAGCGGAACCTAAGGTAATAATGAGCCAGCGGCTATTCCTTAAATATTCCCGAATGTCTGCTAACACTTTTTCAATCCGAACTTCTAATTCTTCTCTCGACTCACTACTGAAATCAGAGTGAAATTGGAAATTGAAATAACCTTCTTTGTTGACTAGATAAGTAGCTGCCTCGGGCAAGGATTGATTTACAGTAGCTGACAGTAGCTGAAATACTGAAGCAGGATTGTATACTGTTCCGAACGGATTTACACAAGCATTGAATTTGTTCTTATCTAACCGCACTCCCATTGATTGGGCGAAACAAGAGCCTATCAATAACAGAGGCTGATGTAATGAGATACGATGCGAAAGGGGAACAACTTCAACCGGGGTGCGGAACATAAAAAATCTAATCTTGCCCTCTACTAACGAAAAAAGCCCTAAAATGATTAGGGCTTTTTATGCTAAAAGATCGAAGAGATTAGGCTTCTACTACCTGTATTGAGATGTTTTGCTTTACTTCCTTATGCAAATCAACCTCAGCCGAGTATTCTCCTAATGTTTTTATATCTTGATTAAGCGAAATACGACGACGGTCAATTTCAAAGCCTTTTTCTTTGAGTACATCAGCAATCTGAAGTACAGTAACAGCTCCAAATATTTTTCCGCTTTCGCCGGCTTTAGCGGGAAGCTCTAATGTTACGCCCTCCAGTTTAGCAGCCAAATCTTCAGCATCTTTCTTCACTTTTTCTGCTTTGTGGGATGCCTGCCGAATATTCTCTTCTATCATTTTCTTATTAGAAGGACTCGCAATAATCGCTAGCCCTTGCGGAATTAAGTAATTACGACCGTAGCCACCTTTCACAGTAACAATATCGTCCTTGTAACCTAATCCCTTAATATCTTCTCGAAGTATAATTTCCATAGTTTCTAAAGGAAAGGGGAGAATAGAGCCACCGCAGTGCGGAAAAGGGAAAGTAGAGTTTAGCACTCCGTTTTCCGTATTCCGTTTCGCCCGGCGATCCGGTCCTTTCTCCGTTAAATTATTTTAATGAATCTGCTACGTAAGGTAGTAATGCCAGATGACGAGCGCGCTTCACCGCTTGGGTAACTTTGCGCTGAAACTTCTGGCTGGTTCCGGTAATCCGACGGGGCAAGATTTTACCCTGATCGTTCACAAACTTCAGTAAGAAGTCAGGATCTTTGTAATCGATGTAGTTGATACCAGCTTTCTTAAAGCGGCAGTACTTCTCGCGACGTTCTTTACGGTCGCTGTTGATGGGTTCGTTCTGTAGGCTCATGCTTTAGCTTCCTCCTTAGCTTTTTTCTTTTTATCCTTTCTAAAATCTCCCCGACGGCGACGCTCGTTGTAATCAACAGCGTGCTTATCAAGCGCAACGGTTAAGAAGCGCATTACCCGTTCGTCGCGGCGATACTCAGTTTCCAGCGTATCAATTAGTGATGGTTCCGCCACAAACTCAGCAAGATGGTAAAACCCAGTGGTTTTGTGGTTGATAGGATAAGCCAGCTTTTTTAGCCCCCAGCTTTCTTCATTAATGACGTCAGCGCCATGTTCTTTCAAGAAAGTAGAAAACTTAGCCGCAGTATCCTTCATCTGATCATCAGACAAAACGGGAGTCAAAATGAATACTGTCTCGTAATTTTTCTTAAATTCCATACGTGTTTTATTAAAGGACTGCAAATTTAGAACATTTGCCGTAGATGTCAAATTAAATATTCCGATTGTTTAGTGGCAAGGTATCAGGAACTTAGCGCAGAGATCAGAAATCCTAAGCTCCTTGCGCCCAACCCCTCCTTTTATGAGCAAACTCAAACTTTTAGAGGCTAGTTGGCTATTTTTCCCTAAATTACCAGACAAACACATCTTAACCTATGTGCGGCCGATACAGCATTGGACCTGAAATTGAAAGTTTAATAGAGAAACTGAATGTGGCTCTTCCACCTGACTTTGCCCCCCACTATAACGCTGCTCCTTCGCAACATTTACCTGTAGTGAGCAACCAGTATCTCGGACAAGTTGTCCTTTACCAATGGGGTATGATTCCGTTTTGGGCGAAAAGTCCGGGACAGAGGCTGATTAATGCCCGAGCCGAAACCGTAAATGAAAAAAGTGTTTTCAAACGAGCCTTTCGTTCGCAGCGTTGTTTGGTATTGGCCGATGGTTACTACGAATGGAAGAAAACACCCCAGGGCAAAGAGCCGTACCGAATTGTACTTACAGATCAGTCACCTTTTGTTTTTGCTGGTATTTGGCAAATGCCTGGCGAACTATCTGCTACTGGAACTCCTGAATATTGTGTTATCACTACCCAAGCCCCTTTTTCCATTAAAGATATTCACGATCGTATGCCAGTGATTCTGGATGAGGCCGCTTGGGACTTTTGGCTGAGTGATACTGAGGATGATGAAGGGCTACAAGATATACTTCGTCCGTTAGAAGATGATCAGCTACAAGCCTATCTGGTTTCCAAACGAGTGAATAACGTTCAGAATGACGATGCTGAACTTATAGAACCTTTAACAATTAGCTAAACTATTTATTATCTAAAGTAATGACAAGAACCTCCTCAACAACCCTAATGACCATTCTATTATTCGTTATTCATCTTAATGTCTCAGCTCAAAGCGATTGGGAAAATTTATTTGATGGCAAAAGTCTAGATGGTTGGAAAGCTAGCGAAAACCCTAAGACATTTAGTATTGAAGATGGAATGATTGTAGTGGATGGCCCGCGAGCTCACCTCTTCTACATTGGCGATGTTAATAATCACACATTTAAGAACTTTGAGTTCAAGGCCGATGTGAAAACCATGCCCGGCTCTAACTCAGGTATGTACTTTCATACTGAATACCAGAAAAAGGGCTGGCCCGATAAAGGCTACGAAGTACAGGTAAACAATTCCCATACCGATTGGCGCCGTACTGCTAGCTTATATGGAGTAGATGACGTTCGGGATGCTCCCGCTGATGACAATGAATGGTTTACCCAACATATCATTGTTCAAGATAGCTTGATTACTATTAAAGTAGATGGTGAAGTAGTGACTCAATACGTAGAGCCAAAGGATGTGAAAGAAAATGCTGGAAGCAGCCAGCGTTACTTAGACCAAGGCACTTTTGCCTTGCAGGGCCATGATCCTGAAAGTAAAGTGTACTACAAAAATATTATGGTGAAGGCGTTGCCGGATTAGTCGTTTAGGTAAATCGCTTTACATCGGAGGCCGTAATTTCAGCATCGCACATAATGACCAGTCGCTCTACCACATTGTGTAACTCTCGAATATTACCTGTCCATTCTAGCTCTTGTAGGGCAGCAATGGCATCCGAGGCGATTTTCTTAGTGGGGGCGCTGTATTCTTGGGCAATATCATGTAGGAATTTATCCACCAGTAGCGGAATATCGTCTTTTCGATCTTTGAGTGGGGGCACATGGATGAGGATAACACTGAGCCGATGATATAAATCTTCTCGGAAATTCTTTTCTTCAATCTCTTTTTTCAGGTCTTTATTGGTAGCGGCAATCACCCGCACGTCTACTTTGATGGCTTTATCGCCACCCACCCGGGTGATTTTATGCTCCTGTAGTGCCCGTAGCACTTTGGCCTGAGCAGATAAGCTCATATCGCCTATTTCATCTAGAAAAAGAGTACCACCATTAGCTTGCTCAAACTTTCCTTTCTTTTGCTTAATGGCTGAGGTAAACGAGCCTTTCTCGTGACCAAACAATTCGCTTTCAATTAGTTCAGAAGGAATAGCAGCACAGTTGAGTTCGATCAATGGAGCTTTAGCGCGATTACTCTGAGCGTGTAACCACTTGGCCACTAATTCTTTTCCAGTACCGTTAGGCCCGGTCACCAGCACTCGGGCTTCAGTAGGAGCCACTCGGGTAATAGTTTCTTTTACTTCAGAAATAGCGGATGATTCGCCAACAATTTCGCTTACTCCAGATATTTTCTTCCGAAGCTTAACGGTTTCTTCTACTAGTTCTGACTTGTCAAGGGCATTTTTGATAGTAACTAGCAGGCGGTTCAGATCAGGAGGTTTCGGCACGAAATCGTACGCACCCATTTTGGTAGCCTCTACAGCAGTCTCGATAGTGCCATGTGCCGACACCATAATAAACTGGGTATCTACGCCTTGCTGCATTGCTTTCTCCAGTACTTCGATACCATCCATTTTGGGCATTTTAATGTCGCAAAGAGCAACATCATAACCACCCTTAGCTAACAGTTGAAGCCCTTCTTCCCCGTCTATCGCTTCATCTACCTGGTATTTTTCGTACTCGAGAATTTCGCGTAACGATCCTCGGATCGCTTTTTCGTCGTCAATGATAAGAATCTTTGCCATACAATTGTTGTACAAGTAAAAAAGCAAGCTTGTAAGCCGGGTTCTGTATCCCTAATGCCTTAGCAGCATCAGGGTTCTTGCCATTTATCTAGAGTCTTAGTCACCCAAGACTTCTAACGGTCTACCCGTACAACCTCTTTAAAAAAGAATAGGGCGAACCACCCTATGTCCAGCTATGCTGGTCTGCTGCACTTATTTGACCTTTCAGCCCGTAAGGTTTACCCTGCCCCCTTGGTCACCCACGGGGCGGTGCGCTCTTACCACACCTTTTCACCCTTACCCTCGCGATCCCAAATCAAGTTTGGCAAGACGAAGGCGGTTTGTTTTCTGTGGCACTTTCTGTACTCAATCCCAGATCAAATCTGGGACAAGCCCTTCCTGTTAGGAAGTACGGTGTTCTATGCTGCCCGGACTTTCCTCGTAGTGCCTAGACACTCCGCGACAAGACAGCTTGCTATTGTTTATGTAACAATTGTACGATTTTTTTTAGAAAACGTCTAGCCCGGTAAGCTTATGCTCCCATTTATCAGCTACTTCGGCTACTTCGCAGATAGCATTTTGTAGATATTCCTTGTTTTGCTCGCTGACAAACTCTAAAAAAACGGAAGCTTCAACCTTAATGAAGTTATCTTCTACTATAAATCGAGAGAACAACATTTTTTTGTTTTCTTCCATAAAGTCTACCAAATCCATCTGGCGATAGAAAGGACATACCTTAGAAACAAATGAAATGGTTTTAGTCCCCTGGATATCCACTTCTTGTACTTTACCCTGTACTGCCTGGAAACGGCCTTTCCCAAGAGGGACTACAATTACCGAAGTATTTTCATCGTACTCAGAGAACTGACCTTCCAGGTCTTCTGATACGTCTCGCATAAAATCTACTAGATTCATAGTCTTAACAAGTATATTGATTAGAATACGAATCTACCGAATATACCAGGAAATAGATATTTAACTCAATTCTTGCTCTTACAATGTACTATTTAGGGGGATTATGCCCGTTCTATCACCATTGCCGAAGCTCCACCGCCACCATTACAAATACCCGCTACCCCAATGGTAGCATCTTTTTGCCGAAGTACATTACACAGAGTAGTAACAATACGTGCCCCTGAGCAGCCGAGCGGATGCCCCAAGGCTACGGCTCCACCAAAGACATTTACTTGGTTAGGATTAAGTTCTAGTTTTTGATTATTAGCAATGGCTACTATTGAGAACGCTTCGTTGATTTCGTAATAGTCTACGTCTCCAGGGTTAACTCCCGCTTGCTTCATGGCTTTAGGAATGGCCAGGGCCGGAGCAGTAGTGAACCAGAGCGGGTCTTGAGCAGCGTCGGCAAATCCAAGAATTTTGGCAATTGGCTTCAGTCCTAGCTCTTTTACTTTTTTCTCACTCACCAAGACCATAGCAGCAGCCCCATCATTGATAGTAGAAGCATTAGCTGCCGTAACTGTTCCTTCCTTACTAAACACCGGACGAAGAGTTGGGATTTTATCGAAATTTACTCGCTTGTACTCTTCATCCTCCTGGATAAGTAGTGGCTCACCTTTACGCTGAGGGACTTCTACCGGAATAATCTCAGGTTGCAGATAACCCACCTCCGCTGCTTGAGCTACTCGTTGGTACGACTCAATAGCATACGCATCCTGCACTTCGCGAGAGATATTCATCTCTTTAGCAGTATTGTCGGCACAGTTACCCATAGCAAAACCATTGTATACCTCAAACAGACCATCTTTCTCTAATCCATCCACTAATTCTCCACCACCATATTTGTAGCCAAAGCGGGCTTTTGGTAAGTAGTAAGGAATGTTCGACATACTTTCCATACCACCAGCCACGATAATATCAGTTTGCCCTAGCATGATAGCCTGAGCACCCAGCATAGCGGCTTTCATTCCTGAGGCACAAACTTTGTTTACAGTAGTACAAGGCACAGTATTAGGAATTCCCGCACCCAAGGCAGCCTGTCGAGCTGGAGCCTGCCCCAGATTAGCCGATACTACATTTCCCATTAGTGCCTCTTCTACTTGGTTAGCAGAAACTTGTGCAGTCTGAAGTGCTCCCTTGATAGCTGCTGTTCCTAACGCAGTGGCACTTATGCTGGATAGACTACCTCCGAATGAGCCAATAGGAGTACGTACAGCCGAAACAATATATACGGTATTCATAGTGTTTTTGGGTTAAAGCGGAAACCGAAGACCGGAGTCTGGAGGCCGGATAACTATATTCTTGTCCTCTTCCGGTCTTCGGACTCCGGTTTCCCGTCTCCATATGTATTACCAATCAGGTTTAGAACGGTCTTTGGGTTTGGTAGGTTTTCGGCGGTTCTGCTGAATGTACTGCATTTCATTGTTCCGCATAGCTTCCAAAATCATTCGGGCTTTTTCTTCACTGATATTCATCTCTTCTAGGCGTTCTGATAAAGGCGAGTTGGACATTTCCTCCTCACTTTTCTCACCTTCGCTTTGCTCTTCACCCTGTTCGGTATTCTGCTCCTGTGGCTCACTTTCTTCAGATTGTTGCTGATCACCTTCCTGCTGTTCTGAATCGCTCTGTTGTTGATCCTGGTTTTGTTCGTCAGTAGACTCACCCTCCTGATCTTGTTGCTGCTCTGATTGCTCCTGGTTCTGTTCTTGATTTTGTTGCTCCTGATCCTTCTGCTCATCAGACTGCTCTTGGTTATCATCTGATTGCTGCTGTTGCTGCTGCTCTTGTTCTTTTTTTAGCTTTTTAACCAGTTCGTAGTTATAGCGGGCATCTTCATTGGTGGGGTTTGCCTTGAGTGACTCCTTATACATTGCCAGAGCATTGTCGTACTGCTGTTGCTGGGTAGTAATATTTCCTAACTGCTGGTATGCTACGGACTTGATACTGGCACTTTCAGCATTCATTAATCGACTGTATTGTTGCTGAGCAGTGGTGGTATCTCCGGCGTGCAACTGAGCATGCGCCAGATTTAAGCGTACTCGCTCATCCTGCACCTGCATAGAATCTACTAACACCTGATAGTACTGAACTGCCTGGGCATAATCCCCACTCTGATAAGCGTCTTCCGCCTGTTTTTTCAGCCGATTAATTGTAGCAATATCATCGATGCCCGTAATGAGCATTAATAACCCTAATAACCAACCCAGTATTTTCATATCCTTACGGTTTTAAATTTCACCAAATGATCCACCAAAAATAGGCTAACTCCTAGCAATAGAAAATAAAAATATTTGTTAGCTGAGGCATCAACCTGCCGTGAATCTCGCAATTCACCTTCAATCTGACCGATAGAAGAGATTAGCCGTTCAGAATCATCCTGTTTATCACTAATCTCGAAGTACTGTCCACTGGTTTGGCTAGCAAGTTGCTGTAGTGCCCGAGGTTCTAGCTTGCTTACTACCACATTGCCCGAACGATCGGTTTTAGGTACTCCCCGAACGACCAACTGACTACCCTGCTCAGTACCCACCCCTAGTGTAAACAAGCGAATGCCACTTTCCTGAATTTTTTCGGCGATAGTCGATGTATTATCTCCAAAATCTTCACCGTCGCTGATTAGGAGTAAAACCTTAGATTTTTGCTGGGATGGATTCTCTTCATCTTGCTCAAACTTATCTAGAGCCAGACGGAGTGGAGGAGTAAAATCCGTTCCAGAGTTAGGTACCAGGCTGGTGTTCAGTGCGTCAATAAACATCCGCAGAGCACTCTGATCATAAGTGAGCGGACTTTGAATGAAGGCCTCTGAAGAAAAGATAATTAGCCCGATCCGATCCGAATTAAATGCTTTAATAATATCTTTTAATTCGTACTTTATTTTCTCTAACCGGCTGGGTTGCACATCGCTAGCATTCATAGACTGGGAGAGGTCAACCAAAATAAAAATATCTTTCCCAACCGCCTGAATTTCTTTGGTGGCTTTACCCATCAGTGGGCCTAGTAAAGCCACCAGAAATAGTAGAAAGTACAGAGTACGCAACCCAATTTTGAACACTACTGTGCGGAATCCCACCGGAATTACCCGGTTAATACGAATGACTCTGGTGAGATACAGTACATACCCTACCAAAAAAATAAGCAAAAAAACACCTTCGGTTGTACTAAATGAACGATACCAATCCATGTGAACACTACTTACGTTTAGTAACGACAAAAGTACGCAGTAAGTGCGAACTGGTAAAGAGGGATTTTGAAGAAAGAATGATTGGACAATCTTGCAGTTTTTCTTATTGTTCTTTTGGGTTCATAATGAAACTTGTTTTATATTTGCAGCCTTTAAAGAATTAAAGCTTCATAACCCTACGGAGAGGTGGGTGAGTGGCTGAAACCAGCAGTTTGCTAAACTGTCGTACCTGGAAACGGGTACCGGGGGTTCGAATCCCCCTCTCTCCGCTCTACAACTTCGCTAAAAGCGCGAAACATTGGTAGAGATTTAATAACTAATTGTTCGGGGCGTAGCGCAGTCCGGTTAGCGTACCTGCTTTGGGAGCAGGGGGTCGCAGGTTCGAATCCTGCCGCCCCGACTTGATAATCAAGCACTTACAAAGTTAACTTTGTAAGTGCTTTTTTATTTGCAAGCTATTTGCAAGCATTTATGTATGTAGATTGGGATTGGATTGAACCAAGCAAGAAGAGCTTCATGCTACGATTAATTTGTCTTACTACCCTCTGCGACGACAAAGGCGAAAGAGTAATCACTACAGTGACTAATGCTGATATGCCATGATTCTATTCCGAGATGATTGGATATTTTTTTTACTTCTCCTTGTACTTCTATGATAGGTTTACCACTCTCTCTTTGT
Source organism: uncultured Flammeovirgaceae bacterium (assembly GCA_937883755.1). Lineage (GTDB taxonomy): Bacteria > Bacteroidota > Bacteroidia > Cytophagales > Cyclobacteriaceae > Tunicatimonas. Next base: position 54,558 of record CAKZYA010000034.1, on the reverse strand, counting down.
AAGATTTGAACGTCGGTAAGAGATATTCCATCTTGCATTCCAGTTCCTAAACATTTCAAGACGGCCTCCTTTGCAGCGAATCTTCCAACTAAAAATTCTTTGTTCTTTTGATTCTCGTATAGCGTAAGTTCTGCTTGAGAAAAAACACGTTTTAATATATTGCTATCAGATTGCCAATTTAAAGCTTCCGTTATATCGTGTTCTGCAATATCACATCCAACTCCGATAATCATATAAACGGATTAAAATTAAATAAGAGTGGAGTAAGTAATTTCCTTTCTAGTAGAATCAAATCTCACCGTACCACCACCATTTTTGATTAGACATCTAAATACTTCATATGCTTTTAAAATTGCACTCTCCCATTCTTTTGAAGTCCTAACATTAACTTCAAAGTTTTCTGTCATCTCCTTAATTATTCTCAAAGTAGTTCTTGAAACACTTGAGGCATTTTCAAAATAATTTTTCCGTTTTGCCTCATTAAATATTATCATTGATAATGCTTCTTCCGTTATCGTAGCTCTTGCACCATCTTCAATTTTATCTATTAATTGATCACTTTTTCTTTTACGTTTCATCATTGCTCTTGCGCACGGCGACCATCCTAGTATCGTGGCAAATGAATAATGAAAAATATCATGATACCGATAGAAGTCATTCTCATAGGAGTTATCGTTAATAATATCGCCAAGCTGCTGATCTTCGTTAAAAAACACTCTTACTTTACCCTCTTTTTCGTTGCCTACTTCTTCAAAAGTTATTGTAAAACATCGTGGAAGCTGTTCTTCAGACTTGAAATCCTGATCAAAGAATTTTATGCTATTGTCGTATTGTACCATTTTCTGTACGAAGTGATTTAAACTTTTGGTATTAGATTCATAGGAATAGCTTCATACTCAGTAAGTTTAAGTGATACAAAGTATAGCATAAATTGTATCAAAAGCTGAGCAAATTATTCGTTTTAATGAATTGAAAATCAAAGCTTTAGCATAAATATTCTCTAAAAAGTTTAAATCACTTTGTACATTTTTGTGCTTTTGCTTCCCTTCGGCCTGCTAGATATTTTTATCAACGACCTGGTGGCAGCGGGCGAAGAGCTGCCCGGAGCCTATATCACTTTGTATTTATTAGTGTCGGTGCTCATCACGTGGATATTCCTAACCTGGGAACTAGTGGGTGACAACAGCGAAGACCCTTTTGAGAACCGTAGTACCGACGTACCCATGACCGCCCTGACGCGTACCATCGAGATTGACTTACGCGACATGCTGGATGAATCGGTGCTTCCTGAGAAGCTGAAACCGCAAGACAATATTCTTTACTAATCGTTTTTAACACGCACCTTATGGCCACCTCTTGTATTGATGCTTACCGAATTTTAAGAAAAGGCAACGAAGCTTTTGTTGCCGGACAGTCAACGCATCCTAACGCGGATATCAGTGCCCGCCAGAAAGTGGTAGACGGGCAGCACCCGTTTGCTGTGATTCTTTGCTGCTCAGATTCGCGGGTAATTCCTGAGTTGATTTTCGATACGGGCATTGGCGACCTGTTTGTTATTCGCGTTGCTGGCAATGTGCTGGACGATGCGGTGATAGCGAGCATTGAGTACGCGGTGGCTAATCTGGGCTCCTCATTGGTTGTCGTGCTTGGGCACGAGAAATGCGGAGCAGTGACCGCCGCAGTCAACAAAGTGGAAGGAGGGCATCTTATTGCGCTAACGGACAAGATCAATCCCGCCATAGATATGGTGCAGCCGCAAGCAGGTGATTTGGTAGACAATGTGATCCGTCAGAACGCGGTCAACATGGCCGAGCAACTCCAAAAATCAGCCCCCGTACTGCGTCCCAAATACGAAGACCAAACGCTAAAGATACTGCCTGCCTACTACGAACTGACTACCGGGAAAGTAGCTTTTCTCAAAGATTAATTGTGATCTACCGCCTCTACCTATTGATTGCTTTTAGTGAAGAATTTGACATTATCCAGAAATGAAATTACAAGATAAAGTTGCGATTGTAGGTGGAGGAACCGGAGCGGTAGGCGAAGGTATTGTAAAAACTCTGCTATCGCATGGAGCCACAGTGATTGTTCCGATGCGCTCTCTCGAGAAAGAAGAATCATTACGACAATACGTGGCTCCGACCCGTACTGGGTCGCTAGTCACTTACGCTTACAACATCGGTCAAATTGAACAAGCCGAAGCGTTCCGCGAAGCAGTACTTCACGAATTTGGTCGTATCGATATGGTTGTAGCGAGTTTGGGTGGCTGGTCAATGGTGCATCACTTGGTGGATATGCCAATGGCTAAGTGGAAAGAGGTGTTACACAATAACCTAACCACCCATTTCCTGTTCGCCAAGACGTTCATTCCAGTACTTGAAAAGCAGAATAACGGCTTGTACGTCAACATCAACGGGGGTGCTCAAGAAAACATTGCACCGCTGGCTGGAGCTATGACCATCATATCTTCGGCGCAGAACCGGATGGTAGAAGTACTGCACCACGAAGCAAGGGAAGCCAACTACCGAGTACGGTCTATCGCGGCATTTACGCCCGTTCAAACCCGAGCCCGAGGTAGTGCCGTTGATTCTAGCTGGGTTAGTGCCGAAGACTTAGGCAACCACATAGCAAAACTCTACCTCGGCAAGGTTAGTCCCGATCCGATTACTCACAAACTTACTTAGTCTTATTGTTTCATCTAAAAATCATAAACATGGTTACTGTTAAAGAAAAAACTCATCTAACTGAACTCATTGCGGGCTACTGCTTAGCTTCCGATAACAAAGACGTAGAAGAGCATCTATCGTATTATGCCCAAGACGGTTATATCACCGGAGGTGTAACTACCGGCCCCAAAAGAGGCTCAATGGCCAAAGACTTAGAAAAGATTTTCGCTATGGAAGGCACCCTCAAACGTCATTTAGCCATGAACCACCGTTTTCAGCGCGTGGGCGATGCTATTCACGTCGATTATTTGCTTTTGGTAGTAGAAGGTGAACAGCTGCCGGACGTCATCGCTACTGCTATGACTCACGACGAATTTATTCAGGAAAGTGAGGAGTGGAAAATCAAGATACATAGCAACGTGATTGACCCAGCCATGTTTAACCTAATGAAGAAGTGGGAAGAAGAGGGCAAGGCTGCCTTAGAGTTTAATGAAGGTTAATTTTAGTAAAGTGGGGCAACATTGCTCCTTTATCTTGCAGTTTTCTAAAAACTCTATCGGATTGACTTTACTTATCCGTAATACCCCTAACTACTCAATGATCGCCTCGTATTTCTACGTTTCATATTGCCTTTCCACTTGGATGATTTGCTACTATTCCTTATTTCATTCTTCCGAATCTCTTCTTTCTACACCCGCAATTCCTCAGTAGCTCGCCGCGACTGTGCCAGCAATTTCTTCGTTTCACAGTGGCCAGAAAAGATGATTAAGTGAGGAGTCCTGCAGCTTCCCATTCCGTATATTACGATGATGACCATTATATTTTAGTATATACTCAAAATAACCATTGTTCTGAGGTTTATTTTAAATATATTACAATCTGCAACTGGCTAGTTAATCCCTTTGAACATGGTAGATGGTTCCGACTCCGATCATATCCTCTGGCAGCAGATGCGACAGGGAAACGATCTGGCCTTAGGACATCTTTTCGATCGCTACGTGACAAAGTTGATCAATTATGGCAAGCTTATTACGCCAGATGCTGGGTTAGTAGAAGATAGTATTCAAGATGTATTTGTTAGTCTATGGACTAATCGTAAGAACCTAAGTCAGGCTAACTCGGTAAAAAGCTACCTGTATGCCTCTCTTAGAAGAGTGCTCATACGCAAGATTGCCCATCAAAGAACAGAAAACACCACTCATAACCCGCTGGATACTATCCTCGCCATTGAAGACTCTTACGAACAATGGATTATCAAGCAGCAAAAAGAGAATACTACTAAACAGGCGGTTGCTCAGCTGTTACAAACGCTTACACCCCAGCAAAAAAAGGTTATCTACCTGAAATTTTACGAACAACTTACTTACGGTGAGATAGCGGATACCCTTCAGCTAAATGTTAAAACCGTCTACAACATTGTATCTTCGGCGCTACATCGCTTACAAAGAGAATTGAACGAAACATCCTCGTTAAATGCCGCACTTTTTGGAACAGGTTCCTGGCTGGGGTTGATAATATTGTTAGAACAGATCATTACTACTAGCACTGGCCTCGATTAAAATATTTTATTATTTTAGTCAGTTTATTGCTAATGCATAATGAATACTGCCCGATTCTTAGAACTAGTGTAATTATTCGCTTTTTTTCGTAAAAACCCGTGAAGTTTTTAGCAGGAGTATCTCTTTAGTAATAAAGAGCACATAATCTTGGACGAATACCTTACCTACCGGGCCATTGATTTTGCGAAAGACGAGCGCTTTCAGGCTTGGGTACTATCCCCCTCTTCCCGTGAGGATTCTTTTTGGAACAGCTTCTTACATCAATATCCTAACAAGAAGGCAGAGGTTGCGGAAGCCCGAAAAATGATACTGATGCTCGCGCGACCTCACCCAGCAGTGAATGAAAGTACTCGCGCACGCATTAAACAAGGTATTTACCAGCAAATTAGGGAGGCGCCTCCACCTACTGCTAAAAGGCAGATTAATCGGTACTGGATTGCGGCGAGTGTACTCTTGGTAGTTGCTGCTTCTGTTTTTTTATTTAGTCAATTGCCCCAAAATGAAATCCTTTCTACCAGATATGGCGAAAAAAAGGCTGTTACTCTTCCGGATGGCTCAGAAATTACACTAAAAGCGAACTCTAGCTTGCGATACGCCAAAGTTTGGGAGGAGGGCCATGATCGGGAAGTGTGGCTGGAAGGTGAAGCATTTTTTCACGTAAACAAGCAAGCCAGCCAGAGCGACAAAAAGACAAGGGGGGCTGGGGAATATACCTCATTCGTCGTTCATGCAGCCGAAGGAATTGATATCAGTGTGCTAGGAACTGAGTTTAACGTTTCCTCGCGAAGTAAAGAGGCAGAAGTTGCGCTCAAATCAGGTCGGGTACGCCTTGAATTTCGGCAGGATCAACAAGAGCGCTCCTTGTTAATGAAGCCTGGTGACTTGGTGGAAATCAAGCACGAGGATCATCAGATACTTCACAAACAAATAGATTTTAGTGATGAATCGGCCTGGAAGGAGAATATGCTGATTTTTGATGCAATTACCCTCGCCGAAGTTGCTCAAAAGCTAAAATACGCTTACGGAGTTGATATTGTATTTCAGGACGAAAGTCTAGCCAATCGTATGTTTAAAGGCTTTGTGCCTTCTGATGATTTAGAGGTTTTACTGGATGCCTTCCGAGACCTCTACGGAATACAAATCGATCGTCGCGAAAATCAAATTATTTTTTCTACAAAACCATCAACCAATATGATAGAGTAGTTGAAACAGCTAATCATTAATTCAAAACGCTTATGAGAAACATAATACAAACTTGTATTTGGGTCGGTGTGATATTCCTGATAAGTCACCCGCTTTTTTCCCAGTCCTTAGCATCCGCTCAAGTTATCTCCTTGAAGCAAGAAAGTCCAACGGAGTCACCGGATCAAAATGTACGCGAACTTACTGACGTTTTAAGCGACCTTCAACGCCAATACAATGTGTTATTTAACTATGAACCAAGTGTTGTTGAGGGTGTGCAGGTGAAAGACTTATCGTTGATGGAAGTCGCGGACAGCAGTAGAAGCTTAGAGGATTTATTATCAGACTATCTTGCACCTTTAAAATTAAATTATAAGAAAATTAGAGAAAACTATTATGTCATCATTCCCAAGCAAAATGCTAGGGTGCCCAAAGTAGACAAGAAGCCCTTAAAAAAATCTAATACTTCTCTGACTCCTCCAAAACGTACGTATATATCTAATCAGCAATTAGCTCCACTAGCAACGGTTGAGAAAACGATTACTGGGGTAGTTACTGACTTGGGAACAGATGAATCTCTGCCTGGTGTCAACATCTTGGTGAAAGGCACCGCAAATGGTACGGTAACCGATGCCGATGGAAAATACAGTCTGGTGGTTAGTGACGATGCCACTACACTAATTTTCTCATCGATAGGGTATACTACCGAAGAGATAACCATCAATGGCCGCAGGACTATCGATGTGGCTTTAGCCCCTGATATTCAGGCATTATCGGAAGTAGTAGTGGTTGGTTACGGAGAGCAATCGCGACAAAATGTAACCGGAGCGGTAGCCGAGGTAGAAGTGGAGTCTATCAAAAATTCTCCCAATACCAATGTCACCCAAGCCCTTAGAGGACGGGTTGCCGGAGTACAGTTCCAAGACAATGGTCGTCCCGGGCAAGGGGGGGCACTCGTAGTTCGGGGAAGATCATCTATCACCGCTAGCAACGCGCCACTCGTGGTCGTAGATGGGGTATTCTTCAACGGTTCGCTGGCAGACATCAACCCAAATGATGTGGAGTCGATGGAGGTACTAAAAGACGCGAGTGCGTCGGCCATCTACGGGGCCCGGGCGGCTAACGGCGTCATCCTGGTCACCACCAAGAAAGGCACTTCCCCCAAACCCTCTATTTCCCTCAATGCATATTACGGAGTATCCACTTGGACCAAGAAGCTCAATCTGCTTACTCCCGAAAGGTACATTGAAAAGACCCTCGATTGGCGAAGGGCTACTGATCAGCCCGCTGATCCTAACGACATTGAAAGCTACCTTGAGAACAACGAAATAGAGAACTTTAGGAACGGTACTACCATTGATCCGTGGGAAGAGGTTGCTCAAGATGCTTCTATTCAGTCGTATGATTTGAGTATTTCGGGGAAACTGGAAAATACCAACTACTATCTCTCCATGGCCTACACCGATGAGGAAGGCTTGATTTACGGAGACGACGCTCAACGAATTGCGTTACGTTCCAACTTACAGGTGAGCTTGAACTCCTGGCTCAATGTGGGGATGACTGCTCAGTTTACGCACCGGGATCTGTCGGGCGTAGAAGCTGACTTGGGTAATGCGTACTATCTAAGTCCCTACGGGGAAATGTACTTTAACGGAGATCGTAATGACCCGGTACCTTTTCCCAGTAACGAGACGCTCAATGTGAACCCGATGTTTGCGGCTATTTTTGATGACAATGAAGAGAAATACAATAACCTCTTCGCCAACTTTTTTGCCACTATCGACTTTCCCTTTCTTGAAGGGTTGAGCTACCGCCTAAATGCCTCGCCGAACTTGCGTTGGTCGCACGAATACAATTTTACTCCCAATTACCAAAGTGAAGAATTCTTAAGGCAGTCGTCCGCATCCAAAGTGGATCGGCAGAACTTTGACTGGGTAATAGAAAATATTTTAAAGTACGAGGTTAACGTCGATGAGATACACGATTTTGATGTTACATTCTTGTATGGTCGTAACCAGTTCAACACGGATAGTACACTGGCCAATGGCGATTTCTTTTTCAACAACGCTACGGGCTGGGATAATCTAGGATTGGCCGAAGTACAAACAATAGCTTCGGAAAGAACCCAATTGGATCAAATCTCTGTCATGGGTCGGTTAAATTATCGCTTGATGAATAAGTATCTTTTCACGCTGACGGCGAGAAGGGATGGTTCTTCGGTATTTGGAGCTGATAACAAATGGGGTACATTTCCTTCAGCCGCCGTGGCGTGGATCGCCAGCGAAGAAGATTTCTTACAGAATATAGCCCTTGTCAATTACCTGAAAGTTCGTGCATCCTACGGTAGAATCGGAAACCAAGGGCTGAATCCTTATTCGTCGCTTAACCGTATGAGGCTAGTTCAGTATGTGTTTGGTAACCAGAGTCCTACCTACGTGGGTTTGCAACCCTCACAAATGGGTAACCCTGAACTGGGTTGGGAAACTTCTACCTCCGCTAATTTAGCTCTGGAGTTTGGGGTCTTGAATAACCGTATTTCTGGTACCGTAGAACTATACCAAACAAATACCGAAGACCTGCTGCTAAACCGAGCTATCCCCGAATTGAATGGTTTTAATAGTGTTCTCCAGAATATTGGGGAAACCGAAAACCAGGGTATTGAGATTTCTTTAAATACAATAAACGTTCAATCCGAAGATTTTCAGTGGAGCTCGAGTGTAGTATTCACGAGTAACCGTAATGAGATCGTATCGCTATACGGACTTGATGCCGACGGCGACGGTGTAGAAGATGATGACATCTCTAACAACTGGTTTATCGGCGAACCCGTACTAGTAGAGTTCGGCTACGTTTTCGACGGGATTTGGCAAGAGGGCGACGAAATACCTGACCCTTTTGTACCGGGAGACGTGCGGCCTAAAGATGTAAACGGCGATGGAGAACTTAATCCGGATGACCGAACTATCGTAGATCAGCGGGAACCCCAGTTCACTTGGGGGTTGAATAATCGATTTACGTACCGAAATTTTGAATTTTCCTTTTTCCTCAATGGACAGCACGGCTTCTCCCGCTGGTTTCAACCCCTTGACCCGTCCAACGCTGGAGATAATTTTCCCGATCGGGCCCTTAATATGCTGGATGAAGGCGATGGATGGTGGACTCCCGAAAACCGCTCTAATACCCGTCCAGCGCTTAACTTCCAAAACCCGCTGCAACAACGCCTTTACGCCGCTCGTGATTTTGTGCGTATCCAAGACATCTCTCTTTCTTACACCTTTGAGCAATCCTTTTTAGATAGGTTAAACCTGTCTAACTTAAAGGTGTACCTGAGTGGCCGAAACCTAGCTACTTTTACCGACTGGCCCGGGTGGGATCCAGAAATAGGCTCACCTACCGACGAGGGCTTTCCCGCCGCTCGTACTTTTATCGCTGGTTTTAACCTTAGTTTTTAATGTAAATTTTCCATTGAGTATGAAAACGAACATAGTATTATATTCTCTTCTTGCAACCCTTTCTCTGTTAGGGCTAAGTGCGTGCAGTGATAGCGTTTTAGAAGAAAATCCTACGGCCTTTCTCAATGTTGATAACGCCTTTACCGATCCGGCGGGCTTTGAGGCGGGTCTTACGGGTATGTATTCCGGCTTGCGAGACGAACTCTACGGCCCCATTACTATCATCCTGCTGGGTCACATGATGGTAGGTACGGACATTGCTAGTGCCGGTGACCCGGGCATCCGCTTCTTCAATAGCTACGAAACGGATATGAGACCCGAAAATGACTTATTCATTTCTGCTTTATGGACCTGGGCCTACACACAGGTGCTGCCGGTTGCTAACGCTATTATCGAAAATATAGATAATATAGAATGGGATAGCGAGGCTGATAGAAATGCGCTTTTAGGCGAGGCACAGTTTGGCCGAGCGTACGTGTACAATGTGCTGGTCAACGTCTATAACGGCGTTCCTATTGTAGATGAATTAGCGTCATCGCCCCGTTTTGATTTTACCCGCGCTTCCCGGTTAGAAGTACTAGAATTTATCCGGCAAGATTTGGAATTTGCTGCTCAATGGTTACCTAATATCCCCGTGTTGGACGGTAGAACTTCTAGCGCAGCGGCCAATCATTTATTATCCGAAGTATTCATATCTCTCGGTCGTGAAACAGGCGATGCTAGTTTTTATAATGCTTCAGTGCAAGCGGCAAGTCAGGTAATTGACGATCCTGCCTATGAATTAGTGACGAACCGCTTTGGTAGCGCAGTAGACCAGCCAGGTGATTACTACTCTGACCTGTTTAAGGATGGAAATCAGGATCGTAGTTCGGGAAATACGGAAGTCATCTGGACCTACCAGCATCAGTTCGGTACTCCCGGAGGGCAGAGTGATTCGGAAGGAAATATGTGGCTACGAACCTGGGGTCCCCGCTTTTTTGATGCCCGTGACCCCAATAATTTTAGAGCGTTTATACTCACCGAAGATAGCATCGGCCGAGGAGTGGGCTGGGTTCGTCCATCCGGCTACTGGATTTACGACATCTGGGATGATCCTAATGATATACGTAACAATCGGTTTAATGTCCGGCGGGAATGGTTTTACAACAACCCTGAGTCCGAGTTCTTTGGACAAAAACTAGTGCCTCATGAGTTTTTCGGCAATGAGTATCGCGATACCATGCAGCATATTTATCCGATGATCCGAAAAATTGAAGGTGACTTGTTGAATGGTCCCACTACTGGTCGTACGTTTACCGATGCCATGGTGATGCGGCTTTCCGAAACCTACCTACTGCGAGCAGAGGCACACATGCTTACTGGCGACTTAGCAGCCGCTGCCGATGATATCAATGTTGTCCGGGCTCGTGCCCAAACTTATCTAATTTCTGCCAGCGACGTGAATATAGACTTTATTTTAGATGAGCGGGCCCGGGAGCTGATCATAGAAGAGCCTAGAAGAAGGACGTTAGCCAGAACCGGAACCCTGGTAGAGAGAACACGCCGATATAACACCTTAGAAGAAACCAGGAATACTATTCAGGATTACAATCAATGGTTTCCTATTCCGCTCAGTGTCATTGAGGCGAACCTGGAAGCAGAACTGGAACAAAATCCAGGATACAACTAACCAATCTGGGCTCGCAACTCTTCAATAATGGTTTCGTATTCTTGTGTTTTACGCTGCATTTCTTCCTGGGTCGCAGTACATGGATTATAATTTTCTTGAAACAAAGAAAAATATCTTAAGATGCTATGACATTGATCGCGATATATCTTTTCAAAGGAATGCATAATACAAAGCCCCTTTATGTAAACAGATCCAGATTGAAGCAAAAAATAAGAATTTCCTTATTTTAGTTCCTATTCAATTCCAATCCTGCTATGCACCACCTGCTTACCGCTCTAGTTCTATTTATTATTATTCCTGTATTAGCTCAAACTAAATCTAGCCAATATTCTCCTCCACTTACGGAAGCTAAGCCCGCCAGCGTAGGTATGTCTGCCGAGCGCTTAGCCCGTATTGATGCAATGGCGAAAGACGCTATAGAAGATGATAAAATACCCGGCCTGGTAGCCTTGGTAGCTAGGAATGGAAAGATAGTATACCATAAAGCTTTTGGTGTCGCTGATCCGTCAGGGAGCAAACTACAAAAGGATGCTATTTTTCGCATCGCCTCCCAGACTAAAGCGGTTACGGCTACGGCAGTGATGATACTGTGGGAAGAAGGATTATTCCGTCTGGATGATCCTATCTCCAAGTACATTCCTGAATTTAAGGCCCCCCAGATACTAGATCGCTTCCGCTACGCTGATACCACGTATACCACTAAGCCTGCTGATAAAGAAATTACTATTCGCCATTTACTAACTCATACTTCGGGGCTAGGTTATGGTTTTATTGATGGCGATGAGCGGTTCAAAATGATCTACCAGAAAGCCGGAATTATTGACGCATTCACAACCAACGATATTACAATTGAGGAAAACATCAAGAAGCTGGCAAAGTTACCGCTGCACTTTAATCCCGGTGAGAAATATTCTTATGCGGAAGGCTTAGATGTATTAGGCTATTTTGTAGAGATTATATCAGGACAACCCTTTGATGAGTTTCTACGGGAGCATTTGTTCGAGCCGCTTGGAATGAACGATACTTGGTTCTATCTGCCCAATAACAAGGCTGACCGGCTAGTAGCAGTACAATACCGTAATGACGGAAAATGGGCGAGTTTCCCGGTTACTGGTTACGATCCGGACTACCCAGTTAAAGGGGCTAAAAGCTTCTTCTCCGGGGGGGCAGGGCTAAGTAGTACGGCAAAAGACTACGCTACTTTTCTACAGATGTATCTTAATGGGGGAGAGCTGAACGGAGTACGCATTCTAAGTCGCACTACGGTGCAATCCATAATGGGTAATCAGATTAAAGATTTCTGGGAAGGCAGTGGGCGGCATTACGGTTTAGCTTTCGGAGTACTTGATCAAGAAGGGCAAGATCAGGGTGGGCGAGGTAGCGTAGGTACTTTTGATTGGGGTGGATATTTCAATACGCAATATTTTGCTGATCCGCAGGAAGGTTTGATTGGTATTCTGATGAAACAAACCCAGGGTAGCAATGGCGACGATACCGATTGGAAATTTCGGATTTTAGTTAACCAAGCAGTGGATGACTAGCGAGGGTATTGATGCGAACAATGGCAGTCTTCTTAGATGTTCCTTCGCAGACTAGTTTTAAAGATTTAGACGATGCCTAGTTTGGTGACTAGAAAAATTTAGTAGCTATTTTTAGACAACCTCGAACTTATCATTAATGATACGATATCTTTCTTTTCTTCTTTTTATAATACCTTGGGCAGCCTCTGGACAGGCTCAACCCACCATCAACGATTCTACTGCTGTGTCAGGTCGCTGGTCAGCAGAACGTATTAACCAATGGTACGCTCAGCAGCCCTGGCTGGTAGGGTGTAATTACTATCCTCGTACTGCCATCAATCAGATTGATATGTGGCAAGCTTCCACTTGGGATCCAGCGACCATTGACGAAGAACTGGGCTGGGCTGCTGATTTGGGAATGAATACTCTTCGAGTTTATTTGCACGACTTGGTGTGGGCTGATGATGAAGCAGGACTTTACCAGCGTATGGATGAATTTCTCACTATCTGTCAGCAGTATGGCATTCGCCCGTTTTTTGTTTTCTTCGACGACTGTCACTTTCCTGACCCTCAACTGGGTAAACAACCGCTTCCAGTGGCTGGCTTCCATAATTCTGGTTGGGTCAACTCACCCGCCCGCGAACTCGCTAACCGCTACGCTGAAGGAAAGGCTACCTCGGAAGAGGCCGCACGGCTGAAGGGTTACGTACAAAAAATCATGCAGCGGTTCCGAGACGATGAGCGGGTATTGATGTGGGAATTATACAACGAACCTGGTCGAGGCCAGGGCGAACTTTCCCCCGAATCCAATTCTTACGCTGGGGGCATCGGGGAAAAATCAAATCAACTGGTCTACGATACCTGGGTGTGGGCTCGGGAGGTGAATCCTTCCCAGCCGATTACCTCCACCACCCACGGCTGCGTAGGCGAACGCAACATCCAGCTTAACCGCATCAATTCCGACCTGCATTCTATCCATCCTTACGGCGGGCCGGACTATTTAACCAAAACCATCAAAGAATACCAGAAAGACGGTCGTCCGATATTAGTCACCGAATGGCTCGCACGTACCCGTGGCAGCACTGTACAAGAATGTTTACCGATTATGAAGGAGATGAACGTAGGGGCAATTAACTGGGGCTTTGTGTCGGGAGAAACCGGAACGGTATGGCCGTGGAGTAGTCGCAAGGGGACAGATGGCGAAAAACTAAATGCCTACGCTCTGCGCGAAGCAGGAAAAGTAGTAAAGCCTGGTGAGCCTTTTCCAGAACCTGAAGTATGGTTCCACGACTTATTTCGCGCTGACGGTACCCCTTACGATCAAGCTGAAATCCAACTATTCAAAGAACTGACCAATAGAGAAAGCGGGAAGTAGCAATGAATCGATATGTAACAATGCTTATCTTTTTACCTCGCTATCCTAAACCCTTCATCATGCTAAACAATAAGCTTCTCCCCTTTATATTACTATTTGCCAGCATCAGCCTGATACATGCTCAACCTGCGATAGGAGATAATACGCCACCCAATATCGTACTCATATTCATCGATGATCTGGGCTACGGGGATTTAGGTTGTTACGGTCACCCCACCATTCGCACCCCTCACCTTGACCAGATGGCGCGAGAAGGCATCAAACTGACTTCCTTTTACGTAGCGGCATCGGTCTGCACGCCTTCCCGCGCGGCTCTAATGACGGGGCGCTACCCACTCAAAGCCGGACTACCGGGTAATCTTGGTCCCGATTCAGAAGGCGGACTTCCGCAGGATGAAAGAACACTGGCTGAGGCTCTGAAAGAAGTGGGGTATCGCACCGCCGCCTACGGTAAGTGGCATTTGGGTGCCGTTCCGGGCTATATGCCCACTGATCGGGGATTTGATGAGTACCTTGGTTTGCTGTACAGCAATGACATGATGCCTCCCTGGGTCAATACCGAACGCCCGCTCCAACTCTACCGCAATGACCAACCCATTGAGCAGGAAGTAGACCAAACAACGCTTACTCAACAGTATACTGATGCGGCTATAGGTTTTATCCAAAGTAATCAGCAGAAGCCATTTTTCATTTACTTGGCGCACTCCATGCCTCACCTACCGATTTATGCTTCCTCAGATTTTCAGGGTCGTTCGGCGGGTGGTGATTACGGGGATGTGATTGAAGAGATTGACAGTAGCGTTGGGCAAATTGCCGAAGTGCTGGAAGCCGAAGGTTTAGCTGAAAATACACTGACTATTTTCACCAGCGATAATGGCCCGTGGCGTAATATGCCGGAGCGCATGTACACCACCGATCCCGTAGAACAGTGGCACGGTGGCAGCACTGGGCCTCTAGCTGGAGCCAAAGGAACATCTTACGAAGGAGGATTCCGGGTACCGGCTTTATTGCGCTGGCCAGGGCAGATTCCGGCAGCTCAGGTAAGCCCCGAAATGTGTACCTCTATGGATCTTCATGCTACCATTCTCAATCTGACAGGTGCCAAATCGGCTCCTAAAACCCTGGATGGAGTAGATATTTTACCATTATTAACCCAACAAGCCGAATCGCCCCGAGATGATTTTTATTACTTTTCCGGCGAATACCTTGATGCGGTGCGGGATAACCGCTGGAAGCTGCGCATTGCCGCCAAAGCCGACGACTGGATTTCCCACGAAACTATAACTGGTGATGAACCCATTATCACTGAACTTTTCGACTTGCGAAATGATCCTTTTGAGCAATTTAATCTAGGTCAACATTATCCTGAACATGTATCCCGCTTACTAATGAAAATGCGGCAATTTGCCGAAGAAGTTGGAGCCAAGCTAAGAGAATAGCGAAGCTCATTCAACCCTCAAAGTAAAGCACAACTCTTTAGTTTGCTTGGGCATTGCCTTTTTTATAACGAAGGGGAAGAAAAGATATAAGTTCCTTTTTCCTTCGTTAAGTTACTTTTTACCACCAAATCGGGTAGTTTTCCTGGTTCAAAAAAGCCTACAATAGCGATTTTGTTTTCTCCTTCTTTCAAATCACTGGGCAGCAGCCTGATCTTATCCGAATAACCATACGGAAAATGTTTAGCCACGAGTGTTCCGTTAAGAAAGATACAGCTTACTTCTTCGCTCCCTGACACATTTACGTACAAAGGGGCTTGCCGATCAGAACGCGCCTGATAAGTAAAGCTCCCGCTGAGGATCGAGGGAAACTCCTTACTGATGTCACTAGCCTTGAGGCTATTCTGTTGAATGATGTTTTCAATGCCTTGATTTACGTCATAAACCTGGGCGGTACTGGCTACTACATCATCGCAAAAGATCAAATCCGCCGCCTCTTGTAATCCACCACCTTTGGGACCTTGCCAACACCGCACCACTACGCTGTTTTCCTCCCCAAATTGAATAGCAGCCGTTACGTCAATGTATCTTGGCCTATCCTCGAAGCCCCAGCGGCCCCAACCTTGCCACCCACCCTGAAAGTGGCGACCATTCACGTAGAGCGAGTACCATACGTCAGCATCGTTTATCTTCAGCAGCACTTTCTTTCCCTCAAGTTCTTGATCCACGTAGACCTTAGTCTTGTCGATCATCTCTGACATTCTGGTCCAGTCAACGTTCCCATCAAATTTCTGAAGAAGCGTATCGTTCGAGAAATCCACCGTTTCCCAACCACTGGGCACATCGTGCATCTTTATAATATCCATGCCAATGCTAGCCGAATAATCAGGATCACGGTACGAGAGTAGCACATCTTTATCGCGATAGAAGGTATTTTTTTCTTGACTGTCTTTAAACAAGGTTTTTCTTTCCCACTTCTCCAGGCTAATCGTATGCGTCGGGTTAAGATAAAAAGGCATGTTAGTACCACTCAAACTCATGATGGCTCCCGGTCCGTTTTTGTCTAGTCCCCCCGCCAATACGAACACTTCAAGTACATTATTTTTTCTCTTCAGATCAGACAGATGGACTTGTGTAGTGCGTTGTCCTTTTTCAATCAATTTACCGTTGCAGTAGATGGCAAAATAATCATTAACTTCTGGGATCAAGAGCGAAAGGGTATCACTGGCGGCATCAAAGGTTCCGGTATAAAGAGCGTAACCATTGTCATACAGCCCCGCTTTCTCATAGGGCGTACCCCAAGTCACTTCTTCAAACGAACTGTTTTGCTTAATGGTCGCAAACGATAACGCACCCTGCGTCAGATTGCTAATTCGGTACCGGATAATGTCGGACTGGTTACTATGCGGAAGGGAGAACTGCTGGAATTGTGTTCCGTCAAGCGGCAGATAGGTTTGTTGGCTAGTTTCACCTCCGGTAGCTTGGTAGCTAATCGAGACGCTGTCGCCTTTCAAGGTAACATCAGCAAAGTAAAAGTCTGAGATCAAACACCCTTGTATCTCACCCTCATCGAGCGCAAAAAATGTACGCTCAGCCCGAGCTTTCGGTACAATCCAAATCTGATTTTCCCCAATCTGGATGTACTGGTCTTTGGCCTCGTGCATGTATCGTATCTCAGTAAACGTACCGTCATAACTGACGTCCATCTGAAACGGGTTATCGTTGACTCGGTCAAGCTGGTTGCCTGCAATACGGATAAACCCTTCCTGAAAGGGTTCATCAAAAAGAAGCAGTTTTGTATTGCCTTTGAATAAAATGTTAGATGATGTATTAATAAACTTCAGATCGTCACCCAACGAAAAATTGTGGGCTAGCAATTTGCTACCGAGGGGTGGAATCGTTACTCGATGTGGCTGGCTCGATTCTGTTTCGGGATTGAAAATAAACGATTTTTCCTCTTCTGAAGCGTTGATAAGAAAGTACAGTTCTGTGCCTTGGTGCGATAGTTTTTTTGCCATTAAATGCTCGGGGATGTTTGCTAGTTTGATCTCTTCTCCCTCTCCGTTAAGGAAAACATCCTCGAAAGATCGTATAAAAGCGTGCAATTCTTTGTAGCGGTAGTAGGAGTCGTTTAGTTGGCCGTATTCTCCGATGGGTGCCACATTGAAATACGAGTTAGGAAACTTCTTAGATGCGTTCATACCTCGGTCGGTTCCCCCACAAAACATATAATAATTAAGGCCCGCATCACCTTGGTAATACGCCAGTGCTGCTAAGGTCTTAAGCCACTCACCAGATATATGCCCCATTTGGGTTTCCATGTTCGAGTACTCTGTATTGAGCCAGCCTGATTCATACTCACTACTAAAGCGAGGTTTTCCTTCTGTTGGCTGGGAGTTGGAACGGCTCCAATCTCGGTTGAGGAGGCTCTCGGGCATGGGTTTCAGGTAGAGATCATAGGTAGGAATGGTACCCGGGTGCCCCAAATCTTTTCCACCGTTATTGACCAAGGGAATGTTCATGCCCAATTGTCGCACCTTGTCTCGGTAGTGCAGCAAGTAGGGTTTGTTACCTTTGCTGTATTCGTTTTCTAACTGGCAGAAGATCATGTTCCCGCCCTCGGTAATTTGGTAAGGATTTAACTGCGGGATGATGTTCTCAAGCCAGCGATCAATGGCGGCTAAAAAGGCCGGATCGGCCGTTCGGGGCCAGCCCTCTTCGGCCCATAGCCAGGCCGGAAATCCGCCCCCGGTGAATTCATTGCAGATGTAGCCCGAGGGCTTCAGGATGCTATACAGACCCAGGGAGTCAGCCATTTGGTTAAACAAGAAAACATCCTTAAATCCCTGATAATCAAACGCGCCTTTCTGGGGTTCGTGCAACCCCCAGGGGATATAGGAAGACACGCAGTTAACCAATGCTCCCTTCATCTTGAGCAACCGGTCTTCCCACTCGGCGGGATCCACTCGGTAGTATTGCATCTCGCCGCTGATGATAATTTGCTCTTGGTTGCCGAAAGTAAAGGCCCGGGGCGTATAGCCGATGTCTTGGTTGCTGGGATCAAAGGTGAACGATTGCGCACTAGCGTAAACAACGGCGAACAAATTGAAATAAATGAATGCTATTTTTCTCATCAAAATTTCAGGTATAGGCACAGAAAACTATCAAGAATTAATCAGCATCAGCTACTGCCACCGCAATAAATGAGTCAGCAGTGCCGTAGTAGGCGAACCATTTTCCGTTGAAGTGTACCAAACCTTCTACGAATGTCACATTGGGAATTTGCCCGCGAAGCTCGTACGGTCGGTCGGGTTTGATGCTGGGTTGTTCAGCCCGATCAATCAGTTTGGTGGGGTCGTCTTTGTTGAATAAGGCTTGCACCCCACACCAGCCATTACCGAAGTTCGGCCCAGCCGGAGTAGGCACCCGCTCTTCCAGAGGAAGAGGATTGTAAATACCATTGTAAAAGACGACAATGCCATCGTCAGTATAAACGGCAGCGGGACCCGCTTCTACTGCTAGGTTATCAACTTCGGCATACTGAGTAGAGGGGCGAGGACCTAATACTACCAAGTCGCTACCACTCTCATCTTTCACCCGCTCCCAAGTAATTAAATCATTGGATACTGCTAATCGTAGCGTTCCCACTCCCCAGTACATCCAATACTGCCCGCTGATTTTCTTAGCCACTAAACGATCGCCTACGAGTTCACTCACGATCATTCCCGCTTTGAAACCGCCTTCGGCCGGAAAAACCTGACCAATCCCCGCAATTACCCCGTGTTTCTCCCAGTCTAGCAGGTTCTGGGAAGAGGCGAGTGCCAGATAAATAGCATTGCCCGAGTACGCGGTGTAGGTCATATAGTAGGTGTCATCCGGGCCTTCTACGATACGCGGGTCTTCACAGCCACCCTCCCATTCTTTGGTTTTCAGCGAATCGTTTTTCGGATAAAGTACAGGGGTGGAATGCCGCTCGAAGTGAATGCCGTCCTCACTCACGGCCAGGCCGATTCGAGAGGTGCCCTTGTGTTTTCCTTCAAAATCTTCGGCCCGATAGAGCAGATAGACCTTACCGTCTTTTACCACTGCGCAGGGGTTAAACACATCTTTGGCCTCCCAATGAAGCACTTTTTGCCGGATCGGGCAGTAAAAATTCGTCGTGGTATCGCGACCCATGATCGGGTTCGTACTGTCGGCCTTCACAAAAGGACCCAGCATCCAGGGTTTCTCGAGAGATTGAGCATTGCTCGACTCCGACCACCAAAGGAGAAGAAGACTTAGGGTCAAGCGGATATAGAGTAGATAGACCTGCATAATGGTAAGTATATTAATTGTTTACTGAATTTTTTACTTCTAAGAGGAAACCTTCTCAGTTTGCCCTGCCGAATTACTCCGGAGAGGCAGAACCGCACCCCAGCCCGCGCGAAGGAACCTAGGTGTATAGTCTTGAGGCCGACCCGTAGTAAATAATTATTCGTCATATCGTTTTCGAGAAAGAGAGCACCGACCAGCAATGTACTGACCGGAAGGCTCCTAATAATAGCTTACTCACGTTCAATCAATACCCTTTTCGTAGTCATACCCGACGAGCCTTGGTACTCCACAATGTATCCGCCGGGAGCCAACCCCTGGATATTTAGTTGGCAACGACCGGATACGTGAGATCGGCTCAACAACACCCTCCCCAAAAGATCTATAATAGCTACTGCGTAATCGGACTCACCGTCCACGGTTAGCGTTGTACAAGCCGGGTTGGGATACATACGGATGTTGGTTAGCTCCGAGCCAAGCAGGTTAGAAAAACCATTATTTTTCGGGGTAGCAGCCACTCGAGCATTGCTACAACCAGGGTTACCATAGTCAAAGTAGCCGTTCGACCATAAGTCAATGTCGGTACCGCTGTTGCTTACCCTCGTACCCGACCGCTCTGTGCCGCAAATGGTGACGCGTTCTACTTGCAGGTTCCGGTCCGGGCAGCCGTTTACGTTAGTAGCATCATTCGTGAAATGTACCTGTACTGTTCCCGACGAATATCCACTGTAAGTATAGTCAGTAGTGGTTGTACTCACATTATTCCAAGTTTCAACAGTACTGCCGTTTACTTTCAGCACCATCTGCTCCGACCCACAACTGCCTTTAGCCCGAATGACGATGTTGCCCGACGAAGGATTACTACCTCCAGTTACACAGTCTACGTCTTTCTTTACTTTGTTGTCCAAACGCTGCCCCCAGATGCCCCCTTTGGAGGTAGTGAACGTTTGAAATTGATAGGCATCGTTGGCGATAGGGATGTCAGCGTTCACGGCAATATTGACCGTTGTACTTCGGCTACCTGCCGATACACTCACTCGTTTCCCTCCAAAGCTGGTAAAAGGTGATGAGTCTCGTTGCAGTAGTACAATCAGGTCGCGCTCAGTAGAGGCAGAATAGTTCACTTGAACCGCTACGGTTTGCCCCGGGCTTACGGTATTGGGAGATGTTACCGAATTGATAGCATCAGCAGTCGGTGAAGGGTTGGTAGTGCTCTGATACCAGCTTTGTGGGCGATTGGGATTAGAACCCGGATTCTGCTGAATAGCCAGATTACCGAGTGCATTACCGTCTTCTACATTGATATTTTCATTATTCCACACATAACATGGCTGACCGTCTTTTATGTTGTTCGCTCCCCAATTATTCAGGCGGATGCCATTGGCCGGTTGTGTAGGATTATTATTAGTGCGTACGTTTTTGATGGTGTTGTTGACAATGTAATTACCGGTACCTGCGCTGTAGATTCCCGCTATGCGCGCATCCGCTCCGGACCTTACTCCGTCGATTGTATTGTTCTCAACCCAGTTTTCCCGTGGAGTATTTATTTGGTATTTACGTTTGTTGTTTCCATCATCCAGCACCGAAAGGTGATCTAGTGAAATTGCCCCCTCATTAGCTTGTGGGTAATTCTTCTGGCGTAAGGTCGTGCTGGAGATTTGGTTGTTCCGAATAGTTGTCCGGAATACCTCACCTTTCACATTAATCGCTTCGGCCGCTCCGTTATTGTTGAATCGGCATCCCTCAACCCATACGTACTCCGTAAGATCCGGCCAGTTATCTTCGGTATGCCCTCCACCCCGTCCTACGTAAAGTCCTTCCCCATAGCGGGGACTACTGGCATCGCGTACTCCATTATCGTGAATATGGCAATTCAGAATATCAATGTACTTAGACCGTAAGGCGACTTTAATTCCAGCCAGCCCAGTTTGCGATACTTCACAGCCTTTAAAGATAATATGATCGCAGCCTTCCAGCCACACCCCCTCGTAGCCCGATTCGGTAAAGTGAATGCCCTCAAAAACCATATAGCTGGAGTTATTAAGCTGTAAGCAGCGGGTTCGGGAACCGTCGCGATAGCTTCTGATTTTGACATTGGCACCGGGAGCTGCTTTGAGCACTAAGGGACGCGCCTCAGTGAATCTTTCACCGTCAAGATAGAGCGGTTCGTAGGTACCCGCTCGTAAGATAAACGTACCGCCATTGGATTGTCTGATTAAATCGGTCAGATTATCATCAGGATTGACGTAAGTCTGAGCAAATAAAAAATGGGCACTCATCACAAACAATAGTAATGCTGCCAGCCTAAGCCAATGACTAAATGAAGGGTTTCTCATGATTGTTGTTGTTTAAGGGTGATTAGTGAAAATGCAATATCACATCGTGAATCATTGCTTTTCGTTTACTGGATATTTTTGGTCAGAAGTAGGCCGAGTGGGAGCCCAGTTACTAATTCGGTCGCGATAGCCCCGCATAAAACTGGCTCGTTGCTGCTCAGTAAATAGGCTATCCAATGGTAATTCTTTCAGATTGATTAGTACGCTACGGAGTCCGAAGTTATCTTGTTCTTGAGCGAGTTGCTTAATTTGATCTACCTGCTTCTCACTGATTTGGTAACGGTGCTGCACTTCTTCTAGGGCTGAAATCGCCGCTCCGCTCCCGTCTGCACACTGCCCGATGAGCGCATCCACTCCAAAGGAAACTTCCCCGGCATAGACTAAGGCTTCAGATGCCGTAGCGGCTATTGACAGACTTTTATCATTGACTAACGCTCGCAAAGCCTCAGGCACCGTATAGCTTATTCCCTGCGAATACAGGTAGGCAAATCCCGATGCTGCCCAGAATCGAAAGGACGTCCGTTCGTGATTTAGATAATCAATCAGACGCTCACCGCTGATTTCATCGGGATTGGAAGCTAATGCAGCTAACTGCTGGAGTTCTCCAAGCGGATAATTTATCTCCCGCACCTTATTGTACAAGTTACCACCCTCGGCGACTAATTTCCGTCGGGCATCGGGCGGAAAGAAACCCAGATCATTGACCTCTACCTGGTGGCCGGCCACTACTTTTCTCAATTCTTGCAGCTTATCCTGATAGGCAGATCGGTTGGCAAGGTTGTTCATTTCCCAGGGGTCAGCCGCTAGGTCGAAGAGCATTTCATAAGGTTTGGGCTGATAGTACTGCCGATGCTGCGGGAGTGTTTCGCCAAAGTGAAACAGGGTGTCCCAGGCCAGTTGGGCAGGCATCCCGAACTGAAAAGACTGTCGCAACCCGTGAATTTTGTAAGGAGTATAGTAGCGGATATAATGAAACCGTCCGTCGTAGACTGAACGCGACGGATCAAAGTGGGCTCCGGTATTCGTCCGAAAGGCGTAAGCGTACTCTCGAGGGTTTTCGCGATACTCTCCCATAAACGCTTTTCCCTGCATAGTCTCCGGGGGCTTCATTCCGGCCAGGCTCAGCGCGGTCGGACCAAAGTCAGTAAACGTGACCAGCCGACCCGAACGGACGTCCGCTTGCTCGTCCCAGAGCGATTGCCAGCGGTCAGGTACGTACACCAACAAGGCTGCCCTATGACCCGTGTCGTAGGGGAAAGCTTTGCCCCGCGGCAGGCAACCGCCGTGGTCGGAAAAGAAGAAGATAATGGTGTTTTCCAGTAGCTTACGTTCCCGCAAATCATCTAGAAACAAACCCACCCAACGATCAGTATTTTGCACTCCTTCTAGGTGCAGGGCGTAATCAGCGCGGGTCTGGGGCAAATCGGGTACATAAGGTGGCAAGTCATCGCCGGATACTGCTACGCTCACCGGTTCGCGTACGTCCGGCGTGATGGTTGTCATCCGGCTCATGTGCGAGGTCATGTTATTAAACTGAGCGAAAAACGGACGGTTATTCCGGTCGGGATGATTGTAGGTAGCTTGGTTACTGTTTTCGTTCCAGACCGGTTCCAGTAGTTGCCCCTCTTCTGATTTGGGAATGTTGTAGTCAGTTTTGCCAGCATTCACGCAGTAGTATCCCTGCTTGCGCAAATGGGTTGGAAAGAAGTAGAAATCAGGTATCGGGCGGCCTTCCCGATGGAGATCGTTACCAAACGTAGTGGCATCGCAACCGCTGATAAGCGACGAGCGGGCGGGCGAACACTGCGGCCCTGGGGCAAAAGCATTGTCAAAGACCACTCCGTTTTGCTGTAAGAAATCCAGATTCGGGGTTTCGATCAATTCATTGCCATAAGCTGGAAATAGGTAGGGCGACGTATCCTCAATGACCAGCCATAAGATATTAGGCCGATCTTGGGCGTAGGCTAGTCCATTTAGAAAAATTGATGCAAATACTGCCGATAGCAGTATGCGTGTTTTTCGTGAATTCAACTTATACATTGTTAATAATTACTGAGCGTAAAATACCTTTCTCAATCCGGATTGCTACGTGATGGGTAGAACCACCCCCCTCGGGGATGCCCTCCGAGGGGGAGTCAGACTTTCATCGTTCCACAACCACTCGTTTGGTAAACGGCTGATTGTCCAGTGTACCATAAAGCAGATACAGGCCGCGGGGCAATTCCGTGATTAACAACGTTAGCGTATTACCGGAGGTACGACTAATTTCTACCGGAAACACCCGTCCGCTTAGGTCGGTCAGGCGTACGTTTTGAACTTCCTCGCTCTCGCCTTCTACTCGTATCTGTAGCTGATCGCGAGCGGGGTTAGCGAAGAGAGCGACAACCGGCCCCAGTGATTTCTCAAACACATCATTCGTACGGGCATTACTGTCGGGAGGGCACTGGGCACCCCCGGAAGCTTTGGTTCGGCTTCGGGTTTTCCCTTCCTCATTTTTCCAGAAAATCTTGGTGGTATTGGCTCCGCCTACGGTGGCCGTGGTGAAGAATGAATCGCCCGCTGGGGCTTCTACCGTATCGGTTTGAGCGGTACGGTACACCCGCCAGATGACCGTCACCGGAAAGTTGTTCGGATTACGAATTCGCCACCGTCGCTCGGTCGCCGGGTCGTCACTGCACACTGACGTCAGGTTCAGATTAAGCACCTCCTGCGGTTCGCTAGGGCCTTCGTAGGTAAGGCGAACGGCATCGGCCACTACATCGCCCGAGGTGTTGGCGTTGGAAATGACCACCTGCGCCCCGCTGGCTTGGGTGAAATCATACTCGCCGAGTAGTGCCCACTGGCTTCGGTTGGTCACGTCGGTTTGATCAACAGTGACTGTATCCACTCCTAGTGCGGAGGTGACGATATACGGTACGCTTTTCGCCCGACTGTTAGTGGCCGTCCAACGTCCGTATACCTGATACGCTCCGTCCAATGGGATTGGGGTAGTATAGGTCACCGACTTTTCCCCTTTCAGTTCGTTAAGGTCAATGATAAAATCGGAACCAATGTAAGTTCCGCCGAAAGCGGAGGTACGCGGGGGCCAGAAGCCTACGATACTCACTCGCTCGGTGTCCCGATTGTCAATGATAATTTCCGAATTATCTACCTCTACCGTTGTGGTAGAAGATTCACCAAAGGCATTAATCGCCTTTATGCGATAGACGTACTGCTGATTGAACTCCAGGGTGGCATCAATGTAGTTTAGCTCATTAGCGGCTATGGTATCAACCACCGCAAACGATCCTCCATTGGTACTGCGCTCCAGTACGAACCCGGTTTCGTTGCTGGCATTATCAAACCACTCTAGCGTCACTTGGGTGAAATCATCCAGCGTAGCCTCAAACCCGGAAGGGCGTAACGGCGGCTCAGCCACCACGTACTCCCACCGGATGGCATCAGCAATGGTAATTCCATCAGTGCCTTCGTTCAGGATTTCTACTTGGCTGCCGCTGCCTGCTACCAGCGAGTAGGTACCTAGCGGCACCCATTGCCCCCCGTTTTGTCGTTGATCAACGGTCACCGTATCGCTTTGGCTACCGGTATTTACCACATAACGGACGTTGCTGGCGCGCTGGTTATTGGCGATCCACCGACCGTAAATATTGTAGATGCCCGCCGTAGCGATAGTCGGTGAGTACCGTACTTGACCGGGATCGCTGGTGACATTGACTAAGTAGTTGCTACCTACGAACGACTGCCCCGCAGGAGTAAACGTCCGCGTTCCCCACTGCCCCTGAGCCGATGCCTCGGGGTCGGTGTTATCAATGATGATGTCACCCACTTCGGTAGATGTAGTGTCAATCTGTAGTACCCGGATTCCGTAGGAAGCATCGCCGACGAACACCCGTCCGTACTGCTGCTGATCGCCGACGAGTACCCGTACCCACTGGCCGGGCTGGTCAATCGGTGTTGCCAACTCCCAGGAAGTACCCAAGTCTTCCGATTTCCAGATGCCCCAGAGGCCGTCTGCCGCCCGACTGGCGTAGGCGTAGACGGCAGGCACCAACGAACCCGGAGCCGCTTTTCCAAACGTGACCGCCGTAGGGTTTAGGCGTCGGAAGAAGGTGATTTCCTCGAACGAATCAGTTTTGTCTGCTCCGGTTCCATTAGCCCGCCAGATACCCGACGAGCCGAGGGCTAGCCATACTTCCCCCTCTAAACCCGGTGCCGCGGCGATCCTAACTCCCCCACCCGTAGCCGAATGGAATCCGCCCTGAATAAAGCCCCGACCGGGAAGCCCGGCGGTAGTCACTTCGTTAAACGAGGCCCCGCCATCGGTACTGCGGTAGAATTTACCGTTGGTATCGTAGATATAAAACTTATTGCCGTTGGCCCGATCTGACTGAACCAAATCATCGAACTCATACTCAATCGGACGTTCCAGTCCTCGGTCAAGGCTATCCAGGTTGGCCGGAGTCTGCCAGGTGGCTCCGCCGTCTTGGGTGTAGCGCACGTATTTTTTGATCAGCGTGACTACATTATCTGGGTCAGTTGCCGAGGCGGCTATCTTAGGACCTCCGGCTCCATTTGCCTGAATGTTCTTCTCCCATACCGCCCCGATGCTCGGATTGGAAACGTAGTTGACTACGCCTCCGGCATCGTCGGAGCGGAACACCAGCGGAACATAACCCGGAACTTTGCTCGCAATGAACCACACCACATCGGGATTGGTCTCGCTATAGTCGATACCCGGAAAATTCGGCGTGAAAAAACCAGCCTCCAGGTCTTCCAACGGGATATTTGCTTGCTGCTCGGGATACTGCGTGATATCGTTATGTACGAAACCTCGAATATCCGCTATCCCAGAGATATAGGGAGCGCGATCTCCCGGCAAGGAAATCCCCGTGATGTTGATCGTCATTTCATTGCCCCGGTAGAGGGCATCCCAGATGGTGGTGGGTGCCCAAATATCATTGGTTTGCCAGGGCAAATAATTGGAACAGACGTAAGCTTTGTTATTCTCACCTTCCGATTGGTCGTCGATGTACAAGGCAAACGTAGTGACTTGTCCGGGTCGGTAGCGGTCAGCCGACCAGGGTGCAATATCCCCTACCTGATACGGTACGATCTCCCAGCTTTCGCCCCGGTTCTGGCTACGGTAGATATTGCCGCTAGTAAAGCAGATCACCTGATTATTGTTTCTAGGGTCGGTCGCCACCGTCGTTACTTCAGCTCCGGATACGGGCGACACATCAGCCCAATCGGTACCATCCCAGCGAGCTAACCCCTTTTCGTGGGCCGCGTACAGCTCCCCATTTTGCGAAATACGCAGCCAACGAATGTAGGTACCTCCGCCTGGTAAAGTGTCTTGCCATTGGCTGAAGGAGGCACCGCCGTCGTTGCTACGGTAAAGGCCTTCGTTCCTTACACTGACGTAGACAAAGCGCGCTCGTTCATTTTCGGTACCGATGTTTATTCGCGCCCGAGTATGATCGACCACTACGCTGCGGCTACCGTTGGCCGGAAGCTGATTGGTGCTAATAGTATTCCAGTCACGCCCGCCGTTGCGGGAGTAAAATAGTCCTTGGTCTTGTGAGCCGTAGTAAACCACCTCGCCGTTGAATGGGTCAACTACTAAAGCTTCTCCGTAATTGCGGTCGCTTCGGTCAACCCTTCCACCATTGGGAAAGATGCGGAGTGGGAGCACTTGCTCCCAGGTGTCGCCCTGATCGGTAGATTTATAAAGTCCTTTGGACAGAGCGGCGTACAGAATATTGTCGTCCGTAGGGTGAACCCCTAACCCGGCACAACCACTCATCCGTTCGCCGTACTCCGGGCCAAACTTTTGGGTAAGTCGAGTCCAATTGGCCTCGTTAGCCCGTTTCTTGTACATACCGGCTACATCCGTTCGCAGATAAATAGCATCAGAGGTCGGACTACCAATGAAGCCTACGGTTCGCCCACCCCCGCCCACAGGTACATTATCCCATTGGGAATTCTCTTGTCCCCAGGCCGAACAAATCCCGGCTAAAAATAGAAGGGTAAGACTGAGTAATTTTACAGGTTGATTCATATCAAGTCAGTTTTTAGGTTGAGAATTCAGATTGAACACATAGCGAAACCACCCCGTTTGCGACGATTTTTAGGCATAGTTCTCCCGTTTTGCTAAAGTCAATTAGCCAAGAAATAATAGCGACAGATATTAATGGTAAAGCGACTTATCTGCCCCGAATGAGGCTTAGGGAAAAGGGAGGCAATCTACTCAATGGGATTGCCTCCTATAAAAAATTTATTCACCCGCAATGGCTGGGTTACGGACTAGTTCTACTCGAGGCAGATCACGCACCAACGATGGGTCACTATAAGGAATCATTTGAGCACCCACGCGGTCGCCGGGGGGCACTTGCTGCTGAGTGGCTTGTAGATAAAATAGCCGTCGTCCCTCAAAGCCCATCTCTTTAATCCACTCGGCAGAGACCTCTGCTTCGGTGGCCGTAGCTAGCGGTGCTAACCCAGCCCGAGTGCGGGTCACATTGAGGTCTTCGGCCGCCCCGGCTGCGTCACCACCCGCTAACCGCATCGTTGCCCGCATTAGATAGAGTTCAGGAGAACGGAACACCACAAAATTGGCAGTACGATCGGTAAACTTGGCGCACCAGACATTGTACGAATCTTCATCTTCCTCCGCTGAGAATGCCGGATCTTCTCCGGCTTCGTAACGCCGGAACCAATCGTTGTAGCGTTCGTCCTGCTGAGCTACGGTAGAGTCGTTCCAGCCGATCTGCTCTAGCGTGGCCTTACTCATGGCAATTCCCCGATCACGCCTGCCCGTAAAATCGCTGTACATACGCTCCAGACGAGGAGCCCGCCAGGCATTACGGAAGTAATAGGTCGCGTACCAGACGGTTTCGGAAGCTTTTTGGTTCAGTCCTTTGGGCAGAAAAACCTGCTGCAAGCTATCGCTCTGCACCAGCGGATAGCGCTCCGAATCAATAATAGTATTGATCTGCTCCAATGCCCCGCCGTCACCATCCTGCCCAGCATTCCAGAATTCATTCCCCATTAGAAAGTAGGTCTTCGCCAGTAGGAAACGGGCGGCGTCCCGCTTGGCCCGATCTTGATAATCTTCGGGATGTAGGCTAGGATCGTACTCCTCAGGTAGCAATTCAATCGCATTTTTCAGGTCGGAGATAATCTGGTCGTAGACCTCCTGGTTAGTCGCTAATCCCTGGTAGTCGGTGGGAGCGGCAGGAGGCTCGGTTAGTAAAATAATGCTACTTGCCTGGGGGTCAGAACTATAAGGTGGTGCATAGGTGGTCGCCAGCAAATAGTGAGCAAAAGCGCGAAGAAAATAGGCTTCACCTCGAATACGGGGCACCCATGACTCCAGACCGTCGGCCGGGGGTTCGTTCTGTTCGTAAAACTGTAGGACAGTATTCACATTGTAGAGCATCGTATAAGCCCCCGCCCACGGAAACTCTACGAAGCGAATATCATTGATCTCAGGCTGTCGTAAGTAAATCGGTAGCATGTTACGTGCCCCGCTTACGATATTGGCGTACTCCTTGAGTTCGGCAATATCGGTGGTGACGGTTTGGTAGATCAGTAAATCCATCGTTCCCAGATCACCGGGGGTCTTCATATTGAAGTAAGCGCCCCGGATGAGATTATCCAAGGCGGTATTATTTTCAAAAGTTTCCGGAGCAGAATTGATGGACGGCTCAGCTTCATCCAGAAAGTCTTCCCCACTACAAGCCACCAGCAAACTCAGGCTTAGGATATAATATAGATATTTCATGACAAGTTAATTTTTAGGTTACAGTTTAATGTTGACTCCCCCCGAGGCGGTAAATACCTGCCAGAACGGTACGCCCCGAACCACTCCTTGTCCGATGTTCCGCTCCTGAGCGTTGCTTCCAATCAGTGTTTCAGGATCTACGGCATCAAAGCGAGAGAAGGTAGCTACGTTATTAAGGTTGATGAACAACCGTGCTCCTTTTAAGAAATTCTTCTCAAAGATTTTCTGAGGCAAGTTATAAGACAGATTAATGGTACGAAGCCGAACAAAGTCACCCCGTTCTAACCACTGGGTACTGCGGTCAGATAGATTTTGGGCCGGTTGGTCGGGATCAACGGGATTATTTTCCCGGTTATTCCAGGTTAGTACTGGGTAATCCGCATTAGGGTTATCGGGAGTCCAGGTGTTGCCTACCACATCCGCCCGCAGGTTTCGCTGCCCGAGACCAGCTCGGCGTAAGCCAATGTCATCGTAGATATAATGACCGCCCTGGAAGGTGAAAAGTATATTCAGCGACAGCCCTCGGTAGGTAAAGGTGTTGTCTAATCCGCCGTAGAAGGTAGGCAGCCCAGTTTTTCCGTACTGAATTACACTATTCTGGTTATCCGAATTTCCGGTATTTCGCACGGTGTTGCCGGTAAACACGTAGCTTCCGTCAGCTTCCAGAATATCCTGATCGACTTCCTGTACGAGCACATTCCCGCTCTCGTCGTAACCAGCAAACTCGGGTAAGAAAAACGTGCCCAGTGGCTCGCCTACCTGTACGGTAGTAAGCCCGTTAAACGAGAGTTGGAGCGGATCACCATCGAAACCAGGGTAGAGCTCTAAAGCTTCATTCTGATTAGTGGTAAAATTCAGCCCAGTAGTCCAGCGAAAACCTCCCGCATCAATGTTAACCGAGTTAATCTCCAGTTCAATTCCCTGATTTTGTAGCGAGCCGACATTATCCAGGGCGGTAGAGTTCAGATTATTCGTTCCGTAGATACCGATAGAAGGTGCTACCGGAAAATCGAGCAGCAAGTTGGTTGTTTGGTTATAGTAGTAACCAATTGAACCACTGATCCGGTCGTCCAACAGACCGAACTCCAAGGCCACATCAAAGGTGTTTGACCGCTCCCACTGAATCTGACGGGAACCCAATCGCCCGAGCACATTGGCCCCTGATCGGTTAGGGTAGTTGGGCCAGTTTAGGTAATTATCAATATATAGAAACGGGCTGATATTAGCGTTACCGGTGACACCCCAGCCCCCACGTAGCTTAAGAAAACTCAGCAGACCGTCGGTACTGAAAAAACCTTCGTCCGACACTATCCACCCCCCCGATAGCGAAGGGAACCAGCTAAAGCGATCTTCGGGGGTAAACTTGGAGCTACCGTCGCGCCGTAGCGAGGCTTGGAATAGGTAGCGGTTTTTGAACGTATAGTTCACCCGGCCAAACTGTGAGAAAAAGCGCGTTTGCGCGTGTAAACTATGGCTAAGCTGTAGTAGTTGGTCAGGATCGCGAATAAAATTACCTACCTCAGTAGGATCGAGACTGGCGGCAGCATCTTCCCAATCGTTGCGCCATACTTCACTATCGGAGTGAATGAGTTCCAGCCCAAGTAAGGCCGAAAGACGATGATCAGTACCGAATTCAGTATTGTAGGCTGCAGTTCCTATAAGGTTGAAGGCCCAGTTGCGACGGTCATCCCAGGTGAAACGCGGAACGCCATCCTCGTAGGGGTAATCCAGTAAAAATCGATCCTCTAGGCCAGTATCCTCTTCCCGGAACTCTTGTCCCCGCAGATTACCCGCGATCCAATACTCATCAATGTCCTTGCTAAAGGTAGCCCCGCCTTCGCCACGTAAAGTCAACCCTTCTAATGGGGTAAGCTCAGCAAATATATTAGCCAGTTGCGTAGTAATTCGCTCTTCCGATTTAATATTAGCCCGGTCGTTGGAATACGTAATATTATTCAATGACAGCGGATCGAAGGGTTCCCCGTTGGCCCAGGTTTCGGGAAAGATTGGCAGGGCGTTGTTGTAGAGATTGCTAAAGGTGGGCCAGGCACCGTAATTGATGTTACGATCATCCAAACTCACATTAGTCCCAATAATACTGGTGTTAGGCCGAGGCTCATTGTCCTCAAAGCTGTAGGTGTAGCGGATACCTAGTTTTAGGTAGTCAGTGGCGTTAAAGTCCAGGTTCACCCGCCCGGTGTAGCGCTGAAAGCGGGTATTATCAAAGTTTCCAGTCTGGTCGCGGTACTGCCCCGAAAGGAAGAAACTGGTCTTTTCGGTGCCGTTCGAGGCCGAAAAGCCGTACTGCTGAAAGCTACCGTCTTGCCTTACCCGGTCTACCCAGTTGTTATTGGTCTGATTGTAGATATCCTCGGCTACAAAGCGGTCTAGTTGCCGTTGGTCAAACAAGTCCTGCTCCTTACGGAAGCGATCCGTTAATCCGCTGGTAGCTCTTGCCTGGGCAACAGCGGCCCGCCAATCGTCGGCATTGGCTAGTTCCAGTTCATTAATCGGGCTAGTGTAGCCCACCTGATAGTCTAAATTAAACTCGGCTTGTCCGGTTTTTCCCGATTTGGTGGTAATGAGCACTACGCCATTGGCACCCCGCGAACCATAGATGGCCGTGGCTGAAGCATCCTTCAGCACCGAAACGCTGGCAATGTCATTGGGATTAAGGTACGTTAACGGATTGGTACCTCCACTGGCGACTGGTATACCATCTACAATAAATAGCGGTTCGGATGAAGTGGTGATAGAACCTACTCCCCGAATGAGGATTCGGGCGGGGGCGTTAGGTTCACCGCTGGGCGATACCATCTGCAAGCCAGTACTGGTTCCTTGCAAGGCTTGGGTAAAACTAGGGGTCGGAACCCGCTCAATCTGCTCGGAACTCACAGTAGAGATCGCACTCACCACGTCGCGCTCTTGCTGAGTACCGTAGCCCACAACTACTATCTCCTGTAAACTCTGAATATCAGGAGCTAAGACCATATTAATCACCGTTTGGTTGCCAATTGCTACTTCTTCACTGGTGTAGCCTACGGACGAAAAAATAAGGGTTTCGGCATCATCAGGTACGTTGAGACGGTAGTTGCCGCTTACATCGGTGACGGTCCCTACCGAGCTTTCTTTTACTAGCACGTTCACGCCTGGCAATCCTTCGTTGTTTTCTAGATCAGTCACCCGTCCGGTGATCGTTTTATCTAGGTTTATCTTTATTGGAGCTAATGCCGATGCGACTACCTTACCTACGGTATTGGTAGTTCTTAGAGAGGTATCTGAACCGGGGCGTATTTTTTCCACTTTGGCCGGAGCTACTGTTGAGGTCTGGGAATAAATGACGTAATACTTATCCCGCACTTTCTGAAATTTCAGTTGATACGGTGCCAAATAGGAACGAAGTAGTTGCTCAAAGTTTTCTTCGTCCTGAAGCTGTTTGATCATTTGGCTCGAAACCACTTTGTTTTCTACCAACCGGAGGTCGTAGTTCAGAAACACTTCGTACTTGCTTTCAATCTCACTTAGCACTTTTTGCAAAGTCTCCGTCTGTTGCACTTGCGATTCGTCAGACGCCAAAGCCAGTAATGACTGACTCATAGCTGGCTGCTGCGCGTAACTGGGCAACCAATTACCCAGCAGCCCTAGGCACCATAGTCCTAGGATGCACCCTAAATAACTTGGTCGTTGTTTTCTCATAGTATAGATTATTTAAAAATGAATGATTATGTAGGTCTATTTTGGATAGCTCCTCAGAAGCTGTCCGAAGACTTTTCTGAGAAAATGAGTTGTTCCTCATTTCGTTTTATCGTAATTCTGTAGGCTTTCTCCAGCACACTAATGAGTGCATCCAGATCGTTAAGTGGCACGGCCCCGTGAAAGCGGTTATTGGCAAAATCCGGATTTTGAAAGATGATCTCGTAGCCGAAAAACTCTTCTAACCGTTGGGCTACTTCCCCTAGCGGTTCACCGTCAAACACCAACTGCTGATGCTGCCAGGCACTGCGCGCCACCGGGTCAACAGTGGCAGTCACTAAAGACTTTTGCGGAACGGAGTAGGTCAGCAAATCGCCGGGTTTCATCATGATCCTTTCAGCTGAGTCAGCCCGATCAAGGTTCACCTGGACTTTTCCTTCCGCTAGCGCCACCTCGGTGGTTTCATGACGGCGGTACACATTGAATTCGGTGCCAAGTACCTCTATATCCAGTTCATCGGCGTGGACGACAAACTGCTTTAGGCCACCCTGCGTCAGGTGCTTTTGTTTCTGAACCCGAAAATACGCCTCGCCGTCCAGCCAAATCTCGCGGACGCCACCTTCGGTCCAGTCGTTACGATAGCGGATGGATGAGTTGGCATTCAGCATTATCTGGGAGCTGTCCGGCAGCCAGATTTCCTGAACCTCACCGTAAGTAGTTGCCACCTCTACGTACTGATAGTTATGCCAGGTATAGTACGTCAAGAAAGTGGCAAGTAGCAGGGTTGCACTAGCGGCTATCCCTACCCAAATGGGTCGACGAATCCGGTATTTGTTGTGTTGTGGAAGGATACGTTCGGTATGAACGTTTTCACGCCGAACTCGATCATCGTGGATGCGATCAAGAATGTTAGCGAGCATTTTCTCCTCGGGAATATCCTCGCGGTCTAATTGTCCAGATTTTATTGATAGAAGTATCTGGCGGGCATCCTCCATCGTTTGTTCCTGATGAGGAAACAGCAAGCGGACGTTTTGCCAATGGGCATCACTTTGCTCGGTAGGTTTACGAACCCATTGCTGAAAATCTGGATCTAGTACAAAGTCGGTGGTTTGGTAGTTTTGGTAGTGCTGCATGAGTGGCCTCTTTATTGTAAGACCACATGCCTAGTACCTTTACCCCATGGTTGAGGAGAAAAATTTTAAAAATTATAAATTGGATAGAAAACTAACCCTCTCATTAAACACTACTAAAAATATACGGCTCAAAACAAAAAATTTACCAGCTTAACGCCAATAATACACAAAAAGACAACATCGCTTAGGCTAGTTTGTAACACAGTGAGGGCGCGATAGATGAGCTTGTAGGTAGCCTTGGTGGACATCGCTAAAAGTTCGGCCACTTCATCGTAAGTAAAGCCATCGTAGAAAAACAGAATAATTGCTTCTCGCTGGCGGTTGGTGAGTTGTTCGTCAATGGCCTGTCGCAACCGGGTACTTCTTTCTGCTACCGCTTCGTGTTGGATAGTTCTTTCTTCTGGGGATGAATCTTTGGCAAGATACAAGCTGGCAAACATTTGGTTGCGTTGATCGGAGTGGCCTCGACGTTTGAGATTATTGAGTAGCTGATTCTTTAGTGCTGAGAAGAGGTAATATTTGGTAGAGATAGGAATACTAAGTATTTCCCTTTGCTTCCAGAGTCCCAAAAAAAGGTCTTGGATACTATCCTCCAACGCTGTCTGCCCCACCCCAAATCGGTAGCCGTAGTTGTAGAGATCCACCACGTACTTGCGGTAAATCGCGGTCAGGGCTGCTTCATCTCCCTGCTTAAGCCGTTCCCAAAGCTGCCGATCTGCTAATAATGACGCATCCATTACACCAATATTTGAAAATCATATAATATTAGCAAGCCTTATACTTACTTTATTGCAAAATTCGAAGGCCATAGCTTCAGAAGAAAACCCAGACTGCTGCTTTTGCCACCGAAAATTACTCAGTGAAATAGAAAAACGAATACCGAACCATAACCTCCAGCACAAAGCTATCTGTCGGTAGCAGTAAAAATTGGCTCAATACCACTATCCTATCTAATCTTGACCAATTTCTACGAAGCGGTTGACCGGCAAAAGTTCATAACATGTTGCCTTTCCATGAAAGGAACACAGTAAGAAGTAGTTAATTTTCAGTACTCGGCAGCGAGACGGTAATACCCTAAAATACGTCTACACATTCCTAGAGGGGGAAATTCACTGATTGTAAGCCGTTATGAGCGAGGGGAGGTAAAGCTTTCGGTGGAGGCAGCCCGAAAGATCGACGGTAGGGTACCTAGTCGATCATACGGATAGTGCCGCCTTGTTTAAAAACCACCGGATGCTTCGACAGCTTCAGGGTATTGTGGCTTTGCCCGAGGAAGATAAGCAGCACTTTCTCTGTACTATTGATGCGATGCTCAGAGATGCTAAGACCCGACAGGCCTATGCTTCTTGATAAAACCAAATTAACTCCGTCTTTCTTCGAATGGATGGGTCAGTGGCAAACAATTGCAGCACAAGTTACATTTCGTTAAACTTGCGCTAGACGGGTAAGAAGATATTCACCAAGTTTGGAACAGAGTATAAAATCTACTTTCAACATTCAGTAATACCCATCTAGTTTTGTCAACCTACTTAATTTTATTTATCAGTTTTGTAAAACCGCAAATACCCTCTTCATCTAAGAATAACGGATAAGCGCTAGTGTATTTCAAAAAAATATGCCCTTGTTTTTTAAGTAGATATACATGAGTATCATTTGAGGTACTAAAGGGGCATACTTCCATGAATACACCTTTGTTACCTTCATCAAAAATATCGCTAATTAAATTAGTATCAACGGTTATTGTATCTTCAATTTGTTTTGAATTATTGAACATGCTGTATTTTATCCAGTTTTCCTTTAGATAATATCGCGTTAAAAGAGAACCAGAAGGATCACCTCCTTTTATTTTCATATAGATGATATCGTACTCGTAATTACTAGAGTAAAATGAATTGATATCTTCTTCAAATTTTGGATAGTCTTTAGCAATTATCTCAAAATCAACTCTATGAAGCTTACAATCCTGTGAATAAGCGTAAGATGTATTGAAAACTACGAAAATGTATAAAACTAGATTACTTCTTATAATATCGATACCCATTCTTCTTAACGTTTATATCAATTTGTTTAATCTCGTAGTTTCCAGTTACAGGGTTTTTAACGTACTGAGGTATATTAGAATATTTATCTCTGAGTTTGAATTTCCTCTGCTTCGGATCATACTCGGCTCTTATGATGTTTTCAACATGAGATGCTGCGGCTTCTTCGGTCACTCTTCTTCGACTATAGTACTCCATTAATTTATCAAAATATTTCGGGTCTTTAAAGTCAGACTTAAATTCTTCTACTTTTCCTTCGTCTAATCGAGCTGCATGAGCTTCTTCATGTCCGATACTTATTTCTAACGGTAGCACCTCTCCTTCAATTGTATTATCTTCAGTATTAATATAAATATCTGTTCCGTTACCAGTCTCGTTTGAAATTTCCCCCTTGGCTTTAACTTCAGTTCCGTATTTCTGATTTGTTTCTGGATCAGTCTCATTTACATGTATCGTATGAACATTTTCTGATTTCTTCAAACCTCTCCACTGTTTTCTAGCTGTTTTTGATTTTCTATTCAAACGTCTCTGTGCTCGCATAAATTCTCTTTTATCTTTTTTGGAGGTATTTTCACCAAACTCAACTATTGTGCCGTCAGGATCGACAAACAAAACTGGATTGTTGAGGGTATAATTATACGGACTATAGGAGTAATACATATGAGACATTGGATCGATTACATGCCACCTACCAATAGCAGGATCATACATTCTCGCACCATAATCGTACCATCCTAGCCCCAGTTCATCCTGGATTTCCTTCCCGTTATAGAGGTATTTGTTCGTAGGATCATTCAGCGGCTGAGTGTGTGTCAGTCCAAACGGGAAATAGTCCTCGGTCTGGACGATAGTAGGCTGGGTACCCGAGGTCATCACCATCATTTGGTCAAAGTGTACATCCACATCCCAGTTACTCTCATTGGAGACATAGGTATAAAGATAGCCATTTTCAGTAATATCCAAATCCACTGCTAACATTTCATGCGCTACACTATCTACCGCTTTTTCTGACTTGGTCGTCTTGCCGTATCCACCGGGGTGCCGGCCACGGCGGCCAGTCTCA
This sequence comes from uncultured Flammeovirgaceae bacterium, assembly GCA_937883755.1. Classification (GTDB taxonomy): domain Bacteria; phylum Bacteroidota; class Bacteroidia; order Cytophagales; family Cyclobacteriaceae; genus Tunicatimonas. Next base: position 17,341 of record CAKZYA010000034.1, on the reverse strand, counting down.
ATTCTGGCTGCTTCACTGACGGGCACAAAGCCCTGATCAACAACAACTTGTTCCTCATTCATCACCACATAGTTTAGATACGCTTTGGGCACTCCAGTACGATCCCGATTGATTAGGGTTGTCCCTGCCAGGGCTTCCGTCAGGGTTTCCGTTGCCCCGACGGCTTCATAGCCGGCCATGGAAGGGTTAAACAAACCAGCGACCGCTGTGAGCAATCCCCCGCCTTGGATTTTCTTTTTAGAACGCTCTTCGTAGCTAGCCTTGACTTCAATGTGGACGCTATCGCCCTGGTGCACCACTTGCTGTAAGGTAGGGCCTTGGATACGCCCCCGAGCGGCATTCAAGGTGGCTACTTTGTTCGGCTGAGCCTCCTCGGTATTGGGCTGGGTAGCATTGTGGTATTCTAGCGTTTGCCGGCTTTCAGCAACATTATCAAAGTACTCCTCTTCCCGAGCGGAGAGATTACCTCCCGTTTCCATAGTGGCCGAAAAAAGAACCACTGACTCCTGGGATTCAAAGGTCAACCGCGTATTGCCTAAGTGGTCTTTCAGATCATACTGGTAGCTCCACCCGGAACCACCACTTATATCTAGTGGATAGGCTCGTCCCTCGTCATGGATCAGAAAATCTAAGGCAATATCCTGATCATCGTATTTATTGTCGTCCTCATACTGGATGCCCGCCACATAATCGGTCAGTACAACCGGTTCCGTACCATTCCGCACTTCTTTACGGACTTTCATTCCGCTAGCATCATAGAAGTACTGAATGACCCCGTTTTCAAAGGTGAGTTTTTCGGGAAGATTGAGGTGGTTATAGGTAATCTGGGTCAGGCCTTTGTTCAGGTCTTGGGTCAGGTTGCCGGATTCATCATAGCTATAATCATCTCCAGTGGTGTTGCCATCAGCAAATCCTACTGTAGTATTACTACCTAGCTTTTCGGTCACACTCCACAGCTGATTGCTCCGAGAAGACGGGTCACCATAGTTGTACAGCAAATCATCTAAATCATCTCCATTTTGATCGTGACGCTCCAGGGTGAGTAGATTGCCATTTTTATCATAGGTAATATCACGAACATCAAAAGCGGCCCCAGCACTACTCCAACTGCCACCCGAGCGCGTTTTATGGTTGGCCTCAAGGATTCGGTTATGCCAATCATATTCATATACGTACCCGTGTTCTTCGGTTTGCAGCGCATTTTTCCACCGAACGGCACTAATATTACCGTTGTATTGCCGGGTGTTATTGATACTATTGCTTCTATTGTAGGTAAGCTCCATTCCAAACAGGTCATTAGGATCATCTTGCAATTCACTGTCGTTAATATCGGTGAGCCAACCCCGGATATTATACCGATAATCTACGCTCTGTAGGTAGTTGTTTGTCCCTGTTTGATGAAGCTCTTTACTGATCTGTTGCCCTAGCTCGTTATAGGTGTAGTGGGCTAGTAACAAGCGGGTAACCCCACTGATGGTCAAATAACTATTGATCAGCCGATCAGCCTGATCGTATTCGTATTCTAGGTTTCTGATTACTGTTTCGGTGCCGTGCTGATCATCCCTCGTATGCCGCATAATGGTTCTCTCTAACAGGCCATGAAAGCTGTACTGATGACTGACTATATCGCTCCCCCCCACGTGATTGTCTGACTGGGTTTGCATGACCCGCCCTTTCTCGTCATAAAACGTCACCTGCGTCAGCCATTCATTGGTATTGATGATTTTTACTTGGGTCCCCGTCACTAGATTGCGGGTTTTATCGCTCGCGTTCGCCCCTAACCCAAGATTAATCGGATTGTAATCCACGGTACCATCGTTATCAAAATCATAGTCATCGTAGTAGGTGATGGTTAATATTTGCTGTTCTCCTTCAGCCGGATAATCCGTTTCGGTTGAGGTGGTGATGGTTCCTATCTCAGCTAAGATACTATTATCGGTCATGGGCTCGAAGTCAAAGCCAGGCAGAAGTTCAATCACTTCGCTGGCCCGGTAGCGATCTTCTCCTTCGTGCTGGTTCACCTGCAAGCGGGCCCCTTCCCGGGTAAATGTTTCTTCCGCCGGATAATCCGATACATTGTCCCCCTCAGGAATAAGGGCTTGCATTTGCTCCTGGGTATAAGTCTGGCTGGCATAGTAGAGTCCGGTCACAATCGGGCGGTTTAATGCATCGTATTCGGTATATGACCACTCGTTATTTATACGTTGCCGACCATCCTGGGTAAGAATGAGCCGGTCACGATCGTCGTAGATCATATACATCCAATCCGCTCCCGGCGTTTTTTTGTGGCTCATTCGCCTACGGGAATCGTATTGGTACTGAAAAGCCCACCGATTCAGAAAATTAGCATCCGGGGTCAAGTTATCCGCCGCCTCCGGGGGAAGGACTACCCGTAACAGATTATACTCGTCATAGATATAATAGGTATCGTAGGTATCGCTACTGGTACTGCTATTTTGCACTTGCTTCAACACCATCCGGCCTAGCTTATCGGTATACTCTCGGTGAATGCGGCCATCCTCATCCTCCATCTCGGTCATCGTTAGCTCGCCCGTCCCGTAGACCTGGGTGCTGCTGGGAATACCCGTAGCACTCAAGGACCACTGCTGGACTTGATATACCGCACTGCCATCATTGACCAGGTATTGATAGCCCATTGCCCTGCCGGTATTGGGCTGCCAATCATCCCCCGGACTGCCTTTCTGATCCACCCGGTTCAAGGGGGAGGGCTCAAACTCCGTAACGGCGTAAGGCTCTCGGTCTGATTCTACGGCAGTTGGTGGGTTTTGGTAAAAGTCGTCCTGGTCAACCACGGCATTCACCTGAAAAGTGCCATCCGTGCCCACTGGACGGGCATAGGGTAAATAGCTACGTGCTTTACGTCCAAAAGCATCGTATTCATGCGGCTGAACCATATCATTACCGGAGGGAGCCGCTTCTTTGCTGATGGTTTGGAGCGCTCGTCCGAGTCCATCTACATACTCTATGGTTTTAGCCACTTCGGTGGCCGGAGCCGTAAAGGTGACTTCCGCCTCAGTCGTCTTAGCTTCACGGGGTGTATAGGTGATAATATAGTTCTGGTCATTGCTTTGGGCGAGCACGATCGTGCTAAGCCCCAGGCAATAGCAGGTTAGGTAGAAAAATTTAGACATGGTATGACAGTTAATACTTCTTCAAAAAGCATTATTAAAAGTAAAGCAACATGCTTGGGCTTCTACAGAAAGAACACTGTAGTAATACAGCCTAGCCTTAGGGCTTTATAGCTTGTTCCAGTTGGCTTTGACGCTCTTTGAGCCGGGTTAGCTCCTGATTTTGCTGGATCACATACAGGGTCAACTCTTCAATTTTTTCCAGCAGCTTGGCATTGATCGTTCCTAGATCAATACCGGTTTCTACCAACGATTCTGCCGAAGGGATACCGGGTAAGTGCTGGTGGGTACGGATATAGGCTTCTACCTCAGGAAGGGAACGCAGGGTATAGTCGGGGGCAAAGACGTAATCTGCCCAATCACCTGTACTTTTTAGGCTGATCTTTACCCGCTCGGCCAGTAACCCTTGTTCCACGTACAGCTTGTAGCCATCGGGGGTGCTGACATCGCCAATCCGCACCTTTCCTTGTTCGTAAAATACCCCTCCACTTTCAGTCGTCCAGACACTGATCTGCTGTCCACCATTATTACTAGCCGAATCTAATTCATATAAATTATCCATAAGATTTGAAGGTAGGTCTCTATCATAAATACGCACATCTTCCATAGATCCTTGAAAGAAATCGTGATCGAGTGCTCGGTCGACCCCAATAAATGCATTCCCCATAGCACCATTATTGGATATGATATTGCTAATTTCTTCCACCTCAGTCCCATTTACGTAGACAACCACGTCCCTACTACTATTGTCGACGGTAACAGCCAGGTGAACCCATGTATTATAGCCGATGACAAGCCCGGTTTCATCCGTTGAGCCCAAGCTTTGGTCTACCACGACCTTCCCGCCCTGTATCTTAATAGAAATCTCATCACCCGCCCCAGTACTACCAAAAGAAAAGAGGGTATTAGTGGCAGTAGCATTGGAGGTAATGTTCACCCAGGCGGCAATGGTCAAACGTTGTCCTAAACCCCCAATTGTATTAAGGGCAATATAATCGTCGGTGCCATCAAACAGGTAAGCACTGTTAATAAAGCCATTACGGTCATTACCCAGTGCCATCCCGCCGAACACTACCCCGTTCTGGTCATTACCACTTTCGTCGTTCGGGTTTCCATTAAAGGGGTAATACCCTTTCAAGTCGTTAGGATCATTCAGCTGGGCCCAGATTGGAGTGATACTGCCAAGCCAGGTAAGAAGAAGAAAAAGAATAGGATAGTATTTCATCAGTAGGATGTGTTTTGTGATAAAAAAATATGGATAATGTAAACGGTATTATTGGTTGGCATAATGATACTGATAGCGACTGACAATCTCGCGCTCGGTATCGCGGATGATTTTGACCCTGCTTAGTTCATCATACTCATAGTAGGTCGTCCTACCACTGGGATCGGTCTGGGATGTCATCCCTCGTAAAGGACTATACGTATAGGTAGTCATCAGTGCATCCAGCGGGTGCACCCGCACTTCATCAATGAGGTTGGTAGGTATTCCAATATCGGTATTGGCCGTAATTGTTTGCGAGAAAAACGTCCATTCCCCAGTCGTCTCACTTTCCTTTAGCCAGTAGGTAAGCAGGTAGCTACCTCCTGCTGGGGGAAGTGTCACTGTATAGGTACCCACATGAGATTGTTGTCCTGTACGGGCCTGGGTAGTGCTTACATTTTGATCTGTTTCTTCAAAGCTGGTGTAAAAGATCTCATTAACTTCTGCGTTCTCCGCTTGGACAACGGGGTAGCGGTTATTGTAACCATATCGGTAGGCAATCGCGTTTTCATCCTCTCGTTGCTGGCGAGTAAGATTTCCAGCAGCATCATAACTGTAGCTAGTCGTTATACTTTCTAGTGCGGCTACCCCCTTTGGGTGGTAGGTAGCAAACGAGGGCAGCACATGCCCAGAGGCTTCACTGTACGTAGTCGCCAACCGCTGAACCTCTTCTTCACTGCCCCCCACCTGGGTGTAGTCTATCTGCAGAAGCACTTGACTATGCATATGGTCTCGCCGAAGCAGATTACTGCCAAAACCATTCTCAGTAAAATCTTCAGCGTATTCGTATTCAGTCGCTCGGGTGCGCCCCTCGCTATCAGTGGTAGCCTGTCGGGTAAGCTGTAAGTGATCCTGACTATACGTATAATCCGTCTGCGTCGTTACGGTAGTCCCCCCAACTTGACTGCGCAGAACCTCGTCACTTCGATTGACCTCATTATAGCCGGTACCAATCACGTAATAATTGGCTTGAAAATTACCAGGATTAGTAGCATCGAGAAGACACCCTTCAAGACATACTGCAACTATTTTGGCAGCTTGGACAAACTGATTTAATGTATTAGGGTTGTTACTACCTCTTGTAAAGTAGGTGTAGTTATTGGTGGTCTCTTGAATAGGCGCTGTTTGCCCTTGTTCATACTGGGCGCTTTCTCGTAGCAGACCTCGTTGCCATTCCCTAGTTTCATCCGGGGCTGCCGGCCAATCATCGACATCGGCCATATCAGGATGGGTGGCAGGGGAGGTATACTGGTAGATGCTGTGTCCATTTTCACCATCCTCTCCCTCCAAGACTACCACACGGCTGTAGCCAATGTAGCTGCCTTGTGTCATATCAAGCGTATAGTTGGGGGTGGGACTACGCACCCAGATGAGTCCTATCGATGATTGTCCACCCGAGACACAATCACCTCCTCTGATCATTTCCTGAACATAGCCATATTCGGGCTGATCCAATAAAGCACCGGAGGATGAGCCATCTTCGCGTAGATACTGATACCGTTTGATCTTACTGATCTCAGCTACTGGATCATACAGCGTCGTTTTAGCCACCCGAGCCCCTCCACCGATCATGCGCTCTGGGGTCATCACTTCTTCAAACCAATCCACACAAAGATCAAAGATTTGTCCCGATTCTAGTGTGGTACGGCTAATGCCACTATATTCGATTTCATATATTCCAGGAGCTAGTGTAATTTCTGCTTCTTGGAACGTTTGGGTGGTCGCATTATAAAACCCTTGGGAAAAATAAACTGGCGTAGTGCTGCCCAGAGGAAATATTTTCATCCAAGTAGAGGCGGGATTGATCGTGATATCATCGGGATAAGCAAAGTTCACGTATACCGGGCCATCTACATTGGCTCCAACTTCAAACTGATCTATATTATTTCCAACTCCTCCCACACTGCCTTCAAATTCGTTGGCAATGGTATACATAAAAGACTTTGACATTAACTCACTAGCTGAAGGGCTAAAATAGTCATGAGGCTCATACTCCAAGGCCGTATAGCCCCCGGTTGGATAAGTAATCTTATTGAGCACTCCAACTAATGATGATCCTTGGGTTGCATCAGGACTACGGATACCCCCAGTGACCGTGAAATTAATGGTCTGTCCATTCACAAATTGGGTAACATTTTGCCGAGGGCATAGCGTGGTGTTAATCGTATTATTGAAAAAGCCCCAATGATCTTGAGCAGTGGATAAGCGAGGAGGAAGTCCTCTTCCTGTCGCATTCTGGGTAATATACTCGAAGGTATAAGCAGGTTTACTTACCCCGTTGTTAGATTCTGTCACCGAGGTGAGCATCAATCGGCGAACCAGATCATCCGGCGTGGTTCCCAGCGATGGGGTTACTAAAGCCGCTCCCTGTAAATATTGATAGCCCAATGTAAACTCTCGTACTACCTCATCCAGCAAGTTGGTAATCGTAATCCGAGTCAGCGCCTGATCCTGATCCAAATCAAAACGATCTTCTTCATAGAAAAAATCAATAATCTCATCCGAAGAGGTGACTTCAATCTGCGTAAGCCGTTTGGCTTGAATCAAGGTTGTAGTACGGTAGTATTGATTACGAGGTAGTACCCCACAGCTACCTGAGTTAAAAAAATTTGTGTAGCGTGTCTCACTATCTTGCAATTGATAGTTTAGTGTATGAGGCGCATAGGAAAAGTTGATCGTTTCTCCTTGGGGGGTCTCAATGCGACTTAGAAACCAACTGGAATTATAAGCACTGGAAGGCGATGAGCTACTGGTATTGGTTTCTAGGGTTGTATTTTGCTGTCGTTCGTTTTCGTCCAATGTGTACTCAGTGCCATCTGTTGTAGTGATGGTCCAACGAGTAATTTCGGTGCCGGTTTTTTGGTACTGAATATCTATTTTCTGAAAGGGAAATAATAGTACTGTACCATCGTAGTTGATCACGAATTTTCCTGAAGCACCGGGTAGTGAGAAGCTAAAAATATCGGGCTGACCATCCCGTAGACCGTTGGTCAGTGCCTCAAATTCTCCATAGGTAGTAAACTGATCCGGCACGGGTTGTCCCTCTTGCAGATAGCCTCCCGGTAGGTCATCAACTCTTCCCATGACCGTTCGCGTAACGACCCCTCCCGCTGTTAACGCCCAATTCATCCCGACAGCAGGGGCTACTTCACTGAGTCGTACGCCACTCGCATGATAATCCAGCGAAATCGGTAAGGTAATCCCGCGCCCTTGTGCTTGCCAAATCGGTACACTGATATTGGGTTTACCAGTATACAGACTCACCGGTACGTCTTCAAATTGACCCATAGAACTTGCCGCTGGGGAAGGGGGAAATACTTCAACAAAATTTCGCGGAGCATCACTAACTTGGCCTTGCACAGCGTATGGTTTTACAAGACAGACCACAGCAAGCAAGGTCAGGGAAAGAACTCCTCCCCAGATCTTCCAAAAATAATACGTCATGGTAACAGGTTATGGTAGAAAAAATAGCGTTTAAAAAATGACTAATCCGTGTAGCCAAAACTTCGGTTGTAAAAGTAGCACCCCTTTTTTACAATTCACTCCCGTTTTGTTTCCGTTTTTTTATCATGTATTATTTCTTCTATTTTTGATAGTAAAACTATTAAGCAGTCCAATTACACCTTTTTCACTTTTCTAGTTTCCAATCTGTCTCTTCGATCATTACCAGGCAAGAGGGTGTGCTTTATTTTAGTAGATTACTTCGTTATACTCTGTTTTTTGCTTTTGTTTAAAATTCCTTACACACGTTTGTTTTTAAAGCGATTGCAACCGTATTTTTGTCTAAACATTCATACGGAATGTTCATTTTTTTGCGATCCACCTAGTTTATTTTTTACTACCTATTGGTACTCTGCATGTTACCTATTTTTTCTTCTTGGTGCGTGTTCCTGGTTCTCTTAGTAAGCTGCGGGTGGGGTTTTCCCCTTCATGCGCAGAAACTACCCGAAAAGTTCGTATCTCCCGCCAACCTTACAGTGTATGATTCTGTAGGGGCTGATTCGGTGATTACGGCTGCTCAAGCTCGTGTTATTGCTATTCAAGACTCAGTGGCTTCCCTGGCTGATCAGGCTCAGCAAGCCCTCGATCGCTTGGATGCCCAGCAATCGCTAAACCAGGTACCCAGAGCCGGACAAGACTCGTTGCAACAGTTGCTTGACCAACTAGCCCAGAAAAAGCAAGCCGTTCAGCAGCGAGTGCAGCGCAGCACCCAGCAGGTCAAGGGTGTACTGGATAGCTTACCTGTCACTAAGGATATTCTCCCATCACGTATCCCTACTTCTTGGTCGGGCTTTTCTTTTGAAAACTTGCCCCCAGTAGCAGGTGGGGAAATGCCCCAGCCCCTTTCTGGTTTTCCCTCTTTGCCTAAAACACCAAACTTACCGACTTCCCTGCCCAAGGTCTCGGGAAGCACAATCATAAAGCAAAGGAAAGGATTCGCTGATCCTGCCCAAAGGTACACCAAAAAACTCCAGGATACCAAGTCTGGTGCCCTAGATACACTGAATACGATTAAACGAATGGCTCAGCCTTACCAGCAGTATATCCCCCAGGATAGTCTTTCGTACCAGCAAGTGCGGGATACCTTATTACTAGAAGGAGTACAGCAAGCCGAATCCTGGGCAGAAAGCTACGTACAAGAGCAGGTAGCGGATCAACTACCGCCCCCTCCCATGCAGGCGATCCCTCAGGAAGAAGCGATTCGTCAGCAGCTTACTGAGGAAGCGACCCAGTATTTTGATACGCATCATCAACTAATTACTCAGGTGCAAGAGGGCTTGAACAAACTCAAGCGCACCTACCGACAGGTGCAAACCGGGGATAGTGTGTTTGTCAAAAACACTTCGCTAGAAGGGATTCCCGTGCGTAAACGGTTCAGCTATGGGATCAACCTGAATGCGAGTCAACTGAGTACAACGTCCTTTCAGCTTCTCCCCCAACTGGGCTATCAGCTCAACCGGGTCTGGACTGCTGGAGTAGGGAGCGTCGTGCAAGCCTCTGGGCAGTGGGAACCCCTCTCCGCTCAGGTGGAACTCTCTGCGGGTTCAGCTTTTGTACAGCGGCAAGTAAAGGGGCAACTCTTGCTCTATACTGAGCTGCAGTATGGTACTATCCCGACCGGGCAAGAGAACTCAGTGCCTGCACCGAGTATTACGTTGGACTGGCAAGGCTTTGTGGGGGCGGGTAAGCTACTGGCTCTCTCGGATAAACTGGCTTTGCAACTACTCTTTCTGTGGGATGTCCTTGCCGATGCTGAGATTCCTCTTCAGGATCGGGTACAGTTTCGGATAGGTTTGCTACGATCCTCTAACTACTAGACATGAACCCATAGGCTTTATCCAGGTATCTTATTATTAGACGAATAGTGGTACTTGATCCAGATCTTTGGTTTTATGTTTTTTATCTTGTTTTATATTCCGGTATTTCCACTTGCCCGTTCGTGGGTAATAACGTACCTAATCAACCATTAACGAATTCAGTAGTAGCCCTTAAGTCATTCCAGACCATCACGATACTCCCAAAAACCCACTAGACTTTGGGGGTGATAAGATTTTCCTGATATATGATAAGGTAAGAATCTATCAAAACTGAGGACCTCCATATAGAGCTTTAGAGAGCACAAAGTAATAAAAGCCGAAAATGTAGCGTATCTATCTGAACCATTACATTTAAGTGCATAGCTTCAACCAACGACTAAGACCAATGAAGAACTCTTTTTATAGTAGCTATTTCCGCTTCAGTGTTAGCCATCCTTTTTTCTGATGCTGAATAATTTCGTCATTTTGAAGGCAGTGGTAGTCTAATACCCAATAGTAATTTCCTTCTGCCGCATCTCTGTTCTGAAGAGTACCATTCCAGGTTGCGAAGCCCTCACTACTATAAAGCAGACTTCCCCATCGGTTATAAATACGTAAAGAAATGACTGTTACCTTATGGTGAAGTTGAGGTTGGAAATTATCGTTGCTACTATCATTATTGGGGGTGAAAATATTAGGGACAAATACATCGCAGTTGCAGTCCTCAGTGCTTATTACTATTGTTTGCTGAAAAGTGAAGCATTCATTAGCGATAAACACGTTATACTCACCAGCACGCCTAAATAGTTTGTTTGGTGATGTACTTCCATCGTCCCAGTAATAAGTAGAACGCGGTGTGTCAATGCTCCAAGACACCGTTTCATCCTGACAAATGATGGTATCTATCACCTCAGCCTTTGGTTTTTGTAAAACATCAATATAGATGCTATCAACTGCACTACATGTCCCCTTATTGACTGCTACCCAATAAATTCCTGCTTGAGTTACCGTAATTTGTTTACCACTTTCTCCCGTACTCCACAAGATACTTGCGGCCGAATCATTCACTCCTAAGGTATGATTTATTGTTTCGCAAAAAAGAGTATCTGCCCCTAAGTCTGGCTCTTCTAAAACGTCTACATGTATGCTATCTATGGCCGTACAGCCTCCTTGACGGGCTTTTACCCAATAAACTCCGGATTCAGTAACCCGTATTGAAGGGCTAGTCTCGCCAGTACTCCAAAGTAATTGGGCTTGTGGATTATCTACTTTAAGGGTATGGTTAATCGTTTCACAGAAAACAGTATCTTTTCCTAAATCGAACTTTAGAAAATCAACGGTGATCGTATCAGTAACTATGCAACCGTTTTGTTTTATCTGCACCCAGTAGGTATTGGAGGTTGTAACAGTAATACTAGGAATAGTTTGCCCTGTGCTCCACAGGTAATCAGCGTTACTGACCATGGAATTTAGCACCACACTATCTTTGTCACAAACAACAATATCAGGCTTTAAACTTACTCTCTCAGATAGTAGGCTACAGTAGTCTGTACCTATCAAACTATCTAGGTTGAACAAGTATGCAGCCCCATCATTAACTCCTTTTTCATCATGCGTAGGTGATCCGATAATCATCCTATTACCGCTCAGGCTAACTGTACTTCCAAAAAAATCATATTCATTACCATCCGATGCAATAAGTTTAGCCTGCTCTATCCAGCGCTGCTCATTGTAGTAAAACAGATACCCCGATCCGGTACCAGGTTCTTTGCCGCTGTCGCCAGTAGCTCCAATCAACGCATAACTTCCTTCAATATCTACCGAAATGCCAAAACCCGTTGCATTGGGTAGGGTAAGTTTTGTTTGCTCTAACCAGCCCTCACTATCTTTCGCAAAGACATAAGCCGACCCTGAGGTAGTACCAACAATAGCATACGCCTTATCAATATCGACTGAAATGCCAAACTGCCCTTGAAAGGCAGCATCCGAAGCTATAAGCTTAGCTTCTTCTATCCAATTGTCTCCCGCACTAGAAAAAATATAAGCTGACCCTGTATGATTATGGGTTCCACTACCTGGCTCATGGTCGAAATATGCTCCTACAATGGCGTAGCTATCATTAATACTTACGGAATAACCAAATAGGTCACCCATAGTCCCATCACTAGCCATCAATTTGGTTTTTTCTACCCAGTTAGCTCCTTGTCGTGTAAAAATGTATGCAGCACCAGCACTACGGTCTTTTTCATCATCAGCAAACGCCCCTACAATAATGTAGTCGTCACGAACATTTACTGATATTCCGAAATTATTATTTCTTATTACATTTGCATCAGAAGGGGTAAGTTTAGCTTGTTTTACCCACTTGGTTCCCTGACGAACGAATACATAAACTGCTCCACCATCAAGACTATGCTCATAGTCTAAATAAGCTCCTACTACGGCATAATCGCCGTAGATGCTTACAGCATAACCAAATTGATCAAGGTTGCCAGGAATACCAGATGAAAGCTTGGCTTGTTCTTTCCATATTGTACCATCGAAATGATATATATAGGCTGCGGAAAAGGTATTGTCATCAAAAGCGGCACCTACAATAGCATAATCGCCGTAAATACTAACCGAGGTACCAAAGCGGTTTTTATCATCACCGTCTGATGCTACGACTTTTAGTAATTCTTCTTTAACTCCTTGAGCTGATACAATAGTATTGATCAGAAAAAGGAGTGTAACATTTACGAACTTATTCATTTAACTAGCACTCTCTTTTCAGAACTTTCTGTTCTATCTGTCTGTAAGTGCAAAAAAAGTGAAGGTAGAAGAGAGAAAATATTGATAACAAGTCAAACGGGCAGGCAGGTAAGCTTACATTAAAAAATCACTTTTTCTACCCGTTTGACTTTGCCATCGTTTAAGAATCCTTTTTTAGTCGGATCGTACCGGAGCTTTTCCCTGCGCTACTCAAAACAGCTCAGATTCACCCTGCCTCCTTTCGCTGATTCTTTTTGATTTCATTCACTGCATTATAAATAGTCTTCCGAGAAACATTGAATAGTGCTCGTATGGAATCAATGGTTTGCTCTGGATCTTGATGTAATTTAAAGACTAGCTTTTTCTGCTCAGGCGAAAGGGCTGAAGGACGACCGCCCCGACGACCTCGTGCCCGGGCGGCTTCCATGCCTGCTCGGCTGCGCTCTCGGATCAGATTACGCTCAAACTCAGCGAGCGCACCAAAGATATGAAAGACTAATTTTCCAGTGGGAGTGGAGGTATCAATAGATTCTTGCAGACTATTCAAGGCAATGCCTTGTTCTTCTAAATAATTGACCCATTCAATCAAGTCTTTCAGCGAGCGCCCTAATCGGTCGAGTCGCCAGATGACCAACGTATCCCCCTCGCGCAGATGATCCTTCAACTGCGCCAGGCCAGGGCGCTCCGATTTTGCCCCAGATAGCATGTCCTCAAAGATGCGTTTGCATCCAGCAGCTTCTAATGTATCTCGTTGTAAGTCCAAATTCTGTTCGTGGGTGGAAACCCGGGCGTAACCAATCAACATGATGTCTTCTATTTCTCCAAAGATAGTAAGAAGCTAACAGAGTTGTGTAAAAAGTCTAGTGTAATAACAAATTGTTACACGTTGATTCTTACTTGGCTTTTTACACTTGCTAATGGAAAAAAGCGTAGATTTTTTTGAGATTACGTGAGGGAGGGGTTGGGTGTGTAGAAAAGGGTTCTTTTTTGCACAACTCAAGTCAATTGAGGCGGTACGCCATGAGCGTTACCGTTGGACTCCGGTACGACGTACCTACATCGGAAGAAAAATGGCAAAAGAAGGCCGTTAAGCATGCCAAGTTAGTCGGACAAACTGCTACAGGAAGTTATCCGATCCTTATTAGAAGCCTACTACGAGCCTCAATTTAGCCCACTTTCTTACGGATTCCGACCCAAACGGGGATGCCATACGGCCCTGCGAACAGTATGCCAGAAAGGTCAAGCGACCAAATGGTTTATTGAAGGGGATATCAGTGCCTGTTTTGATAGTATTGATCACACGATATTATTGAATATAATAGGCGAGAAGCTCCACAATAACCGTTTGCTCCGGCTGATCGGGGCGTTACTGCAAGCGGGCTACTTGGAAGAATGGCAATGGTATGCTACGTATAGTGGCACACCACAAGGCTCCATTCTCAGTCCTATCCTAGCCAATTTAGTACTGGATAAGTTAAATAAGTACGTAGAACAGGAACTTATTCCCGAATACACAAAAGGAAAACGCAGAAAGACCTATCCCCCTTATGGAGCCCTGACCCAAGCAGCATCAATGGCGAGGAAAGAAGGCCACAGGGAAGACGCACAACGACTGAATCGGCAAGCACAACAGATTCCGTCCCGCGATCCCCGTGACCCTAATTTTTGCCGACTATGGTACGTGAGGTACGCCGATGATTTTCTACTGGGATTAGTGGGCACGAAAGCCGAAGCAAGTGGAATCAAACAACAACTCACGGCATTTTTGCAAGATGAGTTGAAGTTAACCCTAAGTGAAGAGAAAACCCTCGTCACGCATGCCCGTGACGAAAGGGCACACCTCCTGGGATATGAAGTCCATATCCTACATGCCAATGATAAACACGACCACCGAGGTCAACGGTGTATCAACGGTAGTGTAGGTCTTCGGGTACCCGATCAGGTACGAAAAGCCTATTGTGCCAAGTATAAAAGAAAGGGCAAACCGATCCACCTGGTGCAGCGGGTCAACGACGAGGCCTACAGTATCGTCATCCAATATCAAGCCGAATACCGGGGTATTGTCCAGTATTATCGGATGGCTTACAACCTCCATACGCTACATACCTTACGAAGAGTCATGGAAGTATCTTTGGTAAAAACCCTGGCAAGGAAGTATAAGACAACTTGCCAGAAAATCTACCGACGGTATGGGACATGGCTAGACACCGAATATGGCCCCTGTAAGGTGTTACAAGTGGTCAAAAAGCAAGAGGCTAGGAAGCCTCTGTATGCGCAATTCGGAGGGGTACCGTTGCGATGGAACAAATAGGTCACATTGGACGATGAACGTAAGCATAGTCAAATCTGGAACGGACGAAGTGAGTTAGTTCAACGCTTACTAGCCCAACATTGTGAACTTTGTGGGGCTAGGGAACACATTGAAGTACACCACATTCGTAAGATGTCTGACCTAAAAGATAAAGGGCAGTCTAACCGTCCGAAATGGATGGAAACGATGGCGGCTCGGAGACGAAAAACCCTGGTAGTTTGCCGAAACTGTCATCATAACATCCAGTATGGCCGTGATGATGGCAAAGCCCTTGGCTGTAAATGATTACTGGAGAGCCAAGTGACACGGAAATCGGTCATGCTTGGTTCGGAGGGGGGTCTTGTCCGTCTATGCATCCACAGATTGAAGGAACGATTTGTAGTTGATAAGATCCTTTTTGAATAAAATTTTTTCAAGATAGCGGTTGTGACTCACGGCTCGGTAGATTCGGTCATATTTTTTCCAATGTTTCTTCAAGGCACCACTTCTTTGATGGGCCTGCTCAGGTGTCAGATAATTTAAACTCAGATGAGGTCTTCGGTAATTATATATTTGAATGCTTTTAGTTACGTGTTGGAGGGCGGCTGAAAAAGAACCATAGTGCCCTTGTACTAACTCATCAGTGGTGAGTTATATGGAATAAGGAGAAGCCCGTTGCTTTAAAGCCATCTTTAAGGCTTCTAACGGACCTACGGCATGCATGTTAGGTTGAAGTGACCAGCCCACGATCTTACGCGAGTAAGCATCTGTAACCAAGCTGAGATAACTAAATCTACTGCCTGTTCTCAGATACGTCATGTCGGATACCCACAACTGGTGGGGTTGCTTGTGCTGTAAGTCCTTGGCTAAATTTGGGTACTTAAAAAGGTAGTGACGGGACTCCGTAGTAAACGCTTTTCGTTTTCGCCGATTAGCTAACATGTTATTAGCACGCAACAGGTTAAACAATTTATCTCGTCCCATTTTAATGTGATGCTGCCTAAAGAAAGGGGAAAGCAGATGATAGAGCTTTCGGGTACCTAGTTTAGGCATGTCCTTACGAATTCTTCTTACCTCATCTAAAATCAGTTGATCTCTAGCATCATCATGCCTTTGCCGTTGAGCTGCTTTGCGTTCCACGCCGGATAATAAGCAGAGCGCGTAATCCTGTGAGATTACCCAAAAGTGAGCCACTTAAAAGTAGAGTCAGCAAGTCCCGATAGGGGCGCGCCACGCGGTGGGCGGTAGCTGATTATTACTTACTTTTAAATAAACCACGCTCATGAAAAAAACACGATTTGTCATTCCATGACGGCCGAACCACAGATTATTGCTGCCATTAACCGACAAGAAGCAGGTGCTAAAATATCAAACCTTAGCCGAGAACTGGGTATTAGTGAAGCAACGTTTTACAATTGGAAGGCTAAGTACGGGGGAATGGATGCTAACCAACTAAAAAAGCTGAAAGAGCTAGAAGCCGAAAATAATAGGATGAAGAGAATGTATGCAGATTTAAGGTTGGTTCATGAAGCATTGAAAGATGCGGTAGAAAAAAAGCTTTGAGGTCTGGGCAAAAACGGGAGTTAGTTCGGCACATGATACAGCAGCATCATGTCAGCCAGTGCCAGGCCTGTCAAGCAGTGTTACTCCCCCGTAATAGTTTTGCCTATCAAGCAAAGCCGAAGAATGATGAAGAGATTATAGGGCAACTTAAAGCTTTAACTGATAAACATTCGGCAATTGGTTTTTGGAAGTGTTTTCACCGACTCAGAAAACAATCATTTCCCTGGAACCATAAACGAGTGTATCGGGTCTACAAACAAATGAGGTTAAGTATTCGCCGTAGAGCAAAGAAAAGATTATCAGCTAGGATCAAACAGCCTCTGTACCAGCCAATAATGGTTAACGAAGTTTGGTCGCTAGATTATATAAATGATACCCTGTGGGATGATCGCAAATTTCGGGTACTCAATATTATGGACGATTGTAGTCAGGAAGTTTTGGCTGCTGAGGTAGATACCTCACTACCGGCATTGCGGTTGATCCGCACCTTGGAGCGACTTCGAGAAACCCGAGGAGTGCCTCAGGCCATCCGGGTAGACAATGGACCAGAGTTTATCAGTCAACGGCTAGCCGACTGGTGCCAAGAATGGCAGGTAACACTGATGTTTATTCAACCGAGAAAGCCTACACAGGATGGGTATGTGGAAAGATTGAACGCGAGTCTTCGGAAGGAACTACTAGATACTTATATTTTCCGATCATTAGATCAAGTCCGACAGATGATTGAAGAATGGAGGAGGGATTTTAACTATGAGCGACCTCATCAGTCGCTGAATTATCAAACACCAATAGAATATGCTTTAGCAAATACAGGATAAAAATTCTACTTTTAGGTGGATCACTTTTACGGGAAGCTTACAGTAGGATCGCGGTATATAATCTACTTTTTCCAGCACCTCATCCGCCTACAATCATTCGCTCAAAGTAGTATTAGTGCCAGGAAATAGTATGGGACCCCTGAAGAATAATAGTTTATGCGAATCAAGGGTAGAACGATAAAAGAAACAGATGCGAAAGGAAGGACATT
>CAKZYA010000033.1 GCA_937883755.1 uncultured Flammeovirgaceae bacterium | reverse complement strand
CAAAAACAATCTCTCTAACTTTTGCAGGTGCATTTTCAAAACCAATATTTTTTTGTTCTGCTTCAGACATTATCTACAAATAGTAGAAAGCGATATACTTTCGGGTTTGCACTGAGCCAAAACATTGTATTTTGTTTTTAATAGCAACTGAGGTCTGGCTTCTCGCTCTTCATCTAATTCAATTAGGTATTATTTTAATTACCATTCCCGGAGCAGAGATATCACCTTCATCACCGGCCATAGTTCCTACCGAATCAATTAAATCGCCAGGAATTATAACTTTGTTCCCTTTAATGGTCACTTTTTTCGTAATATTCAACGCATTTTCAGCCATTAAATCTTGACCATAAATTTTTATTTTGTTTAGCTTTCTGGAAAATTCTAATGTTAAGGATTTGTATTGACCAAATATACCAATTGGCTTATTCAGCTCAGCTTCTTTTAGGGTAATATCTGCCTTTGGCTGCTGCCAGCTATTGTCGGGTGTCACCCTTCCTTCGGTTGCAATAGCAACGGCACCGTTTGGGAATTTTGAAGCCATAACATAAGGAGTTAACCCCTCTGATTTAACATCAGGTAAAGCTATATTTCGTGCCATAATAGCCGGAGCACCTTGCCTGACCATTTTACCATGCGAATTTGTGTACCAGGTATCGCTCTTTTTGAAAACAATACTGTCAACATGAAATTCGGAGGAGAACTTATAGGAACCATAACCTGCAGCCATAGGAGGAGCTATGCGTTGCCACCTTACAAATCTATCCATTTCATTTAAGCGCTTATCAACTTGTCTATCACCTGCAATTTGTAGGTGATAATCTATTCCATTATACATTCTAGGTGTATTCATAGGATGACGTTTTACACCAACAACTAGTCCTAAAGCTGCAGCAATATTACAATCATCCTGAATGTTTAGCACAGCCCTATATTCACTTTTCCCGGCAGTATTCTCTAATATATCATGTACACGCTGCATTGTAACTGTACTTACTAATAATGGTACAGCATCGTAAGTTCTAAAAACATCGGTATTTTTTATCACATTTAGTGCTTTTTCAATTCTAAAACCTTTATTATGTATTGAAGCTTCCGACTTTTTATCTATAGTTTTTTGATTACTATAAACTGATGGGTATTCATTTAAGCCCTGTATATCCCAAAAATTATTAAGAGGACCACCTGAACCTGTAATATGTTCCAAGGTAAGTCCAGGATATATTTCATTTTTTACTTTTGTGGCATAAAAATGTTCCGTATCACCCCCATCAATTTTCCAATATTCAATACCTGCAAACTTACTCCATTCCACAAATTTTCTCATTTCCTCTTCAGTAACTGTTCCTCTTACCCATAAAGCAAGGCCTCGCCAACCTAAGGCTTTAATTCCCTTATTCATTTCTTTGATTTTCTCCTTAGGTCCTAAGTGATTGTATTTTGGAAAATCAAGGGTATCAATCATTAAAGTAAAAAAGGTATTCTCCTTAATGGCTTTATCCTGCCATCCATGGTCTACTAAAAAGAAATAATCACCTCTCGACTTTGGCAAAATCACCTTAGCCATGCCGTCATTACCAAATATCGTTTCCTCATTCATTCCTTCCCGTGCTGCTTTATTTGAATAAACCCTTTTTGGATCAGGATTTTTCACTTCCTGTCCTTTATTAATCAGGTAATTTTGCCAATACCAGGTACACCAATAATTTGGGGCTGTACTAACTTCATTTGGAACTAGGTTTATAATCCCTTCTTTTTCAGTACATCCAAATAAAATGCATGCTAAAAGGACTGCTATAGTTATTTTTTTCATTGTATTATTTTGATTCTATTCTAGTGTTTGTTATCAACTTGCTTGCTAGTGCCCAACATCTGGATATACGACATACGTATATTTACACTATAGAAATATTCGCATATCCGCAAAAGTAGTATACAGGAAAAACATGCGAAAAATAGCTTTTTGTCTGCTCTGGAGGCGATAAAAAGCTGAATCTAGGATTTACAAGTGAAAACAACAAAGCGAATATTAATGTGATCACCCAAGATATTATCAAAGCTTTTGAACAAAAATTGTGTATTCAACGTCACACCGAGCCAACCGTGAAAGCGTACGTAAATTGCCTCACTAAATTTCTCAAAGCATTTGAGTAGTACAATTTACAAAACGAGAGTGAAAAAATATAGAGAGCTATCTTAGTCATATGGTGGCTTATGAAAAAGTCAGCGGTGCTTACCAAAAGTAATTACTTGTAAGTAGGGCGACACCATTATATTAATATTTAAATACGTCATAGCGAGCGGACGCCGCACGGGAAGTATGACGAAGCTATCGTACGGCGACCGTCTACCTCATAGTGAACAGATTGCTTCGTCGCGGGGCGACCCTCGCTTCGCTTCTCGCAATGACGTTGAAATAAATATGTTCTAGTACTTAGTCATAGTAATTCACTGTCTTTTCTATAAAGTCTCGATTAGCTCAAAGCATAATTCGTCGATATTTCCCATTTTACTGTTAAAGGCTGAAACATTAGATAAAATAATGATGCCTTTTTTGTTTTCAGTGTCTAATGCTATGGAAGAAGTGTAGCCACCCGTTCCGCCATTATGCCAAATTAATTCATCGCCACTTTCATCGGGTAAAATATGCCAGCCTAAGCCTACCTGCATATTCTTATCTACTTTGAAAGTTGGTTCTTGGGTAAGAATCAATTCTTTATTTTCAGTATCAAACTGAGCCAGCGCAAACTTTGATAAATCTTCGGTGGTAGATAAAATTGCTCCAGCACCAGCCAGTACATTAAAGTCCCATTTTGAGGTCACTTCCCCATTAGGGTTTAATCCATGAATAATTTGGTTCTTTATTTTATTGGGTTGAGTTGTTGAATTAGACATTCCGTACTTTTCGAATATTCTCTCTTGCAATAAATCTTCGTAGGAAGAATTTGACATTTTTGCTAGTCCGTAGCCTAGTAGTCCAGCACCAAGGTTTGAGTACCCATATTCTGTTCCTGGTTTTTGTTGTAGCTCAACCTCTTCGTTTAAATATTCAATTAGTTTTTCAGCGTCGTACTCTTTGTAAGGATTGTTGGGATCAACCGCTAAAAGATCTAGGTTGGAAGGGAGCCGGGGTAGCCCAGAAGTATGGTTAGCAAGTTCTTTAAACGTTATCTTGTCATCAGGTTTCAACGTCAATTCAAGGTGATCCTGTATTGCATCTTCTAAGCTTAGTTCTTTATTCAATACAAAGCTGGACAATAATGAAGATGTGAATACTTTGCTTATAGAGCCTATCTCAAAAACACTCTGATGATTTTTACGAATCTTAATGGTATCATTCATTCTTTTGACTCCAACAAACTTGGTTTTCCCTTGGTGAATAAAGGCAATTGAAAGTTCGGTATTGTTCGGGAATTGTCGGGCGTTTTTAAAAATCAGTTTAGACTGTTTATCGGTAATTTCAACAGTAGAGTGATCAATTCCATTCTCGGCCTTTTTGACCTGTCCATTGGCACAACTTGACAAAAAAAGCCCAATTAGTAAGGCTATGTATCCTTTCATGGTAGGTTTTATAGTGACTATTTACTTCTGAATAAATGACAGATGTGGTGATAAATTGGTTGTAAGGCAAATGAATATTTGACTGAGGATAGATAGGTGCTAAGCTAACTCTTTTACTTGTTTTACCAATGTTCGGGTGGAGAAGGGTTTGGTAACGTACAAATCGGCACCTACATCGTAGCCTTTCTGAATATCGGTATCTTTACTCTTGGCACTTAGAAAAATAACCCGAGCGTGGGATAAATCAGCCTGAGATTTCAGAAACTGACAGACTTCGTAGCCATCTACTTTGGGCATCATAATATCCAGAATGACAATGGTTGGCTTTTCCCGTTGGGCAATATCCAGAGCCTCCTCACCATCGCGGGCGATAAATACTTCAAAGCCATTCTTTTTCATCAGGAAATCCAGTGAGAGCAGAATATTAGGTTCGTCGTCTACAATTAAGATTTTTTTCATTAGTACGTTAATTTCTTTGCAGTGCGCGGAGCTGGCAATGTAAACGAAAACTTAGCCCCTTGGTTAGGTTCACTTTCCACCCACAGTCTACCTTGGTGGTGCTCAATAATTTTTCGGCTGATGGTAAGCCCCAAACCGCTACCTATTGGTTTCTTAGTAGTTTGGTCATGCGCCTGAAAAAAACCTTCAAAAATCATCTCCTGACTTTCTGCCGGTACTCCCTTACCATTATCTAATACATTGACTTTCACCACTCCGTCTACTAGATAAGACGAAATTCGCACCTGTCCGTTGTCCGAGTCACAAAATTTAATGGCATTAGAAATTAAATTGAGAATTACTTGAGTCAAGCGATCCGGGTCGGCTTGCACCGGAGGCAGATTAGCAGATAAGTTAACCTGAATAGTAACGCCTCTTTCTTTCAGGAGCTGTGAAACACTTTTTAGGGCATCTTGGATGATATCGTTCATCGCTACTTCTTGCAAGTTGAGCTTCTGTTTTCCCGACTCAAACTTTTCTAAATCCAGCACCTGATTAATGAGTCTCTCCATCCGGTCTGTTTCCTTGATAATTGTAGTCAGGAATTGTTCTTGTTCGTCGTCAGATAACTCAGGAGAGTCTTGAAGTATTTCACAAAAAGCCCGGATAGACGTAATAGGAGTACGCATCTCATGAGTAACTGTCGAGATGAACTCGTCTTTTAGGTGATCTATCTTTTTTAACTCCTCGTTGGCTCGCTTCAGCTGATGACTTAATTGTTCCAATTCTTCTGACTTTTGCTTGAGCTTCTGGTTAGCGTATACCAATTGCTGAGATTCATCCAGCACCTGAAATAGGTCTTCCAGTCGCAAATCGTCTTTTCTCACTACCGACATTACCATCACGTGCGCTGAGGCTGAACCGATTACTCCGGCTAGTAAACGCTCGGCATAGCTTACCAGGCGATAATCGGCTTTCGGTTGGTAGCTAGTCTGGTACTGGCGGTAAAAGGTTTTTAAAGAAGCCTCTGTTTGGCGTGTGCCTAAAAATTTAGTGAGTAGTTCCTGGATATCGGCAGCCTGAACCACTTTCATTCCTTCCAGGGCAGAAGCTGTGCGGGGTGAGTAGCGAAAAATATCCACAAACAATTCTGCTTGCTTGCGTTCGCTCACGCCGATGCGCGTACATAATGACACCCCAACGTAGCAGCCAGTGTTAAGGAGTAAACTCCAGAAGATTGCTTGAGAAAGTGGAGAAAAAACCGTTAAGCCGAATAAAGATTGAGGGCGTAAGGCTGATATTCCGAACAAACCATTTTCTAGAAAATCAGCCGGAAGTAGCTCGGCTTGCACAATGGTGGGTAAAATCAAGGTATAAAACCAAACTCCAAACCCAACGAGTAGTCCGCTAAAAGCACCTGCATGAGTACCTCGTTTCCAAAAAAGCCCCCCTAAAGTTGCAGGAGCCAGTTGAGCCACCGCTACAAAGGAAACAATACCAATAGAAACTAAAGAGAACTGTCCACTTACTAGTTTGAAGTACAAGTAAGCAAATAACAAAATACCAATGATGGTGAGGCGACGGCTGTTGAGCAGGGCACGATTGATACGCTTTCGCTTTAGCTCCTGCAATGACTTACCAGAGAGCCAAATGGGAACCAATAGGTTATTATTAACCATTGTACTCAGTGCAATTGTAGATACGATAATCATACTGGTAGCCGCCGAAAGTCCGCCTAGAAAAGTAAACAGAGTAAGCCCATTCTGACTGAAGAACTGAGGAATAGCCAATACATAGGTATCAGCATCAACCGATTGTCCCTGAAAAAGTAAGTTTCCCCCTAGTGCAATGGGTAATACAAATAGGTTAATAAGAATTAGGTAAAGGGGGAAAAGCCAGATAGCTCGCCGTAGGTGGTTTTCATCTACATTCTCCTTCACAGCTACCTGAAACTGACGAGGTAATAAAAAAATAGCAAACATGGCTACCAGCGTCAGCCAAAACCAATCGGCGTACTGGCTTTCATCCAGCGTGAATAACTCTCGAAGCGAAGGTAACTCTGATGCTTGGGAAAATATATCGCCAAATCCATTGAAAATCCCGAAAGTAATGTAGGCTCCTACTGCTAGGAAAGCCAATAACTTGAATAGTGACTCAAACGCAATAGCGGTAACCATTCCTTCGTGTCGTTCGGTAACATCTACCCGACGGGTGCCAAATAAAATGGTAAACCCCGCCAATGCTATGGTAATAAATAGGGCTGGATCGGTGGCAAATCCTGTCACGGATTTGTCGGGCGCAGGGTTTTCTAACAGAATATCAAGGCTGGTAGCAACGGCTTTAAGCTGAATGGATATGTAGGGTAAAATACCTAAGACGCATACTGTAGTTACCAGCACTCCTAGCCAAATAGTGTTGCCGTAGCGGGCAGAAATAAAATCGGCTAAGGTCGTGATGCGCTGCACTTTACAAATCCGAATAATTTTCCGCAATACAATCCACCAAAGCGGTGCCATCAGGGTAGGGCCTAGGTAGGTTGTTAAGAAAGGTATGCCTTGTTGGGCAGCTTGTCCCACACTTCCGTAGTAGGTCCAGGCAGTACAGAATACAGCTAATGATAGTGAATAAATGTAAGGGTTATTGACCAGACTACGACCTCGCCGGGCTTGCCGTTCACCCATATAGGCTATCCCAAATAGAAGAGTGAGATAGAGTACGGAGCTTATAAGAATTAACCACGGCCAAGTCATACATTACGGGTTCAGGCGGTTTCGCTCTAGCAAAATACCCAGCAACACAATCATCAGCAGCCAGGTACCGAAAATATACAGGTACAACTGTGGAATATTGCTGATCATATGCTCTTGGTTAGCAATAGAAATCAGCGGAAACTGCAATAAAAAAGCAAAAACCGCAAAGAGTATTAGCAGGGCAGATTTTAGTGAAGGTTGTTGCATGGCAATTGATAGTGATGAATGAGTAATGACTGCGGTCGCTGCGCACCTTGCGGTGTGGATGAACAACTTATTGGTTAATTACTCATTATTTTGTTAAGTTCTTTCTGTACCATAGCTCTGCGGTTTTCCTGCTCAATAACCAGCGGAGGAGCCATTCTTACCTGACAATCAGAAATGGCGCAACGCTCGCAGGTAGTGTGTACGGTTTTGGTTACTAAGTTCGGGTCGCTCAAAAACTGAATCTGCTTTTTTAGCTTGCTATCAATTAAAAAACCTACGGTAACACTAATGCTTTCGTCTGGATTAGATTCATTCGATTTTGCAATTGATAAGCATAGGTACTGATTCGCTGTTTTCCAGTATTTAGAAATTTGGCTACCGGCCATCACTCGCTGCTTCGGTTCTAATCGTTGCTGACTACGTAAATCTTTAATAATGTTTATGGAAATCCACCGCCGACAGTAGTGTTCGTTCAACTGGTTGGCGTGTGGGCTGTGAAATTGCGAGAGATGCAATTCTTTATTCAATTCATAGTTAGAGAAATCATCCGTGCCTATAAATCGCAGAAAAAACAGGTTTTTGATACCGAAATAGGTCGGCAAAATATTAGTCAGCCGCTGGAATAGCATTTCCGGAGTGGCCTCGTATTTTTTCAAAAACTGGAGTAAAGCCGTTTCGTTCCATTTCCGCAATCGGGCAAAGCGCTTGACGTCCTGAATGATGGTTTTTTTCTCTAATAGCAGAGCAGCAGAAAAATAAGAGGCTTTGTAATTATTCAGTAGTTCCTCAAAAGTACCCGGTTGTTGAGGAGGAGTTGCCTGGGGGCGGTCTTTAAGTTTTAAGTACTGAAAGGCTAGTTCGCGACCCATCAGAAAATTCTCCTGAGCAGTAGTAAGCCCACTGTTAATCATTAGTTCTTTACGTTTCGCATGAAACATTGAGCGAACGTGATTAAGCACCGGAGATTTAGGAAGTTCGCTACGGTTGATTTTAGTACCAAACTGATCTTGTAGAATGCTCTCCAGTGCTGATGAAGTGACTGGTATCTCTTTGGTGAAAGAGTAATCTTCCCGAAATTGTTCTACGGCTTCTTCTATGTCGGGAAAGTAGTTATCGTACAAGTCCTGATAAGCCCGTAGAGCCACTCCATAGAACTGATCGGTTCGCATTTCGTAATGCCGAGCCAACTGAAGCAGGGTGCTCAAAAAAGCATTGATCTTTTCGGGTGCCCCCGAGATAAGTTCAATAATCTTTTGGGCATCCAACCCGAACATATCCAAAGGAAACTCTCGGAAGAAATCGGATTGCAGCACGCGGACAATTGGAGCCAATCGCTTCGAGACGCGCAAGGAGACTAATTGGTCGTACTCCACCCTAAGAGCCTGAGCTAATTGCAAAATTTTATCACCCTTAGGATACTTTTTTCCCTTCTCAATCTCGCTCAAATAAGAAATAGACAGCCCAGTGGCGGCTGAAAGCTCTTGAAATGACAGATCATTTTCTAATCGTAACTCTCTGACTTTCAGTCCAAAAATGAATTTTAGGCTGCTTTGTTCGTCTATCATACCGAAAAATAAGCAAAATTTGTGAAAAAAATTTATTAGCGAAATTTCGCTAAATGAAAAAATTTACTATATTTGTATTGTTCGCTAACTATTTAGAACTTCGAAACTAATACTGCCATGCAAGAAACTTTAGAAAACACTACCCACGAAGCCATGACCATCACTGCGGACGTAACCGAAGCCTACGCTGAAATTCTCACTCCGGAAGCCACCGAGTTTTTGATGCAGTTGCATCAACGATTTGATGCAGAACGTCAGAGTTTATTGTCCAAACGAGAAGAACGCCAAGCGGCTCTGGATGCTGGGAAGTCACCAGATTTTCTTCCTGAAACCAAAAATATTCGTGAGAGTGACTGGACGGTAGCTCCATTGCCCCAAGATTTGCTTGACCGACGAGTAGAAATCACCGGACCAGTAGATCGGAAGATGATCATCAATGCGCTGAACTCAGGAGCCAATATGTTTATGGCTGATCTAGAAGATAGTAACTCGCCCTCCTGGCAAAATATTATTGAAGGGCAAATCAACTTGCGCGATGCCATCCGCCGAACTATTTCGTTTACTAATCCAAAAAATGGAAAAGAGTATTCTTTAAACAATGAAGTCGCCACATTGCTGGTTAGACCTCGTGGTTGGCACTTGCTGGAAAAAAATATTTTAGTAGACGGCGAGCTAATGAGCGGTAGCCTGGTTGACTTTGGACTTTACTTTTTCCACAATGCTAAATATTTGCTGGAAAATGGTAGTGGGCCTTATTTCTACCTTCCTAAAATGGAAAGCCACCTAGAAGCGAGGCTGTGGAACAAGGTATTTGTCTTTGCTCAAGATTATCTAAATATTCCGCAAGGTTCTATCAAAGCTACCGTGTTGATCGAGACTATATTGGCTAGCTTTGAGCTGAATGAAATTTTGTACGAACTACGGGAGCACTCAGCGGGACTAAATTGTGGTCGCTGGGACTATATTTTCTCTTTCATCAAGCGATTCCGTAACCGACCCGGTTTTGTGTTGCCTGACCGTTCGCAGGTTACTATGGGCGTATCATTTATGCGAGCCTATTCACTATTGGTAATTCAGACTTGCCACCGCCGAGGCGTACATGCGATGGGTGGGATGGCCGCTCAAATTCCGATTAAGAATGACGAGGAGGCGAATCAGCGGGCTATTGAGAAAGTGCGGCAGGATAAGCTTACTGAAGTACGTAATGGACACGATGGTACTTGGGTAGCCCATCCCGGACTAGTCCCGATAGCCAAAGAAGTATTTGACGAACATATGTCCGCTGAGAATCAGATTAGCAAAAAACTAGACGATCTTACCATTCAGGCGGCTGATCTGATCGAGTTACCCGAAGGTACAATCACTGAAGCTGGGCTGCGAATGAACATTAACGTGGGAATCCTTTACATAGAAAGCTGGCTGAGGGGCAACGGAGCCGCCGCTATCTATCATCTGATGGAAGATGCAGCTACCGCTGAGATTTCTCGAACCCAAATCTGGCAGTGGATTAAAAATGAGGCAAAGCTAGACGACGGGCGAATCATTACCTACAAACTCTACGAGCAATTGAAAGCCGAAGAACTGGAAAAGATTAAGGACTACATAGGTAAAGAAGCATACCAAAATGGTCGCTTCCCTGAAGCTATTGACATCTTTGACCGACTCATTTACAGCAAAGATTTCATTGAGTTTCTCACCGTACCTGCGTATGAGCTAATCTAAAACTTGCTAGAAATCAAGCTCAGTGTATCACAACGCTAATATTTTCTAAAAAAAACTCATCGTCAGAAAAGACGATATCAGGACTCTTATTTTCAATCCTAAAATTACTCAATCATTTAACGAACTCTTAAACGCAAAAATCATGGAAACCTCCAAAACTCCTAATCTGTACGAAGACTGGACTTTGAACCCCCGGTGGAAAGGCATCGAACGACCGTACACTGCTGAAGACGTACTTAAGCTACGCGGTTCATTAACTATCGAATACACCCTGGCTCGAAATGGTGCCGAAAAATTCTGGAAGAAACTGACCACACAACCGTTTATTGCCGGACTAGGTGCGCTCACTGGTAACCAAGCGGTTCAGGAAGTAACTGCCGGACTGGAAGCAATCTACCTTAGTGGCTGGCAGGTAGCCGCCGACGCTAATCTGGCTGGTGAGATGTATCCCGATCAGTCATTGTATCCGGCTAACTCAGTTCCTAGCGTAGTAAAGCGAATTAATAATTCTTTGCTCCGTCGTGACCAGATTCAATCGGTAACTGGAGAAGGAGATATTGATTGGATGGTTCCCATCATTGCAGATGCTGAAGCGGGATTTGGTGGAAATCTGAATGCTTTTGAATTAATGAAATCATTGATAGAAGCGGGAGCAGCGGCGGCTCACTACGAAGACCAATTATCCTCAGCCAAAAAATGCGGTCACCTGGGCGGAAAGGTTCTGGTACCTACGCAAGAAGCTATCAACAAACTAGTTGCTGCCCGCCTGGCTGCCGATGTAATGGGCGTTCCTACCGTACTGATCGCCCGTACCGACGCTGATGCTGCTACATTAATTACTTCTGATATTGATGAACGCGATCACCAGTTCATTACGGGAGAGCGTACTACAGAAGGATTCTTTCATGTAAACAACGGCATTGAGCAGGGTATTGCCCGCGGACTGTCTTACGCTCCATACTCTGATCTGATTTGGATGGAAACCTCTAATCCTGACTTAGGATACGCTCGCGAGTTTGCTGAAGCCGTTCACGAAAAATATCCAGGCAAAATGCTGGCTTACAATTGCTCACCATCCTTCAACTGGGCTGCTAATCTAAGCCAGGCCGAGATGGAAACGTTCCGAGAGGAGCTAGCCGAGATGGGATATAAATTCCAGTTTATTACGCTGGCTGGTTTCCACGCGCTGAATACTTCTATGTTTGAGCTGTCCAAGGCATATAAAGAGCACGGTATGGCGGGCTACTCAGCTCTGCAAGAGCGAGAGTTTGCCTTACAAACCGACGGTTTCCGAGCGGTTAAGCATCAGGCATTCGTAGGAACCGGGTATTTTGATGCTATTCAAAACTTAGTTCAGGGCGGTCAGTCTTCCACTACCGCCATGGAAGGAAGTACCGAAACGGCTCAATTTACTCACTAAATGGTGACTAATGACTGGTGAGTAATAACTAATGATTGATGATTAATGAGGAATTTAAGCATTGCTCACTAATCATCAATCATTCTAAAAGTAAGAAGTCAGCTATTTGAAAACCTTTAATGATACAACCATGATTGATGTTATAAATTCTCCATCCACAGCAACAGGTCGTGATACGAGTCTTATTGAACGAATTCCGCCAATTAACCTTCGCTATCAGCTTTCGCCAAATGAGCTTATCGAAGAAGCTCTGGCCAACAAGGAAGGAAAACTTACTAGCACTGGCGCAATTATGTGCGATACAGGTCAGTTTACTGGGCGTTCTCCTAAAGATCGTTACTTGGTAAAAGATACTATTACAGAAAAACACGTATGGTGGGGAGACATCAATCAACCCTTTGATCCTGCTAAATTTGATGCTTTGCAGCAACGCATGGTAAGAGAGTTGCAGCAAAACAAAGTCTACGTGCGTGATGCTTATGCTTGCGCCGAGTCAGCCTACCGACTGAACATCCGAGTGTTTACTACCCAAGCGTGGCATAATCTGTTTTGCTACAATATGTTCTTGCGCCCTACTGATAGCGAATTAGAAAACTTTATCCCAGAGTTCACAATTATTCACATCCCGGAATTCAAAGCAGATCCTGCGACTGATGGCACTCGGCAAGAGAATTTTGCCATTATCAACCTAAAGAAAAATATGATTCTGATCGGAGGAACAGGTTATGCGGGAGAAATCAAGAAAGGCATTTTCTCCGTACTAAACTTCCGCTTACCGTTGCGGGAGAATGTACTCTCTATGCACTGCTCGGCCAATCAAGGAAAGAAAGGAGATACTGCCTTGTTCTTCGGGCTATCTGGCACTGGAAAAACTACGCTGTCAGCTGATCCTGAACGGGATCTTATTGGTGATGATGAGCACGGCTGGGCGGAAGATAGCATCTTCAATTTTGAAGGTGGTTGCTACGCGAAAGTCATTGATCTAACCCGGGAGAAGGAACCAGAGATTTATGATGCCATCCGTTATGGGGCTATTGTGGAGAATACCCGATTTTATCCTGGTAAGCGGGAAGTTGATTATACTAACACTTCCATCACCCAGAATACGCGGACTTCCTACCCGATTCATCATATAGATAATGCTCTAAGCCCATCGATAGGTAGCATTCCTAATAACATCTTTTTCCTCACTTGCGATGCGTTTGGTGTACTTCCACCAATTTCTCGCTTAAACAAAGGACAGACGATGTATCACTTTATTTCCGGATACACCGCTAAGGTCGCCGGTACAGAAGAAGGAGTAAAAGAGCCTCAGACTACCTTTAGTGCTTGCTTTGGAGCTCCGTTTTTGCCGTTGCATCCCACTGTTTACGCTCAAATGCTGGGTAAGAAGATGGACGAAAGCCAGGTGAATATTTGGTTAATCAACACCGGCTGGTCGGGCGGTGCTTACGGGGTGGGGGAGCGAATTAAGCTTTCTTACACTCGAGCGATGATTACCGCTGCGCTGAACGGTGACTTGAACCAGGTAGGCTTTCGTAAGCATACTATCTTTGGGGTAGAGATTCCGAACTCTTGTCCGGGTGTGCCACACAAAGTGCTAAGCCCGCGAGCTATGTGGAACGATGATGATGCATTTTACCAAACGAGCAATCACTTAGCTCAGGCCTTCATGGATAATTTTGATCAGTTTCTGGAATACGCAGATGCAGAAATCATGTCCGGTGCACCCCACCTTCACAATGATTGATGACTAATGATGAATAAAGGAGTGATGAAAATTGGTGACTCTTTGAAAAATAGTAGAAACTAAGAAAGTGGTGATTTGCAGAGATAATTAGAAATCAGAAAATTCCGGTCTCCGGTTTTCCATCCCCGTTCCACAGCGACCCAAAACCTAACCCCTAATACCAACCAACATGAATGTATATCCGATAAAAACCGAAACTGATTCTTCTCAACAACTAGGTCAGCCCGTTGGGGTAACCCTCGATCGGTTCATTAAACGAAAGGAAGACGAGTTCCCTTATGCCAGTGGTGAGCTTTCCCAATTGTTACGTGATATTGCTTTAGCTGCCAAGATTGTTCACAAAGAGATCAGTCGCTCGGGATTGCTTGGAATAGAAGGAGCCTTTGGACGGGAAAATGTTCAGGGGGAATCTCAGCAAAAGTTAGATGTAATTGCGAACATTCGCTTTACCCGGGCCTTTCGTAACGGGGGAGAAGTCTGCGCTATGATTTCGGAAGAAGACGAATTGCTTATTCCTATGAATCGGGATGCTAGCTACATTGTCGCTATTGATCCGTTAGATGGTTCATCTAACATTGACGCTAATGTCTCTATCGGGACAATTTTTTCCATCTACCGCCGAAAATCCCGTCGGGGCACGAAAGTGAAAAATGAAGACTTACTTCAGTCAGGTAATGAACAAGTGGCCGCAGGATATGTGCTGTACGGTTCATCTACCATGCTGGTGTACACCACTGGTTGCGGAGTGAATGGGTTTACTTATGAACCTTCGCTGGGTGAGTTCTTTTTGTCGCACCCTGATATAAAAACTCCCAATGATGGAAAGCTATATTCTATCAACGAAGGCAATTACCATCAGTTTGACCGGGGTATCCAGGAGTATATTAAGTTTTGCTACCGACGGGAGATGTCTTCGCGTTATATTGGCTCACTGGTTGCGGATTTTCACCGGAATCTGTTGAAGGGAGGAATTTATTTATATCCGCCTACCCGAACTAATCCTAACGGTAAACTCAGACTCATCTACGAATGCAATGCGCTCGCGTTTATTGTAGAGCAAGCGGGCGGGCAAGCCACTGATGGTAAACGGCGAATACTAGACTTACCGCCTAATTGCCTGCACGAGAGAACTCCTCTATTCATCGGCTCGGAGTTACTGGTAAATGCCCTCAAAAATTGCCTGATCACCGACCTACGGCCTACAGGAAGCTAAGCTCTCGGTTTTTTCATAATTTACTTGCAACCCCGATTTCTTCTAGATCAGACTTTAGTCTATCAATGTCTTGTAAATCGGGGTTTAACTTATTCACTAACTCCTCATTAATGAGTTGTTGATCATAGATGGATCTAACCGATTCTAGATTTAATTTATCTAATTCGTAGTATTCCATCGCCCAACTCCGGTAGGTTACTGGATCGCCATTTAGTAATGCCAATAGTTCTTCTAAGCCATCAGAATAATCGTCTTCGGGAAATAAAATATTTCCGATCTTCCATTGATGATCGTCTCGGTTTGCCCAAATACAAAAAGTGGTTCCTATACTGCGGACGGTTTCCCCAAACATAAATTCTTGAAATGCCTGGGGTAATCCTTCAGTTACGCCGTTCCATATATGTTGAATGCGCTCAATCTTTGGTTGTGCTTTTTTTCCAATCATTCTCTGGAGTAAGCTTTTCTTCTCCTCAATTTCAATCTGTTGCCAGCCGTTCATAGAACTCTCATGGGCAAATCCATTGATTACCGTTCCCTTGGAACCAAAAAGAATAAGCATCTGATCTCCTTCGCCGTTTCTCATTTCACAACACTCTTCAGTTTCACTCCACTGCTTTTGATAAGAAAAATATCTATCCTCCCACTCAGGGCATAATATTGCTTCAATAGCTGATATAGACTTGCATATTCGTTGCAGTTCAGTCGGCTTGGGTAAGGCATTCAAATTCTTTGTTGAAGGTTTTCGCATAACTATTCTTGTTAATTTATTGAATACCATCGGCCGTTATATACGCTTAGTAATAAGTGAAGATATATCAGAAAAACTTCTATCGCCCAAGTAATTGCCGATGGGTACGAATACCTCGTTGCTCAGCCTGAACCAATAATTTTAGTAGCAGTTGAGCGGTCAGTAGCGCATCTCCAGCGGCAGTGTGACGATCATTAAGCGCAATACCAAAACGTTGGCATAGATGATCCAAACCGTAGTGAGCTGGGTTTTGGGCTTCAGGAATTGTATTGAAACGATCAAGGCGTTGAGCCAGTTGGGCGGTGTCTAATACCGGATTACGGAGTCGCACTTTGTACTGACCGAAATGACGGCGGAGTGCCTCATTGATAATTTGCTGGTCGAAAGCGGCGTGGTGGGCTACTAGTACTGAGTTCTCAATGAATGATAGCCAATGCTTTAGTACATCTACTTCTAAAATGCCTTCAGCAAGAAAGTTCTGAGTGATACCATGTATCGCCACTTGTTCTGAAATATCTATGTCCTGGTGCTGGAGAGTGAACTCCAAGCTCCGATCAACCCAAATTGATCGCTTCTGTACTACCACTGCGCCTAGTGATAGCCACAAATCTTTCTTTGGGTTAAGCCCCGTAGTCTCGGTATCAAATACTACAAAGCAGATTTCCCGGATGGGTTGTTTAGGATCGGGCCTAGTCCGACTTGCCTGCTGGTACTGGACGATAAAGTCGGGTGGGGGAGTATCGGGTGGAGGCGAACGACGAAACCACTTCATCGGCGAAAGTAGTCTAGCTGAAAACGATGACGTAGCACCTGCTGAACATCTCGGATGACTCCAAAGATGGATCGAAGCAGCTCTCGTTCTAAGTGACTCAATGCTGCCGGGTCAATATATCGACCGGAATCTTGTTGATGCAAGCCCTCTCGTGCGCGTATTTCCATTAGCTTGTCATAAGCCTCGGCTGCTTCTCGGTAGAGCGTTGCGTGAGCGGAGTCTGAGGCGGCCACTTGCTCAAACCGCTGGCGAGTATTAGTCGCATGAAGAAGTTTAGCTTCATAAGCGATTACTCGGGCGGCATCGGTTAGGGGCATCATAGCTCGGCGCTTAATATCAAAACTGTCTTTGTGTTCACCGCTTTTCTCCACCACAAACTTACGGAAGAAACTCAGCGGAGGCGGATTGAGTAGCGCATTATTTGCCATATGGTGCATAAATAGCGATTGAGCCTCAGTCTGGTCGAATATAAACTCTCGCAGCGTCTTGGCTAGGGTAGCATCTCCGGCCGTAGCCCGGAAATCAAAGAAAATAGCCGCATTGAGCAGAGCTTGGCTATCGGGTACCTGAATCCAAGTACCAAATTGTTTTTTCCAATCCTTCATTGGCATACACCACTGAGGATTACTCGCTATCATATTGGCTGGACAGCGATCAAAACCACACTGCTCTAGAGTAGCTACTACTTGTTTAGCCAATTCTTGATAGTAATTCTGCGTAGCTTCTGCTTCTTCAGCAGGTGGATCTTCGTATACTAATGCACTGTCTTGATCAGTACGAAGCAACTGTTCCTCTCGCCCCTCACTACCTAATGATAGCCAGCAAAAGTTAGAGTTGGGTGGAGAATACCCTTTCTCTTGAAGTGAATCTTGCGCCCAAGCTACACTTTTAGCAATGAGAGCATCATTGATAACGGTAATAAGGGAGGCAATTGTAGGAATAGCAATGCCTTGCGTTAAATATTGTTCTACAATAGTTTCCGCTTGATGGCGAAGGTTAGCCAGCCCTTCAGCATCCTTGACTTTGTGGAGTTCCCGCAAAATAATTGCAGGATTATTTTCCTGAAGTAAGAGCAGGTCGTGGTTCGTAATGATTCCCATGGCTGGGCTTTGAGTGTTACCATCTTTGGTAATGCAAACGTGATGAACGTTATGCTGCATCATACGGATAAGCACATCAGCCACACTACTCTGTTGCCCTACTGTTATGACAGGGTGACTCATAATCTTGGAAACTGGAGCGGATAACGGTAGCTTACCCGTTGCTACCCAATCGCGCAGGTCGGTATCAGTGATAATACCCGCCGGATGTTGTTGCTGATCGGTGACAATGATTGAACCGACTCGCCAGTCAGACATTTGTTGTGCTGCTTGTTGTAGAGGAGTGTCCGGGGGGCAAGTTAGTAACTGCTGAAATGAAGCCGATGGTAGGATCTGATTAAGTGATGTGGGGATAGCTGGAGCAATCTCAGTCTTAGATTGTGCCTCTTCGTCTGGCGATGGTGAAGTTTGACGAGCTAGACCCGCAGCAAAGAACAAGGCTACCTGAGGGTTATCAGTAAGGGTAGGGCGAAACTGCTGCACAGGTAGGGCGTAAAGCAGGGTTTCTTCCTGTGTCTGGGCGGTAAGTGCGTAGTTTTGATTAGTAATTAGTGAGCGAACTCCAAAAACATCCCCCTCGCCACAGCGATCCATTAACTCTCCTTTCTGAAGTAAGTTCACTGCTCCTTGTTTCACTACAAAAAAGTGGGTAGCGGGCAGATCGCCTTCGTTGAAGACCAACTCTTCAGGTTGGTAATACTGAATCTGGGTGAGGCCGGCCAACTCTTTCACAAATTCAGCTGAACAGTAACTAAACGGGGCGTAGTCTTTTAGGAACTCGTACACTCTCAGTTGGATGGTATTGGAAGGCATAGTAAATGCTGATTAAACGCTTCGTTAGAAAGTAGCAGATTGCCTGCAGAAATGCAAGGTGCTGAAGGTTAGATAGGTTGTGGTCATAATGCTTCTTAATCGTTAGATGATGAAACTGATCTGAACGTAAGTTCAATGCTATTGACTTCGTGGTGTTGCTTGCTATAAATACTAGTTAGTTAGGAATTGCCAGAAGTGGAATACGGGTGTGGAAAAGCATATGTCGAGTTTTGCTCGCCTGAAACAGTTGTTCGATGAAATTGCGCTGTTGAGGAATCATCGTTAGTACATCCATTTCATGTTGTGCTAAGTAGCGATGGATGCCTTCATTCACATCGTCGCA
Source organism: uncultured Flammeovirgaceae bacterium (assembly GCA_937883755.1). Taxonomy (GTDB): domain Bacteria; phylum Bacteroidota; class Bacteroidia; order Cytophagales; family Cyclobacteriaceae; genus Tunicatimonas. The sequence continues at coordinate 117,042 of CAKZYA010000033.1, read as the reverse complement.
AACTAGGGTATGTAAATGATGGGGGGTATCGGCAAAGTAATTTTCTAATGCATTTTGGAAATGTAACTGCTCGGTTGTGAGTTCTTTCTTGTGCGGGCGAATATACAGTACATCCAGTTTTGCATTAAACCGATGAACTAACTGCTTTATCTTATCTAGTGCCGTTAAGGAAGACATTTTGGTGAGATTAGTCGTGAGTAGAAATTTGCGAGGTGGCTCAAACTCCACATTGCTAGGAATAGCCAATATTGGGTAGTCACATTTTTCCACCACATCAGTAGTGACACTGCCTAGCCACTCTGATAAGCCGGTGGCCCAACGAGTGCCCATCACAATGAGGTCTACGGCTAACTCTTGGGCTACTTCCCGAATTGTTTCTGAAGGCTGCCCCGGCCGGGTGACACACTGGTATTCTACGGCAGTTGATGATAAAAAATCTTGCTTTAGCTGATTCATACTTTGATCAGCTTCTCGCTGTATTTCATCCATATTCACCGCATCGTAGTAGCCAGCAGGGTAAGCCGAATTAGCGGCACTCGGAATGCGGCAAACGTGCAAAATATAAAGCTTGGATTCTAAATGTTCGGCTAACTTGAGAGCGTAAGCCAAAGCATTATCAGCATGATCGGAGAAATCAGTAGCTAGGAGAATAGACTTTACGGGTGTCATGGCGTTGATCTTTGCCATATAGTAACCTCACTTAATTTAAACTACTATGACCAAGGTCAGCTTGGAAGATGATAAAAGTCTGCTTTAGACAAGTGTTTGTAAATAGCTTTATCTCCTGATATTTTCTATACTTCGTAATTGAATATTTATTTTCCTGATTTTTTGATGATGAAACTCAGAATCATCACTGTATATTTTTAAGGCATCGCTTAAAAATTTCACAGCATTTGTGAAATCTCCTTTCATTGTTAGAATAGAGCCTTTTTGATATAGCATATCACCAATTATTGGGTGATCATTGCGATGAAAGGGAGTGTAATTATCGAGAGCTTGGTTGATTAAGGACAAAGCATCGTTCACTTCTTTTCTCTTCATACTTAATTGGCTTTTATTCAATAAAACAACGCCAATGCTGGGGTGTAAATTTGAAAAATGGTATCTGTAAATATCTAGAGAACGGTTAAATAGTGAATCTGCGAGCTGATATTTAGATTTTCTCATTTTTAAAAGACCAAGACCATTTAAGGCACTAGCAACTGCTAAGCTGGAGTCTTTTTTTGCCTTGATATTCAGTTTTATTGTTTTCCGATACAAAGTATCAGCAGCTAAGTCATTATCAGTTGAATAAAAAACATAACCGATATCATTGAGAAAATTAGAAGCTCGATCATCGGTAATTAGCTTAAGTGAGTTTGCGAGTCGTAAACCTTGGTTGGCAAATTGCTTTGCTTTATCATAGTTGTGTATGTCAATATTTATTCGTCCGATTGATGAAAAAATTTCCGGTAACTTAGTACTCTCATCACCAAATTCTGTCTAGAAAGCTATTTTTACATCTAAGAACTTATCTAAAGATTCCAAATAGTGTCCTGTTAAAAAAAGGTAGTAAGCTTCCTTGTTTGTAAACTCAGCATATTTAGCTGAGTTAATACTGTAATTTTCTTTTGCAATTTCTTTTCCTCTCTGAATATTAATATATGCAGAGTCATAATCTGGAATACTCATCCAAGCATCAAAAAGAATAGTATAGCATGTTGCAACATTTGGATTTTTTTCTCCAGCTAGATCTATAAAGAGTTTTTTAGCCTTTTCTGCGTAATTCACAGCCTGTAAAGGATTTTCTAAGCTGTTTGCAAGAATGGCTTGATACAGATAATATTCACCTTCTTTAGTAGGAGTTAGATAGTTTTTGATGTTTGAAAGATATTTTTCTGCCTCTTGTAGCTTGTTCTCAGCTAAGGAGTTATACACAAGCCGCAGATAAGAGCGTGTGTAACTGTTGTTCTTATCTTCAGAAATAGAATCTTTATCTAATACTAGTATACTTTGCTTAGCAACTTGTGAAGACTCGCTCCAATACTGTTCTCTAGCAAGTGATCGTGCAAGATTATTATAGTAAGTTGCTAGGTTGACATTTTGTATTTTGATAGTATCTGAATGATATTTGGCAGCTTTCATAAAATAAATAGCAGCCGAATCGTTTTGGTGTAGCTTATCATAACATAACCCGATATCGTTTTTAGAGGTAGCCCTCTCATTTCTCCACCAGTCATTTCTAGCAACAGGGTTGATATTCAAGAAGGAATCTGCTTTTATTTTAAAATAAAGTGCATTAGAGTAATTCTTGGAATCATAGAGTTTTTCAGCTTTACAGTTATAAGCGTCATAAACATTTGTGTAAGCTCCTTGAATCATCCAAAGTTGGCTGACATTATATTCAGTCAGAGTGTCATTGTAAATCCCAAGCCATTTCAAACTTTCTTCGTAGGACTTTAAAGCGAGCTCTATTGCTCTATCACAATTACCCTTTGATAACTCTTCATCTGTCTTCTCGCCTAGGTCAACAGCTATCATGTTGCTTTGAATATCTTCATGACCAGCATTTAGAAAAATAATTGATTGTCGGTAAAAAGAAATTTTAATTGGTCGGAAAGCAAAAAAACTAGTTATGATAAGTACTAATAAAGTGCGGAGAAATGTAGATTGATAGACTTGTTCAATTTTTTGCTTTCGTATCCGCTTGGTGCCTATTATTCCAAGGAGAATAGTGGAAAAAATGATATTAATGAATGGCAGATAACTTAACCATTCCCAATTTCTCAAAAAAATGCTGAAAGGTATTGTAATTAATGAAGTAACTATTGCTAACCCAGCCAAAGCGGGAACTATTGATTCTCTTCCCTTTTTTCTTTTAAAAATTTTAAAACTACTGATGAGATAAAAAACACATAAGGCAATTGTTACCAATACAAAAAAAACGCTATTACCAGGATAGTCTACTCCTTTAAGTAGAAGAAATACTATCCATGTAGCGACATATAAAAATTCTCGTCTTATCAAGGTTTATACTATGAATTAGCCGGAACCACAATGCCCATGGACTCTAATAGTTGCGGGTTATCTTGGCAGGCAAACTTGGCAGCGTTGATAAAGCGGCGGAACCAGTTGCGAAGGTCATTCACGGCCATTTGCTTGTAATGGGTGGTCTGCTGAGCTTGGCGTTTGGCATCATTGCGTAGCACCTGCAGCTCAGCAAGTTGCTCCAGCAGTTTCTTGATCTCAGTCACCTCTTTAGTAGGCACTCCAAAAGGTTGTAGAGCTTTAGCATCTAGGTGATTGTAGAAGGTGCGTACTTGCTCAAACCAAGCTGCATAGCGAGTTTGACGAGGCCCCAGCATTTGTAGGGTGTACTGCATCTCTTCATTATCTCGATAAAGAAAGCGGGCAGCCTCAAGGTGCCGAAAGTAAAGAGAGTTAATAGTTTCTTTAGCAGCTCGAAAGCTCTGCTGTGTACGGCGTACACTATTAGCAGTAGCAGTTTGCCGATCTTGCCAAGTAGTTACTTCTTTTGTTAGCGTGAGTCCTACCTTAATCTTATTCTCATCAATACCGGCTGACTGAAAGGCCTGCAATAGTTCGGGCACGCGCAAAGCAGCTTGCACGGCAACATCTACTTGAACTAGTAATTCTTTCTGGTTTAACTTGGCAACATTCATAGCTGATTACTTTATGGTATAGCTACCAAAGTAACCGAATAGAACAACCATTTAAAATCTTGCTTTGTCAGAAATCTTACGCGGGTAAGAAGTGCCGAAGAACCCTGCGTGTAGTGGGCTAGTTTAACGTTGAAGCTGTGAGATGAAAAAACGGATCGCTGCTTTTAAGGAATATTTGAAGAGAAATAGTCTAACGACCGAAGGAAATTACCCGAAAATGATCAAAAGTGACTTGTTTCCGCCGGAAATGAATAAATATCTACCAAAAATGGCTCATTTCCAGTAGACGAAACGTTGTTTCTGGTAATTATTGGGAAGATGTTTACGTTCCTAAGCACTAAAGTAAAAATACATTAGATAAGTGAATCAAGAGCTAAATTGAACAAATTTGCTCTTTTGGGACGAATGCCGCGGCAATTTTGCAAAAATATGCACTAATAGCCCCTTAGTAGAGCGTACTTTACTCGTTCTTTGAATGTCTGCATACTCAATGATCCAATTAAGTAGAAATTCAATAGATTGTCTAATGCTAGAAACTACCTTCCAATAGAAGTCGTATTTTGGAAACTTAGCAAAACGTACTTCTACGTATTTTAGCTCCTAACTCGCATTATCTACCAAAAGGTACCGTAATGCTAAGCCAAGGTAAAGCAAAAAAAACGTCACTATTGACAAGCGGGAGAAAAAGTCCGTAATCAAAAGATACTGTGCGAGTTACTGTCCGGGCTCCTAATGATGCGATTACCACTGTTTCGCTACCCTCTGATACAATATAGTTTTCAGATAGAAAGAAAGATCGTTTGCCAAGAGGGGCAGTTCCACTGATAGTTACTAAAGGGGTATTTGATAGTTCTCCACCGGCAAACCCGTAACCCAAGCCTACAGACAGATTTTTGTTACGGGAGCCAAAGGTACCCACTCCATATACAGTACCGAAGGCTGTCGATGACTCACCAAGTACAGTGCCAATTAGTCCTCCGATACCCAAATTCACGCGATCAGGACTAATGGGAATAGAGACTTTGGGAGCTATCCAAATAGGAGTAGGTGCACCAGCAAACAAGAATAGAGGAACTAATCCGAATCCAACTGATATATGATCAGTAAGCCCCACTCTAGCCTGATTGAATAGCACCCAAGTATTCTGGTAATAGCCTTCCCCTCGTGCTAGATTGTATCCACTCGGTGCAATAAAGTACCGGGTGCTGTACGGCCCTCGCCTCGCGGATTGTCTAGTAAGAAAACGTTCGGGTATCACGGTTTCCATTGACTTAATGTCGCTATTTTTTATTGTTATTTCTCCCAGATTACGGGTTAATAACCGGACTTGGTTACCAGTTTGCTCAATAATTTCGCCTACGTATTCATTTCCGTCGGTAGTTTGTACCAACCAGAGTTGAACCGAATCAGAAGGTAGTTTTTGGGCGAAAAGGGAAGTTGAAACAAGAAGCAGAAGTAAAGTGAGTCGCATAGGCTAGGTGTTTCCTATAGATCACAAACGCTATGCCAGCCAACAGAGAAAATGAGCATAAAAAAACCGGAGACAAAATTTAATTTTGTCTCCGGTCATATAAAGGTTAACAACCTTCTCTAGCGAGAAAGAGAAAGTAAGTTCGCTTGAATATTATAGCGATCAACTAGTTCTTTAGTATATTTCTTCTTTCCGTAGGGTACTAGCAGAAAAAACTGACCATTTTTGATCTGGGCAATATTAGAAAAAAGCTTCCACTTGCTTACAACTGCTTGCTCGTGTTCTTTATCTCCCTCTACTACTTTAAAATAATCTTTACCCAGTAGCGTTTTAGCAGTCAAGTCCGGCATAATTTCTTCATTAGTACCCTGCTGAATAAATTTACCGGGCTGCTCGTAGCCGGGATGATTGGCTTTTATTTGATCATAGCCCTTCTTTTCCAATAATGTGATAGCTTTCTCAATAAAATGACTTTGTTTTTCTTCGGTACTCATAAGTTTTTCAGTAATAAAAAGATAGTTATAAAACTGCCACAGAAAAGAGTTGTGCTTACTCAGGAAAATAGCAGACTTACCAATAGTTAACAAAGTAACTATTATAATTACAAATAAGTTCTGGCTAGCCAATATTTCTTTTAGTTAATTGATTAACTGACCAAATTAAATGCTTTCTTCATGGCATCAGCGGTAGTAGCTACTGCTTTTGCATCAGGCATATCGCGTAAAGCTTGGTTGAAGGGTTCTGCTCTTACCGGACCATTAAAGCCAATCTTCACTAAAGCATTCAGAAATGCTTGGGTATCAATGAGTCCGGTAGCCATCGGTAGCTCTCTTTCTCCATCAATTTGCTCTACTGCACTTCGTCCAGCGTGGGCATCGTTTAAGTCTCCGGCAACTACATCATCATTCGTAAGCGTCAAAATGTCTTTTACATCCTCTTCAGCTGTGAACCAATGAAAACTATCAAGCACTACTCCCACATTATCTTCGCCAATTTCTTCAATAAGTGCTTGAGTTTCTTCTAACGTGTGAACAAATGCGTATTTTTTTGCATGTCGTAAGGTAGTTGGTCCAACGTACTCTAATCCAAATCGTAAGCCATAATCTCCCAGTATTTTGGCTACTTCTCGCAATCGTTCAGTGTGCTGCTTAAAGTTCTTTAGATAGTTTAGTTCGGCGTGGGTAGGCATAATCCAAGTGCTTACTCGAGTAGCATTGGCTTTCTGTAGCCCTTCAGCCAGACGAGGTAATTCGTTCAGCCCTTTCTTTAGTGTCTGTTCATCTTCCCGAAACTGCACAGGCAGATTCGCTACCCCCCAAGTTATATTCTTGTCTTGCATATTGCTTAACAGATCGCTACGTTGCCCATCGGATAATTCAGCTAGAAAGTCAGGGTAGGGGGTTACTGCTTCAAAGCCATATTCAATAGCGTACTCAATAAGCTGGTTTTGGTTGGCTTTCACCCCAATAGCCCCAGGATCGAGACTCATAGTAAACTTCCGAGCTTGGGGCTGTGCCAATAGTGTCTCGAGAGAAATGAAAGAAGAGGAAGCCATAGCAGCAGTAGCAAGACCAGATTGTTGTAAAAAAGTTCGTCGGTTCATGGATGTAGTGAAATAAGATGAAGTTGGAAAGGTAAGAAAAGTTTTACTTGATTGCTTAAATGATTGAATTGTTCAATGGCTCAAGTGCATCCAGCGCCCGGTTAAATTACTGACTGCTGAAATACTGAAGAGGCGGGGAGCTGGCTTCCTACCTCGTGCAAAAATTCTAGTCACTATGAAAACATTCGCGCAGAGTTTAGTTAATTTGGGTGATTAATATACTAAACTAATATTATGGGACTACTCATATTCTTTTTCATACTCTCCATTGCTTTCTCATTCTTATGCTCAATTTTAGAAGCAGTTATCCTTAGTGTTACTCCTTCCTACGTGAATCGTCAAGTTCAGGAAGGAACAACAACAGGAACGATGCTCAAATCATATCAAGAGGATATTGACCGACCACTTTCGGCAATTCTTACGCTAAATACCATTGCTCATACAGTAGGTGCTATTGGGGTAGGTGCGCAGGCAGGACAGATATTCGGAAATACTGAACTTAACTTGGGATTCACTAGTGTGTCAATGGAATCTATTATTGCAGCTGTGATGACTCTAGCCATATTGGTATTGTCGGAAATTATTCCTAAGACTATCGGAGCTAATAACTGGCGAACGTTAGCACCATTTACAGTGCGAGCACTACGAGTAATGGTTTTTATCTTGAAACCCTTTGTTTGGCTTAGCCAAAGTATTACCAAAGGACTGAAAAAAGATAAAGGACGTTCGGTACTAAGTCGTGCTGACCTAACGGCTATGACACAAGCCAGTGAAGAAAGTGGAGCCATTGATGCTGATGAGTCTAAGATTATCAAGAACTTGTTGCGGCTTAATAAATTAAGAGTACGCGACGTAATGACACCTCGGGCAGTCATGGTGATAGCTGATGCCAATCAGACCTTGCAAGACTACTTTCAGGAAAATAGACCAATGCAATTTTCTCGCATTCCGATTTTTGAAGAAAGTCAAGACCAAATTATTGGCTTGGTTCTCAAAGATGAAGTGCTACTCGGATTAGCGGAAGACCAGCATCAACTTATCTTGAAAAAACTGCGTCGTGATATTCCAAGTGTTTTGGATACGGAGATTTTACCTAATCTTTTTGATAAGTTGTTAACCCAACGCGAGCATATCGCCATCGTACATGATGAATATGGCACTGTGGTAGGTTTGGTTACTCTCGAGGACGTGCTGGAAACCATACTGGGAATGGAGATAATAGACGAGAGTGATACTGTAGAAGATATGCAGCGTCACGCTCGCCAACAGTGGGAAAAACGCGCCAAAGAGCAAGGTTTAACTACTTAATGAATGGTGAGTAATGGTAATCTATCAATCATTAGCCATCATTCATCACTTATTCTTTTTCTTCGATTTTACTTTCATCCCAGGATAAACCGAAACCAGGCTTGTCAGGTAAGGTAATTGATCCGTTCACTGGCTGTAGTTCTTCTTGCTCAAAATAATAGTAGCCCTGCATTTTGTCGTAGAGAAATTCGCCCATCGGGCATACACTGGGAGACTGACTAGCTACTATGTGCAGAGCAGCGTGTAGATTGTGACCGTGAGGAATTACTTGTGCTCCGTAAGCAGAAGCAATTGTGCAAATTTTGGTCAGTTCGGATACTCCCCCGCACCATTCTGGATCAGCTTGTACTACCGAGATGGCCCCGGCTTCGAGAAAGCGTTGTACTTGCCAACGGTTGTAAAAGTGTTCTCCGGTGGCAATCGGTACGGAAGTTTGCTGACGTAACTTAACAAAGCTATCCAGTTCTTCCATTAAAAAGGCTTCCTCAATCCAACGAGGGTGGAACGGTTCTACGGCCTTAGCCCAGCGAATGGCGTAGGGTAAATCCCAGCCACTAAATGCATCAAACATAAGATCAGTATTTTCACCAACGGCTTGCCGTAATTGCTTTACTAGGTCAATATTAAATTGCAAACCTTTGTTTCCATTTCCAGATCCGTAGGGGATAAACCATTTTTGGGCGGTAAAACCCTTTTTCTGAAAATCCTGGGCGGTAGCTTGAATATCTTCTGGTTGCACTGATCGCCCCAGCGTGCTAGCGTAAACTGGCACAGATTCTCGGGTGGGTCCACCGAGTAATTGATATACTGGAGCCTCAAAATATTTCCCCCGAATGTCCCACAAAGCATTGTCAATAGCACTAATTGCCATCATATAGTGCCCACTACGGGCATGACGGTTCAATCGGTATAGTTGGTCCCAAATACGCTCACCTGCCAAGGGATTCTTGCCAATTAAAAAACGGGTTAGCTGGCGATTGATTACTGGAACTACTTCGGCATCAATTGGACCGTATAATCCCTCAATTTTGTCGTTAGTTTCAATCGTCAAATAGTGAGCAGTATAGGTGTAAGTAGTATCTTGCGGGTTCTCGACTTTCTGATAAGGAGCTGGTTGCTGATCTGGGTAGATGTGAATAGGTTTAACGGATCCTTGCCGAGTCCGTTCTTTTCCTTGGCGGGTAGCTTGTAGACGGTGTATTTTTATATCAGTAATCTTTACATCACGAATGGCATAAGGAGAAAGTCGGAAGCGTGCTAGTAATTCGTAAGGCTGCCAAGCCAAAAGACTGGCAGTAGCGAGCTGTCGGCGTAGAAAGGTGCGACGGTGCATAAGGATTAGGTTGTAGTGATAGATAGCACAAAATTGCAGTTTTACCCCTAAAAAGCAATCTCGCCACTAAAGGCTCAGGCTGTCTTTATCACTCATCTCAATAAGATTGTGTATCGATTCCATTACTCTTTTAATTTCCATTATAGTTATTTGATTTTTTGGTTGAAGAAATGATGTAATAAAGAAGAGTAGAATTAAATATCACTTTCAATTTTTCGCACTTCATCTTTAGTCTTGCTCAGTTTTTCTGGACTTGATCTACTAGCTTATCTTCTTTTCCCTCGCGATGAGCAAGGTCTTCATCAGTGAGTGAAGCTTACTTCTGCTTCAGTTTTCCTTTTTTTCGTTTCAGTTACTTTTAGTCCTTTGGTTATTCATAATTTCTATCTTAGCTATACAAACAGAGACAAAAGAATTGAGCTAGATAAAGAAAGTAATATGTAATTATCTGATTGTAAGACATTTACACAATATATATTTCAATTAGGTATAATTGATCGTAGTGAGTTATCCGCAATAGTGTAAAGAAAAATTCAGTTAGTTTCAAAGTGAATAATTGAGAATAGTATCTAGATAGTTAAACTATTAAGTAGAATATTTACAAAGTTTAGGAAAAATCAGTATAAATTAGTATGTTTAAAAAGCAAAAAAAACTTACATTAGTACTGTTTATTAAAGATTTGAACGATTATGAATGAGAATTTATGGAAAAAACCTAAGCAGGAAGATAAGTTCAGAATCCAGTTTCGGTGCAGTCGCCGCCCAGACGAACATTCTGGATTAGCTGATTTTGAGGTAGATAAGTGTTATACCGGAAGAGCGTATAATGGATTATTTGAGATTGCCCCAGATTGGGGAAGAGGTAAACCTTCAGTGTTACTACGAAGAAGGTTATTTGAACGCTACTTTGAAGTAACTACTGTTTCAGCTTAACCCTGAACTGTGAAAATTGAAGCAATAAAAGAGGTTTGTCTCTATATGAACGACCTTGAAGCAACCCGAGCGTTTTACAGCAACCTGCTCGGGTTTTCTATTATTAGTGAAGTTGCCAACCGACACATTTTTTTTCGAGTAGGTGAAGCAGTTTTGCTGTGTTTTAACCCTGATGTTACAAAAAATGAAGCAGTATTACCGCCTCATTACGCAATTGGCCCTCAACACATTGCCTTTCAGGTGAGTCAAGGTGAATATGAATATTGGAAAGAGAAGCTTCAGAAAAATGGAGTGAAAATTATTCATGAGCAACACTGGAAAGAGGAAAAATACTCGTTCTACTTCCACGATCCTGCCAGGAATGTATTAGAAATTATCCCTCCCAATATTTGGGAATAGGTTCAGAACCTAAGACTAAACGGCTTGAGCTAGTTGCTGAGCTGCTAGCACAATTAATCGGTTATTACGACGGTGAGTCAGGCAGTTTTGGATATAATCTACACTGTAGCCAGTGTTCTTACTGATGAATTCGTAGTCTTCTTTGGCTAAAAGTTTTTTTATCTGGCGGATATTTTCCATATTTGTTCTTGTTATAAGTACAAGTTAATGCTTTTTTAAAGTATTATCCAAGCTTTTAGTTCTTTTTGTAAGTATAACTATTCACAAATGGCTGATAATCAATACAAAAATTTGGTAAACGAACGCTTTTTTGAATGTATTCACATGCTTAAAAGCCGTAAAGAAATTAACTCTGATCGGGAGTTTGCGCTGGCAATTGGTATTTCTCCTTCTAATTTGGGGGATATAAAAGCTAATCGTAGGTCGGTCACAATTGAAATTTTGAACCGGGCGTTAGATAAGTTTAAGATCAATAGTGCTTACATTATTTCTGGATTAGGTCAGCCATTTGTAAACCAGAAGTCAGGAGATTCACCCTCCAAAGTGCGGGAAGTGATTATGGTGGCTACCCAGGATACCCAAGGCAACACAACAGTTCCGCTAATAAACCACAAAGCTGCCGCGAATTTTATGACAGGTTATCAAACTCAAGAATTTTTTGAGGAGCGAGAAAGCCTACAGTTACCGGATTATATGATTAGGAATGGTCAGTGCTACGGAGTGCAAGTCAGTGGTGACAGCATGGAGCCAACCTTGATGGAAGATGATTGGGTAGTTTGTCGACTTTTAGATAATAGTGCTTACCGAAATATCACTGATGGTGGGGTTTACGTAATCGTATCTCAAGACCGAGGAATTCAAATCAAGCGTATTCGTAACCGCTTACACCAGTATGGCTATATTCGCTGTCTATCGGATAATCCCAAACATGAGCCTTTTGATATTCCTGAAGCTGAATTACTACAAATCTGGAAAGTAGAGTGGCATTTACGTTCATATCTTCCGGAGCCCAAGCCCGAAATTGACGATATTCAAGACAAGCTTGATCAGATGACTGAGCTATTGCGCTTGCAAAACCGGGTAGACAACAATCTGTCGCCTAATTAAGGGAGTCTAACAACCAGGCATTTATCTGTCTTTTCCTTTGGATATACCAACCAAAGATTGCAGTTTTGGCATCTTTTAAGTAGCCCAATGATGCCTCTATGATCCACTATAAGTCTCTTGAAGAAATTGAACTGATTCGGGAAAGCGCTCTAATTGTATCTAAGACCTTAGGTATGCTAGCTGAAGAGATAAAACCAGGAGTTACACCCTTGTACTTAGATCAGCGCGCTGAACAATTTATCCGAGATCATGAAGCCGACCCTGGTTTCTTGGGTTTATACGATTGCCCTAGCACCTTACTTACCTCAGTAAATGAGCAGGTAGTTCATGGATTACCTAATAAGCGACCTTTGGAAGAAGGTGACATTGTATCTATTGATTGCGGGGCGAAAAAAAATGGCTACTACGGCGATCACGCCTACACTTTTTCAATAGGAGAAATTGCCCCTGAAACCCAGAAATTACTTAATGTAACTCTGGAGTGTTTGTATTTAGGCATTGATCAAGCCCGAAAAGGCAAGCGTATTGGCGATATCAGTTATGCAGTTCAAAATCATGCTGAAAAACATGGCTATGGTGTTGTGCGGGAATTGGTCGGACATGGTTTGGGCAAACATATGCATGAATCACCAGAAGTACCTAACTATGGCAAACGAGGTAAAGGTTCAAAGATTAAAGATGGACTAGTTATCGCTATTGAACCCATGATTAATATGGGTACCCGACGGGTAAAGCAACTCAGTGACGGCTGGACAATCGTAACTGCCGATGGTCAGCCTTCCGCCCACTTTGAGCACGATGTGGCTATTGTTGATGGGCAACCCGAAATTCTTAGCACATTCAAGTATGTGGAAGAAGCTTTAGCGAAGAAAGTAGTCACGTAGTACGTGTCAATGTATTCGGGTCTTCATGCGTCCGACGCGCTCGGTGTTCGTGAATAATATTGAACACCCACTAGACACTTACTTTTTCTCGTCTTCCTGCCATTTGTCTGAACTCTGACAGCCGATCAATCAGTTCAGTCAACTCTTCTACAGTAATATGCTGATGAGTATCGCATTTAGCTGTTCCTACTTCAATGAGAATACCATCGTAAAGGTAATGATCGTCATTCAACTTCATTTGCATAGCCTCCACGGTTTTATCCACAATCTGATCCCGCATTTTAGGACCTAGCGAATGGCTAGGATCAAAGTATAGCTGCACATTTTTATCCAGATGACGCGATTTGGTGCGCTTAGCCGCATGGTGAATTGGTAAGTTTCGATACTCACCTTTATCGGGTAAATCACAACCTCGTTGAATCAGAATGATTTCAGGAGCCAAGGTAGCGTAATTAACTAAGCCATCCCAAACAGTTTCAATACTGGTTTTGCCCGAAAAGTCTTCTGACTCAGAAATGGTGTATTCTTCACCTAACCACTTACCATTTTTAAGGCCTACCATCCAGCCGTGCTCTTCAGCAAACCCTGCCATTTGGCGTACATGCCAACCTAATTGATCAACGGCTGAGTTCCAGACGAGGAAAGGAGTTGAGGAAAACGATTTCTTAATACAGGCTAATTGTATAGCGGGTAGCATAATTTCCGAGGAAGCAATCATACCAGTTTCCTTATAGAGCTTTTCAGCCATCTGTACCGTAGGTAAAGGTACTAGATCATCAGCATTACCACCGTGGCCAAAGATATTGAAGTTCTTCATGATAGCTTCAAAATCATAACCCATAAAACCTTTGTCGGTATTATCTCTATCAAAGTTAGTACGAGACTTAAGCCCTACTGTGCGGGCACCATATACAGCGGGTTCACCATTGGCTTCAAGTTCAGCGATACGATATACTTCCTCAATATTATATTCATCCAGCGAATCAGGACCAGCAAATATTTTTATGTGAGAATTTAGCATGACTTAGAATAGTATTTAACCGGACAAAATTAGCTTCTTTTTGGGGAATATTAGCAAATAGTGGCAGCTATAATTGATTATTGTTAATTTTTGAACATAAGGTTTTACTAATTAGCAGAAATGTATTTAATTGGGAACATGAAAAGCTGCAATTAATAATTTACTAATGCAATCGGTTTACAAATCCTTACTTTTTAACGAATTTCTACCTTTTTTCAACCAATAATCAATTAATTATGAGAAATGCTTTACTTCTAGCAAGGCAAGCACTTGGAATTTGGCTACTATGCCTATTCAGTGCTTACTCGCTCCACGCTCAAAACACTATTTCGGGTACTGTAACCGATGGTGAAAACAGCGAAAGTCTACCGGGTGTTAACGTCCTGGTGAAAGGGTCTACCATCGGAACAATCACTGACGTTGAAGGTAACTATTCACTTAGTGTACCCACTGATGCTGAAACCCTAGTATTTTCTTCGGTTGGATTTCTAACTGAGGAAGTAGAAATCAACAATCGCTCTACCATAGATATGGCTATGATGCCCGACATTCAATCATTGTCGGAAGTGGTAGTAGTAGGTTATGGAACCCAAGAGAAGCGGGATGTAACTGCCGCAATTGCTTCTATAGACAATGAAGCAATTGAAAGAATCCCTACCCCTAGTCCAGTTGAGGCAATGCAAGGACAGGTAGCCGGGGTTGATATCAACCAAGGGGGAGGGCGACCTGGACAAAACGCTAGTATCCGAATTAGAGGGCGACGGTCAATAAATGCTTCTAATGATCCCCTATTTGTCGTGGATGGTATTCCTCTTACTGGTGGCGGAGGTATAAATGATATTAACCCTAATGATATCCAGTCTATTGAAGTTCTTAAGGATGCTGCTGCAACATCAATCTACGGTTCACGAGGAGCCAATGGAGTTATTCTTATTACAACTAAGCGTGGAACCGCTGGTAAAACCGTGGTTACTTATGATGGCTTTTATGGGGTGTCAAGCGTGCTTCGTACTGTTGATATGATGAATGGGCAAGAGTTTGCGGATTTACGTAGAGAATCACGTCGAATTGATCCAGTAACTGGTCAAGTAGCCTGGGATGGCGAGATACCAGCAGATAACTTAGCTTTTGACGACCCAGTAGAAATAGAATCTATTGCTCAGGGAAGATCTACCGACTGGCAAGACTTAGTATTGCAAAATGGATTCCGAACTAATCATCAAGTTGGTGTGCGGGGCGGTAGTGAGAAAACCCAATTCAATACTTCGCTCAATTATTATAATGAGGAAGGTATTATCCCTGGTCAAGATTTTCGTCGAATTACGGGGCGAATCAACTTGGATCATCGTATCAACGATGTATTTAAGGTGGGTATGTCCACTCTTACATCTAACATTCGGCAAAATTGGGGTTCTGGTGCTGCCTGGGGCGAAGCATTGGCTACAGTTCCGTTAGGCGTGCCTTTTGACGAAGAAGGCGTTCCTATCTTTCTTCCCACCAACGATGGTATCCGTACTAATCCTTTAAGTGAGCTTGTAGATGGTGCTTACACTGATGAGCGTAACTTTACCCGTATTTTTTCTTCTCTTTATTTAGAGGCTAACATTGCTAAGGGGTTGCAATTTCGCGTTAACTTTGGGCCTGATATTCGTTTTGAGCGGGAGGGACGCTTCCGCGGTAGTTTGACTAATGCAAACCGAGGAGGTCCTGCTGACGCTCGTATCATAAACCGATCTAACATTGGCTATACTCTAGAAAATATTCTTACCTACGACAAAGAGTTTGGTGGTATTCACCGACTAAAATTTACTGCTCTGCAAAGTATTCAAGGCTTACGTCGTGAGGAGCATGAGTCTAATGTAGCGAATCTTCCTTATGAATCGCAGGAATTTTATAATATAGGAACTGCTGAAGTAAAAGGCGATCTAAGAAGTAGATTGGAAGAATGGACTTTAGCTTCTTATATGGGGCGGATAAACTACGAATTGAATGATCGCTACTTATTCCAGGTTTCATTACGAGCCGATGGCTCTTCTCGACTTGCTCCTGGTAGCAAGTGGACGGTATTTCCGGGAGCATCGGTAGGGTGGCGTTTAATTGATGAACCATTTATGGCTAATGCTGGTCCTTTATCAGAATTGAAACTGAGGGCATCGTATGGTTCGGTAGGAAATACATCTATTGATCCTTATCAAACTCAGGGTGGACTACAGCGTAGAGTGTATGCTTGGGATGAAAGCCCAGCGTTTGGCTTTGGTCTAAACCAGATTCCTAATGATCAGTTAGGCTGGGAAATCTCATCTACTCTGAATCTGGGAGTTGATTTTGGGTTATTTGCTGGAAGATTATCCGGTTCAGTAGAAGTCTACCAAACTCGCACTACCGATCTGCTATTAGAGAGAAAACTGCCATTTACTTCTGGCTATGAGGAGGTGCTTCAGAATATAGGAGAAACCCGTACCAATGGGGTTGAACTAGGGATCAATGCTGTTCCTATTGCGACAAACGGTGGCTTTAACTGGAATATAGACTTTAATATCTCTCATTACCAAGAGGAGATCGTTAGTTTAGGGTTACGAGATGAAGATGGTAATGAGTTAGACGACCAAGGAAATGGATGGTTTATTGGTGAGCCAGTAAAAGTGTTTTACGATTATGAAAAGATCGGTATTTACCAAGCTAATGAAGTAGACCTAGCGAATGATCTGGAAAATAAAGTTCCCGGTGAGATTAAGCTAGCTGATACTGATGGAAACGGAAGGGTAGAGCCTGACGATCGAGTTATATTAGGAACCGATATCCCGGATTTCCTGGGGGGAATAACCAATAATTTCTCATATAAAGGGTTTGATCTAAGCTTCTTCTTCTTCTTCCGCATGGGGCAGATGGTTAGAAGTCGTTTTCACGATAGTAATAACTCTTTATTCGCGCGCTATAACAACTTAGATGTGGATTATTGGACCATTGATAATCCTACGAATGCATTTCCTCGGCCGAACCAAAATCAAGAACGTCCGCGAAATGGCTCTACTCTTACCTACTTTGATGGTTCTTACGTTAAGCTTAGAAACGTTACGCTTGGTTATAATTTTCCAGAATCTATCACTGAGAGTATAGGTTTAAGCCGATTGAGAGTATACGCTAGTGCTCAGAATCCCTGGTTCTGGTCTCGTTATGAAACCTTTGATCCTGAGGCACCGGATCGCCCTAATGAAGATGATGGTGATCCTAGACAGACTGAAGTAGGAAGTGGAGTAATTCCTTCTAGCAGCATTTATTTATTGGGTGTAAATATTCAGTTTTAATATACAAAGCGAATAATTATGAAGTTTAAAATATCAATAATTACATTAGCTATGGTTGCCTTCTTTGGGCAATCGTGTGAAGAGTATTTAGAGGAAGAATTGGTTTCGGATGTTTCCGCTGGTTCTTACTACACTACTGTACAAGGGTTTGAGGATGCTGTGCGGGCGACTTATTCCTGGATGAAGCCTTTCTACGGAGTAGAACGAGGATTTACAATGACCGTTTTTGGTACTGATGTCCATACTAACGGTGCCGACGGTGGTCATAAGCCGATTAACTTTTATGATACCGACCTCAACTCTGAGCAAAATATGATGCGAGATACCTGGCGAGACTTCTACCGGGGTATTAACCAAGCCAACGCGGTGATAAATCGGGCAGAAGGCATTGAGGGGTTGGATGAAGAAGTGAAAAATCAGCGATTTGCTGAGGTTCGTTTTCTTCGTGCATTGTATTATTTTAATTTGGTTCGTTTTTTCGGTGATCTTCATTTAACCTTAGAAGAGACTGAAGGAGTAGAAACTGAGGCTCGTCGTGATCCGGCAAGTGAAGTTTATGCTCAGGCGATTATACCCGACCTTGAATTTGCGGTTAATACGCTTCCTTCCACCCAAAGTGATCAAGGTCGCGCCACCAAACCAGCGGCTGAATTTTTACTTGCCAAAGCTTTACTAACCCGCAGTTATCAGCCATTTGGCGATGGTAACGATCTCGCCCGGGCTGAAGCCTTACTAACTAGTGTCATCGATAATTATGGGTTTCAATTAGCTGATAATTACCTAGAGTTGTGGGGGCTGGATACTTTGGCTGTTCCCGTAAATATTGCGTCAGCAGAGGATAATCCGGAAATAATTTTTGCAGTACAAAATTCTAAACAGCAAGTAGATGAAGGGCTAGATAATCAGGGGCATCGTGGGCATTTGTATTTCCTTATGGAGTACGATAAACTGCCTGGAATGACCCGTGATACTGAAAATGGTCGCCCTTGGAAGCGATTCCGCCCTACTGAATATCAATTAAGCCTGTGGGATCGAACGATAGATCGTCGTTATGATGAGACTTATAAACATGTATGGTTCTCCAACAGCGAAGGTAATATACCTACTGATGAAGCTGGAAATCGACTGTATGAACTTGGCGATACTGCAGTTTTTATACCAGGTCCTGGAGAAGCCGATAGATGGGATGGCGTAGCTAAACAGAGTGTTCCTTATGTTGTCATTACCCCTCAGCCCCAATTTGATGGCGATAATCGGTTTTACAATGAGATTTGGTATCCAACGCTTACCAAATTCATTGATAATACCCGTCCTAACCGCCAGCATACGCAAGGGCAACGGGATTTTTACCTTATGAGACTAGGTGAGGCTTACCTACTTCGTGCTGAGGCTCGGATACAACAAGGAAATGCCGGAGGGGCTGCTGAAGATATCAATATCATCCGTCGCCGTGCTGCTTGGGATGGTATGGAAGCTGAGATGGAAATTACTGCGGCTGAAGCAACTCTTGATTTCCTGTTAGAAGAGCGAGCTCGAGAAATGGATGGAGAGGGACATCGTTGGTTTACGCTAACTCGTACTGGTACATTAGTAGAAAGAGTACGAGCTCATAACCCACAAGGTGCTCCTAACATTCAAGATTATCATATTGTGCGACCTATTCCGCAAGAACAGATTGACCGTACTTTCGGGGGGTATCCACAGAATCCTGGTTATCCTGGTGCTGATACCTGATAGTGTAACTCATTTTACTAAGAAAAAGGGCTTCGGCCCTTTTTTTATTCATGTAGGATTTGGAAGAGAATTAATCAGGTTTTGAGGGAAAGTGCGAAATGTATTCCATTGATTTCCAAGCATATTTGGTAAAGTGAAGGCGTTCTTTTCCCAGAAAGGGAATTAATTATGTGATTTATATTAATTTTTATAATTTTTTTTGAAAAAGTTACATTTATGCCTTATCTTGCTTGCATAAACAAATTTTACTCAGAATGATCATCACCGATAACGCTTTAAAGTTTCGTCAAAATATTGGTAACCCTATCCGAGTAGGAATTATTGGGGCAGGCTATATGTCTAAAGGGTTAGTAAACCAGATAGAGCGCTATACCCCTGGTATGAAGGTAGTTGCCATTAGCAATCGCACTATTGAAAAGGCACTCGGTTGTTATCACCAGGCAGGGATTGAAAACATTATTGAAGTAAGCAATGCTAGCCAACTGAGTGACGCTATTGCTCAAGGAAATTATGCGGTTTGTGGTGATGCTTCTATTCTTTGCGAAGCGGATGGAGTTGATATCATCGTTGAGGCAACGGGAACAATTGATTATGCTGCTTCTTCAGTATTAAATGCAGTGAAAAATTATAAACCTGTCGTATTACTCAATGCTGAGCTTGATGCTACGCTGGGGCCAATATTGAAACACTACGCTGATAAGTCAGGGGTAATTCTCAGTGGCAGTGATGGTGACCAACCTGGGGTAATTATGAACCTCTACCGATTTGTAAAAGGGTTAGGTTTTGATCCGCTTGTAGCAGGAAATATCAAAGGATTCCTGGATTTTCACAAGAACCCTACTGATATGGCTGAGTACGCTAAGAAAGCTGGTCAGAATGTGAATATGATTACCTCATTTACTGATGGAACTAAAATTGCCTTTGAGCAAGCTTCAGTAGCCAACGCCACCGGAATGGTAGTAAATAAACGGGGTATGAATGCCTTCCGATCTACTGAGCATGTTGATGAGTTGACTAAACTTTATGATGTTGATGAACTAAAGGAACTGGGTGGTATTGTAGACTACGTAGTCGGGCCTAAGCCTGGACCAGGAGTTTATGTTTTTGCTACTTCCGATGATCCACTTTCAAAAGAGTATCTAAGCTACTTGAAGTTAGGCAAAGGACCAATCTATAGTTTTTATACCCCTTATCACCTTTGCTTCTTTGAGGTGCCCAACTCAATTGTCCGTACATTTCACTTCAATGACCCAGTGATGGCTCCTATTGGTGCTCCAGTAGTAGAGGTTTTAGCCGCGGCTAAACAAGATCTAAAAGCCGGAGATACTTTAGACGGTTTTGGTGGATACACTACCTACGGAGTTTGTGATAACTATAAGATAAGTCGTACTGAAAATCTTCTACCTATTGGACTAACTGACGGGGTTAAGTTGAAGAGAAACGTTCCTAAGGATGCGGTTATCACATTTGATGATATTGAGATGCCTGAAGGAAGACTTGCATTTCAGTTATACCAAGAGCAAGTTGAGCATTTTAGCCCTAAGCCCGCAACAGTCAGCTAGTCTCGGTTTAAGTAGCTTATGAATGCTAGAAATGAACTTTTCTGGCATAGGTACTTTTTTAAAAATATACATTTGGAAACTTTGAGAATTGGCTGGTAGAACTAATTTTGCCAGCCAATTGAATTTTAATCTCTTGACGATGCAACAACACAAAAAGAATCGCTACACTGATGAAGAATTACAGGAGTTTGAAGAGATCATTGATGAAAAATTAGCAAAAGCGAAAGAGGAGCTTGAAAATATTAAACAGTCCTTGAGCCGAATCAATGATAATGGTACCGACACTACCGTAGGAAATACCAAGTTATTAGAAGATGGAGCAGATACACTAGAAAAAGAAAGTCTGAATCAGTTGGCAGCCCGACAGCAAAAATTTATTATTCAGTTAGAGAATGCTAAGGCACGGATTAAGAACCGCACCTATGGTATTTGTATTGATACGGGTAAGTTAATTTCTAAGGAACGGTTACGGGCAGTGCCTCATACCCGTCATTCAATTGAAGCAAAACTGAAACAGCAGTAATTAAGTAGGGGATAAAATATTTTGTTTAAGAGTATAATCTTCTCCAAGATTCTTTGCTAAAACTGTTATTATCCCTTCTTCTTATGGATAACTTAGCAGGCTCAATGTAGTCATCTAAAACTGAAATAAATAGCCCTTGAACTTTCTTCAAAAGCATATTGAAGCACTTATTTTTTGTGCCGAAAACCCAATTACTCTAAATGATATTATAAGCTGTCTTGCAGAGATGTTTGATACTGAGGTTGCTCAGGACGATGTAGCCTCTGAGATTCAGAATTTAATCAACGAATACGAGAGAGATCAGTATTCGTATCATATTGTTCAAATCAACGAAGGGTATCAGTTTTTAACTAAGCCTGCCTATCAATCCAGTATTAGCATTTTGCTCAAGCAGCAATCCAAAAAGCGGTTGTCAACCGCTGCACTGGAAACCTTATCGATCATTGCCTATAAGCAGCCTATTACTAAAGCATCCATTGAGCAAATTCGGGGAGTAGGCTGTGATTATGCGATTCAAAAGCTGCTCGAGAAATCATTGGTTGAAATTAAGGGTAAAGATGATTCAGTAGGTCGACCATTACTTTACGGAACCTCTGATAAATTTATGGAGTACTTTGGAATTAACACGCTTCAGGAATTACCTACCCCCAAAGACTTTGCCCAAAATAATGAGATCGGTGAGCTAACCATTGAATCACTCGATGAGGTGGCACTTACTTCTAACCAAAAAGACGGTGAATCCCGAGAGCAGGAATAACTACTTTTCTTAAGATATTCGGCTATCCTTTACCATCTTTTTCTTGAATAATATCCGGTTGATCAATCACTTGAAAATCAAATACGTCACTACGGGAGTAATGTCCGCTTACGTCAAAATCTAATTTGTGACGAACTGTTTCTGACAAATTAACTTCTGCTGTCAAGAGGCCTTCTTGACCATATAGTGGCTCAGATAGAATCTGCCCATCGGGGGCAACGATAGCACTTCCACCTCGGCAAAACTCGCCAGGAATATCAGTGACTAATGAACGATATTCTTTGGGATAATCTTCTTTTAGAAAAAACTGATTACAGCCCAGCACATAACATCGCCCTTCTAAGGCAATATGCTGGAGAGTGGCAATCCAGCCATCGCGGGCGTCAGCAGTAGGCGCTAAATAGATTTGTACTCCTGACTGATACATGGCCATTCGGGCTAGAGGCATGTAATTTTCCCAGCAGATTAATCCGCCCAAACGACCGACCTTAGTGTTGATGGCAATCAATGTATCAGCTTGACCTTCTCCCCAAATCAATCGTTCAACTCCGGTAGGTTTTAGTTTACGGTGCTTTCCCAAGTAACCAACTTCAGGAGAAAAGTACAGTAAAGTGCAGTATAGTGTACCGTTTTGTGAGTCACGTTCAGTTACTCCAATACATAAATATACCTGATATTTTTTAGCCATCTCAGCGAGGTGATTCATGATATCACTTGGTACTTCTACACTATTATCCCAATAGGTTTTGTATAAATCTCGCCCACGATCACCACGATAGCCGATCGAGGAATCGAAGGTAAACCCTCTAGGGTAACCCGGGATAAATGACTCGGGAAAAAGTACCAGTTGGCAACCTTCTCCAGCTGCTTTTCGGAGCCAATCATTTACTTTTTCTAGGGTAGCCGTGAGGTTAAAAAAAGCAGGGGTGGCTTGAACCACACCAATGATTAGCTTTTCCATAATTAGTCGGAGTAGAGATATTCAAAAGCACTTCGATAAGCGTCGGCTTGTTGCACATATTCGAGCAATTGACCATAAAAAGGATGATTACCAAGAGTGGCACTGTCGCCAAATATAACTAGTTTCTTCTTGGCTCGAGTCATGGCAACATTGGTACGACGAATATCTTTGAGAAACCCGATTTCCCCCTTGGTGTTAGATCGGACTAAACTGATATAGATAACTTCTCGCTCTCTTCCTTGAAAAGCATCTACGGTATCAATAGTAATCAGTGATTGAATATCGGTAAGGTGGATTAAGGAAAGGTATTGTTCAGAAAGTAGTTTTACCTGTGCTTTGTAGGGAGCAATGATACCAACACTAATCTTGTTTTCAAGAAAAAACGCAGGGGTGAGGCTCTCAACCAGATTATTGAGATGGTTAAGTAGAAGCTGAGCTTCTTCTTCATTGTAAGTACTTAGGGTTTCAGGATCAACTTTTTCGGTGAAGCCACAGCCAGCGGTATCTACAAATGTGAGTGGGGATTGATTTTTAGCTAAAGTTTTCGTTTTCACCTGTTCAGCAGCTTTCAACTGATTGTTATAAAAATATTGGCTAGAAAACTGCATGATCGTCTGGTGCATCCGATACTGAGTTTGTAGCAAAGAATCTACGGGGTTCTTGAGGTTATTTTGCCGATCAATGCATTTCTCAAACAGAGTTACGTTCAACCCTTGCCTGGCAGCCTCAATTGATTTAATGGTCGGAGGTAGCTGATAGTGATCACCCGCAAAAATAACTCGCTGGGCTTTTTGAATGGGAATCCAACAAGCTGCTTCTAGTGCCTGGGCTGCTTCATCAATAAATACGGTGTCGCAGCGAAACCCTTTAATGAGACTATTGGCGGCTCCCACCAAAGTACAAGTAATAACTTGCGCTTTGGACAAAATATCGGTGACGATATAAAACTCTAGTTGTTCCGCTTCGCTGCGTAAGCTAGAGGCCTCATCCAGCAAACGCTTACGCTGTTGGCGTTCAGAGTGGCCGTAGTTACGCTTGTACTTTAGAGCAAGGTTTCGTATTTCCTCTGATCGACGACGAAGCGACTTCAAGTCTTTGTAATAGCCATGATTAGCAATTTGAGCATCGATGGTGAGGCTGAGGTTTTGGTCGGTAACCCGAGCGGGATGCCCTAATCGGACAACTTGTAAATCTTGGGCACTTAGTTTTTCGGTGAGCAGATCAACTGCTGCGTTACTAGGGGCACAAACCAATACTTGCTTTTCCAGTTGTACGGTCTGGATAATAGACTGCATCAACGTAGTCGTTTTTCCGGTGCCAGGCGGGCCGTGTACTACCGCTACATCCTGGGCTTGTCGTATCCGTTGCAGTGCCTGATTCTGACTATCATTCAGGGATTCTACTTGCCCGCCGAAAATATCTTTGGTAAAGCTTGCCGCCTGTTCACCCAGTAAAATATCACGTAACTCTACCAAGCGAGGATCTTTGGTATCAATAATCTTTTTGAGAGCTTTCTCCATCTCCCGGTAGGCCATTTCATCAAAAAGCAGATCAACTCCTAGATTACCTTCGTGAATCCAATCTGGTACTTCGCGAGCATTTAGCGTGATAGTCATATGGTGTTTACGAACATCATTCACTACGCCCGATACGTGAGGTTTTTCATTAAACATATTGGAGAACAGACTCACAATTTTCCCCGACTGAAATACGTGGGATTTGGCCGAATCTTCACCGCGTCGAACCCGAATAATGATCTTTTCACCTAAGCTGTAACGCTTACTTTCTAAGGTTACCGGATACCAGCAAACTCCATCGCGTTTGCGATCTTCTAAGCTAGCTAACAGTACTTTTTGGCGGTAATATTCTAGATCAGCCTCTTTCTCTAAGCGAAGCAAGTGGGTTTGTCGCTGCAACTCTTTGGTAATCTCTGACATACAGGCTTATGAACGAGATAGGATATTTGTTGTTCAGATAAAATTATGGGTTGCTAAGACAAGTTGGTACTTTTGAGTTACTGCAAAAAAATGTAAACCTATGATTAGCCAATTGATTACCTACCTTGAGCGATACATTACGTTAGACTCGGAAGAAAAGCAATTTTTACAGAGCCACATTCTGGTAAAGCCAATTAAGAAGAATCAGCTCTTACTGTGGGAAGGTGAAGTGTCATCGGAGTTTTACTTTATTATTGAGGGCTGTATTCGGATGTTTTACTGGGTAGAAGGCGAAGAAAAGACTGCTTTTTTCTATACCGAAAATGAGTTCGTCAGCTCTTATGAAAGTTTTACTAAACACATTCCGGCCCGGCACAGCTTACAGGCAGTAGAAGATACGACTGTTGCGATAATATCATCCGAACAAGCCCAAGCTATGCTGTTAAAATACCCCAAGTTTGAGTTTTTAGCTAGAGTAGCAATGGAACAAGAGCTTTCGGTTTATCAAGATATAATTGCTTCGTTCATTACTCAGAATGCTGAGCAGCGTTATCAGGCACTAAGTAAAAGTAAACCTCAATTGCTACAAAGAATTCCTCAGTATCAGTTAGCC
Organism: uncultured Flammeovirgaceae bacterium; assembly: GCA_937883755.1. Lineage (GTDB taxonomy): Bacteria > Bacteroidota > Bacteroidia > Cytophagales > Cyclobacteriaceae > Tunicatimonas. The sequence goes on along the minus strand of CAKZYA010000033.1, from coordinate 91,926 downwards.
ACGTACCTAGGAGTATCTCCCGAGACCTTGAGCCGAATTCGGAAAAGAATCAGTAACAAAAAGCTTTCTTGACAAACGTCAACCAACCATGGAGCAGTTACTCACTACTTTTGCTTAAAAAGTAACTTCCATGAAAAAGATGTATTTGATTTTAACAGTAATTGGTACAATTCTTCCCAATATCTTTGTCCTCAAAGAAACCTTCACTTCCGGCAATATTATGCTGTACAGTCGCCCGATTGATACCTTTCAAAGTATGTTTGCTACCAACATTTCGTCAGCATTTATTACTGACTTGCTGTTTATCGTGGTTCTCTTTTTAATTTGGTCGTATCGGGAATCCAGAAAGCATAATATCAAAAATACCTGGTTAGTCTGGCTCTACACCTTTGCCTTCGGTATTGCGGGTGGTTTGCCATTATTTCTTTACTGGAAGGAGCGGTACAAAGTATAGAAAATATTTCAGGGCCTATTTCGTACTTTATCAAGTAACGACAGAATTGAAAGGTGACTATTCTCTAAACTGTAATATGCCGCTTGAGCAATCGCCTTTAGTAAATTCAATCAATTCTCCCGTTATTGCGCTCATATTTATACGCTTTTATGTCTTCAGATAGGCCTTTACGCAAAAAAATTAAGTACACACTACTCTACCAACTTATCTTGAGTCTGCTGTGGTTGGCAGGTCGTTTTCCTCGTCGGTGGGTTCTGGGTATTTATGAGCGACTTGGGCTACTAGCGTACCGGTTATTTCCTGATGAGCGGAAAAAAATTGCTAACAATCTTGATTACGCATTAGGAGAGGAAGCTAACTCAATTGATAAGCAGCAGTTTAGTAAAACCCTCTTTCGTAAACTAGCTAAGAATATAGCCGACATCTTTATTTCTCACTCTTTTCGCTCGTCGGCGGATCTGGAAAAAATTATTGAAGTAGAAGGGTTAGAGTATTTTGAGCAGGCTTATCAACGAGGCAAGGGAGTAATTATGTTGGGCCCACATTTGGGTGCCTTTGAGATGGTAGCATCTTACATCAGTAGTCACGGTTACAAGCTCAATATTGTAGGAAGAAAGCTTAAAAACCCAACCTTGGATAAATTGCTAATCAATCATCGCACTCAGTTTGGAGCCAAATCTATCTACAGTCAAGAGGGGGTACTAACATTGGTAAGAGCACTCAAGCGAGGAGAAGTAATGGCAATACTCATTGATCAGGACGTAAAGTGGGCGAAGGGAATATTCGTCGATTTTTTCGGAAAGCCAACCTACACTCCCATTGGGGCAGCCTGGTTAGCCCAGAGCACTCAGGCAGCAGTTGTCCCTATGGCGATCCATCGCTTGCCGAACGAACAGCATAAGATTACCATATTACCCGAAATTGAGATTGCCAAAACCGGAAACACTGAAGATGACCTTCAAACTAATACCCAACGATTCTCTGATGTACTGGAAAAACTCATTCGGATGGATTTAACCCAATGGGTCTGGATGCACGAACGTTGGAAAACTCGACCGGAAGATGTTGAAGTAATAAACACTTGAAAATTTTTATCTTAATTCTTTCCAGATATTAGGTTATATTCACTTAAACTGAATAAGCAAGCAACCTAATGAAAACAAAGATTTGGCAAGTCGTACTATTTTTCTCTGTACTGCTGACAATTTCTTGTAGCAATGATGACGAACCCCAAAGAATTTCGTCAGTAGCACAAGAGTTTCTGAACGAGATTTTGGATCTTATGGAGGAGAACTCCATCAACCGTAATACAATTGACTGGTTAAGCTTTAGGGAAGAGGTGCTTGAGGTTGCGGCAGGCGCTCAGACCAAAGAAGATACTTATGCGGCTATTCGCCGGGCATTAGCATTACTAGATGATAACCATAGTCTTTACATCAAGGATGATGGTGGCTCTATTTTCGCTGGTACGATACGTTGCAATGGCCTAGAGGGCTCGCGACCAGCCACTTTACCAGATAATGTTGGATATGTCCGAGTCACATCTTTCTCTGGGCAAAGTTCTAGTAGCGAAGCACTGGCGTTCGCCCAAAAAATTCAAGATCAGATAATAGCTGATGATAAGCCAGATTTAGCAGGGTGGATCGTTGATCTGCGAGGAAACGGAGGTGGAAATATGTGGCCAATGTTAGCCGGAGTTGGGTCGGTTTTAGGAGAGGGAACTTCTGGTTATTTCATTGATCCGAATGGAAGAGAGTCGCCTTGGGGATACAGTAACGGTAGATCAGTAGCTAGTGGGTCTACCGTTACTCAATTGCCAAGCTCTTATGAACTAATTTCTCCCAACCCGAAGGTAGCAGTATTATTGAATAATGGTATTACTAGCTCAGGAGAAGCCATTGCTATCAGCTTTGTAGGTCGGGAAAATACCCGGAGCTTTGGATCGGCTACCTGCGGTTTATCTACCGCCAATTCTTCATATACTCTCAGCGATAATACTATATTAGTGCTTACCACTGCTTATATGGCCGATCGAGATAAAAATACTTTTGGTATTCCCATAAAACCGGATGTAGAGGTAGCCAATATTGAAGCAATGGATGCTGCTGTGTTTTGGTTGACCGAATAGTCTCTCAATCTTAAACTATCTAGTTAGAGCAGATTCTAAGTCTAGTAATATAATATTCCGAAAATCAATAGGTTGCCCTTCACTTTGTAGAGCAATGTAACCTTCGGTTAGTAGTTTGCCATCAGGTTTCTGGGCTGGGTCAAACCGCTCCACTACTCCACCGCCTACCTGAGGTTGAGTGTACCGTAACACTGTATCTCCATTGATAATATGCGTTACCAGTGAGTCCCCCAATACAATCAACTCGGCCTCCACCCATTGGTCACCGTCGTAGGTTTCGGAAGAGGAGCTGATACAGTGTCGGGGGTCAATCTGCCCCTGATAGACTACTTCCGTACCTGGCGAACACATATTTCCCGTAGGTCGAGGTTTGCCATCGCCTAAGCCACCTAAAAACTGCATTTCTACCGAGATGGGCCAGTTCTGTTCTTTGGGCATAGTACGTGGATCTTGTGAGTGAAACATTACCCCGCTATTACGAATGGTAAATGATGGAGCCCCTGGATGTAAATCGCCCACAAATCGGTATTCTAGTTTCAGATGAAAGTGGGAGTAAGGCTGCTCATAGTACAAATGACCAAAGCGGTCATTAAAATCACCTTCATACTCATCGTACCGAACTTGAATTACGCTATCTACTACCCGAAAAGTTCTTCCGTAGTTATCACCTACTTCATAGTGATGAATTTTCACCATCCAATTATCAATATCCTGACCATTAAATAGTGATACCCAGCCTGGCGTCGAGGTTTTCGGGGAAGTCGTTTCATTTTTTGAGCCTGAAGGGCTACAACCGAAAATGATAAGGCTGAAAGTTAATGTGATTAGTAGTAGTTTGACCAATGAGTTAAACATAATAGTAAAATGGAAGAAGGGGGTTTTAAGGTATGGTTCTCTATTTCATTACTCTTTGCTGAAGTTCAGGAAATACTTTAGAGACTTTTGCCAGTAGGTATTCACCATAGGTGCCCTCAAAAGCGTGAATGTTCGCCTGGTCCCATCGCTCTGAGTAATAATTGTTAGGAACCTGAGTATGAGATAAGTCAGCGGGAAAGATTTTTGCACTGAAGCCGGGATCAAAAAAGAAAGGGTAGGAGTAGCGACTCTTACCCGAAGTATTCAAGACTCGGTGGGGCGTGGAACGGTAAAGGCCTCGGGTAATTCGGTCGAGCATATCCCCAATATTGCACACGAATGAATTATCGACCGGTGGAGCATCTATCCAACCTTGCTTTGTTTTAACTTGTAATCCACCTATCTGATCTTGTTTCAAGATAGTGAGCAACCCATAATCAGTATGCTCACCCACTCCCCAGCTTTCGGAAGACTCAGAAGGAATGGGAGAAGGATAATGGAAAATGCGGAAAAGCATCAGGGGATTGCGGGTAAAGTGCTGATGAAAATAATCTGCTTCTAACCCTAAGCTTAGCGAAATACCCCGCATTAACGTATGCCCAAGCTGAGTCATGGCATTCAAGTATTCTAAGATGGTTTCCCCAAAGGTAGGGAGGCTCTTGGGGAAAAGATTAGCTCCGTGCAGGGGAAGACCAGCTTGAACCCTAGTATCATCTTCACTCAGTTCTTCACCAAAATATATGCCTTCTTTTAGGTCAGGCTTGCCCGAAGTAAGTTCATCACCTACCGAAAAATAGCCTCGCCAGGCTTTGCCACCTTTCGACATTCTAATTTCTAGTTTGGTTTCTTCGGGTAAAGCAAAAAACTGCTGGCTGATATTTTCCAGTCGTCGTTGTAACTCGAGCGAAACCTCGTGACCAATCACATAAAAAAAGCCAACTTCCCGACAAGCATCGCCGATTTGCTGAGCAACTAATAATTGATCGCTACTATTTTTAGCTAGCGAAGAAATATCAATAACAGGAACAGAAGGCGAGTCTTGTGGCATTGTTTTATTAAAGCATTAATTTACAACGAAAAAAACACTATCAACTATCCACTGTAATCAATATTGATGAAACGCTTGGGAAACAAAGTGTAGTACAGTAGGTAGTGATTCCCGCCAATATGTCCAGGTATGGCCTCCTTGACGAACACGATACTCATGAGGAATTTCTTTCTTCATCATAGCAATATGGGCTAATGAGTTGCCTTCGTATAAAAAGTCATCGTCACCACAATCAATATACCAGCGTACCGCCTCTTTCTGGTCATCGGGCATTGCCTCAATGAGCGACAACGCATTGTGTTGCTTGTAATAATTCTCGAGATCAGTTTTAGAAACTCCTGAGATCCGATTACCGAAACGTTCCTTAAAACGCTCAAATGACAGCTCTCCCACGTAAGCACTAAGGGGGCAAGCGGAAGAAAACAGATCCGGGCGGTGTAGCGCGTACATGAACGAACCACCTCCGCCCATAGATAATCCAGCAACTGCTCGGTAACGCTTTTCCCCTTTAATTCGGTAGGTACTTTCTACATGAGGCATCAGCTCTTCAAAGAAGAAGTCTTCGTAGCGCCACTCATTTGTGGGGTCATTGAAGTAACCCCGTTGTCCGGTGTTAGCGTCGGGCATCACAATGATCATTGGGGTGGATTGCCCGTCGCTGATAGCGTTATCAGTGATGCGAAGCACCTCACCAAACTGTACCCAGCCGGTTTGGTCGTCTCCTGCCCCATGAAGTAGATACAAAACGGGATAGCTACGCTCTGAGGTTTCGTAGTCAGGTGGAAGGTAGATGGCGTATTTTCGTTCACTGTCAAGTATCTTACTAGGTAAGGTAAGGTTGTCATACACTTTACCCTGCTGGGCACAAAGTACGCTTGGCAAAGAAGTGACTAAAGCTAGAAAAAGCATAAAGTGTGGCTTAATCATAGGTGATAGGTTAAACGTTAGTAATTCGTTTGAATAAGTTCAGATAATCCGATAAAGGCTTGGTAAGCCATGAACAGGGAAAATAGCAGCGTAATCACCGTTAAAGTGTTTATCAGGCGGGTGCTTTTGAATTCTCCCATTACTGATTTCTTGTTAGCCAATATTAATAAGAACACTACTAGTAGTGGTAAAAAGATCGCCTGTAAGGCTAGCGACATAATTTGCAGTACTACTGGTTTTCCGCCAGTGAGTGCAGCCACCAGTCCAGCGGCGCAAAAAGGTAGAGCGATGAGCCGGAAGTGCAGTGATTGAGGGTTACGTGACCAACCTAAAAAATCAGTCACACTCCAGGTTGAGACTAGCGCATTGGTAAAAGCGGAGGAGACTCCAGCAGCTACGATACCTACCACAAACAATGTAGCGGCAAACTTACCCATGAGTGGAGCCAGGGTGTAAGCCATATCAATGGCATTTTCAATGTGTAAGCCCTCGATATGCAAAGTAGCCGCAGCACAAGCCATTATGATTGCCGATACTATAAAAATCATTACTCCAGACAGGCGAGAATCTCGTTCGGCATGTTTTAGATCCTTCAGCGTCCACCCTTTATCATGCACCACGTAAGATCGCATCACCACTACGCTAGCCGCTAAAGTAGTTCCTACCATTGCCGCGGCAACCACTGCGCCACCAGGAGGAATAGAGGGCACTAACCCTAAAGCAACACTTTCCGCAGATGGGTGTGCTAAAAACATATTGACAATAAAGCTGAGTCCTAAAATAGTGACGAAGAAAATAAGTACCCGCTCAAAAGTAGCGTACTTACCGAAGGCGATTAGTATAAAGATCAGTCCACTCCAAAAGGCACTTACCGCTAGTGTATTTAACTGGAGCCAGGAGGCAAAGGCTTCTGATACAATGCCTAGTACTCCAATATTAGATGCAAACTGGCTGATGACTACCGCTAGAACAATGTAGGCTGCCCCGGCTTTCCCGAAATGCTTTTTGGCGAGACCAACAAAGGTCTCGCCTGATGCAAAGGTTAATCGGCTGATGGAGCTAATTAGTACCCAAAAGAACAAGCAGGATAAGAGTAGTGCCCAGAGCAGACTCATGCCGTATTCAGCTCCTGACCACACCAAAGAAGAGACACTTCCCGTGCCGATAATTGCACCGATAATGAAGATAGCTGGACCGTAAGAAGATATGAATGCTTGGACCCTGGAGAAAACCGAAGAAGAGGCGACTTTATCAGGGTTAGGCATAGAATCGGGTTGTGTAGTATCTGAATTTGCTGGTATTCAACAAATATTCCGATTTTAAGCCAGAAAAGAAAATGATTATTAGTCCACGGTCGACAGGCTATAGTCCACAGTTATTATTTTCGTGTAGCAAGTCACCGTTAACTATAAAGGCTACTGCAGATTATCTGGTAATTTAGCATTGGGGTCATCCGGCGAAGTCATGTTGACCGCCTGTACATCAGTTACTTCGGGAACCAGTCGCTTGATAGTTTCCTCAATACCAGCTTTCATGGTCATCACCGACATGGGACAATGACCGCAAGACCCCAGTAGTTCTAACAACACCACATTGTTGTCATCTACGCCTAAAACTTTTACGTTACCACCGTCGGTTTCCAAGTAAGGGCGGATTTCATCTAAGGCACTTTCTATTCGGGGAATTAATGTAGTTTGATTACTCATTGTTTCAGCGTTCAGTCAACAGCCGATAGTCCACAGATAGCAAGTCACTATGAACTGTCAACTGTAAGCTGTGGACTAATTAAACGTTTTCATTTCTACGGGTTTGGTTTTCTCCAAACTATCGTTGCGGATGGCCACCTGTCGGGCAAACTCCTGCGCCAGTGTTCCAAAAGCTTTTTGGCTAGTCGTTTCATCCGATTTAATAGCTGCCGGATAACCCAGATCACCACTTTCTCGAATACTTTGTACTAGCGGAATCTCGCCTAAAAATGGAATCTCAGCTTTCTGTGCTAGATTCTTACCTCCTGCCTCCCCAAAAATATAATATTTGTTATCAGGTAACTCCACTGGGGTGAAGTACGCCATATTTTCCACCAATCCCAACACTGGAACGTTAATTTGTGGTTGACGGAACATTGCCAAGGCTTTGCGAGCATCGGCCAGGGCTACTTTTTGAGGAGTAGTCACAATTACGGCACCCGTGACAGGTACTGATTGAACGAGCGTTAAATGAATATCGCTGGTGCCAGGAGGTAAATCAATGATGAGATAATCTAAGGCACCCCATTCTACATCACTTAAAAATTGTTGCAAGGCCTTGCTAGCCATGGGACCACGCCAAACAACTGCCTCATCAGCACTCATCAGAAAGCCGATAGAGATTAGTTTTACTCCGTATTGCTCCAAAGGAATGATAATATTCTTGCCATCTACCTGTTTAACCTGTGGTTTCTCAAACTCCACATTAAACATCGTTGGGACAGAAGGACCAAAGATGTCAGCATCTACTAGCCCAACTTTAGCTCCCATCTGTGCCAAAGTCACAGCTAGATTAGCCGATACGGTAGATTTACCAACGCCTCCCTTACCAGAAGCCACAGCGATAATGTTCTTTACATCGGGCAACAGGGGAGTATTTTGCCGACGAGTTGTGGTCACGTTCGACGACATATTAATATCTACCTCAGCCTCCGGTGATACGTGCTTGTGAATAGCGGCTAGACAATCACGGCGGATAATTTCTTTGAGTGGGCAAGCCGGGGTAGTGAGTTCTACGGTAAAACTAACCTGATTGCCATCAATGGCAATGTCTTTAATCATATTCAACGTCACCAGGTCGCGCTTCAGGTCAGGGTCATCAACGGTGCGAAGGGCATTCAGTACTTGTTCTTGGGTAATACTCATCAGTCTTTTCAGTTCACGATAGGGTTCTACTTCTAATACTTCTAAAGTATAAAAAGGTTCAGTAAAGATACCGAACCTTTTGTTAACTCAACACAAACTGTTTAACTGTGTCAAAGAAAAGTGCCTTCCAAGGTTTTTAATTTCAACGTTAGCGTTACTAAGTTGTAGACTGTTTACATTTTAGAACAGCTTTTTAATTCCAAGATCATATGGTGGCGAAAAATTAATACTTTTGAAATAGTTCCGAATATACAGACATACCCTCCTCAATCTAGTAACTTTGCAATTAAGCAACCAAAATAATTGAAATGATGACAAAAACACGATTGATCTTTGCTATCCTCTTAATAGCGGTGCTTCCTTCCTATGGGCAACACGATGAACTTAAGCAAGCTATCACCTTCTACGCGCCTTTCAATGATAATACTCAAGCCCAAATAGCGACTGGTGATGCAAATATCTACTCTGCTCCAGAGCGTAAAGAAGCTCCCAATGCTAAATCTGCTTTGCCTGCCCATGTAGCAATAGCATCGGGTGAAGGGCTATCTGGTGATGCGCTTGAGTTTAAAGAAAAAGTGAAAGAGGTGGTTTTTTTCAAGGCAAAAGATAATATGACTTACAATAATCAGGATTGGACAGGAACGGTTTCTTTCTGGTTAAAACTAACTCCGGAGGAAGATTTAGAGCCAGGTTTTTGTGACCCGATTCAGATAACCGATGTAGGGTATAATGATGCTTCTATTTGGGTTGACTTTACCGAAAACAATCCTCGTAACTTCCGCCTGGGTGTAATTGGAGACTTGCAATCCTGGAACCCCGATAATATCGGTCCCAACGACAATCCTGAGTTCGATAAGCGATTAGTGACAGTTGAAAATCATCCTTTCAGCCGAGATGAGTGGACTCACGTACTGATCACTTACAACTCGTTAGGTAGCGGAGAAGGTAGCGCATCACTTTACCTTAATGGGGAATTACAAGGTTCTAAGGATAGGGTAATTGACCCCTTTAATTGGGAACTGGATAAGGCAAATATTTACCTTGGGCTTAACTATATAGGTTTGATGGATGAGCTGGCTATTTTTAATAGATCACTATCGGTAGAAGAAGTACAGACAGTCTATGGTCTAAAAAAAGGATTGGAAGAAATTTTGTAACATTATAATAATCAGGAAGTTAATATCTGTATTAGCTACTATAACTTTAGGGGAACCGGATGAACAGAACGAACGGCTCTAAACCAATTGATACTTCAATTGCCGATCACTCTATACTATTAGTCACCGCCACAGGAGCTGCAAGATGAGCAAGAACTGCAGGAGCTACACGAGGCATCGGTAAGATCAAAGTCACCACCACTCGAGTCTCCATCAAACCATGAGCCGTCGTCGTAAGTGGTTTTAGGCTGATAATCTTCGTGCTGCACGTCCATAAATTCAGTAGCACCTTCCATGCCTTCTTCGTAGGTGGTGTTCTCGTTGAGCACTGGCAAATCATTAGCATCAATATTATCTACTGTACCTAACAAATCACCCTCATCGGTAAACACTTCAGCTTCATGAATATGGATATGATGATCGTGTGCCAAATCTGACCAGAGCAGAAAGTACCAAAAGAAGTCGCTGCTACCGTAGTAGTCACCGTATACCGGTTCAGCAGTTTGGCGACGGGGAGCGTCATTTACCTTTTTAAAGTCTTTAATCTTCTGTCGAGGAGCGACCAAATGCTGCTTCATTGTTACCTGGATATCATCTACTCGTACATACTTTTTTAAGGCCATCTGTATCTCGCTTAAAAAGGTAGTAAACTCCAGCGAACGGGCTTCCAAGTACGCATCGTACTCTTGTTGTGAAGCAAATATCTCCTTCATACGTTTCCTTAGACTATTCACAGAAGTGCCAGGCGTAGCTCGAAACTCCTGTAGCAAACCGTTGACTTTAATCTCGATGGGATAAGTACCTACGGCATGGGTACGGTTAATATCAATTTCAATCAAGTAGTGAAATGTATCCTGTTCATGCTCTAGCACCAGAAAAAGCTGCTGGAACACCTCCGACATGGCTTCGTTGATGGATAAATCGTATTGGTCGAGTGCCTCCTTCAAGTCACCCTGCTTGCCTTCAGTATCCAGGTACATATCCATATCATCGTGGGCGAGGCGCACCAGATTATCAATACCCATCTGACGGAAAGCATGATTGAACTGCTGTAAAATAGCTACCGCCGTAAAGGTTTGTTGCTCTTCCTGGTCGGAGACTAGTCCCGCCGTGAGATGGTAGAGCATTCGCTTAAATGCTTTCTGGGGTACTACTTTTTGTATTTGACTAACCTGAGAGGGGTTAACCGTGAGTTTTCCGGAGAAATACATAGAAGTGAAATTAAGATTGTCCTAAACAACTGCCGCACTGGGCTTCTTTAAACATAGTGGTGGCAAAATGACCCCAAACGGTTTCGTCAGGTTGGCCCCAGTGCAGCATATATAATTGCAGTGTTTTCTGAAAATTACGTTGGTTATCCGATTCTTTCCCACCCGGATGATGGTGGATAAAACGACCAAATTTCTGCTGACAAAAAGCTGCGTACATGCTAGTGAATAAAATAAACTCATGCCAGGCTAAGTCTAAGGCTAAGGAAGGGGTAAGCCGACGGTTGTAGAAAGCAATCAGGTGCAAAAACCGCATTATTTCTACCAGTAACTCTCGAGCAGTTTGAGATTCTACAGACTGACTGGCTTGTATCTTTTCTAATAAGTGAGGTTCCTGCGTGAGCAATTCATCTACCCACTGGGCATGATCAGTCTGTTGTAGTGAGGGTACCATCGGTTATTTTCTAGCTTACTTCTTTAACAAAGATAAAAGATACTAGATACCCAAAAAATAACAGTAAGAAAATGAACTGATTTATACAATCTAGATGAAAATCCCCCTTAGTCCCCTTTAAAAAAGGGAGACGAGGTGGTTATATTATTTAGGAAAATCAAATCCAATTAAACGTCCGTCTATTCACCCCCCTTAGAAAAGGCCACCGCGACGCGGGGTTAGTGGGATTTATTTCCTGAGCGACGGCTTGAATTTGTTCCCTATTGCTTAAATCCGCAATGAAGAAATCTACATTGTTGGCGTTGTTAAGTTCGTTAATCGCATCACTTTTCCTTCTTTCACTTTTGACGATGAAGCCAATTTTATAACTCTCTGAAATCAGTTTCTTTGTCAGTTCCAGTCCCATTCCGGAATGGCCTCCTGGAATAATAATATGCATTGGTTAAAATTTTTCATTTAGTATTCCCATTTTGCCCTGTTGGCTATCCCTCAAAGCTTCCATTATTTCCGTTTGTGTATTCATCACAAATGGGCCATAGGCAGCTATTGATTGTTGAATCGGCGCACCTGACAATACCATTGCACGGGTATGTTGATGAGCACTGATCTTAATTTCCTTCCCATCATTTTCGAAGACAATCATTTCTTCCGCTTTTACTTTTTGCCCGTTAATATCCAGAAAACCGTCCAATAAATAGATTAAACAATTGAAATGTTCCGGAATGTCAAAAGAAAAATGATCTCTTTCACAAATTGTTAATCGCAATAATGTTTGAGGAGTAAGTGTGTTAGCCGGACCTTTTATCCCTTCAAATTCACCGGAAACTACGGCAATCTGTGTATTACCTTTGATAATTACAGGTGTGTTTTCCTTAGCAATGGGCTGGTAAGACGGAATATCCATTTTATGGTCGGCAGGGGAGTTAACCCAAAATTGAACGATCTCGCTTTCGCCTCCATTTTCTGCCAACTCTTTACCTGGTCTTTCACTGTGGGTCACTCCTCTGCCAGCATGCATCCATTGCGTACCACCATCTATAACTACTTCAGAGTTACCTAATGAATCACGGTGGTGGATGCTTCCTTTGAAAATAAATGTAACAGGCGAAAAACCTCTGTGTGGATGAGGACCTACCCCCAACTTTCTATGGTCGGAACCACCAGGTATAATTCCTGAACCATGCTGGATGAGTAGAAACGGATCAATTTGTTCAATATCCTTTGCTGGGAGTGGCTGTTTCATTGCAATACCTCCCATATCAATTGGCTTAGCTTTGATTACTTTACTTACTTTCTTCATGGCCTTAATCGGGTTAAGTAGTCTTGAAATTTCTGAAGTTCTTCATGGAACCTTTCCTTTTGTGCGGGCTCAACAAACTGCCTATCTTTAAAAAAGAAATCGAAAGAAGGCAGATGAAAACTCGCAATGATGTTTGCCCCGAAGAGCGGAAAAAGGTACTCAGACACCTTCATTACGTAAGAACTCGGGCGTTTACTTGGGCTTGTTCCCTGAAGAAACATGGCTTTATCGTGCCATATTCTTGGATTTCCGATCCGAGACATCCAATCCCAAAGGTTCTTAAACGCACTTGTATAGAGACCACTATATTCAGCAAGAGAAATGATTATTCCGTCAGGTTCCTGAATAAATTGTGAAAACTGAATAGCACCGGATGGTACGCCCGGTTGCTTTTCCAAATCAATTGAATAGACTGGTAGCTCAAAATTATTGAGATCGAGCACGGTAGTTTCTAAATTCCGCAATTGGCTTGCGGTATATTCTGCGAATCTTTTGTTGATGGATTGAGTGCTGTTAGAAGCTCCAAATGCAATTACTTTTTTCGTCATTTTGCTCACTTAATTAGTTTTGAGCAAAAATGTGCTGGATCAGGCTTATTTACATTAAAGTGATTTAAACTTTTTAGAGAATATTTATGCTAAAGCTTTGATTTTCAATTCATTAAAACGAATAATTTGCTCAGCTTTTGATACAATTTATGCTATACTTTGTATCACTTAAACTTACTGAGTATGAAGCTATTCCTATGAATCTAATACCAAAAGTTTAAATCACTTCATTAAGATATCATAAGAAATCACTTCGATTGACTTTTAAACCAGTCTTTCTTCACAGCACTTAATGTTTCAGGGGTTACCCCAAAGTAAGAGGCAACCATCCGTTGAGGGACACGCTGGATGATATTTGGGTAAGTCTCTATAAAATGTTGGTAACGCTCAATGGCAGAAGAACTCATAAGCATGATGACCTTTTTTGCAGTACGTTGATCCTATTGATTAAAGGTTCAGTCTCAGCTGAGTTCTCCAGTTTCTTATCGAGTACGAAAACGGTAGAATCCTCCAAAGCTTCAATGAACAATTCAGAAGGCGAATCAGGACTTATGGAATCAGCAATAGTCCAATTCTCTGGTACAAACATGAAAATATGCTCTTTTCCTTTTTGGTCGATGGAATAACTACGTAACAGACCTGATTTAATAAAGTCGATCTTGGTGTTAAGTTCGCCATTATGTTGCAATATCAGTCCTTCTTTTACCTTAACTTCTTTCAATAGGTAACTCCCATATTCGTGGTTTTTTTCACGCTAAGGGCGGTTTCTTCAAATAAGGAGTGGGCACATTCTGTAGATAGCCCGGTAGCCTTCCGCTTCTTTTTAGCAATTCACAACCAGCATTGCATGTTTTTGAAAATATGATGCCCGAGTCATACCTTGCGGTTAATATCAGTAACGTTCTTTGTAGTAATAATGGGTCTTTAACTAATAGTCATATGATACAAAAACAGATAGTTATTGCATTACTATTGCTACCGTTTATAGCCCATGGACAAGATGGTAATGAATTCCCAGACAAATGGGATTCCTTAATGAGCTGGTATGAGCCAAGGTTAGCCAAGGTCAATATCATCGGTAACGGAATGGTCGTTATGAAGGATGGTGAGATCGCAGCAGAAAATATGTATGGATTTCAGGATCAGGATACCCGCGAACCTATTACCCTCAATACCATTTATAACTGGGCTTCCTGTACTAAAATGTTTACGGCCATCGCCATGATGCAATTGCGAGATGCGGGAATACTGGCATTAAATGATCCTATTAGTAAGCATCTTTCTGAAGTGAAGAGCATTCAAAATGAATTTGATGAAGAACCTACCATTAAGCAGGTATTAACCCATACTTCGGGTTTACCCAGGTTTAGTAAAACAACCCAGCTGATTGATGGGAATTTTTATGAGACGCAATCTAAGGTGAGTTATTTGGAAGCGTTTAAAGAAACCGCCCTGGAGTATACACCGGGTACAGCCTATCGTTATTCCAATATGGGGTATGATATCCTCGGTCTGTTGATAGAAAGAGTGGCCAATGAGACCTATACATTATATGTAACCAAAAATATATTGACCCCTTTGGGTATGAAAAACAGCTATTTTAATGTTTTGCCAGACCACCTCCAGAAATATCGATCCAACAACTACCGGGGGCATAGGAAGAAATTATATAGCAAAGCCCAGGATTTTGACAATGCTGACAATACTGGCCTGGATCATCCATCAGGAGGGCTGAATGCCCCGATGACTGACATGCTTTTATTTGTCAACTTTCTGTGTGGAATAAACTCTGGGGCTAGTAATCCTTTAAAACGCACTTCAATCGAAGAAATGTTGATACTTCAACAGCGCGTACATGGCAAACAAAAGAATGGCCAAGGACATGATCATTTTAAAGGTATCGGCTTTGATATCATTAATCCTGATTCATTCAGGTTGGTGGGGCATGAAGGTGAGTCATCAGGATTTATGTCCTCTGTTTGGGTGAATATAGAAACCAAGAGTGGGTACCTTTTTGCGTGGAATACCACTTATAGATTGCCGAATAAAAAGGATGATACATTATTTAAGCAGATTAGTAATGCGATGTATGGAGAGGTATTACCATTGCTAAAATGATCAGAAAAGTTGGCGAGATTCTTTGCCCATGTCTACAAAAAGGCTTACATACTTGGAATAGAGCTATCTGTATGGTCTTAACGGTCGTCATCGCGCGGCGACCGTCACAAACGTAAATCTATAGTCTAAAGCAATATGGAATACCATTGATCTTCTAGTGTCATACTCTCATATTGACGTTTTCACGATCGCGCGGCGACCGTACTGATTCCAGTTAGCGAACTCTTAGCGTGAAATATCACACGAATATGGGAGTTACCTATTCAATGCAAAATTGTGTTGAATTGCATACAACGATCAGCTAAAATCTGTAGACTTAACGTTTGTTAGATTCTATAAAATTTTCTGTTTCAAATTCCCTTTGAAACTAGCTCATTAGTTAGAGGTGTCTAGCCTATGAGTTTTAGCGCCTGTTATGGAAAACGCTATTTTTAGGATTCGATGTGGATTCTATCAGGAAATAGAGGATGCAATTGATCAGAAGTTCTTGTCCAGCCACTGACTAATTTTTTGGTTAGCTGTCTTTATTTGCTCTATGTTTTCCAGGTCTGGATTTTCCAGTTCGTCTAAGAGTCCATAACGTCTGGCTTTATTGCGCTGATATGCTCCGCAAAGATGGAAACCTATACAGCCAGGATTTTTAAACAATTGGACCAGCACATCAGCGTACCACTGGCCGTTGTTTCGGGTAAATTCTCCGGGTTCAGTAAGCCATTTTATTTTCGCCGCGTCAGCGAGAAGGACAGGCTTCCCGGTTTTTTTGTACCAGGAGTCAAGATGAGTAACGGGATCACGAAAATCTTGAAATGAAAGCACATCAACATACGGTAAAGCAGCTTCAATAACTTCAAAAGCAATTGGGGCGTTGGCCTCATAGCGATCTCCCAGAATTAAGTGGTTTTTGTCATAACGACGTATGGCATCATGGGTAGTTTTGTAATAGTGCTGTGCCAGGTTTGAAAGTTCCTTTTTCCCAGCTTCGGTTTCGAGTAACTCTGGATTAAATATAGGGCCTCTCCATTCGTTTGCCGGCCGCTGGTGAATCCATGTAGGACAATCGCTATAAAAGTAACCGACCAAATTTGGATCTTCACTCATTTCAGCACAATGTGACCGTGCAATATATTCACACCACTCTTCCCACTCAGGGCTATTGAAATCGAAATGTCGGGTATGTTGTTCCCATTGGTGTGATTCCGTAAAGGGAAGCATGTGACAGTAAGGCATATTTAGTGCTCTGTACTCTTCGAAAGTAAACGACCTCGAATGCTTCCATTGTCTCACCGTCACTTCCTGCTCCCATCCAAGGGTATTAAACCCCCAATCTTTTAGATTTTTGGCCACTGATTCCCTAAGCCAATTTATTGTACTTCCCTGATATTTATCTCGCCAGATATGGATATTTTCCGGATACCGCAAACTTGCCGGATCGATATGGTTCAAACCTATTGTGAAAAATGGTTCTCCATCAGGCGTAATCAACCACCAGTGATCTTTTCGAAAATCAACTTTAAAAAAACCATTTGAAATATTTTCTGCTCTGGATTTTGAGGAGCAATACATGAATGGCCAGGTCATGGCTAGCACGCTATAAGAAATTGTTGAGCTTATAAATGATCGTCGTTTCAATGTTAACTTGTTAAAGATTCACAGTATTCAAAGATATATCAGCTACTCAATCAGCAGCTTTATCCAATTGTTATATGGTTTGACTAATCTAATGATTTTTGAGCTTTTAAAAAGCGTTCGTAGCCACATGCGTATACCTCTCGCCGGGGTACCGGTCGGTAGCTTTGCTAGAGTTATGTCCGAATAGGACTTGTATATAGCGTGGATTAGTGCCCTCCTAAATGAGTGGTAAAGGATGTCAGAACATGTGGGTCACCGCCTTTGAGCTTATAGTAGTAAAATCCGTGGCGTCCCTACGGAGTTAAAATAGTCGCCTCATGGTTTTCAGGCTCTCTTCTTAGTAAAACGCTCTACTTCCAGTCCATCGAACGATAATATTTTATAGAGCGTCGGTTGACTCTTAATATCCAACATCTCGTGAAATTCTCAAATGGGTTAAGCAAGCACAAACTTTTTACGCCAATGCTAAAACGATTGCTGCTTTACGTAAAATCTATGGCATCAAAGCAGAAGATTTAGCACAAGGCAAAGCCCAAATTGAAGCGGTATATTAGGCTTACGACCGTCGTGATAAGGAACGTAACGAAGCTCAGCAAAGCACACAGGTACGCAAGCAAAAAGAAATGGAACTAACCCGTTGGATGCGACGCTACATCCGTACCCTCAACTTTGCCTTTGAAGATCAACCCGAAGTGCTAAAAGAACTTGGGTTGAAGGTGAGAGAAGAGGTTATATAAATTTGAATACTAGGAATATATTCATTTAGTAACAAAGGCACTAAATGATAAAATCATGAAGAAGTATATACTACTTATAGTTGCTACTTTACTCGGAACAGTAGCGGTTGCTCAGGAGGTACAGTTAGGAGTACGAGTGGGTTTGGGGTTAGCCAATCAGCGAGTAGAGCGTATCGTTTCGATTGATACCAAAAGCCGAATTAGCTGGCAGGTAGGTGGCGAAGCTGAGGTTTCTAATGATGATATGATCTTGGTACGTCTGACACTGCTGCTTACCAGCCGGGGAACCCGGATAGAAGACAGCAACTTTGGAATAGACTACCACGTTCGTTTTCGTCCTCTGTACTTGCACGTACCCGTTCCCCTAGTAACCAGAATGGACATAAGAGGCATGAAGGTGTTTGGTGGTTTAGGACCCTACTTTAGCTTCGGGTTGGGCGGACGAATTGTCACTGATGGCGACATAGTAGCAGGTTGGGACTTTGAGGGCGATGAATTCATCGGCTGGGGTAATAAAAACAGCGATCGCTACCGCAGTTTAGATGCCGGACTGGTCTTTACCACTGGCATCGAGCGGAATGGAGTGCAGTTTGCCTTCACCTACAACTTGGGGCTAGCCAACATTGCTCCCAACGGCGATAGTGATAATATTATTCGCAATCGGGTTTTTAGTCTTACCACTACGTATTTCCTCACAGTGCGATAAGGTTGGTTGTTTAAAGTTTTTCGGAGTAGTTAAAGCATATACGTACCAGAGAGTAGGTAACCTCTAAAACTTTATTACCTACTTTTCTGGTTTTTTACTTTATTGTCCCTGGAGTATGTAAATGATAACCTAACTCTTAAATCCAGGATAAGAAGTATGATTATAACCAAAGGCATTCCTCTTCGCAGAATCATTGGCTGGTCGTGGCATCACATTACTTGGCTATCGGTGTTTATGTTGACCGTAGCCGCTTTGTATTATTTTGAACTGTTGAAGGTGAGTTTACCCTGGCTGCCCATATCGGTGATTGGTACGGCCGTGGCTTTTTACACGGGTTTTAAAAACAATCAGGCCTACAGCCGCATGTGGGAAGCCCGGAAAATCTGGGGTGGTATTGTCAACGATAGCCGTTCTTGGGGTATGATGGTGGATGGTTTTGTAGGTAATCAGTTTAACGACTCACCCATTCCGGATCAGGATATTGCCGCTATTAAAAAGCGACTCATCTATCGGCATATTGGCTGGCTGTACGCCCACCGAAGTCAGTTACTCATTCCCACGTCATGGGAACACGCCAGCCAGCGAGGCTCTATCGGTAAACAAGCTAAGATGTATCAGGAAAAATTTGGGGTGGGATTAGTAAACGATGAAACTACCCGTACTGAACTTAAGCAATTCCTTCCGGAAGATGAGCACGACCGACTAATAGGCTACGTAAATACGGTTACCCAAATCATCAACCAACAATCGCGGGATTTACGCGAGCTAAGAAACCTAGACTTGATTGATGACTTTCGCCACATGGAGTTAGCCAAACTATTGAAGAGCTTTTATACCCTGCAAGGTAAGAATGAACGTATTAAGAAGTTTCCGCTTCCTCGGCAATACGCTAATATGAGCTTCTACTTCGTAGGTATCTTCATCTTTCTACTGCCTTTTAGTATGATTCCCGAACTAATGCAATCAGAAGGCTTAGGCTTCTGGGTGTCAGTACCCACGGCAGTGTTAATTGGATGGGTATATATAATGATGGAGCTAGTAGGAGACTATTCGGAAAACCCTTTTCAGGGCATGGCGAATGATATTCCGATGCTCTCATTATGCCGGACAATAGAATTGGACCTACGAGAAATGCTTGGTGAGACTGACTTACCTTCCAGCGTAGAGGCCAAAAATGGAGTATTGATGTAAGTGAAGTGTAAATAACTATAATGAAGAAGATTGAACCCTATAAAAATATAAGTGAAGCCGTTGCCACTCTGGATAATGGAGGACGATTCTATAACATTCTTACCAAAATTGACGATGGAATTATCTCTGGGTCTGAATTGGGAAAAGTAGCCGGGTTATTTAGCGATAAGCAAAAGATGATTCTTTTCTTTGAGCTATCAGTATCTAAGTTAGACCAAGCCAATAGAGAGGAAGTGGTTTCAAAACTAGATAGCAAACTTCAAAAAGCCTACCAACGATATAAGCCCCAGAAATTATCACCATCAGAAGCAAAAAGCATGGGAGTTGTATCCTCTAATGCTATTATCACGGGTATCCCAACTTTAGTTGAGTCCAAGACTGATCTTTTGGGGTTTATAATGGTGCCCATCATTACTGATAAAGCAACCACGTTTACTATAGTTCCACTGATAGAGAAGTACGATGTATACGAAATGCGCGATGAACCAGCGAGCAATACTTTTTTGATTGCCCACGCCAAGGGCTCGAAAAAGCTTCCCCAAAGAAAAATTACAGTGGCTGGAGTATTGAAGGAGCTAAAAAGTCGTAAGAATGAAGTAGGCTCTACAAAAGTATTTCTTGAGGCTATCTACCATGTAGAGATTGAATAGAAAAAGTAAAGTATATGAAATTTACTCATGAGAGTTGGGCTATTAAAATCCGGGTCTTTCCTTTACCTTCATAGCTATGATTCCAAAGGAAGTTGTTGATGAGATAAAGTCACGCGCCGATGTGCTGGAGGTCATTGGTGACTATGTAAACCTGAAGAAAAATGGGAGTAACTTTCGGGGTTACAGCCCATTTAATAACGAGCGTACGCCTTCTTTCTACGTAGTTCCATCCAAAGGCTTTTTTAAAGACTTTAGCTCAGGTAAAGCTGGGGATTCTATTACCTTTCTGATGGAAGCGGAGGGCATGAGCTACGTAGAGTCTATCAAGCATCTAGCTAAAAAGTACGGCATTGATATTCCTGAAGAAGAAGCTACCGACGAAGAACTAGCCGCCCGTAATGAGCGGGATAGTGTGTTCATCGTAATGAAGTACGCGGCGGAATACTACCAAAATAATCTTTGGAAGCACGAGGAAGGCAAAAGTATTGGCTTAACCTACTTGCACGAGCGAGGCTTTAGTGATGAAACGATTCAGGCGTTCTCTCTGGGCTACAGTCTCGACCAATGGGACGGACTAATGCAAGCTGCGCTGAAGAAAGGTTATCAGAAAGAATACCTAGCCAAAGCCGGACTCATCATTCAGAAAGAAGAAACTAACCGAGAGTACGATCGCTTTCGGGGACGGGTCATGTTTCCGGTGCACAATATTTCGGGGCGGGTACTGGCGTTTGGTGCCAGAGTGCTTGGTAAGGGTGAAGGGCAGCCCAAATACATCAATTCTCCCGAAACGCTCATCTACCACAAGTCAGATGTGCTTTACGGCTTGTACCAGGCTAAGCAGACCATTCGGCAAGAAGATAATTGCTATTTGGTAGAAGGGTACACTGACGTTATCTCGCTGTATCAGGCGGGAGTGCAAAACGCGGTAGCCTCATCGGGTACATCGCTTACTCAGGAGCAAATCCGACTCATTGGTCGGTACACTCAGAATGTAACTGTTCTTTTTGATGGTGATTCTGCTGGACTAAAGGCTTCGTTCCGAGGTATTGATATGCTGCTAGAAGGTGGCTTGCAGGTAAAAGCAGTGACGCTGCCCGAAGGCGAAGATCCCGACAGTCTTTCCCGTCGCCTCAGTACTAGCGAGTTGCAGGCGTATTTGCGTGAGCACCGTACTGATTTTATCGGTTTTAAAACTCAAATCTATCAGAAAGAAACAGAGAACGACCCTATTCGTCAGGCAGAGTTGATTAAAGAAGTAGTTGGTAGTATTGCCAAAGTTCCCGATCCCATCCAGCGGCAGGTGTACATTAAGACGACGAGTAGTCAACTGGAAATTGATGAGCAGACACTGATTTCTGAGATGAATAAAATTCATCTTAAGGAAAGACGTAGTTCTCAGAGGCGGGAATTCTTGATGGAAGAGGAAGCTCAGCCTACTAAGCCAGTTAGTTTACCACCAGAAGAGGAAGACATCACTAATGTTCAGCCTACCATCTATGTTAAAGAACGGGAAGTAATTCGGGTTTTAGTGCTATACGGTCAGCATCCCATTCAGGTGGCGACGGAAACAACGGAAGAAGGCGAAGCTACTGAAGAGATAAAGGTGTATGATTACCTCTACCATGAATTGGAAGATATTGCGATTCAAACCCCTTTGTACGAAAGAATCTATCAACTCTACCGAGAACAAACGTTGACAGGGATTACAGTTACCGAGGCCTGGTTAGCTGAGCATGGCTCGGAGGAAATCAAAAAAGAAATAATTGATTTGGTAGTAGAGCACTACGTGTTGAGTGAAAACTGGGAATTGTTGCACCAAATTTACGTTACTCGCGAACATGATATTCTACACCAGGTTATTCAAAGAAGTATCTTAGAATTAAAGTTTGCCTACCTCAAACAGCTAATGGAAGAGCAACGTCTGAAACTTAAAGAGACCACCGATGAAGTTGATCAGTTCCAGATTCTCAAAGACTATCAAATTCTAAAGCAGTCTCAACAAGAAATTGCCAAACTGCTGGGGATTGTGGTAAGCTGAAAAGGTGAAAGCTGAAAAGGTGAAAGGTGAAAGGTGAAAGGTGAAAGGTGAAAGGTGAAAGGTGAAAGGTGAAAATTAGAAATGATAGAGGGTTTATAACAGCAACCTGTAACTTTAAACCTGCAAAACCTGTAACCAAGTGACCAATAGCAATTCAGAAATAAATCCCCTACTAAATTTCCTGAGTCGCGCTGATGATGTAATTGACCGGACAAAGTTTGCCTTCAAAAAACGCTTCAACCTGATTGATCCAGTTGTTATACAACCCTACCGAGGGTTTGGTAATCGTATTTCGGTTTCTATCAGCGGTAGAATTCTAGAAGATGAAGGTATTGGCGAATCATTGAAAACAGATACTAAGTGGCGTAACATGGTATCTATGTTTAAGCGGTTCAATAGTGATGAAATTCCATTTGCTCGAGTCAAAGCAACATTCCAGGGGCGGAGTCAGGAAGTACCAGCAGATGGAGAAGGCTATTTTCACCTAGATTTTAAGGTGAACCCCACCAAGTTGACTCACGATACGTTGTGGTATCCGGTACACTTAGAACTACTCGATCAGATTGTGAAAGAACAAGGGAAAGTAGAAGCAGTAGGTGAAGTGCTGATTCCCGATGACCGAACCCAGTTCGGAGTAATTTCTGATGTAGACGATACTATTCTTATCTCGGAAGTAAACCAGCTCTTTCGGGTTATTAAATTGTCGCTAACTGAAAATGCCCTAACCCGTTCACCTTTTGCTGGGGCAGCCGCTTTTTATCAGGCTCTGGCTGCCGGGAAAAGTGGTGATAATCATAATCCGTTTTTCTACGTGTCCAGTAGTCCATGGAATCTCTACGATGTATTGGAGGATTTTTTTGCCGTGAATGATATTCCTAAAGGTCCCATTATGCTGCGCGACATCGGTATTGATACTCAAAAATTTATCAAAGAGTCGCACAGTGAGCATAAACCCGTTAAAATCCGAAGTATTCTAAATACTTATCCTGCATTGAAATTTATTCTAATTGGGGATAGTGGTCAGCATGATCCGGAGATTTATCAGCAGATGGTGCAGGAGTTTCCTGGGCGTATTTTAGCGATCTATATCCGGGATGTTGCCAAGACTACTCGTGATGCAGAATTCGACACTATTCAGGAGGAGCTTACTGGGCAGGAAGTAGAAATGATGCGTTGTTCTGATACGTTGGCAGCAGCCCGTCATGCAGCGAACCACGGATTTATCAACCCTTTGGTAGTAACAGCTATTGAGCAGGAGAAGGAAAAAGACGAAGGTGAGAAAGAGTGAAGGATAGACATATATCTACCCGCCACCTTTTACCATGTACCTTCTACCTTTCAAGTTAGCGGCGGCGGAAAGCAGTTCGGTGACGATCAAATAACTTACGGAATTTGCCAGTTTCCATCCCTGAGAAAGGAGTAGTATTTCTTCGCATTCCTAGTCTTTCTTGCAGTCGTAATGTGGCTTCAGAGTAAGAGATAGATGCAAATTCAGTGTCAATAAGTAATGAAGCGGAAGTATTTACTTGCGTTGTCATGATTTTTAAATTTTTGGGTGAATGTTGTTTATAAATAAATATACTTACTACTTGTCAAGTGCTGTGCCAAATGCAAAAAGCGCACTAAAATGACTTTAACCAGCTATTTTAACTTTATGAGGTGTTCGATAGCGAACAGTTGATGTGCAGTCTTGAACAGACAGAAAGAAGATTCTGGACTTTTGGTGATAGCATTTGGCAAACAAATACCTTGAAGGTTTTGGCGGAGATAGAAACCTTTAGTTATTTCATTGGCTTAATTATTACTTTAAGCGTTTTATGAGTCAGATTACGTGTTTTGGTGAAATTCTCCTGCGTCTCTCTCCCCTCAATAGCTATGAGCGTATTTCTCAGACGAATGAATTAAAGATGGAGTACGCTGGTGCTGAATCCAATGTAGCGGCTTCACTATCATTATTTGGTCACCAGGTACAATATGTTACCAAACTACCTGCCCATGGCTTGGGAGACGCCGCAGTTCGAGCCATTCGAGAGTACGGAATTAAGACTGACTCTATTGTTAGAGATGGAAAACGGGTAGGCACCTATTATCTGGAACACGGTACTTCTTTGCGTCCCGCCAGGATTATCTACGACCGCGAACACTCCGCTATTGCTAACTCCCGACCCGAAGAATTTGATTGGAAAAGTATACTAAACAATCAAGATTGGTTAGTAACCACTGGAATTACTCCCGCTCTTTCCAAAAATTGCGCTCAAACCTGTGTCGACGCATTGAAGGCAGCTAAAAGTAATGGACTTACCACTGCCTTTGACTTGAATTTTCGTCGTTCTCTATGGACACTGGAAGAAGGTCGGGCTACGCTTCAGCCAATGCTGGAAGATGTGGATGTGTTGTTTAGTAATATTGGATCAACGGGCGATGTACTGGATATTCACCCTACCCAACGAGGTGAACGCTGGGAAGATTTAGTAGTAGCTACCTGGGAGACGGCTGAAAAACTGATGAAGTATCGAGAATTTCAGTGGGTAGCTCTTACCATACGAGCACATCACTCTGCCACTGAAAATGATTGGGCTGGTATCCTGTACGATGGCATGCATCGCTACGAAAGTCGTAAGTACTGCTTAAAAATCATTGATAGGGTAGGAGGCGGCGATGCTTTTATGGCTGGTATCATTCATGGTTTGAGCCAAGGCTGGGATGGGCAGAAGACGGTAGAGTTTGCCACGGCTGCTTCGGCAATCAAACATACGATTCCGGGTGATGTGAACGTTTCCAGCGAGGAAGAGATTTTAGAAGTGGCGGAAGGTAATTTATCTGGAAGAGTAAAGCGATGAAGGGTAGAAGGCATAGGTGAAAGGTAGAAGGTAAATACTGAAACTCCCACCCTTGACCTCTCGTCCTGTACCTTTTTACCCTTCACCTTTTACCATCTACCTTTAATGTGTATCTTCACTAGATTATTTTATACCTAAATTCATACATATGTTGAACAGACGAACAATGGGAATATTGTCAGTCATTTTTGCTTGGGTGTTTACTGCCGGGTACGCTCAAGAAGTAAAGATGACCAGTGATCTGGAGCTCTCGAACGAGATTCCGACCACTAATAAAGTGAAAATTGGTAAGCTCGACAATGGCTTAACCTACTACATTCGGCAAAATAGCCGTCCTGAAAACCGAGTTGAGTTACGACTGGCCGTAAATGCCGGATCAATTCTGGAAAATGAGGATCAACTAGGTCTGGCTCACTTCCTGGAGCACATGGCCTTCAACGGCACCGAAAACTTTGAAAAGAACGAGCTGGTGAGCATTCTCCAATCAGCCGGAGTGCGCTTTGGTGCCCACCTAAACGCTTACACCAGCTTTGATGAAACCGTATATATGCTTCGTTTGCCAACAGAAGATACTACGCTGGAGAAAGGATTACAAATCTTGGAAGACTGGGCCGGAGGATTGACCCTGGACGGGGAAGAGATTGACAAAGAACGTGGAGTAGTTATTGAAGAGTGGCGACTCGGACAAGGAGCCCAGCAGCGAATGCGGGATGAATACTTTCCCAAACTACTCTATGGTTCACGCTATGCGGAACGCCTACCAATTGGCACTAAGGATGTACTGGAAAATTTTGAGTACGAAACCCTAGCTAGTTTCTACGAAGATTGGTATCGCCCCGATCTGATGGCAGTGATCGTTATCGGAGATGTTGACCCTCAGCAAATGGAGCAAGAAATTCAGGAACGGTTCGGTGACCTGGAAAATCCGGCTCAATCCAAAAAGCGTGAATTGTATGATATTCCTTTCCACGAAGATACTAAAGTGTCGGTAGTGACTGATCCTGAAGCAACATTTAATCAGATTCTTCTCTTTTATAAAGACGAAGAAATGCCGGAGGAGCAAGAAACCATTGGGGATTTCCGCGAATCAGCCGTACATAGCCTGTTTACCGGAATGCTCAACGAACGCTTAGCCGAACTTACTCGCGAAGCTGACCCTCCTTTTATGAATGCCAGTGGCTATCACGGAACTGTGCTACGAACCAAAGAAGCGTATCAGCTTTTTGCTATTGTCCCCGAAAACGGAATTGAGCGCGGTATGAAAGCTCTGCTAGAGCAGAATGAGAAAGTGCGTCAGTTTGGGTTTACTCAATCTGAGCTAGACCGCTATAAAAAACAAATCCTCACTCGCTACGAACAAGCCTACAACGAGCGGGAAAAAACCGAGTCTGAACGATACGCCTCTGAATACATTCGTAACTTCCTGCAAGATGAACCGATTCCGGGCATTGAGTTTGAGTTTGAGTTTATGAAAGAATATCTGCCAGGTATTACTCTGGAAGAGGTAAATAAGCTGGCTGATGAGTGGATTAAAGACGAAAACCGAGTAGCTGTAGTTATGGCTCCTGAAAAAGAGGGTGTAAGCGTTCCTTCGGAAGATGAGGTGCGAGCCATACTGGAAGAAATGAAAGACGCGGAGGTAACCGCTTACGAAGATGAAGCCGTTGCCAGTAGCCTGATGGAAACCTTACCGGAAGCAGGAAGCATTACTGAAGAAAAAGTGCTAGATAAAATTGGCACTACTGAATTAACTCTTTCTAATGGCGTGAAAGTGGTGTTGAAACCTACTGATTTCAAAGATGACGAAATTCTGATGACGGCTTCTAGCCCCGGAGGACACTCAGTATATGATTTGGACACTTACTACTCTGCTGTAAATTCGGATGGGTTAGTGGCTCAGAGTGGAGTGAAAGACTTCTCGGCTACTGCGTTAGATAAATATTTAGCTGACAAAAATGCTAGTGTCTCGCCGTTCATTGGAACCCTGACTGAAGGTTTTTCCGGAAATAGTACTCCTAAAGATCTGGAGACGATGCTACAATTGATTCACCTTTACTTTACTGCTCCTCGTCAGGATCAGGAAGCATTCCAGTCGTTTATTTCTCGTAATAAGGCAATTTACGCCAATCTACTGTCTGACCCTCGGTACTACTATCAGGATAAGCTATCCCGGATTTTAGCGCAGAATAATCCTCGTGGCGGTGGGTATCCTACTTCTGAAGATTGGGAAAAAGTAGAGTTTGAGGAAGCATTTGAGGCATACAATGACCGTTTTGCTGATGCTAGTGACTTTTCTTTCTTCTTTGTTGGTAAGTTTGATGTAGAAGAAGTAAAGCCGATGATTGCCCAATATTTAGGTAGCTTACCGGATACTGATCGTGAAGAGACATGGAAAGATCTGGGTATTCGTCCGCCTTCGGGAGTGGTAGAAGAAAAAGTTTATAAAGGTACCGATCCTAAGAGTATGGTAAATATCACCTTTACGGGCGAGTTCGCTTACGACCGCGAAGAAGCTTTTGAACTCAATGCGCTAGTTCAAGCTCTGAATATTAAGCTGATTGAAGAAATTCGAGAGAAGAAAAGCGGGGTGTACGGAATTGGAGCCCGAGCTAACCCTTCCAAGTACCCTTATGAGCATTACTCTATTACGGTAAGTTTCCCTTGTGCACCCGAGAACGTAGAAGATTTATCCGAAGCAGTATTTGGTGAAATTAAGAAGATGCAAGAAAATGGGCCTACTGCTGCAGACTTGCAAAAAGTGCAGGAAACTCAACGGCGGGACATGGAAACTAACTTGAAAGAAAATCGCTACTGGCTACGAACGTTGCAGCAGGCTTATTTCCGTGGTCAAGACCCTGAAAAAGTACTGGATTACGAAGAAGCTATTGCCGACTTGACAATTGAAGATTTAAAAGAAACAGCCAACAAATACTTTAATTTTGACAGTTATATACAAGTAGCTCTTTTTCCCGAAGAAGGAACTACACCAGATGATGCTGCTACTGAAGATACTGAGGCAGAGGAAAAGCCATCTGGTTCTGGTCAATAAAACGGCAGAATGATATCAACTAGAATTTAAGACCCTTGATGGTGACCCATTGAGGGTTTTTTATTTGTTTAGAAAATCTATCTACTCATAATACTACCTTCTTATAACCCCAGGCGATCCATCTTCTCCTCCTCGTATTTTCCATCTTCAGCCGGATACCGCAGTCTGCTATCAAACTTGCCTGAGTCTTTTGCTAATGCATAAATAAGGCTCTCTCCGGCGTAGTTGGGTATTTGATCAAAGACAGGGTCTTCGTAGGCTTTATCAGCAGATATAACCCTCCATCCTTTGGCTTTAAACATTGCAATCAAATCATCTAAGAACAGAGCTGCCGCTAGATTATGATGCAGCAGGAGCGTGTGGTGAATATGCCGACCCATTAACTTGTATGACAGATTTTCGTAGAATTGGGCTCTTTCGTACAAGTGATCTAGATAGAACTGTTTGAAACCTTCAACTGAAGCTTGGGGATCGTTTGCTAGTCGTTTTCTCAATCGGCTATTAATGTACCAATCGGAGGCATCAATGGTTACGTATCCATTCTGATAGTCCTGTGTTTGTAGAAACTGGCGAATGCTATCAACCTTCCCTTTAGTATTACCTTCCTTAAGGTAGGGAAACCGAAAGAGTTTGGTGTAATTCCCGTAATCATTTATGATTGAGTCTGTTCTTAGAATCTCATTAGCAAAAGTCGCCGCACTAATCTCATCACGATTGTAGTTAGGATGAGAATAGGTGTGGTTAGCAATCTGATGGCCTCGATCATTCCAGCTTTTTAGTAGAAACGTTCCCTTATGGTTGACTTTATTGTGGCCAGTTACAAAAAAGACCGTATTGATCCCAGCATTATCTAGTTTGTCTAACAGCATACGGTTCCATACATCAAACGAGTATCCCGGATAATCATTAGTAACTCCATCATCAAAGGTGAAGCTAATTGTCGGCTGCCCTACTGCCTGAAAGGAGATAATCAGTAAATAGGTAGCTAAAAGCCTGTTCATACACCTTTAGAGTTTAGGATCATTAACTTTAATTTTTCTATTTCATCCCAACCTCGTTATTTTCATTTTTTGGGCGAGTCAGCACTTCAATATTTTGCTCTTCCATCATTTGGTTGATGGTGGGTAAACGTTCGTTCAGAAGGTTTTGTAATGAAGCAATTTCCTCATCAATTTGGGCAGAAACCTCTTTTTTGTAAGCGATAGCCTGCTCAGTTGGGCGGAAATCTCCAGCTGATTCGTGGGTAGCCAAATAAGCTAGGCGATTATTGAGTTTGATACCAAAGTTGAGTGGGTCTTGGTAGGCTTCATTGCGAGTTTCGTGGATGTTGTTCTCGATGATGGTCATTTCATCGTTTAATTCCTGAGTAGCTTTCAAAATTGCTTCTCCATTTGGGTTATCCTCTAACTTCTCTTTTACATACGCCAAGTCTTTCCGTAAATTGCGAATGTCAATTACCGCCTGATTAGCTTCCGAAAGTTTGTCTCGCACATCAATCAGAAAATCAAACTGGGCTTGTAGGTCTTCTTGAGTGCTGTTTACGCGAGGATCTTTCAGGATTTCAAAGTCTTGTTCCTGACTTTCTTCGTTTAGCGTTAGTCTAACTCGGTAGTTTCCTGGTACAGCCTGAGGCCCTTCAGTATTAGAGGAATAAAGAATCAAGCCTTTGAACGATACTGCATCCGGGTAGCGCATATCCCATACAAATAGGTTACTACCTTTTTTAGCTCGTAGCCTTTGCTTGAGCTTGTCAGAGTTACTGGTAAACGTTTTAATCACCTCTCCGTTCTCTTCCAGAATTTCCAGGCTTACTATGTCAGTACTATCGGGTTTTTCTTGCAAGTGGTAGTAAATCATCACTCCCTCGGGGTGGTTTTTGCCGTGCAGCAAGGCGTTGTATCTTGTTCGTCCCTGTTGCTTCATTCGGTAGCTGGGTTTAGGTTGGTAGAGGTGAAAATCGGCCTGTGCCACAACCTCATTCAGCTGATGCAAAGGAGTAAGATCATCAATTATCCAGAAGCTACGTCCTTGGGTGGCTACAATCAAGTTATTATCTCGTACCTGTAAATCGGTAATAGGTACTTCAGGTAAGTTCAGTTGAAATGGTTTCCAGTTGGCACCGTCGTCAAACGAGACGTACAATCCGTACTCAGTTCCGGCGTAGAGTAACCCTTCGCGTTTAGGGTCAGCCCGGACTACCCGAGTGAAGTGTAAATCATCAATACCCTCCGTAATCTTTGTCCAAGATTGGCCGTAGTCAGTGGTTTTATACAAGTACGGTTGAAAGTCGCCACTTTTGTAGCGGGTTCCAGCAACGTATGCCCCACCGCGCACAGAAGGATGAACATCAATAGAGTTCCACATGATGTCGCTCGGAACATCAGCCGGAGTAACATCCTTCCAGTTTTCCCCGCCATCTTGGGTCAGTTGTAGTAAGCCGTCATCGGAACCAGTCCAGAGTTCACCTTCCTGATAGGGACTTTCGTTAGCCGTTAAAATAGTCGCGTAGAACTCAACCCCAGTATTATCCTGCGTAATAGGTCCACCCGATGAAACCATTGTTTCGGGTACGGCTCGGGTCAGGTCAGGACTGATGGTTTCCCAGCTTTCACCTTCAGTAGTACTTACATGAACCCGGTGCGAGAAAGCGTAGAGTTTATCTGGATCATGATGCGAAAAGAACGTAGGGAAGTTCCAATTGAAACGGTATTTCATGACTTCTACCCCCGAGCCAGCCGGATTCAGTGGCCAGACGTTGATAGAGCGGCGTTGGTTGTTTTCGTGATTGAATCGGTAGAGGTAGCCTTTGTAATTGCCACCGTAAATGATGTCATTATCTTCCGGGTCAATAGCGTGGTAGGCGCTTTCGCCCCCCGCAGTTACTTCCCAGTCATCTTCAGTAATAGCCGATCCGTCGGAGCGGTGAGTAATGCGAATGGAAGAGTTGTCTTGCTGGGCACCGTAAATACGGTAAGGAAAATGATTATCGGTAGCAATTCGGTAAAATTGAGCAGTGGGCTGATTGTGGTAGGTAGTCCAACTGTCGCCACCGTCGGTAGAAACTTGGGCTCCACCATCATCGGCAATAATCATCCGGGTATTATCAACGGGGTCAATCCACAGGTCATGGTGGTCGCCGTGAGGAGCGCGATGTAGCGTAAATGTTTTCCCGCCGTCGGTAGACTTAGCGTAAGAGACATTCATCGCGTATACCTTGTTTGCATCCTGAGAATCGGCAATGATGCGAGTGTAGTACCAGGCACGGGAGCGTAGCGCTCGGTCACTGTTAATCTTCGCCCAGGTTTTTCCGGCATCATCCGAACGAAAAACTCCGCCGTCTTCTGCTTCAATCAGTGCCCAAACCCGATCAGAGTTAACCGGAGAAACCGTCACGCCGATAATTCCCCGGGAAGAAGCAGGCATATTCTCTTTCTCGGTCAATTTTTCCCAGTTCTTTCCCGAATCAGTACTTTTCCATAGATCAGAACCAGGGCCACCACTGGATAGGCTATACGGAGTGCGGTGCACGTTCCAGGTACTGGCGTAAAGAATACGGGGGTTGTTAGGATCAAGAACCAGGTCTACTGCCCCCGCATCCTGGTTAGCATACAGAATTTTATTCCAGGTTTCGCCGCCATTGGTACTTTTGTAAACCCCGCGTTCTTCACTCGACTGCCAAAGATCACCCATCGCAGCAACATACACGATATCCGGGTTAGTAGGATGTATCCGTATACGGCCAATGTGACGAGTGTCTTTTAAACCAATGAATCTCCAGGAGGTGCCCGCATCGGTTGATTTCCAAACCCCAAAGTTAGAAGACACATTACCGCGGATGGTTTTCTCACCTAATCCAACATAGATCACATTGGGATCAGACTCAGATACTGCTACTGAACCTACCGAACCCCCAAAAAAGCCGTCCGATATATTTTTCCAAGTCGTTCCACCATCATCTGTTTTCCATACTCCACCACCTACGGAACCAAAGTAGTAAGTATCTCTGTCGTCCACTATTCCTGTCACTGTCCCCGAACGTCCGCCTCGAAATGGGCCAACTAATCGGTACTGAATGGCATTGTAGAGAGAATCATCGTAGCTGACTACTGTAGTTGATTGCTTTTTTTTGCGTTGAGCGGTGGAGTCTAAAGTGAAAAAGAAGCATAAAGCCAAGATAAGTAATAAAGTAGGTCGGGTTTGATTCATGGTAAGTACGGGTTTATTCTAAAAAGCTTAGGGGCTCCAAGATAGTCATCGGTCAACCGCTTTGCAATAGCTACTCGAAAGTTAACTTTTCACTGTTAGCAGAAGAGATAATTCTGAAAAGTAGCTTAGATAGCTTTAGAATATTGGGTGATAGTTACTTTTTCTTGCTCTGAGGTGACTAAAGAATACTAGCTAATTAGCCTTACTTTATTACTAAACCTACTTATCTCATGAAAGCATTTACCTTACTTTTATTAGCAGTTTTGACCACTGGCATCTCCTTCGGACAAAGTGAGCGCTCAGTATACATCAATCGGAAAAAGATTGATTCTGAAACAATTATTGCTCTGGAGAAGCAGTACCGTATCAATATTCTGGATGGGCGTTACTGGTATGATCGTAACTCAGGGTTATGGGGAATGGAAGGTGGACCAACAGTAGGTGTAGTAATGCCAGGTTTGGCCTTAGGAGGAAACTTACCTGCTGATGCTGCTAACGGAAATACTGGTGTATTCCTAAATGGACTCGAGCTACACGCGCAGGATGTACGTAATCTCAGAATGTGGGTAGGGCAGGTGAATCCCGGACGCTACTGGATGGATGCTTATGGTAATGTGGGCTATGTAGGTCAGCCAACCTTACTAAACCTTTGGCAACTGGCAAGTCGTAATCAACAAAACACTTTTTATCGGAATAGCTACACTGGTATTGGAGGAGGAAGTAGTGGCGGCACTTCTTATGTTATTGGGAAAGACTTTAGTGTGATAGTAGATCACTAATATTGATATTTAACAAGCAGTTAAACTCTCGGGCAAAGTCTACTGACACCCGGGCGTGAACCGCACCCTGACGGTCGAGAAAGTGTTGTTGTCCTTGCAGTGCGAATACTCCTTCGTGCCAGATATTAGGGTGAATGTATAGCCCTTGATTCCCTTTAAACCAGAAGCACACAAAATCTTCGGGTTTTACATCGTCGCCAGGTAACGCCAGCGGGACAACGAAAGGAGCATTATCTAAAGGAAAGAACATCTGACCACCATCGGGATGATAATTGGCGTGCCAGAGAAATAGACTTTGTGGCTTGTTCGGATGGTTTTCAGTAGCTTTAGTAGGCTCAGCTCCATAGCCGAGAATGTAGTGCCCACCTACTGCTGAATTGCGCCCGTACAAAATATCGCCTTTCCATTCAGCAATAAAAGTTCCTTCAGTAGTGCCTCCTTCATCACCACTATCGGTATCAACCGGACGCCAACCTTGGGCTGGCCACCGAACAATTTCAATCTTAGTTTTTTCGGGATCATCTACCAGGTAACCGTAACCATCCAAGGTATCAGGAGTAGCTTCGACTATTGGTATCTGAACATGTTTGAGGTCAGTCGGAAGGTTAGGGTTTAAGTAGTCAGGAGCAGCCATACGAATGGGTATCGTTTTGATGCATTTGTTTTTGAAAGGCATCTAGTAGGTTAAACTACTGATGCCCTCATCCGGTTGTTTAGTACCCCTGATTTTGCTCCAGGAAACCCTCTACATTGGAAGCCCCATCAATAGCATTTTGAGGAATTGGGAACAGTCGCTTACTAACATCGACACTGGTTTTTTCTACCCAAGTATCTTCGTATTTACCGAAACGAATCTGGTCGCCTCGTCGGAAACCTTCCCAGTATAGCTCAAATCCTCGCTCCCGGAATAAAATATCTAGGTCAATAGCCGTAAGAGGAGCAGGGGTTTGATCGGGACGGGCGTTTCGCGCAGTTCTTACAGTGTTCACATCCGCCAGAGCCCCGGCAGCATCGCCATTGCGTAGCTTAGCTTCGGCTCGCATGAGGTAGATTTCGGCTAAGCGCATC
Source organism: uncultured Flammeovirgaceae bacterium (assembly GCA_937883755.1). GTDB lineage: Bacteria > Bacteroidota > Bacteroidia > Cytophagales > Cyclobacteriaceae > Tunicatimonas. The sequence continues at coordinate 57,945 of CAKZYA010000033.1, read as the reverse complement.
AGCACTAAATCTACGCTGCTGAAGTTGTTTCCGTTCGGTGAAGTACGGCTAAACTGGTACTTGGATACTCGGTAGCCTGTATTGTGCAGTCTTCCCTCGTTGCTGAAATCCACCCGTTCTACATGGTTTACGTACCCAATGTTGCGGTCGGGACCGTTTCCTTTGAGTTGTTGTACTGGGTAGATTCGTACCCCGCCGTCGCAAGTAAGAAATTCCCCGTCTGGGCCTTTTCTCGGTCCCCACTGCACTCCACGAAGGACACCCCGATCCATTTCAAACTCCAGCGGGTCAACGCAGTAGAAATGATCCTCATCGTTTTCGGTATTCATTCCGGTGAGGTTCTGGAGTTCTTCCGGAACCATTGTATTCTGCTGGTAGAACCGAGCATCAGCTTCCGCCGGATCAATATCGCCGTAGGCTTCTGCCCAGGTTTGATAGAAATCAGAGGTAATAGCCGGACCGTCGGTACCATCAGCACCAGTAAATTCCGGTCGGGGAAACATAGAACCAGCAATTGACCAATATGCCCAGCGGCTATGTTCCCGGCGGAGTACTCCCCGTTGATCGAGGGAAAAGATAATCTCAGAATTACTGATGTTTTCATCGTTGAAAAGGTCGAAGTATTCGGGTGACAAGGAATATTGGCCGGAGTTAATAATGTTATCGGTGTACTCAATGACCCGATTCATATCTTCGGTAGTAAACTCAGAAGTGCCGTAGGGATCGCGGTATACCGCTGAGTTGAGGTACAATCGAGCGAGGAATCCCCATACGGCGTTCTGGGTAATACGTCCTGGTCCCCGGTCGGTGTTGATAACATCTACTACCGATAGTAGATCATTTTCAATATAGTCAATAGCATCTTGGCCTCTCAGTAATTCGGATATTTCCTCTGATGTTTCCTTGGCAAAGACAACACCCCAACTTTCTAACATCAGTATATTTAAGTACGCCCGTAAGGCTATCATTTCGTGCAGAGCTTCTCGTGCTTCGGTATCTCCTTCAGCCGACAGGGGGCGCAGAACTTCAATTGCTAAGATAGCTCGAGATATGTTTTTAGTAAGCTCATTCCAAGAATCCCCAATTAAGTCATTACCGGAGGTCATCTGGTGCTGATGCACTGCCATAAACTTACCCCCGTCAAACCAGTCAGTACCACCCCGATAGGGCAGGATGGCCTCATCAGCCGCCAGTAGCTGTAAGCCGTAGTAGTTAGTGTGTCGCCATACCCAAGAAATCTGCCCGTAGGCCGGAGCAATCACTCCGCTAACCGTTTCGGCTTGTCCTGAACCCGTTAGCGATTCATCTAACACTTCCTCTTCTAACGAAGTACAACCCCAGTTCACAAGGGCAAGTAAGATAAGCATGGTTAAAATTAGCGCACTATTTTTCATCTTGTTGAATATTTATTTTGTTGGAATAGAGGTCATTGATAATAGCATCAGCCAGTAGTAATGTAGATTAAAATGACACATTTATGCCCAATAGAATGGTTCTAGCTGTGGGGTAAGTGAAACGGTCAATACCAAAGGTCTGCACGTCGTCAATGGCGCTACCAGTGTTTACTTCGGGATCAAAGCCAGAATAATTAGTAATGACAAACAGGTTCTGACCCGTTAGCGACACGCGAATGCTGTTCACCCAATCGCCCAGACCCATCTGAGTGGTAGGAAGGGTGTAGGCGAGGGTGGCGTTGTTGAGCCGTAGAAAACTGCCATCTTCCAAGTAGCGGGTTGATACTTCGTTAGAATTGGTGATATCCTCATTGGGGAATTGCACCGCAACGTCAGTGGTATTGAAGGATGAAGCAAGATTACCTCGGTTGAAGAGCGACATTCGGGTGTGGTTGTAAATTTGGTTACCGGAAACCCCGTTGAAGTTAGCTCCAAACTCAAAGCCTCGGTACCGCAGATTAAGTTGAAAGGCGTACGTCAGATCGGGTAGGGCAGAACCCACTACAGTGCGGTCGTTCTCTAGTACTTGATCATCACCATTGGTATCTCGAAATTGGTTCAAACCATCGGCTCCAATTCCTACAAATTCTTTCATGTAGAAAGCACCGATAGGCTCGCCGTTGAGGTAGCCGTTAATGGTAGCTCCGGTTTGTCCGGCTCCGGTGGCTCGTCCGGTAGTCAATACAGCAAAAGGCGAATTCACTACCTCGTTTTGAATGTAAGTAAGGTTTCCACCGACGGTGTACGAGAGACCGCTCGGTAGGTCGTCGCTGTATTCCAATGCCAGCTCAATACCCGAGTTTCGGATTTCCATTTCCGGTACATTCGTCCAGAAGGTAGCAGTAGGCTGAATCGGATCGGCCGGGACTACTTCCAGTAGTATATTTTCAGATACTTTATTGAAATAATCTATCGTACCACTTAAGCGATAATTAAGTAGACTAAAGTCTAACCCAATATTAGTTTGGGTAGATACTTCCCATTGAATATCGGGGTTGGATAAGCGGGTAAAGATGGTACCGAACGGATAATCATCTAAGGTATTAGAGTTGGGGTCAAGCGGATAGGTATCGTTTTCTGACTTACTTTCTAAAAAGCTGGCTTGGGTAATTTTGGAAGGAATCTCCTGATTACCTGTCTGCCCCCAGCTTGCTCTAAGTTTTAGGTTATCAAACGGAAGAGTGGTCATAAAATCTTCTTTGCTAAGGTTCCAGCCAGCAGCAAAGGAAGGAAAGTAGCCGTAGCGGTTGTTCTCTCCAAACTTAGATGAACCATCAGCTCGTAGGGTAGCAGTCAGCAGATACTTACTGGCAAAAGCATAGTTTACCCGACCAAAGAAAGACTGTAGTTCGTCTTCCCGGGCAAAGGTTCTCAGAGTAGTTGGCTGTTCTTGCGTACTGATCTGATCCTGGTACCGGGGCTCAATACCGTTGCTGGCAAAGCTAGATAGCTCAAAAGTTTTTTGATGCACAAACGTTCGCTGGTAGGAGTGTCCGGCCAGGAAGGTAACGTTGTGTTGGTTGCGCTCAAGGTTGTAGGTTAGTGTATTCTCTACCAGTTGATTCTCGTTGGTGGTGGTAATATTCGCTAGCTCACCAAACTCCAAGCCTTCCAGTAGCACGTAGGGCTCAAGCTGAATATCCCGGGTAGTGACTGAATAATCAATTCCTAGGTTTAGTTTATAGGTCAGATTCGGAATAATTTCTACGGAAGGTGAGATGTTGGCTAACAGACGATTGTTCTCTGCGTCGTCACTATAAATTTCGTTACGAATAAGGGGGTTGAGCATTTCCTCCAACACCGTAGGTTCACCATCGGTGTAAGCGGGAATGGTAGGGTTTAACTGCAACATATCTACAATGATAGCATCATTATCAGGTCGTAGGTTCTCAGTGCGCGCTCCGGTCAGATTATAATCGACTTTTAAGCGCCCGTTCAATCCGGTTTGGTTGAGGTTAGCCCGGGCTGAGTAGCGTCGGAGATGACTGTTGGCTAGGATACCTTCTTGATCTTCGTAACCGCCCGAGACGTAGTAAGAAAACCGTTCACTTCCTGCTCCGCTAAATGATAAGTTTACGTTGTTGGAGACTGCGGTACGAGTTAACTCATCCTGCCAGTCAGTATTTCCCCCAGCATCAAATAAAGTGCCCCCCACGGCTCCTACCTGCCGACGAAATTCATCCGTGCTAAAGACATCAATCTTGTTGGCAATGGTAGAGCGGGCGGTAGATAGAGATACATTTACATCCGTCTTACCAACCCTTCCTTCTTTGGTAGTAATTACCACTACTCCGTTGGCTGCTCTGGCTCCGTAGATAGCTGCTGCCGAAGCATCTTTGAGTATATCAATACTTTTAATGTCTTGCGGATTAATAAAGTTAAGTGGGTTGGTAGCTACTCCGGTAGTAGAGTTATCCAGCACAAATCCGTCTACTACAAAGAGGGGAGTAGTACCGGAGCGTAAGCTACCCACTCCCCGGATAACTATATTTTGAGCGGCGCCGGGTTCGCCACTGGCATTAGAAACATTGACACCCGCTACTTTGCCTTGCAAAAGCTGGCCGGGGTTAACTACTAAGCCCTTATTAAAATCTTCCGCATTAGCCGATGCAATGGATCCGGTGACATCTGATCTTTTCTGGGTGCCGTAGGCTACCACCACCACATCTTGTAGCTGCTGAGAGTCGGGGAGGAGCTGAATGGTAATATTGGTTCGGTTGCCGATAACAATCTCTTTGGCTGAGTATCCTACAAAGGAGACCAACAAAGTATCACTTGGGGAGGCGGTAATGGAAAACTTGCCCTCCACATCGGTGATGGTACCCCGGCTAGTACCCGCAATACTAACCGTAGCTCCCACCAAAGGCTGATTATTTTCATCGGTAATTGTTCCTTCAATTTCATCGAGTGCAGAAGGAGGTGTGGTGATAGTCGTCTCATGGGGTGATTTGTTAAAAAAGCCATCACGTATCTCATGAGTTGATGTCGGAAACGCTTGATGGCACAGACAAATCATCAAACAGCCGAAGAATAAAGCGACTTTAGAATTAGAGTGCATAATTAAGGTTATTATAAAAGATAGAATCGAGAGTACGCTAGCTAGCTGACTGAGTAAAGCTATGAGATACCGTCTGCTGTATAATTACCTCGCGAAGGTATTTTAAATGTCTAGTGGTTGGATAAGACGGTGTGTTATCTTTACTTTAATACTTGAGCGGATAATTCATGGAAACTTAATATACTAGTTAGCAAGTCAAGATTCAAGTAAAAGCGCGCCTTTCGGAGAGGCGAGGGTGTATACAAGTGGTTTAATCAATCACTAGCTGATCGTAATACTAGGACGGTTCGCCATTCGTAATAATGATGGATGAAGTTTACTTGGGAACTTTCTTTATTTGAGTGTATATTAAAGCAATTGAGGATCATCATTTTTTAGCAACTATCGTCTCATACTACCATTACCTTACTTACCATTACTTGAGTATTCTCACCTATTTTTTACGAGCCCTATCGGTTTCAATTTTTAGTGTTGCCCTACTTTTCGCCTCGACAGCTTTTGCCCAGCAAGCAGTTTTATCTGGGCAAGTGCGGGATGAAAGTAGTCAGGAGCCATTGGAATACGCCACGGTGGGTTTGTGTCAGCCTAAGGATTCTTCAATTTTAGAAGGAACGGTTACTCAAGTTGATGGATCGTTTGTTCTGGAGGATGTTGCTCCGGGCACGTATTTACTTCAGGTACAATTCGTAGGATATGAACTAACGTTCATTCCGCTAACGGAAGTACAGGCAGGTCAGCAGAAAAACATTGGCGCCGTCTCTTTACAGGCTACCCAGCAGCTACTAGAAGAAATTTCAGTGACAGGGAAAAAAGCATCGGTATTTCATAAAGTAGACCGACAGGTTTACCAAGCTGAACAATTTCAGGCAGCTACGGGAGGTACCGCTACGGACGTGCTACGAAATATTCCTTCCGTGGCAGTTGATGCCAACGGAAACCTGACAGTGAGAGGTTCATCGGGTTTTACCATCTTACTGAATGGCAAACCAATTCAGAGTGACCCGACACTTATTCTCAGCCAATTACCCGCCAATGCTGTTGAGGATGTCGAGATTGTAACGGCACCTTCTGCTAAATATGATCCTGATGGTAAAGCCGGCATCATTAATATTATTACTCGGAAGGGAGTTGCCGATGGATTGTATCTGCTCGTAAATGGGCAAGTGGGTTTACCCAGTATTGAGGATTATGATAATGCAGAATCGGCACCTCGCTACGGTGGTGATTTCACCTTAAATTATCGGAAGAACAAATGGGATATATCGGTCGGCGGGAGTTATCTGCGCTATGATATTGCCGGACGGCGGGAAGGAGATGTGTTTACGATCATTAATGATACTTTAACCCGTTTTCCTTCGGACGGCGAGCGTAGTTTTGATGAAAGGGCGTATACCGGGCGGGCAACCGTGGCGTACACGCCCAATGCTTCTAACGCATTCAGTTTAGGCTTTTACGCCGGAAAGCGGAGTAAGGATCGTACTGCTGATATTCTGTATAATAACGTTAAAGTCTATTTGCCCGAGCAAGATACTTTTAATCGGGTGACCTACTTTAACGAAAACCTGCGCATCCGTCGGAGCGATTTCATACTCGGTAGCCTGGATTACTATCATACTTTTACCAACAAGGCTAAATTAAGTACATCATTACTTTATGAGTACACCATGTTAGGTGGTCCAACTACCAATCTAAACCTGTCTTGGCCCGGATTGCAGGATACGTTGCAAGATCAGTTTAATACCAATGATAATCCTTTGCATGGTGTTCGGTTTCAGGCTGATTATGTACATCCGTTGAGTAACGGCACTTTAGAAGCGGGTTATCAGTATCGCTTCTTAGATCATACGGGGTATTTTGTGTACGAAGAGCGGGAAATTGGCACCAATCGCTTTGAGCTTATTCCGGAGTTTTCTAGTCAGGTAGATCTTAATCGTCAGATTCATTCAGTCTACGGATTGTACAGCAGTCAGTGGAAGCAACTAACCTACTCACTGGGAGCAAGAGTTGAAGTGATGGATCGTAACTTGCTGTTAACCAATGATTTTGTAGATACAACCTACCACTACGATTTTATTCAGTTGTATCCCTCAGCTAACCTAGTGTATCAGCTTACTGATGACTTCAGGCTCAAAGCGGCTTACAGCCGAAGGGTTGAGCGCACGACTACGTTTAAAATGAACCCTTTTCCAGAGCGAGAGCATTCAGAGACTTTGGAGCAGGGTGATCCTACCTTACGTCCGGAGTTTATTGACCTGGTAGAATTAGGAATTGTAAAAAACTTCGGCGACCACTCGGTATTTGCGACGGCTTATTTTCGCCATGTAGAAAACCTAATTAACCGGGTGAACACTGTTTACAATGACTCAATACTAAATCGAATTTATTCCAATGTAGGGCAGGGGCAGTCACTGGGACTAGAAGCAGGGCTAGAGCTTAACCCTACTGCTAACTGGCAGCTTTATGCGGGAGGAAACGTGTACCGCTATGGTATAGAAGGTACATTTGATGACCGTCCGGTAAATACCCAAAGTTGGATTTACTCTATTAATGCTAATGCTACGGTAAAACTAGCTCCAACATGGAACCTTCAGTGGACTTTCAACTATCTCTCGGCTCGAAACACCGCTCAGGGTGAAGATTCTCGATTTATGTCTCCCAATCTTACTTTAAAAAAGAGTTGGCTGAATGGAAAAATTACCGCTACTGCTCAGTGGCTCAATATGGATATGGGCTTACTGCCTGCCAATGAACAGCGGATTAGCACCTGGCGTAGCGACGCCCGGCGTGATGGAGAGTTTTTTACTACTACCAACTACGTTTACGAAGTAGATGTGATTATGCTGAACCTGAGCTACCGAATTAATCAACCCGCTGGAAAGTCAAAATTTATCAAGAGTGAATTTGGTGAAAAGGAGTTCTAGAATGGAACTGTCACCTTCCTTTATCAGAGAACAACGGGAAAAAATAAAAAAGGCGAAGAATACGCTAAACGTTCCTCGCCCGCTATCTATGATGTTAATCATGCAGGGTCACTGCAATCCGGCTAGGAATATTACTGCAAATTCTTCGCCAAAGGTGAAAAAGTAGGCTAAATAGAATGTCTGCCTGTGTTTATGAGGCATAAATTGCCCATTAAGCTGATGGGAGTTGGGGGAAATCACCCCAATTGATGAGGAAGAAGCCAGGTAGAAAGAATAAAATATGCCTAATGACCAATCAGTAATTATCTTATTTTATCACTCACAGATTCAAAAACTTGAGATTCAGTGACAAATTTTTATCCACAAATATTCGTGTATTACTCAATGAAATAGATAACAATGCAGTAATTTCGCGGTTGAAATCATGTAAATACTACCTTAACTACAGTGACTACCAAACTGAAAACCAAACCAAAAAAGAAAGTATCCAGCCCACTAGACGAGATTCACGGCAAGCAACGGGTCATCCTCAAAAATATCAATCCTCAAGTAGATCATAACCAGTTTCCTGTTAAGCGATCAATTGGCGAACCCATTGAGGTAACTGCTAGTATTTTTTCCGATAGTCACGATCTGCTCCGAGCTTTTGTACGCTACCGCAAAGTAGGTGGACGACAGTGGAAAGAAGTCGCCATGACTTCGTATATGAATGACCACTGGGCAGCTACCTTTACTCCTGATTCTTTGGGATTTTATGAGTTTACCGTTTATGGCCACGTTGATCACTACGCCTCTTGGCAGCATGGTCTGAGCAAAAAACACGAAGCAGGACAAGACCTATCAGTAGAAATGCTTATTGGAGCCGAAATGCTGGAAACAATTGCTAAAAACTGCGAAGGGAATGATCAACACCGTTTATACGATATTGCCAATCGGTTTCGTAATACTTTTGACACTGACGGAGCAGTCGCTACCGCTACTAGTGAAGATACGCTGGCATTAGTAACCAAGCACTACGACCGTAATAACGCTACCCATTACCCTACCACAATTAGTGTTGAGGTAGAGCGGAAAAAGGCATTATTCAGCACTTGGTATGAGTTCTTCCCTCGTTCTACCTCCCGTGAGCGAGGTAAACACGGTACGTTTCAGACTTCTATCGATATTCTTCCTCGCATTGCCGAAATGGGCTTTGATGTGGTATATTTGCCGCCCATTCACCCTATTGGGAAAAAGCACCGTAAAGGCTTGAATAATGCTCTCACGGCCAACCCGGGCGACCCAGGCTCATGTTGGGCGATTGGTTCCGACGAAGGCGGACATAAATCTATTCATCCGGAATTAGGTACACTACAGGATTTTCAGGACTTTATCCGGAAGGCGGATGAGCACGATATTGAGGTAGCCATGGACATCGCTTTTCAGTGTGCTCCTGACCACCCGTATGTGGAAGAGCACCCCCAGTGGTTTAAGTGGCGTCCTGATGGCACGGTTCAATACGCTGAGAACCCACCTAAGAAGTACCAGGATATTTTGCCGATCAATTTTGAGACAGAAGATTGGCAGAATCTTTGGCAGGAGCTTAAAAACGTAATTACTTACTGGATAGACCAAGGAATAAAAATTTTCCGGGTGGATAACCCACACACTAAATCATTTAAGTTTTGGGAATGGTGTATTAAAGAAGTTCGCACCGAATATCCAGAAGTTATCTTTTTAGCCGAAGCTTTTACTCGTCCTCGCATCATGGAGTGGCTAGCAAAAATTGGCTTCAATCAGTCGTACACGTACTTTACCTGGCGACAGAATCCTTACGAACTGCGGGAATATATGTTGGAACTGACCAAAGGGCCAATGCGGGATTACTTCCGTCCGAACTTCTGGCCAAACACTCCCGATATTCTTACTCCTGATCTGGTTCACGGTGGGGAACCTGCTCATATTATGCGGTTGATTCTGGCAGCAACGCTGTCATCCAATTACGGGATGTACGGCCCGGTGTACGAATTTGGTATTAATACTCCTTACCCAGGAAAAGAAGAATATCTGGACTCAGAAAAGTACGAAGTGAAGCACTGGGATTGGGAAGCTGAAACCCGTATTCGGGAAATCATTACTATCATTAACCGGGTACGGAAGCAAAATCCGGCACTGCAAAGTACTGCCAACGTAGTGTTTGCCGAGATTCAGAACGACCAGATGATTGCCTATGCTAAAAAGGATCAGGCAAGTGGAAATATGATGTTCATGGTAGTGAATATGGATGCGTATAATTCCCAGAGTGCCTACGTGAAGGTGCCTATGTACGAGTTAGGACTAGATTTTGACAAGCCTTACATCGTAGAAGATCAGATTAGTGGAGCGCAGTATACTTGGCATGGGGAGTGGAATTATGTAGAGCTGAATCCGTATCAAATTCCGGGGCATGTCTTCAAAGTAACTCAAGACTGATAGTTACTTCATAATAATTTCGTATTTTTTGTCAACTTTCTTTACCTGAGTTATTCGCACTAATTATATGGCTCAACAACCAACCAAACTAGATGATGAGCTGCATTGGTACAAAGATGCGGTCATCTATGAACTACACATCAAAGCTTTTCGGGATAGCAATGGTGACGGTATCGGCGATTTTGGCGGTCTGCTGGAGAAGTTAGATTACTTACAGGACTTAGGAGTAACCGCTATCTGGGTACTTCCTTTTTATCCTTCGCCTTTACGCGATGATGGTTACGATATCAAGGATTACTACACCATTAACCCTTCCTATGGTAAGCTTAAAGACTTCAAGAAATTTCTAAAAGAAGCCCACAAACGAGGACTCAAGGTAATCACTGAGTTAGTAATCAATCATACATCCGACCAACATCCGTGGTTTCAGCGAGCTCGAAAAGCCAAACCTGGTTCGCCGGAACGTGACTACTACGTTTGGAGCGATAGCTCGGATAAATTCTCCGAAGTACGTATTATCTTTCAGGATTTTGAAGCTTCTAACTGGACTTGGGACCCAGTAGCTAATGCTTACTACTGGCACCGTTTCTACTCTCATCAGCCCGATTTAAACTTTGATAATCCGCAGGTACAGCAGGAAGTTTTCGATGTACTCGACTACTGGATAGATATGGGCGTAGACGGTTTTCGACTGGATGCTGTTCCGTACTTGTTTGAACGTGAAGGAACTAATTGCGAAAATCTACCCGAAACTCATGTGTTTCTGAAAAAGCTTCGTAAGCATGTAGAAAAGAAAAAGCCCGGTATATTACTATTGGCCGAGGCTAATATGTGGCCCGAAGATTCAGCTGCGTACTTTGGCGATGGGGATGAGTGCCATATGAACTATCATTTCCCGATCATGCCCCGAATGTTCATGGCTCTACGGATGGAAGACCGCTACCCGATTACCGACATTCTGGATCAAACTCCGGAAATTCCAGAAACCTGTCAGTGGGGTATCTTCCTGCGAAATCACGATGAGCTTACGCTGGAGATGGTAACCGACGAAGAACGGGACTACATGTACAAAGTGTACACCAAAGATCCGTTAGCAAAAATCAATCTTGGTATCCGACATCGTCTGGCACCTCTGCTAGATAATGACCGTCGCAAGATTGAGTTGATGAATCATTTACTGTTTTCACTACCTGGCTCACCCGTGATTTATTATGGCGACGAAATTGGGATGGGGGATAACTTTTATCTTGGTGACCGCGATGGGGTACGCACCCCCATGCAGTGGAGTGCTGACCGTAATGCCGGATTTTCATTGGCGAATCCTCAGCAGTTGTACTTACCTGTTATCCTTGACCCCGAGTATCAGTACGAATCGGTAAATGTGGAGCTTCAGCAGCGTAACCCTAACTCCATACTATGGTGGATGAAACGGCACATCAGTATGCGAAAGAATTATAAAGCGTTTGGACGAGGTGATATTCGTTTCTTGCCAGCCGAGAATGCCAAGATATTAGCTTTTACCCGTACCTATGAAGATCAAACCATTTTGGTGTTGGTCAACCTTTCTCGTTTCTCGCAAGCAGTAGAGGTAGATTTGCAGGAGTACCAGAACTATGTTCCTAAGGAAGTATTCAGTAAAAACCGATTTCCAGCTATTCGGGAATATCCTTACTTGTTTACGCTGTCACCGTACGGATACAACTGGTTTCTGCTTGAGAAACCCGAAGAAATAGAGGCAGAGCACCGAGATAATTCGCCTAAGACAATCACCAAGATTAGTAATTGGAAAGATTTATTGAAATCTCGCCACAGATCAGCATTAGAAGAATACTTACCGAGCTATCTGATGCAATGCCGTTGGTTTGGTGGAAAAGCCCGCACCATTCAGGCTGTTAATATCATTCATCAGCTCTCGATTAATTCTACTTCGCCCGGTGTCATCTTACTGATCATTGAGGTAAGCTACAACGAGGGGCTTGATGAGTTCTATCAATTGCCAATCTCTTTTATCGAGGACGGTTTAAGTGATACTATTCGGGCACAAACGTCTCAGGGGCTTATTGGGCCTATCACCATGGGGGATACAAAAGGCTATCTGTACGATGCCGTTTATAGTGATGGCTATCGTGATAAGTTATTTGACCTAATGGTGAAAGGTAAAAAACAGAAAGAAAACAGTGCTGAACTACATTTAAAAGCTGAGCCTTCGGTAGCAAAGTGGTTTAAGAAAGAAAAGCCTGAGATCAGTTCTAGAGTGCTAAATGCCGAGCAGAGTAACACATCTATCATTTATCTGCAACGTTATTTCCTAAAGCTTTATCGAAAGATTGACCATATTATTAACCCTGACCTGGAAATTACCCGCTTTTTAACAGAAAAAGCACAGTTTCAAAACGTGCCTCAGTACGCTGGAAATATCGCCATTATAGATGGCAAGAAAGATCCCTTGGTACTTGCTATGATGCAGGAAATGATTCCGAATCAGGGCGATGCATGGGTGTATATGAAGGATGTGATCAACCGCTACTTTGAGCGGGTAAGTCTGAAGTTTAAGGATGCAAAAGTACCTTCTTTAAAGGGTTCATTAGCCGAGCCAGTCACTTTTGAGAAGCTTTCTGATGATCTGAAGACCTTGCTAAGTGGTATTCCGGCTGAGCGGGCTTCGCTATTAGGCACTCGTACCGCCGAAATGCACATTGCGCTAGCATCTCACCCCGATGAGCCAGATTTTGGCTCCGAAAACTTCTCACTTCACTATCAGCGGTCGCTGTACTCATCTTTACAGTCGCTAGTAAGATCGGCATACCAGAGTTTGGATAAGAAAATGAGCGCATTGCCGGATATGATACAAGATGAGGCAAAGTCTATCAAGGGAATGCGAAAGGATATACTGAAGTGCATGCAGCGCATTTACAGTAGAAAAATGTCTTCTACTAAAATTCGGGCACACGGCGACTATCATTTAGGTCAAGTGCTTTTCACTGGGAAGGATTTCGTCATTATCGACTTTGAAGGCGAACCCGCTCGTTCTTTCAGTGAACGCCGCCTTAAGCGCTCTCCTTTGCGTGATGTAGCCGGGATGATTCGCTCGTTCCACTACGCAGCCTATAATGGTTTGTTTGAGAATGAAGCTTTCAAACGAGGTGATGCTGATTACCTAGAAGCCTGGGCCGAACTCTGGTATCATTATATGAGTGGTTTTTATATCCATGCCTACCTAGAAAAAGCCCAGGGCTATAATTTTTTACCTGATAATCAAGAAGACTTCAATACGCTAATGCAAACGTTCCTTCTGGAAAAAGCAGTTTATGAACTTAATTACGAACTGAATAATCGCCCGAGTTGGACAATCATTCCTATGCGGGGCATTCAGTACGTAATGCAAAAATACAACGACGATGAATGACAACCATACCTTAGAAATAACCAATGCTAACCCACCGGAGGAATTGGAGTCAGGTGCTGAACAGCAAGAGCACTTTTCGCTGCTATCTGACTTTGATGTACATCTCTTTCGGGAAGGTAACCACTACTCACTCTACGAAAAACTAGGCTCTCACTTAGTTGAGCATAATGGGGTACGAGGAGTGTACTTTGCCGTTTGGGCACCCAACGCTCATCGGGTGGCAGTTGTCGGGGATTTCAATGGTTGGAATAATACCCAGCATAATATGAACCCTCGCTGGGATGGCTCTGGCATCTGGGAACTATTTATTGCTGGTGTAGAAAAAGGCAATGCCTACAAGTACTACATTGACTCTAACAATCAAGGGTATAGAGTAGAGAAAGGCGACCCTTTCGCTATCCATTGGGAAACAGCACCTAAGACTGCTACCAAAGTTTGGGACTCACCCTATGATTGGCAAGACCAGGAGTGGATGGATGCTCGCAAAGAAAAGGCATCTGAACCGCAGCCTGAGACAGTTTACGAAGTCCACCTTGGCTCATGGAAACGTAAAGGCGAGAACGGAAAGGATTTTATGACCTACCGCGACTTAGCCGAAGAGCTACCTCAGTACTTGAACTGGATGGGATATACCCACGTAGAGTTTATGCCTATTATGGAGCACCCGTTCTACGGTTCCTGGGGTTATCAGCTCGTAGGCTTTTTCGCCCCTACGAGCCGTTTTGGTACCCCTGAAGATTTTAAGCACTTAGTGGATAAACTTCATCAGGCTGGTATTGGAGTAATACTTGATTGGGTTCCGTCTCATTTTCCGTCGGATGAGCACGGCTTGGCTTACTTTGACGGCACTCACCTATTTGAGCATGAAGACCCTAAGCAAGGATATCATCCCGATTGGAATAGCTACATCTTTAACTACGGTCGTAATGAAGTACGATCATTTTTAGTGAGTAGTGCTATGTATTGGCTGAGAGAATACCACATCGATGGTCTACGTGTGGATGCCGTAGCCTCCATGCTGTACCTGGATTATTCCCGGGAGGAAGGGGAGTGGATACCTAATAAGTACGGCGGTCGGGAAAACTTAGAGGCTTTACAATTTTTGCGGGAGTTTAACAATGCAGTAGATGCTGAGTTTCCTGAAGTGCAAACAATTGCCGAAGAGTCTACCGCCTGGCCAATGGTTTCTCGACCTACTGAAGTAGGAGGGTTAGGTTTTGAAATGAAGTGGATGATGGGCTGGATGCATGATACCCTAGAATATTTTGCTAAAGATCCCATTTACCGTTCGCATCACCAGGGGATGATTACTTTCAGCCTAATGTACGCTTTTACTGAGAACTTTATGCTTCCATTATCCCACGACGAAGTAGTTCATGGTAAGGGACCATTGATTGACAAAATGCCGGGAGACGAGTGGCAAAAGTTTGCTAATCTTCGGGCACTTTACGCTTATATGTACGCTCACCCGGGTACCAAGCTTTTGTTTATGGGTGGGGAATTTGGTCAGACCCAAGAGTGGAAACATGATCATAGCCTAGATTGGCATCTTAACGAACATGCTCCGCACGGTTCCTTACAGTGGATGATGAAGCAGTTGAATAAGTTTTATAAATCAGAACCTGCTCTGTACGAAAAACCGTTTGACCCTTCCGGTTTTGAGTGGATTGACATTGGGGATTATCAGAATTGTGTCATTAGCTTCGTCCGTAAAGGATATCAACGACAGAATGATATCTATATAGTGATCAACCTTACTCCCGTTGTGCGGGAAAGTTACGGAGTTGGCATGCCCAAAAAAGGTAATTTGAAAGAAGTTTTCAACACCGATCATACCGACTTCTGGGGTAGTGGGGTTCTGAACGAAGGTAAATTAGAAACCAAACCCATCCCTATGCATGGGCGCGAACGATCAATAAACCTCCGTCTTCCTCCTCTTGGAGCAATCTTTTTGAAGTATGATTCCTAACTGCTAAGGGGTTTCAACTACACAAGCCCTGAGTGAAGCCTTAGCCGGTAGTGGTCTCTTGGGCGACGATGGCGACGGCGTGCCCCGCGCCTACCTTAACTACTTGCTCTTTGACGAAGACTACGTACTGATTGACCAGGGCTTTGCCCAGGTGAGTAGAGCAGCCGAAGTAGCCGTACAGGGGCGAAGCACGCAGGCCAACAGTTCTCCCGCCCAAGCCAGCCACCAGATGTTAGAACTGGAGGTAGCCGCCGAGCAAAGTGGTTATCTCTACACCTACCTCAGCAACGAAAGCAACTGGGATGTGAACGTCTATTTTGATGAGTTCACCGTAGCCCAACAAAGCTACATTGTGCAGGTGAATGATTACTATCCGTTCGGCCTTACCCATCAACAGCCGATAGCTGGACAACTGAAGAATAAGTACTTGTATAACGGGAAGGAATTACAGGATGAATTGGGCTTGGGATGGTATGACTATGGTGCCAGGATGTATCAACCAGATTTAGGTAGATGGCATGTGGTTGATCCTATGTCGGATAAGATGTTTATGATTAGTCCATACTCTTATAGCTTCAATAACCCTATACTTTATCAAGACAAAGATAGTGCATTACCCATTATTCCTCTGATAGTTAAAGCTGGTGCTAATGGTGCAGCAGATATGATGCTTCAAGTAGCAATGAATTACTATTTTGACGATAAAGTTACTTCTCTAAATGAAGCATTTAATCAAGTTAATTGGTGGCAGGTAGGCAGATCTTCAGCAGAAGGTTTAATACCATGGAGAACGCCCGGTGGTAGATTAGGTAGAGCCGCTGGAACAGCGGTAGGTGATGTATTGGTAAATGCCGCCAATCAAGGCGCAAACTACAGTCAAGAACAGGCTTTACAAGATTTTGCAGTTGGATTTATTGGGGATCTTGCTGGAGGCGGGATTGGAGAGCTTACAGGTAAATATGGCGCAAGAGCGGTTGCAAGAGGGCTGGGTAGACTAGGGCTTGATGCCAAAAAGATTGACAATCTTACCGGAATCTTAGACTGGAATTTTTCCTCCTCAGATCCTCTTGTCGGTGATTTAGCTAATTCAATTGATAATCAATTTGGGAAAGGCACAGTCTCAGACGTTGGTGAAGGTTTTGAGACGGCAACTTCAAGTGGAGACTTGGACATAGTAACAGAAAAATTTAATATAGAAGTTAAATCAGGCAGAAAAATAAAGTTGACTCAATCTCAAAAGAACAAAGCATATTCAGCTTCTCAAGGCAAAGGATATATACTTTATAATCCAAGAGCCAATAAAGCTAGTGTACAGCAAGCTGCAAAAAAAGGAATAACAGTGGTTAGAAATATGGATGAATTATCTAATATAATTGGGAATTGATTATGGAAGTAGCATCTCTTTTGACGAACTGTGAGGCAGATATTAGTCAGATTGAAAAATACCTTAATAATTGCTCTAATTTAAAGTATATGAGAAGAGACAATGATACTGTATATTATTCGGGTAAAAAAGCAAAGACGCATGAGTTGTATTTTCATTTTATGCCTAACAATATTGACGAAGAGTTTTCATACAATTATTCTGATAGAGATATAAGATATATCAGGAAGTTTTTCAACGACGAGAAGTTTTTCTTAGTAGATATATCTTATCGGCACTATGACCTGATTGTAGATTTACTGAAAGATTTTTACATAAATATTAGAAATAGCTCATACCATAAAACTCTCCTCCACATTGAAGAAGATTTTATTGTTTTAGCGAATTCACCCTCTAGTGCGCGTTTAATCTAGCGTAACACGTGCGTTCACTGTATCATTGGTAGCTTATCATCTGTTCATTATTAGTCACTTCTCTAGCGCGTGTTTGTAAGAGGGTATGGCGGGGGTAACGCATGCCCTACCGCGAGGTGGTGAATCCACACTGAAGCCATTTGTATTATGCACGCATTAGCCCTTCTCGCTGGCTATCCCAAAACGCGCACCAGTGGTGGGTAACAAGAATATCACAGACGGTCAATCATCGTGGTTTATTCTCTCATCATACCTCGCTTGCTCAACGTTGATCAATCAAAAGAATCTATTCTTCGCTGAAAACGTTATCTTTAGCAGAGCCAACCAGCAAACCATGAGTGATTTATTAACGAAGTACCGTGCCCTATCGCCAGAGACCCAACAGCAGGTTGATGACTTTATAGACTTTTTGCTGGCAAAAGATCAGACCAAGCAACCCTCCACTAGCGCGCGTTTAGACTAGCGTAACGCGTGTGTTTTTATCAATACTTTGGGACTCTATCTCTTTCCAGGGACGACTATTTAACAAAATAATAATCTAGAAAACTTGCATCAAAGGAGAAATATTCAAAACTAGCTGATAAAAACTACCGTATTTATCATGCGCGCTTCCCGAAGAACATTCTTACGCCAATCACTAGCTATCTCAGCGGGCTTTGTGGGCTTGTCTAGCTATCTTACTCACGCTCGTGCCTTAACATCTCCCACCTGGTCACCGATTAAACAATGGCTTGAACTACCCGCAGGTTTCACTGCCAAAATTATCTCCCGTTGGGGCGATAAAATGAGCGATGGCTTCTTCGTTCCTAATCGGCACGATGGTATGGCTACATTTGACATCAACGGTCGGGTGGTACTCATCCGCAATCACGAAAATAGTCCTACCCCCACTGAATTCGGTCCTTTCAATCAAGATGAAGCATTATTCCGAAAACTAGCGAAAGCCAATTTCTTTGACTACGGCTCAGGTGAAAAGCCCGGACTAGGTGGTACGACGACAGTGGTATACGATGAGGCTAGTCAAACTGTGCGGGAGCAGTACCTGAGCCTTATCGGAACCAATCGCAATTGTGCGGGTGGCCTTACGCCCTGGAATACCTGGATTAGCTGCGAAGAAGATGTTACCCCAGCAGGTAACGGTCATGAAACGGCTCACGGTTATAACTTTGAAATTCCTGCTACCGGGATGCCGGCCACCGGAAAAGGGCTAATTGAACCAGTACCTTTGCGGGAAATGGGTCGCTTTAATCACGAGGCGGTTTGCGTAGACCCAACTACTAGCATTGTGTATCAAACCGAAGATAGCAGTGATAGTCTAATCTACCGCTACCTTCCTAAGACTCCGGGTAAACTACACCAGGGCGGAGTACTTCAGGCACTGGTAGTGCTAGATCAGCCCGGATTAGATACTCGCAACTGGGAGGCGCAAACGGTTACTATAAATCAACCATTAGCTGTACGTTGGCTGACACTAGAAGATGTAGAGCCTACTGAAGATGACCTGCGGTTGCGCGGACACGCTGCCGGAGCCGCGTTGTTCGCTCGGGGCGAGGGGATGTGGTTTGGCAATAACGAGGTTTATTTTGCCTGTACCAATGGTGGTCGGGAGTTAGCTGGGCAGGTGTTTAAGTACGTACCTAGTCCCTACGAGGGAACCTCTCGGGAAAAAGAAGTGCCCGGCACCCTTACCCTGTTTGCTGAACCAAACGATACCGATTTGCTCAAATCCTGCGATAATCTAACCGTAGCTCCTTGGGGTGATGTGGTGTTGGTTGAGGATAAAGCCAATTCCCACATTCGGGGAATTACACCTCAGGGGGAGATTTATACCATCGGACGTAACATAGGTTCAGATTCTGAATTAGCAGGTGCCTGTTTCTCACCCTCGGGGCAAACATTCTTTGTCAATGTGCAAAACGAAGGACTAACCTTGGCCGTAACCGGGCCGTGGGGTAAACTACGAAAAGGGTAGTGGGTAACTGAGGTTTCATCTTTACTAAAGGAAGTGCTGGCAGTATATGAATGTAAGGATGGTGTCTTTATCAAATTCTGATTTACTAGAGAGTAGTAATTGGTTCTGCTGTCCGTGGTAAGTTGCTCTGCTTTTTACTACGCGGTATCCACTACATTTACTAATTGGCAGCGAGGTATTTTCTATGATTTCGCATTCCAATAGTTTGGCTCTAATTGCCCACTTCTGCAAATTCAGCAGCTTCTCCATCCTGATCTTTAATACACTACTCGATATTTAAGTATGGTATTTTGTGAAGACATTTACAAAATAGATGGTAAATTTTGATTAGTGTTAAAATTAGCGTAAACTTAGTTGCTGAGTTTACTAAGTTTACACTATGCCTCCCTCCTCACCCCAACATCTATGGACTTTACTCAAGAAAGGCAATCACCAGGCTTTTGAAACAATCTATCGGCAAAATTACCCCACACTATTTCGTTACGCTCAAAGGCTTATTTCGGATAGAAATTTGGCTGATCAGGGGGTGCAAGATTTATTTGTACGTATTTGGGAAAGCCGGGAGCGGCTAGCCGAAGTAGAATCTCCCCGGGCCTATCTTCTTACGGCACTTCGGCGAGAGCTTTTAGCTCAAAAGAAGTCCTTATCGCTGATGATACCCATCTCCGGTCAACGGTTAGCTAGTTTTACGTACTCCCCCCAGGATCTATATATTCAACAGGAAGATCAGGAAAACTATCAGCAACAAGTTGCTAGTGCCCTGAATAAGTTGCCAATTAGGCAGCGAGAGGCCATTTATCTCAAGTTTTACGAAGAACTCTCTTATCCCGAAGTGGCCAAGGTAATGGGGGTTCAATACCAGTCAGTGGTTAATTTTATATACCGAGGTTTACAGGCACTAAAAGAGGACTCAGAGCTACAAAAAATAGTTAATGTGTGTCCGGTTAGTATTGAACACGCCATCCTAATTCTGATGATCTTTACCGATTTTTTTGGGTAGTTTCACTTTTACATACTTTTTATTATTCTGGTCTATTTTTTGAAATAGCACACATAATCTAAGGTGTTTCCTAAGAAAATAATAAGAAAAGTCTGGATTACTAGAAAAAATTATTATTACTTTTTCAATATGAAAGCTGTGTGGAGAGTATAAGATAGGGATTAGGTTCTCTATCTACACAAAAGCATAACTTTGGATACTAACGACCTTCTTCATCAACTTTTACATGACCCTTCTTTTGCTCGGTGGATAAACCAGCCTACCCAAGAAGATACTTTGTATTGGGAATCCTGGTTGGCCAATAACCCTCAGCATGCTGAGACGGTTGAGCACGCCCGACACTTGCTCACAGGAGTTGCGTTTAATAGGACTGAGGTATCTCAGTACCAAATCGATCAGTCTTGGCAACAAGTAGCCGGGCGCACTACTGATCCAGTATCTCCCACCATCTACTTTTGGAAACAACCCTTGCGGATTGCTGCGGTTATTGCCTTAGTCATCAGTGCCTCAGTGGGTTGGTGGTGGCTGGAAAATGCCAATCAATCTATTGAGTATCAAACTGACTACGGTCAAACCCAGAATATTGTACTAGAGGATGGTACCCAAGTAGTTTTAAATGGTAATTCTCGTCTCACTTTAGCCCACGACTGGTTAGAGCAAACTGCGCGAGAAGTTTATCTAGAAGGCGAGGCCTACTTTCAGGTAACTAGCTTGATTCATAATGATCAGAAACTTCCCTTTTTGGTACTAACTCCGGATTTACAAGTAAAAGTCTTAGGAACACAATTTAATGTAAACAGTCGGAGAGGGCAGACCCAGGTTGTACTAGACGAAGGGAAAGTCGCGGTAGATATACCTGAGAAAGAAGAAGCTACTATGCAGCCTGGTGATTTTGTCATGTACTCATCTGAAAGCAAAAAGGTTACTCTTCGGCAAGTGAACCCCGCAATCTATACATCCTGGCGAAAGCAGCAACTTATTCTAGACGATACTCCAGTGAGTCATATCATTCGTCAATTAGAAGACACCTACGGAGTAGAATTTGTCTTGAATGATGAGTCTGTCCGCAACCGCCGGATAAGCAGTACGGGTAGCATTTCGGCTGAAGACCTGGAAAGTGTGCTAATGGCCTTAGAAGCCTTGCTACAACTACGAGTAGAACAAACTGATAATACTATTTACCTCTATGAAAATTAATTTTTACTCTAAACCCCATGGCTATGTTTAGTAACAACCTTCTAAAGCTGATTTTTACTCTCAGTTTGATGGTTTGGGTTAGCTTATCTACCGTGGATGCCCAGCAGAATGCCGCCCAGCAGGATCTTACCTCGGATACGTTCCAGGGTGCTGATCAGCAGTCTGCCACTCAATTGATTGCTTCTAATCAATCGGTATCTACGACAGATAAAAATGAACCAATCCAGTCAAGAGAACAAGCGCAACTGACTAAATTACTACAGAATCTTCGGGAGATGTACGGCATATCATTTATGTACGAAAAACATCTACTAGCGAACCAGTTAGTATCAGCTAAAATAGATGCTGAGGCTGATTTGGAAACTAATCTGAAGTATATCTTAAAATCTACTGAGCTTCGCTTTGAAAAAATCAATGACTATACCTACGTCATTGTATTATCTGATTCTAGCCAAGAAGTTAAGCAAATTCGTAAACAACCTCTTCGAAAACAATCTGATAATACAGATGCTGTATATTCATCTGCTTCATTGCTTCCTTCTCTCAACAAAGTAAGTTGGGAGCGTAGTACTATTGAAGATATAGATCGGGATATTTCAGGTCAGGTCCTTGACGAAAATGACGATCCATTACCCGGAGTAAATGTAGTGGTAAAAAATACTACAGTAGGAACCATAACTGACCTTGACGGTAACTATCGACTAACTATCCCCGATGATGCTGAGACTTTGGTTTTTTCTTCAGTTGGTTACACGACCGAAGAGGTAGCTATTGGTAACCAAACGACCATTAACATGGCGATGCTACCTGATATTCAGTCGCTATCAGAAGTAGTGGTAACGGCTCTCGGTATTGAAAAAGACTCAAGAACGCTGGGCTACGCTACTTCAACGGTTGATCCTGAAGAGTTTACCGTAAACCGTACTCCTAATGTCATGAATGCCCTACAGGGTAAGATTGCTGGGGTAAATATTTCTAGCCTGGGAACGGGGCCAGGCGGTACCTCTAAGATACGTATCCGAGGGCAATCGTCAATATCGGGTCAAAACAACCCGCTCATTGTAATCAACGGTGTTCCGATTGATAATACCAACTTTGGCACCAACCCTCGTGGGGGTGATTCAAATGCGCTGGGTAATAATGGTAATGGCTTTACTTCCGACGGTGGTGATGGTTTAAACAGCATTAATCCGGATGATATTGAAAACATGACTGTCTTGAAAGGTGCAGCGGCGGCGGCTCTTTATGGTTCCCGAGCGAAGGACGGGGTAATAATGATTACTACTAAAAAGGGCAAAGGGTCTAAGGGTATTGGAGTTACATACAACCTTAACTATACCAACGAGCAGCCATTAGATTTTACGGATTACCAGTACGAATACGGCCAAGGGGAAAATGGTGTTCGTCCTACTTCACCTAATCCTACATCGGGTCAGTGGTCATTTGGAGAGCGTATCCAGCCGGGTATGACTCAAATATTGTTTGATGGGGTAGAAGTACCTTATGTAGCTCAACGTGACCGTATTGACAAATTTTTCCGAAATGGTCAAAACGTAACTAACACAGTTTCAATTGCTGCGGGTGGGGAAAATGGAAATCTTAACCTCTCACTATCCAATTTGAGTAGTAACGGTATTGTGCCAAACAATACCTTCACCCGAAGAACCATTAATCTTGGTTTTGACTATGAACTGTCTAAAAAACTAAGTGTAACCGGAGCAATAAATTACTCTAATGAACATAACGAGAATCCACCGAACGTAGCCCAACAAGACAATACTATTCCGGTAGCGCTCTACAATATGTCGAACACCATGCCGCTGGATTTGCTTGATGAAAAGAAGTTTAATGAAAATGGCGATGAATTTGTGTATTCGCGCTTCCGAAATCGAACAAATCCGTACTTCACTTTAGCGCAACAATTTCAAGATATTCGCCGCGATCGTGTTTTTGGAAATATTGCCTTGAAATATGATATAACCGATTGGCTGTACGTACAAGGTCGGATTGGTCAAGATTATTGGTCCAGGGATCAGTCGGGTAACAACTATCCTACCGGACAAGCCTCACGACCTGCTGCACCT
Organism: uncultured Flammeovirgaceae bacterium; assembly: GCA_937883755.1. GTDB lineage: Bacteria > Bacteroidota > Bacteroidia > Cytophagales > Cyclobacteriaceae > Tunicatimonas. The sequence goes on along the minus strand of CAKZYA010000033.1, from coordinate 34,636 downwards.
GAAGGTTTTGTAAACGGTACATTCACTCAGGAAGCCCGCCGTTTCCGGGAAATAAATGCTGATATTTTAATAAATGCCTACCGCGAGTTTGGCGATTTTGGAGTGAACCTGAGTTTAGGGGGAAACCAGATGTATCGCCGCAGCGATCGTAACTTCGTAGAGGTAGATGATTTTGTAATTCGGGATTTGTACACCGTGCAGAATGGCCGGGTAAAAAATCCTATCTACAACCTAGCCGAACGTGGGGTTAACTCATTATATGCTTCGGCTGAAGTATCGTATAAAGATCTACTCTATCTCACAGGAACGTTCCGTAACGACTGGTTTTCTACATTATCGCCGGAGAATCGCAGTATTTCCTATCCATCAGTGTCGGCCAGTTACGTATTTACCGAATCATTTAATACCTCACCGGGTTGGTTAAACTTTGGTAAACTACGAGCTGCTTACGCGGAAGTGGGTAGTGATACTGATGTACAACCTTATTCAGATGTGCTATTCTACGGAGTAAATGCCAACCTTTTTGCGAATCCTGCGGGAAATCTGCAACCAGTAGCTAGTATCAATGGTAATACTGTACCTAACCCTGATTTGCGGCCGATGCGAGCCAACGAAGCTGAGATAGGATTGGAAATGCAGATGTTTGATAACCGGGTAGGAGTAGACGTAGCAGTGTATCAGAAGCTAACTTCTGATCAAATCGTGACTGCTCAAGTTTCTGATGGTTCAGGGTTTGTTAATACGCTTATCAATACTGGTGAGAGCCAAACTCGGGGATTTGAATTTCTGGTCAACTTGGTTCCCATTCGTACTCAAGACTTTGAATGGAATATATCCTTCAATGGGATGTATAATATTACTGAAGTCTTGAGCTTACAAACTGATTCTATTGGTGAGACTATTACTGTTGGGCGACATGTGTTTAATGGTTTCCTTCGTCAGGTTGTAGGAGAGGAGATAGGCCAGTTAGCTGGCTTTGGTTACCGACGAGACGCTCAAGGACGCCAAGTATTCGGAGATAACGGAGTAGCCCTACGTACCGAAAATCTGGTGAACTTCGGCTCGGCACTACCTAATTGGGTAGGTGGGATCACTAACTCATTCAACTATAAAGGAATTAATTTCTCTTTCCTAATTGATTTCAAATTAGGAAATATGATGATGTCCGGTACTAACTTTAACGCAACTCGTCATGGTCTTCATAAAATGACTTTACCCGGTCGTGAAGGTGGAGTGATTGGTGATGGGGTTAATGAGGCAGGAGAAGTTAATACAGTGGCTGCTGACCCCCAGACTTACTGGGAAGTAGTTCGTTCCCAGCAACTTGTAGAACCCATTGTATACGATGGAGGATACTGGAAGCTCCGCCAGATTAGTCTAGGTTATGATTTCTCTAGATTTTTACCAGAGAACTTTCCGGCTAAGGCAGTGCGCTTAAATTTTGTGGCTAACAACGTCTTTATCATCCAAAAATGGGTTCCGAATATTGACCCTGAATCTTTTGGATTCACTTCTGATAATCTCGTAGGATTAGAGTCTACCGGGCTACCAACTACCCGGGGACTTGGTTTCAACCTAAATGTTAAATTCTAGTAAATCTGATTATGAATAAGCTAACTATATTTCGTTTGAGCGGAAACCCACTTTTTCTAGTGCTACTGCTATTGGTTTTTGCTTGTGATGATGGCTTCGATGAATTGAATACTAATGAGACCGAGGCCATTGATGTTGATCCAGCATTTCAATTGAACGAGGCCATTATTAATATGTCATACCCTAATTCTCAATTGGTGTATGACATGGGAATTATCCAGCAGATTATTACTCCTAATTCAGGAGTGCTTACTGGTGCTAATTTCAATCAAGACAATCGGAATACTACCGATGATATGTGGGTCAACTTTTACCGTGGCGTAATACGAAATACGCGAGATGTTATTAGTCGTGTTGAAGAAAACCCAGACCGTAGTAATTTACTCCATATGGCGCGTATTCTTCAGGCTCATGCTTTCATGCTGTTAACAGACACCTATGGTGATATTCCTTACTTTGAAGGAGGACAAGCATTTACTGAGCAGATACTGTATCCAGTGTATGATGCCCAGGAAGTAGTTTACCCTGATATCTTAAATGAACTTACTGAAGCGGGGGCAGCCTTGAATGCCTCGGGTCAGATTGAAACCGCCGATGTACTGTACGGTGGCGATATTGATCTTTGGAAAGCATATGCTAACTCTCTGATTCTTCGCGGTGGTATGAGGCTTACGAAAGTTGATCCAGCAACGGCTCAGCAACGAGCACAACAAGCTTTCCAAGCCGGAGTTATCACCACAAACGCCGGAAATGCAGTAATTCGTCATGATAATAATTATCGGAACGAAACCGGGCGTATTTTAAATGCCACTGAGGCGAATAACTACTATTTGGCTGGGCCTTTTGTAACGTATTTACAGGAAACAAATGATCCTCGATTGCGCTCAATTGCAGTTACCTACGTAGGCGCTGCTTCTGGTCCCGAACAAGCGCTTGGGCCAGATGGTAATGGCACTAACGACCCGGCTGTTCATATTGGTATGCCCATGGGTAACAATGATGAAACCGCCCGACAGGCAGCCGATGCACTTGGCTTAGCTAGCTTTTATGAATTTGCTCAGGCAGATCGGGAGAGAGTAGTGAAACAAACGGCTCCTATGTACTTGGTGACGGCTGCTCAAAATCACTTGCTGTTGGCCGAAGCTGCCTCCCGAGGGTGGGTATCTGCGTCGGCTGAGGAGCTTTTTCACGCCGGTATTCGCTTGCACATGGAAAAGATGGTTACTTACGACGCAAATTCAGCTGTACCGGAGGAAGAGATTGTAGAGTACATAAATAATAATCCGCTGAATGATGCTACTGCGCTAGAACAGATTAACGATCAATACTGGATTGCTTCATTCTTAAATGGCCCAGAGGCTTTTTCTAATTTTCGACGTAGTGGCTTCCCCAATCTTGACCCGAATCCGTTTCCTGGTCAGGACCTTACTTCAGAAGAGTTTATTCGCCGACATACGTATCCATCGGATGAAATCAATGTAAACACTGAGAATGTGAATGCAGCCATCAACCGAATGGGTCCAGATATTCTTGATACTCGAGTATGGTGGGATGTGGCACAATAGCATTTATTCCAGATGAAAAAAATTAAGCACTAATGTTCAATAACCTAGTGAATCAGACTTCTAGGATTTATTAAGTCCTGGAAGTCTTTCTTCATAATTACTTGTAAACTATGTCTTGTTTTTTACTACGTAGCTTAACAACAGTACTGGCTTTTTTTGGCCTCTTACAATTTTCGATGGGGCAGACTATCTCCGTTGAACAAATGAAACTTTATACTCCTGAGTGGAAAGGTGAGCGGTTTGAAGATGGGCGTCCTAAAGTTGCTGATGATGTATTAGAGCGAATGAAGCTGGTTACCCACGAAGAAGCCTGGGCCGTCATGAAAAACGCTGGGTTTCGGCATCAGTACGAAGAAGGATGGCTCTGTATTCACCCGGATAGTACATTAATTGGGCGAGCGTTTACCGCTATGTTTATGCCCGGTCGCCCTGATGTATACCAAGCTATTCTAGATAAAGGGCACGCCGAAGGACGGATTCGCGGGCAGAATGCCTGGCCAATTGATGAGTTACAACCCGGTGATGTATACGTAGCCGATCAATTTGGGGCTCATGAGGATGGGCCTACTATTGGCGATAATCTGGCGAACGCTATTTACGCCAATTCGGGCAACGGTATTGTGTACAACGGAGCCATCCGGGATATTGAAGGTTTTGAAGAACTCGAGAGTTTTACATCCTTCGTAAGAAGCTATCACCCATCTCACCACAATCCTAATCACGATCAAAATACCACACTGATGGGCATCAATGTACCGATCAATCTAGGTTCGGTGATGGTTGTGCCTGGTGATGTGATTTTAGGAAAGGATGGTGGCGTATCCGTAATTCCGGCTCACCTAGCCGAAAAGGTCGTAAAAACCTCGGAAGTTGTTCGCTTGCGCGATATGTTCGGCCATCTTCGGTTACGAGAGAAAAAATACACTGCTGGGCAAATTGACTCTCGTTGGACGGATGAAATCGAGACCGATTTTTCCCGCTGGTTAGAGGCTAATCTTGACCAGTTACCTGTACCCAAAGAACAGATTCAAGAATTACTGAAAGAGAGAACTTGGTAAATGATAGTGTTCAAGTGTTATTGTGCTTACGTGTTCATGTGTCCCAACCTATCTGAACACACAGGCAAACCTGAACACACGAATACTTGAACACTTCAACACAATAACCTATGCAACAACCATTCAACCGTCGCTCATTTATTCAAAAGGGATTGGCTTCAGCTGCTGGACTAAGTCTATTGACTAACTTTGGTAATGATCTCTTTGCTGCAGTACAAAAGCAGAACCTGTTTTCAGCTCCTTCCGATTTGCAAATTACTGATGTAAAGTGCGCCTATATCCGTAACGGACATAGTTTGTTCGTAAAAGTTTACAGTAATCAGGATATTGTGGGGCACGGAGAGGCGGTAGATGCCACTCCGGGTACCTACTATCTAGTAAAAATGATGGGCGATCGGATTAAGGGAAAAAATCCGTTAAATGTTCATCGGATTTTTGAAGATGTTCGCCGACGGGGTTTCTTTGAAGGGGCACAGTCGGGTATGTACATTTCAGTGCTCACTGCCATTGAATCAGCTTTGTGGGACTTAGCCGGAAAAGCTCTTAATGTACCAGTCTACCAGTTATTAGGTGGTAAATTCCGGGATAATATTCGGGTCTACTGTGATACTGCTAGTAGTCGAGAGAAGCCCGAAATCATGGGGCAGCGAGCGAAAGAGGTAGTAGATGAGTACAACTTTACTGCCGTAAAATTTGATATTGACGATCGTAATGATCCTAATAAATATGATCCTTACAATTGGACGGTGAGCCCTGCCGAATTACAACGGATGGTGGATCAGATTACAGCGGTGCGGGAGTCAGTTGGTCCAAATATAGATATTTGCGTAGATATGCATGGGCGGTTCGATATGACGTCAGGTAAACGGGTGGCGAAGGCAATGGAGCCACTCAACCTCATGTGGTTGGAAGAACCCATCCCGGCTGAAAATGCTGAAGCGTATAAATACATCACTCAATCGACGAGTACACCTATTTGTGCGGGTGAAAATCTATACTTGGCTTATGGGTTCCGTCCACTCTTAGAGATTGGTGCTGTAGATATTATCATGCCTGACTTACAAAAAGCAGGTGGATTAGGTGAGGCTCAGCGTATCGCTAATTTGGCTAATGTCTACTATGTGCCTTTTGCTCCGCATATGGTAGCCTCCTATTTAGGTGCTATGGCTTCGGCTCACGTTTGTGCTTCAATTCCCAACTTCCTAATTCTGGAGTGGCAAATCTACTTTCACACCAATCCTATGTTCAAGGAAATAGTCCATTATGATGGGGAGATGATTATAGATGGCTATATTCCCTTATCAGATAAACCTGGCATCGGAGTAGAAATCAATGAGGAAGGGCTGAAAAAGTACGCTGATGAAGATATGCCGTTCTTTACCTAAACCATATCGAGTTTGCAGTTTCAACATCCTTCTTTTAACTTATCGCTTTTACAAGAATTGACTCCCAAACAATCTAACATTTATGCATTATTCATTACTTTTTTTATTACTTTTTTGCCTTACTAGCCAATCGTTATTCGCTCAAATCTTAACACTCAGTCGGGATGAAATGGTTAAACTTACCAGTCAATGGGAAGGTGAGCGTTATCCTGACGGTCGCCCGAAAGTACCTGAAGATATTCTGGAGCGGATCAAAAATATTTCTATTGAAGAGGCTTGGGCAAGTATGCGAGGCAAGGATTATCACAATCAGTTTGAAGGCAACTGGATGATGATCCACGAAGATCAACCCATTGTTGGTCGGGCCTTAACTGCTCAGTATATGCCCACTCGCCCCGATTTAGCCGATGTGCTAAAAGCGGAAGGAGAATCTGATGGGCGTATCGGTGGAATGAACTCTTGGCCCATTGACGAGCTGCAACCCGGTGATGTCTACATTGCCGATGGCTACGGTAAAATCGTAGACGGAACCCTGATTGGTGATAATCTGGGAAATTCAATTTATGCTAAGTCGGGTAACGGAGTCATTTTTGACGGATCGCTGCGGGATTTGGAAGGACTCGAGAAAATTGAGGGCTTCAATGCCTTTGTGCGAGGTTGGGATCCATCGTTTATCAAAGATATGACATTAGGTGGACTAAACACTCCCATCCGCATCGGACGGGCTACCGTGTTGCCGGGTGATGTGGTGCTCGCTAAGCGGGAAGGGGTAATTTTTATTCCGGCTCACATGGTAGAAAAAGTGTTGATTAACTCGGAGTTCATTGCGCTGCGCGATAAATTTGGTCATATGCGTCTACGAGAAGGCAAGTATACTCCCGGTGAAATTGACACCCGCTGGACTGATACCATCAAGCAAGATTTTTTGAGCTGGCTAGATGAAAACCCTGATGAGATGCCTATGTCACGGGAAGAGCTAGATGCATACCTGGAAAACCGAACTTGGTAAATAATGACGAATGAGTGATGAATAATGACTAATGGTAAGCTCATTAATCACTATTCATTAGTCATTCATCATTAAGCAATTACTAATCCAATTACAACCTATCAATTATGAATTCAGAGCCTAAAAACCACAGTGGTAATCGTCGCGATTTTCTTCAAAAAGCTAGTTTAGGAGGACTGTCACTGGGAGCTTTTGCCAATAGCTCAATGGAAGAAACCCTAGAATATACCACGCAGAAAGTAAATCGCTATTCAGCACCTACCGATCTTAAAATCACTGATTTACGAATTGCTGAAATCTCAGAAGTGGTATTCCGCACTCCCATCGTTCGGATTTATACGAATCAAGGTATAGTGGGGCACGGCGACGTTCGGGATGGTGCTGCTAAAGAATACGCACTATTTCTGAAAAGCCGTCTATTAGGAGAAAATCCTTGTAACGTAGAGCGGTTGTTCAAGAAGATTCGTCAGTTTGGACATCATGGTCGGCAGGGTGGGGGAGTCTCGGGAGTAGAGATGGCACTCTGGGATTTAGCCGGAAAAGCCTACAATGTGCCTGTCTACCAAATGCTAGGTGGTAAGTACCGCGACCGCGTACGGGTTTATTGTGATACTACAACTTCCTCTGACCCGCAAGAATACGCGAAGCGGATGCAGGAGCGAATTGATAACGGTTATACGGCCCTTAAAATGGATATTGGTATCAATCTGATTAAGGATATTCCTGGCACCCTTGTTAACGCTCCTGAAGGTCAGTATGCTCCTTATAAATATGAATCGCGCGGTTATAACCTTACTGAGCACCCGTTTACTAGGGTTCAAATTACTGAAAAAGGTATTGATAAGCTGATGGAATTTCTTGATGTGATGCGTTCTCAGATTGGTTACGAAATCCCGATGGGCACTGATCACTGGGGGCATTTCGATGTGAACGAAGCAGTTAAAATTGCCCGTGCAGCCGAACCTTACAACCTAGCGTATATTGAAGATATTATTCCCTGGCATTATATGGATCAGTGGCGAGAGATTACCGAATCCTCAACCACGCCCACTCAGACCGGAGAAGACATTTACACGCTGGAAGGCGGATTCAAAGACTTGATAGATCAACGAGCGGTCGACATCGTTCATCCTGACCCAAATACCGCTGGAGGTATTCTTGAAACTAAGCGCATTGGCGATTACGCCTCAATGAATGGTATTGGTTTTATGCACCACCATGCTGCTGGACCAGTTTCTTTCTTAGGCTCAGTGCATAGTGCAGCGGCTACGGAAAACTTTATGTGGCTAGAACACCATGCTGTCGACAAACCTAAGTGGGAAGATCTGGTAACCGGAATTGAGAAACCCATTGTACAAGATGGCTACGTGAAAGTGCCGGAAAAACCTGGAATTGGTGTAGAACTGAACGAGGAAGTGGTAAAAGAATTCTTGGTGGAAGGGGAAAAACTATTTGCCCCTACCGAGGAATGGAACGAGATTAGGGCCTGGGATCGGCTTTGGAGCTAGAACTTGAGACAAAAAGCAATTTGTAATTTTCTAATTTTCAATTTTTCTTGACAATCCACCATTTAATAATAGAGTAATCGAACAATTGAATTTATGAATAAGTACTTGCAAAACTTACTGAAGGTGCCAAAGGCGGTAACATCTGAAACGAATAATCGACGGGACTTTCTTCAAAAAGCTAGCTTGGGTGGTTTAGCCTTGGGCGGCATCCCGCTGGGCGGGTTTATAGACAAACCAATCGAAGAAACTCTGGAATATTCTACCCAAAAAGTGAATAAGTTCTCTAACCCTTCTGATCTGAAAATTACGGATTTGCGAGTAGTAGAGATCGTAAATGCTCCCATGCCGTGCCCGGTTATTCGCATTGATACCAATCAGGGTATTTATGGTTTGGGAGAAGTACGCGATCATGCTAGTCCTAAGTATGCTTTGTTTCTGAAAAGCCGAATTTTAGGTGAAAATCCCTGTAACGTAGACCGTATCTTCAAGAAAATCAAGCAGTTTGGCGGACACTCCCGACAAGCGGGTGGGGTTTGTGGAGTAGAAATGGCTTTGTGGGATCTGGCCGGAAAAGCGTATAATGTTCCGGCCTATCAGTTAGTAGGCGGTAAGTTTCGTGATCGGGTTCGACTTTATTGCGATACCACGGGTTCTGACGATCCAGTTGAATATGCCAAACGTATGAAAGCGAGGGTCGACCAAGGTTTTACTTTCCTCAAAATGGATTTTGGCATCCAGATGTTGAAGGATGAGGACAATATGGTTATCAATAAAGGGATGTACGACATTGGGCAACAGTGGAGTCGGGAATACGGAAGCTACGGTTCTACCGCTCATCCGTTTACCCGTATTCAAATTACTGACGAGGGGATAGAAAAAATAGTAGACTACGTGAGGCAGGTGCGTGATATCGTCGGCTATGAAATTCCGCTAGCAGCCGATCACTTTGGTCACTTTGATACCAACGAGGCGATTCGGCTAGGTAATGCCTTGGAACCATATCGATTAGCGTATCTGGAAGATTTAGTACCTTGGCAGTATACTGACAAGTGGAAGCAAATCACCCACGCTATCAACACTCCGACGCTTACCGGAGAAGATATTTTCTTGAAAGAGGAGTTCATCAAACTCATTGATGCTCGAGCGATTGATATGATTCATCCCGACCTGGCATCTTCCGGAGGAATTCTCGAAACCAAAAAGATTGGTGATTATGCTGAAGAAAACGGAATTCCGATGATGATGCACTTTGCCGGCACTCCAGTATCTATGATGGCAAATGTTCATTGTGCGGCCGCAACTCAAAACTTTATCGCTCTTGAACACCATTCAGTCGATATACCTTGGTGGGAAGATTTAGTAGTGGGCATTGACAAACCCATTGTGCAAGATGGCCATATCACCGTACCGGACAGACCAGGTTTAGGGATAGAACTCAATGAAGATGTGGTGAAAGAGCATATGAAAAAAGGTACTAAATATTTTGCTCCTACCGATGAGTGGAATACTATTGACTCGGCTGACCGTCTTTGGAGCTAGTACTTTGCATTCTAATAAGTTGAAAGATTGAATTGCTGAATTTCAAGTAATTATTACTACTATGATCTATCAATCATTATTCATCAGTTATTACTCGTTATCTATATGAACCAACGTTCAATTTATAAATTACTACTTGGTCTGGCAGGTACCAGTGCATTAATTGCGCTGGTACTTTTTGTTATGGGTAACCCCGGAGCGGCAGGCCCTTTTCTTATTGCTTTTTTTGTGCTCTTAGCCATTGGCTTTCGTGGGTATGAATCCTTACGCGGTTTCTCCTTTACAGCAGTGATTTTTGCATCGGTAACAGTGGCAATGTACTATCCGGCTAACTTTCAGGAAGTTGGTGGTTACGACCTGAAAAATTTGTTTACTCCGCTACTGCAACTTATCATGTTCGGGATGGGTACCGCAATTGGTATCAATGATTTTCTGGGAGTGGTAAAAATGCCCCGAGGAGTGCTGATCGGAGTAGCTTGTCAGTTTACCATTATGCCTTTCGTCGGATTTTCAATCGCTCATACGCTAGGAGTAGAGCCCGAAATCGCAGCAGGTATTATCTTGATTGGTTCATCGCCGAGCGGATTAGCGTCCAATGTAATGGCTTATCTGGCTAAGGCAAACTTAGCACTTTCTATTACCCTGACGGCTTTTGCCACCTTGCTGGCTCCACTCATTACCCCTAATCTGATGGGCTGGTTAGCCGGAGAGTTTGTAGAGGTGGATGTACTAGGAATGATGTGGAGTATGGTACGTATTGTAATTATTCCGGTGTTCGCTGGGGTAGCTTTCAATCATTTCTTTAGCGGGAAATTTAAGTGGCTGGATGAAGCCATGCCTTACGTTTCAATGTTCGGTATTGCTTACATCATTACTATAATTACCGCTGCGGGACGAGATAATTTATTAGAAGTTGGAGCCATTCTGATTCTTGCTGGAATCTTCCACAATATAGCGGGCTATTTTCTGGGCTACTGGGGAGCGCGTTTATTCCAAATGCCCGAGCAGGACTGTCGTACCGTGGCTTTGGAGGTTGGTATGCAAAACGGTGGTTTAGCATCTGCTTTGGCAAATGAAATGGGTAAAGTAGCTACCGTAGGACTGGCTCCTGCTATCTTCGGTCCCGTGATGAATATTACCGGATCAACTCTGGCTTCTTACTGGCGGGGAAAGCCTTTACCAGAAGATAAAGGCAAAATAGAAAAAGAAGCAGCTCCCATGGAGCATGATAACGCCACAACTTGAAAATGCGCTATTTACTCATTCTTCTATCGTTCATCATTCTATCCTGTACTTCTGCTGAACAAAGTCAGCCCGAAGCTACAATTACCGAAATACTCAATCGGGACTCGATCTACGCTCAGGTCAGCCAGAACTGGAATGATATTTTAGCGGCGTGGTATCCTCGGGCATTAGATACCGTTCACAGCGGTTATTTAGCTAACTGGAGTCATGATTGGCAACTGGCGGAGCAGCAAAACAAAATGATTGTCACCCAAGCCCGCCATCTCTGGACAACTTCTAAAGTACTAAAAGACCGTCCGAACGATGCGCTGTATCAGCAAGCGACGGCATTAGGTTTTGACTTTTTGAAAAACCATATGTGGGACGAAACAAATGGTGGTTTTTATTGGCTAGTAAACCGGGAGGGCGAACCGATTTTAGAAGGAGACGGGCAGTACAAAAAAGTCTACGGTCACGCTTTTGGCATTTATGCCTTGGCAGCCTACGCTCAGATTAACGATTCTGAAAAAGTCTTGTCCTTTGCCCAAGAAGCTTTTCGATGGTTAGATGAGCACGCGCATGACTCGGAGAATGGAGGATATTTTTCAGTCTTTCAGCAAGATGGTAATCCTTTAACTGTTGAAGAACAAGTTGCTGATAGCCTGCCAGTTACCTGGATCTATAAGGAGCAAAATGCAGGCATCCATCTTATGGAAGCATTCACTGAACTCTACCGGGTTTGGCCTGATTCCTTAGTCCGGGAACGATTGATTGAAATGTTACATCTAGTGCGGGATACCATGGTGAATGACCGCGGACATTTGAATCTTTTCTTCACTCATGATTGGCGACCAATTGTGTACGCTGATTCTTCCCAAGCGGCTCGGGAAGCAAATTATCACATCGACCACGTTTCTTTCGGTCACGATATTGAAACGGCTTTTCTAATGCTGGATGCTTCCGAAGTTCTTGGTAATTTTGAGTATGAGAAAACCCTTCAAGTAGCCAAAGGGCTGGTAGATCATACCCTCAAAACCGGTTTTGATCACCAACGAAGCGGGATTTATCAGCGAGGATATTATTTGCCCGGCGATTCTACGGTCAGCATTATTGATTCAGAAAAGGATTGGTGGTCACAAGCCGAAGGGCTAAATACCCTACTGATTTTCTCCGAGCTGTACCCTGAAGAACCACAGTACGCCGAGGAGTTTGCTGATTTATGGAAATATACCTGGACCTATATGATTGACCATGAGCATCAAGGCTGGTATAATCTGGGGCTAGATATTTCTCCCGACTTCAGCACCGCAGCTAAGGGACAAGTTTGGAAAGGTAATTACCATAACGGACGAACATTAATGTCACTTACTTCCCGACTTTCGCCTTGATTTCTGCATTTGTCTCGGCCTACTATCGAATACCATTCAGCTCAAATTACGGCCTTTATTCATATCGCAGACTATTTATTGGATTCCTATTAGCAGCTTTCACTGTTTGTGCTGCCATAGTGAGCAATGAAATGAGTAGAACAAGTATACCAGGTACTACTAACATCCACCATCGTATAGAAATACGGTAAGCAAACTCATTAAGCCATTCAGTGAAGAAATAGTTAGCAATCGGTGCTGAGACAATGATAGCGATGAAAATTAGCCTAAATTGTCCTTTGGAAAGTAATAGCAAAATGTTAGCAACTGAGGCACCCAATACTTTTCGGATGCCGATTTCTTGGGTTCGTTGTACAGTTGTGTAAGTAGTCAGACCGAAAAGACCCATACAGGCCAGTAAAATAGTTAACCCTGAAAACCAAGAAGTGAGTATCTCAAATTGTTGGTCGCTTCTATATTGCTGATCAAAGAATTCATCCAAAAAGAAATATGAAAACACATTATTTGGGTATGTCCTCTCCCAAGTATCTTGAATGGTCGCTAGGGTAGTAGATAGATTTTCGGTACTGAGCTTAATCGAATAAATCGGTTGTCGCGTAGAGCCAATGAAGTATAGTATAGGATCAATGGATTCTTTCAGGGAAAGATGATGATAATCATTCACCACCCCAATAATGTGAAATTCCCGATTACCTATAAAAACGGATTTATCTAATCCCTCTTCCAGTGTGGAGAACCCAAATTGTTTTGCAGCTGCTTCATTAATCAACATAGCCGATTGATTATTGGTCATTGCTGGCTGAAAGTCTCGTCCAACCAGTATAGTAAGCCCGTAAGCGGCCACAAAATCATACCCTACAGCGATGATATTGGATGGAAAAAGTGATTCAGTGAAAATACTTCCTAACTTGATATCGGATCTGTTCCAGTCGATAGGCTCGCCAGGTACACTGGTAGAATGAGTGATACTATTGATTGATGAGTAGCTTGCCAACTCGCTTTTAAATGCCTCGAATCTTGATGAAGTACTTTGATCGGTCAGATGAGGGGCTTGGACAATGAGTGTTTGTGAAATGTCGATGGCTAGTTGTTGACTTCTCATATAGGAAAGCTGCTGATCAATAATGATAATACCGGTCAGCAACACCAACGAAGCTATGAACTGAAATAGAATAAGATATTTCGCAAAACTGATCCCTTTTACTGTAGTTTTAGAATATGTTTTTAGAGTACGTAAAGCAGTAGGAAGAAAAGTGAAAGTAAAGATTGGGTAAAGTCCTGATATAAGGGTGTTTACTAGTACTAAACCTCCTACGAAAAGCCAAAACCAATGCTGCTGTCCAGAGAAAAGATGAGGTGAGCTCCAATGCTTAAACAGAGAGGCTATGATAAGGATAAGGCATAGGCCGATGAGCAAAGCCAAGCTATTCAGTAGTCCTGCTTCCACTAAGAATTGTTGAACGAGATGCCCGCGATTAGCTCCTATCACCCTTCGGATACCGATTTCTTTCATACGGTCTAGGCTTTTTATTGAAGAAAGGTTGACAAAGTTGATCAGGGCCATTAGCATTAATACTATTCCTGTAGCTAGAAGAAAGTAAACTGTTTTGGCACTACCCATCTTAATGACGTTAGAGCGAATAGAGTCATCCAAGTAAATATCCGTAAGACGCTGTAAGTGGTATTGATCTATACTCCCTTCCTTATGATGTTGTCTAACAATGGTGGCCAGCGTAGTCTCTAGGTCTTTGGGTGATAAGTAGGTAGGAAGCATCAAATAGGTGTAAGTATCTTGCCAGCTCCAGTCTTTGTCTTTTTGACTGCCTAGTGTTGAATAGGAAAGGATAAAGTCAAACTGCAAATGAGAATTTTCGGGCATATTTTCTATAACCCCTTCTATTCGGAAAGGCTCACCTTCTCCTATACTCAGTAGTTTTCCAACAGGGTCTTGATTATTGAAATACTTTTTGGCAATAGCGGTAGAAATGATGACAGTATACGGAGATGACAGCACTGAATTTAAATTACCTTTTCTGAGTGGAAAAGAAAAAGCGTGTAGAAAGGTAGGGTCAGCGTAAACTAATCTTTCTTCAATGAATTTGACTGCCTTCGTCTCTTGAGTGTGATATGTAACAATGGTCTTCGATAATGGAGTTAGTCGGACAATCAGTAGATCTTCCGAGAAGGTATTATTGAGCACGGATCCCAATCCAGCTACTGTGGAGGGTGACATTTCTTGAAATACACCCTGCGTGTAATCGGATAGCACCACTCGATAGAGACAATCTTGGTGCTGGTGAAAGGTGTCGTAGCTCAATTCAAAACTTACGTAGCGAAAAATCACCAAACAAGCTGCCATTCCTATGGCTAATCCTGTCACATTAATAAAGAAAAAAAGTTTATTCTTTGCTAATTGTCGCCAAGCGGTTCTAAAATTATTATCTAACATCTTTATTAGCTTTTGAGCAGTAGTAAGCCTTATTTTTCTGTAATCTCTTTGAGATAGGAAATTGAAACTAATTGATATCAAGACCTAATAATATGCAGTATAGTACCGCTATTTTGCAGGGAAATAAACTAGGCCTGCTCTTAGTGCCACGCTCTGATGACTCGTTTTTATCTGTTTACTACCGGAATATCATTCCAGTCGGAACTTACAACGTGCTTTTTGCCGAATTTTCTGCTTTTTCTGGGTTCACCATTATTGTAGATTTGACTCAAAGGTTCAATAGGTTTTTTGAACTGATTAGCAAATCTGAAAACAGTTAAAAGTGATGGTGTTACTGTCCATCCAATCAAGATAAGTAATGAGGCAGTTGAACCGGGTAATCCGGGATTATTTTGGCTTTTCAGCTACTGAACTACGTGGTTTTTGGGTATTAATGTCATTAGCTATCATACTCTTAACTATCCCGGCTTTAACTAGATCAGTGTACCGTACATCGGCACATTCACCAATATCTTCAGTAGAATCTAGCAAATTGGACAGCCTGATTGCACTGCTGAATACAGATGAACCCAATTCAACTCGTATTCAATCGCAATATGATACTAAGATTCATTACGCCAATTTTAATCCAAATCATGCTTCTCGTGATTTACTTCTCCATAATGGCATGCCTTCTTGGCTAGCTGATCGCCTGATAAATTATCGTGATAAGGGAGGAGTATTTCGTAAAAAAGAAGACTTATTGAAAATCTACGGATTTTCAACGGAGCTTTATACCCAATTAGAAGATTACATTGAGCTATCTAAGCAAAAAGTCAAGACTCCAGATCCCACAGCAGTTGTACAATCTGCTAGTTACAAGGCAAAATCGGAAAAGCAACCCCGTTATCCTGAAAAAACAGCACTAGAAATTGTAAATATCAATCAGGCTGACTCTAGCCAGTTGAAAAAAATTCCCGGAATCGGGTCGGTACTTTCTGCTCGTATCATTCGGTTCCGGAATAAACTCGGAGGTTTACACTCGAGTACTCAATTAGAAGAAGTTTATCAGATAAGCGATTGGGCAGTCCAAAATTTACAAAAATACACCTATATTCCCCCTGAGAACAAGGTGGTTCAACTGAGTGTTAATTCTGATGATATTAAAACACTGGCTAGCCATCCGTATATTTCTTATGAGCTAGCTCGAGCCATTGTAGATCATCGGGAAGACTATGGTAATTTCTCTACTGTAGACGACTGTCGGGAGGTGTATCTTATGCAAGACTCTATTTTTCAGAAGATAATTCCCTATTTGGGTTTATAATTGAATCAGGCAATGCAACGTATTTTACAATCTTATTTTCGTCGGCTTACTAATTTAAATAGTACAAATCGTTCGTTGTATCTGCCTCGCTTATCCGCCCGTCAGCATCTTGATCTTCATGATACTGACTTTTTAAATGATGTCTCTTCTTATCAATTAGTTGAGTGGTTAATTGCAGATGGGAAACACGGTATAAAGGGAGTGCCCAATGCTCTTATTCCTTTGGCACCAGTGGCCGATAGTAGACAAACGGCTACTGCTAAAGTGAGTCAAACACTTCGGAAGATTCTCCGTACTACCCAATTCTTACTAGAAGAACAGGGAACCCACGATTTATATGTGGGGTGGCCGTTTGTGCGAGGTCAATTTCAGGATGGTACTTTGGTGCGATGCCCGCTGATCTTCTTCCCAGTAAAGCTTCAGATACAGGAGGTTTCAGGGTTAGGTAAACAATGGGTTTTACTAATGAAGGAAGAAGAAAATATGGTTCTGAATAAAACCTTTCTACTTTCTTACGCCCATCGCCATAACCTCCCTTTCAACGAGATACTTAGTGAAACTAGTCTTGACGACTTTGATCGTGACAGTCGAGTTTTCCGAACGAGCTTGTATCAATTATTTAAGGATAGTGAAGTTGAGCTCAATTTTAATCAGGAGTTATTTGTAGATCACCTAGGCCCTTTCCTTGATTTTACCAAAGAGGCTTTTCTGGAGGAAACAGAAACAGGTATTCTTAAACTTTTTCCTGAGGCTGTTTTAGGCATCTTTCCCCAGTCTGGCTCTTATTTGGTTCCCGATTACCAGCGATTGCTTTCTCTGGAGCATATGCCGGATATTGAGGAGTTTTTTGCGGCTAAGAAAAAGATGCATCCGTCGGATCAAGTCTCAGAAGCAACAAGAGAAAAATATTATTTCAAGCCCCGGATAAAAGAAGAGCAGATTTACACTCCTTACGATCTGGATGCTTACCAGGAGCAAGTACTGCGAGATGTTAAGTTAGGTAAGTCTTTGGTAGTGCAAGGCCCTCCTGGCACAGGTAAATCACAGTTGATTACCAACCTGGCTTCAGACTTTATTGCTCAAGGAAAAAGGGTTTTGGTAGTATGCCAAAAACGAGCTGCCTTAGACGTAGTATACCAACGGCTAAAAGAAAAAGATATTCACCCCTTCGCTGGATTAGTACACGATTTTAAAAATGATCGGGCAGCAATTTACACCCAGATTCGTGAGCAAATAGATGCATTGTATGAGTATGAACTAAAAAACAATAATCTTGACTCTATTTTTTTGGAGCGACAGTTTCTTCAATCTAGTCGGCAGATTGAAAAAGCCTGTGAAGAGCTAGATGAATTTAAGCAAGCCTTGTACGATGAGTCTGAAGCCGGAGTATCTGCTAAGGAGCTGTACCTAACTTCTCAGGCACAAGATGATGTTATTAACGTAAAGCAAGAGTATCGGCATTTTCGTATTCCTGATTTAGCCGAGTTCTTAAAACGCTTGCTGAAGTACGTTACTTATTATCTTAAATATGATTTAGAGCAGTATCTCTTTGCTCCCCGTAAGTCGTTTGCGCACTACACAGTAGAAGATCTGCAAACCCTGAAGAGCTATATTGAAGAAATTCCTACCTACAAGCAAACGCTCATTGAAAATGTACAGAAAGTACTGAAGACAGAGATTGATTTCGTTACTTGTGAGAATATTCAGCATCGGGCTGAAGATATTGAGCTTTTCCTTAAACTACTGGAGAATCCCAAAAGCTATGAGTTCTTCCAAAAGATTGTGGGTAAAATTGATAAAGATGCTGACCCTCTGTGGCTAGCTAATGTGGAGCGTATTGTATTGGAGTGCTATGAAGGTAATGGGGTAGAAAATACACTAGAAGTTCCTGAACTTGGCAAATTGCAAAGTATTATCCAGCGGGCTGAAGAATCACGAACAGGACTTATCAAATGGGTTAGTTGGCAGGCCTCTTCTAAGGAGAAAAAGTGGTTAACTGAAGTGTTTGAGGCTAACCAGCTTGAGCTTACCAAAGAGGGCTTTGAAGTGATGAACGAGCGTTTGGATAATCGGCTTAATTTGGAGCATAACCTTACGAAGCTACGCGAGCGAGTTTGGGTAGAAAATGTGCCCGAACGAGAATCAAGCCTACAATACGACAAGCAAGAAGTTGAAAAATGGTTCGTCTATCAAAAACAAGCACTGCAAGCATCCTTGCTCTTCAAGTCTTTCCGAAACTTTAACGAGTATTTTGGCATTAATTTTCTTGAGTACCCTGAACTGAAGGCCCGAGTCACCCAACTTTTGCAGCTTATAAAAGATATTCCCCAGTACCATAAAAAGTGGCAAAAGTATCTTACCCCAGCTCAAGTAAGCCAAATAGATCAATCGGAGCATGTAAGTCAGTTCATTAATACGCTAGAGCGAGATTTTGAAGATCTTGTAAATTTTGATATTCTAAAGGAAAGCCTGCTGGGGCACGAACAAAGTATCATTACCCGATTGACGGGCGATGGGGGTATTATTTCGGCAGAAGAAGCGGTAAAAAAAGTGGATAACAGCCTAAGAATGGCTTGGATAAACCACATTGAGACCAAGTTTCCAATACTGAGAATGGTATCATCAGCGCGTTTGGAAGAATTAGAGCAGGATTTACTTCAGGCTATTATAGAGAAGAAGGAAGTTAGTCAGTTGATTTTACTTATGAAATTGCGCGAGCGTACTTATGCCGATGCAGAGTATAATCGACAGAATAATTTGGTGACGTACCGGGATATTAATCATCAAGCTAGCAAAAAACGAAAAATATGGCCACTTCGTAAGCTGATCGGAAATTTTCAAAATGAACTATTTAACCTAATTCCCTGCTGGCTGGCTTCCCCGGAAACAGTATCTGCTATTTTTCCGCTTGATGGTACTCTTCGTTTTGACTTAGTAATTTTTGATGAGGCTTCCCAGTGTTTTGCTGAAAAAGGTATTCCGGCTATGTACCGGGGGCAGCAGGTAGTAATTGTAGGTGACGAAGAACAATTACAGCCCAATGATTTGTATCAGGTTCGCTGGGAAGAAGATACGGAGCAAGAGGTAGAAGATGCTATTGCTTTAGAAGCAAACTCATTGCTTGATCTAGCAAAAAGTTATTTGCCTACTTACCGTCTCGAGGCGCATTATCGCTCTAAATCATTAGAACTCATTGATTTTTCTAATCATCATTTTTACAAGCGAAGACTCAAAATGCTACCCGATCATCGGGATTTCACATTAAAACAACCCGCCATTAGGTACATTAAGGTAAAGGGAATGTGGGAAAATCAGGTGAATGAGGTAGAAGCTCAACAAGTGCTAGATTTATTGAAAGAGTTACAACAGGAGAAGCCTAAGAAACAGGTAGGAGTCATTACTTTTAATGTTAAACAGCAAGAGTTAATTCTGGATCTGATTGAAACCGCCCAACCTACTGGGTTTGATAACCTTAGCTTTGTCAAGAATATTGAGAACGTTCAAGGTGATGAATCAGATATTATCATTTTTACTACGGCCTATGCCTCCAATGAAAAAGGAAAATTAGTACTTCAGTTTGGTAGCTTAAATGCTGACGGTGGTGAAAACCGTTTAAATGTAGCTGTGACTCGGGCTCGGGAGATGATTTACCTAGTTACCAGTATACTGCCTGAGCAGCTAAACGTTGAGAATACCAAAAATCGTGGCCCTAAATTACTGAAAGAGTATCTCGCGTACGCGCACCAGGTATCAGAAGGTAACTACGAAGCTTCTCTGCCCGAAATATCCGATCATCGCGTAGAATGGTTTTTAAGTAGACATTTACAGCAGTGGGCTGAGAAAAAGCTGGAAGGGATAGAGCTACCCAGACAATTACCTTTTGCTGATTTAACTATTTTAGAACAAGTAGAGAACAAGGTAAATTATCTCGGCCTTCTAATGACCGATGACGATTTATACTACCAGAGTCCGTCAGCTAAAGAGGCGCATGTATATCGAGCTGAGCTATTTCGGGATAAGCACTGGAAATTTAAAAATATTTATAGTCGTCAGTTTTGGCAGAACCCCGACCATGTTTTTGATGAATTTAATAGGTTCATTCAGACTCGAGGCGAGCGAAAGTAGCTAGAGCAGTTCTGACGAAATATAATTAGCCAGTTCGTTCAGGTATTTTTCGTCTACCTCATCGAAATCATTTACAGTATCACTGTCAACATCCAAGATCATAGCGACTTCCTGATTCTTTATGATTGGCACTACAATCTCGGATTGACTCTCACTACTACAAGCAATATGCCCGGGAAACTGATTGACATCAGGGACTATAATAGTCTTCTTTTCTTTCCAGGCAGTCCCACAAACTCCTTTTCCGTAGGCAATTCGGGTGCAAGCAATTGGTCCCTGAAATGGCCCAAGTACCAGTTCGTCTTTTTTTACCCTATAAAATCCGACCCAAAAAAAGCCCAAACTTTGCTTCAGTGCTGCGGCAATATTAGCCAGGTTAGCCACCAAGTTTGATTCACCCTTGGTGAGAGACTTCAACTGGGGCAATAAGGTCTGGTAGAGCTCATCTTTTGTTAAGTTATCAGCAATAAATAGGTTTTCAGCCATTTTAATATTTTTACGTTTCTTGAGTAAAGACGATAGTGACAAGTTGTCTGTTGTCAAAATCTGCATATTTTTTGTTTTAAACTTTCTGAATCTAATCCGGTACTGATATGAAACTAATTGGCATTAGCTTACTGAGTTTTTTCTTTGGAATGATAGGTGCTTACACTTACGAACATTGGGTTAAGCCCCTAGAAAATCCTAATATATCCTTAGAGTCTCGTACTAACGTTGAACCTACTACCCCTAGTGTAAAGGCAAGTGCATCAGCTCGAGTATTTCTAGAAGAGGATTTTGCCCTGGCATCGGCTAATAGTACCTCGAGTGTAGTCTACATAAAAACCTTGTCGGAACGATACACCCGAAGTAGCTGGTTTGAGCTGTTTTTTGAGGGACGGTCTAGCCAGCAACAGGTTAGCAGTGGCTCCGGTGTGATTTATACCAGTAACGGGTACATTGTCACAAATAATCATGTAATTGATCAGGCTGACCGGATAGAAGTGATTCAGGGTAAGCGAACCTATTCGGCTGAAGTTGTTGGCGTTGACCCCTCGACCGACCTTGCTGTACTAAAGATCGATACCGAGGGGCTTCCTGAAATTAAGTTAGGTAGCTCGCACGACCTTCAGGTAGGGGAGTGGGTATTGGCCGTAGGCAACCCATTTAACTTAACTTCTACTGTAACCGCCGGGATTGTGAGTGCTAAAGGGCGGCAAATCAATATTTTACGCAGTAATTTTCCTATTGAATCATTTATTCAAACTGATGCAGCAATTAATCCAGGAAATAGTGGCGGCGCATTAGTTGATAAGAAGGGTGCTTTAGTTGGTATTAATACAGCTATTTTGTCCAGAACAGGTTCATATGCAGGCTATGGCTTTGCTGTTCCAGTGGATATTGTCCGCAAAGTGGTAGACGATATTATTTCGTATGGGGAAGTCCAAAAAGCTTTCTTCGGGGCGGATGTAACCGATGTTACTCCTAAGCTTGCTGAAGAATTAAAAACTGATGATTTGTCAGGAGTTGTACTCAGTTATCTTCAAAGAAATGGTTCGGCTGAAAAAGCGGGGCTTCAAAAGGGAGATATTGTGAAAGAGCTAAATGGTGAGCTAATCAATTCCCGTAGTGATTTTGAGGAATATATCAGCTACTTTAGTCCTGGTGATGAAATTGATGTTACCTACTATCGGGGTGGAAAGCTGTCTCGGACTTCACTAGTGCTCACTAATCGGGAAGGTAACACCAGTCTCATCAAACGCGAATTGTATAAGTCTAGTTCGCTAGGGGCTGACCTGGAGGTAGTATCTCAGGTAGAAGCCGATCTTCTTAAGGTTCGCGGCGGTGTTAAGGTTACACAAGTAAAGGGTGGCTTAATGCAACGGCTAGGCATTGATGAAGGATTTATTATTACAGCGATCAATGGGCGTAATATTCAAGCTCCTGAAGAGTTAGAAGAAATACTGACCAGAGTGCGAGGGCGAGTTCGTATAGAAGGAGTGAACCAGCGCGGTGTGAAAGGCTATTACTCATTCTATTTTTAGTATCGCTTTCGGTCAACTGTTTCGCCGGAAGCAAGACCGACGTGAATACTATTTATAACTCGAATTAAAGTTACGTAACTTAAATTATGTTAAGTAAAGGGATTCTTTTACTCAAAATTTAAGTAACTGCCATAACTAAAGTAAATCAGTATCTGCTTCTGGTAATTCTAATTTTTTGATCCAGATATTACGGTAGAGGACATTATGTCCTTCAGCTTGTAGTTTAATACCACCGGGAGTATAGGTAATACCTTTGCCACCATCATTACCTCCGTCAATCCCGGAATTGGGACCTCCCCAAACCTGACTAATCGGCTGGTTTTCATGAACTTTCTCACCGTTGAAATGAAGTGTGACCAAGGCTTTCTGGGTTCGTTTACCATCCTCAAAGCGGGCAGCTCTAAAAATAATGTCATAAGAGTTCCACTTTCTGAGCCCTCGGTAGGCATGGTAGGGAGAGGAAGTCTCATTAATCACAGCAGCCATACCGTGTGATGTGGTATCACCGTCGAGCACTTGTATTTCGTAGCGGTTTTGTAAATAGACCCCACTATTACCACTTTCTTCTGAGATGTAAAACTCAACATGCAACTGGAAATCACGAAACTTATCTTTAGTAACAATATCAGCCGCACCATATTTCCCACCTGCTGCTGCTGGATCGTTACTATTAACTGCGTAACCGGAATCAATGGGGTCTTCTACAATTGCCCACTTAATGGGTAACTCAGCTGATAAACGGGGGCCTTCCCAGTACGTCCATTTTTTATCCAGCATCTCTTGGCTGCCATCAAATAATACTTCAGCATCATGCGGTGGGGGAGTACCCACACCAATTTGAGCGTAGGTATTATAAAACGAAGTGGCTAAAAGATAAAAGCTAATACTAAAAAATAGGTGTTTCATATCAGTAAAGTAAAGGGGAGTCAAAATAAATATAGCTTGAGAACAGAGAGAACATATTATAGTCCTGAAAGAATTTCTTCAAGAGTGTTATTAAACACTTCTGGTATTTCCACCATCGGGTAATGACTCACTTCTCCTACTGAAAATATCTCAAACCCTTTAGCTGCATGCTGGGTCAGCGCTACTGTATCAGTAGGCAGAGCATCACTCTGAATTAGATATAGTTTAGCTGATGATTGCTCCAAGAGATCTATTTCCCGTTCAACATAACCAAATAAATGCTTAATTGAGCTAATAGCCATAGCCTGATTAGCTGATTTCATGTCTTGAGCTACTGAAGCAACTAGTAGCGAATCGCTCTCGGGAGTAAACAACATACTACGAGCGTAACCATCTACTACTTCGGCAAAATTGGTTTCCATCATTTCAAATACCGATTCGGTTTGCTTTCTTTCTTCTTCTGAAGGTAGAGTACCAACGTCCTTAAAGTTATCAACACCTACTAAAGCGATAATTCTTTCGGGAATTTGAGTGGCAGCTTCCAGCATTACGTCCCCTCCCATTGAGTGACCAATTATGACAACATTTGTAAGGTGGAGGGTATCAATGACGGAGAGCACATCTTTTCCAAATGCCGGAATAGTCCAGTCTTCTCGATCCGACTCGGACTGTCCGTGTCCGGCCAAATCAAGTGTTACTACCTGATAGTTCTCATGAAAGTGATCTACCTGCGATTGCCAGTAACTCTGATCAATTGCCCAGCCGTGAATAAACACTAAAGTAGTATCGCCGTCACCGTAAACCCGGTACTCAATTTTTGTTCCGTCAACTGCTACGGATTGGGCGTAATTGGAATGAACAAACGTTAAGTAAAATAGCGTTATCAGGCTAGAAGCAATGATTTTTCGGTTCATGGTTATTAGGCTACTCAGGTGAATGAGCAGTTTAATTATTTAGGTTAAGCATCGGCAAGCTGAAATTTAGCGAAATACCATACATAGCATCTGAAAATGAGTAAAAAATTTGCAGATTAGAGCAAAATAAACAGGAAATGAATAACATACAGTTTTGGCGAGACTGGCATCCCACGAGCCGAAACGTTTATCTACTACTTCTCGCTCTACTGGCTTTCGCTGGGGGGGCTATGGCCTTTCTTTACCCACAAGGGATGTTAAATCAGGTAAGCTGGGAGCGCATTTCTGAGCTTAAGGAAGTACCGGTACCACAAGCACCCATCTCAGTAGGGCTATTTTCTTTTTCCTACAACCTGAATTACAGTGTTATACTAGAAACTTTTTTGGGGAGTAGCCTACAACTAACTCCGATAGGTGCTCTGGTACTACTTGGAATTGTAGCATTAGCTTGGACAATCTTACTAACTATTATATCGGCCTTAAAAAGATTCTGGTATTATGTAGGAGTACTTTTGTTACTGGGTATCATTCTTCTATTTCAGTTGGAGCAACTACTGTGGTTTGGTCGGCCTGAAAAGCTAGGGATGATCATAGCGTTTGGGCTATTTTTACTTCCTACGGCTTACTTTCAACTCATTAATCCAAATGTGGGTTTACTGTCTCGTTTAGGAGTATTCACTCTAGCTACTGGTCTTTTCGGAGGAATGTTAGGGTTATTTGCCGAGGTTAGCCAGCCATTCTTAACCTTGGCTTATCATAGTCTGTGGGTACCGGTATTGCTGAGTGTGCTGTTTATCGTTGTTGTCGGTCATGAGCTTATCAGCTTTATCGTTCAACTTATTACCCAGAATAACACTCCGCGTAGCACCAATAGCCTACTACATATTCTGGTACTTTCCTTGATTTACATACTAAACTTGTCTCTACTACTTCTTAGAAATATAGGTACAATTGATTGGGACATTATTTATCTGGATGCTTTCTGGTTATTAACTGTTATCAGTATTATTGGTATTTGGGGATTCAAGAAACGTGAAGAGCAGTATAAATTCTTGTTCCCATTCGCGCCATTAGGTGCATTCTTTTATCTCACTCTGGGGATCGTCACGTTAGCAACGGTAGCTTTTCTATCCTGGCAAGGAAATGATCCGTTGCTAGAAAGTCTGGAAGATACGATTGTGTATAGCCAGATAGGCTTTAGTGCTGTTTTTCTGATATATCTTATCGCTAATTTCGTCCAGCCTTTCATGGAAAATCAGCGGGTGTATCTGGTGATGTATCGTCCGGCAACCTTTCCTTACGGAACAGTATTAATCATTGGAACGATTGCTACATTGGCATTTTTTGCCAGAGGTAGTTTCTTCGCTTATTCTCAGCTTCTGTCTGGCTATTATATTGGGATTGGGGATTTGCATTGGATGAAAGACGAACTGTTTGTTGCTGAGCAGTATTACAAGCTTAGCGATCAGTACGCAAATAATAATCATCGGGCGAATTACTCTTTGGGAGCTTTGGCTCGGCAGCAAGATGATCCGGCACTCACAGCTTACTACTTTAGAGAGGCGTTGCAAAAAAAGCCTACTCCTCTAGCTTATGCTAACTCTGGCGCAGCTTACACATCAACAAACCAGTATTTTGACGCACTATTTACCTTGAAGGAGGGCTTAAAAGCTTTTCCTGGAACTCCTCAGCTCCAAAATAATCTGGCGATGATGTACGGTAAGACGAACGTGCTCGACTCTGCACTTTTTTGGCTAACAGAAGCCACAAGGACTTCAACTATCCAAGCTGCCGCTGAGGCAAACATGCTAGGATCAATTGGGCAACAGCGAGATAAGGTAGATATTGCTACGGATTCTTTGCTAACTGAGTTTGTAAGTATACCGGATTATCCGCCCACACTAATCAATAGCTTACTACTACAAGGTCAGTCACCCACAGATTCAGTAAATTTTCCGGTAAAGCCAAATCTTCCTAGTGATTCAACGTTGAATACTTTTTCATTTGCTCAACTAGAAAACTATTTGTTACACGCTCCAATGGTAGATACTACGCTGTTGAATGAGGTAGAGGCATTGAGTGATCTGGGTGTAAATTTTCCGTATACTGAAGATTTGGTGTTAGCACTAGCCGTTGCTGAATATCGGCAAAATAGGGTAGTGGATGCTCTCCGAAAGCTTGATCGTTTGCAGTCGGTTAATGTGTTTAAGCGTAATTACTACTTAAATATTATTGGTTTGTGGGCGTTGGAACAGCGAACTCCCCGAGTAGCAACTCAGTACTTTGCCCAATTAGCTGAACAACAATATGAAGATGCTCATCTGAAATTTGCAGTAAGCCTTACCGAAGCCTTACCTTCTTCTGATGTATCTCTTGATTTGGCGCTTCAGGCCTGGGAGGAAATACTATCTGATTCTACTTCTACTCAGACTACTTTTCATGCAATAGCTGCTCAGCAACTAAAGTTACTTACCAATTCATTTGGTGAAATGGAAACTGATGTAGAGCGTTATCAGTGGCTGCGCTATCGGAGACATGAATTAAAGATCAATCAGGTTGAACCTGTGTTTAAAGCTTTTGAAGATGAAAGTTACGCAGCTATTGCTGCTTACGATATGCTTTTAGAAAACCGCAAAGTTTATCGGGCAATATTACTTCCGGTTATTGAAGCACTTCGTCAGAATGAATCTTCGCTGAATTACCAGGGAACAATATATCTAGAGTGGGCTTGGGCATTAGCAACCATTACTGAGGAAAACGTGACGGATTGGGAAAATCGAGTGAATATGTTGGTGCCACTTACCAAGCAGCAACAATATCAAAAAACAAACTGGCAAGCCCTGCTAGCTCAAAAAACAGGTAGGGAAAACGATGCCCATGATCTTTTTTCCTCTCTGCTGGGTAATCCATTTTTTGAATCAGGATTTATTGGGGCGCTGAATTATTTTTATGCTGAGCAGCCTACGGTGACTTATCAATATTTGCTAGATGCTATACAAACCAACCCATATTCTGCTACACTTTTGGAAGAATACATTATCACTGCCCTACGAATTGGTTTGGATAACTACGCTGAAGAAAGTCTGCCTGACCTGAAGAAGCTATCGGGTGAACAGCAGTACAATCAGTTCATGCTCCGCTTTCAGCAGGCGAAAGATGAGCAAGCGGTTGCATTTTAATACTATTTCGGGCAACTTGGTGCACCTTAATATCTAGTAGTTCACGTATAACCGCAGGCAGCTTCATGAAAATATATACCAAAACTGGAGACCGAGGTGAAACCTCCCTGTACGGTGGTCAGCGCATTTCAAAAGCTGATCTTCGGATGGAAGCCATTGGAACCGTTGACGAACTTAATGCTCAGATAGGCTTACTTCGCGACCAGCCCATCAATAGCTCCCGGCAAGACAAGTTTCAGTGGGTGCAAGATAACCTTTTTGTCGTGGGAGCTATTCTGGCGAGCGAACCTGGGAAGTCAGGAGTGCCCAAGCTGCCAACTGATAGTATTTCCTGGCTAGAGCAAGAAATTGATCAAATGGATGCAGATTTGCCTGCCATGCGATTTTTCATTTTACCCGGTGGGCATCCGACAGTATCTCAAGCACATATTGCCCGCTGTGTGTGTCGTCGCGCTGAACGATGCGTGGTACGGTTAGCTGAGAATATTTCGGTTGAACCCGTTCTGGTTACTTTTTTAAACCGAATGTCTGATTATCTCTTTGTGTTGGCTCGGTTCCTAGGGAAAGAGCTAGAGGTCGGAGAGATTCCCTGGAAACCCAATAAGCCTGACCAATAAATTGACTGTATATTATTGGTATGCAACATTTTAGCCTGTATGAGTTAAATCAAAAAATTAAGTCAGTTTTATCAGCTGAACTTGAACCTACGTATTGGGTGATAGCTGAAATTGGAGAAATGCGGGTAGGCCAAAACGGGCATTGTTACTTAGACTTGGTGGAGAAAAACGAGGACTACCTCTATGCGAAAATCAGAGCGACAATATGGAGCAGTACTTTTCGGGGCTTAGGCGCTTGGTTTGAATCTATTACCGGTGAAAGCTTACGATCAGGATTAAAAATCTTAGCGCAGGTAGAGGTCAAATTTCATCATCTGTATGGCCTCAGCTTGAATGTAAAAGATATTGATGCCCAGTTTACTCTTGGTGAACGAGCGTTGAAACGACAGCAGGTAATCAACCAATTGGTTGAAGATGGGGTGTTTGAAATGAATCAGGCTCTGACACTTTCGGAAGTACCCCAAAGACTAGCCGTAATTAGCTCTCCGGCGGCAGCGGGCCTGGGCGATTTTATGGATCAGCTGAGTGGAAATCGTTTTGGCTACGGTTTTAAGATAGATCTATTTAAGGCAAAAATGCAGGGAAATGAGGCTGCCGAAAGCATTATTCAGGCACTTCATCGTATCTACGAACTGTATGAGCGACATCCGAGGTACGATTGTGTGGTGATTATCCGGGGAGGGGGTGCTCAGGTCGATTTAGATTGTTTTGATAACTACGACCTAGCCGCCCACGTAGCCCAATTTCCACTTCCGATTATTACCGGAATTGGGCACGAGCGGGACGAGACGGTGATTGACTTGGTAGCGAATACGCGAAAGAAAACTCCAACGGCAGTAGCAGAATTTTTAATCGGTCAATTACAAACTTTCGAGGCACGTTTGGATGAGCTTGCTCGTTCACTCATCCAGATCACGGAAAATACTTTGGCTGAGCAAGATTATCGTTTAGAGAAATTAAAATCAGCCCTAAAGCTATCAGTTGTATCTCGCTTACTGAACCAGACTCATCAACTAGACCAGTTGAAAATATCGCTGAAAAATACTTCAATTACTAAGTTAGCGCATCAGCAGGATCAAATTGGTCAGTTAAGAAGTAGTTTGGAACAAAGCTCACGGAGAATGATGCAGGAGCAGGCTCTGAAACTTGAGTCCACTGGAAAACTGATACAATTACTTGATCCTGAAACAATTTTAGAACGAGGGTTTAGCATTACTTACGCCGATGGGATTCCATTGCAAAATGCCAAACAATTACCCATAGGTACCCAAATAACTACTAAAACCCGTAGCGCTGTATATCTCAGCCGTTTAGAAAAAACTATACCTTCCAAGAATGCCTAGAAAAAAATCAATGACTCCCAAAAGTTATCAGGCAGCAATGCAGGAGTTGCAAGAAATTGTAGATGCAGTAGAAGATCAAAATCTTGATGTAGATGAGCTTTCTGATAAAGTGAAGCAGGCTCTCGACTTAGTGAAGTTTTGTAAAGATCGTCTCAAATCTACCGAAGATGCATTGAACGATGCTTTTGATGAGGGCTAGTTAGGATACTCGGCATTGTTTTAGTACATGGGGTGTAGTATGAGGGTCGCCATGAGATGGTAAATGACTGACTCTAAACAACCAAATCTTGCTTCTTCTCAGCGAGCCGGAATCACTTTAGAGCCTTACTGGAAATACTGATCTTAATCTTCGGAAGAATAGCTGTGCTACCCTACCATTTTCTCCCCAGCAAGCCGATCAGTATGTATTCATACTTTCTATACGGCATGAGGTAATTGCTGAGCGGTTCATTGCTAAGTAAGCGCTGTCTTTATATTTATTTTGTGGCAAATCTTTACGGAATGTTCTCAAATCAATCTAAGACGAGCTCATGTCTTGGTAAAAATACACCTGTAATAATTCGGCAGTATTTAGTTTATCTATCAGAAAAAAGTAAAACTATCATATGCTAATAATAAATGAAAACTCGATTCTAAAAACTAAAACAGGTCGACCAAAATGCCTTATTTGTATAAGATATATTTCAAAATAATAAACAAAATAGGTTTTTATCTCAAAGAATATCAGGTTTAGTGAAAAACTTACACCAAAGAACTTAGCTTTTCTAGTTCATTAGTTTAGAAAATTTTCGTGTAATATTTAAAAAATTCTGGAATGATGTTTTTCGATAGATTTGTTGCCGAATAATCTATTTTGATAAGCAAAAGTATGGAAAAGAAGTATTGGGCACTTGTTATTGTATTGCTTACCTGTCTACAAGTAATAGCAAATACTGATAGCAAAGTATCATTTACTTATGATGCTTCCGATAATACCGCTATGCTAAACAATAGCAGCATGCTGTCAGCGGCTGATACTGACGGCGATGGAGTAGATGACGCTACTGATGTAGACGATGATAACGACGGTATCTTAGACACAGTAGAGGGAAATGCCGACCCCGATGGCGACGGTATCTCTAATTTGCGTGACCTGGACAGTGACAACGACGGTATCCCCGACAACATTGAAGCGCAACTGACTAATGGCTATGTAGCTCCTGCTAACGACGATGCCGCGACCTACACGGCTAACAATGGTCTTAATTCAGCTTATGCCCCTAGCGGACTCACTCCGGAAAATACGGATGGCGACAGTAATCCCGATTACCTTGACACTGATAGCGATGACGAAGGTGAAAACGATGCAGTAGAAGCAGGTTTTGTGGTTGCTACCACTACCAATGATGCCGACCAAGATGGTCTACTCAATGACTACGAGCGAGGTACTATTAACGATGGCTATGTGCCCAATGATGGGATGACTGACCCGGCCTTTGCCTACACAGATAGTGATGGTGACTTTGGCATTGGTGGCGATCTGGATTACCGAGATGATACCAATGATGCAGCGGGGATCATGTGTGGTCCAGTGAATACGCTGTATCAAACCAAGGGTGAAGGCTATCAATCCGGCAATCCTGATCCAGACGTTGCGGCGGTCTACCGGTATAATCCGTTTCTACAACAATACTTAAAAATAGGCGAGCTACCCGGAGTGACTAGTCGGGGAGCAACGAATTCCGCCTACAATGCAGTAACCCAGTACGTTTATTCTAATTATAATCAAGCTTCTGGTCAGGGGCAGATACTTAGGGTATACGATCCGGCTGACAACTTCTCACTGGTGGGTGAAATCACTATTACTGGAACGACAGAAGACTTTAACAATGTACTCTTTGCTCAAGGTAACTTGGTAGGCTTTGTTAAAAATAATAAAATCATAAAGTTTGATGTAAGTAGTGTTACTAGCTATCCGGCTACGTTATCGGTTACTGAGGTAGCAATTACGGGTACCTTTTCTACAACTGCTGATTACGCGCTGATTGGTGATTACATATATGGGATAAACAATGACGGAAGTAATGCTCGACTAGTCAAAATCCATGTCAACACCGGGGTGTCAGAGCGATTTAACTTGACCATAGACAACTCCCTAGACGGAGTGGCTACTAGCAGTGGTTACGGGGCGGTTTGGCAAGATCGCTTTGATAACCTATATGCCTTCAATAACGGAAATGGCGACATATATAAAATCGCGGATGTAGTAAACACCACCAATGGTACTAGCTTCACTAAAATACTATTGGCCGATCCTTCCGGTCGTAACGATGGCTTCGGGTGTGAATTGAATCCTGATCCGCTGGATTGGGATGGCGATGGAGTACTTGACGACGCCGATTTGGACGATGACAACGATGGGATCTTAGATACCGAGGAAGATGATGATCCTGATACCGATGGAGATCCTAAGACCAATTTTACTGATACCGATGGCGATAATATTCCTGATGCCTACGATTTAGATTCGGATGGCGATGGTATTCCTGACAACATTGAAGCCCAAGCTACGGGTAGCTACACCGCCCCCAATGGTGATAATGCGGCTACTTATACTGCTAACCAGGGAGTAAACTCGGCGTATTTGGGCGGACTTACTCCTATAGATGCCGATTTGATTTATCCTGGAGCTGATAATATTCCTGATTTTCGAGATCTAGATTCGGACAACGACGGAATCCCCGACCAAACTGAAGCTAATCTGGTGCTTTCGGGGGTGGATTTCGACAATGATGGGTTGGATAATAACCTAGATGCTACCACTGGCTTAGACGACCCCAATGGCAAAATCAATACTCCCACTAACTTACCTAATACTGATGGCGTAGGTGACATCGATGTACGCGATGCCAAAGATACCGATGGCGATGGTGTTCTGGATGTCAATGATTTTGACGATGATAACGATGGGATCTTAGATACTGATGAGGCGATAGGCAGTAATCGACCCATAGGCGATGCCGACGGAGATGGAGTGCCTAACTTTTCCGATGTGACCAATGATGGCGGCACTGGTGATGGGTCAACCACTAGCTATATCGATAGTGACTCCAACGGAATACCCGATGTCTACGATGTAGATGGAGACGGCATCGTTAATCACTTAGACCTTGATAGCGATAACGATGGTATCTATGATGCGGTAGAAGCCGGACACGAGGAAGCCCACACTAACGGGCAAGTAGGCGGAGTCGGAACTGTAGGAACCGATGGAGTTTTTGATGATTTACAATCAACTAGTGGGGTAAACAGCGGAGCCGTGGATTATACCCTGGCCGATTCTGAATCTACGGCTGATGGCACCCCAGACTTCTTGGAACTGGATGCCGATGGGGACGGCTGTAATGATGTGCGCGACGCCGGTTTCACGGATGATGATGCTAACGGTTTCTTAGGTGATGGTACCTACAACGCCGGACTACTGGTAGACGCTAATGGGGTAGTGACCTCGGGTACCGATGGTTACACGGCACCATCTACTGGTTACACTGATCATACCGTAGATGTAGGCTGTAACGAACCGCCAGTGATTACCATACCTGGAGCCCAAACTACCAATGAAGATAATGATTTGGAGTTCAATGCTACGAATAGCAATGTAATTTCTATAGCGGATGCGGATGGTGATATTCAGACGGTTACCATTACCACCACTAATGGAACTTTTACCCTATCGCAAACCACCGGATTAACTTCGGTGAGTGGAGATGGTACTAACAGTCTGAGTTTCGGTGGAAGCTTGACTGACATTAACAACGCGCTAAACGGAGCTACGTTCAATCCTACGGCAGACTATAGTGGTTCGGCTAGCGTGACAATTGCGACTAATGACGGCAACACAGGCACTGATTCAGAAACGATTAATATTACAGTGAATGCTGATAATGATGTTCCGGTAGTTGATTTGGATGCCAATGACGACAGCGGAGCTACTGGCTCTGCCTACGAAGGTAGTTTTACCGAAGATGGGGGCGGAGTAGCTATTGCCGATGATGATGCCGCAATCAGTGATGTGGATGATACCAACTTGGAGAGCCTTACCGTAGTAATCACGAATCTACAAGATGGAACAGACGAAAGCTTATCGGTAGGCGACTTGTCATCATTAGGTATTAGTAGCAGTTACGACAGTGGCACAGGTACGCTTGAGTTAACAGGAAGTTCTTCAGTAGCTAATTATCAGACAGCCTTGCGCCAGATCGTATATAACAACGGCAGTAATAACCCAGATGGCACAGCCCGTAGTATTACGGTAGTAGCCAATGATGGGGATGGTAATAGTACGACGAGTACCACGACGCTCAATATAAACGCAGCTAATGATCCTCCAAGTAGCAATAACAACACGGTAAGTACAAATGAAGATACTGATAAAGTTTTTGTGGTTACAGATTTTCCGTTTATGGATGTAGATGCGGGAGCAAGTCTAGATCATGTTGAAATTACGACGCTGCCTACCAATGGTACGCTATTCTTAGATGCTGATAACGATGGCGAAGTAGATGGTGGGGAAACCGTATCTCTCAATCAAGATATTGCCACTGCTGATCTGACTGATTTGACTTTTAAACCAGCTGCCAATGCTAATGGTACTGGGTACACTAGCTTTACCTTCCGGGTAAATGACGGAACGGCTTATGCTACTTCATCTAATACAATGACGATTGATGTTACTGCAGTAGATGATCCTCCAACTGCTTCAGACAAGACGCTAACCACCAACGAAGATACTCCGGTGGTAATTGCCAATACCGATTTGGGCTATAGTGATACCGAGGGCGACGATTTAGCTAAAATTACCCTAGATGCTATTCCGACCAATGGCACCTTGTTTATTGATTCGAATGGCGATGGTGAGATAGGTGCGGGAGAAGCGTTAGCTGATAATGACGAAGTAACCAAGGCGCAGTTAGATAATAATCAACTAAAGTTTTTGCCAGCTACCAATGGCAATGGTACTGGCTACGCTGATTTTGATTTTACGGTTAACGATGGCACAGCAGATGCTGCAGCTTCTAATACTATCACGTTTGATGTAACGGCTGTGAATGATGCCCCGACGGCTGCCGATAAAACACTAAGTGGGGATGAAGATGTTGCAGTCGTGATGACTACCGCAGATTTAGGATACAGTGATGTTGATAGTGATCCGCTTAGTAAAATAACGATTACTAGTACCGCTACTGTTGGAACACTATTCTTAGATGATGATGGTGATGGAGAAGTAGATGCTGGTGAAGCTTTGCTTGATAACGACGAGGTGACCAAAGCCGAGCTAGATGTCAGCAAATTGAAATTTATATCGGCGACTAACGGCAATGGTACTGGCTATGATAATTTTAGCTTTCGGGTGAATGATGGTACTACCGATGCCACCGCCACGAATGCTATCACCTTTGATATAGCTGCGGTGAATGATGCCCCGACGGCTTCCAATAGCACCGTTACTACTAACGAAGATACCG
>CAKZYA010000032.1 GCA_937883755.1 uncultured Flammeovirgaceae bacterium | reverse complement strand
CATTCTTAATCGTTTAAACGCATGACCAAACAGAATTTTTTAACATGCTCTTAGCAAATAACCACCTTTTACGTAAAACCTTACATGCGTAGGAAATACACCTGACTGGCTTTTTCTAAGACACTACGAACAACTAGTATTGCATCCAACAACTATCGCCTTTTCTCAGACCACAAAAACCCAAAATAAATGAGTATTCCGTTTGATTCAGTAATAAAGGCTATTGAATCATGTGGATGCAACCCTTGCCCTACCTGACGACTAGGGTGCGGTAGTACAATTATTCTGTATCTACTAAACTAAACAAACCAACGTCCCATTATGAGTTTTACGAAGTAAGCAGTAGTAAAAAAAGGTAGACAGATGAAACCCGAGGTGAGAGCCTTCGGGTTTTTTATTGGTATGGCTTCAGGCTCTTCCCGAAATAACGCAAAGCTTACATGACCTATTGGAAGTTTTTTCTTGGTCTCTTACTCTTACAAACAATAGAAATTATTCCAACACGATCTTATCTATCATTAATTTAAACTCTTCTGCTCTTTTGTTGCCTATTAAGAAACGTATTTCTTCGAATTGGTCTTCGTGGAAGTTGGATTGGTTAAGTCTTCTTCCCCTAAACGTAGGATACATATCGGCTAAAGGAATTTTTATTTCTTCCCACTCACCCGAAGTAATAAAGGGGTAGATGTAAGAATAGTAATCTTCTGCGTTGGCTTTAACTCTAAACTGGTACTTTTTACCGTCGCCCCGTAGCCTAATACGGATAGTAGTATGCGATTTTACTGGCAGTTTGTCGAACTGATAACGCACTGAGGAGAAACCTCCGTTATTCTCTAATGAAACTTTCCCAGCAAAAACTCCAAAGCCTTCTTCATTAATTGTGAAGTTACCGGACGATACCCCGCCCATGACTACATCATCTACCACTCGCCAACTTTGTATATTAGTATCAGTAGTGAAATCAAAAATTGTCTGTGAATCCATTAATGCAATCAAAAAGATAGTACTTAGTAAGTATGCCATAGCCACCAGTGTTTGGTACAGAAGCTATTCCTAACACCTCCTTAGCCGACGACTTGTTAATAATAATCATTTGTTTCTATCAAAAGATTCAGGAATACGGTTAGCTATTATTTAAGCCTGTTCTGCTAAAGCTTGATTTCGAAGAAACACACATCGGCATTATGATAGTGAGCAGGTAAATTTGAGGTATTCTTTAGCTTTTTTATACCTAAAAAATCAAACCCACAGTGGGAATAATGATTAATGAGTTTTTCGTTATACCCACAGGTATCCATCCGGATGTATTGTTTATTTTGAGCTTTAGCAAAATCCTTAGCCCACTCTACAATGATTTTCACAAAATTATTTCCCCTGAATGCTGGGTTGGTAGCAATTCGATGTATGTATACCGAAGGATCATTATCAGCTTCTTCCCAGATTTGGGGGTCGCGGTAGGTAATTGCCCAGATACAGGCAATCTGATTATCAATCAAAAGTTTAAACTGTCGCTGTTCAGCCACTTCAGTAGCTACTAGTTCGTGCTCAAACTCTGGCCATTGGTTCTCGGGAAACTTTACTTGTTGAAATTCGGTAGCCAGTCGGTAGAGTCGGAAAATATCCGGTATATCTGCTTCGGTACTATTGATTATATTCATACTAGTCTTGCAAATAGGCGTTGACCTCAACTAAGGTTAGTGGCTTTAAACCTGTAAATCTCTATTTAGTAGTACCCACCAATTACTTATCCTAATATTATGAGCAGTGTTAAATAATAAAAAAGCGAGACACCTTATAGATGTCACGCTTCTCACTTGGATTAATTGGTTTGGTCAGGAATTAGTTCTTCACTTCCTCCATAGCACCCTCTAACTCGTCACCTAGTTCATTGAAAGTGTTGCTAACATCGTTTTTAATCTCTCCCCAGTTTTCGGCGGTAGAGCTTTCTAGCTTTTCTAAGTCTGACTTTAGCTCATCAATATTTTCCTGATATTCAGCTTTAGCTTCATCCGAAGCACCTTCCATTTCCTGCTCTAGCTTAGTGATTTTATCATTCAGTTTAGCCTGCCACTCTTCTTGTTCAACCTGCCAGCCAGCAACAACTTCTTCCATTTCATTACCAGCCTCTTCCATAGCGTCGCCAGCTTCATTGGCGGCATCTTCCATAGCATCACCAGCCTCACTAGCTTGGTTCTGAGCCGAGTCACAAGCAGTAAAAACTGCTAATGAAAATGCTCCGGCAAATAGGTACGTCGCGATAGTTCTGAAATTCGTTTTCATGATCTCCTAAAAATTAAGTGTAAAATGTTTAGTTCTAGTTTGGTCGTAAGCCTTTCAGATTAAAACTTATAATATGGTTGAGCTTGATTCATGTAAGCAGCGCCAAGAAAAAAATGGGTAAAAAATATAATATTCATTGAATGCTTTCCTACAATAGTTTTTAACTCTCGCCTACTAGCTTAAAAAATGGAAGCTCCTAAAAAATAATGCACTGCAAAAACTGAATATGGTAATCAACCTTAAAAGTTGATATATCGCTTTTTCTTCTTAGCCTGCTTTAGTGACTTCTGACTACGCTTAGAGTAGTCATCAATGGCTTGGCTAATTGAGTCTAATAGGTTGTAAATACCTTCATTGACTGACTTCTCTACATCGCCACGGACTCGGTTACCCTCTTTGTTTAACCGCTTGCGAGTAGCGTCACCCTTATCCGGAGCCATTAATACTCCTGCGGCAATTCCAGCCAATACTCCAGCAACAATTCCTGATAATAATCTCATAATTCAAAAAAGTTTAAGGTTCCTCGGTGATGTATACGAAAATCCTGTGCCAAGTTTCATTATAGCCCCTTTTTATGGGTCTAAGGGTAAAAAAAGTGGTTTTTTACTTAATTAGCCCAAATTATACTGGGGAAATCTGGGAAGCACCGAGCATTTTTATGAGAAATTTTTTCCTCGCTTTGGGGAAAGTAGCACATTTTCCTCATCGCTTTACAAGTACCAAAAAGGGAACAGTTCGATTATCACAACACATCAAGAATACACTTTCACCCGATAGTGGTATAGCGTTTTACTTAGTATTCGCAATACATTAATACCAGCAGGGAGGGACAGTGTACACCCTCTTGGGGTAACCATTTGATCAAACGCTGGTTGATTTAGTGAAAGCAATAGAAAATACGTTTATCTAGAAAATACAGGACAGTGAATCAGATGATCAAATAGTAAATGCTTAATAAGAAGAAAGGAACTCTGGAAATAGCTATGATTAAAGTAGCTTACTACTATGTTTGCGAAGCCTACTATTGTATTTTGCCGGATAGTATTTAACCAATTGAATAAACATGAGTCTACTGGAGAGAATTATAGACAGCTTTGATAGTGAGGAACAACTGAATAGCTGGATTATTGGCGGAGTTACTATGGTGAGCGCAGTACTTGTCCGTCGCATCATTGAATTTGGTTGGAAGCGGGCGACGCATCAGGATCCGCCAAAAGACCCTTCTGATCGTGATGTATCTTTACGTCAAGCGCTTACCTGGACTTTACTGCTGGGAGTCACATCCAGTTTAGTTAAGCTGTTTATCCAACGGAATATGACCTGGGGTAATCGGAACTAATCAAGTAACTTTAACCACTTTTTAACTTAGAAGCTATTTGAGTTAAGCCTTTCTGTTTCTTGGGGATCTTTTTCCGCCACTCTTCGGCTTTTTTTTGCCTGCAGTGGAACGGACCGTAGCTTAGGCTACGCTGCTTGAAAAGGGCCTAGATTGCCAAAAAAATCTCTACCAATAAATCAAAAAACATAACTCAAACAGCTTCTTAAACCAATGATACCAGAAGAAGTAGATATACAATGAACATGGCCATCAGCTAGGCATCGCTATCTCTGCTTAGAGAAAGTAATGGTGAAAGAAGTACTCATTCCTTCTTCGCTGCTTACTGAAATTTTCGCTTGGTGACTATTGATAATATTTTGGGTAGAAGTAAGCCCTAGACCTATTCCACCGCGCTTTCCGGTATGAAATGCATCAAACAGCTTGTTCAAATTATCCTCAGCTATTCCTTTCCCATTATCTTCTACTACAATATATTCATGATCATTATCTTGCCAGGTTTTTAATACAATTTTCCCAGCACCTGGCTCTACTGCTTCTATGGCGTTGTTTACGATATTTAGCAATGCCATCACTAACTTGTCACGATCGAGGGGAAACCTGGATAATTTGGGATCAAGCTGATGCTGTATCTGCACTTCTTGCAGTTTTGCCCGATCAGCCGTAATCTCTAGCGTTTTTTTCACTACTTCATTAAGAGAACTTGGCTCTAAAGATAGCTGAGAAGGCTTAGAAGAGTTGAGCATGGCCGTAATTAGCTCGTTAATACGCTGAGTATTCCGGCGTATAATATCCAAATACACCGTAAGATCATCACGATCCGTAATTTCGGTGCTAAACTGCTCTAATGACAAATTAATATTCGTAAGAGGATTACGGACTTCGTGGGCAATACTACGGGCAATATTGGCCGTCATCATCATTTTCTCCAAACGAATTAGCTCTTGTTGCACCTTCTTCTTCTCCGAAATGTCAGTAATGATTCCCTGATACCCCAGCAAGTTTTGTTCAGGGTCAACTAAGCGAGCAGCCGATAAATTACAGGTAATAATCTGGTTATTTTTATGCCTAAGTTCTGTCTCAAAATCAATAACTACCCCTTCAGTTATTAACTTCTCATGCAGGTGAGGGTATTGTTCAGGATCGACAAAAAGCTCACTAAGCGATAGCTTTTGAAGCTCAGATAATAGGTGACCAAACAGCTTTTCCATAGCACTGTTAGCGTCTATGAATATATCTTCTGAGTTGGTCACATAAATAGCATTGACCGACTGCTCAAACAGCACCCGATATTTCTGTTCCTGAGTAAAGAGTTTATGGACAAAATGCGAATTTTTAAGAGCATACCGAATACTACGTTCGATAGTCATCGAATTTAAACCATCTTTTACCAAATAATCAGCCGCTCCCATCTGCATAGCCTGGTAATCTATTTCCGCAAAACCTTTTCCGGTAAGGAGAATAATTGGGTTGCGAACACCTCGCTCTATTCCAGCTCGCAGTAAATCTAGACCACTTTTTTCTCCCAGTCGATAATCAATGAGGTAAACATCGAAGTCATCTTTTTCTAACCGTTCAAGGGCATCATCATAGTTATTTATCCAAGAGAGCGAGAAATCGGCAGTCTTTATGTCTGCAAGTAAATCCCGAGTGATGATGTAATCATCTTCATCATCATCCACCAGTAATATTTTTATATTTTCTTTTTGCATAGGTTGCAATGAAGGAGTCACCTCCATTTGTTTTGTTTCTGTAGTAGAAAGTGTTTAGGTAGGTTTTCTGTTCGGTAATTCCACAATACCCAACCAATAGTTTCCAATAGTCCGGGTGACTTTTACTAGACCTTCAAATGTGACTGGTTTAGTAATGAATGAACTTACTCCCAAATCGTAGGTCTTGAAAATATCTTCTTCTGCCTTAGAGGTAGTAAGAACAATTACAGGAATATGTTTGAATGTAGGATGAGACTTAATTTCAGCTAGTGCTTCCCGACCATCTTTGCGGGGCATATTTAGGTCTAACAGAATCAAACCCGGTTCGGGAGCATTATCAGCTGAAAATTTTCCCCGCTGGTGAAGATAATCCATCAGCTCTTCTCCATCTTCCACAAAGTGTAAATCATTAGCCAGGCCATTTTCTTCAAAAGCGTCTTTGGTTAAGATACGATCATCTGGATCATCATCAGCCATCAGAATGGTGATCGTTTTTATCATTGATTTACTCATGACTGCATTGTTTGCTGTTGGGGTAAAATGATATGGAAGGTAGCTCCCGCCCCTACCCGACTAGTTGCATAAATATCACCCTGATGATTATCAATAATTTTACGACAAATCGCCAGACCAATGCCTGTACCTGGGTATTTGTTTCGTCCGTGCAGTCGCTGGAAAATATTAAAAATCCGATCCAAGTACTTTTCCTCAAACCCGATTCCATTGTCCTGCACGGTAATTTCGTAATAGTCAATAGACTGATTGTATAAGTTAGTTTGCCCAGCAACAAGTTTTTTAGCTTGGACTTCAACATACGATATCACCTTTGCTCTCCTAAACTTGATAGCATTACTCAGAAGATTCTGAAAGAGCTGACGTAGCTGAGTAGGCTCCCCTTCAATAATAGGTAAGCTACCAACCTCAACCGTTGCCCCAGACTCTTCAATAGTAGTCTCCATATCAACCAGTACGGTACCTACTAGTTGATTTAAATTAATCTGTTCAAAGCCATTTTGGACACGCCCAACCCGCGAGTATTTTAGCAGATCGTCAATAAGTACCTGCATTCGCCCGGCAGCTCCCTGCATCCGCTCAAAATAGTCTTGACCTGTTTCGTCTAACTTGTCAGCATAGCGCGTAGAAATCCGGTCGCCGAAAGCGCGTATCTTGCGAAGGGGTTCCTGAAGATCATGAGACGCTACGTAAGCAAACTGCTCTAAACTTTCTTTAGCACTTTCTAGGGCATAAAGTCTATTACGTAGCTCATCTTCAGATAAACTAAATATTCCAATATCTTCCGCAACAATTAGACATCCGAAGGTAACATTCTCATGATTATATACAGGTACAAAAGATAAGCGATATAACGTCTCTTGTCGAGATATTTCTTCGCGTATAGTTTCGCCTTTAAAGCTTTTCTGACAATTTTTTCTGATCGGATCAAAAGCATCGGTAGTTAGTTCGTCGCTCAAAAATGAGTTTACTGACATTAATGTGTTAACTCCTAAAGCCTTTAGTGGATTACCTTTGCTAATCTGCACCTGAAATTTCCGGTCAATCAGAAGTAAATCCAGATTACTGGGTAGTGTTCGCACAATTGCCTGGTACAAGCTTTCATTACGCGACCGCTCTTCTACAATTTGCTTGTATTCATCAATATCTGTGAACTGAATCACCAAATACGAATCTAGACGAAATGCATAGTTTCTGAACCAGGTATCTAATTCTTCATTTTGGTATTTAAATTCGGAGCGAAAGCTTTGTCCGCTTTTGATTACCTTTAGATACTGTTGGAATAACTCGCTTCCTCGTAGGTTGGAAAAAACCGTTAGTAAGGTGCTATCAGTAAGCTGGGATTTTTCTTTTTTGATGAGCAGCAGAGCCGCACGGTTAATCTGCTCGTAGCGAAAATCAGTAATTTCTCCTTGCTGATTATAAATCGGGCTGAATACAACAACACCGTTTTCGATTGACTCAAATATATCTCCGAGAATGGCTTTATCCATGAGCTAAAAAAGTCAATGACCCGGTCGAGTTTATGAAACAAAGCCTAGCTAGAGGTCTATGTTATAAGATTTCATTTTGTTGTATAGTGTTTTTCGGTCAATTTTTAATACGCTAGCCGCTTTGGTCTTATTGTACCCTGTTTTTTCCAGCACACTAATAATCGCATCCCGCTCAGCCAATTTAGATACCGACTTAAGATTGTCCGCCTCTGATATAATCTCTTCACTGTCAGCAACATCATCGAAGTACGCCGGGGTTTTGATCTCCTCCGGTAAGCATTCCGAACTAATCCGGTCACTTTGCGCTAGAAGTACTGCTCGCTTCACTACATTATGCAGTTCTCGCAGGTTACCGTGCCAGTAGTAGGCTTTCATTTTTTGCATTACGTCGTCCTCAAAGCCTTCTATTGATTTACCAAGTTCTCGATTAGAATTTTCCAGAAAATGCTGAGCGAAGAGTTTAATATCAGCTTTACGTTCCCGCAAAGGTGAGAGGCTAATCTTAAATTCATTGAAGCGGTGGTACAGGTCTTCCCGGAATTCACCTTTCTTCACCGCATCAGACAGATTTTCATTAGTCGCCACAATCAATCGTACATCAATCGGAATATCTTTAGTACTACCAATCTTTTTGATTTTTCGCTCCTGAATTACTCTCAATAGCTTAATCTGATTCTCATAAGAGAGGTTTCCGATCTCATCCAAAAATAGCGTACCGCCATTGGCGGTTTCAAAACTACCCGTTTTATCATTCAATGCTCCCGTAAAAGCACCCTTTACATGTCCAAATAATTCTGATCCTGCTAAGTCTTTAGGTAAAGCCCCGCAGTCAATGGCTACAAATGGCGCCCCTTTACGCTTACTAAAGTTATGAATCTCATTGGCAACAAACTCTTTACCAGTGCCCGTTTCCCCCTGAATAATTACTGACATATCAGTAGGCGCAATGAGACGAACATGCTGCATCACCTGTTTAGACTGAGGGCTTTCCCCAATAATAAACCGCGTGGTTTTTGGTGCTTTTTTCGACTCAACCTTCGTTTTTTTACTAGAAATTGCCTGCTTAATGGTAAGTAAGATTTCATCAGGATAAAGAGGCTTAGTCACGTAATCGTAAGCTCCTAGCTTAATCGCTTTTACGGCTACTTTCACATCAGAGTACCCCGTAATGACAATAACAGCTGCCTCAGGATTCGTGATTTTAATCCGAGGAATTAGCTCTATACCCGTAGTATCGGGTAGCTTAAAATCGCATAAAATAAGGTCAAATATGTCTTTTTTAGTAATATCAATAGCAGACTCGCCGGTGCCGGCTGTCGCCGTGACAAACCCTCCCTTGGTTAGGAATTTATCTAACAGTAATCGAATATCCTGATCATCATCTACTATTAAAACTTTACTCATTAAGCAGGGCAAGAAAAATGGTTCTAAACTAAAAAGTGAGCTGTCTTTTGCAAGATAGCTATTTTTCTCCTCTAGTAATAATCAGATAAATAGGGAAAGGTTTGAAAATCAGAGTTAGATATCTAACTCCAATAGTATTTTGGAGATATTATCTCGACTGAATGGTTTAGCCATAAAATAATCAAATGACTGTTCTTGCTCTTTTATTTGCTCCAGTAGGCTGCCATGAGCACTAATCATAACAATCTTAGACTCTTGGTGTTTCTCCTTTATTACCGGAACCAGATGATATCCTAAGCCGTCGGGTAGGTTCAAGTCAAGAAAAATCAGGTCGAAGGGTGGTTCAATGGATAGCTTCCGTATGCCATCATCTAAGGTATGAGCATAATCCGTCTGGTACCCCATTTGAGACAATAGTGCTGCTAGAAGAAAGCAAATTTCTTCTTCATCATCAAGTATCAAAATTCGCTTGGTCTCCATTTTTCAGCCGTTAGCAAGGAGTTTTGTTCGTGTGACACTCACAGTACTACCCATCATGAGTTAGATAAAAATGATGCCAAAATTCTGTTCATTTTTATGGCGATCGAATGTACTAGCGAATTTTGTCCGTTTTAATGCTCGTACTTTACTTTTTACTACTAAAATTGCTGGTAAACGAAATTGTTTTTTTTGTACTGATACTTGAGATCTAAACCGGTTGGGGAAATTTTTTCCTGCTTGTAAGACTAAGTTTACCCAATCTGTCACCCATTCAGCCAACCATCAACACGTCCAGAAACTAACTACTGCACTAAACTAGCATTACAGAGCATTGCCTTTGCCCCACTCCGACTCACCTGCTCACTAATGCTAATTTTAGCATCGCCGTTCTCATAGTACCAAAAGTTTTCGGTAACATCAGAAAGCGGGCTGATGGGCAGCGTAAACGGAATATCCTCAATCTGGTTTTGCCCTTCAAAGTCATTTTGAAAAACTATCTCAAACCCACTATTTGAAAATACCCCACTCTGAATGTCATCGAAATAAACGCGTGTATCTCCTTCATTTTCAGGAGCAAATTCCCGTGAACGCAGGGCAAAAGTATAAAAGGTCAGACTTGGCTTATCGAAAGGAATATAGTTAGGATATTCCAAGGGATAGCCAGAAATATCTTCAGTTACATTCAATCCTTC
The DNA here is from genome assembly GCA_937883755.1 of uncultured Flammeovirgaceae bacterium. Taxonomy (GTDB): domain Bacteria; phylum Bacteroidota; class Bacteroidia; order Cytophagales; family Cyclobacteriaceae; genus Tunicatimonas. The sequence goes on along the minus strand of CAKZYA010000032.1, from coordinate 132,913 downwards.
TCCAGTAATCTGTACCGACAAAAACTCTCGGATAGCAAAATCAGCATCAATCCGCATCTGGTACCACTGGTTGGGCTGTAGGGTGATTCCTAAATCACGCACTTCCCATTTTTCGGTTGAAGTTGGAGTTCCTTCCAGGTTTTCGGGTGAGCCTATCGGGAAATACAACAGTCCATTCCGGGTAACTCCCGCTAGACTCATCCAATCAGCCCCAGCAAAATGAATAGAATTTTCAGTACCTTCTAGCCACTCAATATCCAGTCCGAAGATAATATCTTCCGCTAAATCGCCCTCAAAGTAGAAGTAGCCACTAATGTAAGCCCGGGTCGGTTGCTGGAAAAACTGCTGAAGCGGATTGCTAGAATAAGCAAAAGCTACCAAAGCACTATTGATTAGTTCCATAAGTTCTGGCTCTGCTACTTCATCAGGAGCATCCTGGCAGGCCATTACTGATATGAGGGTCAGAATAAGTAAGGGAATATACAGTTTCATAGCTAGTCTCGTCTATGTCTATTTGTCACTCATGACTTCAACTTTCGTGCTGATTTCCAAAAATGAACTCCAAATCTCCAGTGAGATATTACATAATTTCCCACCAGAAGATTGATACTCTAAAACTCTGTATTCTTTGGATGGGCAGTGGTAGACTGACGATAATTTTGAAACGGAATCTTCAATAAGCCACCAATATGAGAATGCTCTTTGGAGTCAGGATAAGTATCAATACCATAAACAATAGTCTGAGGATCAGTTACGTAGGCGAAAGTACCAAACAGCCGATCCCAAATGGAGAAGATATTCCCATAGTTGGTATCGGTTAGGGGCTGGGTTTGATGATGATGCACATGATGCATATTGGGTGTAACAAATACCCAACTTAGAACTTTATTGACTAGCTCCGGTAAGTGAATATTCGCGTGATTAAACTGCGATAGTACTACTGAAAAGCTCTGGTACAAAAGCACCATCCAGATTGGTGCCCCTACCATGAAGACTGCCAACGTAGTAAATACCGCCCGGAATACGCTCTCACCCGGATGATGGCGGTTAGCCGTGGTAGTGTCTACCGTAGTATCAGAATGATGAATAAGATGAAATTGCCACATCATTTTCACCTGATGCTCTAACCAGTGAATAAAATAAGCTCCGACTAAATCCAGTAGCATCAACCCGATCAAGAGTTCTATCCAAATGGGAAGGTTAACCCACTGAATAATGCCGAAATCGTGCTCAACCACCCAATTAGCCATAAAGTATAGAAGCCCGGCAAATAGAAAGTTGATTACTATGGTGGTGAAGGTCAAGAAGAAGTTTATTCCCGCGTGCTTGATTTTGTGGTACTTAAATCGGAACAGTGGTACGGCACTTTCAATGATCCAAAAAATAGCAATACCACCGATTAGAATTCTGGCTCGGTATGCACTGGGAACTGTCTCCCAAAAATCAATAAAATTACTCATGGGTAAGGTTGTTTATCTCGATAAAGTGAGTCATCATTGGATAGTAAACATTCTCAACAAATAACAATGTTCCTGAGTCAATTGGTACTTTAAGCAAATGCTAAAAACCTCAGTATGCTTTTTACTTTTGGCATAAGTCTTAAAGAACCAAATGAATTTTTATTTTTGCTTCTAGACACCTTAAATCAACGACCATTATGAAAACCATGAATTATAATCCCAGTCCGCTCGAGCAAACGTTTGCCCAAATTATTGTCGATTTAAAAGACACTATTCAAAACCAACTTTCAGATTCTAAAATTACCTACGCCCGGGCTGAGTTAGAAATAGATAACCCTTCAGTATTTTTTACGGTAGAAGACAGTGATGGCGATCAGCACCAGATAGTAGTTCGTATTATTCAGCGTATTGATTAACCTTTTTGGGTGCAGCTAGTATGCCTTCATTTTCACTCACAGCTAAAGAACTACACTGCCTTACTGATACTGATTTTTTACTGACTAAAGCTGTTATCCATCAAAAAGCTAATCAATTACTTGCAGCCACCCAACTTCAGCTTAAAGAGTATATTCTAAACAAATCTCCGGCTTTTCCGGAGAAGGTGCTCATCCGAGGAGGCAAAATTTCTCGGGGGGAAAACTACCATGAGCTACCTTATTACGTACTGGATTATCCGAGGCTACTGAGCCAAGACGATATTTTTAGCCTACGAACTATGGTTTGGTGGGGACATGAGTTAAGTATCTCCTGGCATTTAGCAGGGCTTTCCCTAACACATTTTCGTACGAAGTTAGCAGCTCAATGGACCATAATAAAGCAATTGGACTGGCACATTTGTGTGGGCGATGATCCATGGCAGTACCATCGTCATCCATCCTATTATCGCCTGGCTTCGGAGTTTACTTTTGGAGAAACAGATTGGAAAAAATGGTTGGAGCAACGGTCTTTTTGCAAGTTTGCTGTTTTTTTTCCACTTTCTGGTTGGGATAATCTTCCTACCCAGACCGTTACTTTTTTAGACCACATTGTGACATTACTGGATTTATAACGTTATCTATATAAACTGAGTATTATCAATCAAGCATTATCAATGAGATATACACTTTTTTATCTAACCTGCCTTCTAGCTATTAACCTATCCTTCGCTCAAGAAAGCGTTCCTCCTATCGATAGCCTTAAAGGACGGGGAGAATTAGTAGACGGGGTACGGGAAGGCCGCTGGCTCTTTTTTGATCAACAGGGCCAAGTAGTACAGCGGGGTGAATTTGAAGAAGGCAAGCAAGTAGGCCGTTGGCAGTTTTTTAACGATTATGGTGGACTACTGGGAATAGGAAATTACGATGAAGGTGAACCGAATGGTGAGTGGAAGTTTTACTACATTAACGGTCAACTCAAATCAATCAGCTACTTTAAAAATAGTATCCGCGATAGCACCTATTTGGAGTATCATTACAATAGCAAAAAAAGCGTAGAAGGCCAGTACCAGGCGGGAATAGAAACTGGAGTATGGAAGACGTATTACGAATCGGGGCGAATCTATTCGGCGGGGAAGTATAAGAATGGACTGAAAGATGGCCTCTGGAAATACTATAATGAGTCGGGAACCCTAGTGGCTGAAGGTGCTTATAGACTAGGACTAGAAGATGGACAATGGTTTAAGTACCACGATAGTGGGCAGCTTGAATCAGTAGGCTCCTTTGTAATGGGAGAAGAAGACGGACTCTGGGGGTTATTTTATGTAAACGGTCAGCTAACCCAAGAAGAAACCTGGGAGATAGGGCTGCTAAAAAGTGTTAGTAAGTTCTATACCATTATTGGGGACTCCCTTTCGGGAGGTAGTTTAGAAAACGGCTACGGTGAACGGCTTACTTACTATCCTACTGGTGAACTAGAATCTAAGGGCAACTACCAAAACGGTATACCAAACGGCAAATGGGTATACTACTTCAAAAGCGGAACTGAGCTAAGCGGAGGCAATATGCTCAATGGCTACCGCACAGGCGAATGGATACTCTACTACGACAATGGCAACGTAGAATCAAAAGGCTCTTATGAGCAAGGTGAGAAATCAGGTAGCTGGTCGTACTACAGCCGCTCAGGTAAACTAATAGAAAAGGTCAATCACAAGCTTAAAGATGCCGTAGCCAATGAGTCTTGAGTTCTTCCCTTAAGAAATGTTATTAAGCAGCAATTAGGTTACCCACGATAGAACCAGCGGTGTTCTTCATCGCCCTAACCTTGTTCATTGGTAAATCTTTAGGGTAGCCGAACAAGACTCTGACTACTTTCACCTGTCGAACGGTAGCTCAGCTCCCACCAACTTATTCATTCCTTAGTGAGTCTACCGGATTAGCTAGGGCAGCTCTAACGGATTGGAAACTTACGGTGAGTATAGCTACGAGAAAGGTAGCTGCTATGGCTAGAGCAAAAATCCCAGCCCCCATTTCTATCCGATAAGTAAAGTTCTCCAGCCAGCTCTGCATCACCCACCACGCTAAAGGAGCGGCTATTACGAATGCCAAGATCAACAAGCGGGTGAATTCTTTGCCAAACAGCCATAGGATACTGGGCAAGCTGGCACCCAATACTTTCCGCACTCCCACTTCTTTGGTTTTCTGAGCCGCCATAAATAGTACTAAGCCGTATAAGCCAAGGCAACCAATAATAATGGCGATACTGACAAAAATCTGGATCAGCCGGAAGATCATGTTGTCCGTTTTATAGAATAGAGCAATCTGCTTATCCAGGAAACCGTATTCAAAGATATGATTCGGGAAGACTTCCGTCCAACTCGCTTCAAGAGCCGATAAGGTAGGCTCTAGATTAGCGGGATTGACTTTTATGGCACATTCGGAATACCATTTGTTTGAGGTAGTAATGCAGATCGGATCAATAGTCTCATGAAAAGACCTATTATGAAAGTCTTTCACTACGCCCACAATCGTTCCTTTACTGTTGCTGAGGCCTATCTGCATTCTTTTTCCGATCACATCCTTGGGGGAATGTTCTCCAAATCTTTTTACCGCAGTCTCATTGATTAAAAATTCCCGAACCGTATCCGAGGGTTGTAAGTTGCGCCCGGCTATAAGTTGTAAGTCAAAGGTAGGAACGTACTGATGGTCACCCGCTTTGACGGTAATATCAAAGTCTTCGTCTTCCGTACGCGAACCAAAGCGTACGGTCACACTGGCCCAACCTCGGGATGCCGGAGCGCGACTGCAAAAGGCTACTTCCTCCACACCTGCTATCTGGGAAATCTCCGAGTTAAATGCACTTATGGTTGATTTTTCTCTTTCAGGTACCGGAAGCATCACGATGGCATCTTTGGTGAAACCCATATCCGTTTGCCGGGAGTAGCGCATCTGGTTCGCGATCACAATAGTACCGATGATCAGCAGTTGCGAAATCACGAACTGGATAACGACCAATCCTCTCCTCAATGAGAAACCGCCTGCGTGTTTCTGGGATATTTTACCTTTCAGAGCCATAATGGGCTGAAAGCCTGTCATAATTAAACCAGGATAGGAACCGGAGAGTAATATCACGACCAGCAGCAGAGTGGGCAGAAAGGTAAGCAAATAAACATCCTGAAAAATATTGATCTGAAGCTGAATATCGAGCAGTTGGTTCAGGTAGGGCAGTGCTAGCTGGGCGAACGCATAAGCCAATACCAGTGCTAACATCGTGATCAATGCTGTTTCGGTTATAAACTGCCAAAAGAGCTGTCCTCGTTTGCCTCCTAGCACCTTCCGTACCCCAATCTCTTTAGCCCGGCGAAGTGCCTGGGCAGTGGCCAGGTTAATAAAATTTACGCAAGCGGTAATGATTAGAAACAGACCAATCAAGGATAAAGCCCACAGGTTTTTCTTAGCTAAATAGCCTCCTAAATCGGGATTGAAGTGAATATCCGAAATAGGCTGAAGTTTGAACTGGTATATCTCGGCATCTCGTTCGTTATAATATTTTTTAGAAAGTTCGGGAAAAGCTTCATGTACCTCGGAAGGCCGGACATCGGGTTTTAGTAACATAAAGCAGTGCATACCGCCCGCTATCCCCTGCCAACTATCGCCGGCCAACCACTCATTGTAGTCTTTCAGGTTACTGTACGATAAGTAGATTTTATCCCGGCGATCGGTGTTGATCGGCAAGTCCTGTAGAACTCCGGTAATTCTGAACTCTAGCTTGTTTTGTACCCGGATCGTTTGATCTATCGGGTTCTGGTCTCCGAAAAATTTCTCCGCAATCCGCTTGGTAATAATCGCTGTATTAGGTTCGGTTAAGATGGTGTTTTTATCCCCTTGTGTCAAGGGAAAATCCAGAATGTCAAAAAATTCGGGCTCCGCAAAAGCAATATTTTCTTCAAACTTCTTACCTTCTTCAGAAGATGGAATAGTGACCAGCCAACCCGATTGGCTGTATATCATCGCTATTTTTTCGGCAAAGGTATAGTCATTGCGAAGAGCTTTCCCAATGGGTTGTGGAGCGTTAGCTTCTCGACTTATTTCTTCCTGGTGAAATTCAGTAGTAACGCGATAAATCCGATCTTTTTTTACATGAAAAGTATCAAAACTCAAATGGTACCTAACCAGGGTAAAGATCAGGATAGCACCGGTAATTCCCAGCGTCAAACCCAAGACATTAATTACCGAATAGCTTTTATGCTTAAGCAGATTTCGCCAACCGATTTTGAAATAGTTTTGAAACAAAGCCGTATGATTTACAGGTTGTGTTTTATAAAAGGGACGAATAATTCCCGGTCTAAAAAGCTTCATTACATCCTTAGTGAACTCCCACCGTGCCTTCTTTCCGCCGTCGCTTTCAAATCTTCTTTCAAACCGCTCCAACAGATCTCCTTCAATATCTTCCTGATAATCGGGGTGGCAGTACCAGCGGAAAAAGCGAAGGAGAGCTTTGGGGGGAGAAGGTGGCTTATTCATCTTTCAAGCATGTTACCGGATTTACTCTGGCTGCCTTAATAGTTTGTATACCTACCGTCGCCCAGGCAATAATTATTGCAATGAGACCAGCGTTAATGAAGTACCACCACTTTAGATCAATTCGGTAAGCAAAGTCTTCCAACCATTGCCGCGCTATCCAATAGCTGATAGGCAAACCGATGGAAATCGCCACTAATACCATTTTGGTAAAGTCACTGGATAGCAAGCGAATAATACTCAAATTATTAGCTCCTAGTATTTTACGGATACCAATTTCTTTCAGTCTTCTTTCGGAAGTAAAAGCCGCTAAACCAAATAAGCCCAAACAAGAAATGAGAATAGCAATCCCCACGAAGTATCTCGATAAAGTAGATACTCGTTGCTCAGCGACGTAGAGAGCTTGGTAATCGTCGTCCATAAATTTGAAATCAAATACCAATTCCGGATTGTGTGCCTGATAGACTTTCTGAAGCGCTTCGATAGTGTTCTTCTCCGCGCCTGCTTGAATTTTTACCGAAATCCTCGGCGCAAATTGCATGGGTGCCAGAAGCAGCACACAGGGCTTTACTTCTTCATAGAGCGATTCAAAATGAAAGTTCTTTACGATGCCGACGATTTGCCTTTCTTCCCCTCCAATGGTAACACTTTTGCCAATTGGATCAGTTAACCCCATCGCTTCCATTGCCTTTTCATTGAAGATGATCTGGTTTGGCGAACCGAAATCTTCTAAGAAAGACCTTCCCTTGACCATCTCCATGCCAAGTGTTTCAATCAAACCATAGCTTACCCATTTGACAGAGAAAAATATGTTATCATCGGGACTTTTTCCTTCCCACTCTATGCCGTTAGTACCGCCGAGTGGGCTACCAGCCGTTAAATTCCCTCCTCCTACTTGCAAGACCTCTGGAATATTCTCGATCTCCGAAATGAAGGCATTGCTCATATTTTCTGTATCAAAATAAAGGATATGGTCTCTCTCGTAACCCAGATTCTTGGACTGGATAAGTTCAATTTGTTGATAAACAATGAACACCGATGCAATGAGCATCACTGATAAAGCAAACTGAAAGATAACCAATCCCTTGCGTAAGCCTTCCCCGCTCAATAAGGTGCTTAATTTTCCTTTCAGCACAGCGACCGGTTGGAAAGCCGAGAGATAAAAGGCGGGATAGCTTCCTGCTATTATTCCGGTGAACAGAGTGATGCCCATAACGGATAGAATAAGTTGGCTGTCAAGGCGTAAAGCCAATTGCTTTCCAGTAATCTGATTGAACTGGGGAAGTAAAAGTAACAGCAGCAAAATGGCCAAGGCCAGCGATAGGAAACTCATTAGCGTAGACTCTTCCAGATACTGAAAAATCAAAGACTTGCGATTGGCCCCTATGGCTTTCTTAATACCTATCTCCTTTAACCTTCGGGAAGCTTTAGCAGTAGATAAATTCATAAAATTGACGCAGGCAATCGCCAAAATAAAGACTGCGATAATAGAAAACAGTCTTACATAAGCTATTCTGCCACCGGAGGGCATTCCATTTTCGTAGCTGCCATATAGGTAGCGGTCTGAATACCTTTGTGCAAATAAAGTAGATTCGGAATTTGCGTCCTTCGTTTTTATAAAATCCCAGATTTTAGTATTGAATTGATTTAGCATGGCACCTTCTTTTAAAAGCACATAAGTCCGTGGGCTGCTGCTTCCCCAATCGTTGGAAGGATTGGTTTCTCCAAACCAGGCATAATTCAATAAAAGATCAAATTGATTAGTGAGATTCGCAGAAGGAGTTTCAAAAATCCCGGCGATCAGACATAAACCATTAATATTCTGTGTCTTCCATATGATAGTTTGACCTAACGCATCTTCGGCAGATTTGAATAGCTTTTGGGCCAGGTCATCGGAAATAACGATACTATTCTTTCTTGACAATACCTGATTTCTATCACCGTATAGGAGTTTGTAAGAGAAGACCTTTAAATAGTCTTCAGATACGTATTGCCCACTGGTTTTGATTTTTACATCATCAACAGATATTACACCCTTGCTGGCATTGAAAGTAGGGGGAATAACGGACACCGAATAGGCTACCTCTGGTAGTTCTTCTTTCAAGCTTTGTGCTAAGAGACCAGGAGTAGCTTCTATGGTTTCCACACCATCAGCACGCTGGGTGTTCTGCATCACTTGGTACAATCGCTCATTATGATCAAAAAACTTATCAACGTTCAATTCATCCGTAACCCACAGAAAAATGAGTAAGGCACAAGCCAAACCGGAAGATAGGCCAATTAGATTAATAAGGAAGGAGCTTCTGTATCGTTGGAAGCTTCTGAAGGCAATCAAAAAATTATGACGAAACATACTTTGATAGTTGAGTAGTAGTGTTTGCTCAAATGACCGAATAATTCCCGGCCTAAAGAGCCTTAGAATATCTTTACTAAATTCCCAGCGGGCTTTCCTGACTCCCTCTGTTGCTAATCTTCGCTCAAACCTTTCCCGTAAATCCCCCTCAATATCTTCTACATAATCGGGGTGACAGTACCAGCGGAAGAAACGAAGGAGCCATTGAGGGGGTAAAAGATTATTGGGTGGACTCATGATTGTGGATTGAAAGCAATAGCTGGAATAGCATTCCATAAGGCCAACCGCTGATCTTTGGCTTCTTCCAAGGCTTGCCGTCCGAAGTTGGTAACCATGAAGAAACGCTTCCTTTTTCCACCCCGAACTTTGGTAGCCTCCCCAAACTCAGAAGACAAATATCCTTTCTTCTCCAGTCGGCGCAGCACCGTTTGTAGTGAACCGATACTTACTTTGCGGTTCAATCGTTTTTCCATTTCGTCAATAATAGCCACACCGTAGGCTTCGCCGTACAAAATGGCTACCGTCAGCATGACGATTTCTTCAAATTCACCAAGGTGATGTTTACTCATAAATTTTATTTACCTTAAATGTAGTTAAAATATTTAAACGATTCTTATACCCTCTCATCTTTTTTAGTTCAATTACTCAATTGAATGCTAAGACTCAACTAGGGCATCGCTGTTTCTGTGGCTTCCTCCTCCTCAATAGCGATATACGGTATATTATTATCTTGAATTAGCTGGTTATAAGCCGGAATAGCTTCATTCATCAGCTGCTGAATTTCTGACTGTCGGACTTGCCATTCAGCCATTAAGTCAGAGAAGCGTTGCTTCTGCCCTCCGGTTACAGGAGGTACTGAGGCATCAATGACGTTCTTAAGGTGCTTTAGATGCGTATCTAGCTGATTAGGAAAGTTAATTACATCCTGAAAAGTTTTCTGTTCCATCTGCACTAATTGCCCCTCCAGTTCGTCAATCGTTTCCAGAATTTCGTCCCCGACTTCTACCACCTCGGCGTTAAGTTCATCGTCGTCCAAACGTTCGTTCATACTCTTCACTAATGCTCGAACATTCTGCATCTTCCGAACTGATTGATATAAATCTCTTACCGACTGATCTAATGTTTCCAGATGCTCTTCTTTTTCAGCCAAATGGGCTTCAGTAGCCAATACTCGCGGATCCATTAGCACGCTAAACGATTGGGTCAGCGTATCTTCCCCGTAAGCTAGCCGGACTTGGTACTCACCTGGCATCACACGGTAGCTCTGCATTCCCTGAAACGGCATTAGTCCTTTTACTTCTTCGTAGTCGTTCTGATAGAGGTTCCACACCCAGTGATTCATTCCGCTTTTCTTAGGGGCTTTCTGTGGTTCCTTTTCCGCATCGCTGGTATAGATGCGAATAACCGAATCGGCTTCGTTCATAATCTCCAAAGTGAGTGCTAATGAGTCATCTTCTGGCACTTCATCTAAATAATAATAAATTGCTGTGCCATTAACCGGGTTTTCGCCTAACGCCACTGCCGTAGTATCTCGGCTACCGTCGGTTTTGTAGGTGTCCCGCGGTTGAAATAAAAAAGTACTAGCTTCTTTCACTCTGTTGTTGAGTTGATGCAAAGGTGTAAGATCATCCAAGATCCAGAAAGCCCGTCCTTGAGTAGCTGCTACTAAATCGTTACGATGTACTTGTAAATCAGTGACTGGCACTACGGGTAAGTTCAGTTGAAAAGGTTGCCACTGTTGCCCACCGTTGAAGGAAATATACAGTCCGGTTTCGGTTCCGGCATAGAGTAAGTCCTTACGCTGAGGATCTTCCCGTACTACCCGTACAAAGGCTTCATCATCAATTCCGTCTACCAAACGAGTCCAGGAGTTACCGTAGTCGGTGGTCTTGAAAATGTGGGGAGTGAAATCATTGAATTTGTAGCGAGTAATGGCCAAGTAAGCCGTGCCCGGTTCGTGGGGCGAAACTTCAATCGTATTAATCAGAGCTTCACCAATTTCGCTGGGGGTTACGTTACTCCAGTTCTTACCACCATCCTGGGTTACGTGAACGAGTCCGTCATCGCTGCCTGTCCACAGCATGCTAGCATCATGCGGTGATTCCGCCAAATAGGCAATCGTATGGTACACTTCTCCTCCCGCTCCTTCTTTAGTGATCGGCCCTCCGCCGTAGTCCAAATTAGTAGTATCGTTTTGGGTTAGATCCGGGCTAACTTCTTCCCACTGATTTCCCCGATTAGCGGATTTAAGCACCACGTTTCCGGCGTGGTAAATCACCGACGGGTCGTGCTGAGAGACCAAGATAGGCGCGTTCCAGTTAAAGCGATACTTAACTTCGGCGGGCTTAGAACCTAACCCTTGAAAAGCATACGCCATTACATCACGAGTCTCATTACGGTTGGCATCGTATTCGGAGATAATGCCCTGATAGCAACCCGCATAGATATGTTCCGGGTTGTCAGGGTCAAAAGCCACAAAGGCACTTTCACAACCGCCAACCCGATAAAAGTCCTCCCAGTAGATACCATCTTTGTTGGTACGGCTAGGAATAGCTACGGTAGAATTATCCTGCTGCCCCCCGTATACGTAGTAGGGAAAACGGTTATCCACACTGACCCGGTAAAATTGAGCTGTAGGCTGATTCTGCTGGGTCGACCAACTCTTTCCCCCATCAAAAGAAATATTTGCCCCACCATCGTTGGCATTAATCATATAATCCGGCTGATTGGGATTAATCCATAAGTCATGATTATCACCGTGGGGAGTAGGTACTTGCTCGAAGGTTTTTCCACCATCGATTGACTTCATAAACGGAGCGTTGAGTACATAAACCACATTCTCATTGGTGGGATGGGCGAAGATGTGCATGTAGTACCAAGAGCGAGCTCGCAGTACGCGATCTTCGTTAATCAACTTCCAGGAATTCCCGGCATCATCGGAACGATATAGTCCACCTTGTTCCGATTCAATAATCGCCCATACCCGGTCGGGGTTGACCGGGGAAACAACTACTCCAATCTTGCCCATGATAGAATCGGGTAAACCTGTGGTTAGCTGATTCCAGTTATCACCTCCGTCGGTTGTTTTGTAAATACCACTACCTTCACCCCCACTGCGAATTTTCCAGGGAGTACGCTGATGATCCCAAAAAGCAGCGTACATTACACGAGGGTTCGTCGCGTCCATTGCCAGATCACAAACACCGCTATTTTCGTCTACGAATAATATTTTTTCCCAGCTTTCTCCTCCATCTTTAGTGCGATACACTCCTCGCTCTTCGGTGGGTGCCCAGGGACTACCCTGCGCGGCTACATACACCACATCGGGGTTTTTGGGATGAATCCGCACCTTAGAAATCTGCCGGGTCTTCTCTAATCCAATGTTTTTCCAGGTTCTTCCGGCATCAGTAGACTTATACACACCATCGCCGTGCGAAGTTTTCACTCCGCGCACCGGGGCTTCGCCAGTTCCTACGTACAGTACGTTAGGGTCGCTTTCGCTAACTGCTACCGAACCAATCGATCCGGTTTTGAAAAATCCATCTGATACATTTTTCCAGCTATGTCCAGCGTTAGTGGTTTTCCATACTCCCCCGCCGGTAGCTCCAAAATAATACGTCTGAGATTGACCGACTACTCCAGTAGCCGTAGTGGATCTCCCGCCCCGAAATGGACCAATATTACGCCAGCGCAAAGCATCGTAGTACTTCTCTTCAAACTGGACGTTACTTTCGGAAGATTTGGGTTTCTTTTGCCTTTGGGCATTGGTTTGATTAATACTTAATAATGATACTGATAGAATTAGCAGTAAACGAAGTAGCATAGTAAAGAAGGGTTGGCCTGTAGTTTGTAAAGACTACAAAATATTAGTTCTTCACCGAATTATCAATCAATCTTTAAGAATTGTCGGCAGGTGCTTTGCTAGCAGCTTCAGGGTTGTAACTAATACCGCCAAATCCGTAGAGGAAGACTGTACGGGAATAGCGAAAAACAATAGGTAATAGTAAAAGTACCACTGCCGGAACGGTAGTGATATACACTATTAAATCTGGATCGCCAAAGAAATTATAGAGGATAAACGCCGTACCGAGAAGGATTGCCATGGTAAAGGCATAACTGACATACATAGCACCGACGAAAAAACCCGGTTCCTGCTCATACTGTACCCCACAGTGAGGGCAACTTTTATAGGTAGCTGTAAACTTGGTAGGTTTTTGAAGAAAAGGATACTGAAAAATATCCCCAGTACGGCAACGGGGGCACTTATGATTGAGGATAGCTGATCCGACGGATTTTTTTTGCATGAGCAGCACGGCTTTTTCTGTACCAAAAGAATGCGATAGTCCCGATCACTAGGTAAGGAGCTACAAATAAATACAAGATACCCAAGTTAAGACCTGAAGCTAGTGATGCCTCTCCGTAGTTCACGTTGGTTTCTACTGTTGCCCGGCACATAGCACATTGAGCTAGCGCTGACTGAACAGTAGTCGCTAATATAGATATCAATACCCAAAAAAACCGAAGCAGATGCATAGTATCTATCTCTTTTATTAAGAACACCACTCAAGGGCAATGGGTTCTAAAACTTAGCCGTAGTACGGATAATCATTAAATAAATAATTACCCCAGTACCCGAAACATATAACCAAACTGGATAGGCAAACTTTACTATTCAGCGATGTCGGTCAAACTTTTCACTAATAGCGTAGTAAAGTGCTAACAAAACCAGTGGTACCACCACAATGGCTAGGCCGATGGGCGAAAGCAGAATAATTAGATAGAGTATTCGCATAAGGCCTAAATCTGCTAATTCAGCGCGGATACCATACCATCATTATCTAAATCGTCAAACTCAGTAGAATCGGCCGCCCCGTGATAAATCACATAGGAAACTAAAAACGGTGCTCCCAACGTAAAAGCTATTAACATTATGAGGCCACAGTGGGTTCTGATCTGGAAGAAAACAAAGCTAAAATACAATCGTTATTCGAAGTAATTAATGACTAGAATCAATGAGTGTTAAAACCCAATCGTATCCTACGCTCCTGACCAATCGTCGGGCGATCAATATACTATCCATCGCTATTCCGGTAGCTGTCGCCCTGCTGATCGGCATTCGGCAGAAAGTGCCGCTCGGCGAATGGACTACTGCTTTGCCACATGTGATTGGTATTATTAACGGGGCTACCTCGCTGCTACTTATTGCAGCGGTGATAGTCATCAAGCAGCAGAAGGTAGAATTACACCGCAAGCTGATGACGACCGCTTTCGTGCTGGGAGCTATTTTCTTGGTGACCTATATCGTTTATCATATTTCTAATCCTTCCACAACCTACGGCGGCGAAGGGGCCGTACGCTATCTCTACTATTTTCTGCTGATTTCGCATATATTACTATCCATCGTGGTGGTACGCTACGTGCTGTTAGCTATGTACTACGCACTTAATAATCAGTTTGGTGATCACCGGCGGATTGTTAAGTTAGCGTTTCCTATTTGGCTCTACGTATCCATCACCGGTGTAGCAGTATACCTGATGATTAGTCCGTATTATTGATCGGATACTGGATAGTATCTGGCGCGGTGATACGCTTGCCGTTTGATAAATATCAGTCCTGTTAATAGTACCATAAAAGTAGCGGAATTTAGAATATTATTCAGGTGAGGTAAAAAGCAGCACCGTTCTCTTTCAATACCTACTTTCGTAGAAGAAAAAAGAATTAGAGCTACTGAAGGTAAAGTATGCCAATAATTACAAGATGACAATCATCCTGCGCTGTCTTCATTGGTATCGGTACTGTATTCTAAAATTCGAATTTCTGCAATAAGGCGATCAATTTCTGAAGAGTCTGTTCCTTGGTAGTAGCCTCGAATCTGCCCCAATCGATCTATTAGCACGAGCGTTTCATGCAAAGAAATATCAGCTCGAGGTAATACCAATTCGCATTGAAGGAATGAAGGATACTCACCCTCAGTTCCTTCCAAAAAAAGCCAGTCGGGTTGGCTTGATTGATATTTCTTCGCTAGTAGCGGTAGAGAAGGAGAGCCTAATTGAGCTATCAAAATAATGTGGGGTGGTACCTGGACTTCCAAAACTCCTTGTACTCGAGCTAACTCTTCCAGTATAGTTACACAGTTCTCATCACACTCAGTGGGTAGTGCATACACAATTTGTACAGTATTGATAAACAAATGGAGCTGCTGATCGGCTGTGCTTTGCGTTAGTAACGGCCTTACTCGATGAGCCGATTGGCTCGCCTCACAAGCTGTAAGTGAATCAATACCATTCTCGTAAAAGATAGGAACTGCGTAATGGCTAGTACTGAATAACTCAAAGAAGAGCACAAAAAAAATCGGTATTGCTAGTAACAAAATTAGCAAACCGATCTTACGGGATTTTTGCATAAATTATTAATCTATCAAGTATACTGGATAGACCAATTATTCATCAATAATGTTTTAGAATTTTAGCTCAAAAATAGAAGTACCTTCCGCTAGTAAGGCGATAATCAGCCAAATAACAAAAATAGTCGGAATAAGAATTGACCAAATTAGTGTTTTCACTTCTCCCTTCAAGTGCATAAACTCAGCCACTATGTAGAACGCTTTTACCAGCGTAAGGGCTACAAACGTAAAGTACAACAGTGGCCCACGGGGCAGAATATACGCCAAGGCAAATTCAATGGCGGTTACTATGGCTAGTATACCAGCAATGCGCCAAAGTTGATTGATTTTCTTTTGGTCTTTCGGTTGGACAGCAACCGTTGATGCTTCATCTAATTGTGCCATAAGTTGTATCAGTAATATTTATCAGATCAAATAAAAGAAGGTAAATACAAAAACCCACACTAGGTCTACAAAGTGCCAGTAAAGACCTACTTTCTCTACCATTTCATAGTGACCCCGCCGCTCAAAAACTCCTACAGTTGCCTGATAAAAGATCAGAAAATTAAGCATCACTCCACTGAATACGTGAAAGCCGTGGAAACCAGTGATAAAGAAAAAGAGGTCGGCAAATAGCGGTGGCCCGTATTGATTTTGAACCAAGTTTGCCCCGTAGAAAATAGAACCATCGGGCATCATGCCACCTTCGTCAGTTCCATGAATAAAGTGTGACCATTCCCAAGCCTGACAACCTAGAAAGGCAACTCCTCCAACCAGTGTCCATAGCATCCACTTGGTTACATCTTTCTTATCCATTCGGTGCCCAGCTTCTACCGCCAGTACCATAGTAACGCTACTCAGAATCAGAATGAATGTCATGATACCCACAAAAACCAACGGAAGAGATACTCCATGTAGTAGTGGTACCGCGTCAAAAACCTTTTCCGGAATAGGCCAGTACTCCTGCGAGAAGACAAAGTCCTCGACAGCCCCGTTGTAGGCAGGCCAAGCGTAGCGAATCATTCCGTAGGATATCAGTAAAGATGAAAAAGTAAAAGCATCAGACAAGAGAAAAAACCACATCATAAGCTTGCCGTAGCTGGCTTTTAGAGGAGCCGCTCCGCCATTCCAGAGACTACCTGTAGTTTTTCCTTCTACGGATGTTGCAGTAGTTGCCATAAGATTATTATTGATTCAAAAATTAAGTCTGTCTGTTGGTTTATCTGCTAGTTAGCGATTGAGCAGTAAAAATAGAAATAAATATAGCCAAAGTCCATCTAAAAAATGCCAATAGGTTACACACATCTCCATAGTATCCATTTGCTTACTATGTACCCGATATCGAAAGGCTTTGACTAATACTACTACTAAGAAAATAAGTGCACTTATAATATGTAAACCGTGTACTCCGCTCAATACATATACGAACGAACCTGCTGGGTTACCTACAAAAAACACTTCTATATCTACTAATGCGCCCCAAGCTGAGAACTGTCCAATCAGGAAGGCTATCCCCAAGACTAATGTGGAAACTAGAGCAATTCTTAATTGAGCTATTCGGTCTTTTTTAGCCGAGATATAAGCCCAATGCATACTAATACTACTGAGCAAAATAATCCCTGAGGTAATTCCAAACAGAGATGGCAACTCAAAATCTAGCCAGTTGCCTTCTGACCGCCGTACAATATACGCACTAGTAAAAGCTGCGAAGATCATCACAACTGTAACAATAAACAGCCACAGAGCAAACTTCTGAGGGTGCATTGATAAAATCGGCTGGGGTTCTTCCCGCAGCGTTATTCCATCTAATTCTTTTTCTATATCTACTGATCTCTCCATTACTTTTCGGTTAAACTTTGTCTAACAAATACGCAACTTGTACTACTGGTAAGTAGATGAATGATCCAAACATAATGTGTAATGCCTTTTTTCGGGAACCGTCTACCATCAAACGAAATGTCTGCCCCAAGAACAATACTCCACAAACCGTTGCTACAATCGCCGAATCTACCCCAGTGATGCCAAATTTCAGAGGAAGTAACCCTAGAGGTATTAGAAAAAGCGTGTACGTCATAATCTGTACTGCTGATTGTACCGTCTGCCCTCCTTTGGATGGTAACAGTTTAAAGCCTGCTTTACGATAGTCTGCATCAGCTACCCAGGCAATTGCCCAAAAATGAGGAAACTGCCAGATAAACTGTATAGCAAAAATAACCAAGGCTTCATGAGTAATAGCTCCGGTTACTGCCGTCCAACCCAACAGAGGTGGTAATGCTCCAGGAACCGCTCCTACCAACACTGCGATTGGCCCTACCCGCTTAAGCGGTGTGTATACAAAACTGTATAGAACAAAAGACAGAAATGCTAACCCGGTAGTTAGCGGATTAGTGAACTGCGCTAGCAGAAACATGCCCGCACTGCCTACTACCAAAGCAACTCTTACTGCTTCAGCAGTAGTTATTCTTCCCTCAGGAAGTGGGCGATTCTTAGTACGGGACATTAGGCGATCGTAATCCTGCTCAATAATTTGGTTGACCGCCGAGGAAGCGCCTGATAGGAAAAACCCACCAATGAACAAAATAACTAACTGAACCCAGTCAATTTGCCCTACGGAAGCTAAAGCAAACCCAAAGCCTGAGGAGAAAGCTACCAATAAGGATAAACGTACCTTAAGAAGTGCAGTGTAACTTTTGAGCTTATCGTACCACACCTGATATATATTGATTTCTCTAGTAACCTGCATATTCCTGAGCGTCCTTCGTTAAGTTAGAATTAATAACTTGAGATACATTCAGTTTCATCAATAAGAACAATTGAATTCCAAATGCCACAGTAGCTAGTAGTAAATGAACAGGCTGAGCTACTCGGGGAATTCCAAAATAAGCCATGACAGCTCCAGAAACCACCTCCATTCCAATGACTACTAGCAGTATCAAACTCCAGCGGGTGATGTTTCCGCTAATCCCAAAACGTTGATAAAGAGTAGCCGCTAACCACAAATGGGCTGCAATAACAATAAATGACAGAGAACGATGTAAAGTAAAAACACCTCCCAGAGCGTCTATCCATTGCTCTCGCTGCTCATCACCCAGTTCTTTTGCTACTATATCAACTGATTCGCGCACCTGAGTACCTAGCAAAATTTGTCCCAACGTAAGTATAAGCAGGGCTATCAGTAGCCCATTAACTTTTACTTCTTCTGATTGGGGTAGAGAGGATGCCTGACTCGCTTCTGATGGCTGGGCACGGAAGGCAACATAGATCAGTAACCCAACGATAATTAGGGCTAATAGCATATGAAAGGTAATCATACCAGGAAGCAGGTTGGTAGATACTACAATGGAACCGATCCAACCTTGAAAACCCACCAAGATGACAGATGCAAACGCTATCCAAGTTACACTCCGATCCAATTTCCAGTACTTTAAGGAGGCTAAAAATGTAGCGAATATGAGTATTCCGATAACTGCCCCAATCAGCCGATTTACGTACTCTATCCAAGTTTTTGCAGCATTAAAATCAGCTTCAACAAGAATGGACTTATCATTCTTGATTCGGTCAGACAAATCACCATTACCTAATCCTAGAAATCCTAAATAAGCTAGGAACCGCTCATTTTTTGCTGCACGTTGCTGAGCGTAGACTTCTTTGTAATCAACAGGAAGCTGAGACACCTCGGTAGGAGGTATCCAGCTGTCAAAGCATTTGGGCCAGTCGGGGCAGCCCATCCCTGAACCGGTGCTACGGACAATACCTCCTACAAGTATTAGGAGATAAACTGCTATTAGTGTAACGACACTGAGTCCGGGAAGCAGCTTACTTGGCGTTGGATTCATTCACCTTTTCGGTCTTTTCCCCTTCGCGCTCGATGCCAATCATATCGTTCTCATAGGGCAAATTAGACTCAGGGGTTTCTGAGAATGGAACCGTTTGAGGAATATAATCTTCTGGTGCACCGGGCTTGCTGTAATCATAAGCCCAACGATATACCGTAGGAATCTCACCTACCCAGTTCCCGTGACCGGGGAATCGGGATGTTGTCCACTCTAGTGTATTTGACTTCCAAGGATTCAGAGGTGCTAAGCGGCCTCGGAACATACTGTAAAAGAAGTTATATGCAAATACGAATTGACCAATGAAGGTGATAATTGCGGCAATACTAATGAACATATTCAGATCAGCAAATGCCCCAAATGGATCAAAAGTGGTGAATGAGTAGTAGCGACGAGGGAAACCGTTGATACCGATGTAGTGCATCGGGAAAAATACCATATACACTCCAACAAATGTTAACCAAAAGTGTACGTAACCTAATCCTTTATCCATCATTCGCCCAAACATTTTCGGGAACCAATGATACACCCCAGCCATCAATCCGAAGAAAGAGGCACTTCCCATTACTAAGTGGAAGTGAGCTACTACAAAGTATGTATCATGCAGTTGTATATCAATGGCAGAATTTCCCAAGAAAATACCTGTCAGCCCGCCCGATATAAATACTGACACTAGTCCAATGGAGAACATCATGGCAGTGGTAAAGCGAATATTACCTTTCCAGAGAGTAGTCAAATAGTTAAAGACTTTTACTGCTGAAGGAACGGCAATGATCAGCGTCAAGAACATGAAAATAGACCCTAAGAAAGGATTTAGACCCGATACGAACATATGGTGTGCCCATACCACGAATGATAGAATCGTAATTCCCAACATTGAACCTACCATGGCTCGGTAACCGAATATAGGCTTGCGAGAGTTAGTGGCAATAATCTCGGAAGTGATCCCTAATGCTGGTAGTAATACAATATATACTTCAGGGTGACCTAAGAACCAGAATAAATGTTGATATAGAATAGGGCTACCACCAATATTAGGAAGGGCTTCGCCATTAATAAATATCTCAGAAAGATAGAAGCTAGTTCCGAAGCTACGATCAAATACTAAAAGTAAAGCAGCAGCCACTAGTACTGGAAACGAAAGTAAGCCGATAATAGCCGTTAAGAAAAACGCCCAAATAGTAAGCGGGAGCCGCGCAAACGACATCCCTTTGGTGCGAAGATTTATAATTGTGGTAATATAGTTGATACCGCCTAACAGCGTGGAAGCGATAAAGAATACCATCGCTATCAACCATAAAGTCATTCCCATTCCCGAACCTTGAATTGCCTGAGGCAATGCACTTAATGGCGGATAAACTACCCAGCCTCCAGCCGCTGGACCAGTTTCTAGAAATAAGGATGATAGCATAATCACACTGGCTAAGAAGAAAAACCAGTACGATAGCATATTCATAAAACCTGAGGCCATATCCCGCGCCCCAATCTGCAGAGGGATTAAGAAATTACTGAAAGTACCGCTCAAACCAGCCGTTAGCACAAAGAATACCATGATGGTTCCGTGCATTGTAACCATAGCGAGATAGAACTCAGGATCAAGACTACCGGTTTCAGAAATCCACCCTCCTAACAGCGGCTTCAGAAATGTCATGTCCATACCCGGAAAGCCAAGCTGCAATCGGAAAAGGATTGACAATAGACCACCTATGAATGCCCACAGAATACCTGTAATCAGGAACTGCTTGCCAATCATTTTATGATCCTGGCTAAATATATACTTGGTGATAAAGTTATCTTCGTGATGGTGCTCTTCTTCGTGAGCGTGACTGTTTTCTACCGCGTGTTCAATGTTTGCCGTTGCCATAATATTTTGATTATAAGCTCTCTCTTAATTGATCTTTTCTACTTCTATTCTTTATTCTTCTATGCCTGCACTTACCACAGCTAACTCCTTCAAATCGCTTGGTACTTTGG
Source organism: uncultured Flammeovirgaceae bacterium (assembly GCA_937883755.1). Lineage (GTDB taxonomy): Bacteria > Bacteroidota > Bacteroidia > Cytophagales > Cyclobacteriaceae > Tunicatimonas. Next base: position 111,977 of record CAKZYA010000032.1, on the reverse strand, counting down.
CCAGATAATCAGGATTTCCTTGCAACCAAGGTTGCTTTCCGGCTTTCCAAGCCTCATATTCGGCTGGTTCATCTACTACCAGGCGTAAACGCATTGAGAAGTGTCCCCGTCCGCATACCTCCGTACAGAATACATTATAGTTGTAGTCAGGGTCACCCGTCTCTTCTCGCATCTCAGCTGTAGTCTTGGTAGCAGTAAACCAGAAACGGGTCGGCATTCCAGGGACTGCATCTTGCTTCAAGCGGAACTCAGGAACATATACACTATGTAGTACATCTCTAGCCCGTATCTTGAACAGTACCGGCTTGCCCTTTGGCACATGAATCTCAGTGGTAGATGTAAAGTCATCAAAGGATGCTTTGTCGGTGAAATCCATTCCCCAAATATTCTCAGCATCAATCAGACGATAGTCATAATTTCCTAACTGATTATCAGTTCCTGGGTAACGAACGGTCCAACCAAACTGATAACCGAGTATTTCGATCACTTCTGAGTCATCGGGTGCTTTAGAAGTAATATCTGTCCAGGCTTTCCAACCAGAGAATACTAAAACAGATAGTACAATGGCTGGGATTACTGTCCAAATCACCTCTAATTTGCTATTATCGGGATAAAATAGTGCTCTACTAGTCTCTTTGTACTGATAGCGATAAGAAAAGTAAAATAGTAAAATGTGAGTTAGGATAAAGATAAACCCGGTTACTCCCATTGTGATCCAAAATAACTGATCAGTGACTACCCCATGCTCTGAGGCTACAGGAGGATCATACTTATCAAACTCAGCTACTGAATACCAAACCATTAAACCTCCCATAATAATTAGGAAGGCCATAAAAAGCATTGCGTTTACTTTGTTTCCCGTAGAAGCATACTTTTTATCGGTACCACGCGCTACATTCAACAATCTAAGAATCCTCAGAATAGTAAAGAGGATTACTAGAAAAAGAACTATTCCAACTACTGCTAAAAACTGAACCATATCTATTGAATTATCAATCTGTTACGTATGATGATGTAAACTTTCTTGTAACATTGGGTGGTTGCGAGCTACTAGTGGTGCCTTAGCCAAGTTGCCAAGCACTACAAATAAGAAGGCCGCTAGGTATACCATTGCTAACCCAACTTCTAAAATTCCAAAACTTCCATTTTCTTTTAAGACTCCAGGAGTTACCATCAGGTAGAAGTCTAACCAGTGCCCGACTAGCACTACGGTGCAAACGACTTTAATAAATATTGTATGCCGTTTAGAATCTCTTGTCATAAAAACCAGAAACGGAAAGAAGAAGTTCAGGATTAAATTGATGAAAAAGATAGGAGAATAATAGTCACTGCTAAGCCGCTCTACGAAGTAAATGGTTTCTTCAGGGATGTTAGCGTAGTAGATTAACAAAAACTGTCCAAACCATACATAAGCCCAAAAAATACTGAAAGCAAATACAAATTTTCCCAGATCGTGCAGGTGGCTGGAATTAATTATTGTTAAGTAGCCAGCTTCCCGCAAACGCACTACAATCAGCGTTGTAGCTGCTAAACCTGACACAAACCAACTAGCAAAAACGTACCAACCGAACATAGTACTAAACCAGTGAGTATCTATGGATAGTACCCAATCCCAAGCCGAGGTTGAGGAAGTAACAGCAAACAGGATGATAAAGATAGTTGAGTACTTTACCAACTTGTGAAAGTGGCTTGTACCGCCTAATTTATCTTCAGCTAATGATTCTTTGCGAATGTATTTGTATCCCATAAACCATATTACAAAATACAATACCATCCGACCGAGATAGAACGGAATATTCAGATAAGCCTGTTTTCCTGCAATAATTGCATCGTAACGAGGGTCAGCCTCATCGTACAAATAGCTGTGTGTCCAATGGAACAAATTACTATGACTTAGCCAAGCTGCAACAAATACTCCCACCATTAAAATACCAGCATAGGGCAACCAAGCCCCGAAAGCTTCCGGGATCCGCTTGATAGATGCTGACCAACCGGCTTGAGCCGCATACTGTAGTGCGGTGAAGAACAAACCAATTACCGCTAGTCCAGTGAAGTACACATTGTTAATCCACAAGTTCGTGAACAGACGTTCGTACCAGTGGAACTCATGCTCACCATGCGCTCCTTCAGCAGCTGCACCAGCCACTTCGGCCTCATGTCCGTGACCGCCACCCCCCCAAATCATCAGGTATAATATTCCGAGTACAAACAAAACTGCTCCAACAACCCCGATAATTGTGAGTTGCTTTTTGATTCCGCTGGTAAACTGGAAGTACTCTTCTTGTACAGTTTCCGAATTTGTATGAGTCGCCATGCGTTTGTTTTAATCAGTTATTGTTGTTGCAAAGTCTGTACGTAGCGTACTATTTTCCATCGATCGGCAATATCTATTTGAGAGCCGTGGGCATTCATGCGCCCTCTCCCATGAGTAATCGTATGAAAAATATGTCCTTCTGTCATATCTACGTACCGCCCTTTATTGTAAGCGGGAACGCCCAAATAAACTTTCCCTACCGGACCGTCGCCCTGTCCTGCTCCGCCGTGGCAAGGGTAGCAAAACTTAGTGTAGAGTGTCCTTCCTTCGGCCAAAACTGCTTCAGTAGAATCAAGTGGGTTCTCAAGAATAAGAGCAGCCAACTCAATGCTATCGTAAGGAATGCGATACGGCAAAAAATCATTAGGATTACGTCGCACGGTATTAGCAGGGGGAATCCGCGAGTTCATTTTATGCGGATTGTAGGGATTAGAGTTGTAAAATTCCCCCACTCCATTATCTAAGGAGCTTAGCCACATTCCCTCAGTAGTATCAGTAATCTGAGTGAGTGGTTCGTAAGGGGTAGAATGGTACATCTGTGGCGCGTACTCCAGTCCCTGAAAATCGCCTCCGGCATCGCATCCAGCCAAAACTGTAATCAGGATGAGCAGAGAGTAGATTGAGTGTCGATTCATATTGTTAGCTATGCTTTTCATTTACTTCCACTGCCCCGGCTCCCACCAAGGTTTGCTTGATTTCGGCAGTATCAATACTGTTTTTTGCCAGATCAATGGCCATGATAAACTTATCGTCGGTTGCCCTTAGATCAAAAATTTTGGCCTTTCCGTAGGGTCGTAAGTCACTGATGACCATGAAGGTGCCTACCATTCCTAAGGCTGATAAGAGTACTGTTAACTCGAAAGTCACAGGAAAGAAAGGAACGATAGAAGTGAAGTCTTTTCCTCCGATGATCATCGGCCAGTCAATCCCCATCATGTAAAACTGCATGAGTAAGGCTAGTGAGGTTCCAACCATTCCGAATATAAAAGCGGCGATAGGCAACTTAGATCGTTTGTAGCCTAATGCATCTCCCAACCCATGTACCGGAAAGGGAGTGTAGCACTCGTGAATACGAATACCTGACTCTCGTACCTTAGTAACAGCTTTCAACAAAACGTCGTCGTCATCAAAAACGCCAACTAAGAATTTATTTCCTGCGGTCATATTGTTAGTTTTTTGAAGTAGTTGGTGCCATCTCCTCTACCTCCTGAGTAGTTGTGTCAGCCTTACGCATCGCAGGCTGTTTTTCCGAAGTAGCCTTAATGATGCTCTTCACCTCAGCCATATTGATTACTGGGAAGAACTTCGCAAATAAGAAGAATAAGGTAAAGAACAGGCCAATGCTGAAGATATAGTCCCCTAAGTCGTAAATAGTTGGCTGGAACATCGCCCAGGATGAAGGAATATAGTCGCGGTGTAGGGAGGTTACAATAATCACAAATCGCTCAAACCACATTCCGATGTTTACGATAATAGAAAGAATGAAGGTTGCTACGATGCTTGTTCTAACCTTCTTAATCCAGAATAACTGAGGCGAAATTACATTACAGGTCATCATTGTCCAGTACGCCCACCAATACGGCCCCGTAGCCCGGTTTAGGAAAGCATACTGCTCATACTCTACCCCTGAGTACCAAGCCATGAAAAGCTCAGTGATATAGGCGATACCCACTATTGATCCAGTTACGATGATGATAATGTTCATCATCTCAATATGGTTGATCGTAATATAATCCTCCAGTTTATAGACTTTACGGGTAATCAGCATCAGCGTGAGTACCATCGCAAAACCCGAGAAGATCGCCCCTGCCACAAAGTATGGCGGGAAGATCGTAGTATGCCAACCCGGAATAACCGAAGTAGCAAAGTCAAATGATACAATAGTGTGTACTGAGAGCACCAAAGGAGTTGCTAAACCTGCCAGAATTAGGGCAACCGATTCGTAACGTTCCCAAGTACGAGCCGAGCCATTCCAACCAAATGATAAGGCTCCATATATGGTACGAGAGATAATACCCTGCGCTCGATCACGGATAGTAGCAAAATCAGGGATTAGACCAATATACCAGAAAACAAGCGAAACGGTGAAGTAAGTACTAATCGCAAACACATCCCAAAGTAGTGGAGAATTGAAGTTTACCCACAGGGAACCAAACGTATTGGGTAGTGGCAATGCCCAGTAAGCCCCTAACCAGGGACGTCCCATGTGCAATACTGGGAATAGGGCTGCACAGATTACAGCGAAGATTGTCATTGCTTCCGCAGCCCGGTTAATAGACATTCTCCAGCGCTGACGGAACAATAGTAAGATGGCCGAAATCAGCGTTCCGGCGTGACCAATACCTACCCACCATACGAAGTTGGTAATATCCCAAGCCCAACCTACTGTTTTATTCAAACCCCACATCCCAATTCCATCCCAAACAGTACGGAATACAGAGTAAAGACCAATCGTTAATAATCCTAGTGATACGGCAACGGCCAAAAACCAAGTAATGGTAGGTTTTTCCTCTACTCGGCGGCAAACATCTACGGTAACATCATGAACGGTTTTCCCCCCGGTCACTAAAGGCTTTCGTACTGCGGACGTTACTTCCATAAAAATAAATTTTAATTATGCGTTAGTTTCTTCTGGCTGATCCTGATTTCTGATCTTAGTCAGATACCAAATATTCGGGCGTACGCCAATTTCATGCAAAACATTGTACGCACGACCATCCATCTCTTGAGCTACTAATTGTGATATGCTACTGTTTTCGTCATTATAGTCTCCGAAGGTGATTGCCTCAGTAGGGCAAGATTCAGCGCAAGCGGTATTGATTTCACCATCAATCGGCCGTCGTCCGGCTTTCTTAGCTTCCAGCTTTCCGGCCTGGATGCGCTGAACGCAGAACGTACACTTTTCCATTACTCCACGAGCTCGCACCGTCACATCCGGGTTCAGTACCATTTTACCCAAATCATCGTTCATAGCCATATTCACATCGCTAAACTGTTTGTTATCGTGGTACTTAAACCAGTTAAAGCGACGCACTTTGTAAGGACAGTTATTAGCACAGTAGCGGGTTCCGATACAGCGGTTATAAGTCATCTGGTTTAACCCTTCCGTGCTGTGAGTAGTGGCTGCTACTGGACATACCGTTTCACAAGGCGCATTATTACACTGCTGGCATAGCATGGGGTGGAAAGTCACTTCCGGATTATCTGAAGCAATTTCCAATTTAGTAGCATCCGGATCATCTACCAGCTCCTCATCACTACTATAGTAGCGGTCAATCCGTATCCAGTGCATATCTCGGCGGTTGATCACCTCCTGACGACCTACGACCGGAACATTATTTTCTACCTGACAAGCAACGGTACAGGCACCACATCCGATGCAGCTATTAAGGTCAATAGCCATCACCCAGTGGTGATTAGGATATTTATGCCCTTGCCAAAGTGAAATCTCATCAGGATCTTTCTTCCCTTCGTAAGTTTCTACTTTAAACTCATATCGCCCAGCTTTAGGATTCTCTTTGTATTCTGACAGTAGTGCATCCTGAATAACCGTCTCCCGCCCCATGTAAGTCTGGTGCGTCTGAGTTTGGGCAATACGGTACTCATCATCCAGCAATTCAAATTGTACCCCAGTCTGATAGTAGGCCACGTGACCGTTTACCTTGGAAAGCATAGGATATATATTCTGCCCGAGACCATCAGCCACTTTCCCGGCTTGGGTTCGCCCGTATCCTAGCGCAATACTGATCGTGCCTGGAGCCTGACCTGGTTGAACCAGCACCGGAAGTTCAATGGATTTCTCTCCGATTGCAACTTTAGCTTTGCGAGTTTTTCCTTCACTCATTTTCAAACCTAGCTCCCGCGCCATACTCTGAGGAATCGCTACGTAGTTATCCCAGCAGGCTTTAGAGATTGGATCTGGCATTTCTTGCAACCAAGGATTGTTTGCCTGCCGCCCATTACCAATTCCTACTTTCTGATAGAATACTACTTCCAGACCGTTGTCGGTACTACCGTAATTCTGGCTAATGCTAGAGGCAAGGCTAGCAGGATTACCCATAAATGACGTTTCCATCATTTCTTCAGTAGCTTCATCGGCACTCATATCTGCTGATGGTGTAGATATTGACAACTCTAAAACTCCGTCGTACAGGGCCTTATCCCAGAACATATCAAAGGTACCCGTACCGCTCTGCGCTGAGTAAGCAGTGGCTTGCCAGTTATTACGTAAGTAAGTATAGTAGTCAGTCTCAGTACTACCCGCCCAAGTTAAGAATGAGCTTTGGGCTTGACGAGTATTAAAAATAGGGGTAATGGTAGGCTGAGTTAAACTCAACTGCCCTTGCTGAGGCATGGCATCGTTCCAAGACTCTAAATAATGATGATCGGGAGCAACGTGAGATACCAATGCCGTAGTTTCATCAATTCGATCGGAAGTAGAAATACTGATATCGGCGTTTGCTAAGGCACTACCGATCACCTCGCCCTGATGAAAATCATAAACTGGATTACAGTTGTAGAAAATCACCCCTTTCAATTGCCCCTGCCCTAGTCGCTGAGCCATTTGCTCCATCGCCTGGTTATTTCCTTTTCGGTAGTGTACAGGCTTGTCAATGTCTAGGGTTTCTCCATAGTTACCTAGTAAGTTATTGATGGCATTCACCATGCCTTGTACCGCCGGGTCATTAGAACCCGATACTACCAATGACTTCCCACGGGCACTCAGTAGATCGTTAGCAGCTTTTTCTAAGAATTTTACATCGGTAGCTTCAGGTGCGTTTACCCGAGTACCTCCCGCTTTTGCAGCTACCAGATTATATAGCTGAGCAACTACGGCACCTTCTTGGGAAGGTTTAATTTGCGAGCGATAATCAGCGTTAGCCCCAGTTAGCGACAATGCCGTCTCAAACTGGTAGTGTCGCGACATATTTTTCTTTTGCTGACTTACTTTACGAGTTTTAGCATACTGCTTGGAGTATATAATAGGGGCAATCCAAGTTCCTAGAAAATCAGCCCCAACTCCTACGATCACATCAGCTTTACCGAAATCATAGGCAGGAATGGCTGATTTACCAAAAGAAGCCTGATTCGCAGCTAGAATTCCGTCGGCAGAAATAGGATCATACTGTACATGCTCCATACCAGGATACGCTGCCAGTAGTTCATCGATAGCTTTTTGAGTGGTAGGGCTAAGAATAGTGTAGCTCACCAAAGCCATTGCTCCACCTTTACTCAGTTTCTGACGAATATCTTTATCTAGGTCACTCCAAGAAGCAGCCTGACCACCCATCATAGGCCCTTGCAACCGCTGCTTATCGTAGAGCGAAAGCACGGATGCTTGTACCTGAGCATTAGTTCCGCCCATGGTAATGCCTGAGCGGTTATTTCCTTCTATCTTTATCGGACGACCTTCGCGGGTTTTTACTACGATACTGCAATAATCACCGCCATCCATGTAAGTAGAAGCGTAGTAGTTAGGGATTGATGGGTCAACATCAACGGGTTTTACTACGTAGGGAATGGCTTTTCGGATGGGTGCTTCGCAGGCAGCTAGGGTAGCCACACTGATACCAAAGCCCATCATCTTTAAAAAATCACGGCGAGGATTAGAAACTTCACGCTCCGACTGAGCTTCCATGGGTAAATACTCCGGAAACTCTTTATCAGCGTGCTTTACAAATTCAGGATCGTTTCGTAATTCTTCTAACCCTTTCCAGTATCGCTTTTTTGTTTGTTTCATAAATAAGAAACCGTCAGGCGACGTTTGTATTTATTAATGTATCTCTTTATTAGTAATGGCATTTAGAGCACTCTAATCCACCAATGTCTTCCACTTTCATGGGTTCTTTGGGGTTTTCGGTATTATGTAGCTCTAGTAGTTTGTCGTAATAAGCGTTGTCTTCAGCATTCACCTGGGTTTCGCGGTGGCAGTTGATACACCAACCCATAGTTAGTTCTGATTGTTGATACACCACCTCCATCTCCTGGATTTCACCATGGCAGGTCTGACACTCTAAACCGCCCACATTTACGTGCTGAGCATGATTGAAGTAAGCGAGATCAGGCAAGTTATGAATCCGCACCCACTCTATCGGTTTCTGATTATCTCCGTAGGTTTGGGTCTCAGGATCAAAGTCTATTGCTGCGTAGATTTTCTGGATTTGCGGCGATTCAGTTTTAATCTGCTGGTGGCAGTTCATACAAATGTTAGCGGAAGGGATATTAGCTGATTTTGCTTTCATCACCCCGGTGTGGCAATACTGACACTCGATCTCGTATTGTCCAGCGTGCAAAGCATGAGAGAATGGAATAGGTTGCTTGGGTTGATAACCCTGCTGTACTCCTACCGAGTATAAACCATCCAGTACTAACTTCACCGTAATCGCCAAGAAGATAAAGAGCATGATCCCGATGAACGGGCGACTCTTGGCAACTTTCTGAACGTCAACTTTTTGGTTGATAACCTCCCGGTCAGCTTCGTCTAGATCTTGCTTCTGGTTTAGGAAGCGGGTTAGCACCGAAATAATTAGTACTAATACTAATAAGATAAGCACTAGTACTACGAGAAGACCAACAATAATAGCGGTTAAATAGCCAGACGGAATTCCGCCTCCGCCATTAACAACCTGTTCGCCTCCTTCACCGCCACCACCAGTGGGTGTCTCGGCTTGAGCTGGTTTAGCTGCTTCGGCCTTAATGTAGCCAACGATATTTAGAATTTGCTCATCGGAATAGTCCGAGAAGGCAGGCATTAACGTTTTGTTGTACTCATTATACAAGTTCACGGCATACTCGTTACCCCCTTGAATAACTTTTTGAGAGTTACTTATAAAGGCAACCAACGTCTCTAGGTTTTCCCAACGATTCTCTACCCCTGCTAGCGCCGGTCCGACTACCACTTGATTGATGGCGTGGCAGACAGTACAGTTATTATTAAAGATACTTTCGCCTTCAGCAATAGCTTCTGGACTGGAGGGTATTCCGCTTCCATCGTCGCCTCCCCCTGATGCTTCAGTGGCAGTTGAGTCAGCTGCTGCATCCTGAGCGAGTGAGGCAGTCCAAGAAAACGCAAGAAAGGCTGGTAGTAGGAGAAGGTAAGTTAGAAAAGTGATTTTTCGGAAATCTGAGCAACAATCGTTCATTATAATCCCTTGTTTAAATCCTCACAAAAGTAATACGGGAATGCTTATATTCAAACACATTTGAAGCAATTTGGCTTCACTCATGTAATGTTTATTTATTTTCTACTAATAAATTGATTATCAATTACTTAGTCCAGGCACTTATGTGCTTAAATCTAATTTAGAAAAAGTATAAATAAGAGGAATATGGAACCAACTATTAGGACTTGAGTGCGAACTGTTGCGTAAATAGATTAAAAAAAGCCCATAAAATTATGGGCTTAAGAGGTAGCGAGCGGATTCGAACCGCTGTGAGAGGTTTTGCAGACCTCCGCCTAGCCACTCGGCCACGCTACCAGAAAACGTAAAACTAAAGGTTTTCGGTACTTCATCAAAGCAGAAAGGGAATAAAACCCTTCCTGCTAAGACCATTTTATCTAGTTATTTGCTTGACTTTTCGTCCTGCTTCATCTGCTCTTTCAGATTAGATAAAGCTTCCAAATCGCCTAATGTAGAGCGTTCTGCATCATTAGGGCTGCTACTTGAGGAAGAAGCTGATCGAGTGGATTTGGTAGTAGCCTTCTTAGCCTCAACTTCCCGATAGGTCGCTGTATGTGAAAGTACAATCCGCTTATCGTCTTTAGAAAAGTCAACTACTCGGAAGTCTAGTGCTTCGCCAGTCTCTGGCTCAGTACCATCTTCTTTAACTAAGTGCTTATTACCTGAAAAGCCTTCAATTCCGTACTGAAGTTCAACCAAAGCACCTTTATCCATCTTAGTGGTGATGGTACCTTTATGGACTGAACCAACTGGGAATAGATCGGCAAAAGTATCCCAAGGGTTTTCTTCTAGCTGCTTGTGCCCAAGTGCCAGACGACGATTGTCTACATCTAGCTCAAGTACCTTTACTTGCAACTCTTCACCAACTTTTACAAATTCCGAAGGATGCTTGATCTTTTTCGTCCAGCTCAGGTCAGAAACGTGCACCAATCCGTCAATACCTTCTTCTAGTTCTAAGAACAAACCAAAGTTGGTCAGATTACGCACAATACCGCTGTGGGTGGTACCAATAGCGTATTTGGTCAGTACGTCATTCTTCGTCCATGGATCTTCCGTAAGCTGCTTAATGCCGAGCGACATTTTTCGCTCTTCACGATCTAAGGTCAGCACTACGGCATCTAGCTCATCACCAATATTAATAAAGTCCTGAGGATTACGCAGGTGTTGTGACCATGACATCTCAGACACGTGGATTAGCCCTTCCACACCTGGCATAATTTCTAGGAACGCACCGTAATCAGCTACATTAACAATCTTTCCATGTACCTTACTACCTACCTGAATTTCTTCAGCAAGCGAATCCCACGGATGTGGAGTAAGTTGCTTCATTCCTAGCGAAATCCGCTTCTTCTCATCATCAAAATCCAGCACTACGATGTTTACCTTCTCATCCAGATTCAATACTTCTTCAGGGTGGTTGATGCGCCCCCAAGAAATATCAGTAATATGTAGAAGTCCGTCCACTCCACCCAAATCGATAAATACCCCAAAGTTGGTCATATTCTTTATAACTCCCTCGAGTACTTGTCCTTTTTCTAGGTTGTTGAGGATACGAGCTTTCTGCTCTTCTAGGTCTTTCTCGATCAGTACCTTGTGAGAAACAACTACGTTGTCATTAGCGTAGTTAATCTTCACAACTTTCACTTCCATCTTCTTCCCTACAAAAACGTCGAAGTCGCGAATAGGCTTCACGTCAATTTGCGAACCGGGTAAGAAGGCCTCTACCCCATAGATATCACAAATCAACCCTCCCTTAGTACGACGCTTCACCGTACCTTCAATCACTTCGTCAAAATCTAATGCGTGCTGGATTTTCTCCCAAGCCCGAACAATCTTCGCTTTCTTGCGAGATAGAATAAGCTGACCTCGCTTATCTTCTTGTTCCTCGATGTAAACTTCTACTTCATCTCCTACCTTTATATCTTCCAGGTCGCGGAACTCAGAAATAGAAACCAATCCATCGGATTTAAACCCAATGTTTAAAATAACGTCACGATCATTAATACCTACAATGGTACCAGATACCACTTCTTTCTCATTAATTTGAGTAAGGGTATCGTCGTACATTTCGGCCATGCGGGCCTTTTCCTCTGCGGAATAATCTTCACCAAAGCCTTTGGTATCAACCTGATCCCAATTAAAGTCTTCTTGTACTTGCGTATCTGCCATAAAATGTAGTTTGCTCTTGTACACACCCAAGCGTAGAGCAATCAGCCAGGTGGTTTAATTAAACATGATAGTAAAATACTAGAATTTCCTTACGATAGAAGGTATTCTAAAAGTTCCGCAAAATTACGAATTTTCTGCTTTGCAGCAAGCAACGTGAGTAAATAGTCTGCAGCTTTGAGTTGACGGTCGACAGTTAAACTTTGAGAACATTAGACTAGTGACTGTTAGCTATCGACTCAAGAGCGATTGCTCCCGGATAGATTTAAACTCTGATCCTTCTTTCCATTCAGGAAAAGTTTTCTCGTTACTAAGTTGGTAACCTATTTTAAATAACAACTGAGCATCTTGTACCATACCGGCCATATTCCATTCACTCTCAACGTACTCATCGGAGGGTTGGTGATAGTCGCGCTGGGTCCACTCATCCATTTTAGCCTGGGTCCACTCCACTCCTTTTTCAGCTTGTTCGTATTCTCCACTAGCGTAGAGAGCCGGAATACCTACTTTGGCAAAATTAAAATGGTCAGAGCGGAAAAAATATCCCTTTTCAGCGTTAGGGTCAGGCATAACGTAACGTTCCTGCTCCTGAGCTGCTTCTTCCGCGTACTCATCTAGTTCGGACTGCCCGTAGCCGACAATTGTCAGATCTTTCATTGCCCCTCGAAAATGAATACCATCCATATTAATGTTAGCTACTGTTTGACTAACCGGATAAATAGGGTTTTCGGCATAGTAGGCTGAACCTAGCAAGCCCTGCTCCTCGGCAGTCACTGCCAGAAATATAACCGTACGCTCCGGGGCTTCTTCTAATTGGCTAAAAGCATCAGCAATTTCGAGCATTGCAGCAGTACCACTGGCATTGTCTAAAGCCCCATTATAAATTGAGTCTCCATCAACTGGTTTCCCAATCCCGATATGATCCCAATGAGCAGAATAAATAATGTATTCATCAGGACGTTTACTACCGGTTCGTTTGGCAATTACATTTTGAGAAGTAGCTTCTTGATAAGCTATTTCCATAGAAAGACTTACTGAAAGCCCCATTGGGATCGGTTGAAAGTCAGATTTACGGGCTTGCCCCAGGTAGTTTTCAATCCCTGCTAGTTGCATCATTTGCCGAGCCATTGCCTGCGAAACCCAGCCTTCAAAAGCACACCTTGACTGATTACCATCTTCTGACTTTAAATACAACGCTTTCCCTGTCCAGCTACTCTGCACCACATTCCAAGCATAGCCGGCTGGAGCTGTATTATGAATAATGATCACTCCCTCAGCTCCTTGGCGGGCAGCTTCTTCGTATTTATAGGTCCAACGACCATAGTACGTCATCGTATTTCCTTTGAAGAGCGTGCTATCGGTAGTGCCAAACCCGGGGTCATTTACAAGCACTACGGCAGTTTTTCCAGCCATATCTATCCCTTCGTAGTCGTTCCAACCGTACTCAGGAGCTACAATACCAAATCCACAAAATACCAGTTCTGAACTTTCTACCTCTACTCGATCAGTCACTCGTCGGGTCAGAGCTACGAAGTCTTCTCGATAATTAAGATCAAGTGTTTCTCCTTTTCCTGCAATACTCATAATTTTTTGAGGAAGTGCATCAATTTCTACCAAAGGAACTGCCTGAAAATAGCTGTTACCATTACCAGGTTCCAACCCGAAAGTATTGAATATATTTTCTAGATATTCGATGGTTTTCTTTTCCCCTTCAGTGAAAGGCATACGCCCACCAAATTCATCAGAAGCCAGCATGCTTATATGTTCTCGTAAGTCAGCTCCAGTAATGGCTTTATTTGGCACAGAATTTAACCTGTTTTCTTCTTTTTCAGGGCTACACCCTGCAATTAGTACCAGCGTAATTAATACCAATAATATATTAAACAATGAATGATTGAAGTAAAAAATATTAGAAAAGTAATTTTTCATATTTTTAAAGTTAAATTTTTTACCTTCTACTGGTCAGTTTTCCTTACATCTGACAGGTTTATCTGACTTTTGCATGGTAAAAATACAAGGTTGGGGTTTCAATTGCACTGAAAATAAAAACAATTGTCTGTTATCATGACTATTATTCCTAGATTTCATCGGATGATCCTGATACTATTGATTAGTTTAATCAGTATTATTTCTTTCGGCTCAACCTATCCGATTAGCCATTTTGTCGATGAAGAAGAACCTAAGATAATACTACCCGGTACTTACTTAGTAGTTGGAGTATTTGAATATGAAAACAATGCTAAGAAATTCACTAGCCACGTAGAAAAAAAGGGGCTGCCTGCCCATTACGCATTTTATCCGCACTCGGGTTATTTTTACGTATATACAGTCTCCTCATCTTCAGCCGAGCAGATACGAAATGCCTATGAAGAAGTACGCGAATATGAAGAGTTTAGCGATGCTTGGGTCTTTGTTGCTAAGGATACTGAAGTGGTAAATACAGTAGAAACTACACCAGATACTGATGATGTTCAAAAGCCAGAAGTAGTTCAAAAAATCACTGAACCTATCCCTGCCCATCCCGTAATTCCTGCAACTGAAGTAATGGGACTTGAGGAACGAGAGAGTATACAGGAGAACAAAAGTAAGGATCTAAATCAGAGACCAACCATGTATGTCAAATTTAATACCTTCCGATATAGTGATGAAAAACCCATAGCTTCATCGGTAAAGGTCGTGGAAGGTGCTCGCTCCAAGAGTGTAGGCGAGGTTGCTACTGGTGATGTATTTGTTGTAGACAAAACCACAGTCTTAGATAGCGCACTTCAGATTACTCCCTACGCCGCAGGTTATCAAAAGACTCAGTTTGATCTTCCTCTAAATATCTCCTCAACTGATTCAATCTGGCAACTAACCCACTACGAAGGTGATACGCTGGTAATGAATATGCCTTTACAGCGCCTTAAGAAAGGAGACATCCAAGTTATGTACAACACGTACTTTTACGGAAACTCTTCAGTTATGCGGGAACGCTCCCGTTACGAGATTGATCAACTAGTGAATACATTGGAAGAACAGCCTAGTATGCGAATTAAACTGCATGGGCATACTAACGGAACAGGACGAGGATTTATCTATGAATTTTCTCCAGAATCCAAGAACTTCTTTAACCTGATTCAAAATAAGGAGCATAAGAAAAAGGGGGTCAGCTCTACTAAACTTTCGGCCTTGCGAACTGAAACTATTAAAGCTTATCTAGAACATAAAGGAATTTCAGGCGACCGAATTGAAACCGAGGGTTGGGGAGGCAAAAAAATGCTCTACCCTGATGATTCACAATTGTCAAAGAATAATATCCGGGTAGAGATTGAAATACTTTCTGAGTAAGCCCAAAGTAACCTAAAGATAGGTATTTGCTTAATTATGGAAGAAAACAAAGCTAGTTTCGCTGCAGGCATTGTATAATTCGTAGGTTTCATCCGTGATTTTATAAATATACACACCATCTCCTTCAGCAAATAGATTCAGGTAATTGTCTATATTTTCTTCGTTAAAAACCCCGGTAGTATCCTGTAGCACAGTGAATGTTGGCGCATACTCTACCTGTAAACGATTACCCGTAATTGTAGGAGTGAACTCGCGTAAAGCCCGGGTAACTGAGCCATTCTCATTTACAATAAAAAAACCTAAAGCATAAAATGGATCGTTAACACTTTCATCATAGTACAGAAGCATAGCTAGTGAGCCTTCCACATCCTGATCAATCTGGGGACCCAATGAGCCGTTCTCTCCGAAGATATTGTTATTAAGACTAAAGAAAAAATCTACCTGATTAAGTACGTTGGCTCCGTTAGGATCAAAAAGGGTGTTTTCTAGTACTGCCGATGCTGAGTTTACTGTCGCACTGTACTGATTAGCAGTTATCATACTATCACAAATAGTAAGATTTATATCAGATAAAGAACCAAACCTAATATTGGCAATCTCTACCTGCTGACCAAAATAACTTCCACTCAGAGGCTGATCCAGAATAATTTCGTTCCCCTGAATAATGTAGGGAGAGCTAAAATCTAGCTCTCGACCATTTCCACTACCATCGGGAGAAACGAAATTAAAGTTGAGAGTTCTACGGAAATCATCGAAGTTGAGGTAAAAAGTAAGGTCACGATCAGTAAAGCGCAACCGATAAGAAGAAGCAAATCGTGCCGGAGAGTTCTCAGACAATGCACTGAGGTTTCTTGCTATATCTTTGCCTAGTAGATTCTCATCTCCTTCGTTGGCAGGCTGAAATACTAGTGTAGTGGGTAATGAGGGGTCAGATTTACTGCGAAAAACTAAATCTCCATCGGGGGTTTCGTTAATGTAGTTAAACTCATATTCTGCCAGAAACGAGGCGCCATTTTGCTCAAACAAAAAACTAAAGAAAGAGTAGTTCTCCAGAATCAGCTCTAACCCTAGTGAGTTATCAACCCGATAAGTAACGGTTTGCTCGTAAAACTCACCGTCGTTCACTCCAAAATCTGTCTGGATATTTACCGTTCCATCTTCGTTAAAATCAAGTAACACATTATAAACACCTGACTCACTCTCTGGGCGATACCGCAATAACCACCCATTACCAGGCGCCGTTAACTTAGCATTCAAATCGCTAATAGCCTCCTCTACTCGCTCATCAGCACTTTTCTCAAATATTGGCTCTTCATCCCGGCAAGCCAATAATATACTGATCAAAAGTAATACTCCTAAAATCCGTTTCATATTATAGTCTCTCTTGAATACGAGCTCGCACTTCTAATAAATCTACCCCCGTGCTTTGTTGGTAGTGGTCAATCACCGAATTGAACTTCTGCTGAATAAGTGTACGGCCTTCATTACGCTCTTCACAAGCCGGATCGTTACAGTCTTCATCTTCCTCTATGTAGGTATCGAAAAAGTCATCATCAAATAATATGAAAGCCACAGTTTCAGCATAATCTTCATTGAAAGTGCTGGTAGCGTAAGGGGAAACAAAGCCCCGACGTAAGGCTTCATCATCCGTTAAGGTAAACCAAGAGCCTAGTGAAGTATACCCTTGGGGCGAGATTTGCTGGAAGTTAGCTGGCAAGTTATATCGTTGATGAATAATATGGGCAAACTCATGATAGATGGTGCCTAGCTGCCGAATCACCCATACTGGATCACTTTCATCTACATTATTAACTTCGGTAAGCGTAATTCTTGCTCCGGCATCGGCTGTTCCTAAAACTACGGTTCCATCGTCGTTAAAAATAAAGGAGCCAAGGAGCACAATCTCGGCTGGCACATGGTCTTTAAAAAACTCTTCTCCGTTTTGTACCTCAAGGTATGGCTCAATCCAGTATTCTTGCAGAAAGTTTAACACTGGCTGTACTAGCTCTCTTCGGGGAGGAGCCACCCGGCGGGTAGGATCTACATAACGGTCGACAAACCGGTAACGCACCGCCACGCCGTATTTATCCAAGAACTCTGTTTGAATGAATTGGTCAATTTCATCAGTAGAGGGCTCCACTTGCTTAACATCCTTATCTACCGGATCTTCTTCATAACAAGAGACTGTGAGCAGGGGTAGCAAGCAAAATAAGTATATGGTTACTTTCTTCATTTCTAATTTAATTTCTGTTAACGAGGGTTAGCCGACAAACCACCAATATCTTGGGCAGCCTGAGGGATCTGTAGTATTTTCCGATTATCTTCTTCAGCTAGTGTAATTTCAGAGCCATCTTGTAAAACATGAGTAACTGGTATTCCGTAGCGTTTTATATCAAACCAACGCAAGCCTTCGTGGATAAATTCTTTTGGTCGCTCTACTTCTACGATATATAGAATCATCGCCACCCGGGTGTCGTTCGTTCCAATAAAATTCTCAATGGTTTCAAAATCAGCTTCTACCGGAGTATCGTATCGCTTGTCTAACAAGGTTTGTAAATCAGCCAAAGCCTCGTCAATTTGTCCCAAAAACGCGTAGCTCTCAGCTCTGTTAAGTAACACCTCTTCACCCTTAAAAGGAGTTATAACCGTATAGTTAAACCCAACATTTGAGGTAAGGCTACTACGTTCAAATAAAAACTCAAAGCGGGTTGCAGTAATTCCGTTATCACCCCGCACAAAAGCTGGGTCAGCTCGTAGGTCAGTAGCATCAAACGGGCTATTCTCGAAAAGTCTTCCTCGAAAAATATTATCATCGGGCCAGAAGCCTACAGTTATTGGGAAGTTAGTCACCTTACGCATTAGCAGCAGATTGCTAGGCTCACTCGGCGAAGTATAAAGCCGGATGTAGTCTTCGGTATTAATACGCTCTTCCAGCAGTGCGTTTAAATCCCTCACAAACACTTCAGGACTACTTCCTAATATCTGGCTACTATATTCAATGCAATTTTGGAAATCCCGCTTAAAAAGGTAGAAACGAGAAGCAAAGGCTAGTGCTGAATTACGAGTAAAATGATACTTACCGGAGTTCGCATAAAACGACCCATCTACTAACTCTAAACCGGCTAGTAAGTCTTCCTCCACCAAATCATATACCTGCTGTACAGAGGCTCGCTCATATTCCGCAATAAAGTTAGTTTCAGGTCTGAGCACATAGGGAATACCCGGATCAGAGGAGGCGGTGGCTTCATCGTAGTGCTTAGCAAACAAGTTTACCAGCATAAAATGGCCGTAGGCTCGAGCTAACAATGCCTCAGCCTTTACGGCTTGGCGACGGTCTTCATCACCCGGTAGCTGGTCTACTACCGCTAATACTTCATTAGCATGAGCAATGGCTTCGTAGGTCTGATTCCAGAAGTATGTAGGGGAATCTTGAAATAACTCATCGACATCGCGCCACTCGTAAGCCTGAATATGCTGATCTTCTTTTACTGTGCCCCGGGTAAAAGTAACCATATCTCCCATCCACTCTACAAAATTGTACCCTCCCTCTGAGTAAGCATTGGTCAATAGCTGAGCAGCCTTGTCTAAGGTATTCAGATCAACTCGGTTATCGGGGGTTTCCTCGAGGTAGTTATCGCAAGACGAAAGCAACAGTATTCCCAACATCATAGTCCATAATCGGTAGTCTATCGTCCACAGATTACTTATTTTACGTTTTAAACTGTGAGTCATAAGCTTTCGACCGTAGACTATTGGCTGTGGACTTATTGTTTTTTTATTTCTCATGTCACACTTCATATTTTCTTAAAAGCCAATGTTTAACGATACTGTCACCTGTCGGGGCTGTGGAAATGCTACCCCTCCTGCTGAGAAGAATTCAGGGTCTTGCCCATTCAGGCGATCATCAGAATACAATAATAGTAGGTTTTGGCCTTCTACTCCTAGAGAAGCCGTGCTCGCGCCAATCTTACTTACCCACGACTGGGGCATATTGTACGATAAACGTACCGTCTTGAGCCGTACATGATCGCCATCGGCTATTCTAACCGAACTCTTATTATACAAATCATAAGAGTTCCGGAGCTGGGCAGTAACGTCACCAGCTAAAATCTGGTTATCCAGGATCACTGGAATATCTGTAAATTCCTCATCGCCCGGTACTACCCACCGATCTACGAAATCACGAGAAAAAGAGCTAAAGTCAGTATAGCGAGGGGCAAAGGCATCATTGAGGCGAATTTTATAGCCAAACCGATACGATACCAATACATTGAGCGACCAGTTTTTATAAGTAAACACATTGGTGAAGCCACCCGCGCCCTGAGGTTCTGCTGAGCCTTCGTATTGAAGAATTTGCTGAAGACTATCGCGCTGTTGTAGGTCATAATCGTATACTACCTCACCGTTAAGGTCAAAGAAGGTAGGAATACCTCGAGCATCTAAGCCAGCAAATTTTGTAGAGTAAATACCGCGACGAGCTCCATCTAGTACTGCGGCTCCCTGCGCCGAGATAGCATCAGCTACTCGAGGATTAAAATCAAAGCGGGTGATTCGGTCGGGGACATAACTGATGTTAAAATTAGTAGTCCAAGAGAAGTTTTCGTCGTAGTAGTTAAGCGTATTGATGGTAAACTCAAAACCATTGGATTCCAAATCAGCAAAGTTACCCAGTTTAAACGCTTCCCCTCCTATTCCACTTGTTTGCAGTACCCCAATCAAATCGAAGGAATTACGCTCAAAGTAATCAACCGTACCAGTAACTCGATCATTAAATAGACCGAAGTCCATTCCTACATTAAATTCATAAAGCTTCTCCCAAGTTAAGTCTTGATTTTCCAGATCTTCAAT
Organism: uncultured Flammeovirgaceae bacterium; assembly: GCA_937883755.1. Taxonomy (GTDB): domain Bacteria; phylum Bacteroidota; class Bacteroidia; order Cytophagales; family Cyclobacteriaceae; genus Tunicatimonas. The sequence continues at coordinate 92,141 of CAKZYA010000032.1, read as the reverse complement.
GAACAAAAAAGACTCCGTATCAGTAGGCCTTAGAGTTACATCTGATTGTAGATTCAGTAAAGCACTTACATCCGGCCCAAGGTTGGCTGACAATCCGTAAGTAGCCCGAAGTTTAAGAAAACTAATTACCGAAGGCAAGGTGAAGAATGTTTCCTGGTCTACATTCCAGGCTCCACTCACATTCCAGGTAGGCAAGTAGCGAGCCGCCCTGCTTTTCCCCAGACGATTTGAGCCATCGTAGCGCACTGTACCATTGACCACGTAACGATCTTTAAATGAGTATCCTCCGTTCAGAAACAAACCCGTAAAGCGTTCTCGGTCTTCAGACAAGGAATAAAAGTCTACCCCCTGGCGGTTGAGAAATTCAATAATATCCGGGTCTGTATTTACAACACCACCATTTTCATATACTACCCCGATACCATCAGCACTACGAGACGAGCGGTCAGTATATTTAATCTCCTGACCCGCCAGTAAGTTTACATTATGGTTTTGCCCGAAGGTCTCTGACCACTCAATACTATTACGAATATAAAAGTTAAGCAAATCACTCTCATCTAGATAGTTAAATCCGCCTTCCGGTAAAACCACTTTCGGAAGCGAACCGGGCTCATCAGGATCTTGGAATAGTAACCGATTCGCTTCCTGAATGAATTGGGTATCATCAGCCCGATAGGCCTCAGCCTGATTAGAACGCTCATGAATAATGTGTTCGCGATTAGTAGATGCATAGCGTCCCTGAATAGTACTACGGACAGTGAGATTATCCAGGATATTAAAGTTTAGGTCAGTCTGTGCTGCAATGTCGGCTACTCGTACATCTATAAAATTCAAACTAAGCTCTTCCAGAATATTAAAGGGCGCGTAATTTCGGCGAAAGTATTCCAGGTCTCCGTTACTATCATACGGACGTATTGACCGACTCGTATTAATGGCGTAGCTAAATGGGTTAATATCAAAGTCTCGCCTAAAGCGCCCGGTGATCGGATCAAAGTCGCGGTCAGTACTACCGGGCAGTTGTTGATCGCGGTAGCTAGCTGTCAGCTTCACATCCATATTGAACCGATCTGATATAAAGAAGCTATTCCGAGCGGTTCCCGCAAAGCGACTCACTCCGTCCGCTACGGTTTGTCCATTATCATTCAAAAAGCTAAATGAATAGTAACTGTTGTAGTTTTCATTACCCGCCGTCAAGCTTACCGAATGCTGTTGTTGAAGCGATACATCGCGGTACAGTACGTCAAACCAATCGGTATTCGCATTTTCATACTGGTTTAGAAACTCTTCGTTTAGCGTTCCGTTAGGTCCCCAATTAATCTCATGATCTGAAATTAGGGAAAACATCTTACCCAGCGGACCAAAGTTTTCAGCCCGTACCGAGGTGGTAATGTCAATCAGTCCTTTTTCGTACATCTCTCGGTAAATGGACATTTCATCTCCCGAGTTGAGAATATCAAACTGTCCGTAGCCCGGACGTAGCCGGAATGAATAATTACCTGAGTAATTTACCCGCAATTTACCACTCCTACCTCGCTTAGTAGTAATGACGATTACGCCGTTTTTAGCTCTAGTACCGTAGAGGGCAGTTGCCGATGCATCGCGTAATACCTGAAAAGAGGCAATATCATCCGGATTCAATCCAGCCACCGAAGAAGCCAATACTGTATTGGCATTACCAGTAACAATATCATCCGCAGTAACATTGGTCAGGTCTTCTAAGATTACTCCGTCCACTACCCACAATGGCTGATTATCACCATTAATGGAGGTGTTTCCTCGAATCCTGATACGTGGGGCGGTACCAAAAGTCCCTGATACATTTTCTACGGTTACCCCGGCCACTTGTCCTTCCAACATCCGACTGGCATCTACCATCCCCGGAGCACGGATGTCTGCCATTTCAATTCGCTCAGCGGAACCAGTGAACAACTTACGTTCAATTTCCTGGAAACCAGTAACCACAACCTCACTGAGTTCCTGTACATCTTCTTGTAGATTTATATCTAGGGATGACTGCCCATTGATAGGCACTTCCAATGGATTGAATCCGATAAATGAGAAGATAAGGGTATCGCTGGCATCGCCCGCCAACCGAAAATTCCCATCAATATCAGTGATGGTTCCCCGATTAGTTCCTCTCAGGGTCACGTTTACGCCGGGCAATGCTGAATTATCAGAGGCCGAAGTCACCCTTCCCGTTACGGTAAGTTCCTGGGCGTAGCTATTAAAAAGAGAGAGCGATAAGAAAAGAGTAAAGACTAAGAGTAAAGATTTATTCATATACGCGATGATTGTTTCTTCGTGGTATTTTTAATTCTATCTAAAGGTTGAGGGTTAGGGCCGTTTTCAGGATAAGGTTTGATAAAGCTAAAATACATCATTATAAGCAAAATACTATCTACTAGACTAATTAGCTTTTTATAATTGATCTCACCCAGATTACGGGATTTTCAATATTTTTAAACACTGGGTGAGCCAGGCAGCTCAACTAGCAGGTAATTAAAAACCCTAGTATATCGTATTCTAATAACTTCTAGCGGCTGTTTTTCCCGTAACGGACAATAATTTGGTTTAGTATGCTCTTTTCAGGTAGAACCCTCTCTTTTTTATTCGGGTAGACTATTATCTTTAAGATCGGGTCTTTCTAAACCGATTGAAGTCATGGTAACGACATTTACTATTTGATTCTCATGGAGAAGACGACTTTTTAAGTTTTTGTTTATGAAGTTACCCAAACTACTAGCAAAAAGTGTATATTGAGCCGTTTATAACCTTTTTACTTTACTATGCAAAAGATGTACTCTGCCCAATGGGCCACTTGGTTATTACTACCCTTACTAGCGTTTGTTGTTTCGTGTAATAATGATGATGAAGATGGAGAGCCGCCTCGCCCTGCTGAAGATTTAGTAGAAGTTTTAACCCAGACTGAGGGTCTAGATAGTTTAGCTGCTTTTATCAGCGGTGGACTAGCCGACCGTTTAGCTACTACTGAGCATACCATTTTCGCTCCTAACAATGAGGCTTTTGTTAATTTGCTAAATACTATTGGCTTAGAGTCAATGGGGGAGCTTTCTACCAATATCTTATCTGATATTTTGTTTTATCACCTAGTACCTAATGCTACCTATGAATCTGACGACATTGATTCGGCTCTTACGACGCTGGACTTAGCTCAGATTTTTCCTACTTTAGAAGGCGACTCTATCCGGTTAAACGCGGCTACCCAACTCAGCCCGACTTACGTAGTAACACCAGATTTACGGGCAAACAATGGAGTGATTCACGTAGTGAACGAAGTGTTATTACCTCCTTCGTTAACTACCGGTAATACAACTAATCCTAGTGTAGCTTCCACTTTTGGTACAGTGGGCGGATTAACCGCTACTGTGGGATTGTTCGGCGGTATTACTACGATAAACAATCTGTTTATTAACCGTGGATATCAGTCATTATTAACTGGTGCTAGTGCCAATACCTTCCTTACTCCAGTGAATGATGCTTTCAATAACTTCTTTTTTACTTCTCAAGAGAATGCAGAAAATACCATTGACTACCACGTAATAGAAGGAAATGCTGATTTTGCCAATGCTGGACGGACAATTAATACCCTGCTAGGTCAACCGCTCTACATCACTATTGACAATAACACCTTATTTCTGAATGGAGTAGTAGCCGCTGATTTGGGACTTACTGCTAGTAACGGGCGTATTGTTTTCCTCGGTGGGGTGCTGCGCCCGGCAGAACCAATAGAAGATGTGGTAAATTTTGCTGATGGGTTGAGTAGTGCCTCCTTCACTATTTTCCAGACAGCTTTGGAAGAAAGCGGAGCAGATTTAGGGACTAATAAAACTATTTTTATGCCGACCGATGCTGCTTTTGAGGCTGCGGGTATTGAGGTTACTATCGATAGTGCCGCTCGACTTGACCCAACTTTTCTTGCTAACGTGCTACAAACCCACGTTTTTGAGGGGATTAACTTTAGTGCCGATGTAGCAGCAGCTGAGTCAGTTTCTACTACATCGCTCAATGGCACCCCACTAACGATTACGCTGGTGCCCGGAGCAGAAGGCGCAACCATAACAGTAGACGATGCCAATGATGCTACCGAAACCGCTAACGTAGTAGACTTTGATTATCTCTCTAACAGCGGGGTCGTCCACGTTATTGATCAGGTATTATTGCCTAATCCATAGGAGAAATAGAAACTACTAATACGAAAGCTACTTCCTCTGGGGAGTGGCTTTTTGTTTGACTCTTATTTGAAGAAAAGACAAAGGAACTACAATTGCTCTAACAAAGCTTGAGCATCTGTCGCATATTCTCCCTGAAAGCCTACTACTTGTTGTAGAGTAATTTTAGCCGCATCTGGCTGATTGTTGGCCAACCGCGCTAAACTAATATACCATAGAGCAGGCTCGTAAAACGCCCCTTCTGAATCAGATAACAAAGTTTGCAGTGTTTCTTCGGCCTGAGTAGGTTGCTGCACCGCCAAGTAGCTTACTCCTAAGTAAAATTGGTAGGCAACGTCAGTAGGCATTTGCTGAGTGAAGAGAGCAATCGCCTGTTGGTAATTACCCTGTTCGTAGTAATACATAGCCTGTCCAGCAGCATCAGTCGGTATCCCTTCCGAGCGCTCTACTGGGTTCACTACATTTGGGTAGGGTTCATAGTAAGCTGCGTACAGATCCTGGGAAGATCCCCCAGGATTCAACAGCCAAACCGCGACAATGACTAATATAAAAGATGCAGCAGTAGCCAGTGCAAAATATAGCGGTCGAACAGCCTTAGCTTTATCAGACTGCTCCTTAGATCTTTCCTGACTAAAAGTTAGTGGGACAGTGGCTGACTCCTCAGATTGCTGTAATTGTCTTTTCAACTCTTCGGAGCCAAAAAGATCAATTCCGGCGGTAATATCCTCCTGCAAATCCACTTCCTCCTTTAGACTTTCATCCTCGTTCAGCAAATCTTCAAAGGCTTGCCGTTCTTCCGCATCCATTTCATCCCGAAGGTAGCGGTCAAATTTATCATCATACTGAGAATCTTGCTTCATAATTGGTATGGGTAAAGTAGGTAACGATTTTTATCCCTTAATAAGATTCACGCCTACTAAGTAAACAAATATGAAAAATTTTTTCTATTATGTTTACCTCCTCACATTTTCTAGCATTAAACTGACAAAAACCAAACGTAAACCAATTCCTTATTATGAAAAATTTAAATTCCTTAAAAGGACTAACTCGCTTATTGATGGTTATTCTTTTCCTCGGTGTAATCGCTTGTAAAGAAGATGATCCTGAACCTGTAGGTGAGCCTCCGGTAGCCAATGCCGGTCAAGATTTACAAGCCACGGTAGGTAATTCCGTTACCCTTGATGGCAGCGGTTCTTCCGACCCTGATGGAGGCACATTGACCTACGCATGGGCGCTTACTTCGGCTCCCAGCGGCAGTAGTGCTTCTGTCAACGGAAGTAGTCAGGCTTCTGCCACTTTTACCCCAGATGTTGAAGGACCTTATCAGTTCACACTCACAGTTACTGACCCAGACGGAAACTCCGACACCGATGATGTTACAGTGACAGCGACTGAAGCTTTAGGGGAGCCACCTGTGGTGTTTATTGTAGACGAAGATGGTCGCCCCATCAGCGAAGATAACGAAAACAATACTGTCACCGTGGGTACCCCGTATGCCTTAGATGGTAGCAACACTATTGATCCAGATACCGAAAGTGATGAACTCACATTCACTTGGGAAATTACTGAAGCTCCCGATGGCAGCAGTGCTGCGGAGATCAACTCTACTGAGGATGATCCCGACGAAGCTAACTTCATTCCTGACGTAATTGGTGAGTATACTATTCGCCTAACAGTAGAAGACCCTGATGGAAACAGTGCTACTGCGGAAGTAACCATTGAAGCCGATGCTAATCCTGTTTTGATTAACAGTAACATTACTGAAGACCGAACACTAGCAAATGTTTTTGAAGACCCTACTTTACCCGATTATCGAGTTACGACCTCCATTTCAGCTACTGCTGTATTAACAGTAGAGCCAGGAGTAACGGTTGAATTTGATGAGAACGTCCTGCTTACTATTGCTAGTGGTGGAGGGGCACTGATTGCCAATGGAGAAACAGATAATAAGATTGTTTTCACTACTTCAAATGCCGAAGGGGGTCTTCGCTGGGGTGGTATTTACATTTCTTCTCAAGATGGGCGAAATGTGCTAAATAATGCAGTAGTAACCTTCGGCGGAGGGACTAACATGACCGCCTTTTCTGATTTCGTGGATGTACCAGCTAATATCGGTTTGGGACAGGATGGCAAGATAGAAATTACTAACACTGAAATATCAGAAAGCGGTGGCTACGGAATGTACATTCGCTTCGGTGAACTTATTGTCTTCAGTAATAATAATGTGAGCAATAACACTCTTTCAGGAATTGGGTTACCCATAGATGTTGCTGGAACAATAGATGCTACTACTACTTTTGAAGGCAATACCATTAGTGCCATAGAGGTTTTTGGTTCTACTTTATCTGGTGATGTAGCCCTAGCTTCTTTAGCTGGAGACGCTTTCTACTATGTTTCAGGAAGCATCACTGCCAACGCCGACCTGACCATTGATGCTGGTGCAGAACTACGCATGGAAGAAGATGTATTCTTTACCATTACCGACGATGGAGCATTTATCGTAAATGGTACCGCCAGCGACCAAGTTACCATGACTGCTTTTGACGAGGATAATCCTTGGGGTGGTATCAAAATGGTATCTACTAGTTCTAATAACAAAATAGATTATGCAAATATTGGCTACACTGGAGGAACAAACATTACCGAGTTTGCCGATTTCGTGGATGTACCAGCAGCTATTGGACTGTACGCCAACGGTGAGCTTCAACTGACTAATACAACCATAGCCGATGGCGAAGGGTACGGCATTTACAGCCGTTACGGTTTTCTAACCACTTTTGAAAACAATACTATTGTTAGAAATGCCGAATACGGTATAGGTCTAGAAGTGGATCGGGTGAGCGAAGTTGATGCAAATACTACTTTCACTGATAACACCAAGGGTGCCGTTGAAATTTTTGGCGGAACATTAGATGAAGGTCCAGGCACTTGGGTAGCTTTGAAAGACGGTGCTAAGTATATCGTTACTGGAGGAATTACCGTCCGCGATCAACTAACTATTGGAGCTGGAGCTTTATTTGAGTTTGACAACAATATTCCATTCGTGATAGACCAAGGTGGTTCGCTCATTGCTCAAGGTACTTCTGATGCTATGATAGAGTTTACTTCACTTAATCCATCCGTATTTAAGTGGCGGGGAATTCTGATTGACTCAAATACTGCGAATAGTATACTGGATCATGTAAAGATAACCTACGGCGGTAGTTCTAAGTACGACTTTGATGGCTTTGTTGACGCCCTAACCAATATTGGGGTAGGTACTGATGCCACGGTGAATATCACTAACAGTGAAATTAGCAATAGCGGTAACTACGGAATATACTCTGATGGAACAGTAAATGCCAATGTCGAGGATGCGGCAGCAGGCAACACGTTTAGTGACAACCCTGGGGGTAATGTCTTTAACTAGAATTTCTTTGGAGGAGAGGGGCTTATTTCCCTCTCCTACTTATACTTCTAACATTTATTCATCAACTTTGCAAAAAGTATTAACTGATTAAACCAATTAAACCATGAAAAAACTATGCACAATCATCGCACTACTGGCTATGTTTAGCCTCTCAGTCCAAGCCCAAAGTACCGTCCGAGTAAACGGCGGCGGAAGTGGCGATCTAGCTTACGATAAAGGCACTAACTATCTCAATATTGGCCTCGGACTAGGAAGGGGCGTTCGTTCGTATAATTATGGTTGGTTCGGATACAGTGGCCTAGGTGCTTCTCTTAACGGGTCTTATGAAGTAGGCTTCCACGAATACTTCAGTGCTGGAATTTACGGTGGTGTTGGTCGCTACGGAATTGCGAGAGGGTGGAATTTAACCGCAATTGCTGCTGGGGTTCGAGGTTCCTTTCACTACGTTGCCCTAGTAAATGAGGCACTAGACATGGACTTAAATGAAGACAAGTTAGATTTATATGTCTCTGTAGTATTAGGTGCTGAAATCATATCCACCAATATTGACGACGAGTTCTTCGGGGATGCCTTCAATGACGGAGTTTTTCTAGACTTCGGAACGATAGTGGGTGGACGTTATATGCTCAGCGATCGCTTCGGAGTATATTCCGAATTAGGCTATGGCGCACTATCAATTTGGACGATAGGCCTTACGGTGAATATGTAGACCCATAAAAAATAAAGCGCGTAGAGTACGCGCTTTTTAAATTTAGATTGGAAAGCACTGGATAACAACCTGGTGCTTTTCTTTTTCAGTTGCTTTACTATCCAAACTCCTCCAGTAACCACAGAACGAAGAATACGGCTCCTGCCAACCATGCAATAGAAGAAAGTGCCCATAGCACTCCAAACCCACCAGTAACAGTTACTGCGGCGATAATTGAAAGAAGAACAGCTACTCCAAATAAGATGAGAGAGTATTTCAGGTAGCGGTGAATTTCTTGGGTAGCTTCTGGAGCGGCATTTTTAAACTCCTTGGTTAACGTACGAATTTCTTTCTTTAACTCTTTACGCTTAACCCGCACTTCCTTCTTAGTAAGCTGCTCATCGTCCATATCCGAAACCAACTGCTTGGTACGCTCAAAGCTAGCTTGTAGTTCAGCGTTGTTTTCGTCAGCTAGGGCAGCAGCAATTTTCTCCTTGGCTTCTTGCATTCGGGTTTCTACTGTTTCTTCTACCGCAGTCTCTTCTGCTACTGAAGCTTCCAAAGTAGCCTCATCAGTTGCTTCTACTTTAGGTGCTGGTTTAGCAACAGTTTTAGGAGTTTGCTTGAAGTAATAAGAATTTCCGTAGGCGACCTTACTGGATTGGCAACCTGAGAAAATAAAGGCGGCGGATACAAGAAAAGCTCCGACCCAGAGGATTGATTTGGTGTACATAGCAATTGGTTTAGTTAGTATATTCGCTAAATATAAGGATATCCCCATAACTGGGCGAACTTCCTATCCAAATTTTTATAAGTGCAAATCAGTATTTACACAAAAGCCAGCCTTGGATACCCAAGACTGGCTCTTTCTAAGTGTCAAATCTTATCAAAAGATCAGAAAATTAGATAAAGTTCAGATTAGCTATTAACTGCCCAAATAATTAACAGAACGAGACCAGCTAAAAACATAAGAATACCCAGAGGCCAGAAGAGGAAAAGGAAAATTAGGCCAGCCCCTAAGAAGATGATACTTAGAAGAAGGCTTTTATCCATATCATTGGTCTCATTCGGCGACATAGATTTGTACTCTTTCACTAAAGACCGAACTTCTTTACGGATTTCTTTGCGCTTAGTTCGTTGCTCTTTTTTAGTCAGTTCTTGCCCATTCATTTCGCCTGCTAATTGACTCATTCGCAGGGCTTTTTCTTTTAATTCCGCATTGTCAGTTTTTTCTACAGCGGCCAGAAGTTGCTGCTGGGCTTGTTCAATCAGTGCCGCAGCATCTCGCTCAGTTACCATTTCCTGATCGAGGGAAGTATACAGCTGAGCACCTTGGGGAGCCACTTTTTCAATTTCCTCAAGTGTGGAGGCTACTGAGGCTTGATCTACAGATTTAGGCGTTTGCTTGAAATAATACGAGTTACCAAAAGCAACTTTGCTTGACTGGCAGCTAGAAAACATAACAGAAGAACTTAGGGCGAGTAGTAATACCCAAAGCAGAGGTTTGGTGTGCATAACAGTTAGTTTTTGAGTGAAATATTTCTAAATATAATGACTTTACCTAAAATGTATCAATTATTATTTTTTCTCTTTTTCTTCTACACACTGTTACTTACATTGAGTATTTCTACTTACAATAGTATTTTTAACCGAGCTAATATAAAATATCCTCCCGTAAATTCATCACTATTTGAGTATTATCATTATCGTAATCAAACAGCAAATTGCCATTTTCTTTAAAAAGCTTAATATGGTTCAGCTTAAATCGGACAAACGCTTTACCTACCGAAATACCAGTGAGCACATCCAGTTGAGCATTGCCATCATCAAAAGTTCGTAACCGGACTTTGGCCTGATCCTGGATTCTCATCCTACTAAAGTCCACATTGCCCCCAACCTCATTCACAATAGTGATAATACCACTTTCATTTTTCATAAACCTCAACTTCCCAATATTGGCGTAAATCTCAGGACAATCTTTTTGAAATGCTGGATTGTATCGATCCAGAGCTTCCAAGGCAGCAGTTCCGTGGATTACCATTCCGCTTTCCATAATGCAGTGTACTACGGCAAATAGCCCAGCAATAGTAGGATCGTACTGCTGCTCTTTTAACCGATCACTTTCGGTTTTCAAGGTCTCGGCAACATCAATGGCAAATGAAGCGTTGTTTTCCGCCACACTACGGTTTCCTACGGTCATACCTCGGCTACGCACCTGGGTTACCGCTTCGTAATGCTCATTGAAGTAGATATTACCACCTTCATCCAAAGCAATTCCTCGCTCAGCAATCGTGTTATCAAACACCAGTGTTTCCATGAGCTTTCCTTGCTCACTAATTTTGGCGACAAAGCCGTGTTCCAGGTTATCTTGCTGAGGAGTTAGATCCTGCACCCAAGTAAGTTGACCACTGGGAGTAAATTTAGCTACAAAAAATCCGGTAACTGCAGTTTTTAGTGCGTCTTCTACATCTAATTGCAGCCGATCTTCGTATCGCCCCGCCAAGTATACTTGCTGTCGAGAATCAATCGCCAAATATTGACCAACATCATTACCATTACCAGTTAAATTCTTCTCCCACAACACTCGCCCGTTAGGGGCTAGTTTCGCTAAATAAATATCTTGCCCCTCTGCTACCTGAGAGGAAAGACGGTAGCCCGTAAAGTAAATATTACCCAAGTTATCAACTACTACATTATGATGATTCGCCCCCGGATACACCCCGTTTGTGGAAGCAATATCCCAGATCATTTCAGTGAGCCACTGCTGGTACGGATCACGAAGTGGTACTAGCTCTACTTTTTTCTGAGCAAATCGAGGCATTACTCTACCAATCGGCGCATTCATGTAGGTAGGGTCACAAACCACAAAATATTCGTCATCTCGCTCAATATATTCGCCTTCTACTCCTGATAAGCCCACCGCCGTAGCTACGTGCCCTGGATACTGCAAGCCAACAACTTTCAACCCCAGTAGCTGACGCACCAAATAAGCAAAAAGTGCCGATCGGTCTTCGCAATCAGAGGCAGTGAAGTGAAGAACTTCTTCGGGAAAGAAATACTTTTCCCGCCCAAACTGGGCTTGATCAAGCTCATATTCAAAAGCAGTTTGCACAAAACGAAGTAAAAGGCCAACAGCATCCGGTGAAGTTCGGTCTTGCAGTAATGGTTGAAACTGTAAAATCAGGGATTCTTTGGCTTCACGAGACAAGGTAGATTCTAGCTTAACCCGTAAATCTACTTCAGGATAGTCTTGATAAAAGGCAATAGCCCGGGTATTATACGCTAGCTGTATAGCATACTCTTCCCCACCGTAGCGAAAAGAAAATGTTTTTTTTTCGGGATTACCTCCTAAACTCAGCGGATTACGCACTTCTAAATCAAAGGTGAGATCCGCTCCCGCGTAGTCTTGGTCGTAGGTATAGATTGAATTTGGAGCTTCGCCAATAGCGTAATAGGTTTGCTCACCAAACTGATAGTAAGTGGCTGAATAGACGGTACAATTAGTCGGTATGAGTAAATACAACTGATTGTTGGCATAACCAATCTTAGCCCGGTACCGGGATTTGTTTAGTAGAAACCAGGCTGTCAAAACCGCTCGTGGATCGTCTAACGAATATAACTGCCCAGTAAACTTCCGTACTAATTGATAGTACCCCCAGTCGTTTAGGTTAAATCGATTTTTATAGCGGTACAAACTGTGAATCAACTCTTTGGCATAGGCATTACTCAACGAAACCCAGGCCTCACTAAGAGTCTGGGCATCGTAGCGAGCAGCTTTAGGTAGCCGCAGACGTGGGTCATACGGCACCGAAAGCTGATTTTCGTAAAAAGTGAGCTGAACCCGCTGAGGTATATAACCATCTTCGTCGCCTTGGGCGGGCAACGGTAATAGTAAACTGCGAGATTGACCCAACTGTTTAGCAGTAGTATCCGGTTTTACTTCTTGGTTAGTTGGCGGTTGAGTATCCGAAGGGTACGCCGGAATCAACTCTGGCTTGGGAGCAGTCTCAAGCTGAAGTCCTCTAGAAAGTTCTATCGCCCGAAAACGTTCCTTAAGCATCTCAGCAAATAAGCTATCTCGTTCGGCTACAAACCGATTAAAGTCCTGAATATATTGCTGCTCAAAATCCTGCCGCTCCTGCTGCATCGCTTGCATCACCGAGTCTCGCTCCTGCTTAAATTGGTCAAGGGTTTGAGCAAGACCCGACAGCGCAAAGCTGATACTGAATATAAAAATAAGTATTGTTTTCATAGCTAATTAGGTATATCTGCTGCACATTTAAAACGAGCAGCAGTATTGTTCACTAAGAAGGTTTCTCCATCGTGGTAATAACGAGACGTTGTTCAGCCCGGTACATAGGTTCATCTTGCTTCATACCTCGGTTTTTCTGCAAAATACTGCTGAGATCTTCGGTGATGAAGCGATAACCACCTACATCCTGGGTAGCCAGGGGTGTAAAGGCTTCTTCCTGAGCATTTATTTGTAGTGTCTCAATGCCACAGGGCGCGTCAGTACAGTCGCAAATGAAATCATACGGTAGCTCCTGAGGCTTTCCTACCTGATCGGCAGTCAGGTACTGGTCAAAGAAGTGTACTCGTCGGCCATCGGCCAGATGATACACAAAGCGAACGTGGCAGGGCATATTCACCCGGAAAAATACGTTCATGCGTTCTCCTTCAGTAAATACTAAAGCTTTGTCTCCCTTATTCGTCCATACTTCCAGATCGATACCATTATCAGCTACCTCGTAGATTTCCATTTGCTGTTGCTCGGCAGCGTTTTGCTCATAGCGCACTGGAAGGTACGCCAGTTGGGCTGATTCCACTACGGCAATATCCAATCGGGCGGTCGCCATACTGATTACCTGTTGGGCAAAGACATCCTTTACAAACAGGCTGAGATACAGTTGATCACCCGATACCTCATAAATACCCCGCAGCGTATAGCGCATAGTAGGACTCCCCTGATTAAACTGCACATCGTCCAGCCGCATAGTTTGCCAGTCAGCGTACTGAATTAGCTCCTGTTCCAGTCGGTCGCGAAAGAAGTAAGAAAATGAGCTAGCCATCTCCGACTCCCGGTACAGCAGTGGCGAAATTACAACCCGTTGTAGCGGCTCGTCTAGCGATTGTTTAAGCTGATAAGCCAATCCATAAGCCAAATCATCCAGAGAATTTGCCCGCTCACTAATGAGTTGATGGAGGGCTTCCTCAATTTTGGATAAAGCTACTGAAGGTTCCGCTGATGCTACTGAAGGCTGTAAGCTTAGCAACAACGCCTGCCAGGGGGCTTGTTGGGAAAGTAAGGTGCGACAATGTAGCAACTGCTGCTCCGCCTCGGCTTTCTGTCCACTTTCGGCGTAGCGCTTAGCTTGAGCAAATTTGTCTTTTAGCTGCTGATTGGCCTGACCTAGTTTCCGTTGGTAGTTGGCAATAACATCTTGCTTAGGAGCATACACCCAAGTATAAAACAGCTTCTGCTTGCGGTCGTGGTAAGTTTCTTTCTGCAAGCCTACCACCTCCAACTGACTGTTAGCCGTTACCAATGCCTGGTACGAGGACGAAAACTCCTGTCCGGTTTGCTGCTTAAAACTCTCGCTGGTCGATTGAATTTGTACTCTTACCTGTTCAGCTAAATCTTTCTGAGCCGCAGCGTAGGCTTGTCGGGCAATCGCAGCCTCAGATGAATCTTTATGCCAGGTAGCGATGCCCAGTCCGGTAAGGAATTTCGCGTGCGGAAAGCGGGGTGAAGTTCCTTTTCCTTTCACCCAGTCGGGTTGCGCCAGAAGTGAGGAAGTCATTAGCCAACAGCCAAGAAAGATACGCAGAAACATAATAGTAAGTCGTTAGAATGAATAGTGATTAATGACTAATGACTGGTTGTTCATTAATCACTATCACATCAATTTCGTGCCTGATCCTGCTTAAGCTGCTGCATCTCTTGCTCAAAGATTTCGCGAAACTTCTTACGGTCGTACTCAATCTTCAGCTTAGTTCCGTCGGACATCCCCCCGCCAGTAGCAGCTTCCATTGCGTTTACAAAATCGTCCCGCTTTAGGGTCATCGCCACGTGAGCTTCATAAACTAATTGGTTGTTCTGTTGCACCTCGTACATCTTTTGGTCGTCTACCATCACATTATTTAGCGACTGATCAACCAGGTTTCGGGTCAATTCCTCAAACTTAGCATTGTAGGCTAGTCCGACAGTATCTTCTGAAGAGTCGTACTGCTCGCGGTAGCGCTCTACGGCAGATTTTACGGTAGTTTGTACTTGCTGAGCAATAAAGGTTCGGGCGTCAAGCCGGGCTTGATCAAGAGCAAAACCTTGGTCGGGGCTTTTTCCCATTCCTACCCCACGAAAGGCTTCCTTATCGCTAAGATGATCAGCAAAGGGAAGTGTAATTTCGGTACGTTGTACCGATGATTGAGGAGCTTTAGAGCCACAGCTCGCTAAATACAATGAGGCAATGATTCCTATGAGCGTGTAGCGAAGGAAAAGAAACATACTTTTCATAAGTGAAATAAAGTTAAGTAATTGGTAAAACATAGTGGATGAAGTATCATTCACTTGTTTATGCCGAGTGTAGAGTAAAGGTTAATGAAAATTACCTCGAAAATTAAAAATTTTTTTGGAACAACTGGTGTATATAAGGTAAATTTAGGGTCGTTTTAGGAAAGTTGCCCTATAAAATTGCTGATCGTCCTAAAATTATCAGATCTACCGTTAACCTTAACCAAGTATTGAGTATAGAAGGGTAAGCTGTTTTTTCTAACCTAAATACCGACGATCTTACTATGTGGTACCGATATATTCTTCTGACTTCTCTAGCGATACTAAATACTTTCCAGCTTTTCGCCCAGAAAAAATACGATGACTTTACCGCTGCTCAGCGTACGGATGTGCTGCTCGAGAATTTCGATAATAACCTAAATGGTTGGTTTGTTGGCCTCGAGCGCAAGGGTCGAAGGGAAGGTAAAATAAGGAATGGCCAGTACGAGTGGCAATCAAAATCCCCCATGTACGACGAGCACGCCAGTTGGACTCGTATCCGCTTCAACGAAAATCGGGATTTTGAGATTGAGACTCGCCTAAAGTTCGTGCAGGGTAAGCCTAAAAAGAGCATTGCCCTATCGTGGGGACGCTCCGAACGAGGTAGTTTTTTCTTTGGCTTTAAGGAGAATAAGTTTTACATCAGCCAGTGGCGTAAGACGTTGGGTCTTGAGCAGTTTGTGAAGGACCGGGCGACAAATTATCTGCATCGGGCTGACTATAACACGCTTACTGTTCGGAAAATCGACCGATTTTACTACTTCTTCGTCAATAAACAGTTGGTACACACTATGCCCTTCAAGGAGTTTTTTGGCGACAACATCGGGTTTGAATCTAATAACCTAATCTACGTAGATTATCTGCGGGTCTCGTACCTAGACCAAAAACCTTCAGATAAAACTACAACTCCCCCTGTGGCTAGTTATAATCGCCCGCAGTCCAACTCTCCAAACGACCTGCTTTCTGAGAATAAATCAACTGATACGGCTAAACAATCCTCACTGCAAAAAACAGAACCATTTACTCAAGATACGAATACTAATTCATCTGCTGATAATTCCTCCAGTTCATCAAACAAGCCAGTTGTGGCGACTCAGGAGAAAACAGCTCCATCTAATACTTCACCAGTTGCCGCTACCACTGGTGGTGCAGGTGATAAACCTATCATCACTATTACAGAACCTACCCTAACCCGAGGTTTTAAGCAGATTGCGGTGCAAAATATTCGGATTGCGGGAAAAGCTACCGACCGCGACGGTATTCAAGAAGTACTAATTAACAACCAGCCGGCTTGGCTGCGCCCCGACGGGCAATTCAGTCTGGAAGCTCCTTTACACCTGGGGGATAACGAATTTACCATTGTTGCTACCGATCGTTACCAGCAAAGTACCACTAATACCTTCTCTATCCGGCGGGAGGCTACTTCCCAAGAAAAAAGATTAGCCCTAGTTATTGGCAACAGTGCTTACCAGCAGGGCGGACAGCTACGCAACCCGATTAACGATGCTAACGCCATGAAATCTACGCTAGAGGGCCTGGGCTTTACGGTGATGAAGCACGAAAATTTGCATCAAAATGAGATTAAACGAGCAATTGATGACTTTGGTCAGCAACTCAAAAACTACGACGTAGGCTTGTTTTTCTACGCTGGGCACGGAGTGCAGGTAAATGGTAGCAATTACTTGATTCCGATAGATGCTCAGTTGGCGAGTGCTTATGATGTAGAGTACGACTGCGTACGCGCCGACCGGGTACTGGCCAAAATGGAAGCCGCTAATTCCCGCACCAACATTGTGATGCTAGATGCCTGCCGTGACAACCCCTTTGAGCGCAGTTGGAGCCGTAGTACTAGAGGAAATGGACTAGCCTTTATGAGTGCACCCCGAGGTTCACTGGTTGCTTACGCTACGGCACCGGGACAAACTGCTTCGGATGGCGGAGGTAAGCACGGTATTTACACCGAAGCTTTACTCAACCACTTAGCCACGCCTAACCTCACCATTGAACAGGTATTTAAGCGGGTACGGGCTACTGTTTCTCAGAAATCAGAAGGAAAGCAAATTCCCTGGGAGTCTACCTCGCTCACGGGTGACTTCTACTTTAAGAAGTAGATTTTCTGGCAAAATAACACACTGGATAAATCCCCCTGTATCCCCCTTTTCCAAAGGGGGAAATGGCAAACAGTGCTATATTAATTGGGTTTTCAATGTTAACTCATTGTGCTCGACTATACACTTCCCCTTTCGTAAAGGGGGATTTGCTCAATCCCGATGCTTAATGATGCGGTAGAGGAGGGAGAGCTGAAACAGCGTATTGCGACTGATAGCTGCTGAGGCTTCGGCGTTGGTATTCGCTAGTCCATATTGGTAGCGCGCCTCGGCAGTCAGTCGGTAGCCAAAATTATAGCCAATCCCCCCACCTATCCCAAGATCCAGATCATTGAACAAATCCTTAGTATCGCCCACCAGTGGTACTCCCGATATATTCTGTAACTGAGGGGAAACAATCTCGGAAGTTGATTCAAGCAAGAAACCCAGATACAGCCCAGCATGAACATATAACTTATCTACGAGATAAAATTTGAGCATCACCGGAAGGTTCAAGTAATTATTACGAATGACGACCTCTTTTACCAGAATTCCATCAGCATCTGGATTATCCGACTCTATAGTGAAGGGATCAGATCGCGCCCCCTGGGTAGAGTACAAAACTTCTACTTGCAGATCAAATCGCTGGCTAATAATGATGTTACCCACTAGGCCTACATGGTAGCCTAATTTTGCCAAACTTTCAATATCCTCATCGTCACATCCGTCTCCAATACATCGAGCGACATTCCCCCCACCCTTAATACCAATACCAATTTGAGCGTGAGATACTGAGATAGTAACCAGACTGATCAATGCAGTTATCCATATTTTTAGCATAGGTATTCGGTTATTCTTCGTAAATCAGTTCAAATATCGGGACAAATCGGAGAAAACCAACAGTTGGTTGCTTCTTAATTATGCCTTCAAGTAATACTAATATCACTGGTTAGTGCGCTTTCTCAGTAAGATAAATATAAAAAAAACCTAGCCCCTTTAAAAAAAGGGGGCAGTAACTGCCTCATACAATAGTAGTGTAAGTGCTGAGATGGTGTACCTACATTATCAGTCGTAGGAATTAGCTTGCTTAGCTATTTCGATGACTTACTGACGTGGAATTTGGACAATTGACTACAAACGATAGCTTCCTGACACAGGAGTTGAGTTGTCGATTACAAACAATAGCCTGCTGACACAAGAATTTGACAATTGAATCTGCTTCAAGACTAAAAATACTGGAGCTCGCTAATCTATTCACCGGAATACGATGCTCACCCAGAAGGTTGCATAAATATTACTACCAGCCTAATAAAATTCATTAGCCACCTACTATTTAAAGTACTTTTCTGAAAGATATACAGCATCTAAGCCATAAATCCACACCTACATACTCATGTAGGTGACATTTTTTCTACGCCTTCCATTAACCTTGCCCCTACTGCCGGGATATTATTTGAGAGCATAGTAGACTAGAGTGAAATGACTCTTCTTTCAGAAGGGCTTTTTGCTTGGCTCTGAGAGAAAAAGAGCTCACAATGCTTTTTGAGTAACCTAATGGAGGTAAATCCATTGGGCTTAGCAGTCTTTTATAACTCTCTTTAATTGATACTAGGAAGGAAAAGTCTCCTCTTAAATATAAAAACTCGAAAAATTCTACAACCATGAAAGAACCTATTGAAATACTTACTGAACAAGAACGTAATGTGGTAAGCAGCCTGGCTGAGGGCGAGAGCTACCAGCAAATTGCCGATCAACTCGGGATATCCATCAATACTGTGCGGTTTCATGTCAAAAATATCTACCGTAAGCTGCGGATACACAGTAAGATAGAAGTAGTGAAACGAGCGGTACGGGGAGAACTTTAAAAGTTTTTTACCTACATCATTAACCTTCAGTAGTTGCAGGGCATATACTAGTGAAAACAACAAAAAACGCTATTAATCATGCGACGCGACATTCAAAACTTTCTACGACTTATTTTTCTCGCCCTAGCTATCTTAGTTATGAAAACCGTTAGCGAAATCGACGAAAGCAGTCAGCAGCAAGTTCGGCCTAACACTGCCGGAGGAGTATCGTCAATCGTTGTATCTGATACTACCAGTCTTAACCACAAAACCTTATATTAGTAGCCGAATTTTCTACTCTAGATTTGATAAAACCTATGTATACTAAAAGATTACTACTCGCCTTTGCCTTCGCCCTAGCAATATTCTCAGCCCAAGCCCAACAGCAACTCGACCGCTTTGAGTACGGAGTGCGGATAGGTTTTACCGCAGGTTCACTATATAATGGTGACCAAGATGTACGAGGCGTATACGGGCTTAGGTCAGGATTATCCATTGGTGGTCTAGCTAAGCTTCGCTTATCGAGATGGTTTGCTTTACAACCCGAGCTACTGTATTCTCAGCAGGGAGCTGTAGACCAAGGATTTGCAGACGTTAGTCGCATAGGCACTCAACCTAGCCAGATAGTGAGAAACCAGTATTTTCTGGTTCCCTTACTAGTTAAACTATACCCTGCCCGAAAGTTCAATATCCAAGTTGGACCCCAACTCGGAATCTTGTTGTCTTCCACAATTGACGGTAACGATAGCCGGGATGAGTTCACTCCAACCGATTTTTCGTTAGCATTCGGGGTAGAATACGAATTTAATCAAGGGCTTTTATTGGGAATGCGCTTTAGTTCTAGTCTAGCTGATATTGATGAAAATGGCACAATATCGAGCCTATCAGGTAACCCACAATTATTAGGGAATGGTTACTTCCTATTCAGTACTGGGTGGCGGTTTTAAACTTTAGGCAATAGAAAAAGTACGGTTGAATATTCTTGAAGACTGAGCGTTAATCCGAGCAGCCCTATTCATCTTCTGTATTTAAATCATTCTACTATGAAAATAGCAGCTTACTTCTGTATAGGTGGGCTATTTATGTCCCTACTGGCTTGCAGTGATGCTGATCACGAAGCTTCGCTGCCTACTCCTCAGCCCAAACCTATTGGTACAACCGTAGTTCCGATAGAAACTTCATTAGAGGTTTATCCATTTATGGTACAACTCTTAGAAAAGCCCCAAAAAACCTACACCTCTCCTTCTACTCAACCAGTACGTGAGACTGCACTAGAAGTCTGGAAAGCCTTTATCTATTGCCTGCTGCAATCTCAAGAACAATGGAATAATGCTAACCATTACCTCCAATGGTACGAAGCTAATTTGGCTCATTCTTGTGCTTTTACTAGCGTACAGCAAGAAAAGGACTCACTGAGTATTCACTGGGACTATAATCAGTTGATTTATCACCGTCCTGGAATACCCCAGTCCGGCTCCTGTACCCTCACCGTATACCAACAACCCAATATTTTTTACGCTCGATTTGAGTACGACCAGATAGCTTTTGACGCTAGAGTCATTACTGGCTACCACATCGTACAAGGCACAATAGAAACTGATGGCTTATTACACATAATTAAAGAGACTCTTCATCTGAAGTAGTCACCACGCACTAACCATTTCTCCCGTCATCGGGAAACTCATCCCTTTTTACTCATAATCGTACACGGGTTAGACTTAGCAAAGTCTTTCACTGAATTTTGAGAGAGAAACTGCTAGAATTGTAGAAAACCACAAAAGTACGAATGACACGCTCTATCATCTTCATAGTTAGTTTCTTCCTAATCAGTTCATTGTCCTACGCCCAGGAAGTAGCTATTGATTTCAGCATCGATCGATTATCACCCCGTATCATTAACTACTCTCACGAGACAAACTGGGAGGCCACCTTTCATCCACTGCCAGAAGTAGCAGCTGAGACTTCACCAGAAGTTTCCACCTACGATTGGCAACAGAGAGAAGAGGGTACAAGGGATAGCCAGAAACATCGATTCTGGAAGATTAAAGAGATTATCCTGAATGCCCCCGACTGTCGCCCCCACTTCTTAACGAAATCTAAGTTGCCCCACCGCTGCGCCAGCATCACAATGTCTGACCAGGATAAAGTAACTTTAGAGAAGATTATTTCTGATTTGCAGATGGTGTACTAATCTGCTGCGGTAAGAACATGATTAATCGCGCGGCGAACCGTCATGTTCTTACTGATAATGAAAAAAGCCTACGGGCACAGTAAGGCGCGTAGGCTTTGATAATGCTGTTGAAGTATATATCGCTACTCTTGGGCAGTAAGCGGTTGCTCGGTAGCTGCTTCGGTTAAGTCTATCGAGTAATAGTCCTCGTTGATTTGCAGTATTACTCCGCCCTTTTGATTAACTAATTGAAGTGGGTCAGCGAAAATATCCTGAGGGTAGTATACTCGCAAAGTATCATCAACTAATTGATAGGTAGCCTCAGTGCGATTTTCGTCAATTACTAGCAGTGCGTGGGCTACTTGCGAAATGCCTTTGCTAGCAATAACGTAGGATGATGTGTAGGTGTCAGTTCCCGCATAATTAGGGGCTTCTACCTGTCCTCCAGTAACGGGAGCATCCGTTTTCGTAGTATCTTCTACCGCTACTGAACCGTCACCATCAGATGAACCGGATAGGTTTAGAAAGACAACCGCAGCAGCCAGTACTAGTGCCAGTGAGGCCGCAATAGCCCAGCGAACTGTTGCCGGACTACCAAATAGTGGACGAACTGTAGCTTCTTCGCTCTCTTGAGATTCGTCTTCTTCTTCAATAGTGCCACGCTGGGCGGCCAGATTAGCTTTTAGCTGTTCTTTTAGTTGGGCTGCTCCGTAGGCTTCCACTCTCTCGTGAATCAGCTCCCGTAAACGAACTGCCTGCCGGAATTCATCGTCAGACGCTACCTTCTGTTGGAATTGCGTCTCTTCTATTTCGGTGAGATCCTGCTCAAAGTGCCGATCCAGGAGCTCCCGGTCTTCGTTGGTCAAGTTCATACAAATATTCTTTTAAGGTTTCTTTTTGCGCCGGTAGCAGCGACTTTTCAATCGTCTGAATACACTGACGTTTTTTAACTTTTACCGTCTCTTTATTCTTATATCCCAGTTTTTGGGCAATGGTTAACATATCGAGGCGATTAAAATAAAAAAAAGTTAAAATGGCTGCGCAGGGGTCGCCCAGATTACCCAGTATTTCGTCGAGTGCCCCACTGAGTTCCTCCAGCGGATCACTCGAGTCTTGAGTATCAGTATCGGATACTACCGACATCATGGGAGCTGGGCGGGTAAGCTTCTTCATCCAGAGATTTCGAGCCGTCCGGTACAGAAACCCACCAATTTTTCCTTCGCCATCGTAGCGGTAGGCTTCGCTAAGCACTTTTTGGTAAAAGATTACTTGGGCTTCAGCAAATACGTCTTCAGCATCTTCAATGGCTCCGCTATTCGACAGCACGTACTTGCGTATACTAACGAAATGGCGATTAAGCTGACTGAGTACTTCGTAATTTCCGGCTTTGATCTGGTCAATTATTTCCTGGTCTTTCATTGTACCACAAAGATTGCAGGTTGTATGTTCTCTGCAAAAGTAACATCATTCCCGACAATTAGGAAAACGGCGAAGGGAGAAGGGATCTACAACGAAAATTCCGTTCTCCTTTCTCCATCCTTCGTTCCCCTTCTTCCTAAAAAAAGAAAGCTACCGCCAAAGAGCAGTAGCTTTCGTTGATCTGAGCAATCTCACCGACTAAAAAGACAGATTAGAAAAGTCTAGGTTGAAAGAGGGTAAGTTAGGTTTAGACTCGTAGCGGGCAGCGTTAGAAACTGTTGCTGGAATGAAAAACTGACCTTGCATTTTAAACGGATTAGATACAATACTTAGCTCTCCGTTTACAAGTTCTACTTCTACTGCTTGTCCATCAAATGCTACTTGGTATACACCGTTTTCGCCAGTAGTACCAATCTGAGTTTGGGCTTCAGCTACTAGGAAGATTCGCCCTCGGTCAATGACCATAATGTAAGGAAAGACTTGGGCATCGCTGGAACCGAGTGCATATGAGTATTGACCAGGGCTTAAGGTTCCTGCATTAGCAGCATTGAAGGCAATGGCGGTGATGACTCCTTCAATGTTATCATCTCCATCATTATCCTGACTAGCCGCTTCATCAGCGTAGTAGTACTCAGTCAGATAAGCACCAGCTTCGTTGGGTTGCGCTTCAGTTTCAGCTCCTAAGTAGAAGGGGAATTCATAACTTCCGTTATCAAAAGTAATCACTCCGACAGCCTGATTGGTCTGACCACCGCCTGGAGTTGTTGGGTTACCACCGCCACCAGGTGTAGTAGGATTGCCACCACCGCCCGGGGTTGTGGGAATACCGCCTCCACCACCTAAATCGGGTAATCCAGGATTAGGATTTTGGGTGTCGGGTGTAGTGGGTACTGGGTCTTCTGATTGAGTACAGGCACTGAAGATAACTAGCAGTGCGAAAGCAAATAATTTGGCGAAGTTGAATAATGAAGTGTTCATGATTTTTTCTTGTTTCTGATGATACATGGTTGATTAAACTTTCGCTTACATATACCATCAGAATGAGAAAGGTTAATGGCGCAGAAAAAAAATCTTGGCAAACACTCTTCGCCTATATATAAGGAGTAGAAAGGCAGGGGTCAGCCGAGAAAAAAAATTTTTTAAGAAAATTTAGCGAATCGCATTAACCTTCGGGAGGGTGAGTGGATAGTAGGGTGAATTTCACATTAAAAACACCTTGACTAAACTTAAAAAATTATGAAAAATTTAGTAGCTATCATCGTTCTCTTCTTAAGCGTTTCACTAGCTCACGCTCAATCAGAAAACGATAAAAATAAAGTGTATATAAACCCTAAGATTGGATTACACTTTGCATCACTCTCTACGGAAACTGCTGAACAAGGCAACCGAGTAGGGATGAATGTTGGAATGGATGTGCTTATCAAATCCAGCAAAAAGAGTTGGTTTTTCTGGCAACCTGGCTTGCACTACTACCGCACCGGTGCCCAACTAGTACACCAAGGAACTACGCAACAAGAAATGGATAATCAAGTGTATTTCAATACGTTGAAAGCCCCAATTAGTGGCGGAATGTACCTAACCGGTTCGGACGGACTATTACGTATCCGAGTGAATGCGGGAATTACCCCTACCCTACTGCTAGGCGTGCAGGAAAATGAATACGGCTTGAGCCGGGAAGAATTCCGGGGAGCCACCCTGGGAATTAATGGTGGTATCGGTATTGAAGTGCTGATCGTTACTTTAGAATTGAATTACGAGCACGGAATTACTCCTATGATGACCGGAAATGAAGGCACTAACCAGATGTTTTCAATCTCAGCTGGACTTCGCTTCTAACAAATAATGAATGAGTGATGATTGGTGACTAATGCTGTTCATTAATCATCATTCATTCGTCATTATTCATTAATGCTATTTTTTGCAGGATTCAGCCATATTTTTAAATGCAGCTACTAGGGCCCGGGCTTCTTCAATAGTATTTGCCAGTAGCTCAACCTCATTTTCATATCCCTCTACTTCTCCTTCCTCTATTTCCCGAACCAGATCACGCTGAGCAGTAGTTTTAAGTGTGAGCACGATACTTTCACCTTTAGTATCAAAAGCAATCTGGCGGGGATTTATATCAGCCATATTCCACTCAAATATTTTCTCTTCTCCATCCTCATCAATCAAGGTATAGGTCAGTAAACAGCGATTATCCGAGCCGGGTACTAACGATTGTTCGTACTGATCCTCACCTTCATCTACCGAACCAATGTTGGATTGTAAGTATTGCAGAGTAGCACCCGGCGTAGGGCTGCTTCCTACGGCTGACGTAAACAAGTCCTGCTGATTAGCTTGGGCTAGTGTAACCATTTGTTGTAATGCCCCCACCCAACGACGAGCTTCATCAACAGTTGCTGCTCGGATGACTATCTCGTCGGTAAAACCGTCTACTACACCATTCTCCAGTTCCTGAATAAGATCGCGTTCGCCTTCAGTCTCAAGCTCAATTAACACTTCGCTACCTTTGGTATCAAAATCAATGGTTCGGGGGTTAATGTCTGCCGGATTCACCAGATACGTCATTTCATCTCCTTCACTAGCTTCTACCACCTGGTAACGAAATTGCTGAGTAGCCGCTTCGTAGTTCACTGATTGTTCGTAAGACTCTTTGTCTAATACAACCTCGCCAATCTGGCTAGAAAGAAATGATACCGTCTGATCCATACTAGGATTAGCCACTCCCGGTAGAAATGAGGCATCATATCTTTGTCCGGCTTGGGCAATCATGCCTTTCAAGGCTTTTTCCATCACCCTTGCTTGCTCAATATCAGTAGCAATAATCTCCAGTTCGTGTTCGTAGTCATCCAATTCTCCATTTTCAAAGGTTTGAATTAAATCACGCCCACCAATGGTTTCCAGCAAAACCACGACCTGACCTTTTTCGGTATCAAAAGAGACACTCTGTTCATTAAAATCAGCCATATTGGCTATGTAGCGGAAAATCTCGCCCTCATTGGTATCTTCCCGTTCATAAGTGATGACCGTGGGCAAAGAAATATCATGAGTAAACGTCTGACCAATGGCACCATCCGAAGATTCAACCTCGCCAATTTCTGACGTCAGAAAGCCTAGTGCATCCTCAAACGAAGGGTTCACTTGCCCGTATACTAAAATTTCCCGGCTGCGTTCTCCACAGTCCTGTACGATTTCTTTAAATGCCCGAACAACTTCCCGAGCATTCTCAATATCCAAAGCGTAAAATTCAAAGCTATCGTCAAAGGCTTTGGGCTCGCCATCTTCAAACACTTGTACCAAATCTTTGCCTCCTCGAACCTCGACTTCTATCACTACCTCTTTGCTACGGGTATCGAAACTAATTTTATGCTCATTCAGATCAGCCGCATTGACTTTATATACTGTTTCTTCCCCATCATCAGTATCAAAAACCGTAAATGTAAGTAGGCAACTATTGTCAGGGGCATAGGCAAACGACTGTTCGTACAAATCATCTTTGACCTGAACATCCTGCACCGCCTGGCTCAAAGTATTCCAGGCGGGCGACTGAGCCAGTGCCAGATTAGCCAGCAGCATGGTTACCCAAAGGGTCGCGTTTTTCTTCATAGTATTGTGCGCCACAAGGTTTAAAGAAAGAGAGCAGCGTTACAGCCAGGTTACCTGATTAAAGTCCTGCGGATTAGCCAGCAGCGGATGTTGCGGGAAGATTCGGAAACCATATTCGTAAACGCCAGAGAAGGTGATTTTTGCGTTCGCTGTATACTTCACCATCGTGCCTGTTCCTTCCGGGATTTCCGAATCACCGAGGTTTTTTACTGTCTTCTGGCTCATTAGCTCTTTCAAAACAATGTGGTTTTTGCCATTTACTCGTCGGGCAATCAGTAGTTCCATCCCAACATCTTCGGGGTTTAAGTCTTTGATATCCAGCACAATATCCGCTTTAAAGCTCTCACCTAGTGGCAGTGGATTGTTGGCAAAATCGTAAATGGATTTTTCTAAGACCCGAATCTGGTTCCAAACACCCACTATTTTACCTTTCCATTCAGCTAGCTCCTTCGCCCCTTTAAAGTCAGAGGGATGAATTTTCTTGCGCTGCTTACCTAGTTTCTCGTAGAAACGCTCAAAGTAATCGTCCATCATGCGCTTCATAGTAAACTCCGGTGCAATATGCGCAATCGTATTTTTCATACGCGTTGCCCACTTTTCCGATACTCCTTTATCATCCTGATCGTAGTACGCCGGAATTAGCTCATTCTCCAGAATTGCGTAAATGGTAGCTGCGTCTAATTCATTTTGTACATCTTGGTTGTCGTAAGCCCGCTCCTCCGGCAATGCCCAGCCAGCATCAGCCCGGTAGCCTTCGGCCCACCAGCCGTCGAGCACACTGAGGTTTAGAGTACCGTTTAGCGTAGCTTTCATACCGCTAGTACCAGAAGCTTCCAACGGGCGAGTAGGTGTATTAAGCCACACATCCACTCCCTTTACCATTCGGCTCGTGAGTTCTATATCATAATCTTCTAAGAAAACTACTTTACCCAGAAACTCCGGTCGCCCCGATATTTCTACAATCTGCCGGATCAACTCTTGCCCTCCCGCATCAGCCGGGTGGGCTTTACCTGCAAAAATAAACTGTACCGGGCATTCAGGATTATTTACAATTTTAGCCAGGCGCTCAACATCCTGAAACAACAGTTGCGCTCGCTTGTAGGTAGCAAATCGTCGGGCAAAGCCAAAAATCAGGGTATTCTCGTCAAATGAATTTAGCACCTCAATGGTCTTGCTGGGCGACTCGTGCCGCTCCTGCATACTACGTTCTAAGCGTTGTTTAACAGTATCAATCAGCTTCTTTTTCAGTTCTCGCTTTACCTTAACCAAATCAGCGTTGGCAATACTGCGTACCTTATCCCAATACTTAGGATCAGATTGATTTTTGAGGAAGTTTTTGCCAAAGGTTTTTTCGTATAATTCCTGAAGCTCCTGGGATGTCCAACTGTAGTAATGTACCCCGTTAGTTACGTACCCAATATGTAATTCTTCGGCCTCAAACCCGGGAAATAATGGTTGGAACATTTTCTGAGAAACGTCACCGTGAATTTTACTTACTCCGTTTACTCCGTGGCTGAGGCTAAGTGCCAGATGACTCATAGAGAACTCCTCGTCCTTATTATCCGGATTAATCCGCCCCAATGCCATAAACTTTTCCCAAGACATGCTCATGGAATTGGTGTAATTAGACAGATACGGCCAAAGCATTCCCTCGGCAAAACTATCATGCCCGGCAGGTACCGGAGTATGAGTAGTAAACAGCGAAGATGAACGAATGACTTCCACTGCTTGATCGTAACTTAACCCATCTTTCACGAGCATTCGGAGTCGCTCTAGTCCATTAAAGGCCGCGTGCCCTTCATTGAGATGGTAAATATCAGGCTTAATGTCTAACGCTTGTAGTGCCCGCATTCCGCCAATGCCCAACAATAACTCCTGCTTTAATCGGTTTTCGCGATCTCCGCCGTAAAGGTGATGCGTGATTACCCGATCGGCCTCCTGATTTTCCTCGATATCCGCGTCAAGCAGATACAAGGGCATTCGTCCCACCTGGGCTTTCCACAGTTTAGCGTGCAATACGCGTTCGGGTAGCTCAACCTGAATTTTTACCCAAATACCTTGCTTATTACGAACCGGTTCAATAGGTAAGTAAGTGAATCGTTGGGGATCGTACAGAGCAATTTGTTCGCCGTAGTGCGACAGTCCCTGGCGGAAATATCCGTAGCGATACAGTAACCCCACAGCTATCATGTCTACGTTTTCATCACTAGCTTCTTTGAGATAATCTCCTGCCAACACTCCTAAGCCTCCGGAATAAAGTTTAAGGGATGAGTGTAGCCCGTACTCCATACAGAAGTACCCGATCTTGAGTGGAGAGCGACGTTTAGTTTCGCCCATATACTTTTTGAACTGCGACTGCACCTTCGAAAGCTGCTTCATAAACGCATCATCCTTTAGCAGTCGCTCATAATCCTGGTAATCCAAGTTATCCAACAGGGCAATCGGATTCTGCCGATACCGATTCCATCGCTCGGGATCAATGCTCCGGAATAGATTAATAGCGTCATAATTCCAACACCACCATAAGTTCTTAGAAAGGTCTTCTAACCCCTTCAGTTTTTCTGGGATTTGCGATTGTATATATAGACGCTTCCAACGAGGGGCAATCCGGTCATTCATAGTTTGAACGTTCATCTAACTCTAATTTTAGTTTGTGTGGTAAAAGATTAGACCGAGCAATCAGCCCAGTATACGTGAAATGATTAAAGAGAAACTGGCTGAGTAGCCTTATCAAACTCTTCTATCAGTTTGCCAGCCCGAATGATTTCAGCCACATTCCAGGCTTGGGATATTGCTCCCCGAGGAGCGTGAGGAGCATCGCCATCGTAGATTTCTGATATGCTACTGATGCCATGCTCAGGCATCGTCTCTTCAAAAGCTCGGTAGAGCGAAGTTGTGTAAGGTAATGCTTCATCCCGATCGTGTACTTTAAGATACGCCTCGATATAATGCCCCATCAGCCAGGGCCAGACTGAACCCTGGTGGTACGCCAGACGTCGCTGCGTTTGTGTTCCCTGATACTTGCCTTGATAACTTGGATCTTGGTTGGATAAGCTCCGCAAGCCCCTTGGGGTTAGCAAGTGCTTATCTACTACACTAAGAATGCTACGTATTTGATCTTCAGTAAGGGGAGAGAATGGTAGAGAAGCCGCTAATATCTGATTAGGACGTACCGACCAATTTTTCTGCTCGCGGTCGAGGCTGGCAAAATCAGCTAAATAACCTTTCTCTTCATCCCAGTACATTTTTTGAAATGACTTCTTTATTTTTTCATCCATACCCTTCCAGTCATTCAGCACTTTCTTTCCTTCGGTAGAGCGTGGTCCGGCAATCTCCAAAGCAAAACGTACAGCATTGTACCACAAAGCATTCACTTCTACTGGGAACCCGGCGCGCTGGGTGATGGGCTTACCGTCAATGTAGGAATCCATCCAGGTTAAGGCAACGTCCTCTTCGCTGCCACAAAGCAGTCCATCATCTTGCATCTTGATGCAGTAATCCGTACCATCTCGGTAGCTCTCCAAAATTTCTCGTACAGCCGTACCATAGACTTTCCAAACGGCCTGCTGATCGCCTAAGCGGTAGGTATATTGCTGTAAAGCCCAGAAGAACCACAGTGGCGTATCAATGGCTTCGTACGTCACTTCGGAATCATTATATTTCCAGAACGGAAAAAAAGCTCCCTTGCGGTACTTCAACATCGTATCCAGTACTGCTTTAAAGCTCTTTAGGTCATCGTGGATCAAGGATAATCCCGGAATAGCAATAAAAGCATCTCGCCCACCCCGACGAAAGCGCTGATAACTCGCAATAATATCAGTACGATCGTACTTACGTGCTTCGGGAGTACTACGGGTTTTCAGCACAAACTGCCCGGCTGATACCTTCAGACAGTTCTCAAACGAACTACGCGCCGTTCTTTTCCGCGTCTGATTATTGAACATCCGAAGCAGGTTAGACGTCTTAATAATATCGGGCCCACCGGTGAACAGTATAATATCACCTTTAGCCGCCTTTACCTCGAAGTAGCCCGGCACGTATAAGTCTTCCTGATAAGGAGCCCCTCGCTCAAAATCATCTGGATACTCAATATTGTAGTACCAGTTTGGTTGAGGAACAAATTTACCATCTTGGCTCACTTGCATAAAGAATTTCTGGTACTCAGGGTAAGGCTGAACACTAATACCATCTTCTACCTCCGTGATTTCCGACTGTATATTCTCATTAGCCTTCATCAGTTGATTAACATTCCGAAAAGCTAAGAATGGAAACATTTGTAACGTAATATCATGCGGAGCTTTCTCTACGATGTAGCGCACCAGAATCCGTTCTTCATGTTCTACCAACAAAAACTCCCGGGTAATTACCACATCCTTCATTCGGTAGGTAGACTTCGGAATGGGGTCAGCCGAGAAGTCCTTCATGTATACGTAACCGTTGGGGCTATACTCGTTCGGATACTTATGCACGCCCAGGTTAAAGGAAGCACCGTTTACAACCACCGTTTCATCTAATGACGATAACAGTACATGTACACCCTCTAGTCCGGGCTGGTGGGCTACCAGTAACCCGTGGTAGCTTTTGGTATTACAACCAACAATAGTGGTAGAAGAATAAGCTCCTGCTTTATTAGATCGAATAATCTCCTTACCTAAGGAGTATGAAAGGTCAAGTAATTGTTTTTTATCGAATTGAATATAACTCATTCAGGAATTATAGTTTGGTTTGCAGAAAGTGACTCCCGTAAATTGAGCGACAAGATAATGCTTTCAACTAGCCCAAGGGACGTTACTGATAAATATTTTTGAAAAATAATCAGTACCGAATACTACTAATATAGCTGATCACATCAGTAATAGTAAAGGAAAGATATGGTGATTTTTGGAACTGGGTTACTTTGTTTTTTGCTGTGCAAAACTAATATTATCTACTAAGAAGTTCAAAATAATTAATAATGTCACATAATCGATTAGATTAGATTAATTTTTTATTAAATATTATTGTTATTTCGCACTTCATTACCATCAACTTTGCCCTAGGCTCGTAAATTTGTTGTTTCTGGTTTATGAATCAAATATCCTCATTCGTACTAGCTGACCAATCATCGGTAGCTAACCATTTTATGGCTGAACTACGCGACTGCGATGTACAAACTGATCGGATGCGGTTTCGTCGTAATGTGGAACGCCTAGGTGAGGTGTTAGCTTATGAATTATCAAAGACACTAGATTTTCAACCCCAGACAGTAACCACGCCACTGGGTACAGCAAGTATCCCGCTACTTGCTCAGCACCCCGTGTTAGTGTCAGTACTACGGGCTGGTCTTCCCCTACACCTAGGGGTTCTCAACTATTTTGATCAAGCTGATAGTGGATTTATTGGAGCCTATCGGCACGATGATGCCTCTCACTCAGCGGGGTTTACTATTCAACTTGATTACCAAAGTGTCCCAAACTTAACAGATCGTCCACTTATTTTAATTGACCCCATGCTCGCCAGTGGACAAACATTAGTAAAAGTACTCAATCAACTGACAGATTGGGGAACGCCCTCCCAAACGCATATACTATCGGCTATTGCTGCTCCTGAAGGTGTTTCTTTGCTTCAGCAACAAGCCCAACAGCCCTATCATCTTTGGGTGGGGGCAATTGACTCTCAATTAAATGATAAAGCCTATATTGTCCCCGGGTTAGGCGATGCGGGTGATTTGGCTTTTGGAAACAAACTATAGCGTATATTCATGATCGTTAACATCGGAATACTCCTTGGAGGGCTCATTGTACTGATTGCAGGTGGGGAATTCCTGGTGCGGGGTGCCGTTAGTATTGCATTGCGGCTTAAAATATCCCCACTGGTCGTAGGGCTTACCGTAGTCGCTTTTGGCACCTCGGCTCCTGAGTTATTCATTAGTGTTCAATCTGCACTTGGAGGTAGCCCCGACATTGCAATGGGTAATGTTGTTGGCTCTAATATCTGTAATCTGGCATTAGTGTTAGGAGTAACTTCTATAATTACTCCCGTACCTGTTCAGAAAGATACTTTACGGATTGACTGGCCTGTAGCCATGGGAAGCTCATTGCTACTATTTGGATTAGTGCAGGGCAACCTCATCAGCTTCTGGGAAGGGGTATTATTTATTTCTTTGCTGGCTAGCTATACTTTCTTTATTATTCGCAAATCGCGCAAAGAGACCAAAAGCCTGCAAGCCCAAGCCGAAGAATTAGATGTACCAACTCAGCCCACCGCCAATGTATGGCGGGACATTCTGTTCTTAGCGCTGGGCATCGTCGGATTAACTTTCGGCTCTAACTGGTTTGTGTTTGGAGCTAAAGAACTAGCTATTGCTCTAGGAGTGAGCGAGCGGGTAGTGGGGATTACGGTAGTAGCGCTAGGCACTAGCTTGCCGGAATTAGCCACCGCCATTGTGGCAGCTACACGAAAAGAAACCGATATTGCGATGGGCAACCTGATTGGTTCCAATATCTTTAATATTCTTTCTATACTTGGTTTTACGAGTATCATCGCCCAAATTCAGGTGAATGATGTGATTATTCGCTCTGATATGATTTGGATGCTTCTAGTCACGTTTGTAATCTTCCCGATGATGATTACTCGCCGAAAGATTAGCAAAGTAGAAGGCAGTATTTTACTAGCATTTTACTTTTACTATATTTTCTCAGTGATTGGCCCGATGTAGAGCAGAGGGCTGGGAGCCGGGAGTAGCCTCTAGGCACCCTATCCCTAGCTTCTAACTGCTTTTCATATCCCGGAACCCGGGTCTCGCCAGACTGGGACAAATTTTCGTATCTCATATTTCTAATTTCTATGAAGTTTCTTTACGTTTTTCCCCATCCAGATGACGAAGCTTTTGGCCCAGCAGGAGCTATGCATCACCAACTTCAGCAAGGTCATGAGGTCTATTTGCTTACCCTTACCCGAGGCGGCGCTACTAAGCAGCGGCATCGACTAGGACTCAGTGTAGAAGAAATGGGGGAAGTACGTTACCAAGAGATGCTAGAAGTAGAAAAAACCTTAGGGCTTAGTGGCATGACGGTCTTAGACCTTCCAGATAGTGGAATGAAGTATATGGATCCGAGAGAAATAGAGAAGGTAGTAATTGACCATATTCGCCAGGTTCAGCCTAATATTCTAGTATCGTATCCGGTACACGGCATTAGTGGTTTTCACGATCATCTAGTGATGCACGCGGTGGCCAAACAAGTGTTTCTTACCCTGCGCGATGAAGGTGTTTCTTACCTAAAACGACTCGCTTTTTTCACCATACCTTACGCTGGGGATGGAACATTCAAAAAGGGTTCGGATTTTATTCTCAAACAATCATTACCCGAAGAAATGAACTGTTTGGTGAAGCTCAATGAAGCGAATATTGATGCTTTGAAAGAATCATTAGATTGCTACAAAACCTACCAGAAGGTGATTGAACGGGTACAGGTAAAAGAACTGATTGGCGATACCATTCACTTCGAGATCTACCAAGAATCTTTCGATCCACCACTTACTGACCTGGCTGAACAGTTACCCGACTAAGCTTTCTCGTGAACTTCGGCGATTTGGCTGTGCTAGAATTGAATCCTTAAGGAGGTTTTACTATTTTCCTTACAAATTGTTCACGCATGAAAATACCTAGCCTGCTTTTGAGATGGTCAGTAATTACGTTCACCTTACTATCCTGCCAACCTCCTTCCCCTTTTTCAGAGGAAGCTCAGCAAGCCCTTAGCACATTGCAGGTCACCAATGGATTTACAGTTGAACTATTTGCTTCTGAGCCTTTAATCGCCGATCCAGTAGCGATGGAGATCGATGAATACGGTCGGATGTATGTAGTGGAAATGCACGGCTATCCGTTAGATACCGAAGGCTCAGGCAAAGTTAAACTACTCACCGATACTAATAACGATGGTTTACCTGACAAAAGCACAGTCTTTGCTGAAGGGCTTATTCTCCCTACGGGAATAATGCGGTGGAAAAAAGGCGTACTAGTGACGGATGCCCCAGATGTTTTATATCTCGCTGACACCACTGGCGATAACGTTGCCGACGTTCGCGAGGTAGTTCTCACTGGGTTTGCCCGGTCTAATCCTCAGCATAACCTTAACAGTCCGATGTACGGATTGGATAACTGGATTTATCTGGCTCACGAGGGTACGGTTTCCACTAAGTTTTTTCATGAGCAATTTGGTGGTGAAGGTCAGAAAATTACATTCCCATCCCGACCAGAAATTCAGCTTCCGGTAAATGCTGATGGTCGTAATGTCCGCTTTCGTCCGGATACCTACGCCCTGGAAATGATGTCGGGCGAGTCACAGTTTGGGCACACATTTGATCATTGGGGGCACCAGATTATGACCAGTAATGCGAACCACCTCTTCCACGAAGTGTTAGCCAACCGCTATATTCAGCGTAATCCAGTCTTGGCTATTGCTGATGCTACTGAATATCTACCCAATTATGGTCCCGGGGCTGAGGTTTTTCCCATTACCCAAAATCCTGAACATCAATTGTTAACTGATGTAGGTACGATTACTTCGTCCTGCGGAGTAACTTGGTACTTAGGCGATTTATTTCCTGGCGAGTATCAGCAAGTAACGTTTATAGCGGAACCCGTACATAATCTGGTACACGCCGATCTCATCACGCCAAAGGGAGCAACCTTTGAAGCCAACCGACTATTGGAAGAAGAAGAGTTTCTGGCGTCTACCGATAGCTGGTTTCGCCCGGTAAATTTTTACGTAGGCCCTGATGGTGCCCTCTATGTGCTGGACTATTATCGACAAATTATTGAGCATCCCGAGTGGATGAGTGAAGAAGTCAATCAATCAGGTGCACTGTACAACGGAACTGACCAGGGACGAATCTATCGGGTTGTTCCTGAAGGAAAGAATATTGATAAGTTTTTAGATAACCTCGATATCGGCTCTCTTCCCAGTGGGCAATTAGTAAGTCTATTAGAGCACTCAAATCTATGGTGGCGCAAAACGGCTCAACGCCTGCTGGTTGATCGAAAAGATCAGGGCGTGACGGCTGATGTGGAGAATATTTTTGCCACCAGCCAATCATCTGTAGGACGATTACACGCTTTATGGACACTGGACGGATTAAATGCTCTTAGTGAGTCTATCATCAGAAAAGCATTGCAGGACAGTGAAGCAGGCGTCCGGGAAAATGCCATCAGGCTAGCAGAACTTTATTGGGAAGAATTCCCGAAGTTGAAAAGCGCGTTGTTGGCTTTACAAAATGACCCTGATGCTAAAGTGCGATTTCAGTTACTCTGTAGCCTAGGCTCACTAGATAGCCCAAAGGCTCAATCGGTGAGTGTAAAAATGCTGGCAAGCGATATTAGTGATAAGTGGGTGCAGTATGCTGCCCTAAGTTCCCCGCAAGGAAACCAGCATTGGCTAACTTTTGCCAAGCAGCATTTTACCAATAATCTGGGCGAAGCTGAAGCTTCTTTCGTACAAAAACTGGGGGCTCTAGTAGGTCTAAGTGGTAACTCGAGTGAGATAGCCAAAGTAATCCAAACCGCTAATCAGGAAAGTAGCGATTGGCACGCAACGCTGATGCAAGGGGTAGCCCAGGGCATTAAGTATGCTGAAAATACTCCCAGCCTGCTAGCTGAGAAAAGAGCTCTTCTAAAAAATATTCGCGCAGATTGCGCTCCTGACTTGCGACAAGCTAGCTTAAACTTGCTAACCAGTTTAGGTGAGCTTCCGACTCAAGAAGCTAATTCAGCGGTGCAAAGGGCACAGCAAGCGATTAACTCAAATTCGTCTTCGGATGATTGGCGACAAGACGCCCTCACATTCTTAGGAATTGCTGATCCTAATCGCTATCAGAGTCAATTTTTATCTGCTCTAAACCCCCAATACTCTAGTAACCTACAAAATGAAGCCTTGCAAATGTTGCGCCGCACCAAAGGAGTCGCCCCTTGTCAAAGCCTCTTAACCCGGTGGGCATCATTTACTCCTCAGGTGAGGGAAAATGCGGTTAACGTATTTTTAACTGAGCCCGAACGCACGCACTTATTACTAGCAGCTGTTGAGCAAAATCAAATAGATCAGTCGACGGTAGGCTGGCGACGTACCGTACACCTGATGAACCACGACGACGATAGTATTCGTACTGCCGCCCGTCGGGTTTTTGCCGGGAAGAATACCGACGAAACTCAGCTAGTTCAATATCAAGCTTACCTGGCAAACTCCGGCGATATAGAAAGCGGACGAACAATCTTTCAACAGTCTTGCGCTACCTGCCACCAAATGAAAGGGCAAGGTGGCAATTCATTTGGTCCAGATTTATCTACGGTAAAGAACCGTAGTAAGGAAGCTATTTTATACGATATCCTCCTACCTAACCGATCTATCGCCGATGGATTTGAGCTGTGGCAGGTAACACGTTCCGACGGAACTGAACAAACCGGCATTATTGCTTCTGAAACTCCTACTACGCTTACACTTACTGATCTTGCTGGAAATGAATTTATAGTAGATCGCAGTACGATTACCGAACTGAAAGCGGCTTCCTACTCGGCCATGCCTGAAGGGCTAGCCAATCAGATTGATGAAAAAGATATGAACGATTTACTCACTTTCTTGAAACAAATTTAGGTAAGTTTTCCTTATCATTTCTACTTTGATAGCTAATCAGATTTATAAATTTATCCATTATCAACCCTGGTCTGGCGAGACTCGGTCCAGCGAAACCCGGTCTTGAGTTTGGGTCAACTATCCCTTATTAATTGATTTATGTTTACTGGAATTATTGAAAATGTTGGTGAGTTGGTTAACATCGTGAGTGAGGGCGAAAATAAACATCTGGAAATATCCAGTAGCCTAGCTTCCGAACTGAAAGTTGACCAAAGCGTGAGTCACAACGGAGTCTGTCTTACAGTTACCGAAGTATTGGGTACTACCACTTACCGAGTGACGGCTATACAAGAAACTCTAAAGCGCAGTAATCTTGGAAAACTTTCTAACGGTACTAAAATTAACTTGGAGCGCTGTATGTCTGCCAATGGTCGCTTCGATGGACACATCGTTCAAGGTCACGTGGATTTAACTGCTACCTGCACTGAAATTGAAGACCAAGCGGGTAGCTGGCTATTTCGCTTTTCCTACGAGCCTACTTCTCCCGATCAACTTCTGGTGGAAAAAGGATCCGTCACGATTAACGGAGTAAGCCTAACTTGTTTTGACATTACAGATTCATCGTTTGCGGTAGCCATCATTCCGTATACTTACCAGTATACTAACTTTAATCAACTAGAGATCGGTGGTACTGTAAACCTGGAATTTGATATTATCGGTAAGTACATCAGCCGGATTGTCGGCAACCAAACTACTACCTAGCTTTGAGCTAATGATATTGGGGCGGAATCACTTTTAGTAACGGCTCTTTGAAATGCCAGTAAACTCGGCAGAAAAGTATAGCTAACATCACTCCTAATAATCCGCCCACCACAATATCTAGCGGATAGTGCACTCCCACGTAGATACGACTATAAGATACTATCCCGGCCCAAGCAAAGCCCCAAATAAAAAGCTGACTCCAGTTGCGGAGCAGCAACCATATTCCCGTAGCGAAACCGAAAGTATTAGCGGCATGAGATGAAGCAAAACCGTACTGCCCTCCACAGCCTTTCACCAGATGAACCTGATCGGCTATTCCCGGATGATGGCAAGGTCGTAGGCGCTCGAAAAACGGCTTCATAAAGCCTGAGGTAAGCTGGTCGCAAGCAACAATAATCAAAATTAAAAGCAGTACCATTCTTGCTCCTTCCCACTTGTACTTCATAATCATAGCGCCTACTAAAATTGCGTAAAGAGGAAACCAGGTATACTTATTAGTTACCCAATACATCACTGGATCGAGCCAAGAAATGTGTAAGCTATTCAGCCACAAGAAAAGCTGTTGATCGACTTCCTGAATTACTTCTATCATACGCAAAACTTTGCTAGATCAAAGTAATATCTTAGAATTAAGAAAATGAAGGGAGTAGCTAAAGATATTATAGCCCTAAGCCATTTCTGAAGACGAATTGGTCATAGGCATTTTGGAACGCCTGTATTTCGGGCGAAAGTTCAATAGCATATTCGTAACAGGTGAGGGCATCAGCCAGTAGGTTATTTTGTTCATAGAAAGAAGCCAGAATCAACTTATCCAAAGCACTTTCCTCACCAGCAAATACCAACTTTAGCTCCTTAAGTTCTTGTTCAATCTGCGCCGACTCGTCAGGAGTCATGTGCTTAATTCCGTAGCTGCTCGATTGAATATCTTTGTGCAGTTTCTTCTGAACACTCACAATTAACAACCTTTCTGAGGCAATGGCTTCCTGATCAAAATCCAGCCAGAGTTTAGTATCAGTAGCATCCATCACCATTAGCACCTCATCAAACATATTCTTAAATACTACTTCATACTCGTCAGTCAGCTCCTCTTGGTCTTTCCAGCGTAACACTACTTCAGGGCTAAATACATCTACCGAATTAGGTAAATACATCTTAAGTGTTTTATTCTCAACTGAGCGGGTAGTTTCTTTGGCATTATTAGCGGGATTAACTACGGACTCAATATAAGATACGGCGTACTTTTGGGCAACAACCGAAGGTTCAAGATTCATCCGTTGGTGCAGCCGAGAAATCTCATAAGTACCTGCTTTACTGAACGGAACAGTTTTACCACTTTGGTGGACTAAACCCAGGTATCCTCCTTTTTCAATTTTTACTAGGTCTTCTTTATCTAACTTTGTCCCTACTTCTATTAGAGACCATTCTTTCTCCGTATTGGTACGATAAAAAACTTCTCCTTCGTAAGCAAGCACACTAAATGTGAACTTTACATCCTGACCAAAAACTAACGTCAGACTTAAAAAAGGGAAAAGGGAAAAGAATAGCAGATTTTTCATAGACGAACCTGAATAATAGATAATAGATAAGTAAAAAAGATAGTATCACATCAGTGATTATCGAGTGTTACCTATCATGTAAGTCAATATTTTTGCTTTATGAGCAAAAATATCAAATAATAACGTATAGTAAAATAATATAGATATATTCTACTGTTAGAATCAATATATTATTTTAAAAGTTCAATTTTTTCTGAAATAATCCAGACTCCGCCTAACACTATTAGCTATAATATTTAATTTTTGAAGATGTTAGTGAGGTATATCCGTTATTAATTTACAAATTCTTTCTGTTTCTCTCTCATTTATCTTATAAATAGTAACTTCTTAGTCAAAAAATGAGGCGAAAAATACTTTCCGTTGATCAATATGCCGACGAGATCCGATCGGGTAACCGATTTGTGTTAAGCCAAGCTATTACTTTAGCCGAAAGTTCATTAGAAGGTAATCAAAAACTAGCTCAGGAAATTATTAACCTGTTGCTTCCCCACACGGGGTACTCCCTACGGCTAGGAGTTACTGGGGTGCCCGGAGTAGGAAAAAGTACTTTCATTGACCAGTTAGGTATGACACTCATTGATGAGGGGCATAAAGTAGCCGTACTTAGTGTGGATCCTAGCAGCCAGCAATCAAAAGGAAGTATTCTGGGAGATAAGACCCGAATGCAACAGTTAAGCCAGCACCCCAAAGCATACATTCGCCCCAGTGCCACGGGTAATCACTTAGGGGGCGTAGCCCAAAAAACCCGGGAAGCTATTTTGCTTTGTGAGGCAGCTAGTTACGATATTATTATTATTGAAACAGTAGGGGTTGGTCAGTCAGAAACAGTAGTTCGCCATATGACCGATTTTTTTCTTTTACTAATGATTAGTGGGGCTGGCGATGAACTTCAGGGCATGAAGCGAGGCATTATGGAAATGGCTGATACTATTGCAATTAATAAAGCTGACAGTGGAAATGAGAAAGCAGTCCAGCAGGCGCAAAAGAATTATCAACATGCTCTGCACCTTTTCCCGCCAGTACTGGGCAAACCCTCTCCCGAGGTATTAACTTGCTCCGCCCTCAACAATCAAGGCCTGCAAGAAATTTGGATCTACATCCAGCAGTTTATTACTGATATAAAGGCTTCAGGATACTTTCAGCAGCAACGACAACAGCAGCAACGGAGCTGGATGATGGAACTGATACAACAGAAGCTTTCCCAGGAATTTTTTCAACAGCCAGCGATTCGGAAAACCCTTCCTCATGTAGAGCAAGCCATATTACAAAGTAAAATTACTGCCCGCGAGGGTGCCGAGCAACTACTCAATATGTATCGCTATTAGTCACTAAAACGTAATTAGAGCTAACTCATCTTCATACACCCGGTACAGTTGATAGGTATTTCCGGCTTCGGAATACAGCAAAGCGATACCTCCACTACTTTCAACAGGACGGTTATTAAACAGTTGCCCTTGTCGGTTGAACAAGTATGTAAACTCCTGCACTTTATCGGTAATGGCAATCACCTGACGATCTGTTTCAAAGTTATAGTACTGCACCGATAGTTCACCTCGCCCGAGTCCCCCAGGAGTAAAATACGACTGCTCAAACCAGACCTCGCCATTTTCATCTAAGATACTCAGCCGCTGATCATCCTGACGAATTAGGATATAATTTTTTTCTAGCCGATCGGGACATAACATAAAATGGGTATTAGGCGAAGGACGGAGTAATTGCTCCCGTTTGAGTAATTTGCCCTCTAAGTTCAGAGAAATCAGCTCTCCGCGCTCGGTAATTGTGGTTAGTTCGCTATCAGCAAAAGAGTTTCCAGTTTTAATAAACAGAGGGTTATCACATGTCTGATCTAAATCTATTGGAAAACCAGGATACGGTTCTCCCCTACGGTTTAAAAGGTATAGCAGACCGTTTCTGAGCAAAGCCACGATACAGTCTTTTCCTCGCACTCGAAAGTGTTTAGGTGCCTCAGCTAAGGGAGCTGTTAACGACAGTGGGTTCCATCCGGGTAAGTTATCTCGGTCGGCGTTAAACAACCAGAGTTGCCCCTGAGGATCGGTCACTAGAAAGCGGTAATTGCCATCTTGCTCGTAGTCAAATACTGAAAGATACTCTACTTGTATATCCTGAAGTAGATAGAAGGGATAGCCGTCTACACTATTACCTGATTGATCAACCACATGCAAAGCCGAGTCAGTAGCCCAAATATAGTTGGGCGAAGAACTTTGGGGCAGATTTATTTGTGTGACATCACTTACTAAAGTAGCCTGAGTTGAGTCTGACCACTGTACAGTTTGCTGAGCCAGATTCAGCAGATGAACTACCTTCCACTGATCTTGTAGTATTACCCTAAGTTTTTGATCTGCACCTCGTACTACAAATGGCTTAGAGGAAATGAGTGTATCTAACCGCTGGCGCTGAGCAGTCGTAAAATCGGTCGCTGATTGTTCATTTCCTGTTTGGTACGTTATAACCATACTGGTGTAGTACTCATCTCCCATTGTGCTAAACTGTAGCGCAATTTTATTGAGCTTACTGAGTTCTTGCTCTTGACTACTTGCCCATTTAACCCACTTGGAAGATAGCTGCTCAACCCACTGTTCCTGATAGTGAGGCATATCTACCAGCAACGTTACATTAGCCGGATTCACCGACCGCTCTAGAAATCGAAGTTGGCCAGGAGATTTATCCCAGGTATTTTCTGTAACCTGATCAGAAATTAACCGCTTCAGGGCATTCAGGCTATTGGATAGGATTAAATAATCAGTATCATGGTACCAAAAATATTCGGTAGGCCGCGAAGAAAAGTTCGCAAGCAATAAGTCTGGTAATGCGCTATTATTTAGGCTTTGTAAAGTATACCCAGCATAGGTTTCTTGAAAAGCTGATGATTCATGATCAATAGAAGCCATTGCCTGTTCCAGAACAGCTACGTCGGCAATCTCCATTAGGATAAGTTGGTCATACTCCTTACCCGAACGAGTTTCCAAAGTAATTATTCCAAATTCACTACCCACCCAAGAAAACCAATCAGGTACTGAACTTCCTGTTTCTCTCTGAAAGCGTTCACGTAGCTTGGTAAAACGGGTGCTATCTTTCGTCTCTAGTAAGAAGCTTGTGTATTGATTCATCCAAGAGTCAACGTCAGAAAAGGTCCACTCTCGGACTGCCGCTGCTCGTTTGGGTAAATAATTACTAATGCCAAACGAAGCCGCCGACTGATTGTCAAAAGTAGACAAATATTGATTTCCCAACGAGGCTTTACTGAATCCGCTGAATAACCACTGCTCATTTTCAATGGATAAATCCAACATAAGACAATTGGCAAGAGAGTGAGTCAGGAAAGTTGATTGATTGCTTTGGTCAGTAGTAAATACTGAGAAAAAACGGGATAACTGCTGTCCGTTGATGATAATATCTCCTTGGTCACGCTGAGAGAAAGCACTTTGAGTGATCATGTTTCGCCACGATGATAACGGACGATCAGGCTGCTCTAACCTCCGAATTTGATCCTCTACCAAGAAGGGAGTAAAACTACCTACCAAGAAGTTGTCAATTAGTATCCAAGAAAAGCGTATCGGCTGAGACTGGTAGACCCATTCCTGAATATTCATGCCTTGGTACTGCTGGTTTTCTATTTTCCACTCCGGCGAAGTTCTTATTCCCTCCACCAGATTGTTCCAATCGGTAGGCGCACTAGAGTTTCCTATATCTACATAAAAGGCGAAGCCAATATCATCGTTACCTACTACCTGACAGCTAATGTACAAAGAACGGTTACGGAGAAGAGGTAATAGAGCTGTACTATCAAGAGCCTTCAGCCCTTGCTTAAAAGCTTGAACGTCAGGAATAGAAGCAACTAGACGACCTAGCGGACTTTCCTGCATCCTTGCCCAATCTTCCGAAAAATTGCGGGAATGATATATCCATAGAGACTCTTCGGCTACCAATTGCCCGATAGTACGTGACTCCGATACAGCTATGTACTCGCGGTAACCGTATATTCCACCCGCTACTACTAGGAGTACACCCAGAATGATACTGATGTTCCGTAACACACTTGCTTATTTATTAACCTGACTCGTACTCTTAACAGTGAGAGCAATTACTGCCTAATCAGAAGCCTTTTGATAACTAAAAGAATCGAAGGTTTCTTGACAGTGAAGTAACAAAAAAAACTACTTTTTTACTGCCAGTGTAGGCTAAAAAGCAATTATATCACTTCTTTTTATTTGACAGATACTGATTGGGAAGGGTGATGGTAAACGTAGTGCCACGGTTAGGACGGGAAGACACTGCTATATTTCCTTGAAGCCTTTCTACCGTTTCTTGAACAATATACAAGCCTAACCCAGAACCATCACTACGTTCAGTAGCCCGGTAAAACATTTCAAAAATATGGGGGACGTGTTCTTCAGCCATTCCAATTCCGTTATCAGCTATTTTGATACTCGCCCGCTTTTTCCCCACCTGTATTTCCACCTTGATCCGGGATTTACTTACTCCGTAACGACGGTATTTGAAAGCGTTGGAGATAATATTGTTCAAGATTACCCGCACTTGCATGAGATCCGACACAAATGGATAGGGCTGGCTAACCCGGGTGCTTATCTCCAGGTTCTTGTGATCTTCTAAATGAAAGAAGTTACTTATCGTTTGCTCTACTTCCACCATGAAATTTATTTTCACCAAAGGCCTGGGTACCGTACGTCGAGAACGAGAAATACTCAGCAAATTTCCGAGAAAATCGTCCAGTCGCTTGATACTGCCCTCAATAAGTTCAACAAACCGATTACGTTCAGCCTCATTCGTTTCGTTCTGAAGTAACGCCAGCAAACCTTTCATAGAACGTAAGGGTGCTCGTAAATCATGGGAAGCATGATAGACAAAATTGTCTAAGCCTGCGTTGGTCTGCTCTAGGTTTTTAACTTTTTGCTGGATAGACGAAACATCCTGAACAATCGCATTGATTTTACCTTGAGTATACTGTGCTGAAAATAGTAGCCAAGTTTTGTCGGGTAATACCTCCAGCATTCGGTTGGTAAGTGTTTTCTGCTCTACCACTTCTCGTATAAACTGAAGCCATTCGGGAGTACGCTGCCAGGGAGCATCAGCAGGTTCCTCATCAGTAATACCTAAGAACATCAGTGCTTCAGCGTTAGCTTCCACAATGGCTCCCGTTTGAGCATCTACTACCAGAAAGCCCGAAGGTATTATTTCTTGATCATTTTCCAGTGGATAATTGGGGGGCTGAGACTGAGTAGAAAAATCTAAGGTGATTATAGGCTCTTGA
This sequence comes from uncultured Flammeovirgaceae bacterium, assembly GCA_937883755.1. Taxonomy (GTDB): domain Bacteria; phylum Bacteroidota; class Bacteroidia; order Cytophagales; family Cyclobacteriaceae; genus Tunicatimonas. The sequence continues at coordinate 47,966 of CAKZYA010000032.1, read as the reverse complement.
TCATTGCTAGGTTCTGTTATGATTGCAGCTGTAACTGCTACCGAAGCCTCATCTTGGGGGGCATCACTTATTGAGATAGCTGCTTCAATCCGCTTTCCGCCCCCGGTTAATAATACATCAACAATTTTACGCAGTTGGGCTTCCCCTTCACCAAACGCTTGATAAACAGCGTGAATAGGTAAGCGAAGTGGCTCAAATGTTTCCTCCTGCATAATAACCGTAGCAAATGCACGATCGGGCTGCCAATAGATTTCTTTCATCTGCGCTATCAACTCCAAACCTTTTCCCTCATCTACCTTCTGAACAAATGCACCTTCTGCATCAGCGTTCAGCTTTTTTTCAGGTTTAACAGGTTTTGGATGAGTGCTTTCCATAGAACTACCCTTTTATAAAAGGGACATCTGATATTTTAGCACAAAAGTAAGCGAATATTTTGAATGGATGCAATTATTTATCTGTTAGATACAGAAAAAATACAGAAAAAGTGTGGAAAACTAATTGTTATGCAAGTCCGGTCTCAAAAAAAGTGAATTCAGGAAAGCTATCTAACGTAGATAAACACCCTTGCGGTTTGACTCAAACACTACCTCAATGTGCTCCTGTAGTGTAGTTGCTAACTCCAAGCCAGTATAGTTTGCCATTACCGGAAACTGGCTATGACTACGATTTACCAAAACGGCTATTTCTAAATTACTAATTGGCCGTTTCAAGAAAGAAGGAAGGCAATAGGCAAGGGTTCGCCCAGTATTTAGCACATCATCTACCAACACTATACTTTTGCCGTCAAAGTCCGTCATTGGCACATTAAATATGGTTTCGGTTTGCTGTTGGGTAAACTTCTCTAGTGACACCTCCACAAGCGTCAGTGTTCCTTCCTTACGTGAGAAGTGGCTAACCTTATCTAACTCATTAGCGATGAGCTCAGCCAGGTGATAGCCCCGGTCTATTACTCCGGCTAGAACAATAGCTTCTTGTTCAAAATTACGCTCATAAATCTCGTAAGCAATGCGGGTTACCTTTTGGGCGATCTGCTCGGAATCTAGTAGCAAACGGGGCGTGTCGGTCATGGCTAGGTAATTGAGGATTAACGAAGAACGAATTGTGACTAGTTCGAGTGCTCAATGGTTCTTGCTAAATTATAATCGGAGTTAGGAAACTTTTTATCTTCAACCCTTGAACCTTCTCTCTTCCGGACTCCGGGTTCGGCCTTCGGTTTCCGTAAACTACACTTTCACCGGGTCAGACTCTTCAGGAATAGGGAGGGACTTACTATCCTTAAAAGTCGATAAAATTACTAATGACTGTAGACTATCGACTACGGTAATTTCATTTACCTTATTGAGCATCAACTGCTGGTAAGAAGCAATATCTTGGGCAATCACTCGCAAAATAAAATCGCTAGTCCCCGTAACGTGATGGCACTCAATAATTTCCTCAATTCGATTTACCGCATCAATAAAGGTGCGAATACTTTCCTTATCGTGTCCAGTAAGTTTGATCATCACAAACGTGCTGATGCCGAGACCAATTTTAGCTGTGTTTAGCTTGGCGTGGTAACTGTCAATCACTCCCAATGTCTCTAACTTTTTCACTCGCTCTAAGGTTGGAGCGGGAGAAAGTCCAATTTCTTTGGAAAGCTGAGCATTGGTTATTTTCGCGTTGCTTTGTAATATTTCTAATATCTTACGATCGATTTTATCAAGTTTTAGATTATGTGCCATGGGTTGCGCTTGTTTAAAATAATCAAGTAAATATACGCTAATTAGTAAACAAACGCCGAAGGTATCAGTAAATTTCACCACGTTTTTACCAATTTATCAGAATAATCTTGGGAAAAGCCCTGATTTCATTTTCCCTATTCTCGCCTGAACGCTAAGGTCTTACAATCACCCGCTGACTAACGGTCTGCCCCACTGCAGTTACCTCCAGCGTATAAATTCCAGCTGGGGTTTGGGAGACATCCAGGACTACGGTATTCAGCCCTTGCTGGGCATCGGGCAGTTGTTGGAAAAGAAGTAACTCGCCCATTGAGCTAATCAACCGTAGTTGTACTGCCTGGGGAGTTTCTAGCAGTACTGATACTACCACTTCATCACCTACCGGGTTGGGAAAAGGGGTTTCTACTAGCAATGGGGCTGAAAGGGCTACGCAAGCGCGATTATCGGCTGTATCTGATTCACTAATGACATTTAAATTACTACCTGTTTCGCCATCTATACTTACCGATGCACAAATGTATTCCACTGGTGTTCGTTGGTTGCGGACATCCGTGAGATTAGCTTGTAGAGGATAGTTCAGGCGTTGACCTGGCAATAATATCTCATTAACCTGTTCGGTGAGAGCTACCACATCACCCAATTGTACTAGTACTGTCATGTCCGATACAGCCAGGGTACCCTGGTTTTCTATTGATAATACAAACTGCGATGAAGTATCATCATTCTCTAGGCGTAGTAATTCTCCTACCGCTACATCTATTGTTGGATTTACTACCTCAATAATCTGACGGGCAGTATCTGAACAACCAATGTCATTCATCGCTATTAATTCTAACTCGTAAGCTCCTTGTTCATCTAGTGTAAACGAGGGGGCAATTTCTTCTGATACTAGCTCCTCGTTGATGTGCCACTGCACTTGCGTGTAATCGGTAGACAGATTAGTAGGGCTAATCGTTAAAGGGGATCCCCCCGATAGCTGGGCTACTTCGAATGCTGCCAATGGTGCTGGTTGAATTGTGATGGTACTATCCCAGGAAAAAGTACAATCGGTTTTCGTTTCTAAAGTTAAAGTAATAGGGAATTCTCCCGCTTCAGAAAATACTACTGTTGGCGAGGTTTCAAAGACTGTACCTACTGAAGCAATGTCCCAAGTATACTGGGCAGCCTCCCAGCCATTGAGCCCACTTTGGTTGACTAGTGTTACTGCTTCGCCTACACAGCCCGTTGCCACCTCGAACCGAACCTCAGGTAACGCTCGTACCTCAACGGATTTACTCAGTAAAGCATTACAACCAGAAGAAGCAAAAGCGGTGAGTGACACTTCATATGTACCAGCTTCGGTAAACGGATAGGTAACGGCATCATTGGTAAAGTTCTCACCGTTGATTGTCCAGAGCCTCTGAACGATAATTTCTCCTTCCACTATGGTGGAATTATCCTCGAACTGATATAAAAATGGATTAGCTTCAGTGGGACATACTTGACTAACTGTAAATTCGGGACTGACTGGGCTTTCCACTATGACCTCCTGCGTTGAAGTAGCCGCGCACCCCCCACTAGACTGAGTAGTTAATGATACGGTGTACGTACCTGGACTGGCGTATGAATAGGATGGGTTACGAACCTCCGATGTACCACTATCATCACCAAAATCCCAGTTCCAAGCAATGATATTAGCATTACTACCCGCCGTAGTAGTATCCGAGAAGAGTGTAGCTGCTCCCGCACAAGCTACATCCGATGTAAAACCAACCTTAGGTTGCTCGAACACCGTAACGGTTTGAGTGGCTACATTGGCACAACCCGACGAAGTGTTAGCAGTTAAAACAATATTGTATGTACCCGCTTCAGCAAAAGTATACTCCACTGTTTCCGACGACAGCGTTTCTAATGTTCCCCCGTCGCCAAAGTCCCACTCGTAGTCAGTAATATTATCCCCACTAGTCTGATTTTCTAATTTGATAACCTCACCTGCACAGAGTTGTGGTGGCAAAGCAAAATTGACCGTAGGCCCCTGAATCACGTTGACCGTAGTTTCAAACGTTTCCGTACAACCCGGAATACTAGCCGCTAACCGCAAGATTTTGTTTCCACCTTCCTCAAACACTATACTCGGATTAGCCTCTTCCGAAACCATTTCTCCATCTACTAGCCACTGGTAAGTGATTAGACTATCCGCCCCCTTAGTATCGGTTAGATTATTCAAGGCAATAGCCCCATTGGTACAGATAACTCCTGCTGGAAGTAAAAATTCCGGATCAGGCGGCTCGTAAATGGTAACTTCTTTGGTAAGTCGATTACTACATCCATCATCAGATTCTACCTCTAGAGTAACTTCGTAGGTGCCAGGGGTGGTGTATTGGTGGGTGACCTCTTGACCGGAAGCAGAGGGAGAGCCATCGCCAAAATCCCACTGAAAAGAAGAGACAGTACCGCTGATGACATTTCCTGAAAAGGTGCTTGGCTCTGATAGACAAACCTCTTGCCTTTCTACATCAATAATCGGGCTAGCAGTGCTCAATACAGTGAAAGTATCTACCTTAGTCGAAGGTACTTGTTTATCATTATTGTAAGCAATCAGGCTAACCGGATAACTTCCAGGCATTGAAAAATTTAAATTCACTGGCGTCTCATCAATACTATATGGAATACTGGCTGAACATGGTGATTCAAATTTTAAGGACCTTAGTTGAGTGTCTACCCAAAACCCAATAAACTTTCCTTTTGATCGCCTGATATCAAAACCAAGGCTATTAGACAAACTTCCTAAGTTTCCAATATTTTCTATTTCTGCTGAAGCAATAGCATTTAAATCTTCCCCCAAACTTATTCGGAATAAAGAGCCTGAAGAAGAGCTAGCCGCAAACCCGTAGTAGTTGTTCCCTTCCTTAACTATACTCAAGTCTCTTGCAACACTAAGTGAACTACCTGACTTAGCAATTTTAGTAATAGTAGGAGTAGACAGAACATCTGAACCAAAGTCAAAATGAAAAATTTGATCTCCCCCCAACGCCAACACAAACCCGTGCCACATATTACACTCTTGTACTACTCGAATAGTACGGGGAAGTGATAAACCGCTGGCTGTTAAAACATCTCCGCTCACCGGTTCATTAGACACACTGCTTCCGAAATTTAATCTAACAATCTCATTCCGACCACGATTGGCAATTACAGCAACTATGTTACCCCCTTGCTTTATAATCTCGACTCCAGACGCTTGAGATAAAACTACTCCTGGTGGTAACTGAACCTCCGAAAAATCAGGGTTTATATTCATTAAAGATTCACCAAATTCTACTCGGGTAAGAACTCCCAATGAAAAGTTAGTAACCAATCCATACCAAAGGTTTTCTTCTTTAATCAGATAGATTCCTTCGGGACCACTGAAAAGTACTGAAGAAATAATATTAACTTGTTCTGAGGTTATGACTTCATTTAAGCTGTCTTCAATTACAATTAAGGCTATTTTATCATTGTTTCTGGATGATAAGGCTGCAACGCTCTCACCTTCTTCGAGGAGCCTTACAGAAGAAATTCTACCAAAAGCGTTAAAGCTAAATGATGAATTGACTTCTCCTCCCACCAACAAATCATCAGTACAAAAATCCCAGAGATAAGAGGCTGCATTGAGTGAGTTGTTAGTAAACTGTACACCTTCGTTTGAACAAATAGTATCCTCTGACAGTAAGAAATCCGAAGAAGGACATTGACATATTGCCTCTAGCGTACTTATTATCAAGAAGATACAGAGCAGAACAACTCTTACATTGTTAAGATTCATCGCATTACACTATCTACTATGCTGATAAAATTTTCAGCAAATCGGCGAATATCACTACGATAGTCATATTCATTTACTACTTCATCTCGATCTTGGTAGGATGTAAGCAATTCGGCTAATTCTGATTCATCATACGGATCAAAAAAAGCTTTGTGAAATTTGGGGTAATTTTCTAATTGCTCCTTATTTACTGGCAAAGATGAGGCCAATATGTTTTGCCCAAGGCATTTGGCATCTTCAATCACCGTAGACCATCCTTCAAATAAAGAAGGTTGAATAACCGCCAATGCCCTTATCATTAATCTAAGCTGGTCGCCCCGATCAATAAACCCCAAAAATGAGATATTTTTTTCTAGCTTATGTTTAACTACATATTTCTTAAGCGTATCAGTATACGCCGGATCTCGCGGATCATACTCTTTTCCGGTAAAGAGTATTTGTATATTAGAAAAAGTACCTACTAATTTTTTTACAGCTTTCAATACCAGCATATGATTCTTATGAACCCAGAACTGATTACTGCACAGAAAGTATGGCTTAGTGATTTCATATTTTTCGAGGGTTTTCTTAATTGATGTCTCACCTCCTAGATCGGGCATTTTCACTGCGAAAGGCAATACATAAACCTGATTTTTCGCATCGGGAAAGATATCGAAGTAGTCATCTTTAGCGGCCTGACTACTTAATACTACCGGATAGTTACCTTTAGTAGGAAGCTCAAACCACCGATTCCGAATGGTTTTTTCTTCTTTACTGAATAAATGAGGAAGACGGTAATGTTGAAAATCTGGCAACCAAAATACCTTCTTTTTTACTTCATAGTAGATTATCCCCAGAGGATTTGGAAAAGCCACATTTATTATATTGTCTAGCCTTTTAGAAAAAATATGTCTACTGAGGACTGAACGGGTTAGCTTATTTACACCCCGTTTGAATAAGGAAGGATGCCAGTCGGTAGAAAAGTGTTTTAAATCATGATTTTCAGTTACGTTCTTTAATTTTTCATATTCACTTTTGCTCCTCGATAAAACGATTATTTCTGGCTGTTTTTCTTGGGGCAGCCACTGAAAGCTACTGATCAAGTTTTCTATATAATAAGTTCCTCCTATCCAGTTTGAATCATCGTTGTAAATAATGCCTATTTTGTATTTTTTATCCATTCAATGTATTGTTTCAAACCATTATCTAATGTCACTTTCGGTTCATACCCCAGTCCACTAAGAGTGGATATATCGGCTACCCACCGGGTAGGGTCTCCCGCTCTTACTTCATCACTAAAGACATACTCACCCTCCCACCCGAGTTGTCCAAAGAATGTTGAGACTGCATCCTCGATATAAATTTCCTGACCACATCCAACATTAATTGCGCTGCCGTCAAAATTAGCATTAAACATCACTTTCTCAATGGCGCTAATGAGGTCGTCGATATAGATAAAATCTCTGGACTCCCGCCCCGTACCAAATAATGAAATTTTAGACTTTACCTGAGACTTTTGATACAAATCCCAGAATATCTGTTTTTTTAATCCCGGACCATAGGCTGAAAAGATTCGGACAACACAGGTTGATACAGAAAATAGATCATAATACTCCTTACACAGAAGATCTGCCTGAAATTTATGAAAGCCATATGGAGAAACAGGTTGACATGCCTGATCTTCTCTCACTGGTAGTGAAGCAGGATTACCGTACACCGCTGCACTTGATAAATTAATAAACTTACACTCCGAATCATGCTGCCGCATGACATCCAGCATTTTAAACACATTAAAAGTATTTAAATAGTAATCTCTTGCCGGTAAAGCTAATGATTCTTGCACGTTTGCCGCTCCAGAACAATTAATACAGAAATCAAATCTGGTATTTTTAAAAACATTATCAAATGAAGCATCTGTAGCATCTACCCTGAAATAGTTTGGCAAACCGTACCCGGGAACGACATCGGCTCCCCAGGTCTCATATTGACTTGAGAAATATTTAAAACAATGACTACCAATAAATCCTAAGGAACCAATAACCAATACTTTCATAATAAACAATGGTTTATTGAGTTTTCACAGAGTTCGCCGTAACACTTTTGAAGCGGTTCCTCAAGTGGGTCAAGATCTGGTTTGTTTCTTATTAAGGTTGGATCAATAATATCCGATAATTTGAATGTCTCAAAAGGTTTCTGATCCAAGAAACTGTTAAGTTTTAACATAAATACTTCAGGCTCTATTAGAATGTGGTCATATGAAATATACCCAACTTCAGAAGTGTAATTCTTTAGATTAATTAGAAACTCATGATATTTTACATACAAACTATAGTGGGTATTTTGTGTAAGTCTTGAAGATGATTTCAAAACAGCGGATGGATGCCTGTAAGTAACTAGAAACTTAGATTTAGGCCACTTCTCAAGCAAAAGCAGATAGAAGAATGATAACATTGGAATCTTAATCATTGGGTTATCTCCTTTACTATCCACATAATCTACAATTCCTCTATTTATCAACCTGAAATAACAGTGAATTTTATTGGTAGGAAGAACTCTATCTTCATACATTTCTAAAAAACTAAACCGAATAAAGTCAATCAGATTAAAGTTATCCCAAGTCAATGTTTCCACTTCATTTTGAGAAGGTGGATCATCCCCTTTACGATTAAGCTTTTTTAAAAGGTATCTTGAAAGATCAGCAAATATGAAATCTTCATAAAACCCATTGGGATTCAGGTTTTTTAAAGTACCAATTGGTTGGATGAGTTCTTTGTCTTCTCCAATATTATAATTGTAATAAGTCATAATTTGAGTGAGCATACTTGTGCCTGATCTAAACATTCCTAGGACCCATAACACTTTCTTATCACTTACCTCGTTCTTACGCTCCTTAGCAAATAATTGATAATACTTTTTTATAAAGTAGAAAATCACTAGGCGAGGAGTATATTTTCTCAGTACTAGATTGATCATTTAAGTAATTCAATTTAAAGTAATGGACTTAAATTTCTTCAAGTTCGCTATTTCTAGTATTATACACTTTTAACCCCCTAAGCAGGTCAATTCTATCTTGACCGCTTAAGAAGGTCAATTGCCCCTCTTCATTTCTACTTTCTCTAAAGTTAGATTCTACGAATCCTTCTTCTGCTGTCTTACCTTTAAGGTCTTTCATGAAATCATTTCTGACAAAATATGAATTATTCCCACTGCTATTGCATCCTATAAACGAATATCCTTTTTCCGTTGCAAGATCACAAAGAGACAATAATGAACTCCCATAGTACAGATTACTATAGTGAGCATTAGTACGATAAAATTCTTTTTGATAAGGAATTGTCCAAGGATTATTACTCCCAAAAACACTATTATACTCTACAATCACTATAATAGGATTGACAGCGTTTATTTCCTTCCAAACCCAGTAGTCATTACCATCTATATCAATGTGTAACAACCCTATCTCCCCAGTAAAGCCTTGCTCTTGCAGAATTGTGTTTATATTTTCCTGAGTTATCCATTCACTAACAGCTTTCAGATTATACTGCCAATAGAGATTTTCTTTTTTGACAGATGAGATATTCTGGCTACTCCCATCCATAATAAGCCCCTTCCAATTATTATTCATCAACAAAAATCGGGTATTCGCCTCTTGATAATTCTCTACTCCAAATTCCACAAACGATTTAGTCCGGATATCAAGGTAATTCACTAAGAATTGTATAATCCCATCATCACCCCATTGAGAAAACACTTTGAATTCTGACTGGTGAATATTGTTAATAATCTTATCTGCTTGCAATATATTTTGTCTACTAAGCAGTTTGCCCAATAAAATATTTTGATTAATAACACTGCTTTGAAGCTGATTACTATTAACGACCGTTTTATCACGATTAAATAAATTGTTCATTTTGCTGTTTTATTGCGAGACTTTTTTTAATTCTTGGAATACTAACCTACCATACTTTTGCTTATCCAGATGGTGATCTAGCGGGTTTTTGTTTAAGAACTCACTCTGGATCTGACCCAAAATTGGATTCAATAGGCAAGGATCAGTATCAATAAATATTATCTCATGCCTTCTACATAATCTCTTAAGTAACTGGTTGTACTTTAGTGTTAATTTTGTCCGCTCTTTTAAAGATACTTGTACCTCTTTTCTTTGATTTGCTACTTCCCCCCAATTTTGATTATCCATAATCGTTGGCAAAGGTGCCGCGAGCACTATTATCTTATTGAAACCACTGTTTTTCACCCAAAGTAGAAACTTCATATACGTTCTGATTGAATTTTTAAATTCGACTTTAACAGAACTTCCGTACTTTTTTGATCTATACCAAATTACAAACCCAGTGTCTACTTCACCAAGCTGAAATATCAAAGGGACTCTCTTATCTTTGATATTCGACAATCTATTTTTGAATATCTCAAGTGCATTGGTTTTTGAATTTGGGTTACGCATTCCTTGAGCAGTTGCTCCTCCCACTTTAGTCACATCAAAATAATAGCGAACTTGAAATATCTTATTTTGGAGATACTCAAATATTTCGGTATGACTGTCCCCTAACACATATATTTTTTTACGAGTCAAGTAATATTTGTACCTGTCTAAAAATTGCCTAAAATAATAGGGTACCTGCCTTTTAGGTCGTGTCAACACTTTGATCAACCCATTATTTATTTGATTTGCTATCATCGTGATATATAAATGAAAAGACTATTTTCTATCATTAAAATGAAGAACGGCCGGAGTTACTTAAATGTGTAAAGTCTGATAAAGCTTTGCTTTTAGCTTATCTTTCCACTTTATATCCAGAAATTTTTCCATTAGGTAATCATCTGCTTTCAAATCCGCTTTCATTTTTTCCGGATGAGACAAGGGGAAGCCCAATTCGTCTAAAGGTAAATCGGCTAACTGGTTGCCACCATTTGTATGGGTAGCATCATCCGATGAGAAACCAATATTTGAGATAAGGTTTTGGTTTGGAACACAGATTAAACCCTGATGGTAAAATACAGTTAATCTCCAGGCATAACCCCAGCTGTTATTTTTACCTATTTTTGAAAATGACTTAAGTATACTATTCTTAACCTGAGGGTTTTTACTCGTATATTTGATTTTTTTTTCATCTAAATAGGCCTTGAGATATCCCCCTTCGTAGTCGAATTTACCCCAACGATCTTTCCAAGTTGCCCATCCCCAAATTCCTGGGTATTGCGAAAAATAATACGAAGCGCTTCCCCTTTTTCTTCCATCCTGTCCATTAAATCCAGTAATGCCCATGACTTTGGGGTTATCACAATAGTGAGTCAGTAATTCTGAGGCAAAAAAGAAGAATGAACTAGAAGGGAGGCAGTCATCCTCTAAAATTATTCCGGAGTCAACATATTGAAAGAACCAGGTAATAGCATGGCTAACACCCTTACCACATCCAATATTATCTTTCCTAAACATCGTTTTAACCTCGCAATCCCAGTCTACTAACGTCACTATTTCCCTTACTTCTTGACATTTATAAATGTCTGCGGGACGGTCAACACGTGGACCGTCGGCGGCAATGAACAGATATTTGGGTTTTGCTTCTCGAATCCTATCAAATACTTTCTTCGTAACATCGGGGCGATTAAATACCAGAAATAATATCGGTGTCTCGCACACCTGATTTACCGGATTCTGAGCTTTGCTATTGAGAAAATTTTCGTTCACGATGAATAAACATTTCGATATAGTAATGCAACTTTATCAAAAGACTTTTCGCGCGCGGCAACTTCTAAAACTCTATTTTTGACTGTAGCCGATAAATTATTGCTTAGAAAGTTCACTGCTCTTTGATAATCTGATAGAATAAGCTCTCTTAAAACAAATCCAACTTTGTATCGCTCTATCAGATCGGAGTCGTCTGAAATGTCCTTAGTTATCACTATAGGTAGCCCCATTGCCATGTATTCTCCCGTTTTAATAGGTGAACCGTATCGCTTAGAAGGAACTGGCACAAATGGTACGATGGCAAAATCACCCAACCCTACATATTCCGGCACTTCATCGTGAGGAACGAATCGTTGAATAACGATATTAGTCGGAACCCTAGCTTTTTGAGCCCAATCCTCAACCTCATCCCGAGAGTGCGCCGACAGTAGCAATACCCGAAAATTATTTTCCCATTGATCAAGGCAAACCTTAAAAAAGTCAAAAATCTCCTGCTTCAAATACGAACCGCCAAACTTACCAGCATACACACACACTGTCTTATCTTTTAAGCCTAGCTCCTCTAGCAATTCTTCATTCTTGGCTTTCTTTACATCAAATAAGGAAAAATTGACGCAGGCCGGTTTGCTGTAAAAGTTCTTCAGTTTTACTCCGTATTTACGTTCAGAGTATTCTTGCATTTTATCCACGCAGCCAATCACCACCGAGGCATGCTGCGCCTGCTTTTTTTCTAGGTTAAACAGTATTTTAAATGCTAGGCTGTTCGGTTTCCACTGCCTAGCTTCAACCATAGGTTCCGCATGAGGTTCGAAACTATCTAATACTAAAGATCTTCTAGTAAGCTTTGAAAGTATGTATCCAATTGCTCCAGCTGGAGTACACCATGCATGGATCGTACTGATTTTCTTCATATAAATCAGAGTCAGAAGACTTATCAGTATGTATCCCCACTTAAGCATCATTTTTATCCCGAATGGAGAATAACTGTAGGGCTTCCACACAATTCCTTCTTCTCGTAAATGCCCTTTAATTTCTCTAATCTTATCCTGGCTAAAGGCGTGTTTCCTCTGCTCCAGCGTAAACAAGTGAATGCGAGAACCCGAAGGTATCTGCCGTTTGATAAGTTTCACATACGGCAGGGTATATGCCTGTATGAGCGCATCACCAAAACTCCAATACGTAATCACCAGCAGATTATTCGACTGTGTCATCTTTTTACGAAAGAAAATTTATCCTTTAGTTTCAGGAAATATGACTCGAAGTAATGAAATGATATATAGGCAACAAGCAAACTCACCCCAAAAGCTACTAATGTCTCCGTAAAGAGGACATGAACCAAAGAATCGTCTCCAATAATCCTTCGTACTATATTTCCAGTTACATAGATTACTGGAAAATGTAGCATATATAATCCGTAGGTATACTTGCCCCACTTGGTAGGAAAGCTAAGAGCAGACATCTTAACTGGTGAGTGTCGGGCATAGTTTTGCTCCAGGATGATGAATAGAAAGAAAACTGAGAATACCAATCGCTGGGAAGCACGGGCAAACTGTGAAACTGCTCCCCATTCATCTTTCCCAAACAGAAGTCCAAATCCAACAAGATAAATCAGTAATGTGTAGTGCTGTGGCATATTCTCAATTCTTCCGATTAAGCGACTTCCGTGAAAGGCAAGATAGGCTCCTAACCCGCCCACGGCCATGTCTGAAATACAGCTGAGGGTATCGGTGTATCCGCCGTTACCGGAGTAGCGCCAGATAAACGATATGGCGATAATGGAGGTAAAAAGATATAATCGGTTTTTTCGAAACACCAAACCTATCAGCAAGGGCCAGAACAAATAGAATTGCTCTTCAATAGCAATTGACCATAATACACCCAAAATAGCAGTACCCGGCGGTTCACCATAGTTGTTAATAAAAAAAATATAGTGCCATATATTTCCCTGCAGCTCTGGCGACTCTCCTATCAGTTGCTTCCCAATGGGAAAAAGCACGAAGCCCACAAAAACAATTGCATAGTAGAGAGGCCATATCCTCAATACTCTTCTCATGTAAAATGCCGGAATATGGATTTTCTTAAACCGATCCTCTTCGGCCATTAAGAGATAAGTGATCAGAAATCCGCTGAGCACGAAAAAGAAGTTCACCCCATAAATACCAAAAATGTTCCACTGCTTGATCTGCTGATGAATCGGGCTGGATAGAACCGCTTCGTTCTCCGAATAAAAACTGTGCGCCAGAAACACCGCAAAAAAAGCAAAGAAACGAAGCCCATCTAGGTTAGGAAAAAAGACTCTAGCCTGTTTCTTGGGCGTAATCTGTTTTCGTTGCTTTACAATCATCGGGAGACGAGTTTAGTAATCAATGGTTTACCTAACACTGCTTTTATGGCTAGTAGCACAAACTTGAAATCAAGCTGATACTTTAGTGCCCGAGCTAAAAAGCGAAAACAATCCCAGCGACTGTTTTCCAGATAAGCATGTACTGCTCCAAAGTAGTAACTATTTGCCCACATACTATCCTGCTCATTTTTAGAGATAGACAATTGACTTATCAGGTATTCTGACGAAGCCAGACGTTTATGTAATAGCTTTTTATTACTTTGCCGCATGGATCGGTACTGATGGTCATTCATTGTAATAGTAACAGCATCCACCACATAAATCTTACGCCGTGTAAGATTTTGGACTAAAAAAATCCAATCCTCAAAGGCAGCATATTCCCTCATCTCGTTGAAACTGACTAGATCATCTAGCAATCGTTTCACGCAGAAATTACAAGAGAAGAGATTCCCGCCTAGTAAGAGCTTGTAATCGTAATAGCCGGAATTCAGTGATTGTATATCAGTTCTATATATCTTTTTTCCATCCGATAACTGATATTTTGTAGCCAGAAAATCAGGGCTTTTTTCTTCTTGAATCGTAGCAGCAAGTACTGACAGATGGTCTGTGTGCATAGTATCGTCCGAGTCAAAGAAAATCAGATATTCTCCCACAGCATGACTCATACCGTAATTACGGGCTGCTCCTCGCTCCTGATTATCTGTATAGTAGTATGATACCCTCGAAGAACCATTAAGGTAGGGAAGAACTACTTCTTTGGTATTATCAGTACTTCCATCATCTACCAAAATGACCTCAAAAGAAGAGTACTCCTGCTTTAGAATACTTTTTAGCGTATTCGGTAGAAAAGAAGCCCGATTATATGTAGGAATGATGATACTAAACGTAAGCATTGAATCTCCTTGCATACTTAATAATAGTGTCATTTAAATAATGAACCCGGTTATATACTGGCTGTAGTCTTTTCTCATGAAAGAACTGGGATTCATAGTTTTTTAACCAATGTACTAAAGGTTTTACCCGCCTTACACTGGGTGACTGATATAAGAAAATAATTTGAAAGTGCAGAAAATATAGAAATGACTGGTAGAGAAATTCTTCGGTATAATTCTGTACGAAATCATACTTAGCATCCGGTTGATAGTATAATTGTAGACTTTTCATCAGATTAACTACTCTAGAGTTGGGGTATGCTGAGTAAACCACCTTACTGAATATTCGTGCCCACTCGCTGGCAAACTTTTCTTTATCGTTGGTAGACTTGCTTTGCGGATGGTAGCGATAAACCGACAAAAAGGTACTTAGCTGTTGAGTTTTACCAAAATCAAACAGCCTAACCATCAAATCATAGTCCATACCGTAGTGTAAGGTTTCATCCAGGAAGCTAACTTTTTCTAGGCTACTCCTTCGGAAGAAGGAAGAAGGCTGGGCAAAAGCCATCCCCGATAGGTATTTGTACGGGAACCCATTAGATGAAATCTTAGCTTTTACTCGTTTTCCGCTGGAATACAGATAAACCGTATCCCCATGAACCAGACTCGTATCTGGATACTGAGTAAAGGCATCAGATACCGTTTGTAAAGCTCCGGGAAGTAACAAATCATCACTTCCCAACCAAGTAATAATATCGCCACTGGCTTGAGCGAACCCCTTATTGATAGCATCGGACTGTCCCGTATCCGGCTCGCTAATCCAGTAAGTCAGCTTATCTTCATATTTGCGAATTATCTCTTGACTCTGATCCTGACTTCCACCATCAATAACGATTACCTCTACCGAATTATACGATTGGTCTAGTACCGATTGCAGGGTCTCTTCTAGGAAGCAACCCTGGTTGTAAGAAGGAATCACTATGGATATTTTCAATGGGCTCATCGTTGGCATCGCTCAGGTCAAACCAATTTTGAAGGAAGTGAGTTGGAGTTCATCCTCTGGTTTTTCAATATGAAACAAAGGAACTTGTCCGTAAAATGATGCCCAGGCACTGTATGTACTGGGCGGTCCGATAATATAATCACATTCAGAAAGGATGTACAGATCCTCGATAAGATGGTTAGTGGAAGTCGCCCAATTCACATCTGAGCAGTGAAACTCCTCTAGCGACTCATCCGAACACAAGATAAATTTAATATTTTGATCGGGCAAAATGCTTAGTATATCAGCCATCAGCTGCTGATACTGAGCATCAGTATAAAAGTAGATCCCATTATTAAAATACCGATAATCTCCTCGACGAATATGAACGCCCACCAGAACTTCTACTTCAGTTCGTTGTTTAGCAATGAATGCTTGAACATTTTCTTTAATCTCCTTTACTGGCTCAAATGTCTGCCTTACCACCTGCTGATGCTTTTTTAGTAATTCTCCTGCACGGAATAACCACCCGTGAATAAATATGATCTTTCCCGAACTGACTACAGATGCCTGACACATGTCCATTGACTCTTTGGTCTCCAAGTATAAGTAATCAACCAGTTTGGTTCGCAGCTTTGCTTTCATCGCTATTCGGCAGATAAACAACATAAACCGATATACCCAGCGATTCAGAAAGGAGTTATAGGCAATAGTCAAAGGCTTAGGGTAGCGACCCAATGAATTATTGACAGTACCTCGAAAATAAGGGGTATATTCATCAAAGGAAGGGTTCAGCACTCGCCCACCGTATTCAGTAACATAGGCAATAAAGTTGGCATACAGAATTAACCGATTGGCTAATCGTCCTGGTTTAAAAGTGATTACAAACATGGATTACTCCTTTCCATCTAAAGCTATATCAATTTCATCTCTATGAGCTAACAGAACGCATTTGTATTATAGGTAATACAACTACTATGATCTAAATATTAGCGCATTATCAAGTACTGACAGCTCGCACTATTTTTTTAACTCCTTGCCAGTACGGCCGTGCTTCTTCAATAGCCCTTTTTTTGAGTGATTGATCGACATACCCGTGGTTGTAATGCGTTGGATATCCAAGCAACTGGTTAACCTTTCTCATTTCTTCACTCTGATTAATGCGTTTAATATTTCGTTGAGATACCCTTTTTCTTTTGGGCAGAAAGATATAATTTTTCCGCCCTCCTCTAGACAGTTTTTTACTCTCTCCTGTATCTCCGCTGACATTGGTAAAACTCGCGAAGTTTTTCCATGCCTCAGAATATTCTAATTCAATATAATCACATAATTCTTGTAATAGGTTTTCAGGATCACGGCAAAAATCCTCGTATTTAAATATCCTAATCTCCGGATACTTAGTTAGCTCCTCCACATACTGTTCATAATGATTAAAGAATCCAGAAGTGCAACTATGGCTGATACAAACATCTATAGCATCTCTCACGAAAGCAAAGCCTTTTACTTTGGTTTTTTCCTTCAAACATTCGTGTAATAAAAGCCGATTGGGAGGTGCTGCCGATCCATTAAACGAATGGGGATGAAAATTGATATACGTCCAATCCCGTACAATCAAGAATTTATCATGACTATTGCAATATGTCTGCAACTCAACTATTTGATCAACAAATTCTTTACTTGAGAAGTGTAAATCTGGTAAATGATATCCAGCTACCCGAGCCTTAATTCCATTAAACAAAGGGTTGACTTCTGAAATCAACACTACATCTTTAGAAATTGCCCCTAAACATTTAGAGAGAACCGTTCCCCCTGAATAAGCAAAGCAATACATTGAACAGATAGCCATATTTTTAGAAAAAGTATTTCTGTGAATACTGAAAACTACTAGTAAATATCAGGTTATCAATAGTATAAGCTACTTACTTACCTATGATTACTAAGTCCAAATCTCACAAAAAGGATAACCATCGTTGAGCATAGATCGCTTTTTGCTTTATCAACAGGCGGGATCAGGTCTCAAGCCAGTTCATGCGGGCACTACCATTTTGGCAATATTATTCTCTAACAAGGCCACATCTACATTGAGATTAGCTATGTGTGTATCTTGATGATCGCCTTCGCAAAACTGATAATAGTAAGCTAGCCTAAGAGCTGAAGCTAATGAAAAATAGCAATTGTTATGAGAATCCCCCCGTCTTCTTATTTCAAGTACGCCTCCTCCTGCCTTCATGAATAACATATTGGTTAGTCCGGCTCCATGAATACTAACCATAATTTTACATTCACTCGCTATTTTTATTTGTTCCTCAAAACTATAGTCTTCAAAATAAATAATCTCAAAGCCAAACTTATCAATAGTTTGAATGACCTCTTCTTCATTTAAGATTATTCTCTTATTTCTCTTCTTTCGACTTATATAAATTAGCCTATTAGGCTCATTACCGTTGAACTTTTGAGTCATCCGTGTTCTTAGTCGTTGAATCGTTGATTCATTGTAATTACCAGAAGGTGCTAATAAGTCAGGGACGATCAGATCATTTACCCGATATGCCACATCATCTTCTAGATATACTGGCTCTACTCCGAGAAACCGTAGCGAATTGCCTATATAAGGTTTATCTTGATAAAACTGTGGTATTAAGACCTGTCGCCCTTGTACTTTTTTACCCAAAGCTAAAAGTTGAGGCAGAGCTTCTGTCATCCAGTGAAAATATCCTCCACAGCCTAAACGATAAACCCAAATTCCCTGATCTATAATATAAACCTTTTTTATCAATATTTGAAGTAAATTGAGCCACCATACTAACCTATCCCGTTTGGAAAATTTCTGATATGACTCCGTAAGATTAAAGAACACCCTCCTTTTACTGAGTATCACTCTATTACTTATCAAACAGTTTTTAAATGAATAAGCAAAACTAGCAGGAATCTCTCTTTCCATTGCTCGAGCAAATATGTGATGATCTTCAACCTCCATATTCACAGGGCTCAACCGATAACAAGTAGAACTAGTAAGTAAGGTTTCTTTTGATACGAATTGAAGCATCAGATGATTAATATCTTTAAAACCAATCACATCTAATTTCCAAATATATTAGAAAGTATCTTTTTCTCTAAATTATATGAAAAGCCACTTTTTACCCGCTCCCAACCAGCTACTCCCATAGAGATCCTTAAGTCATAATTGTTTGCTAATTGAAGAAAAGCCTCAGCATGTTCTTCTACACTTCCTGGTTCTACTAGTATTCCAGTTTCTTGATTAGCAACCGTTTCTACAAGCGCACCATTTCTTCCAGATACTACAGGAAGCGCAGCTGACATAGCTTCTAATATACTTACCCCTAAAGCCTCCTCCTGATTAGAAAATATTCCCTTGCAATTATGTGCTGTAAATATATCAGCTTGATCCCGTAATTTTATACCCGTAGTAGCGTCCGTAACCCCTAAAAAATGAATATCATCTTTATACACAGACCTTCTTCTTAGCACTTCACAGGTAAACATCAAGGGGCCATCACCGGCCATAATTAGTTCGGCATTCATGCCTTTTCGCCTCGCTAAGTCGAAAGCCTGCACCACCATATCGGGACCTTTAAAATCCGTAAATCTACCTAAATATAGAATCTTAAGCTTATCTCTCTTTTCTCTTATCTTAGGTTTTAAAGGATACTCGACCCCATAACTTTTAATAATTATGTGTTCATCCTTGATATCAATTTCTCGTAGCCTACCTGCTGTATATTCAGAGTTAGCAATAAAAGTTATCTTATTGCTAAGTGCCTTTACTTCTCTTACATAGCTCTCCGGGTGTAGTAAAACGCCATTTGAGTTTAGTCTATCCCACATCACATCAAAACCATGGCAATGTACATAGATAGGTATGTCTACATTTTCAAGAGTTTTCTTAAGGTCAATTATGGAAGTTAAATAGTGAATAAACAACTTCTTGATCCCTTTCTTCTTTATCGTGGCCTGAACTACTTTATTCATGTAGGATCTTAAATCCTCTTTAGAAGGCCTATTTAGCTTACCTCTCACCCTAGCATAAAGCGACCGATCATGCAGGTTTAGTGTTGGAATTTTACCTTTGTAGTACTTACTCTTCGGGTCAAAGCAAGCAATAGTATCAACCTGTTCATCCATCATACCAATCATACGGTGCATCCAAAGCTCAGAGGGCGAATCCCAATTAGGCATTACAAAAAGTACATCCATATTAGTAGTAATAAAATCTTTTAGTAGTAGCCTATTATGTGACTATTATAACCTCTGATATTCAGCCATTAGTCGAAAATGGGTATCCACTGCTGTTAGCTCCTCAAATGACCCTTCTTCTTTAACTTTTCCCTGATCTAGTACAATTATCTTATCAGCATTTTTAATAGTTGATAGTCGATGGGCAATGATAATGACCGTCATGGTACCTTTCAGAGCATCGATACTTTCCTGAATATATCGCTCTGATTCGGAGTCCAGTGCTGATGTGGCTTCATCTAACACCAGTATTTCAGGCTTTTTGTAAAGTTCCCTAGCAATAGACAAACGTTGTTTTTGCCCTCCCGATAACTTTACTCCTCTTTCTCCAATCTGCGTATTGTATCCATTAGGCAGATCAGATATAAACCCATCACAATGTGCCTGTTGTGCTGCATATCTTACCTTTTGTTGTGTATCCTCATCCACCTCAAATTCTCCTTCCCATAAAGTAATATTGTTAGCAATACTGTCATCAAAAATGACGGTATCCTGGGTTACAAACCCGATTTTCCTTCGCCATGACTCTAACTCTAACTGATTAGCAATGATATCATCAAAGTAAATCTGCCCATTTTTCGGTTTCAGAAGCAGGCTCAGTAGATCAGTCAGGGTCGTTTTACCCGAGCCAGATTCTCCAACTAGGGCTACGGTAGTATTTTTAGGGATACTAAAAGAGACATCTTCAATAACACTTGACTTACCAAAAGCAAAGCTAACGTTTTGAAATTCAACTACTCGTTTAAATAATGGTATGGTAACATACCCGTTACTTTCCTGGTGCTGACCCACCTCTTCAAATTCTCTAACTACTACTTCCAAACTACCTGCCAAATTCATAACTTGCTGCCATTGTCCTTGAGCTAGCATCAGCGTATTCATAGTTCGGTAAAACAAAACTAGTACTACTAACAGAGGGGCTAAGGGTTCATTCAATACATTTACCTGATAAAGCATAATCCCAATCATGAAGCCCATCCCTAGTGGCTCCTGCACAGCTACTAAAAGAGCTGATAGCCTTCCGACTTTTAACTGATACAATGACAACCTTTGAATACTCTCGTTAGCACTTTTCTCTAAATATGAAAAGCGGGCGGTAGCCTGTAAATACTTGAATGATTGTAAAAGCTGAATCAAAAATTTATTTAACACCCCTGCTTCTGTGGCATTCAGTACGGAAATACGCTTGGTTTCAGTGGCAATACCTCTAAGAACTACAATAACAAATAAACCAGCTACTATAGCCATTATGGAAAACCGCCAATTAAGAAAAAAAGCTAATCCAAGATATACAATAGCCGTTAATGCTCTTGAACTAAACTGGGAGTATAATAATACAAATTGAGAAGCACCGGCTACCTGTCCATTAATTACATTAGTAAAGTGTCCAGTGTTTTTAGAAACATAATATTGATAGTCCAGATTCTTATAATATTGCAGAAGCTGAGTACGCCATTTGGTGAATAAATTAGATCTAATGTGCGCTCCTTGGTAACCTTCTAGATATTTGATAATTCCCTTAATCAGAAAAAGTATCCCAATTACTCCTAGTACCCAACCAAAGGTTTGGGGAATACCTAAAAATTTAAATACTTGAGCAAATAAGTCCCGCTGCACTTCATCCTCACCAGCCATATCACTAGCCTTTAGTAGAGGCAGCAACATGGTAATTCCAATCCCATCGGTAGAGGCGACTGCTAGGGAAAGCATCATTAGTACATACATACTTTTCCCAGCAAACTTTCGTAGTATACTGAAGTATTCTGCATAACTGCTTATAAAAGGAATGCTCATACTAAAACGTAATCGTTAGGAATTTTTCAACTCCCGAAAAGGCTACAATCTCATCAAACTTGGCTTTTACCTCCTCGCGTTTCATCCCTAAGGTAGTACCATTGAGGTAGATATTCTCCCGTTTAGTTAGTTCGGGATGGAAGGCGGTACCTACTTCCAGTAGCGAGGATACCCGACGAAAGGTTTCACAGCGACCCTTAATAGGTTCAGTAATGCAGGAGAGCATCTTCAGCAATGTACTTTTCCCTACCCCGTTGTGACCAATAATACCAACGGCTTCGCCCCGTTTAATTTTAAAGTTAACACCTTTTAAGACCCAGAAAGAATTGGGTCTTAGGTCTTGAGTCTTAGGGGTCAGGTTGTCTTCTGAATAGCTACTATTACGCCGGAACATCCGTGACAGGCTTTCGCAGAATGAGTCGGCCTTTTGATAACCTAGTTTGTACTGCTTTCCCAGATTTTCTACTCGCATAGTTACGTCAGTCATATTACTCAATTGGAAGTTAGTCTACTAACACTTCCCAAATTATTCTTTGCAGTTAGCATGTAAGATTTATCTCGTCTATTACCAATAAACACCTTTTGCTTCTCATTCTGCCCTAATACTCTACTTCGCTAATTATCCTATAGCAACTCGATCACTAGTTCACACTATGGTTAGTAGCTTACAAATCCTTCTTTTACCATTCGTCGTTCCACACCGAACTTACTTTACTTTTCTTCACTTTGTCTTTTAACTACTTACCATACCCCCTTTACTATTTAATTAACTTAGCCCCTCGCCCTACATGCACAAACTTAGCTAAAAAAGCGAGAAGAAAAAGAGGCAGATTTGGCAAGTTCAGGCAAAATATTACTTTTTATTCAAGTGCCAATTTGTCTTATTTATTAAATTATATCAGGAATAGCACTAGATATTTCTAAGAATCAAACGGATTTTTGACGAGAAGTAATATACTCAGTGCTTAAAAGCTACATTAGCACAATTTTTTCGCTTCAATTAATATTCGTCTTGCTTTTTTCAAACTTATTTATGCAAAGCCGATATTCATCAGGCTACCATTGCGCCTCTTTAGTCCACTGTTGCCCTTTTTCTAGTTCACGATATCCAATTAACCCAGCAAGTAGCATAAAAATTAATCCTAGTGAGGTGAGGTTTGATACTTATTGTGAGTTTGAAAATATATCTAGACCTTTCCACGAAGACTTCGGAAGAAGTGAAAATACAAAAAATAAGAATAAAGAAGGAAAAACAAAGCTGGATAGGCTGATTCTCATAATTTGTCAGTGTCCTGATCATTAATTACGTTCGCACGGTTTCTTGAGATCTTCAAACACGGCTTTAGCTTGAGGGCGGTTCATTTTAGCCACCTACTCTACTGAGTTGTAGTACGCCAGTACTTCTGCGTAAGCCTTGCTACCCAACTGCATAATGGTATCGTTCAAATCCTTGCAAAGCTGATCTACTTCCTGGTACAGTTGGGGTAAATCATTTACCGCCTTCAAGCCAATCGCTAGTTCGTCTACTTTCATAAAGATTGGAGTAAACTCGGCGCGCGATTTGGCGTACTCTACTGCCTTTCTCGATTTTACCAGAGTGGTGTCCAAAAGCATCACTTGAACGCTTCGCTAAGGTTTTGTCTTGACCCAAATCATTTTTTCCTTTAAGCAGGGAAATAAGAGGAGTGCAAAACAAAGACCGGAGGTCAAAGGCACATAAGGGATAGATATATTAGTGACGTATCTGCTTGCGATCTCCGGACTCTGGTGCCTAGTTTCCGTCAACAACAATCCCCACACTCTTTACCCTTCGCTTTTTCAAATGCTTCCCGGCCTTCTTTAAAGGCAAACCAGGAAATACCTAAGGCTCCTATTGCATCCACGTAGGGGATATGGAATAGTTCGTACAGACCACTAGAAACCAATAACAATACCGATAAGTACAAACAGGTTTTAGTACAGTTGGCATCAGCAATGATCGGCTGAGAATCAAGCTTACGCCCTGCTCTCAGTTTATACTTCACCAGAAAGTACATGGAAGCAATAGAGACTAGTGCGACAATGATTCCGACTAATGTAGTCTGAGGCTGCTCTCCCGCCCAAATCGTGAGGCCTGATGTTAGCATCATACCAATCGCGAGAAAGTAAAAGCAGAAGCCAGTTAGTTGTAAAGCTTGCTTCTCAAATCGGTCGCGCTGCACCGTAGGATTGCTTTGCATCCGATATACCATATGAGCAATCCCAATTCCTGAAAGTACTTCCACGAAACTATCGATACCAAAGCCAAATAGCGCTAGCGTATCGTCCTGCAAACCAAAGTAGGTGGAGATAATTCCCTCTAGTGCATTGTAGAAGATCGTAATCATACTCAGCCAGAAGGCAATTTGTAAACAGCGTTGCCGATCTACTTGTTCGCTAAATTTCTCTTGGGTAGTGCTGTTCATAATTATTAACAGAAACCGGAATCCGAAGACTGGAGTCCGTGTTTTTTTTATTAATATCTAGTCATTTATCATCCACGATTAGTAGAAGCATATCATTTCATAGTATACTCTGAATCTCTTTTCTAACCCTCAGATTCCGGTCTCCGGTCTCCGGTCTCCGCTTAATGGGTTTCTAACGCACATTTCTCCCCTACTACTTCAAACTGAATAGTAATATGATCAATATGGTATTCGGCTAGCTGCTGCTGTATCCTGATTCGTAGATCAGCTAACTCGTTCAGTCGCTTGTCTTCTTCCATAACCAAGTGTACAGATAGTATATGGTACTGCCCATCCATCGTCCACAGATGAGTGTCATGAATATCTACTACTTCATCAAGCGAGCAAAGCCTTCGGCGAATACTTTCAATATCCATGTTTTCGGGGGTGGCTTGCAGGAAGATCATCAGCACTTTACGTAGGTTTTTGAAGGCATTCCAGAGAATAAACAGAGCGATGCCGATGGATAAGAGCGGATCGATAATTACCCAATCGGTCACTAGCATCACTCCACTACCAATAAGCACCGCTACCCAGCCTAGTGCGTCCTCCATTAAATGCAACATGACTGTTCGTTGGTTAATAGAGCTCCCTCCCCTCTTCAGCCTTAGTACTGCCGCTCCGTTCATGAGTACACCTAATATCGCTAAGTACATCATCCCTTCTGATGCCACTGGTTCTGGATTAAGCAGCCGAGGGATACTTTCATACACAATGATGATAGAACCTACCAGCAGAATAATAGAATTAATGAGCGCACTGAGCGGCGAAAATCGTTTATAGCCAAAAGAGAAGGTTTTACTACGGCCTTTCTGAGAGTAGTTTTCCAAAAACAATGCGGAACCGATAGCGAAGGTATCTCCCAAGTCGTGCACGGCATCTGCCAGAATAGCGACCGAATTGGTAAGTGCTCCCCCCACAAATTCAATAATGGTAAAAAGTAAGTTCAGCAGAAACGCTACTTTCAGATTACTAGTCACCGGATGGACGTGGGCCCGACCGTGCTGGTGATGATTGTGGTCGTGATTACAATGATGTGAATATTCTTCCGCCATAAGCTTTATACAGCTTTTCAACTGCACAACGTTAACGAAAGACAAATCGTTAGCAAAGCCATAACTTTAGCATACAAAAGTTAGTAGCAACGCTACGATCTACAAGAATAAAACGTTTGCAAAAGGAAATGCATCCTCCTAACTTACAAAACAATCTACGGAGGCCGAAGGCCGAAAACGTGTTTACCAAAGCTGACACTTAATCGTCAATTTTAAACTCCGGACTCCAGTCTCCGGTTTCCGGTTTCCGTTACCCTAAAACTCAATACATGAACGACGCCCAAATCCACCTCGCTCTCAACCACTTTCCGATCATCGGTACACTGTTTGGCACCGTGCTACTCGGCATTGGGGTATTTGGAAAAAACAAAAGCCTCCTTAATACTGGACTGATTATCTTAATCTTGATGACCCTCATTACCATTCCCGTTTACTTGAGTGGCGAGGGTGCTGAAGAGATTGTGGAAGAAATTGGTATCGATCACGATGTGATCCACGAGCACGAGGAGATAGCTGAAATTGCCGTATGGTTTATGGATGGGTTAGGCTTACTAGCTCTAGCTAGCTTCTTCTTTACCCGCAAAACGATCTACGGTTTAGGGAGATTATTAAGCATTGCCACCTTGGTGCTGGGTATCATTGTACTCGGGTTCATGTTCCGAGTGGGCAGCAGTGGGGGCGAAATCCGCCATACTGAAATCCGTGGGCAATAAAACGATGGGCAATTAACAATGGAAGAGGGAATGCAGGAAGATACCATAATGTAAATTCCGCCTTTTTCCGTACTCCGTTGACCCAACCCCCAATTCATGAACAGCATATCATATGAGGTGTAATTGGTATGATTCTGAAAAGTGCCTTTTTATACATACCTGAGAGTCATACTTTAAGAGGGATCGCTATGATATAAGTTCGGACAATATCTGACAAATATCATTTTATCTGGCTCCTGCCATACCTTACTTAGCAAATAAAAATCAAACTACTAGGTCAGGATTACCCTACTATTGATCGTCCACATTTGGCATCCTGTACCAAGCAATTAAATGATCTACTCTAACCTATTTTAACCATGTACCAAGCCCACGTAGAAGAAGGAGTGTTGCTGGAAAACTATCTGGCGTATGCCACCTTAGTTCCTGCTTACAACGCCTTTTATAATGAAGCCCTTCAGCTTAAACCTTCGCTACGCCGCCAGAAAATCTGGATGGTGAACTCTACCGAGCACGGCGGAGGTGTAGCTGAAATGATGCCCCGCATGATCAGTTTGCTGCGACAGCTAGGTCTGAAAGCCGACTGGATGATTATGGAGAGCAACGAGAAGCAATTCTTTGCGCTTACCAAGAACCTTCACAATCTTATTCACGGCCAGCCCGGCCCCGAGATCACGGCGGAAGACCAAGCGCTATACGAACGGGTTAACCGCGAGAACGCTCAAGTTCTGGCTCAACATGTGCAGAAGAACGATATTGTCGTGATTCATGACCCGCAGCCGGCGGGTATTGCAGTCGAACTGAAGAAACTAGTCGATGTAAAAATGATCTGGCGTTGCCACATCGGTCTGGATTATTCTAACGCTAACACTAACCGGGCGTGGGACTTTCTGCACCCTTACCTGGAAGCCTATGATCAGTATGTGTTCTCTAGCCCTGAATATATTCCTGAAGGCTTATCGGGTAATGTAGCACTGATTCACCCCAGCCTCGACCCGCTTTCGCATAAGAACCGTCCGCTATCATTACACAAACTGACCGGAATACTGGGTAATGCCGGATTACTAAAATCTGATCATCCTTCACTATATCCGGCGTACAAACACAAAGTAAAGCGGTTGCAGCCCGATGGCACCTTTGGCCCAGCCAGCAATGGCGATGATATTGGGCTATTGTTCCGCCCTATTCTCACCCAAGTGTCACGCTGGGACCGACTTAAAGGTTTTTTGCCGCTGATGCAGGGTTTTGTGGAGCTTAAAAAGATGAACCACGAAAACGGTAAGTCGCGCAGTCGGCAAACTCGGCGTATTCGCAGTACGCGGTTGGTGATGGCGGGACCTGATCCAAAATCAGTGGCTGATGACCCGGAAGGAAAGCAGGTGCTGGAGGAGTTGGTAGCCGCTTATATGGATTTACCTGCTAAGCTGCAAAAAGATATTGTGCTGCTGCAACTACCGATGGACTCGCCCAAGGAGAACGCCTTAATCGTGAACGCTCTTCAGCGAAGTTCTTATCTGGTGGTTCAGAACTCCCTACAAGAAGGCTTTGGGTTGACAGCTACCGAAGCGATGGGCAAACGGATTGCCGTACTCGGTAGTAATGCCTGCGGATTGCGTAATCAGATTCGCAACCAGATTGACGGACGGTTGCTGCACCACCCGGAAGACCCGAACCATATTGCTGAGCACCTGAACGAACTGCTAGGTAAGCCTAAAGTAGTAGAGGAGATGAGTTTCAGTGCCGAGAAACGGGCGTTGGACAAATTTCTTATCTTTCAGCAGCTTACCCAGTGGTTAAATGTTTTTCACCGGGTGAAGCATGCGAGATAATTGCCTAGGGCAAGAAAGTAGATATGAGCAATGAACCCACTCAAGAAGTCGTAGGGTTTTGTTAGGAGCGCACTTCAATGCTGAGGGCCTCCGCTAGCTGCGGCTGGTCGGTTAAAGCCACCTCGGCTACCCGAGTAAATTTATCGAACCAGGTTTCCCAAGCTTTCATCGCTTGGTTGCGGTGCTGGATGGCTTGCTGGGCTTCCGCCTGACGGTTCTGGCGGTCACTCAGTACGTCTACCAGTGAATCAGACATGGCCTGAGCCTGGGCGATCTCTTCCGCTACCGCTCCAAACTTTTTCATCATATTGATGGCCGGATTGGTCAACCGACGGTAGAAGGTGCGGATTTGCTCTAGCTTTCCAGCACGGACTTTGATCCGGGCACCATTGAGTTGCAAGGTGTTTTGCCAAGCTTCGTCATTTCTGAAAGCAAAACGGGCAATGGTGAGGTGATTGGTATATAGGTCTACTAACTCTTGCTCATCTTGGGCAATTTGACGGCTTAGCTCAGTTTTGCTAGTATATAAGTCTTGCTGCGTTGCTTGCCACTGAGCAGCCGCCTCTAACTTATCTTCGCCTTCTTGTAGACGGGCATCATTGTATCCGTATTGAGCCAGGGCTGCTTTAATTTCAGCGTTCTTACGGGCATTTTCTAGGGCAAGCCTTCCGGCGAGTATACGGGCTTCTATGGTATTCTTTTTCATGGTTTTTTAACGTTAAAGATAAGGAGGCGAGAGGTTATGAAGCTGTATTGAGTGTGGGGGTTTCTTACTGAGGTAATATTTCGGATATTTTTCTTTCTTCCCGTACAATGTTCCCGGCAGTCTACTTCTCACCCTCCTACACGTCATTCCAGGCTAGTAAGCGAGACCCGGAATCTCGAGCATAGGTATTGCTAGTACATTTAATGCTCATAGATACTAACCACGCACTTGTTTGTTGGTGGTTGTTCATTTCTTTTGTTTCAAGACAAAAGAAATGGAACCAAAGAAAAATTCAAGCGGTCCCCGCCGGGAAAAGTTCAAAGCTTCCCCGCAATGAGCTAACGCACACCCCGCTGAACTTTCAGGCTTACCCACCAAACTGAACACATACTAACTCTTTTCACGTGTTCCCGGATGAACGTAACGAGTTCCAGGGTCTCCCACTTGGATATGAAGATACTTAATCAGACTTCTATACAGCAACTCAACAAAGAAGAGCTACTGCTCATTCATTTGGATAATGACAGTAGGTTGAAAATAGACGAAAGCGAGTAGCAGTAGCGCAATGAAGAACAAGGCCATGCTGGCAATAAGAAGGCTTCGTTTTACGCGTACTGTCCGGCGGTTCATTTGGCGGATGCTCTCGGCGCTGTGGGTAGAGTAGGCGTACTTCCAAGGAAAGAAGATGAAAAAGCTGATGCAGAGCGATAGCAGCCAGAGACCGGCGGCCCAAGTGACCGTACCGGAAGAAGCCTGGTGGGAGAAAGCATCGGCATCGGTTTTGAGAAAAATGGCGAAGGCAATACCGATCATGCCGGACAGATACTTGGCGGCATCTTCTACCCGCTCGGCTTCTTTTTGCTGCTGGGCACGGACAAACTCGTGCCAGCTTTTATCTTCCTCGGAGGCCTTCTTACCAGGTAGCTTAATGGATTCTTCCTGATTTTCCATACATTACTTTTTAGGAAAACTCCGAATAACATCCCCATCTTTAACGGTGGTGTTGGGCAGTGTGACCTGAATCATTTTATCGCAGTAGGGACACTCAAACTCGGCCGGTGCGGGAGCGCTGCCCTCTTCTACAACAAACGTTTTAGGTATTTCTTTCTTTCGTTCGCAGGGGCAGGTGATCACTACTTTAATCTCTTTGCGGGTGGGGTTAGGCATAATGTTTAGGATGGTGGGTTTTACAGTTGTTGAATAAGAGCTGCTAGTTCTTCGGCCCGGCGGTAGTTAGCTGCTTTACATAGTTCGTAAGATTGACGAAGTACCTGAAGACATTCATCTTTAGCACCCGCCTTTACTAGCATTAGAGCAAATGAGTATCCATACTCAAAAACACCTTTAATATAACCAACTTGGCATGCCAGCTTCCAAGCCTCAGACTTATATTCAAAAGCAAGCTTGTGGTCTTCCTTTTCTTGGGCAATGATCGACATATTATACAGCGAATCTGAAATTCCTTGAATATCCCCAATACCCCGCCTTATAGTTAGACTCTGTTCATAATATTGTATCGCTCGATCATAATCGCCCTCATTTTCAAAAATTACGCCTATATTATCTAGTATTTTACTTTCCCATTGTTTATCCCCGATCTCACGCCCTATAACTAGACACTGTTCCATATGGTATAAGGCGGTATCTTTATTTTTTGCTAGAGAACCCAAATTAAAATGAGCTAGAATCTCACCCCGTTTGTCACCCGTATCTTGAGATAAAACCAGACTTTGTTTTAAATACTGCCATGCTTGGTCATAGCCACCATGCTTTCTATAAACTTCACCTATATTGTTCAATACTGCTCTTTCTGCTCTTTTATCTCCTGTCTCTCGCGCTAAGACTAAGCTTTGTTCAAAATATTCTAGTGCTTTACCATAATTTTCTTGCACTTTATAGATCATGCCAATATTGTTCAAAGTTGCATCTTCTCCGATTTTATCTCCAATATCTCTCCTAATATTTAAACTCTGCTCTAAATACTCCAATGCCTGAGTAATATTACCCTTCGCCTGGAAAGTAGCAGCTAGATTATTTAGTGCCAATGCTTCTCCTTGTCTGTCCCCGAGCTCTCGCGTCAATGCTAAGCTTTGTTCGTAGTATTCTAAAGCTTGACCATAATTTCCTTGCTTTTTGTAAAATAAACCAATATTGTTTAATGTTAAGCCTGCTCCATTCATGTCTCTAATTTCTCGTTGTATATCCAGACTTTGTCTTAGATATTTTAATGCCATAGTATTATCGCTCTTATCATGAGCTAATGTGGCTAGGTTATTTAGCGTCAATGCTTCACTCTTTTTATCTCCTTTCAACCGAGAATCTCGCAAACATAGTTGGAAATAGTACAGCGCCCGATCTAAACTGCTAGATATTTTAAAAATTAATCCTAGACGATTGAAAATAACGCTGTCAGTGCCCGCCTTACAGCAATCTTCTGTTATTCTACCATAATACAATGCTTGCTGAAATAGGGAACAATCATAATAATATCTTGTCAAAATGCTACCCGATCGGTTTACCTCTTCCTTGTTATCAGCTAATAGAAAGTGATGCCATGCCTCCGCTAGGTCGTCACAGTTACAGTAATTTACCTGATGGTAACAATGACGGTAGTACCGACCAGCCAACTCATGATTGAAAGCAACTATACCTCTAGTTTCTTCTAATAGCTCTCTTACTAGCGGGGTTACATAATAATAAATCAAAGCTGAAGCTGGAGCTGGGCGAATCTCCACTAAGGTTAATTGGGCCAGTTCGTTCAATAGCTTGGCATATTGATCGTTCTCTATCTGCATATCCAGTGCTAGTAGCAGCACTGGTATACGGAAGTTAGCCAGTAAGGCTAGGGTATCGCGTTCAGCCGTCTCCAAGGTGGAGATTAGTTCGCTGAAGAGCAGGTTTCTGCTCATTTGTTGCAATACCTCCTCCTTTTTGTCACTAAACTTATCCTTAAAATCTTCCAGACTCCGCAAAGCCTCATCTAACCGTTTTCCTTCCGCATCGTAAATCTTATCAAAAAACTCCAAGGCCCGGTAGTTGCCTCCAAAGGTATCGTAGAGCCACTGTACCACCGCCCGGTAGGTAAGATTGCTGGCTTCCAGACTACTTATGGCTAATTTTTTTTCTCTAAGACGTTGGGGCAACTCTCGTAACGAAAGCTGTAAGCATTTTCTTAAAAAATCATTAAATGAAACGGTATTCAGGTCTAGATCCGTTACCTCACCCGCTTCCGGCACCGGGTAGCGGCAGGTGAGTAGCATTGGAATATTCATCTGGTTGAGTCGCTCTAACAGCTTGGCCGTATCACTGTGCTCATCTTTAAAGGATTTACCCGCTTCGGTTTGCAGGGTTTCCAGATTGTCAAAGACAAAGACCGGCTCCCGATGTTCGCTCAGTTCGGCCAATAAACGATTGCAGCGTCGTAAAGCCGAAGGTTCATCTTCAATATCGTAGCGGATACTGAAGTTTCGTATATCTTTTTCTTTCTCTAAATACTCAATCAGCTTTTCCTGCACGTGTTCCAGGTCGGCGGTGGTTTCGTTAAAGGCAAACACCGCTAGTCGCCCTCCTTTAGCGGCCAGCAAGCGGCTAATTAAATGCTCGGCCAAGGAAGTCTTACCAACTCCTCCCTGTCCGCGCAGTAGCACGCTACCTCCTTCCATTAGCACCGGTAACGCCCGTTTTCTATCTTTCCGTCGGCCTACAAAGCGGTAGTTTTCCGGTCGCTGCTCATCCCGTAGGCTGTATTCGCCGAACAATAGTCGGTTATCCTTTTTCACCTGAGCGGCTTCTCCAACTTTCTCCCAGTCCACAATATGCTCCAGTTCGGGCTGGGTAAGCAACTGAGGGATCATCCACTGAGCTGGAGCAGCTTCCGGCTTTTGTTTAGCTTCCAGTTCTTTAATAGATTGTAAGCCCCGGTGAAATGCTTGGTAAATAGTAAGCCGTTCCGCTAACGCTTTATAGAACTGTCCGGCGAACTGGGTAGCGTAGGTATCTAACACACTCAGCGACATGGCCACGGTAGCTGGCGCTCCGGCTTCGAGTAAATCTAATGCTAGGCCTTGCAAGTGTTTATCTTCACCTCCTTTGGCCGTAAGGCAGGAAGAAAGTAGCACCAAACTGGGGCGGTGGGCTTCTTTCACATTCAAACTTTGGATAAACTCATTTCCGGTCGCCACTTTCTGCGCCATCGTGAGCTGATCTTCCAACTCCAGTAGTGTACCATGCTCGGGGTCAAACGTACCGTGCCCGCTGAAGTGCAGCACATGGTAGGAATTCCGTTTGAGCTTGGCTTCTAAAGTTTCCAGCGAACCATCTTCGCAAAAGTCAATCTCTACCAACCCGGAATTAAACAGCGGCTCAAACGCTCGAAGAATCAAACCTTCTTCCTCTTCATAATTAAGTCGCCCTCCAGTAGAATTTTCTGGGGCGCTAATCATCACCAGTACTTTCAGCGGTAGTTCTTTGGCAACAGCGGGCACTGTCGGAGTCTTCTCGGTGGCTAATCCCTTTACCAGATAAAGCTGAGGTACATCGGCAATGGCTAACCGCCAGGGTAAGTTGGTCAGTGCCGGAGAATCACTACTGAGGTGTACTATCCGGGGTTGCAATCGGGCATCTTCGCATATGGAAGTAAAGCCTTCCTGCTCATCTAGCGTCTGCCGCATTAGCTTCTGTAGCGGGGCTAAGCTATCTGCTCTCAGACTAGCTATCTTAGTTAGTGCATCTTCTACCTTTTGCCAGGAAGCCAATAATTCCTCCTGGCGGTTATCATCGATAACCAACGTTACCTTGTGGTGTTGGGCCATTACATTGTGCAGTCTAATGGACAAAAAGATACAACTTTAAAGTGGCTAAAAAAAGTTAAAAAAGTATTGTCAACAGTCTATACCCGTTCGGTGGGTAAGCTTGAAAGTTCAGCGGGGTGTGTGTAAGCTCATAGCGGGGAAGCTTTGAATTTTTCCCGGCGGGGACCGCTTGAATTTTTCTTTGGTTCCGTTTCTTTTGTTTCAAGACAAAAGAAATGAACAGCCACTAACAAGCAAGTGCATAGGTGGTACATTAAGGCATAAAGCCCCGCGATACAATCGCGCGGTAAAACAGTTAGTAGTATAGTTTTCAGCTTAGAAAAACCACACCTCAGTACTTCTAAACTAAATTCCCACCTCAAAAAACCTTATATTCCAACAGAATAGTAATACATCAAGTCAAATAAATCTATTTCCCACCAGAATCATCATTTTTCAGGTTGAAACACTCCCACTGACGACAAAATTGACACTTTTCTGCTCAGAAAAATAAGATTACCAAGCGAATTCTCATTTTTCCCAGCGCAATATAGACCATACCGCCGTCATCAACACTTTTTCGTCAGCAACTACAGCCATACCTAAAGGAATAATGTATTAATCAATCTAAACATACCATTCCATCTTGTTAGCAAATTTTTCCTTATACTTATCATCCAAACATTCACTCACACAACATGAAAACCTCCTGGCTACTTGTCTCCTTTCTAATACTTACCATTACCGTAAAAGGTCAAACCACCGTCCCCCAATGGGAAAAATTTGAGCAAAGCTTCACCAGCTCCCAGGCTTACGATAATCCCCTCTACGATCTTAAAGACTTCCACGCCGTATTCACCGCCCCCAGCGGACGAACCATAAAGATCAACGGCTTTTGGGACGGGGGCACCACCTTCAAGGTACGCTTCGCCCCGGATGAGGTGGGAGAATGGCAGTACCAAACCACCTGCTCCGATACTGCCAACACCGGGTTGCACGCCCAGCAGGACAGTTTCACCTGTGAGGCTAACGATACTAATCTTACCCTCTATCAACGAGGTACGCTCACCCAACCCAAAGGAACGTATCATCTGGCCTACCACGATGGCACGCCTTTTCTGTGGATAGGTTGCACCGCTTGGAACGGTGGGCTGAAGTCTACTGAGGAAGAATGGGATACGTACTTGCAGCACCGGGTAGATCATAACTACAATGTTATTCAGCTAGTCACCACCCAATGGCGCGGGGGCGATCAGAACAGCCAGGGGCAAACGGCTTACGAATACTCCGATCAACTACGGGTAAATCCCGAATTCTACCAGCATATGGACGGTAAAATTGACCGAGTAAATGAGTACGGACTAATTGCTGCCCCCGTGCTACTGTGGGCGTTGCCTGCGGTTACGGGGCGCTACCTTAGTCCGGGTTACAGCTTACCGTTGGAAGAGGCCGTGATGCTAGCCCGCTACCAAGTAGCCCGCTACGGAGGCAATCAGGTCGTTTGGATGCTAGGGGGCGACGGTCGCTACGCCCGGGAATACGAACAACGCTGGTTAGAGATTGGCCGAAGGGTGTTTGCCGATGACCCTCCCGGTTTAGTAGCCCAACATCCCCACGGTCGGCTGTGGATTGGCGATAACCACGCCGCCGAAGATTGGCTGGATATCGTCGGTTACCAATCGAGCCACTCCGATGGGCAGGGTACGGTAGACTGGATTAATAAAGGGGAGGTTGCCACCCGCTGGCCTCACCTACCCGCTCGTCCGGTCATCAACCTGGAACCTAACTACGAAGAAATTCGCCCCACCATTGATGCCGAAGATGTTCGCAATGCGTCTTACTGGAGCCTATTCGCCACGCCCATGTCGGGTATTACCTACGGAGCCAACGCCATCTGGCCCTGGATACGAGAGGGTGAAAGTATCTTAAACCACGGAACGCCTGAGAAACTCAGCACTTGGCGCGAAAGCATTGATTTTCCCGGCAGCTTACAGATTGGCTACTTAGCGGAATTCTTGAATCAGTACGAATGGTGGAACCTCCGTCCGGCTAACGAACTATTGGCCGAACAACCTGGCGATGAGCAGTATAATCACTTTATCTCAGTAGTACAGTCGATTGATAAAAATACTGTGATGGCCTACATCCCACACTCCAGTACAATAAAACTCTACAACCCCAGTCACTCGGACTACGAAGCCACCTGGTTCAACCCCTCCGATAATTCTAGCACCTCAGCCCAATTAACATCATCCACCGGAACGATTGAAGCAACTTCACCTTCAGAAACAGACTATATTTTGGTGTTACAGCAGAATGATTAATGATTGATAAATAATGACGAATGACAGCAGATATTAATCATTACTCATTCATCATCATTCATTGATCCAACTCGTACCACTCAATATCGGCCAACGGTTTACGGCGGCCTCGGAACTCTTCGGGAGCGTAGTTAGCTGCTAGGTAATCCAGAATAACAGGTTCGCTATCTCCCAAATCCCAGAGACCTTGGGTTTCCTGCATCCAGACGATTTTCTTATGCCAACCTTCGCGGGTAAAGCGGTTTTGCAGAATCAAAGCACCGGAGTGGCAAGCCAAGCAATGACTCTTTACAATATTCAGTCCTTCTCCGGCAGCTAGACCCGTAGCCACATCCTTACCATCCTGAACCTTCGCTTCCTCCAAAGGAAGTGGCTCCGTAGCAACGGGCTCTTTAGTATCTGTATTAGAGTTACAGGCAATTAGCACTAGTATCGCTATTAGTAACAAGAAGCTTTTCAATGGTTTCATGAGAAATTTGTTTAATAGAAAGTGGGAGAACGGAGGATGGAAAAAAGAGGACAGTGTAGGGTGCTATTAAGCACTTTCATAAGAAACCTTCTGTATTTTCCATTTTCCCATTCTCCCTACGTCACTTTTACCGCAATCCGATGGCAAGCATTATTCAGATAGCCTTTGGGGTTCCAGCCGGGAATTACCATGGGTTGGGCTACGCCCTGATCGTCGGTAGCTTTCGCCCACACTTCGTAATAGCCTGTCATAGGAAACTCTAGTTCGGTAGACCAACGCTGCCAGGCTAATCGGTTAGTAGCTTTTCTCAAAGCACAATTTTGCCAAGTAGCCCCAAAGTCAGTAGATACTTCTACTTTATT
This sequence comes from uncultured Flammeovirgaceae bacterium, assembly GCA_937883755.1. Classification (GTDB taxonomy): domain Bacteria; phylum Bacteroidota; class Bacteroidia; order Cytophagales; family Cyclobacteriaceae; genus Tunicatimonas. The sequence goes on along the minus strand of CAKZYA010000032.1, from coordinate 11,801 downwards.
TACGCTTCGCTCCCCTGCCCAGGCATGACCGCGTACGGTTAGCTTACGACTTTTATCAAACATCGCCCCCGACTTAGGGTAGGTAATCAGCGACTTTACGGGCATTGACTCTATAATCTTAAAGTCTTCTTCCGGCACTTCTTCGCCAGGAGCTACCGTATACTTAGGTACCCGGTAAGAGTTACCGCCCATCTTGGGGCCGTCGTGTACCTGATTGCGAACGTCAATCCGATGAACCCATTTGCCCGAAGCTGAAGCAGGCCAGCCTCCGCAGACTAATCGTAGCGGATAACCATGCTCCAGTGGAATATCTTCACCATTCATCGCCCAGGCAATTAGCGTTTCGTCTTGCTGTGCTTTTTCCATGGGTACACCCCGCGAGATCACTACCTTGTTAGGATCACCACTCAAGTGCTTATCTTTTCCGTAGTAGCCAATGTATACCGCATCATCCTTCAGACCTACATCCTGCAACACATCGCGTAGCCGAACCCCCGTCCACTCGGCACAGTAAACTGCCCCTTCTTCCCACTGGTTGCCCGAAGCTGGTGGGTAGTATCCCGCGCGTCCGTTACCCCCGCATTCTAAGGTTAGCTGATACGTATGAGACTGAAACTTCTGTTTTAAGTCAGCTAAGCTATAGGTTTTTTCAGCTTCTACTGATTCACCCCCAATAGTTAATGTCCAGGTATTGGCATCAATATTCCGGGGAATAATGCCGTTGTTACGGATGAAAATATTCGGGAAGGTAGTAACTTCTTCGTCTAGCAAGTGCGGGGGGGCTTCCACATTCCAAGGACGATCATTACGCACAATCATCGCCGCGTCTTTGCCGTCCATTGGGTTGCTTTTTATAGTAAACGCTAAGGGAGTATATCCAGCCGGCAATTTAGCTGCTTGCACAATAGGGGTGCCCAAAGCCGTGGCCATAGCTGACAGTACACTTCGCTTGAGAAATAAGCGGCGGTTCCGTACTGAACCCCTAAAAATCACTGGCTTATCTTGATCTTTGTTTGACATAAATATCCTTTATCTGCTGATAACAACTCTCACAAAAAACAGTAGCTATAGTTCTCATAACGCTGCCTGATTTTGAGGTAAACTAATCGTAAATACTTCCTCCGGAATTACTCTATAATATTCGTCCTCGGGTGTAATCCACTGTAGCGATAGTTTACTGTTTTCTCGCTCCATTCGGTATTCTACCGTAATAGGGTAAGTTCTTGGTAAAAGATCAATATCGGTTTCTCGATCCCAATCATTTTCGTTAATAATTGTAGCACCATCGAGGATAACTTTTCCTTTGCCTGTTCGTACCTGCTTAAAGAAATACTTACCCGATTGATTAATTGTTATAAAACCCTCCATTTTAAGCCTACTTCCCTCAGACAGTGGCTCAAACGCTTCTGCCCCGGTGAAATGAATTCTTTTTACCACTCCCGTATGCTGGGGAGTAACGTCGGCAGATGTCTCTCGCGAATACACGTAAAGTGTTAGTCCATTTTCACTCTCAGCCGGGTTTGCTTCAAGTGCTTCTCGTAAGCTAATTGCCGGGATTGTCATCATTGGATCTGGGTTGGCTACTGAATCATCTAGCGAGAGAATCCAGCGAACCACTCTTCGGGCGTCATTAGATTTCAGTAGAGGGTGTTTAGACATTTGCCCACCTCCCCACAACCCTCCGCCGCCTTCTATAATTTTTTTAGCCAAGCGATTTACCGTGCTATAATCTGACTCATACCGCTGCGCCACTTTTACGTAAGAAGGGCCTACCGATTTATCTTCAATACTATGGCAATTCAAACAGTCGTCGTTTTTAATAATGGTGAGTGCCGTTTTTGCTTTTTTCTTTTCTGCCTTCTGTTTCTCTTTTTTTTCACTACATCCTAACAGTAGAAGGTTAAACACAAACATAATCTTCAGCAGACTTAGAAATTGGGTAGCTTTTACTAGCATAGTTGGCTTACAATATACGACGCTATACAAGAGCAAAATACTAAAATAGAAAGGACTGAGCTAGCGACGTTGGATTCCACAAAACTACCTCCCCTTCAAAACTGAAATATATTGAAAATATAGGCAAGATAAGCAAAAGCAGCCACAGAGTCTCCAGCAGTAAATATTCAAAATTAGCTATCATTGTAGTAAAGTAACTATTCGCTATTACTCTACCGACTTTCTAAATCCCAAAAACTCATCCATGCACTCTTTTATAAAATTAACAGGAATTTGCTGCTTGTACTTATTCCTAAACTCTATGTCGGTTCGCGCTCAGACTCCTACTGAAATAGAACCATGGTGGCCTCACCCGCTGTGGGGAGCGAACGATCAGGCTGGGGGCTCCAACTGGATTACCCCCGCAAAGATTCTTTCATCACTCGCAACTGTGCAAACCGGAAAGGTTTATGAACTTGGGTATCCTTACGAAGCCACTATGCCATTGGTGGGTAATCGGAAGTTTGAGTTAACGTTGCCTCTCCTACCTTCTGGTGATTCCCTGGGGCCAGACTTAGTGTATAATGTAGAAACCGTTACCTCACAGATTGGGCAGGTTGGTACTCAGTTCGACGGACCGGGTCACATTGGTAAGCGAATAACCATGATTGACGGAAGCACTCAAGACGTTTATTATAACGGAGTAACTTCCGAAGAAATGGAAAGCCCCACCGGACTACGCAAGAACGGAGTTGAGCAGGTAAAGCCTTACATTACTACAGGTATTCTGATTGATATTGCGGCTGCTAAAGAGGTAGCAAGCCTACCTGCCGGATACGTAGTAACTTTGGAAGATGTACAAGAAGCTCTGCAACGTCAGGGAATAGCAGAAGAAGATATTCAGCCGGGTGATGCTTTGTTGTTTAACTTCGGTTGGTGGCGTAAGTGGCCTGACCCGGTAGTGCTGGGTAATGGCCCAGGTATTGGTGAAGAAGTAGCCAACTGGGTGATTGAGAAGCAAGCCTCAATGGTCGGTTCCGACGTGATTACTGATGAGGCCACGGCCTGGGTAGTTCACCATCGGCTGATGCTACAGCATGGTATCTGGAACCTGGAATTCATGAACTTTGAAAAATTATTAGCCGATCAGCTTTATCGTTTTCTGTTTATCTTTACTCCGCTTCGCTTCAAAGGAGCTACCGGATCGCCCGGTCGCCCCATTGCTATCGGATAAGTGAGGAGTAAGTATATCGATGATTTAACAACCTAGTATTTGTCTACTATGAGCTTTCTGTATTTCCGTTCCGTGAAGATTTGTACTGCTATCAGCCTTACGCTTCTTAGTACTACAGTACTAGCCCAAGAGGGAATCGAACTCTACCGCACCTACTGTGCTGGGTGTCACGGATCACAGTTGCAGGGGGGCTCTGCTACGACGCTGATTAAAACAGATTGGACCTACGGGCGAGGTAAGGGATCGATGATCCGCAACATTCGTTTCGGCATTCCTGGTACCGAAATGGCTGCTTGGAACCAGGTTTTAAGTGATGAGCAAATCCGATCGGTAACTGATTACATTGTAGATGCGCAGGATGTTTCGCCTCAGGTCGAACGGCCCATTCCTGAGCAGTTGACTACTGAGGAATATAGCTTAGAGGTAGAAGAAGTGATTTCCGAAGGATTGAGTTACCCGTGGGGTATTGCTTTTATTGACAACCAGCAGGCATTAATCTCCGAGCGAAACGGAAATATTCGCTGGCTGGTTAACGGACAACTTGATCCAAAACCTATTCAAGGACTACCACCTACTCATACCAAAAGCAGTACTGGTGGCTATATGGACATTATTCTTGACCCAAATTATAATGAAAACGGCTGGGTGTACTTGGCCTACAGTCATACTAATCAGGATATGACGGATCGAGAAGCTCCAGCACTTACCAAAATTATTCGAGGAAAAATTGAGGACTATCAGTGGAAAGAGCAGCAGACACTATTTGAAGTGCCCGATTCACTGATGGTAGTAAGGGGAAATCGCTGGGGCTGTCGCTTTCTGTTTGATGATGAGGGGTATCTTTACTTCACTATCGGTGACATGGGAAAGGCTCTGGATTCTCAGGATTTAACTAAAGCAACTGGCAAAGTATTCCGCATCAATCCCGATGGGAGCATCCCTGAGGATAATCCGTTCGTGAATGAACCAGGAGCTTTACAAGCAATTTATACTACTGGTAACCGTAATGTACAGGGGCTGGCGCAGCATCCGGTAACCGGTGAAATTTGGGCGACCGAACACGGTCCAATGGGCGGTGACGAACTGAACATTCTAAAGAAAGGGGCAAATTACGGCTGGCCGGTCATCACCTACGGAGTAGATTACAGTGGAGAAACCGTTTCAGAAAAGACTGAACAACCAGGTATGGAGCAGCCGCTGACTCATTGGACACCCTCTATCGCCGTTTGCCCCGCTGAGTTTGTAGGTAGTCTGCAGTTTCCCGCCTGGGAGAATAATTTGTTAGTAGGCGCTTTGGCTTACGAAGAACTTCGTCGCTTAGTGATTGAGGATAATCAAATAGTTAAGCAAGAAATGATTCTGAAAGGAGTAGGCCGAGTGCGGGATATTACGTTCGGATCGGACGGATCACTATACGTTCTTTTGAATCAACCGGATAAGCTCCTTAGAATTACCTCGCGGGAGGATCTGTAGAAGATTTCTTGCATGAAAAAGGGCGTTATTCCTGATGAAAGTCACTTTTGTTTAGCAAATGCTTATTAAGATTAGTCAGTGATTTTTACTGCAAAAGTTTTCCTAAAAACTGCTTGCAAATTGTTCTGATTTATCTTAATTAGTCCGAAGATAATAATAGCTATTTCTATCTTTCCGTCGCTTTTCTAGCTGCACACCTATCATATCAAAATTTTGTCGCAACCCATTAATGGCCATTACTAAGACTGGCTAACGGGTGACTTTTGCTGTCGCTTATTTACTGATTGTTCTGATCAAACACTGAACTGTTTTTTATTAAGTAGCCCCGTTAAAGTGGGCTGAAAGGGGGTGAGTTCTACTTCATTAGAATTTTTAACTAAATACATAATACCCCATGAGACAACAACTATTACTACTTTTACTTTGCTTACTTAGCTGGAGCTTAGTACAAGCCCAATCTGTCGCCAGCTTCACACTGATTAATGCAGATACCGACACAGATATTGGGGCACTGCAAAATGGCGAGACACTAAATCTGGCGACTTTACCAACTACTAACCTAAATGTGCGAGCCAACACCAATCCGGCTACGGTAGGTTCAGTGCGCTTTGCTCTCGACGGAAATGCCAATTTCCAAACGGAGAATGTTGCTCCCTACGCCCTCAAAGGAGATGTTAGTGGAGACTACCGCAACTGGACTCCCAGTACGGGCGACCATATCTTAAAAGCTACACCTTACTCTAGCTCAGGAGCTAGTGGCACTGCCGGAACTGCTCTCACCGTTAACTTTTCGGTAATTGATGAAGCTACTTCACTTCCCGACCCACCTACTAATTTGGTGGCGACTGCTTTGTCGGATACTGAAATCTACCTGGATTGGGACGACCCTGCGTTGGGTAATGACTACGCCATTGAACGTTCGCTATCGCCTACTTCGGGATTTGTTCAGGTAGACGCCAGCTACTATGGCGATAGCCAACATACTAGTAGTGGGCTAGAACCAAACACGACCTATTACTTTCGGGTGAAGGTCTTTTATAACGGTCAGGCTTCGCCATACAGTGCGGTAGCTTCGGCGACTACTCAAGCTACTCCTGAACCCAGCACGGTATTGTATGCGATCAACTCCGGGGGTGCCGCTTTTACAGCAGCTGATGGTACTGAGTTTACAGCTGACCGACTAGTGAGCGGAGGAAAAACCTACAAAAGTAACGCAGGTATTTCAGGCACTACCGATGACTTTATCTACCAAAGTGAACGCTACGGTAATTTTACCTATAACCTACCCGTTAGCAATGGTACCTATGAAGTTACGCTACTGTTGGCCGAAATCTACTTCAGTGCGCCTAACAAACGGGTACTTGATGTGAAGATGGAGGGGGATGAAGAAGTAAGTAATCTGGATCTGTACGCGACCGTCGGTAAAAACGCAGCTTACCAAATTACTAAAACGGTGAGTGTGAACGACGGAAGCCTTACATTGGCTTTTTCGGCGGATATCAATAATGCCAAACTGGCGGGACTACTCGTGAGCGGCGAAGGTGGTACCAATCCCGAACCAGGTACAGCCACCATTAGTGGAGAGCTGCGTAAGTGGCACAAAGTAACACTCAGCTTTGATGGGCCTAATCACTCAGAGACCGATAATAACCCCAATCCTTTTCTGGACTACCGTTTAAACGTAACATTCTCCCATAGCAGCTCGGGAAAATCTTATATTGTACCCGGTTACTTTGCGACTGATGGCAATGCTGCAGAAACTAGTGCAACTTCGGGTAATCAGTGGAAAGTACACTTCCGACCCGATGAAGCCGGGACCTGGAACTACGCCGCGTCCTTCCGCCAGGGCAGCCAGATAGCTATCAGCACTAGCTCATCGGCAGGAACCGCTAACACTACGCTTGATGGAATAACTGGTTCAATAGAAATTCAGAACTCCAATAAATCCGGTCGGGATTTTCGGGCGAAAGGACGACTGGAGTACGTAGGCAAGCATTATCTGCAATTTGCCGAAACCGGAGAGTACTTTGTGAAAGGTGGATCTGATGCTCCCGAGAATTTTCTAGCCTACGACGACTTTGACAATACTCCCAATAGTGGCGGACGAAGAAAATCCTGGTCACCTCACGCTTCAGATTGGAATAATGGCGATCCTGACTGGAAAGGGAATAAAGGCCGGGAAATGATTGGTGCCCTGAATTATTTAGCTTCTGAAGAGGCCAATGTCTTTTCGTTTCTGACGATGAATATTAACGGTGACGATAAGAATGTTTACCCCTACGTAAGCAGCAGCGATTTCAAACACTTTGATGTCTCGAAACTAGACCAGTGGGAAATCGTGTTTGAACATGCTCAAGAGTTAGGTTTGTATTTACACTTTAAAACCCAAGAAACCGAAAACGATCAGCTACTCGATGGCGGAGATTTAGGAACGAATCGTAAACTCTACTATCGTATGCTGGTAGCCTGCTTTGGTCATCATCTGGCTCTAAACTGGAATCTGGGGGAAGAAAATGACATCTGGCAAGAACTGAACGACCCTGGCAATAATCGAATTAAAAGCTACGCTCAGTACTTTCAGGATATTGATCCTTATGATCATCATATTGTCATCCATACCTACCCAGGTCAGCAGGATGAAGTATACAACCCACTGATAGGCAATAAGTCACGTTTAACAGGGGCTTCCATTCAAACGGGTTACTCCAATGTATACCGCGATACCAAGAAGTGGGTAGAAGCCTCCGAAGCTGCCGGCAAACCCTGGGTAGTGGCTAATGATGAGCAGGGAAGTGCTAATATTGGTGTACCGCCGGATTTGGGCTATACCGACCCCATCACGGGAGATACTTACAATGGAAAAGATTTACAAGGAAATAATGTCAACGTTAGTCAAGATGATATTCGGAAGAAAACACTGTGGGGTAATCTGATGGCTGGCGGAGCTGGGGTAGAATATTATTACGGTTATCGCTTGCCTCAATCCGATTTGACTTTACAGGATTACCGTAGTCGGGATAAAATGTGGGATTATACGCGCTACGCGTTGCAGTTCTTCAATCAGCATCTACCCTTCTGGGAGATGACGCCTAACAATAATTTGGTAAATAACGGATGGTGCTTAGCCAAAACCGGAGAGGTTTACGCCGTCTACTTAGAAAACGGTGGTTCATCAAGTGTTAGTTTGGGAAGTAGCGGCACTAAGTATGATGTCCGCTGGTACAATCCGCGCAGCGGCGGTAATCTGCAAACAGGATCAAAAGCAACACTTACGGCTACAGGAAGTGTATCCGTAGGCAACCCACCGAATAGCAATAATCAAGATTGGGTAGTGCTGCTGAAAAGCCAGGGAAGCGGAAGTAACACTACGGTTGCCCGCGAAGAAGTGATTCAAATCGATGAGATGACCGCATATCCGGTTCCACTCCAAGAGCAGCTTACCGTTAGCTTTGAAAGCGAGAAAACCGCAGTAGCCGTAGAAATCCTCGACTTTAGTGGTAATGTACTGCGCCGAATTGAAAAAGGGCATCAGCAACCCGTTGATCTTAGCACACTGAGTTTAGCCCCCGGAGCGTACTACCTACGAGTAATCGCCGATGGAAAAGTTTACCGTAGCGCACTATTGAAATAAATGATATTAGCTGGGAGCAGGGAGTAGATAACACCAAGCTCCAACCGCCCCGCTCCCAGCTAATCTTTAGACAAATTCCAGGTCAATCGTTCTACGATCAAGATCGGTTTTGATTACTTTGACTTTGACTTTATCACCGAGGGCGATGATGCGTTTTCGGCGTCGGCCAATCACCCGAAAGTTCTGGGCATCAAACTCGTAGTAGTCATCGTTCATATCGGCCATCCTGACCATGCCTTCGCATTTGCTTTGCACCATCTCTACGTATACGCCCCATTCGGTTACACCCGAGACAATTCCGTCAAACTCCTGCTGTTCGCGCTTCGCCATATACTCTACCTGCTTGTACTTAACCGAGGCTCGCTCAGCATCAGCTGCCCGTTTTTCTCGTTCCGATGAGTGCTCACAGAGCTTCTCGTAAGGTTCAGCCTCCGGCGACTTTCCACCGTTCAGGTAGTGTGCCAGTAGGCGATGAGTCATCACATCGGGGTAGCGACGGATAGGGGAAGTGAAGTGGGAATAATGTTTGAAGGCTAATCCAAAATGTCCTTTCGCCTCGGTAGTGTAAATGGCTTTCGCCATGGTGCGGATTGCAATAGATTGCAGAATATCTTGCTCGGGTTTGCCTTCCACTGCTAGCATTAATTCATTGATGGAGTTAGAAATCTTATCATCGGTAGTATGCAGTTTGTAGCCAAACCGCTGGGCAAACTGAGCGAAGTCAGCGACCTTCTCAACGTTAGGGTAGTCATGCACCCGGTACACAAAGGTGTTTTTCTCTTTTTTGTTCTGGTAATGGTAGACGAACTCCGCAACCTTCTTATTTGCCAGCAGCATAAACTCCTCAATCAGTTTATGTGCATCTACCCGCACTTTCGGAATAACCTCTACGGGCGTACCGTCTTCATCCAATCGGAAGCGTACTTCGGTGGTTTCAAAGCTGATCGCTCCCTTGCCGAATCGCTCGTCGCGAATCTTCTTAGCTAAGTTGTTTAGTTGGACAATCTCCTCTGCAAAATCTCCCTTTTGGGTGTCAATACGTTCTTGAGCTTCTTCGTAGGCAAAACGGCGATCAGAGTAAATCACCGTTCGCCCAAACCACTCTTTTTTGATTTTTCCTTCATCGTCCATCTCAAACACCGCCGAGAAAGTAAGCTTTTCCTCCTTCGGACGCAGTGAACAGAGTTCGTTCGATAGCTTTTCAGGCAACATCGGAATTACTCGGTCGACGAGGTATACTGAAGTTGCTCGATCTTGGGCTTCCTCTTCCAAGGCTGTATCTAATTGCAGATAATGAGTAACATCGGCAATATGCACCCCAATTTCCCACAGTCCGTTATCTAGCTTCTGGATAGAGAGCGCATCGTCAAAATCCTTAGCATCTACCGGGTCAATTGTAAAAGTAGTAACCCGACGGAAGTCACGCCGTTTAGCAATTTCTTTCTTGGTAATTCCGGCTCGGATGCTATCAGCTTCTTGCTCAACTGATTTAGGAAAGTCAAACGGCAAGCCAAATTCGGCAATAATAGAGTGCATCTCTGCTTGGTGTTCACCCGCCTTGCCCAGCACTCGCGTGACTTTACCTACCGCATTCCGATCTTGGAACGGCCATTCGGTTACTTGCACAATTACTTTGTCGCCATGCTTGGCTTCGTTCAGGTCATCCAGCCTGACGTAAATATCCTCGTACAGCTTGCGGAAATCGGGAATCACGAAGGCGTAGCGAGCCGACATTTCTACCCGTCCGACAAACTCTTCGCGAGCACGTTCCACTACTTCAATCACTTCTCCTTCCGGGCGACGGACTGAGCCTCGGCCTGCGCTGTATCCAGGTCCGTAAGAAAGAACTTTTACAGTATCGCCGTCCCAGGCGTTCATTAAGTAATCGGATTCTACCTTGATGTCTTCTTCCAGCTCATCGCTCACGATGAAGGCAAAGCGAGGATTCACCGCATCAACCGTACCCAAAATATACTCTGGTTCTTTGGTAGACTGGTATTTGCCCTTCGGCAAGGAGCGCACTTGGTCTTGCTCTACCAGCAAATCCAGTATTTCGTGTACTGCAACTTTATCAGCTCGGTTGCTGAGAGTGAGCTGCTTCATAATCTGCCGAGCCGTAAAAGCGCGACTGACGTTAGCGTTTAGTAGGTTAGTAATTAGCGGTAAAAGCTCACCGTTAACGTTATTGCTTTTTTTATTCTTAGCCCGCGAACGGGTTTTCTGTTTTTTATTTCTTTTTGCCATTTGATGGTTTATTTAGGTTAGTTGTAAAAAATGATTAATAGTTGGGGAGGGTAAAAGCAAGCTGTTTTCCTATTCTAATTCTAAATCAATTGGCTTCTGTGTTGTTTGACCACTCTCCAGTATACATCCGTTTATTCTCCAGCCAAGTCTAAAATTTTTCTCTCAAGATTTTCGGTTATTCTGAAATTAGTAGCTTTAATTTGCTCCAAAACAGGTTTAACGAGTTGAATAAGTCCTGCTTCTTTCGCTTCTACCAACAGCCCTAATGTTCCCACATAGTCAATTCCTAATCGGGTAGCAGTCTTCCTTGCTTTGTTATCATCTAAAATTAATAAGCAATTTTTCTGCTCTAGAGCTAGAGCAATGGCACTTGCTTCTCCTGCATCAATATTAGTTTGAAGAACAGTTTGGTACTCCTTATTTTGAACCTCGACTACTGTAATCCAGGCTGGCAAAGACTGCCCAAACTCTTTCTCAATTTCAGGAGTGATTGTTATCTCAGAGAAGAGTTTTTCTAAAATGTAAAGTGAGTTTAGTTTATCCAGAAGTACTAAGCAGCTAGTATCACTTACGATAATTCTTGACATTCTTTAGCTCTTCTTCTAATTCGCTTTCATCGTAATTAAATACTGAAACCCCATAATGACCTAACAGTTCCATGAAAGCCCGCTTGGAAAGCCCTGCCATTTCCGCTGCCTGCCCCAGAGATAGTTTACTTTTCTCGTACAGCCGAGAGGCCAGATACATGACCATTTCTCGATCTTCTAATTCAATAGTATCGGGCACAGTGATTGTTAATGTTCTCATAATTGTGGAACACTAAATTGGTATAAAAAATCCAAATATTTTAAGTATTTAGCAAAGCTCTCTTTGTCTTCTCTTATTAGGAAGTGTAGTATTTCTTTTTTAATGTTAGCTTTTAACGAGTCATGTAACACACTGTCATCAAGAACTGGTGACAATTGATTATAAATTGTTAGTACCGATTATTTTTCAATTTTGCACATTTGAACAAACTCAAACCCTAAATTGGTAATTCCTATTCTTTCACTATCATATACTTCAATATCAATATCGAGTGATGTGTCATCTGGGTCAGCGTAAGACTTTTCTGCATTATTGATTTGGACTTCTGGCTCCCATTTTATCACCCCAAGAGTAACTAAATTTGAAACCATCAACTCCAGATCTGACCGCTCAATGTTAGCGTCTTTTGATATTTCTTTTAAAGAAGTGATTTAAACTTTTAAGAGTTAGATATAGAAAAAATGCGTACTGCCACTT
>CAKZYA010000031.1 GCA_937883755.1 uncultured Flammeovirgaceae bacterium | reverse complement strand
CATTCTTAATCGTTTAAACGCATGACCAAACAGAATTTTTTAACATGCTCTTAGCTTGGTTCTTAGTTGCAAGAAAGTAATTTACAATTACAGTAGTCCTTCTAAAAGGAAGAATTACCTATTTACTACCGTATTACTGTTAGTGAGACTATTTAGGCGATACATTTGTAGGGAGTCGGAGTTACTAGCAATAAGCCAGGCGTATTGTCCAGCAGCCTGATTGAAAGGGAGAATAGCTTTGGCATCAGTATCCACGTAAAAGCCGGTTTCTGAAAGATCCGCTGAGCGGAAATTACCTTGTCCATCGCCTAAAAGTACCCATCCGATAGAAGCATCAAACCAACCGTGTTGAGGGTCAGGGGCATAGGAGTTCCCTACGGCTAATATGTCCAAATTACCATCCTGGTTCACATCCATCACAGACATATCTGTTACTGGGGCGATCTGAGTATGAGCTGGTAAAGGGCTGATATTGAACTTGCCGTTTCCTAGATTTTCTACGTAACTACTGGTCATCATCACACTTTCTAAAACAGTAGCTTCATTAAGCTCATCAGAAGTAAACATTTCTCGAAACGGAGTGAGCGCATAGGTTTCGTAAGAGGTGAAACGTTTACGCATCCCAACTAACTGATCAATCATTTGACCTCTTGAGTGAGCAGTATATTGTTGGCCTTGAATATAGTAAGTTAATACTGGGTCAATACTTTCGTTTTTGTCATAATCACTGGTAAACAGTTGAATAGGTTCTTTTTCTGAGGCTTTAAACTTCGTATTTAAACCGACATTGCCCACAACATAGTCAGTATCACCGTCATTATCAAAATCGCCAGATGCTAGACTGTTCCACCACCCAGAGGTGTTAGGTAGCCCTAGCGTAGTGGTAACATTTCGGAAAACCCCGTTTTGGTTTTCTAAGAAGATGAGTGGAAGCCATTCGCCCGCAATGAGCAAGTCAGGTTGCTGATCTTGGTTAAAATCTGTCCAGAGAGCGTCAGCTACCAGACCAAACTCTTGTAAGAACGGGGCAACCTCATTGGTCACATTGAAAAATTTCCCATCTCGATTTTCCAGAATGTAACTAGAAGCAGGTTGAGGATACTGAAGAGGAACAAGCCGACTGCCGACAAATAAATCTAGATCACCATCTGAATCATAATCAGAGGCAGTGACACAAGAGCCACTACTAAAAAATGTAGGTAAGGCAGTAGAGTCATACTGAAATTGTCCATCTCCTTGGTTACGATACAGGCGATCTTGATAAGTAGGAGAATCAGCCGAAAACTCGTTGCCCCCACTTACTACGTATAGATCTAAGTCATCGTCCTGGTCGGCGTCAAATAGCAATGCTTCTAAATCTTCACTTGCTTGGTGCTGATCTAACGATTGTTGAACAAATGAGCCATTGGCCTGCTGTAAAAAGAATGTGCCTGATTGATTTTTAGCTCCGCCGACGAAAAAATCTTCGTAACCATCACCATTTATATCTCCCACGGCTAGACCTGGTCCTTCTTGGGAGAATCGGCGGTGAAGTAGTGGCTGATGGTTAAAGTCATTGAAGGCTACTTCTTGATGCTTCCAGTTTAGATTCATAGAATCAGTGATACTTAGTAGTAAGGGAGAGGGTGAAGTAGACTTTAGGGGAATCCCCTTCTGAGAAGCTTCATTGTAAGACAACTGAAGGTGTTGATTGGTAGGGATATCATATAACCATTGTACTAAGCTATCAGGCCACTGTACCAGAATACTGTCTACGCTGGAAATACTTCCTAGACCAAAATGAATATCGCTTTCTACGGTTGACTTGTAGCCTCGGTAGGGCATTTGGTAGTGATACTGGGTTTGATTACCATAAAATAAGGTTACAGTAGCTTGAAACCCTTGAGGATTATGAGGAGGACCTAGCAGTTTAACCCTTAGAAAACGGTGGTTGCTATCCTGAGGAATCTGGTTTTTGTAGATAAAGGCATTGCCATTAATATTATTCATGACCAGATCGAGGTCACCGTCCTGATCTAAGTCGGCAAAGGCTGTACCATTGGTGAACGAGGCTTCTCGCAACCCCCAGGCTTCTGACATATCCGAAAAAAATAAAGCGGAAGCGGTATCACTCCCATTGTTTCTAAAAACATAGTTGTGAACTTTGGCTTCTTTGAGCATTTCAGTTAGTGCCAATGATTTATCGTGCTTAGCCGCCTCGGTACCAAATTGAGATGACGCACTTAGGTAGGTGATAAAATCCAGATTGGTTACATCTTTTACATATCCGTTGGTAATCAGCAGATCCCGGAAGCCGTCGTTATCGTAATCGGCAAACAAGGCACTCCAGCTCCAATCGGTGCTATGCACACCCGCTAATTGCCCAATTTCGCTAAACGAGGGCTGTCCGCTGGGAGTAAACCCATTGTGCAATTGAAGAGTGTTTCGTACGTATTGCGGAGTATAGTCAAGGCTAGTATTGAGCTGGAAACGATCAGGGTTGGGTTTACCCATCATGGTTTTCTGACGATAGTTGTCCTCCGGCAGCATGTCAAGCACTACAATATCTACTAGACCGTCATTATTAAAATCAGCCAAATCAGTGCCCATGCCGTTGTGCGAATGATGTTTCAAGTACTCACCTGCCCGATCAGTGAATGTGCCATCACCATTATTAATCCACATCAAGTCATTAGTAATAAAATCATTAGCAGCGTAGACATCAGGGAAGCCATCGAGGTTAAAGTCATTAATACCAACTCCTAAGCCATAACCTTCAATCAGGATGCCTGCTTCCTGGCTAACATCAGAAAAAGTGATGGAATTGGTCGATGAAGAATCGGAATCATTACGATAAAGCTTATCAGTACTAATACCTTCGCCGTTGGTGTTCTTTTCTCGAGCTAGATTATGGTTAAAACTTTCCATACCATTGGTGAGTAGGTACATATCTAGATCACCATCGAGGTCATAGTCAAAAAAGGCAGCCTGGGTAGAGTAGCCCGAGTCATCTAGGTTGAATTCAGCCGCTCGGTCGTAGAACTGCGGTATTCCCTGATCATCTACTCCCTGGTTAATAAAAAAGTAATTGCGACTAAGGGTTGAGTCAAATTTACTGGCAACGCACACGTAAATGTCCAACCAGCTATCTTGGTTGATATCAACCATAGCTACTCCGGTTGCCCAACGGTCAGTAGTAATATTTGAAGTTTCAGTAACGTCTTTAAATTGAAGACCCCCTTGGTTGAGATACAATCGGCTGGAAACTTGGTTGCCCGCGAAGAAGATGTCATCTAAGCCGTCATTATTCACATCACCAACTCCAACTCCACTACCGTTGTAAAGGTAGGCGTAGTCAATAACGTTGAGCGAATCATTTTCAATAATAGTGTTGGTGAACTCAATTCCAGTATGCCCCGGTGAAAGTAGCTGAAAGACAGGAGGTTGCTTAGGTTGGCAGGCGAGAAACAGACTCCAAATACATATAATCCAGCAAAATGTCTTGTAAATCATCTCGGGCTAATTAAGAGAATCTCTTAAGCCGAAATGTACAAAAAATCTATAATGAGCAGCAGAGAAACGAGGCTAACTCTCTCAAAAAGTAGAATAAGTTTTCAAAACGGATAAAAACTTACATTAAACGCTCGACTTTCAACTCAGCTATGCTTTGCTGAATATCCCGAATAACTGAATTGACCAAATCAGGAATTGAAGCCAGATCGATGGATTCTTTGCAGTTACGCTCAATGGTTTTTACGTGTTTGAGGGTTTGGTGCAGACCAATAAATTGCAGGGAGGGTTTCAACTGATGAGCGACTTGCCCTACTTCCCACCAGTCAGATTGGGAGGTAGCCTCAAGTAACTTATCAATGGTGCTGGGAGTTTCATTTACGAAGGTGGTAAGAATTGAATTCATAAAATCCTGATCACCACCCGTGATCTCTTCCAGGTACGTTAAATCAACGCGTGTATCATGCGTTTCCTGCTGGTTTTTATCTATCTGATTCATACTATATTTAGCATTTAGCGATAAATTTCACAGTCTTACTTCTAGCTTCGGACTTCTAATGGGATTAGGAACTAAGCGAAGGTAGTTTCAGGATTATCTATTTTCTCAGGAGTAGCATTTTCCTCCTCTATTTCTTTCAGGTAACGGTAGATCGTAGATTTTCCGATATCTAGTTTTTTTGCTACGAGTAACACATTATTATCGTATTTCTTCAGAAAGTGCAGAATAATTCGGAAGGTGTATTCTCGCATGGTGAGTTCTTCTAGAATGAAATTCTCTTCCTTTCGTATACTGTTAAAACGAATATCATCTGCTTCAATTAACTGGCCCTCAGCCATCACAGCAGCTAGCTCAATGGTAGACTTAAGTTCCCGTACATTTCCTGGAAAATTATACTTCAAAAGTTTTTCTTGAGCTGATTTTGAAAAGGTGACTCCTGCCATATTATTCTCCTTACAAAACTGATTGAGGAGAAAGCGAGCTAGTAGAATAATGTCGTTCCCCCGGTCACGCAGGGGCGGTAAGTGAATAGGCAGACCAAGTAAGCGATAGTATAAATCTTCCCGAAAATTTTCAGATTTTACTTCTTCAGCTAAATCGCGGTGGGTAGCTACCAGTACCCGCACATCTAGTTTGGTTACTTGATTGCCGCCAATTCGGGTTATCTCTCGCTCTTGTAATACGCGCAATAGCTTCGCCTGTAAGTTGATCTCCATTTCCCCAATTTCATCGAGAAAAATGGTGCCACCTTGGGCTTCTTCAAACTTACCAACTCGGCGAGAAGCCGCTCCGGTAAATGCACCCTTTTCGTAGCCAAATAGTTCACTTTCAACTAGTTCCTTCGGAATAGCTGCAAGATTTACCGCTACAAAGGGTTTGCTTTTTCGTTCAGAGTTGTAGTGAATCGCTTTAGCAACCACTTCTTTACCTGTTCCGGTTTCTCCGGTAATGGATACTGTGATATTGGTTTTTACGGCTTTTTCCATCATGGAAAAGACCTGCTTCATCGCGGGGCTATTTCCAATGATGCTTTTGCTAAACTCATATTTCTGACTTACTTCTTGCTTAAGTTGGTCTAGCTCATTGACTAGTGAGAGATTTTTTCTAGCGTTATTGATGGCGTGCAGCAGCCGCCCTTTGGTTTCTTGGTCTTTGGTAATGTAATCAAACGCCCCGAGTTTAAGCAACTCTACTGCGGTGCCTACATCTTCTTGTCCCGAAATGACAATTACGAAAATGCTAGAATCAAACGCTTTGATTTTCTCGAGTAATTCCTTGCCACTCATATCGGGCAAAGAATAGTCAATGGTGATGATACTAGGTTTCAGGTGAAGAACATCCAGGCAAGCTTGCCCCGTCTCGAAAATCTGGTTCTCAATGTCGGGATTGAGACTCAAGGTATACTCCAGAAACTTCCGATACGTGGGATCGTCTTCTACAGCAAATATTTTTATGCTCTCTTCCTGTAACATAATTCAGTGTTTAGTAACAGTAAGATCAAGAAGAGAGTATAAAAAAGCCAAAATCACGGTGAGGCGACTTTGGCTTTGAGATATTAAGTAGAGAGGAAGCTAAACGGAAAAACTTTCGCCGCAACCACAAGTGCGAGAAGCATTCGGGTTAACAAACTGGAATCCTTTCCCATTCAGTCCGTCAGTGAAATCTAGTGTTGTTCCTAACAAGTAAAGCAAGCTTCGCTTATCGACTAGGATTTTAACTCCCTGATCTTCGTAAACCTGATCACCATCTTTCACCTGGCTGTCAAATTCAAGGTCATACATCAACCCTGAGCAGCCTCCTCCTTTTACTGCTACTCTTATATTGTAGTTGTTAGAGTAGCCCTCTTCTTCTCTCAAAGCACTGATTTTATCTTTTGCTTTATCGGTAATTTTAATCATGGCAAAGAAACATTTATTCTGTATGAAATAACTCGTAAGTTTATCCCGAAACATACGTATGTGCGACTGGGCAAGTTTCAGAGATATAACGTTAAGAAGACCTAGTAAAAAAACAAAACTTACTGTTTATAGGCTATATTTTATTTAGCGAATGAGTAAGCTCTGGCTAATTTATCTAAAGTGATGTTAAATAAAACCATACCTTACTACAATCTAAAAACCTGTCCCCAGAAAAAAAAGTTTCTCATCTATGATGCGACTAGAACATATTGGAATAGCTATCGCTAATGCCCAAGAAGCTCAGACATTATTTGATCGCTTGCTCGGAAAATCGGTTTACCAGCAGGAAACGGTAGCTTCAGAAAAGGTTACCACGTACTTTTATGATGCCGAAACAGCTAAAATTGAGCTGCTCGCGGCCAGCGATGCAGGTAGTGTCATAGATAAATTTATCAGTAAACGAGGGGAGGGAGTACACCATTTGGCGTTTGAAGTAGATGATATTCAAGCCGAGATAAAACGGCTTAAAGCCGAAGGATTTACTTTTATAAACGAAAACCCAAAACCTGGTGCTGATAATAAGCTGATCTGTTTCTTACACCCGAAATGTACCAATGGAGTACTTATAGAATTATGCCAATCTATCGTGTCATCCTAACTACCTGCTTAACCCGATCTTATGTCTGATAATCCAACCCGAACCAATATTGAAGAATTAGGCGAATTTGGCCTGATTGATAAAATTACCCAGTCGTTTAGTGCTCAACAACCAAGTACCATGATGGGGGTAGGTGATGATGCCGCAATTATCCAACCAACTGACGAACAAATAGTAGTTACTAGTGATATGCTGCTGGAGGGCATTCACTTTGATTTAGCCTATGTTCCGTTGGAGCACTTAGGTTATAAATCAGTAGCTGTAAATATTTCGGATATAGCTGCCATGAACGCCATCCCGCAGCAGATTACTGTAAATTTGGGTTTGAGTAATCGGTTTTCAGTAGAAGCTGTAGAGGCACTGTACCGCGGTATTGGCTACGCTTGCAAGAATTATAAAGTTGACTTAGTGGGTGGCGATACTACCTCCTCAGCCTCCGGCTTGGTTATTTCAGTGACTGCCCTCGGCGCAGCTTCTTCCCAATTCATTACCCGGCGAAATAGTGTTTATGAAAACGATATTGTGTGCGTAACCGGAGATCTGGGGGCGGCATATTTGGGATTACAAGTGTTGGCTCGCGAAAAGCAGGTATTTCTGAGTGCGCCTGGACAACAGCCTAATCTGGAAAAATATGACTACGTTGTTCGGCGACAATTACGCCCCGAAGCCCGTATGGATATAGTATACGAGCTTCGGGAATCAGAAGTAATTCCTACCGCTATGATTGATATTTCGGATGGATTAGCCTCCGAGCTTTTTCATTTAAGTAAACAATCAAATGTTGGTTTTAGAATTTTTGAAGAGAATATTCCTATTGACCAGCAAACCTATGAGACTGCTGAAGAATTTCGACTTAGCCCAATTACCTGCGCCCTAAACGGCGGTGAGGATTATGAACTTTTATTCACGATAAGTCAGGCCGATTACGAAAAAATAAAGCATTTATCCGATGTCCACAGTATTGGCTATGCCCAACCACTTAAGAATGGACTTCAGTTAGCTACCAAGGCCGGTCAGTTTGTTGATATTCAAGCGCAGGGATGGAATCATTTTAAAGCAGCCGACGAAGCTGACGATATAGGAAGTGCAGATTAATTCCGAGAACCGCAGCCCAGAAAGGGGCATGAATGAAAGTGCTGTCAAAATACTCTAGAAACGCGGATAGCAGCAAGGCTGCTAAGGCAAGTAGTTGTGCCGCTTGTACTCGGGATGAATAGAGTTTTCCAGTCCCATTATCACATCGTGATGTTGGATCTTTGTAGTCCATAATTGTCACTAGTATAAAAGCCGTACTTATTGACGGAATAATATAAAGTAAGGGAATGGAGGTCATACCAAACCATACTCCCCGAAACCAAGCAATCGTTACAGTAGATAGCATACTAATCACTACTAGGTACCGATGTCTTTTCAAGGGAATATCAAGCCAACCATCGAGAGCAAAGCTAGCAGCAATACCTAGCTTAAAAAATAGTGTTTATTCCAAGCTAAGTAAATAGCCAATCCCAACAGCAATAATGTATCACCCCAACGGGCGATTTGTCCCGTGATCCGATTCACAAAACGGAGTATCTGAAGAAGGGCTACTATTGGAATAAGCAGAGGAGGCTCATAAAAAAATAGAATAGTAGTTAGTGGTAACCCGATAAATGCACTGAGTGGATAGTCGGGATCTAGTTCTCGAGCTAATGCCCAGGTCAAGAAAATAACTACTGCTAAGTGACCACCCACAAGCAGGCTGTCTATTAATCCTTGGCCGATGCTAAGCGAATAAATAGTTAGCCCGAGAAATACGGTACTAACAATAATGATAATCGCCCGATTGGTAGGGTAGGCGGGGTCAATCGGGCGGGCCAGCCCTGAAAAGCGGGTTATATCCAAAACTAATCTTCAGGGTAGGGAATAAATAGAAAGTTGGTAAAGTCTTGGTCAACTACAAAAAGGCAGCAAAACTCATCGGGATTTTTGTAGGCTTTTTTGAAATCATCTTCATTAGTTATCAGCTTACGCTGCGTGAATTCATCCAAGTAGGTTACATAGTAGTACCAGTTAGTGGCCATCTCGCCCCGACCAACTAGCAGTTTACCGATGGGGATTTCTACTTTAGAAATGGGAAAAATAGGAAAGTTAGAAAACTCTCGGGATCGGATTTGGTAAGAGGCTTCTTTCAGTGTCTCCGCTACGACCACAAAATCCTGAGAAATAGAGCCAAGGTACTTTCCGTTTAGTTCGGGATTGTTTTCCATAGTTGCGTAGATTAAATAGTAGCGCAAAGATACTTTCATTTTAGAATAATTACCTAGTAGCAATTTATATGAACTATCTACTAAATAGATTTGATCTAATAATTTGAAAATCAAATTCTTATGTACTATTAGTAAAGCTTATATTTAGCTAGGACAATCATTGCTTTCATCTTCAGTTTATGTAGGATTAAACTATTACGAGAGCCAAAGGTCTAAGAAGCGTAATTCCAAACCTATGAAATATATCTTTGCTGTCGCTGGCCTCTTGTGGACAAACCTACTATGTGCTCAGACGCTAACTTTAAGTGGAATTTTACTAGATAGTGCCGACCAAACCCCTTTGCCTAGTGCCACAGTAATCCTTACCCAAGCTGACGGTCAGGAAGCGCTAGCCACTACTACCAATCAAGCTGGACAATTCAAATTTGAAAAATTAAACGCCGGAGGTTATCAGCTTAAGATCACATTCGTAGGTTACCAACCGTACGAAAAGTGGATTATGCTTCGCAATACTAATCGGGATTTGGGTAACATAATCATAGCCTCATCTACCCAAACCCTGTCGGATGTAGAGATCGAGGGACAGATGATTCCTACCGTTCAGAACGGGGATACTACCGAGTATAATGCTGAGGCATTTAAAGTAAATCCAGATGCTGATGCGGCTGATCTAATCAAGAAAATGCCTGGGGTAGTAGTGCAAAATGGCCAGGTGCAAGCTCAGGGCGAAGATGTACAACAAGTACTCGTTGACGGAAAAGAGTTTTTTGGTAATGATCCAACACTAGCCTTACGAAGTTTACCCGCAGAGGTCATTGACAAAATTCAGGTGTACGATCGTCAGAGTGACCAAGCCCAGTTTACGGGCTTTGACGATGGAGAAGAGGCAAAAACCATCAATATTATCACTCGCCCGGATAAACGAAACGGACAGTTTGGCAAGGCTTACGCTGGCTATGGTTATGACAATAAATACCAGTTGGGAGGAAATATAAATGTATTTGATGACGAACGTCGTATCTCATTGATCGGACAAGCCAATAATATCAATCAGCAAAATTTTGCTACCGAAGACTTGTTAGGCGTAGTTGGCAATGCCAGTGGCAACCAGAGAGGTGGGAGACCGGGCGGACGACAAGGTGGTGGAAGAAGGGGAGCACTAGGTAGGCCAGGGGGAGGGGGGGGCACTGATAACTTTCTGGTTGGGCAGCAAAGTGGAATTTCTGCTACTAATGCTTTTGGGCTTAACTACACTGACAGTTGGGGAGAGCGATGGGAAGCCAGCGGAAGTTACTTCTTTAACAACAGTGCTAACGATGCAGTAGAATCTCTAAACCGTACCTATTTTCTTGACCAAGAGGCTACTCAAGACTATCAAGAAGAAAATCAGAACTACAGTGATAATTTTAACCACCGCCTGAGTATGCGGATGACCTATCAGATTGATTCCCGCAACTCCTTAATAATTTTACCTCGGGTAAGCTTTCAGCAAAATCAGTTGAGCTCTTTCCAAACAGGGGAAACCTACCAAACCGGACAATTACTAAACCGAACCAATAATTCATCAACCTCTGATATTGGTGGTTACAATTTTTCTAACAATTTATTATTTCGCCATCGTTTTGAGAAACGAGGACGTACTTTTTCAGCCCGAGTGAGAACTACGCTAAATGAGCGAGATGGGCTGCAGTCGTTACTGGCTGAAAATCAATCGTTTGGTAGAAACCAAGTATTAAGTGATACAATCAATCAAGAAACTGATATTTACCGTAACGGGTGGAACGTAGGAGGAAACTTAGTGTACACTGAGCCACTAGGGCCCGGAATGATGCAAATGACTGCGGAAACCAACCGTCAACGAGAATACTCTGATAGAAAAACATTTGGTTTCAATGAACCGATTCAAGAGTATACCTTGCTGGATTCAGCATTGAGTAATGAGTTTTCCAGCATTTACCAAACCCAAGCCGTAGGAACCGGCTACCGTATTTTTTCTGGGGGTTTAATGGGAATGATTAGCTTGAAGTACCAATGGGCGAATTTACAAAGCGATCAGGAGTTTCCGGCTGAAGGGTTCATTAATCGTGATTTTGCAAATCTACTGCCGTCCGCGATGCTACGGTATAAAATCAGCGGTAGTAAAAATCTTCGGCTATTTTACCGTACCAACACTCAAGCACCATCAGTCACGCAATTGCAAGATGTGGTAGATAATAGTAATCCACTGCAATTATCAATAGGTAATCCTGCCCTGGATCAAGAGTATCGCCATAATTTGTTTCTGCGTTATTCTTCGGCGAATGCAGAAAGGTCTAGTACTTTTTTTGCCATGTTAGGAGGGTCAATTATTGACAACTACGTAGGTAACTCAACATTAATCACTCAGCAGGACACACTCATCAATAACAATATTTTGTTGGCTGAGGGAGGGCAGCTTTCTAGATCGGTGAATATCGGTCAACAGCGGAGCCTTCGTTCTTTCATTACCTATGGTCAACCAGTCAACTTCCTGAAAAGCAATTTAAATATTAACCTCTCGGGGAATATTACCCAAACCCCCGGCCTTATCAACGAGCAGCGAAACGATGCACTAAACAGTACCATTGGCGTTGGGGTAGTGTTGAGTAGCAACATTAGCGAAAACGTGGACTTCACTATTTCGTCTACTACCAACTTGAACTGGATTGATAACTCTATTCGGGAAGAGCTAAATGACCAATACATCAACCAGAGTACGAACGGTGAACTCACTTGGATTTTTGGGAAAGGACTGGTCTTTCGGACGCAGCTAAATCATCAGCTTTATTCGGGACTAGCTGAGGGTTTTGACCAGAACTTTGTACTATGGAATATGAGTGTGGGTAAAAAATTCCTAAAAGACCGTCGGGGCGAGTTGCAACTATCAGTATTTGATTTACTGAAACAAAATCAGAGTGTACAGCGCAATGTCACCGAAGCCTATATTGAAGATACTCAAACCCAGGTGTTACAGCAATATTTTATGTTGACGTTTACGTATCAGGTGCGGAATTTCAAGATATAATTCTGGAAATAAACCCACGCGGCGAAAGAATAGCAAAATTACTATTTTCGGGACATGAAATATTTGTCTCGTAGCCTGTTAGTCATCTTTTTTCTTTCTTTAATAGTGGCTTGTGCTACCCGACCTGGGGTACATAGTCGAGAATTACGCAGTTTAATTGATGAATCGCCCGTATTTCAGCGAAGTTTTACTGGATTTGCGTTGTATGATGCCGAGCAAGATGAAATAATCTACGAATATCAGTCCGATAAATACTTTACGCCGGCTTCCAATACCAAAATTTTCACACTCTATGCTGGGCTCAAGTTGTTGGGAGATTCTATTCCAGCACTACAGTATCGGCGCGAGAATAACTCTCTTGTTTTCACTGGAACGGGTGATCCCACGTTTTTGCATCCTGATATTGAGAGCATTGATACCACCTACCAGCAGCAGGTATATCGTTTTTTACGGGAAAATAACGACAAATTAGTGTACACCGAACGACCTACCACCGATAATTACTTCGGACCGGGTTGGGCTTGGGGCGATTATAACTACTACTATTCTTCCGAAAAATCAGTTTTCCCGATATACGCCAATGTGGTGCGTTTTCAGTTTCAGGCGGGGATAGTCAAACCTTTGACCTATCCACAATACTTCACTAGTTTTGTGCAGGGTTTCGCTGATGATTCCCAATCTTCTTACTTACGACGTGATCAGCACCAAAATGCTTTTTACTACGGGACAAAAGCCGATACACTGGCCTTCACCCGCGATGTTCCTTTTATCCAATCTACTCCTTTAGTGCTCAATCTGTTGCAAGATACCCTCCAGCGAAGGGTAAATCACCTGCTAGATTATACTGGAAACATGACCGATACGTTGTATAGTCTTCCCGTCGATAGCGTATACCAGCGTATGATGCAAAACAGTGATAACTTTATAGCAGAGCAGCTATTGCTTGTTTGCTCTTCTACTCAAGATACACTCAGCTCGGAGTGGGCAATTGATTACGTAACTGAAAACTTCCTATCAGATTTGCCAGACGAACCAATTTGGGTAGATGGTTCGGGGTTGTCACGCTACAATCTTCAAACGCCTCGCAGTATTCTCGCTTTACTCAGAAAAGTAGATGATGAACTTTCTGATGAGCGAATTAAAACTATTTTCCCCGCAGGAGGTGTCTCAGGAACGATAGAAAATTGGTACGCTAATCCTGACGGAGAACCCTACGTATTTGCCAAAACCGGAACATTGAGTAATAAACATGCGCTGAGTGGATTCTTATTTACCCATTCGGGTAAGAAGCTGATTTTCAGTTTTATGCATAATAATTACATCACTTCATCATCGGTACTAAAAGTAGAAATGGAACAGGTACTTCAACAATTGTATGAAAATTATTAGTACCTGGTTTCTGAATTTTTACCGAATTAAACCCCTCACTAATCTAAAATTTCTTGCTCTTGGTCTTATTTGCTCCTAGTGCAAGTTCGTTTTTCGTACTTTACATCATGGTAAGTGCTCCAATAAAGCTAAATTTAGGTCAACGAAGGGAAGTGCTTTTTCACTTGATAGGGTGGATTGCGTTCTTCGCTCTGCTGGTAGCCGTTTTTGCCTGGCCGTACCCTAACCCCTTTCCTGTCCTGCGAATATCGCTGGTTATGCTAGCGCTCATCGCTTTCTACTATACCAATACATCCATCCTGATTACACACTTACTAGCCCGCAAAAAAATCTTTTTGTACATCGCAGCAGTGCTAGCCTGCATAGTTACGGTAAACTTCTGGGATTTATGGGTACAACGAACTTTGAATACCGAATTCTATCATAAGAATGATTGGTACCAGGGAGCAATTATCCAGCGGGCTACTTTGCTCAGTATGTTGGTGCTAGCGGTCAGTGGCGGCTTAAAAATGACCCGTGAGTGGTTTCGAACAGAGCAGCAAAAGAATCGTATAGAAAAGGAAAAAATTGCTTCTGAACTAGCGCTCTTAAAGTCACAGATCAATCCGCATTCACTGTTCAATAATTTGAACAGTATCTATTCACTAACTGTCCGTAAGTCGGAAGATGCCCCTAAAGCAATAGTAAAACTTTCGGATATGATGCGCTATATTTTGTACGATTCTAGTGCAGAGCAGATTACCCTAGAACAAGAAATTGACCACTTACATAACTATCTGGATTTACAGCGGCTCAGAATTCATCGGAAGGCTCAACTTTCAGTAGAGACTTCTGGAGAGTGGCCTGGGAAAACGATTGCTCCTATGCTGCTGGAGCCATTCGTGGAGAATGCCTTTAAACACGGTAATGTTCACCAAGCTGGAGCCGAAATTAAGATTTGTTTAAGGGTTGAGCGTGACCAACTATGGTTTACAGTTAGTAACACACTTGACCATCAAGCTCAGCAAAAAGATACCTACTCGGGTATTGGTTTAACGAATATCCAAAAGCGACTTGATTTACTGTACCCCTATCGCCATGAAATAAAAATCAGTAGTGATGATGGTTGGTATCATGTTAAGCTAAGAATTCAGCTAAGTTAAAACTCACTAGCACAGTTTGATGAGAGATCAATGGTGAGAAAGAAGTAAGATGTGATTTTTTCTAAAGAATGCCCTGGAAAAGCAGCTTTATTGTTTTAAATCAGCAGAGTACGCCATATTCAAGCGATAATTATACTTTTGCCCAGTGTAAGAAATTGGGTGTATTTACCGAAATATTGATTACTATTTAATGTACCATAGCATGGTTAGTTGCGTTGCCATTGATGATGAACCTTTAGCATTAGATTTAATTGAAGATTTTGCTAGTAAGGTGCCATTTCTTTCATTAGAAAGAACCTTCAATAATGCTCTTGATGCATTAGATATCATCAATCAACAAAAGGTTGACTTATTATTTCTGGATATTCAAATGCCACAAATTACTGGTTTGCAATTTATCAAGGGATTAGAGCATCCTCCCAAAGTGATTTTTACCACAGCTTATGCCCAGCATGCTGTAGAGGGTTTTAATGTTGATGCAGTAGACTATCTACTCAAGCCATTCACCTTTGAGCGATTCTTGAAAGCAGCTAACAAGGCTCGGCAAGCACTATCTACTGTACAACCAGCTGGTCATTCTAATGCAGATTATATTTTCGTTAAGTCGGGCTATGATATGGTAAAAGTCCGGTTTACCGATATTCATTTTATTGAAGGATTAAAAGACTACGTAAAGATTCATACATCCGAGAAAACTGTGATTGCATTGCTTACTATGAAATCATTGGAAGAGTCTTTACCAACTGGGTTTTTACGGGTTCACCGCAGCTATATTATCAACTTTGAGCACCTGGAGTCCGTAGGTCGGCGCAACATTATGGTAGGTAAACAAGATATTCCGTTGGGGGATATGTACCGTGAGCAATTTATGGCTAAATTGGATCGAAACTAGTTAACCATGCGCCTTCTACTCAACCTCATCCTGCTTTGCTCGCTTCCATATACTTCTTGGGCTCAGACTAAGTCATCTAATGAGCCTCGCCAACTATCTCTCCAAGAGTGCGTTGATCTAGCAATCAAAAACAATATTACTGTTCGGACTACCGCATTGAACGTACTACAAGACCAAGTAGCCTTGGAACAATCCAAAGCTAATTTGCTTCCGTCGCTAAATGCTGGTACGAACTTTCAATACAATGTGGGGCGTACAATCAACCCCTTTACTAATGAGTTTGTCAGTCAACCAATCCGGCAGCAAAGCTTAAGTCTAACGGCTAATGTAGAGCTATTTAACGGCTTCCGTAAACTTAAGACGATTAAACGTAACAAGCTCAACTTACTGGGTAGCCAATACGGTTTAGAAACACAGAAGAATGAGGTGACGCTGGATGTTGTAGAAGCATATGTGCAAATTTTACTTAACCAGGAGTTACTTCGTAACGCCCAATTTACGGCTCAATCTACCCAGAGTCAATTAGAGCGTACCCAGCGACTGGTAGAGGCCGGAAGCTTGCCTGTGGGGAATGTGCTGCAATTGGAGTCGCAACATGCTACCGATGAGCTGAATATAATTAGTGCCACTAATAATCTAGCGTTAGCCCAGCTACAGTTACAGCAATTATTATTAATTCCCGAGGATGAATCTATTTCTATTATAGATCCAATCTTTGATTTGCCCGATTCTACTGATCTTCCCACTAGTGCCTACGAGGTATATCAACAGACCGTCACAAATCTACCGCAGATTAAGCAGGCACAAGCTCAAGTGGACGCTGCTCAGTATGGTATCTCTGTTGCAAAGGCGGGCTTTTACCCCCGCTTAAGCTTAAGCGGAGGATTATTTTCTCAGTATTCCAGTGTTGCTCCGGATCAGATTCCGGTATCGGGTAGTGAGAACGTACCTACAATTCTTCCAACCGGAGACTTTTTAGTAGTTCCGAATAATGTACCTGGCTTAACTCCCGGTGACCGTATACCAATATTTACTGAACAGGATTTACCTAGAGACGTGACGGATAATACTTACCTAAATCAGTTGGACTTCAACTATCAGCGATTTCTTCAGCTTAGCTTAAATATTCCAATCTTTAACAATTGGCAAGTACGCTCTAATGTAGCCAATGCTCAGATTAGTCTAGAGAATGCTCAACTTAACGAGCTGAATCAACAAAATTTACTTCGGCAAACTATTGAACAGGTATATCTTAACGTTCGCGCCAACGCCCAGCAGTACCAAGCTGCCGAACGGCGGGTAATTCAGTTCCAACGGGCATTTCAGGATACTGAACGTCGCTACCAAGCCCAAGCCATTGATGTCTACGCTTATAACCAAGCCCAAAATGATTTAACTGCTGCTGAAGCTGATGCACTACAAGCCAAGTATAATTATCTACTTAGTCTAAAAGTACTTGATTTCTATATGGGTAAACCACTAACGTTCTAGTATGGGATTTTTAGATGTACTCATTACCCCATTAGTGCTGGCTGTTGTATTAGTTATTGCTTACGCCATTCGTTCTAGATTTACTGATGCAACCACTTATCGTTATTTTATTCCTGCCCTCGGAGTAAAAATCTTTGGAGCCTTAGCAGTCGGCTTTATCTACCAATTTTACTACGGAGGAGGAAAGCCAAGTGGAGATACATTCAATTATCACCAAAATGCGAGTGTCATTGTAGAGGCCTTTTCTGATGACCCTGCAGTTGGCTTGAAACTGCTCTTAGCCAATGGGGAGTATACCTCCGAGATATTTAGTTACGCCACTCGTATGTACTGGTTCCGCTCGCCTACTGAGTATTTTGTC
The DNA here is from genome assembly GCA_937883755.1 of uncultured Flammeovirgaceae bacterium. Taxonomy (GTDB): domain Bacteria; phylum Bacteroidota; class Bacteroidia; order Cytophagales; family Cyclobacteriaceae; genus Tunicatimonas. Next base: position 94,490 of record CAKZYA010000031.1, on the reverse strand, counting down.
ATTCGAGTAATTGCAGTGTTAGGTTTATTAACATTACACTCCTACGCTGCTATTGCAGTATTGTTTGCTGCCTTAAGCTTTTCAGGAGTATGGGCAATGTATCGAACTTTCTGTAAATTTTACCCCCTTCAGCACTACGAGTTAGCAATTGCTATACTCTTCGTGCCCTCAGTAGTGTTTTGGGGTTCAGGTGTTTTGAAAGATACTATTACGTTGGGAGCACTAGGCTGGGCTACTTGGGGTATCGTCCGGGTCTTTTTCGAGCGTAAATCAATACTATTAAGCAGTTGCATACTGATTTTTGCACTGTATACGATCTATTCGGTAAAGATTTACATCGTCCTCTGCTTTTTGCCCGCAGCGTTACTTTGGGTATTCCTCAGTTTTTCCTCTCAAATTTCCTCTACCCCTATAAAGTTGATGATCGCGCCATTTATTATTGGCGTTGCAGGTATTATCGGGTATTATGCCGTCCTAAAAGTAGGGGAGGATAATGCCCGGTACTCATTAGATACTGTTTCTGAGACGGCGGAGATTACCGCTCGCTACTTAGCTTATGTAGGCGAAAAGCAAGGTGGCTCAGTGTATACCTTGGGTGACTACGATTTTAGCCCAGTAGGTATGCTGCGGAAGTTTCCGCTAGCAGTAAATGTCACCTTATTTCGTCCGTATTTGTGGGAAGCTTACAACCCAGTAATGCTACTTTCCTCTCTAGAAAGTTTGGCTACCTTATTGTTTACGCTATTTGTGTTTTTTAGAGCTGGACTATTCCGGGCGTTTGGACTGATTGGCAGTAATCCAATCATTTTGTTTTGTCTAATCTTTGGAGTTGCCTTTTCCTTTGCGGTAGGAATCTCTACTTATAACTTCGGCAGTCTAGTCCGATATAAAATACCTATGCTTCCTTTCTACCTGTCCGGATTAATTATACTTTGGTATCACGTTAATGAAGCAAGAAAAACAAAACAGGTACAAGGTCGTCCGCAAGAAAGCGTGCCTTATTAACCTGGCGGGACTATTACTTTCTACTCTCAGTCTAGCACAAAGTAGTCAAGTACCTCTCAACAAAGATTATTACCACCTGCTTTCTCGTTACGAAATACGGCTGGGGCAACAAGCGCATTCATTTGATAGCAATGTAAAGCCCTACCGACGGTCAGCAGTAACGGCGTTTTTAGACTCGTTAGAAATAACGAAACTCTCAAAGGCTGATAAATTTAACCGGGCGTATCTTACCAATGACAATTGGCCGTTTCTAGACAGCGAAAGTACAACTACCAAAAAACCTATACTAAAGTATTTTTATAAACGCCCAGCGGACTTTTGGCACGTACAAACTGACGGGCTACTACTTCGGGTAAACCCAGTACTCTATTTCGGAGTGGGACGAGACGAACGAAGTGGAACGCCTTTTATCAACACCCGAGGAATTCAGATAGAGGGGGCAATTGATGATAAAATTGGCTTTTACTCTTTCATTGGCGAGAACCAGATGGCTCAGCCCGACTTTGCTTACGACTATTTGCAACAAACCTTGACATTGCCCTATCAGGGCTTTTGGAAAGGGTACGGTACTCGAGGAGTGGATTTTCTTAATACCCGAGGGCATCTCAATTTTTCAGCCTCACGTCATGTAGGGCTTGAGCTGGGGTACGGCAAGCACTTTATTGGTAATGGTTACCGCTCGTTACTGTTATCTGATTTTAGTAATAATTATGCTTATTTTCGAGGTGATGTCAATGTGTGGCGTATTCATTTTACCTACTTGTTGGGGCAACTCACAGCTGACATTTTTGGAAATTCCACTGGATTGTTTGGGACGCGTAGCTTTCCCATTAAACATCTGGCCTTGCATCGTATCGGCGTAGATGTCACTGATCGACTAAATATAGGGCTATTTGAAGCAATTATGTACGGCGATGAGTCAGAACGTTTTGATGCTCGCTACCTGAACCCTTTCGCTCTATTCCGAGCCATTGAGCAGCAAAATGGTAGTAACGGTAATGCTATGCTTGGGCTAGATGCCGACTGGATTTTAGGGAAGCATTACTCAGTTTACGCTCAGTTTCTGCTGGATGAATTAATTGTGGGCGAGCTAACTAATAACCGAGGTTGGTGGGGTAATAAGTATGCCTTACAAGTTGGCGGGAAATACATTGATGCCTTCACTATTCCAAACCTGGACTTACAATTAGAGTATAATCGGGTGCGGCCTTTTACTTACGCTCACGAAGATTTGTATCGATCGTATACCAATTACCGCCAGCCCCTGGCTCACCCGTTGGGAGCAAACCTACGAGAGACAGTTTTTATTGCTCGCTATCAACCACTGTCTCGGCTTACCCTACAGGCAAACCTGACTCGGGCGCAGTACGGAACCGATACCCTGACCTCTAACTGGGGAAATAATGTGCTACTGGATAACCGTACTCGCCAGCAAGAATACGGTAATGAGCTAGGACAAGGTATTGCTACTACTTTAACAATTGGTGATTTGACTGCTTCCTACCAGCTATGGCACAATATATTTGTTGATTTGCGCTATTTATATCGATTACAAGACGCTTCGGCTATTAATTTGAACCAGAAAACAAACTTTCTATCCTTTTCCCTTCGGGTCAATATTGATCGTATCCGTTACGACTATTGATTTTCTGGAAAAAGCCCTAAAAAATTAGGAGTGTTAGATTGAATAGAGTAGTGGTTAATAACGTGTTGTCGTCCAGCTTGCCCCAATTTCTCTCGAAGCGAAGCATCAGTTAGTAGCTTTTGTAAACTGTCGTACCATTCATCTTCGGTTTGGGCGTGAAATCCGTGTACGCTAGGTTGAACTATCTCGGTGTTAACACCGACGGGGGATACGATTGCTGGAATACCCAATGCTAAATACTGTAACGCCTTAAATCCACACTTACCTTTTGACCAAGGATCGTCAGGCAGGGGCATTATACCAATATTGATCTGAAGTAAATCCTCAACTTCGGTGCGTTCATTCCATTTGATAAATGTTAAGTTAGGTAAGTCATAATCTGGTGGACGGTTAGCAATGACCACAACTCGAAAATTGCGACTCTCTGACAGTTGGTGTAGAGCAGGGGCAACTAACGCAAGATACTTTAAGGTGGAGTGAGAGCCTGTCCAACCAATAGTTAATGGTTTAGAATGCTGATTTTTAATCTGATTGTGATAGTGTTGAGTATCAATAGTAGTAGGGTTTACGACCGCGGTAGCACCTAGTTGTTGAGCAAATTCTGCCAGATAAGCGTTACCCGCACTTACACGATAGCTCCATCGGCAAATTTTACCCACTTTAGACCGCCACTTTAGCCAACTCACCCAGCGATTGACCCCGGATTGATCAGCTAGCCAGATTGCATCATCGTAATCGTAAATAATGGGTTTGCCTAATACTTTCGCCACCAGATATTCAACCCAAGGAGGGCCGAGCGGGGTAGCTTCCCGGTGAATAAGCACCGCATCAGCGTTACGAGACTGCCATACATGACTCAGCCGACGTAGATAGCCTAAAATAATTCCTCTTACTTTCTGGAAGGTACGCCCCGGCTGATACAGTATCCGGTTGGTTTCTTCATCGAGAAAAGAAAGTATGTGGTACCGATACTCATTTTCTTCCAGTACAGACAAGTATTGCTCATACCGAAAACGTTGGCTAGGTGCCCCGGCTCGAGGGTAAGGGCAAAGTATGATTAATTTCTTTTTGTTATCTTTCGTGCTAGACAAGCTTGGCAATGATTCAGCAGTTTATTCGGAAGTTACGAGAATACTATCAGCGTCCATCCGAAGCAATTTACCTTATTGAGACTGCAATGTTCGGTAATGAATACCAGTTTGTCAAAGAATGCCTAAATTCAGGTAAAGTATCTACCATTGGTAGCGAAGTAGAGCGCCTGGAACAAGCCATCATTCAGCGTACCGGAGCTAAATATGCTGTAGCAACTTCTAGTGGCACCGCAGCTTTGCATCTGGGTCTGCTTGCTTTAGGAGTCAAACCAAATGATTGGGTACTTACCACGCCGTTTACCTTTGTGGCTACAACCAATGCCATTGTCCACAGTGGGGCGTCTCCCATGTTTTTAGATATTGATCGTCGTACGCTTGGGCTTTCGCCGGAAGTGCTAGCCGAGTTTCTGGCTAACGAGACTTACATTGATGATTCGGGGCAATGTGTTCATACTGTAAGTAAACGGCGTATTGCAGCCTGTTTACCTGTGCATGTATTCGGGCATTCAGCTCATATGACCGAAATTGTTCAGGTTTGTAATCAATACGGTATTCCGGTACTAGAAGATTCTGCCGAAGGGCTAGGTAGTACCTGCAATGGTCAGCCCGTAGGAACACACGGCAAGGCTGGCGTGTTGAGTTTTAATGGTAATAAAATTGTGACTACGGGTGGGGGAGGGGCTTTGTTTACCTCCGACCTGGAGGTTTACCAATCGGTTCGGTCGACGGCAAGTTCCACGCTTAGTTATAGCTTACTAACAAGTTCACCCGAAGGTAAAACTCCAGAATATGGCCTAACTGCAAACTCGTCGAAGCTCGAGACTCCGGGATACAGTGTAAGTGCAGTCTCTACCAGATATAAAATTCCTGGGAGTAATGTAATTGCCAGCGTCTCTCAAGCGCAAAACTCCGAATTGAAGGTGGCTGTTGGCTCTTCCGTAGGTTATAATTATCGAATGCCAGCCCTCAATGCTGCTCTCGGTTTAGCCCAGTGGGAGCATTTGGATCAGCGTATTCAAAAGAAAAGGAATCTTGCTCATTGGTATCAGTCATTATTCGCTAACTCTGAGGTTAAGGTGCTAGATGAACCGACGGATTGTTTTTCTAATTATTGGCTCAATGCGCTCATTTTTCCTGAGCGAAATAGTCGCGATCAATTTGTACTAGATTCGACTAAGGCAGGAATAGAGTCTCGTCCGGTCTGGACGTTGCTTTCTCGTTATCCATCGTTTACCAATTCTTATCAGATGCCCCTACCCAATGCTCGTTGGGCGGAGTCCTGTATGGCAAATATTCCGTCAACTATTTTTCCACATGCGTAATCTAATCTTATTAGGAGGAGGTGGACATGCCCGATCGGTAATTGATGTAATTGAATCGGCGTCTGACTATCGCATACAAGGCATTATTGACCGTAAAGAACGAGTAGGCCATAGGGTACTGAATTATTCTATTGTTGACTCCGATGAAAATATAGAAAAATGGGTGCAATCTGACCAAGATTTTCTTATTACGGTGGGGCAGATTGAGTCCACTGCTGTGCGAACTCGCTTAGATAAGCAGTTAAGTGAGGCTAAAGGTCGACTGGCAACTCTTACATCCCCTTTAGCACGAGTATCGTTGTATGCTACAGTAGGTGAGGGGGCAGTAGTTATGCACTTTGCCCTAGTTAACGCCAATGCTCAAGTAGGACGAAATGTAATTATTAATACCCGCGCCACCGTAGAACATGATGCTATTGTAGGTGATTTTAGCCATATATCAACCGGGGCGATTCTCAACGGTGGGGTGGCGGTTGGTCAGCAGGTATTTATTGGTAGTCACGCTACTATCCAGCAAGGCATAGTAGTTGCGGATAATGTAATCATCGGTGCTCACACCTACGTAAATCAAGATATTACTGAGCCTGGAGTGTACGTTGGAGTCCCCGCTCGTCGTTTACGATAAAAAGAAATTAGACTATACCGCGAATTTAGGGCAAAACCGTAAAATTGAGGTACAGTACTTATCCCCCTCTAAAAAAGGAGGTGGAAGGATTTGTTTATAACAGAGTTTCCTGCATCTATTGAAACCAGAAATAAATTTCATATAGCCGGGTTACAAACTGCTGGGTGTAGTATACTGATTATTGAGAGTTTTTCGTTTCGTATAATGTATCTACTTTTGTAAGATACCGCCTAACCTTCTGTAGCATGACCAAAGCTGAGCGTATTCAACTGATTAAGACCTATTTTGAAGAAGTAGCTCGTATTGATGGTACGGTTCCCTGTATCCAGTGGAAACACCGGGAGCATTCTGACCTTATACTTTATTCTCGTGAAAGCGAATCAGCTGACGCGCACGAAATTGTACTAGTAAAAAGTGCTACTACTAAACTAGATAAAGCCTTATCGCATTCGGTAAAGCATTATTTCCGAACGGCGGACGATCTGGAAATTTTGCTACGATCATTATCTCAGAAGACCTTAGGTAATAAGCCCGTTGCTAAACCGCAACCCAAACAAGCTTTTCAGCCTAAACCTAAAGCTGCTGCTCCCAAGGCTAAGCCTTCGGTGAATGTACCTCAAAATCTCGGAAGTAGCTTTCAGACACCAGCTACGCCGCGCCCGACAGTAAATCCGGCGTCTTATGCTCCTAACCGTCCCAGCGTTCCCCATACCCCCTCGTCAGCAGCCTATACCTCAGTATCTCCCAAGACGATAAAAATATCCCGACCCAAAGGCATATGGGTTGGCTTATTGGTAGTGCTTGGTTTAGTTACTCTAGCCATTTTGACCAATCCTAGTGAAGAAAAACATCGTCGCACCGTCAGCCAATCAGGTCATCAAGCTCTGATACAGTCTTCTTTGCTAACTTATTCGGAAGGGAATGATCCAAATGAGCTGAATAGTACGTTAGTATCTACTGCCGAAGGTTCATATTCTTCCCCTGTTCGGCGAAAAAACTTTTATCTCTTCTCGCTTACTGAGATTCATTTCTCTGATTATCAAAAAATAGTAGGACTGGGGGCGTTCGGTAAAGTATTTTTGGATGAGCCTGAAGAAAGTTCAACTTCTGAGGTTCATTTCACTGAGAGTACTACCGAATCTACGGTTAATCAAGCCACACTAACAGAGATGAAACGAGCGGTGATTGTAGCAGTTATGGATAAATTTTACGCTGACACTGATAATCAGCAGGATTATACTTACAAATTCGTCTTCCACAACCGATCGAACCGTAATATTTCTTCTTTCGGAGGACAAGTTATCTTTAGCGATACTGATGGAAACTTAGTAAAAAGCCTTCCCTTGACCTACGACCGCCCATTAGGTATTGGTGAACGGGCAGTATTTCATGTAGTGGATACATCCGAAGAACCAACGTCAGAAAACGACTTGGTAGTACAAACTGACCTCTCCGATCTTTCGGTAGAGTGGCAACCTTCTGAATTGCTATTTAAAGATGGAACTGCCATGAGTCTTTAAGAAGTAAATCTGCTCAGTAATTGAAGTTTTGGTAAACGTATTAGGTAAACTACGGCAATATTTGCATTTTTAGCGGAAAAGAATCTGCTACACTGCAACTATGAAACGCCAAACCTACATTTACACCATTACGTTTATTGCTGCCCTCGGCGGCTTTTTATTTGGCTTTGATACCGCCGTTATTTCCGGAGCCAATCCATTTATTCAAAAGTATTTTAACCTAGACGAACTTGCTCTAGGCTGGGCAGTATCCAGCGTGATTGTCGGCTGTATTATTGGAGCCTTCTCTGCCGGGTTTGTGAGCGACTTGCTAGGCCGAAAAAAAGTTTTAATCGTAACGGCAGTATTATTTACCCTTTCTGCTTTCGGAACGGCATTAGCTACTGACTTTACCTTTTTTGTACTCGCGCGGATTCTCGGAGGAATCGGAGTAGGAGCAGCTTCAGCACTCTCTCCAACATATATTGCTGAAATCTCTCCAGCTGACCGGCGGGGCAGGTTGGTATCCATTAATCAGCTTACGATAGTTATTGGTATTTTGGTGGTTTACTTTACAAACTATGCCTTCGCCTCCGCTTTGGGTGATGATAGCTGGCGATACATGTTGGGTAGCGAGGCTATCCCTGCCTTAATGTTTTTCGGGTTACTGTTCATTATTCCTGAAAGCCCCCGCTGGTTATTTAAAAATCATCAGGAAGCAAAAGCCCGTGAGGTTCTTCGGAAGTTGGAAGGTGAAGACCATATTGCTGAAGAGTTGAGCGAAATTGAAGAGTCCCTTAAGGGTGAACAGGAAAAAGTTGCTTTTGCTGATCTGTTCAAGGGTAAAATGACTAAGGTTACTATTATTGGTATTATTCTCGCCATGTTGCAACAATTGGTTGGTATCAATGCCATTATTTATTACGCACCAACTATCTTTGAGAGTGCTGGAGCAGGTCTGGAATCGGCTTTAGCTCAAACAGTGGCTATTGGGGGAGTAAATCTGCTATTTACCTTTGTAGCTATCAACTTAGTAGATAGGATTGGTCGTAAACCTTTATTGCTGGCAGGCTCAGTAGGAATGACACTTTCGTTAGCTTTTCTCTCGTTTTCTTTTTTGAGCGATGGCGGTGCTGGATACGGTGTGTTATTTTCTATACTGGGTTATATTGCCTCTTTTGCTGCTACGCACGCTGCCGTAATGTGGGTGATGATATCGGAGATTTTCCCCAATAAATACCGGGGGTCGGCCATGTCAGTTGCTCTTTTTATGCACTGGAGTTCTACCTATTTGGTCACTCAGACTTTTCCGTGGATGTTAGCAAATAAAGGTGGGGCTTTCTCCTTTGGTATTTTTGCCGTTATCGCTGCGCTGAGTTTCGTATTTGTATGGTTCTTTGTTCCTGAGACCAAAGGTAAATCGTTAGAGCAGATAGAGAAAGAGTTGCAAATAAGCTGATGAAAATGTGAACCGGGTCGCCGGGCGATATGAAGTGTGAGATGTGAAAAGGTTCAGGTTAAAAGGTGTAAGGTGTACAAAACGGAGTTCCTAAAGCCCGAGCGACGATCGACTAATACAAAGAACTAAGGAAGACTTAACAATCAGCAAATGAAACCACTTTGGGGTATTGATTTGGGCGGAACAAAGATAGAAGGTGTTGTACTGAAAAGTGCGGAAAGTACCGATGTGCTCTGCCGAACCCGAGTACCTACCGAACAGCAGCATGGTTATGCTCATATTATAAACCAGATTAGTAAGCTCATTGATCAAATGTCGGCGGAAACGGGTCTGAAGCCGGAACAAGTGGGTTTTGGTACTCCGGGCACTCTTGATCCTATTTTACAAACTCTAAAAAACAGTAATACTACCTGCCTTAATGGTCAGCCGTTTAAGCGAGATGTAGAGGAAAAACTAGGGATTCCGATTGAAATAGCCAATGATGCCAACTGCTTTGCTCTGGCCGAAGCCCGATTGGGAATAGTGAAAGAAAAGATGCCCGAAGCCCGAATGGTATTTGGAGTAATTATGGGCACGGGGGTAGGTGGCGGCATTGTCATGGATGGGAAAATCTGGAACGGACGACAAGGAATAGGAGGAGAGTGGGGGCATAACTTTCTAGATGAGTCAGGTGGAAAGTCTTACACTGGGCGCACGGGGGTAGTAGAAACTATACTAGCTGGGCCTTCCTTAGCTCGTTTCTATCATCAGCAAACAGGAGAAGAGTGTAATCTGAAAGAAATCTACCAGCGTTACCAGTCAGGAAATGATCCGACGGCCAAACAGACTATTAAACGACTGACTGAGTTCTTCGGACTTGCTATTTCGGTAGTTATTAATATCCTTGACCCCGATGCTATCGTGCTAGGCGGGGGCGTAGGCAATATTGACGAATTATATGCTGAAGGAGTAGAGGCAGTTAAGAAGTACGTATTCAATAATCGGCTGGACACTCAATTTTTCCGCCCTAAGCTGGGAGATAGTGCGGGAGTATTTGGAGCTGCTATGTTAGTAAGTGATCCAGTTTAGTTTACGAGAATAGTGTAAAGCACACCGGCTAATATTCCACCCACAATGGGGCCTATCACCGGAACCCAGGAATAGCCCCAGTCGCTGCTTCCCTTATTGGAAATAGGTAAAATTGCGTGCATAATTCGAGGAGCCAGATCCCGAGCCGGATTAATAGCGTAACCCGTTGTTCCCCCTAGAGACATACCAATAGCAAAAACGACTAATCCGACAGGGAGTGCACCTAATGCACCTAGTCCAAACTCAACATCTGAGAATTCAGTTGCTTTTAATTCAGGAGGAGCAATGGAGAGTGCCGCAAATACCAGTACAAATGTGCCAATCAGCTCAGAGATAAAGTTGGATGCTGTCTTACGAATGGCAGGGCCGGTAGCAAAGGTGGCTAATTTTGCCCCGGTATCGGAAGTTACCTCAACGTGCGGACGGTACATTAGCCAGGCGAGCGTAGTTCCAGTGGCTGCGCCCAGCATTTGAGCTAAAATATAGATGGGGACTAATCCCCACTCAAAAACTCCAGCGGCGGCTAAACCGAGCGAGACGGCCGGATTGAGGTGGGCTCCGCTGTAGGGGGCAACCGTAAAAACCGCTACAAATACGGCCATTCCCCAGCCAGCGGTAATTACAATCCATCCGGCATTGTTTCCTTTGGTTTGATTGAGTACGACGTTGCAAACGACACCATTTCCCAACAGTAACAGTAGGGCGGTTCCGATAAATTCGGCAATAAAGTTTGACATTGGTTAGGTTAGTTTAGTAGGTATCCCGAGGCGAGCTCTCGGTAGCTTTCTATTTGTAGTTTTTGCCAGTTTTCGTCTTTTCGTAGTTTCTGAGCCAATAGTTTTGCCACTTTAGGAGCCATCTCAATGCTAGCCCGGGCGTTTAGCAGAAGTGCTCGAGTTCGTCGCGATAAAAAATCCTCGACGGTTCTAGCCATCTCATTTTTAGCAGCCCAAATAACCTGAGCTTGGATAATAGGTAAATCAGGGTGCAGTTGTTCGCCTAGCTCAGGATTACGCTCTACCATCTTACGAATAGCAATTGAGTCAGAACCATAGAACCATAGTGGGTTATTAGAATCTACATTTCGGAGCCAGCCTCGAATGCGTAAACCTTTAGTTTTAGATTCCCGGTCTTCTAATCCAGCAATGAGGGCCGCTTTGTCTACGGCGTCTTCACCCATTTTTCGGTAAGTAGTCCATTTACCGCCCGTAATCGTTACTAGACCTGATACTGATACCAGGATAGAGTGGCTCCGGGAGATCTGAGATGTACTTTTACCTTCCGATGTTTTCACTAGTGGCCGAAGCCCGGCATAAACGCTGAGAACATCGGTTCGATCAGGGTCTTTAGTTAGATACTGAGCAGCGTGATCGAGGATAAACTCTACCTCTTCTTCCAATGCCCGTGGTTCCAGCGATACATCGTCTACGGGAGTATCAGTCGTTCCTACGACTACTTTATCATTCCAGGGAACGGCGAATAGTACCCGACCATCGTCAGTCTTGGGAACCATAATGGCTGAATCGCCCGGCAGAAATTCTTTATCAAGAACCACGTGGACTCCCTGGCTGGGCTGGACAATATCTTTAGCTTCAGGATCATCCATCTGGATTACGTGATCGACGAACACTCCGGTAGCATTAACAACTACTCGGCCATTTATCCGGTATGATTTACCCGTTTCTAAGTCATCGGCCACTACCCCCGATACCATATCATTGGTTTTGAGTAGGCCAGTGACCTTCATGTAGTTGATTAGGCTCCCGCCATTGTCAGCACAGGTTTGAGCCAGGTTGATGGCAAGACGGGCATCATCAAACTGACCATCGTAATAAATTACCCCACCTCTCAGACCTTCTTGTTCAACAGTTGGTATTTTTTCAATCGTTTCTTCTTTACTCAAGCTTTTAGAAGGGCCTAAACCTAGCTTTCCAGCGAGCATGTCGTATACCTTCATGCCGACGGTGTAGAATGGACCGTTCCACCAGTCGTAGGTAGGGATGACGAAGGCTTGGTTATGTACTAGGTGGGGGGCATTTTTCATCATTAGACCTCGTTCGTGTAATGCTTCTACCACCAGAGATACATCGCCCTGCTGTAAGTAGCGAACACCCCCGTGAGCTAATTTAGTACTACGGCTGGAAGTACCCTTAGCAAAATCGGCTTGTTCTAGCAGTAATGTAGCATAGCCCCTTGAGGCAGCTTCTAACGCTGTTCCCAGGCCAGTGGCTCCACCACCGATGACGATAATATCCCAAACGCTTTCGTAAGAATCCAGCGTTTCTAACATAATGTCCCGGTCTAGTCCGCTCATGAAAAATATTTGCTAAGAGGTTAGAAAAATATGATCTGGTTGTAATTTTGATTTAGCATTGTAAATTTAAAGCTATTCCTCGATCCAGTTTTTAGATCGACCTACTGCGTTGTTCCAGCGTTTTAGTAAACTTTCCGAATCAAATCCTTCGGTAGGCTCAAATTTTTGATCAACGCTCCATTGATCTTTAAGTTCATCAATATCTTTCCAAAAACCGACAGCTAGTCCGGCTAAATAGGCAGCACCTAGAGCGGTAGTTTCCATAACTTTTGGCCGAAGTACCGACAGCCCCAGAATATTTGCCTGAAATTGCATCAAAAGATTATTGGCTGAAGCCCCACCATCTACCCGAAGCTCCTTAAATGGAATCTGGGAATCTTTCTGCATAGCTTTCATTACATCGGCAGTTTGGTACGCCATACTTTCCAGGGCAGCGCGGGCAATGTGCCCTACTTCGGTACCTCGGGTCAGGCCTACGATGGTGCCCCGGGCGTATTGATCCCAGTGGGGAGCTCCTAGCCCAGTAAGCGCTGGAACCAAATACACATCACCATTATCTTCTACTGATTGGGCCAAACTCTCAATTTCTGAAGAGGACTCAATTATTTTTAATCCATCACGTAGCCACTGAACAATAGCTCCAGCAATAAAAATACTTCCTTCCAGGGCATAAGTAGTCTTTCCATTGATCTGCCAAGCAATGGTGGATAGCAAGTTATTTTCTGATTGAATAGGTTTATCACCAGCGTTAAGCACTACGAAACATCCGGTTCCGTAGGTGTTCTTGAGCATACCTGGTTCGGTGCAAAGCTGACCAAATAAAGCCGCTTGTTGGTCACCAGCAATTCCCCCAATGGGAATTTCCCCGCCAAAAAGACTGGTTTCGGTAGTGCCGTACTCTTGACTGCTCGGTACTACTTGAGGCAACATACTCATCGGAACCCCTAGGTGGTCAGCAATAGTGGTGCTCCACCAAAGTTTGTGAATATCGTAAAGTAAAGTGCGACTAGCATTGGTCACATCACTAATGTGTAACTTACCACCGCTTAGTTTGTAGATAAGCCAACTATCAATTGTTCCGAAAGCTAATTCACCCCGATCAGCCTTTTCGCGAGCACCCTCTACATTATCCAGAATCCACTTTACCTTAGTACCGCTAAAGTAAGCATCGGCAAGAAGTCCAGTCTTAGCTCGAATAGTCTCTTCAAAGCCTTCTTCTTTGAGTTGATCGCAGAACTGAGAGGTGCGGCGATCTTGCCAGACGATGGCGTGGTGAATGGGCTTACCTGTTTTTTTGTCCCACACAACGGTGGTTTCCCGCTGATTAGTAATACCAATGGCAGCAACTTCGCGAGCAGAAATACCAGCCTTCTTTAGTACCTCCTGAGCTACTTCTAGTTGTGATGCCCAAATTTCTTCGGCATCGTGTTCTACCCATCCTGGCTTAGGGAAATACTGCTTAAACTCTTGCTGGGCTACGTGCTTGATGGTTCCTTGATGATCAAATAATATAGCTCGGGAGCTGGTTGTGCCCTGGTCTAAGGCGAGGATGTATTGGGTCATAGTGTAGTGTTGTTGATTTGTAAAAATAGCGGAAACCCTGAGTTACACAAATCTCAATAGGTTTTAACCATTCTTTGTTTAATCATCCTGGTATAAATATGAGGTGATCATACCACTTTTTGCTGATCTGACCAATACTTTTAGAATAATCAGTTTAACTTACTACTTTTAACCAATGCTATGAAAACAGTTTTTTTAGCCGTGTTTGTGTTTCTAAGTATTATTCAAGTTAAAGCTCAGGTTTTAGAGAACTTAGATCCACTAGTGACGGATCGGCCTGGTCAAGGTACTGATGCACCGGGCGTTTTATCTCCCGGTCGGGTGCAAGTGGAACTTGGGTTTTTGTATCAGGATGATCCTATCTCAAATCAGCAACTTATTTTATATCCGAATACTCTTGTACGAGTGGGGCTAGTTGAGCGAGTTGAGTTTCGCGCTAGCGCAGATATTTTTCAGGGGGGAATAGGAGAGCCAACGTATCTATCCCCGATCATATTAGGAACCAAAATAGGCTTGACAGAAAATAGAGGAATAATCCCTCAGTCGGCTTTAATTGTGAATGTGACTATGCCGAAGGAGGAACCACTTGAAGTGTCAAACCCAATTGCTACGCCTGAACTACGGTTGCTTATGAATCATGGGCTTTCCAAGAGTCTGTCGCTTACTACCAATCTGGGAATTTCCTGGGCGAATGATCGGGGGACATTTCAGTATCCTAATCATTCTTACGCTGCTTCTCTAGATATAGGAATTAATGATTTTTTGGCTGCCTTTGGTGAGTTTTATGGCTTCTGGTCTCAGCTTGATCATTCGCATTTGTTCAACTTAGGTGGGGCAGTACTGTTACTTCCTGACTTACAACTAGATGTTTCAGGGGGAGTTGGGCTTAGCGTAAATGCTCCAGACTACTTTGTTAGTAGTGGGCTTTCGGTTCGTTTCTGAGCTGCTTAGCTTCGGATAGCGACTACTGGATCAAGACGGGAGGCACTAATAGCTGGAATGAGGCCAGAAATAATTCCAATACTACTTGAGACAATCAAACCGATCAGTATATTTTTAATGGTGAGCTGCAACTCCAGCGATCCGAGAGAAATAAAGGTGGCAAAATAGACCAGAATCATTCCTACCACTCCGCCAATCAAGCTCAAAAAGGTAGCTTCAAACAAAAATTGCAGCAGTATAAAGTAATTTTTAGCTCCCAGTGATTTTTGGATACCGATAATGTTAGTACGCTCTTTTACTGATACGAACATGATATTGGCAATGCCAAAACCACCTACTAAAATAGAGAAGCTGCCAATAATTCCTCCGGCAATACTGATCACATTAAAAATATTGCTAACTACTTCGGCAAAGGCTTCAGGGCGGTTAATAGCAAAATTATCATCCTGACGAGGGCGTAAACCCCGTCTTCCGCGCATTAATCCAATCACTTCAAACTCTAGCTCTTTCAGCCCTACATCATTCTCGTATCCTTTTAGTGCAATGGTAGAGCCTACGCCCCATCGGCTACGGCTGGCGTAAAGTTTCAAAAAGCTTTGGTACGGAATATAGCAAGTGTAATCTGCACTGGGGGCATCTACAATATTGCTTCCTTGTTCGTTTAGCACCCCAACTACAACGTATTTCATTCCTTTAATTTCTACTACTTTCCCTAATGGGTTGCTCATCGGGAATAATGCCTTGGCAATTTCCGAACCGATAATTGTCACATTTTGAGCAAACTCAGTTTCACGAACTGAAAAATATCGTCCCTGATTAATATCAACTTCAAACACCTGATTATACTGATAAGAAGCGCCCACTAGGTATACTTCACCAATATTACTATTACGGTGCTCAAGGGTCAGGTTATTACGGTCGGCAAAAATAGTCATGGCCGTAGCCTGACTTACATTAGCTTGCAAAAACTCAAATTCGTTGAGAGTGGGCTGAGGACGGTTAACGTACTTCCACCATGGATAATTATCTTGGAACAACCAGGGCCACTTTTCTACCCGAATTACCTGATCTCCCAAAAAATCTAAACTATCCCGAATGTTGCGTTCTAGGGAATCAATCAGGGTAAATACAGCAATGATAGCAAAGATACCAATGGTGACTCCTAGCAGGGAAAGTGTGGTACGAAGCGGATTGGAACGTAAGGCATCCCAAGCAGAGAGAAAACTTTCGTAAATTAGGCGGATAACTAACATAAAGCGATGTTACAAAAGTATCATTCCGAAAAAAAATGGAACTCAATACTTTTTACCAAACGTTCCATCTCCATTACAGACAAATATCTATCTTTGCACCCGGCTTAAAAATTCAACAACGTATTATAGTAACTACCGTAACTGTTCATGAAGCTATCGGAATTTAAGTACCAATTTGACGAAAAAGATCGCGAAAAGTTAATTGCTCTCCATCCAACCGACGATCGGGATGAATCTCGCCTCATGGTAATTCATCGAGATACTGGGGAAATTGAGCATAAAGTCTTTAAAGATATCGTTGACTATTTTGACGAAGGCGATGTCTTCGTAGTAAACGATACGAAAGTATTTCCGGCTCGGTTGTACGGTAATAAAGAAAAAACCGGGGCAAAAATTGAAGTGTTCCTGCTACGGGAGCTGAACCCAGAAATGAATCTCTGGGATGTGTTAGTAGACCCCGCTCGTAAAATCCGGGTAGGAAACAAACTATATTTTGGCGAAGGCGAATTAGTGGCCGAAGTTATTGATAACACCACTTCCCGGGGACGAACTATTCGCTTTTTGTACGAAGGCGAACGGGAAGCTTTCTACGAAATGATTAATACACTGGGCGAAACCCCACTACCCGATCATTTTAAGGAACGAAGAAAGGTAGAACCTCAAGACCGGGAGCGCTTTCAGACAATTTATGCCGAACACGTGGGTGCAGTTGCAGCGCCTACTGCAGGGCTCCATTTTACTAAGCAACTTCTTAAGCGTCTGGAAATCAAAGGAATAGACGTTGATCCAATCACTCTGCATATTGGTCTGGGAACTTTTCGCGATGTGGAAGTAGAAGATCTTACTAAGCATAAGATGGATTCGGAGAATTATCGGATTACTGAGCCAACTGCTAAATCAGTGAATCGCGCTTTAGACGAAAAAAGGCGAGTATGCTCTATTGGAACTACCTCCATGCGGGCTCTTGAATCTTCGGTTTCGGCAAGCGGTCGATTAAAAGCTAACGAGGGTTGGACCGACAAATTCATCTTCCCACCCTATGAGTTTAAGATTTGTAATGCCTTAGTGACGAACTTTCATCTTCCTCAGTCAACCCTGCTGATGATGGCAGCGGCTTTTGGGGGCTACGATCTAGTGATGAAAGCTTATGAACTCGCTGTGAAAGAGAAGTACCGCTTCTTTACTTACGGCGATGCGATGCTAATCATCTAGCACAACGATAGCGATGGATCGAGCTGTGGTAATTGTTGCTGGGGGGCGAGGTTCCCGGATGCAATCCGATATCCCTAAGCAATTTTTGCTTTTGGAAGGTAAACCACTACTAGTTCATACGCTAGAAGTATTTTATACTTACGATGCTAAACTCCCTATCTGGTTAGTATTACCTCTAACTGAACACGCTCGGTGGAAAAATCTCTGTGAAAAATACCACTGCGATATTCCTCACCAAGTTGTAGGTGGAGGTGATAACCGTTCTCAGTCAGTTAAAAATGGGGTTACCCAAATCCAATCCCATAATTGTGTAGTGGCTATTCACGACGGAGTGCGACCTTTGGTGACTCATCGCATGATTAAAGAATCATTTGAAGTGGCGACTCAAGGCGGCTCAGCCATTGCAAGTGTGCCTTTAAAAGATTCGATTCGGGAAATAGTAGAGACAGGGTCTCAAGCAAAAAATCGATCTAACTACCGATTAATGCAAACCCCACAAACTTTTCAAAAATCTTGGCTGACAGAGGCTTACGAGAGATTAGATACTCTTGATGAGTTTAGTGATGAAGCGAGTTTAGTAGAAGCGGTGGGGAAGACCGTAACACTCGTTGCGGGAGACTTTCGGAATATTAAGGTAACTACTCCGGAGGATATGTTAGTAGCGGAAGCCTTTTTACAGCAAAAGACTTCCGGTTGATAGTGGCGGTAGGTGGTTAGTATTCGTCTTCGTTGAAAAAGAAATCTTCTTTAGTAGGATAATCCGGCCAGATTTCTTCAATATTTTCGTAAGGTTGGCCATCATCTTCCAGCTCTTGCAAATTCTCAACAACTTCTAAAGGCGCACCCGAGCGAATCGAGAAATCAATAAGCTCGTCTTTGGTGGCCGGCCAGGGGGCATCTTCTAAATAAGATGCTAATTCTAAAGTCCAGTACATACTTACCAAATTTTCTGTTTGACGTTGAATTCAGGAGTGATGAATAATAAATTAACTATATAGTTCAAAAGAAAATTGTCAATTTTCTTACCAAAAAGGAATTTAAAGTGGTAATAAACTTCTAATTCAATTACGTGGGAAAGATATTCCTTGAAAAAAAAGTTTCAATTACCACCTATAATTTCTTATAAGTACTTGTCCAGGCTATTTTGTAACTCTTCTAGCAGTTCTTTCTTTACCTGAAGTTTCCTTATCTGCGATCGCAATCTCCCAGCAGCTCGCCGATCATCCTCCGAAAAGTTTCGAGTATCCCGGCTATTCAGTAGGTGCTGATTTTCAGCTTTAGAGCGGATCAACTCTTCATCATCCCTGGCAATTAGGTTATTGAGCAAAGAAATCTTCTGCTGAAGCTGTTCGGCAACGTTCAGATGAGAAAAGTCCGGGTCGCGGTTGGTTACCAATCGCTCCAGAAAGTTAGTTTCTAATGCCTTCTCACAGGTGTAATTAAACTTTTCAGTCAGTTCAATGGCTTTTTCCCGAGAAATTCGCCCCGATTGTTTCCAGGCTAGCCGAAGCTGCTTTACTTCTTCCATGGTGTTTACTTGATCTTTACCAATCAGATCTTCGGCTTTACTGATAAGCTCTTTTTTGCGGGTCATAGCCTCTTCAGGGCTAACGTAATTCTGTTGACTGCCGTAGCGGTCACCGCCCCGATTGTCTCGATAGCCACCTCCGCCACCGTAAGATGATCGTCCGCCGTATCCGCCACCTCGGTCGTATCCACCTCCCTGACGATCATAACCTCCTCTAGGTCGGTCGTATCCACCGCGTGACTGTCCGTAACCTCCCTGTCGGTCGTAGCCACCCCGCGATTGATAACCTCCCCCGTAGCTATCACTACGGAAAATCTTACCTGTCAGGGACTTATGATTTCTGAACAGTTTAGAGTAGTGGAAACTAGGCACTTTGCCCACTTCGCGCCAGGCTGCTTGTAATTCCTTAGCCTTCTCGCGGGCTTCCTGTTTATCAGGATGTCGAAGAAGTTGGTACAGCTCGTTATTAATATCACGGTAGCGTTTTACTCGCTCGAAGACCATGCGTTTACGCTCCTCGAAGAATTCTTTGCGGCGTTGGAAAAAATTATCTAATATCTCATTGAAGCGCCCTTCAATTTCTTCCTGATATTCATCATCAACTGCTCCGGTTTTAATCCATTTTCCTTTAATTTCTTTCAACTGCTCGGTAGCCTCCTTCCAATCAGAGCTAAACTCAAAGGGTTCGGCTTCTGCAATAAGGGCACGTTTGATTTCTAAGTTTTTTATGCGGTTTTGAGCGATAATCTCTCTGAGCTTACCTTCTATCACATCGAGCCGTTCGTAGAGTTGGGGATATTCGCCTAGTGCATCAAATTTAGCGAGGCTCTCCCGCATGTGAATCAGCTTCATAAGGTAGGAACCTTTATTTTCTGATTCTTCTACCGACTGTTCTAATTGAGTAACTTTGTTTTCGGCCATCGTGAAACGATCCTCGAAATACTTGATGGTTGAAGCTTCGCTTTCGCGTACTTCGCCAATTTCGCGAGAGGGGTATTCAAGAAAGGCGTTTCGGTAAATTTTACCGTCTTGAATGAATCCATAGGGTGTGCTTACCTGATCCAATGTTCTTAGGGTTTAAAGTTGAGAATTTCGGCTTATCGAGAAGCCATAATTCGGTGAAATGGTTATAGGAATCTGTGGTTTTAATTTACTATTGTTCGCAATGATTACGATTTTTCAGAAATTACGCAAAAATATCATTTAATTACCGATTATCGGAATATAGATACAACGTATTAGTATCTAAACGAAGAAATTTCATAATGTTAAACTATGAGTGACGAAAAAGTTATTTTTTCCATGGCTGGGGTAACTAAAATGTATTCCCCACAAAAACAAGTCCTAAAAAATATTTATCTATCTTTCTTCTACGGAGCAAAGATCGGAGTGTTGGGTTTAAACGGAGCGGGTAAGTCTTCTTTACTCCGAATTATCGCTGGAAAAGACAAAAACTTCCAGGGAGAAGTGGTGTTTTCACCGGGCTATTCAGTAGGGATGCTAGAACAAGAACCAGAGCTTGATCCTGAAAAAACAGTGAAGCAAGTGGTAGAGGAAGGCGTAGCTGAAACGGTAGCCCTGCTACAAGAATTTGAAGCTATCAACGAAAAATTTGCCGACCCCGCAGTGCTGGAAGACCCGGACGCCATGCAAAAGCTGATTGACCAGCAAGCAGTGGTGCAGGAAAAGCTCGATCATGCTAATGCCTGGGAGCTAGATAATAAGCTTAATCAGGCAATGGACGCCCTACGAACACCGCCCGAAGATGCGGTAGTGAAGAATCTTTCGGGAGGAGAAAAACGTCGGGTAGCTCTATGCCGATTGTTGCTTCAGCAACCGGACGTACTGCTACTCGACGAGCCAACCAACCACCTAGATGCTGAATCGGTTCACTGGCTGGAGCAACACCTTCGGCAGTATAGTGGTACGGTGATTGCCGTGACTCACGATCGTTACTTTCTGGATAACGTGGCAGGATGGATTTTGGAGCTAGATCGGGGCGAAGGAATTCCTTGGAAAGGAAATTACTCATCTTGGCTAGAGCAGAAGCAAAAACGACTGGCTGAAGAGGAGAAAACGACTTCTAAACGTCAGAAAACCCTAGAGCGAGAGTTGGAGTGGATTAAAATGACTCCTAAAGGGCGGCAAGCCAAAGGAAAAGCTCGATTAAATGCTTACGATAAATTACTAGGCGAAGAGGGGAAAGAAAAAGAACAACGACTGGAGTTATACATTCCACCGGGACCTCGCTTAGGTAATAAGGTAATTGAGGCGAATAATTTGGCGAAAGCCTACGGGGAAAAGGTTTTGTTTGAAGATTTAACCTTTTCGCTACCCCCAGCAGGGATAGTAGGTGTAATTGGGCCGAATGGAGCGGGAAAAACCAGTCTGTTTAAACTAATTACTCAGCAAGCCGAACCTGACCAGGGAGAAATTGAGGTAGGGACATCGGTGAAGCTAGCTTATGTTGATCAGGAACACGACCGGCTTGACCCTAATAGAACGGTCTGGCAGGTAATTTCAGAAGGAAATGAGCACCTCGATCTGGGTGGACGGCAGATGAATTCCCGGGCTTACGTCAGTCGTTTTAACTTTAGCGGTAGCGATCAGGAAAAGAAGGTGGGTAACCTCTCGGGTGGAGAGCGCAACCGGGTACACCTGGCAATGATGCTCAAAGAAGGAGCTAATGTATTGCTTCTAGATGAGCCAACTAACGATTTGGATGTGAATACATTACGAGCCTTAGAAGAAGGCTTAGAAAACTTCGCAGGCTGCGCTGTCATTATCTCCCACGACCGCTGGTTCTTAGATCGTATCGCAACGCATATTTTAGCATTTGAAGGCAATTCTCAAGTATATTGGTTCGAGGGAAATTACTCCGACTACGAAGAAAACAAACGCCAACGTCTTGGCGACGCCCAGCCTAAGCGAATTAAGTACAAGAATATTATTGGATAAATGTATTGTGTTTGTGTGCGCAAGTACTCGGGTGTTCATGAAAACTTTCTAATTTTGAACATTTGAACATTTGAACATTTGAACATTTGAACATTACGCGGTAACTGCCTAAGTACCTGAACACGCAAACACTTGAACTCATATAAGTCATGTAATATCCAGCTTATTTTTCGTTCAGGGAAAAGAAATAGTTTCGCCAACTTTAGGAGTAATAATCACGAAGGCGATGAAGAAGAAGTTTTTGTTTTTAGGGGTGATGCTGATAGCATCCTTGAAGCTATTAGCGGGAAATATCGATTACACGCAAATCGATCAGCACGCCCGTCAGGCTCCTGTGAAAATTCAGAGTGATCTGGAGAAACTTACCAAGTACCTGAGTAAACCCGCTAAAAATGACTACGAGCGGGTGCGGGCATTTTATACCTGGATTACCGATAATATCGCTTACGATGTTAAGCTATTCCGTAACTACCGTCCATCCCGCTATCAGCCGCTGTCACCGACTGATGTTCTGAAACGACGCCGGGCGGTGTGCCAAGGTTATGCCGAACTTCTTCAGGAAATGTGCCGACGGGTAGGAATTCGGAGCCACGTGGTGGGTGGTTACAGTAAAGGGTTTGGTTATGTACCCAAAGCTACTTTTACCACCGCTGACCACGCCTGGAACGTAGTGGAGATAGATGGAAAGTGGCACTTGGTGGATGTTACCTGGGGTAGTGGTGGACTAAACGATAAGATGCAGTACGTAAAAACCTTCAACGAAAAGTACTTTTTAGCTGACCCTGAAGTATTCGTACTCAATCATTTGCCACTAGCTCCCATGTGGCAATTGCTCAATTGTCCGGTTCCTATCCAAGCATACGCTCAGGGGGAAGAGCAAATCAAAAGTCATCTTGCTAAGAACAGTAGCTGTGCTGATTATCAAAGCCAGATAAGGGAGTTTGAAAGTAAATCAGCCAATGAGCGAGACTTCTACGTGGCTCGGATGGCGTATGAATTTAATCCAGATAACCCGATTGTGTTGGCGCGAGCGCATATGGATCAGGCAAATCGGCTGATGAAAAGTGTTCCCCGACATTTGACATCCCGAGAAGCTATTCTCCAGGCGGTTGACACCCAAGAAACTGCCCTCGAGCAATTAAACAAGGCAAAAAGCCTAGTAAAAAATGTGAAGGACGGCAGTGCCGATCAGGAGAAACAACTGATTGCCAGCAACATTAAAACCAGCGAGCAAAATCTTAAAGGGCTAAAAAATGCTTTGAAATAATTTATTGCAACGGTTTTAATCGCAATGCCCAGGGTAACATTAGAAGAAAATCTAAAGCCAGATCATAATCATTTTTCTGGTAGTTTTTACCAATATCAATATTCCGGTAGTAAGAAACTAGTTTACGTTGATAGTTGCGTTCACTTTGAATATACCAGGCTTGCTTACCTAATTTAATTGCCAGAAACCACTTTTCCAATAATCGGGCAGTACGTCCGTTACCATCAGCAAATGGGTGAATTTTAGCAAAAACCAGGTGGATAAAAGCAGCGTAGTAAAATGCTTGATCAATAGTTAACTCCCGCTTACGTAAGATAGCAATGTCTGCAAAAAGCTTATCAAGTTCAAATTGTACTTGCTTAGTATCGGCTCCAGTATAGATTATCTGCCCTGTTTCCAGATTGTAAACATGTACTTCTCTATTGCGCAATTTACCCCGGTATTTTCTAGTCAGAAGCTGCTTAGACAATATTTCATGAGCTAATAGCATATTTTTTTGATTCAACGCCCGTTTCTGGGCAAACTCATAGGCAGCTACTAAATCCTGAACTTGTTTGAGGTCTTTGCTACCCTTCACGCCGGGGGTATTCAGATAGCGTAAGTAGCTATTAAAGTCAACATTCACCCCCTCGATCAATGAGCTGTAAATAGCCGATGATACCAGATAAAAGTTGAATGAATCTAGTGATAAAGTTTGCTGCTTAATCCGGTCAAAGTGCTTTCGTAATGTTAACTTCTGCTTTTTTTTGTAAAAAGAATAAAGTCGGGGAGTAAGTAATTGTAATTGGTTAGTATTCCGGCGGTTAGGGTCTGGCATCAGCTCGATGTAATAGATTCAAAAAACTTAACCAAGCTAGTAACTAAGCTATTTCACCTGTTGGACTTTAGTGCCTTTTTGATTCTCTTCTAGCGCAAGGTACGAAATTATTCTAGCTTCATTTCCTCCATCTAATAACAAAAAAGATGGCCTGTTTCCAAGCCATCTTTTCTATTAAAAACTGAGAAACAGTTATTTAGTCTAGATCAAAGCGATCAAGGTTCATTACTTTATTCCAAGCCGCGACAAAATCCTGCACAAACTTCTCTTGTGAGTCGCTGCATCCGTAGACTTCAGAGATTGCCCGCAGTTCGGAGTTAGAACCGAAGATCAGGTCAACGCGAGTTCCCGTCCACTTTACTTCTCCAGTTTTCCGATCACGACCTTCAAATTCATTCTGAGTATCAGAAGTAGCTGACCATTTGGTATTCAAGTCTAGCACATTTACAAAGAAATCGTTAGTCAGGGCACCAGGGCGATCAGTGAAAACGCCGTGCTGGGACTGGTTAAAGTTAGCACCAAGTACCCGCATTCCGCCTACCAAAACGGTCATTTCGGGAGCAGTCAGCGCCATCAATTGTGCTCGGTCTACTAACATTTCTTCCGCCGAAGCTGAAATGTTATTGAGATTCTTCACGTAGTTACGGAATCCGTCCGAATTTGGCTCGAGGGGAACAAATGCTTGAGCATCAGTTTGCTCTTGAGAAGCATCAGCTCGTCCGGGAGTGAAAGGTACAGTCACGTCGTGTCCAGCGTTTTTCGCCGCTTGCTCAACTCCCGCGCATCCAGCTAGCACAATCAGGTCAGCCAAAGAAACTTGCTTTTCACCCGACTGAGCTGCGTTAAACTCTTGCTGAATTCCTTCTAACTTTTCTAGCACAGTAGCTAATTGATCGGGGTTATTTGCTTCCCAATTCCTCTGGGGAGAAAGACGAATACGCGCTCCGTTAGCACCACCTCGTTTATCTGAGTTGCGGAAGGTAGAAGCCGAAGCCCAAGCGGTAGATACTAACTGCGACACCGATAAACCTGAGTCTAGAACTTTACTTTTCAGCTCAGCAATATCTTGATCGTTAATAAGTTCGTGAGTAACTGCTGGAATTGGATCTTGCCAGACCAAATCTTCCGCAGGTACTTCTGGACCAAGATAGCGCGACTTAGGACCCATATCGCGGTGAGTTAATTTGAACCAGGCACGAGCGAAAGCATCAGCAAACTCATCAGGGTTTTCGTAGAAACGCCGGGATATTTTTTCGTATTCAGGATCAACCCGTAGCGCAATATCGGTTGTAAGCATGAAAGGAGCGTGCTTCTTAGCTGGATCAAAAGCATCAGGAATAGTACCTGCTCCAGCACCATCTATTGGTCGCCACTGATTAGCTCCACCAGGCCCTTTAGTTACTTCCCACTCGTAACTGAAAAGGTTCTCAAAGTAGAGGTTACTCCATTCAGTTGGTTTTTGGGTCCAGGCTCCTTCTAGGCCTGAGGTGATAGTATCACCAGCAACCCCACTACCAAAAGTATTATTCCAACCAAGGCTCATTTCTTCAATACTAGCTCCCGCAGGCTCAGCACCTACGTACTCATCTGGATTAGCAGCACCGTGGGTCTTGCCAAACGTATGCCCGCCGGCAATCAGAGCCACCGTTTCTTCATCGTTCATCGCCATGCGGCCAAAGGTTTCGCGAATGTCGCGAGCGGCTCCTTCAGGGTCGGGGTTTCCGTTCGGTCCTTCCGGGTTTACGTAGATCAATCCCATGTGAGAAGCTCCTAAAGGATTTTCTAGCTCACTATCTTTAGCAGTACCTCCCATGTAACGCTGCTTGTTACCTAGCCATTCGCCTTCAGAACCCCAGTAGATATCTTCTTCGGGTTCCCAAACATCTTCGCGACCACCACCGAAGCCAAAGGTTTCAAAGCCCATAGACTCCAGAGCGGCATTACCTGCCAAAATCATTAGGTCAGCCCACGAAAGACTTTTTCCGTACTTCTGCTTGATGGGCCAGAGTAATAATCGGGCTTTATCTAAGTTCTGGTTGTCAGGCCAGCTGTTGAGTGGAGCAAAACGCTGAGTTCCAGCTCCACCACCACCACGACCGTCACCAATACGGTAAGTTCCAGCTGAGTGCCAAGCCATACGAATAAAGAATGGACCGTAGTGACCGTAATCGGCGGGCCACCATTCTTGAGAATCGGTCATCAAATCGTAAAGGTCTTGCTTTACCGCAGCCAAATCTAGTTTCTTAAATTCTTCAGCATAGTCAAAATCTTCGCCCATCGGGTTAGACAGAGAAGAGTGCTGACGAAGAATGCTTAGGTTAAGTTGATTAGGCCACCAGTCGCGGTTAGAAGTACCGCTACCAGCAGTAAACTGTACCGCGCCGCCCATGAACGGACATTTGCTGGAATCGTTAACGTCCCAAACTTTTCCGTGACCATTGCCATTGGCATGGGCGTGGCCATTTCCGTTTCCGTTGGATGATGTGGTTGGATGCATGCTGTTTTCCATTGATAAAATTTGATTAATAAGATGTAAAAAAGTAAGATTTTGAGGGTATGCTAACGGTAATTAGCTGTTCTACAAACAATACTACTGAATATTAATTCATAGATCAAATTGATTATATTGATGAGTTTATAAATTTTATCTATATGACTTTTACCCAGCTAGAATATATTGTTGCGCTCGATGTTCACCAGAATTTTGCGAAGGCTGCTGACCATTGTTTTGTGACTCAACCCACCCTCAGTATGCAAATTCGCAAGCTGGAGGATGAATTGGGAATTGTGCTATTCGACCGCAACAAAAAGCCAGTCTCACCTACCGATGTGGGAGTACAGGTGATTGAGGAGGCTCATCGTACTTTGGCTAGTTTAAAGAAAATCCGGGAAGTAGTACATCAGCATACCGATGAAGTATCGGGGAAGCTACGAATAGGAATGATCCCCACCTTGAGTCCGTACTTATTGCCGCAGTTGTTACCCCAATTGGCAAAGCGTTACCCTAAAATTGATTTTGAGATTGAGGAGCTACTTTCAGAGCAATTGGTGGAAAAATTGCACAAAGACCAGTTGGATGTAGGGGTGTGGGTGGCTAACCGTCGGGAGCCGAATTTGGTACATACTTCATTATTTTACGAGAAGTTCCTGATCTACTTGCCGGAGGGGCATCCTTACCCTAAATCGCCAATAGCTTTGCAAGAGTTAGATATGAACCAAGTTTGGCTACTGAAGGAAGGGCACTGCTTCCGTGACCAGGTAGAGAAGCTGTGCGGAAATATGACCCAACCGCTATCCCGGGTCAATTTTTTAAGTGGAAGCTTGGAAACGCTGAAGAAGATGGTAGATCAGCACTATGGTTTTACTTTGTTGCCCGAACTAGCCGTGCAGGAACTCCCGCAAAATCAACGAGAGAACGTACGGGAGTTCAAGAATATTCGTCCGCTCCGGGAAATTAGTTTGACTTACCATAAGCGATTTCCCCGCGAAAAGCTCATCCGGATTATAAAACAAGAAGTCCGCGAAAGCTTACCACCTGAAATGCTTCAGGAAGGAAGGGGAGATGTAATTCCTTGGAAGTGAGCCTTATTAGAAAGTGCTGGGGTATTCACGCTACATTCAGACCTTGTCGGGGTACAGCAGTAGTAAAACTACAGAAATTTACACTCGTGTCACGACGAAAGCGTTGAAAGACATTCAAAGCCCATTAGATAAGATTTTGCAGTATAATAATAGTTAGCAGTGTTGCAATAGATGCAAGAATTTATTTAAAAGTTGATACATTTAAGGGAGATACAAAACTACCGTTAGAATAGATATACCCGCTATGAGTTGCAGGTATACGGTTGTTATGGACAAAAATAGAACTATTATGAAAAAACGAATATCTATACAGAAACCTTGCCACATGAGCTGGAAGAATTTAGATACAATTCATAATTCCAAAAATAGGCATTGTAATGAATGTTCAGTAGACATCGTAGATTTTACTCAAATGAGTAATGATGAAATTATTAAGTACTTATCGGAACGAAAAACAGAAAAAGTATGTGCCAGAATGTATTCAGTAGACAAAAATTCAAAGTATTCAAAAGTTCAAGAGATTATTCTGAGCTGGCATGAACACATAAAGTCCAACGTTAACAATCGACACTTCAAAACAGCAATTTTAGCGATTTTAGGATTAATATTGTTTACAACAGGGTGCATGGGCGAACCTAGTGATGATGACCCTTGTCGAGTAGAATTTGTTCCAGACACTACTACTATAGACCCCAATGACAGCACATATGTAGAAGTTTGTGATTAGCATGAAAATGATAAAAAAGTCCACAACAAAATCCAAACTGCATCAAAACGCAGTTTAGCACAACGTAAGGCGAGATAATGAGATAATGAGATAAGGTAAAGAGCTGATTGAAGATAGATAAAAATTAAGCGAATGGCTAAGAAAAAGTTATTGCGTTTCTTCCTTCATCCAATCAGTAGAGAACGAAGTGTATTTAATGGTTTTGGCGCTCTGTGCTTGATCTCGACGATGAAAACTGTAAACGATGTGTATTCGTCCGTCTGTGCCCTGAATGACCGCAGGGTAATGACTTTGAGTAGCTGT
Organism: uncultured Flammeovirgaceae bacterium; assembly: GCA_937883755.1. Taxonomy (GTDB): domain Bacteria; phylum Bacteroidota; class Bacteroidia; order Cytophagales; family Cyclobacteriaceae; genus Tunicatimonas. Next base: position 66,310 of record CAKZYA010000031.1, on the reverse strand, counting down.
TTCGCCCCGTTCATCCAGTTCCAAATGCTTAGTCCATCGCCAGCTTTTGTCTTCATCATCGGAGATTGATACGGCTAGGCTGTGGCGACCATCTTCGGTATCATTGTACACGATTAACCATTCGCCGGATACTAGCGTTACCATATCAAAGCCAGCCCCGGGGTTGGGTAACTCAGTATCGCGGGCAATCGTCCAGGTTTTACCTAGGTCTGCTGATGTGGTTCGCTGCATTCTTTGGGGAGCAGGGCCGTTGTCGCGCAAGTAAGCCACCAATGTGCCATCTTGTTGTATGGCAATAGTTGGTTGAATACCAATACCACCTATCACTGGATTGCTGAATTGCCAGTGTTTGCCACCATCGTCTGTAAAAGCAAACAGGGAGGCTTCCAGCCCATCGGAGTATAGGGGTACAATAATGCGATCATCCAGAATAAAAGGTTTGTTTTTGGTTTGCCAGCCAATCCGTCGGGAGATGGGATAACCCAGGGTAGTATCGGTCGGAGGATCATCGCTTAGTAGTCTACCTCGACGTAGCATATTTTCTCCTCGAGCCAGACTATCCACGTAGTGGCGGAAAGGTCGCCACCAATCTTGTTGTTGCGTTGCTTCCTGTTCGGGTAGTTGAGGGAGAACCTCCTGCTGCCAGTAGGCTTCGTACTCATCCATCTGCTGCTGGGTACTGACTACAAAGCTATCGTTGGGCTGAATGCCGCGCTCGGTTTTATCACCTGGTTTTACTAGCAAGTTGTCTTGCCAGCTCCACTCTGGAGTACCTTCATCAAGATAATCTTCGCTGATACGGTACGTCAACAGCGAGGTCTCCCACTGATTGGCTAGTACGGTATACCATAACAGCCAGAGTTGCTCTTGTGGGTCTAGAAATAATACTGGATTCACATCTGGAAAGCCGGGTTGGTCTGCCATTAGAAAGGGTCCCGACCAGGTAGTATCACCTGAAGATAAGCGGGCTCCCATAACTCGTACATCATCCGCCCAGCGTTCACCTGATCCTTGAAACCAAGCAGTTAACAAGTCGCCGTTGGGTAATTCTACAATTGTGGGACTATGAACATGCTCGGTTTGGTAGGGAAAGATTAGGGTTTCTTTTAAATCTGAGTGTGTTGTTGGGGGCTGAGCTTTGGAGTAGGGAGAGAGCAAAAGTAGTATTAAGGTTAGTAGTTTGAGCCAACGGTTGGACACGGGTAACCGTATTAAAGGATAAATCCCCCTAACCCCCTTTTGCAAAGGGGTAAAAGAAATTCCATCTTTAGATGAGGCGAACTTCAGATATTGTGTGGATTTTTCCATTCTTGTCTAACCGCTAACTACTTCAAGATAACGCGCCATCCAGTAGGGGAGAAGGTACTCGGCTCCGGTTAGCTCTCGTAGTCCGCCTTGCCCACCATCTAACTGGAAAGGGTTAGCGTTGTAGCGAATAATTCGCCGTTCGACAGCCGGTAATAGTTCCACAGTTTCCTGATTACGGAAATTGGGTTCTAGCTTAGTCAAATCTTGCCGATGAGAATTTTTAGTATCGTAGCGGATGAGATCGAGCGGATAATCTCGCAGGAACCATAGCGTAGCTGCACGGTCAAACGAGCCTTCGGTGGCGTAGGTAATCAGGTTCCAAACGGCATTTTTTTCTAGTTGTTCAATTTCCCAGTGGTTACGAATGGCTTGTTCGTATTTCTGTTTCAGCTCATCGTTAAATGCATGGCGATGAATCACCCAGTAGGTGAGAAACGCCATTTCATCGTCGGAGTGGTTCCAGCCACCCGAGCCCATATCGTGTCCTTCGTGTACGTAGCCGGGAGTAGGGGCAATAGTGTTCATATCAATCAAGATATTTTCCAAGTAGCCATGTTCCTCCATCATGCGATAAGCTTCTTCCTTAAAGCGTTCTTTACCGGTGAGGTCGTAGGCTAATTGTAATCCGGCAATCAGCGTGAGGCTACCCAGGCGACGGTCGCGAATAGTAGGTGGATACCAATTAATGTATTCCGGGTTCCAACGTCCCCAAAGCGTGGGTTCACCGTCAATATCTACGAAGTAGTAATCATTTTCAATAACGTGGGTAACGATAGCGTCGATAAAATCAGCTACTCGCTGCTTCTCTTCATTGCTTTCGGCAAGAAATTCATCCATGAGCGAAGCCACGTAGATGTAGGCCACAAACTCATCGCTGCTAGTATGCCCTTTCCATTCCCAAGCCGAATCCGGTGACGGGCGCCATCGGTCGAGGTCAGCTACTTTATAATCTTTGCGCTCAAAGGTACGGGAAGGAAACCCATCCAACGGATTGATGGAAAGCAAGCGTTCGTAAGCTTCAAAGGCTTCCCAGGCATTGCGCCGGGCTTTTGGTTCTTGAGTAACTGCGTAGCGATACGCCTGGCTACCCAGATAAAATGCCGACCAGAGACCGTCATTGTCAGTATCAATCATTTCAGCGGTAGTAATATCGCCGGGTTTAGTCAACCGCATTTCGGCAATAAATCCGTAGCGGATGTGGCGTTGGCGTATCTTCTTTTCAAAATACTTGGCTTTCTCCGCCAATGTCATCGGCTGAAAATCTACTTTATTTAGTCCACTAGCGGTTAGCAGATAAATATCTCCTTCACTATCGGAAGCTATATCAAGTACCTCATTCTGATCCAACCAGCGTTTAGAAGAAAAGTAGCGGAATGAACTATCAGTTTGCTGCCAAGCTCCCTGAAGCGTAGCTGCCCAGAGTCCGTCAGAACTAGCTAGTAGAGAATTGATATTGGGCACCGGAACGCGACTGACTAGCGAAGTGGTTTCGGTAGCATCTACCAAGGAAATACCGTAGTAGCCTTTATCGGTTCCAATCAGTAGTTCATCATCCCGAAATGTTATACAATTCGCCTCTTCATCAGTATGAAACAGCTTCCACTCTGCGCCAGTAAGTTGATAAACTCCCGAATTAGTCAACGCATAAAATTGCTCATCGTGACACTGAACGGATTGTATTTCAGTATCTAGCTCATTAAGTTTTATCCAATCGCCGTTTTTGTAAAGAGCAGATTCTTGGTTGCCTGCAACCAGCACATCGCCAGCCCGGTTTACAGTTAGTTGATAGTACTCACCGTCAGGAAGATACGCATAGGGCTTTCCGGCATGGGCATTAGTAAGAAACTGATCTTCGTATAAGTAGTACAGATAACCGCTTTCCTCCTGAATAATGATATCCACTGGAGCTTTATCGGCTAATGGGCGGTAGCTAATATCACGCACTAATTTCCCGTCCAGCACGCGGTATAATCCCTGGTTGCTTAGTACGTACACTATATCATCATAATTGACCACTACTTTCTTCAAGTCCACATCTTCCGCCTTATCGAGCAAAGAATACTTCACCGAGACAGGTTGAAGAAAGCTGGTATCAGGTTCAGGGGATTGAGCGAGTGTGGGTAATGCGAGTAGTAGTAAAGCGAGCAGTTTCATAGGGTAGGGCTATTGTTTGGCTGTAACTCGATCACGGCGTTGTTTGAGTTCGCGCCAGGTAGTCATTTTTATGTGGTGGTCTTTCAGATATTGTTCTAACCGAGGGTCAAGCATGGCTAGCATATCACCTTCCCGGGAAAGTCCGGAGCCGGAGATATGAGGAAATACTTCGGTAGGGTCAGTGCAATGTACGATAAACATTGTAACACCTGGTTGTAGCTGCTCGAATGCTTTCAAGAATTCCTGAACTTTTACCTCTTTTATATTCTCGGCAGTACGTTCTTGCCCTTTCGGCACCCGCCAACCGCCACTGGTATTATGCAGATCATCTAGTACGGGTAGTCCAGCCTCCCAGACCATTTTGCCTACGGCTTCAGCTCGACCCAAAACTTCGGGTACCGGAACGCCCATGCCCTCTTGGTACTTTCCTGCTTTCTTAAGTGCTCGAATAGCTTCATCTCGGTACTGCTGCCGAAGTAATGTATTGTGCCCACCCGGTAGCATCACCGGAATGCCGTACTCTGTCCCAACTTTGATATAGCGTTCCAAAAACTGTTCGGTGGCAAACAGTGTACCCATGTGAGAGTCCAGATGAGTAGGTTGATAGCCCATACCTAGTGCTCGTTCTACCTGCGCCCGAATTTCAGCTTCCACTTCATCGGCGGAAGCATGGCTCGCCACTTGTTCAACCCGATGCCACATCGCTCCTTCCCTATCAATTAAACCGGGAACCTGTCCGGTTAGTGGTTCCCAACGGTAATCTTTCCACTCGGAGGTGAGGGTGAGGTGTAGCCCGGCATCTATTTCGGGATTTTCTTGGGCGTATCGAATAAAACTAGCTGCCCAGGGGCAAGGCATCATTACACTTACCGAGTTGGCTAAGCCCTCTAAAGCTCGAATTGTGCCTTGATTGGAGTCGTAGGACATACCCGCGTCATCAACGTGCATAATGATCACTTTATCGTCAGCTTCCCAGCCTAATCGCTCAGCGTAGGTTTGGGCAGTGACCTGGGATGAAATGATTAGGAATAGGCCAATTAGAGTCTTCTTCATAGGTTAGGTGTTTTGAGGAAAAAATAAATTAAACAAGGCTTCCTGTTGGGAATAATCCGAAATGATGTAGTGGGCACCCGCTCGAATTAGTCGTTCTCGTTTATCGAGATTTAAACCAAATCGCCGTACTTCGTCGGAGGCGATACCAATACAGATTGCACCGACTTTTCGGCCTTCCCGTATCTCTGAGGGGCCATCACCAATCACCAGTATCTCTGAAGGATTAGCGTTTTTGTCTTGTAAAAGGTGCTGAAGTACTTTGCGCTTGGCACTGATTCCATTAGGACGAGCTCCGTGTATACCTCCTGTAAACCAGGAGCCGTAGCCGAGCGTATTGGCTTCTTGTTTTACATTCTCTTCATCAGTGCCACTGGCTAAATACAATTCCACTGAAGTGGCTTTAAGTTTTTGAAGAAAAGGAATTACGCCTTTTATGGTGAAGTCCTCAATAGCTAATTCACCCAGCTGGAAACGTTCAGTGCGCTCGGCTACTTTTTTGTTGAGTAGATCGAGAAATTCTTGTTTATAATATTCAGGTGAATGGATGTCTTCCGAAGGTAGGTAACCTTCCCGTTGAATGAGTTCTACCAAACCTTCCATTTGAACAATGGTGGGAGCCCCAGTAGTTTGTCCGATAAGTTGCGTGATTTTTTCAGCTAATTCATTTTTCAGAGAAGAAGAAATCTTAGCAAAAGCATCTCCAGTAATACTCCGAAGCATCAAAGGCTGCATAATATCCTCCCAGCCCTGACGTAGTACAGAAATAGTGCCGTCGTGATCAAACATGGCAAATTTTATCGGTCGCTGGAGTGGGTATTCTTCAATGACTTCAATAAGTGTATTGGCGTGGTACTGAGCGGTTTCAGGATGATCAGCCCGGTGAGGATGATAAACGTAGGTACAATCAGTTAATAAGTTTTGAATTTCTTGAGGCGAAGCTGTACCCGTCTGGTACAACTTGCCAACGGTGACTGCCGAGGCGGTATTGGCAATCTCCAGACACTGATTGATATCGGCGTGCACTGCCTGGCAAGCAGCAAACGTGCTGATAGCCGTATCACCTGCACCTACTGGGTCAACTTCTCCATCGTGCCAGATTCCGGGAACAGCTTCGGTTAGAGTTCCATCGGAATAGATCATACCATAGGCTCCTCGGGTGAGTAAGATTGAGGATGCTTGCTGCTGACTCAATGCCTGGCATTGTTCTAGACATTGTTCAGTATCTTGTTCATCCAGGTGAGATAGATTGAGTATTCGGGCGGTTTCTGACGTATTAGCCTTGAGTGCCATACCTTGAATATGCTGACCTAAATCGCGCAAGTCAGCCACAAACAAGCAGTTGGTAAATTGACTTGTCAGTCGATTCAATTTTTGAATTAAATCTAAATTCAGAAGCGGCTTGACGAACTGCTGATTGAGCAGAAGAATATCTAGGTTGGGAAGCGCACCTTCTACTTTTTTTAATACCTGATCTAGTAAATCAGCGTAAGCCTGATTGTAGGAGCCAAAATCCAGGCGATGGCCTTCTTCTTTGCCCAGCATTGGCTTTACATAAGCGCAACTTTGCCACTGCTGTTCTTGAAGAATTAAACCGGAAGTGTCTACGCCTTTCTGATGTAGTAAGTGCAGTAATTCCCGTCCCCAGAGATCATTGGCTCGTAAACCGAATACTTTTATTGCTGATACTCCCAGCGCACTAAAGTTATTTATTACGTTACCTGCTGCTCCTAACGATGTCCGAATTTCTCTCGCTCGGTGAACCGCCTTACCCGTCTCTAATGAAAGCTCACCCGTTTCAGTTTCCAGCGGATAGTAAGCGTCTACGGCAAAGTCACCTAGCACACCTACACGTAGGGAAGAAATCTGGTTGAACAGTTGGGAAAATGGCGTAGGCATAACGATTAATTTTCGATTTCTTTCATCTTTTGGATGGTTTTGGTAGTAGAGTAACCGTCCACAAAATCGATTAATACTACCTGCTGGGCAAACTCTCGGCCTACAACTTCTTCCAGTTTATAGTCTCCGCCTTTCACCAGAATGTCCGGTCTGATCTGAGAAAGTAGTTCATGAGGAGTATCCTCACCAAACTTGATTACGTAGTCCACGCAAGCCAGACTTTGAAGAATAAAGGCTCGATCATCTTCATTATTTATCGGACGGCCTTCGCCCTTCAGTCGCTTCACCGAAGCATCGGTATTGACCCCGATCACTAATAGATCTCCCAAATTGCGGGCAGCTTGCAGGTAGGTGACGTGGCCTCGGTGAAGAATATCGAAGCAGCCGTTGGTAAATACAATAGTTTCGTCTTGTTTTCGGTGTTTATCTAACTGAGTGAGTAGATTATCTAAATCGGTGTTATTCATTCACTGGTGAATTAAAGTGGAAAGTTGTTTCTGAATTCATTTAGAAATCTCCGCATGCCTTCTTTTTCTTTATCAGTTAAATTCAACTGAGGCGGTGCCATTAAACCATTGCCAATTCCCATTTCTGCTAAGGCGAATTTGAGTCCGGAGGTTACAGTACGTCCGGTTTGATAGATGTTACGACTGACCTGCATCACTAAGTGGTGCAAGCGTTGGGCAGTTTCTATATCTCGTTGTTTAACAGAGTTGTACAGTTTGACATACAATTTCGGGAAAATATTGGCACCACCGTTTACCCCGCCACTGGCTCCCAGCAGGGTTGTTTCCAACAGAAACTCCTCTGGCCCCAGAAAATAGGGGAAAGATTGTTCCTCCGTCCGCAACTGATTCAGCCGTTGGAAGTGCATCACGTCTAGTGAGCTATCTTTGTATCCGACGATATTTGGTAGCTGGAGCAAGGAAATAATGGTGTCCCGCTCTAGACAGTTTCGGGTATGGCTGGGAATGTCGTATAGAAAAAGCGGTAGCGGACTTTCCTGGGCTAACTGCTCAAAGAACTGGTAAAGAGCCGATTGATCAACCGGGAAATAAAAAGGTGAGGCTGCTACAACGGCGGTAGCCCCCTGCTGCTCAGATCGCTCAGCCCACTTCACTGCACTGGCCAGGCAAGTATCAGTAATGCCTACTAACCAGGGAAGTTTGGTGCCTATTTCATCACCTACTTGTTGGATTAAATCTATTTTTACTTGGTCAGTCAGGCTCGGTGCCTCTCCAGTGGTGCCAAGAACAAAAAGGCCGTGTACTCCGCCGTCTATCAGATGTTTCAGTAGCTTGGAGGTGGCCAATTGGTCTAACTCCATTTTCTCAGTAAGTGGGGTTACTGTTGGTGGAATAATACCGTGCAGTTGGGATGGGTTATGATCAGACATTGGTTTCAGAAGTCTTGTTGGTTTGTGTCCAGACGGTTAGACCGCTCAGTGATTGCTGGTTGGTAAAAATAAAACTTAGCAGATAAGCCAATCCCATAAATAGTAAATTTACAATTACACCCACCCAGTAAGATTGTACGTTCACCGTCCAAGGTTCAGGTAGCCATCCGGCCAGTCCGAGTCCGAGGTAAATATTGACTACTACTGAGATGATTAAAGCTACTAAAGCGGCGTGGTAACCTACGCGGGTGGTAAAGAAGCCTAGCAGGAACAAGCCTACCAAACAACCCCCAAAAACCGAGGCGACAATCCAGCTTAGATCGTTGATACTTTCTTTTTCAATAGCGGAAAAGAATACCGCACCGCCAATCATCATCAGCGAAACGCCAATGGCAATCAGCCGGGCAACTTGTAAGTACCGTTGATCGGATCGTTTTTTCATCCAGTAAGGTTTCAAAATATCGACTACTGTCACCGTGGCGATAGCATTGATGCTGGAGTCCAGAGTAGACATCCCGGCGGCGAGTACTGCGGCTAATATAAGTCCGGCTACTCCGGTAGGCAGATTAGTTAAAATAAAATAGGGGAATACCTGATCGGCTTCTAAGCGATTTATAGTAATATCCGGGAACACAGTGTAATAAACGAACAGCGTAGTACCAATGAAGAAGAACAGTGCCCAGGTGGGTAGGGCCACTACCGAATAGATAATGGTAGCTTTCTTTGCTTCCCGAGTGCTACGAGAGGCTACATAACGTTGGATAATATTTTGGTCACTGGAATACATGGCTAGAAAATGAAAAATGCCCAGCAAGGCCACTGTCCAGAAGGTTCGCTCACTTAAATTCCAATCGGTGCTACCTACACCGAACTTCTGGTGAGTTTCCGCTACGCTAAATACCTGGGACAGCCCATCGGGTAGTTGGCTAATCATGAGTACTAAGCAAAGAATACCGCCCAGCCAGAGTACAATAGCCTGCACCACGTCGGTCCAGATCACTGCTTCAATACCACCAATAACGGTGTAGAAGCCGATAAACAAGCCTAGAAAGCTAATGACAGTGACGATAGGAATCCCGGTAAAAAGATTCACCGGAATAGCTACCAGAAACAGAATCTGCCCAATTCGCAGAATTTGCAGCATCAAAAAACTCAGCGTTCCGTAGAGGCGAGCTACTGGTCCGAAACGCTCTCCCAAATATTCAAAAGCGGAAGTCAACTGTCCCCGCCGGAAAAAAGGAATAAAAAATAAGATAGCCAGTACCGCGGCTAGCGGCAGCATCAAGTTGGAAATAAACTGCCGCCAGTCCAGCGTAAAAGCCGCGGCCGGAAATGCCAGAAATGTGATGGAGCTGATAGAAGTAGACAACATAGACAAGCCAATTACCCAGCCTTTAAATGCTCGGTTGCCTACGAAGTATTCTTCGGTGCTATTGTTTTTTCTGGCGAAGTAGAAGCCCAGAGCGACCATACCCGAAAGATAGAGGGAAAGGGTAATCAGGTCGGTGATAGAAAGGGCTACTTCCATAGACTGAAACGGATTTGGGCTCCCGGCAACTCATCGTGAGTTTGAGTAAGCACCCAGCTAAGAACCAATAATATCAGTACCGAAGCAATGCCTAGTTGAACAACGCGGATAGATTTTAAGGCGGGTAGATTAAAACCAGGTGCGGTAGATAAAGCCACTGGGCCTAACAATAAAATAAGTAAAGCATTTAGCCAGTACAAAATATCCCGAAGAGAACCGTATCCCCAATGAGCCCCAGTAAGAAACCCGCTTAGAAAAATAAACAAGCCCAGATAGATCATTAGCAACCACCAAGTATTATTTAGCTTCCACTCAGATATGCCACTAACTTTTCTCCAGAAGAAAATCATTAACAGTATACTAATTAGCAAACTGCCTCCCCAGGCTATATTTAGTGTGAGTTGAGTTATACTTTCTCCATTAACAATATCTGTTCGTTCAGCTAGAACAGTAAACTTTTCAGTATTAAACTGTTGAATCAGGTTAGTCAGAGGAAGTAGAATAATGAGGAAAATCCAACCTAATTGATTAGATATTTTGTCCGGTAATCGACTTTCTGACCAATTCTGGGAAAAGATCGAGTAGGCCATCCCCAACCCACCGAAAAAGCCGATGGAGTATTCCATTACGTTCCACCAATTGAACGCAATGCCCGAAGCTGAGCCTAGTACTTGTAAGAAATTGCCGAAGGCAAAACCAAACCCAGCTCCCAATGAGGAGTAGAGGGCAACGGTGATACTTCGCTGAAAACCATTACGATTTAGATACCATCCCAATGCCAGAGCAGCACCCAGGCAAGCCGCCCATAGCTCAGAGCGAGGAGGAGTCATCAACCATTCTAATTGATAAATCAGTATCCCCCAAATAAGATAGCCGCCCGCTACCATTTGGGTAATGAGTATAGCCCAATCTGGTTTTTTCTTCTTGGTAGATTCCAGGGCTAATCCGGTCAGTCCGCCACCGATATAGCCGTACAAACCCCCAATCAGAAAGAGCATACAAAGTCCGTAGCTGACGTTGAACCAGTCGTCACCTCGTCCGTAGCCGACGACCATACCGTAGCTCATCATACCGCCAGCTCCCCAGCCAATGGCTCCTAGCGCAGTAATGGTAGGTAAGCGTCGCCACAAATCTGACCGATTAGCGAGCACCAAAACTGAAAGTACCCCAATAGCTCCGGCCCAGGCAGCTCCGTGCTCGTGACCGAACTGACCGCGTACTGCCCAGGCGGTGCCCAAAGCCATTGCTACCAATAATACTCTCATCCAGGGTGAACGAATCAAACTCATTGCTTAGCGGACTTGAAACGCCAGATCGTTGGTAGGAATATCATCTTTCAAACCCATCCAAAAAGCGATTTTTTCCCTTTGCCAGGTGTAAGTAACCGCAATAGTGTCGCCGAAAGAAATGATTGCCGGATATGAGAATTCATCGTCGGGATCACCTGTTTCAATATCCAGCACCCGAGGCCAAGTCTGTCCGTTATCGGTTGAGAGCGCGATAGAAAGCGGTGCCCGCGCACCCCAGTTTTCATTATCCCGATTGTAGGCTAGTGCCAGCGTTCCATCCGACAATTGGGTCAAATCTATTCCACTGTTGGGGTTTGGAAGTTCGGTACGGTATACTAGTGACCAGCCTTGTCCGTAATCTTCCGAATCGCTGCGGTAAACGTAGCCTGCTGAACTTCGCAGAAGCATATGCACCTTTCCGGGCTCCGATTCCCAAAGGGTGGGTTGGATAATGCCTTCTCCTTCCAGAGAATCCCGGTTAATTTCTAAGTATTCAGACATCTGCCAGGTTTTTCCTTCGTCAGTGCTTCGGTCGGCAAAAGCATTCCATACCCGATTATCTTCGTGAGAAGCTCCGGCTAACCAACTGCCGTTAGAAAGAATAATTGGCTTGTTTCGTACCGGACCCCGCCCGCCCCGGTCACCAGTCACCAGTTCAGTAGCATCGCTCCAACTTTCTCCACCATCAATTGAGGTTTTTACCCAGGTTTCCCAGTGGTCAATCTCCTTCCCAACCTTAAAGTACAGATAAATCGTCTCATCAGGAGCTTGGAATAAAACTGGGTTCCAATGTGGGTCTTCCCGTAGTTTGGCAATTTCTTTGGGCTTTGTCCATTGGTTGGATCGCCCGACTGATAGCCAGATGCCTACATCATTATCTTTTTCCTCTGTGCCACCAAACCAGGCGACGAGAAATTTCCCATCAGATCGGCGAAGTAGGGTAGAAGCATGGCACTGGGGAAAAGGTTGCTCATCGCCGAAGATAAAATCCTTTACAGGTAGAGATGATTTTTCGGTAATTACTTCTTCTTGCTGGGGCTGAGATGAAGTAGAACAGGCGATAGGTAAAAAAGCTCCGGCTAGTGCAGCGACAGCCCATAAAAAGCAGAATGTAATCCTAGTAAGTAGTAGATTGAGTTGCATTAGGTTGTGATAGGTTGTAAAAAAGACTCAAAAGCCTCGGGGCAGTTGAGTCTTCTGCTGAAAATACGAAATGAGAACAAGTACGCCAAAAACTGTCGGTTCTTAGCATACCTTATCTCTTACCAAGGAACATCCAGACCTTCTACGAGCCACATTTTGGCCCAGGGGCTGTTCTTTCCTTCTACGGCGAACGATGTTTCTTGAAGGCGATTTATAGCTTGCTCGGCATTGTCTCGATTGAAATTCACTTCGTCTTCCGAATACACGTAGCGTACCGGAATCACTGGTTGGCGAGCCGATGGGCCGGATTGTAATTCTGGCAGGCCAGTACGGCGGTAATCAAACCAGGGTTCTACGTGCAGCCACTGAGCAATCCATTTCTGTTCCATCAATCGCTCTAGTGTACCATCAAAAGCGACTGCGGGAGACGTCAGGTACTCTTCAATCTCAGCATCATCAATTGCCCATCGCTCTAACGAAGCCCGAATGCCATTCTGGTAGTGGGTGGGAGCATCGCCGGGAACAGCCCAACCCTGTAAAGCGGCTTCACTCAATAGAAAAGAGACTTCACTAAAGGTGATCATTTCAGCTTGTAGTAGATTATCCGCTGACTTTGCATACAATTCGCTTAAGTACGAAACATGAGGGTTAAATGATTCTTGACCAGGAGTGGGATTCAAATTATACTGATCGGGAGCACCAATGGCTTGAGGTAGTCCAACATAGAGCGAGCTAGTATCTACGTCTACTTCTACCTGATTAGGATCGAGATAGCGCACTCCGTCAATAATCTGATCGTGCTGACTAGGATCATCGGTAAAAGCCAGCGGAATTTCCACTGGATTTGCCCAGACTGCCAGACGAGGATCGTTCAACGACTTGAGCGTATCCACAATGGTCTTAGCCATTTTATGGTTGCGATAATTTCGCGCAATGTTGAAGTCGGTATTTAGCTGCCAGGAGTCGTTATTGGTGATACCCAAGTAATCCATCGCAGCATTATCATCATTACTACCAAAAATTGGCTGGGATACAGTAGACTCAAAGCCGCTTTTGGCAAAACCTGGATCTTTTTCAGAAAGCCGCATATAGTAACGTAAAAGCAATGAGTTAGCTAATCTCTGCCATTGAGCAGCATCGCCACCGTAAATCACATCCGAATTTTCGTCTATTCCGATATAGCTAGTGGGGTCGCCACTCAGTAATTCATTCGCTCTTTCCAGGTCGGTAATAATTCCCCGGTAAATATCCTCTTGACGGTCGTAAGCTGGTAGCAGATTAGCGTTGCCACCTTCATCTCCCTGTAAGGCATTAGAGTAGGGAGCATCGCCCCATAAATCAGTGATGGTACCGAAGAGGAATGATTTCATAATCAGTCCAACGCCTTGGTGGAACGCCAAATCAGTTTCCTCCGCTCGTTCCAGCATCTTATCATTAGTTCGCAGGATTCCGTAATAGCCATCCCAGCCCTGATCGCTCCACACGTACTGATTATGTCCGGTGAGCCAAGCGTCTTTCTGGGTGTACTGCATCACGCCCGATACTGAAAAACCTAAATTAGCGTAGGTTTTGGCTGATTCGGTGAGAACCGTAGAAAGCAGCAGGTTAGCATTAGCATTTTCTAGCGTAATTCCGTTGGGATTTTCATTCAGTTCGGTCAAATCTTCGCAACTGGTATGCACCATTAGGGCTGCTAGCAGGGCGAAGGAAAACAGCGTATATTTTAGGTTATTTTTCATGGTAATGTAAATTAAAAATTAGCCGATAATTTAATACCTACCGGAATGACCCAGGGCATCGCATTCCAGCGTTCTACACCCTGACGGAACTGTCCGTGGGCTGAACTGCCGGGTTGGAAGGCATTTTCGGGATCAATACCGTTCTTGGCTTTGGTCCAGAGAATGATATTGCGAGAATAGATAGCTACGGTAGCATCTCGCATTCCTATTTTATCGGTAATGACTTCGGGTAACGAGTAGCCGAGGGAAATATCCCGCAGTTTGACGAAGGAAGCATCAAAGGTGCTAGCTCGGGCGAAATCCCAAGGATAGATGGAAGAAGCAGGAATAAATCGTGTGGTGGCCGGGTCACCCAGGTTTTCTACGTAATTACCTTCTTCATCCTGATACACTCCGGGAATGAAAGCTCCGTCAGTGCCAGGAAAGAACTCGCTATCCTCCGAAAATTCAAAACCACCCCGTTCGGGAGTACTACCGCCTACGCGGTTATCCACTCCAATGATATACTCTTCAGGATTGGATTTAAGTAACTCCGGAAGGTTAGCCGGATCATCGTATTGAATGAAGTTATCTAGGTAGCGTTGTGATTTGTAATCGGACTCGCCGTAAGTGTAGGTTCTGGAATAAAACTCACCACCCTGTCGCCAGTCAATAGTAGCGTTTAGGGTAAATCTGCCATAAGAAATAGCGTTTTGAATACCTAGCGTAAAATCATTATTAAAATTACCAATCTTAACTAGGTCGTCAATACCACTGCGATCTTGCAAATAGCCATCATTAGAGAGCAGTGGCCAGCCGAAGTAGGGTGAACTTTCGTCTTCCACCCGTACGTAGTCACGGTCCCAAATATCACCAATCTGCTGACCGACAAACGTCAGGGCACGAGCCTTTCCTTCACTCCAAAGCTGGAAGTACTCAATACCATCAGATAGCTCTTCAATGGTAGTACGGTTACGAGTGAAGTTGAAATTCATATCCCAACGAAGTGGTCCATTAAGGGGAGTAACGCCCACGCTAATATCCCAACCTCGGCTGGAAACTAGTCCGGCATTAATCTGCTTAGCACTGTAACCGGAAGAGTTAGGCAAGCGAATACCCAGAATTTGGTTTTCATTATCCAGTTCGTAGTAGGTGATATCAAAACGTAAGCGATCCTCAAAGAGCATCAAGTCAGTACCAATTTCAAAGGAAGTAGCTATCTCCGGCTTCAACTCAGCATTGAGTAGGGTACTAGGAACACCCAGGCGTTTTACATCGCCCCAATCAGGTAATACGCTGAGCACGGGTTCTAAGCGATAGGGATCGGTATCATTACCTACTTGTGCCCAACCAGCTCGAAGTTTCGCCATCGTCACAAAATCGGGAAGTTGAAGCATATTATCCAGTAGAAGGCTCAGTGAGGCCGAAGGGTAGAAGTAGGAGCGATTGGCTGCTGGTAAAGTGCTGGACCAGTCGTTACGAGCAGTTAAATCTAGAAAGACCATCTCTCGAAAACCAATGTTGGCTAGTCCGTAAATACTATAAATTGCTTTGTCAAATCGAGTACTAATCGCTTGTATAGAACCGGGAGCAGCGTTTCCAATAGTGAATAAACCAGGAATCGCCAACTCTCGGGTTTCGTTGGTGAGGGCACTACCCTCTTGCCGCATAATATTTCCCCCGCCCGAAACAGTAAGGCTAAATTGTCCGACCTCTTTTTCGTAAGTAGCTAGGAAGTCGGTATTAGTTTCCTGGCGGTACAGGTTTTGCAAACCGTAAGCTCCGCGCCGGTTTCGGTTGTAGCTATAGGGAATTCGAGTTTCTCGTCCTTCACTGAAACGATCCAAAGCGGTTCGTCCCATCAGCCGGAAACTGGGAGTGATCTGCCATTCTAGTATGATATTTCCGAAAGCTCGGTTACGAAAGAAACTATTCTGTAAAGCATGCGCCAGGAAATAAGGATTATTAGCACCATCGGAATACGACAATTGTTGTACTCCTTCCTGACCGGGAACCCAGAAGTTTTCCAAATCGCGAATATCAATATGCTGAGGAACAGAATATAGTGCGTTAAGTGGATTGGCTCCCCGATCGTTAGCCGGACGATTATCCGAAGAAGTTTGCCCGACGTTGATGTTGGTACTCACCGTCAGAGTAGGGGCGATGTTATAGGAACTAGAAAGGTTGACAGTATTTCGTTTCAGATTGGTGCCCGGAATGACTCCGTCGTTGAACATATTGGTGTACGATAAACGAAAACTTCCTCGGTCGTAAGCATTGGTGATCCCAATGTTATTGGTGGTAGTCAAGCCATTCTCCAGAAAGTTCTTAGCATTATCGGGATGGGATTCTAGAGGTACTGCTTCCCCATTACTATTCCAGATGGGAGCAGTGTTTCCAACATCCAGTTCAGGCCCCGCCCAATAAGCACTGCCTTCGTCCAGAATACCTTCTCGCTGACCAGCAGCGAAATTAGAGTGGAAGGGGAGGTAGCGAAATGGAATATCCATCACCGTATTGGAATTGATAGAAACTCCGAAGCCCTGACTATTTTTCCCGGATTTAGTAGTGATTAGAACAACTCCGTTGCCCGCTCGGGAACCGTAAAGTGCCGCAGCAGAAGGTCCTTTTAGTACCGAAATATCGGCAATATCATCAGGGTTTAAATCGGAAATAGCATTTCCCCAATCCACTTCATTTCGGCTTCCGAACTCAGTTACATTGTTCAAGGTGTTATTTACAGGAACTCCATCAATGACAAAAAGTGGTTGATTATCACCATTTAGTGATGTTGCGCCCCGAATGACCATACTAACCGAAGAACCGGGGTCGCCCGAGGTTGACTGGATTTGCACGCCTGATACTTTTCCTGCAATACTGTTCAGGATATTTTCCTGAGGAACTCGGCTCATTTCCTCTCCGCTAATTTCTCCTACTGAATAACCTAGTGATTTTTGTTCTCGGGTAATACCCAGTGCAGTCACTACTACTTCCGAAAGCTGACGAGTATCAGTCTGCATCTGAATGCTAAAATCCTGTACATTTCCTACCGGAATTTCTTGGGTGGTATAACCAATAGAGCTGAAGACTAAGGTAGACGCTTCACCCTCAACACTTAGGCTAAATTTCCCATCTATGTCAGTAATCGTACCGTTAGAGGTGTTTTTTTCCAGTACGTTCACCCCCGGAAGCCCGTTGTTATTTTCATCCTGAACGGTGCCACTGACCGTGATCTGTACTAAGATACCACCTCCCCCTTGATAAGCTAATAATCGAGAAGGCACCATTTCGGAAAAAGGCTCTTTCATTGCCCGAATCACGTAGTCGGTATCACCAATTTTCTTATACTCCAAGCCCGCAGCATTGAGTACGGCGTGCAAAGCGGCTTCTGGGCTATGATATTTCTTTCGGGCAATGGTGGTACTTACCGAAAGATCAGCAATTTGCTTAGCATTGTAGTTCAGGTTGATGTTGTGACGCTCGGCTATTTCGGAAAGCGCATCTTTCAATGAGATTTTTTTCTCATTACTAATTCTAGTATCGAGAGTGGTTTCTGGATAAAAATGTGCTGAAGCAGGCAAACACAATATGACTAGCAATACGCTAAGCCAACTGCTGAGGTACCTGCCCAAGCGATATTCGGGCGGCTGGTAGTAGAGTTTCATGATTGAGTAGTTTAAGGTGAAACCATAGGTTGATTACTTCTGACTTTTTCTTATTAATAGCGAATTATCTCGTTGTTGTATATCTAAGTCCAGGGAGACCGAAAGCGCTTCGTAGAGTAAAGGAAGATTATCAGTAGGACAAGAACCTGTAAATTCTAGCTCAGCTAAGGCTGACTCTTCAAACGTCACTTCCAGACCATAATTATCTTGCAGTCGTTCGGCTATTTCGGTTAGAGTTTGCTCTTCAAAGTACAATCGGTTATTTCGCCAACTGCTGTATTTTTCAGTATCTACCTGACTGATGATGAGCTGCTTATCCTGTGATCGAAGCCGATCACCCGGTCGAAGAGTTTGGGTTTCTTGATAATTTTTATCTTCGGAATGGTTGACGCTTACTAGGCCTTCAGCTAGCACAACTTCGGCTTGGTTTCGCCGTTGCCGCAGATTAAACTTGGTGCCGAGCACTTGCACATCAATCACTTCTGTATGCACGATGAAGCGTTTATCGTGAGATTCAGCTAGATGATTAACCTCAAAATAAGCCTCGCCTGTGAGCCATACCTCCCGTGGCTGATCATCCTGCCAGATCTCAACAGTTCGGAGAGATGAATTAGCATTAAGCGTAACTACCGACTGGTCGGGGAGGGTAATTGATTTGGTTTCACCATATCCAGTTTGGTAAATGAGTTGGTTAGATGCTGAGTTTATCCACCAAAAAATTAGTCCACTAGCAATCAGTAGGGTTACAACCGCAGCGCGTAGATAAGTAAGAGGAATCAGTTGGCGGGCTGGACGGGGTTTTGCTGACTTGGCCGATTGATCTAGAATTTTTCGTTGAATGTAGTTTTTGGAATTATTAATTTCCTGAGGGTTGGCTTCAGCTACATTAGACTTGTTAAAGGAGTATAGTGCAACTACTAATTGACGGGCTTCCTGAAGTTCGGTGGACTTTTCAGGATGCTGCTTTTTCCAATTTTCCCAGAATACCTGGGCTTGGGGATCGCTGCCTTTAACCCAGCGTACAAAGCTAGGGTCAGTAACTAAATCTTCAACCGTATAGTTTTGGTCGTCCACTATTGAGGGGTGATTTACAAGTAAGAGTGACTATTTCCCTAAATACCCTCAGAAAAAAACGGAATTTTTGCTGAAATTTATAAATACCTAAAAATCAGTTATTTATAGTATGTATTCCTGTTACTGATAAAGAACAGTGTTGAGTAAAGAGTAAGAGAAGATGCGTGTTTTGTCATGTGCTGGCGAAGTTCAGCGATAGTTCGGTACATGAGCGTTCGAGCGTATTTTACCTTCTTGAGGCTGAGTACCTCCGCAATTTCTTCATAGCCCATATCCTGGTAATAACGCAAAAATATTGCTTCTCGTTGGCGGTCAGTTAGGTTGAGTAAAGCCTCTTTCAACCGATTCATTTGCTGCTCACCTAACTGCTGTAAAATAAGTTGGTGTTCAGGCGAGGGTGAGAAATCAAGTGGTTGACTCTCAGGAGTAAACGCTACAGATTTTTGGCGTAGCAGTAATTTCCGCCGGAAACAAACGTAGAGATACGCTCGCACTTGCTGTACTTCCGAAAGCTGAGCTGCGTTGGTGTACAACTCAACGAAAAAGTCTTGTAAAGTATCCTGTACCAGCGAGCGGTCAGAAACCAGTTGCAGGCCATAGCGAAATAGCTCAGGAAAAAATTTATCGTAGATTGCCTCTAGGGCAGAAGGAGAGCCTTGTCGTAACTGTTGCCAGTGCTGATAATCCGATTGAAGGCTGATTGAGCCCATAATAAGGGTCTTTATTTTGTCAGATAATCTTTTCTAAAAATACAAAGCCCTGGAAGAATTATGGTTTCCCGTAGGTTACCTTTTCGTTAATTCTGTATAATAATTAACGAAAAAGAATTGATACTTCAAACTCAATAGACAAGTGGAAATTTTTTAAACAAAGCTTTGGTAAGCTGCGAACGCACTCCCTAATTGATCTTAAATAGTAAATGATAATTACAAATTTTTATGAAATGTGCCCGGTCTAGTTGTATTTTAGAGTTATAAGGAACGATTGCTCTTGTTATCTTAACTGCTTACTGTGCATAATCAAGCTAAAATGCTCCTACTTTCCTTTACTTTAATTCCCACTCCGTTTTGGCTACAGCAATTATGCAGTGTTACCTACACTTTATGGCCTGCTCCTGTCTTGAAAGTAACCCCCAGAAATGTGATAGATAGTACCTGTGTACCGTATAGATTGGAATCTGACTACAAATTCACTGATATTTGATTTTATTGCATAAAGAAGATTAAGTATAAAACTTTTTCATTATTTAAGTGGAAAATATTTTATTCTGAAAGCATTTTATTTAGAAGTCATATCAGCCGATTATTTGTTGCATACTCGAATCAATACACTGTGAACTACTTTATTTTGCGTATTTGTACTCTACTTATCAGTACCTTGATGGTAGCCGTGACTTGTCAGGCCTACAATAGCGACGGAAGTAAGCTGGTAACTTCTGATGTGGAGGCGTTTATAAAAAATAAAATCATTCCGGATGAAATGCACTCAGTAATCGTCACTGCCTTAAGCCAGTACCCCGATCTGGCTAACACTCGTATTGAGTTTCGATACGAAGATGAGATTCGCAAATCAGTAATGCAGGCTCAGCCTAAGTTAGGTAGTTTACTGCGGAGTAAGTCTAAGCGGGCTTATGTAGTGAAAATTAGTCGATATCTCGAGTTGAAAGACGAAAATTTAGATATTAGCGCATTACCCTTTGAAGTACTAGTTGGTTGGATTGCCCATGAATTAGGACATATTATGGATTACCGCGATCGTAGTGGGTTAGCCATGATGGGTTTTGGCGCAAAATACTGTTTATCAGAAAAATATCTAAAAAAAGCCGAGCGACGAGCCGATATGTATGCTTTGCGACATGGCTTAGGTGAGAAAGTAGTAGAGACCAAGAAATTTATTCTGAATCACGCCGAAATACCCGATTGGTACAAAACTCGGATTAAACGACTGTATATGTCGCCAAAGGAGTATTCTCAGTTGATAAGTGAGGCTACAACAGCGCCTTAGCTGATAACTTTCACAAACAACGCTTCCCGCTCCGATTATCACTCGTAAGGTTTGGACTTATCGCTTCATTCATTCCAAACGTATTGTGCTTCACAAGGCAGAATCCTCTCCTCAGAAGTTAATAGATTTGAGTAAAATGCTTTGCTGAATGATTGATAAGGCAGATCAATAAAAAAGCACCGCACATGAGTTTATGCGATGCTCTATGGAAAAAAATGGGATTAGCAAATTAACTACTGATCCCACCAAAAACGATCTTGCAAGTTAGGCGTAGTAGTCGGGATATTACTTGGATTTAGCAGTCGCTCCTCCTGTGGGTAAGGTAAGCGACGCGGAATCTGACCATTGCTGTTGAAAGCATTCACTCCATTAGGTACTACCTCTAGATCGGGGTAACCCGTGCGTCGGTAATCATTCCAAGGAATGAGGCTCTGCGAATAGGTGGCAATATACTTTTCGCTAATAAGTACCTCTAGTTTATCATCGGCAGCAGCCCAGGCAGCATCTAGCTCAGCTTGATAAGCAGCTGGAACTGGTGAGCCAGTAATCTTCAAGAAAGAAGCTGAGACTGCCTCGTCCAGGGCAGCTTTAGCGGCAGCCTCATCAGGAGTAGTTTTTTGTAAGTGTGATTCTGCTTCAATGAACTTTACCTCTACGTAGCTCATTAGTACTACTGGAGAGTTAATACTGGTGTAGAATCCAGAAAACTCAAACTCATTATCTTCTCCTACTAAGAAAGGTTTACGGGTATCGTTCTCCGAAAACGATTCAGCGAAATAACTGTCCATTAGCATATTACCAGAACGGCTTTGAGTAAACTGATACTGAGGGTTAGGTTCATTAGCTGAAGAACCAAATAGCATTTCGTAATCTTCAGTATTAGAAGAAATCGCCGAAGGGATGAGCGCTAATGCTGCTTCATAAGCAGCCGGATCTTGTTTGCCCTGTTGGAATGTATAGCGGAGCTTCAAAGAGTTAGCAGCTTTAATCCATAAATCCAGGTCGCCCCCAAAAATTAAGTCGTCGGCTCCGGGACTGCTTAGGCTTTCTTCTGCGTTCAGTTTAGTAATAGCGTCATCCAGTAGCTGTGGAATAGTGTTGGTGTACAATTCTTGCTGTTGGTCGTAGCTGGGGGTAAAGCTTCCTTCATCACCCATAAATGCGGTTGAATAAGGAACACTACCAAAAGCATCAGTAAGTGAACCAATTCCAGTAGCCATTAACACTTCGCCTACGCCCTGGTAATGCGGAGAGTTCTGCTCTGCTCCTTTTGCAATGACTATATTGATCGTATTTAGAGAGTTAAAATACATTCGCTGCCACAGACCATTTGTATCTGCTTCACGAATTAAATACCGCCAGTTGTCAAGCTGTTGAGCGTTAATTCCTTCGAACTGCCGAGTAAGTAAGCCGCTAAAGCGAACAATTTCACCACCAATAGCCCACGATATGGCGGTTTGCCCCGAAGGGAGCAAAGCAGTCATAGAGACATCAGTAGGCAAAGCGGGATTTACGTTAGTATCACCAAATTCGCAAGAGCTTACTGATACCGTTAGGGTAACTACCAGTAAGCTGATTTTTATAATTGTATTTTTCATGTCTGATAAATTTTTTAAACGAAACACTAGGTTCAGAGTGAATAGACCTACTAAAAAGTGATTCCTACGTTTACGCCGTAACTTCTAGTGTTAGGATTATTGAAATAGTCGTAGCCTTGTACATTACTAGAAGCACCCGTCAGGTTCGTTTCAGGGTCAATACCGGTGTAGTCAGTGATTAAGAATACATTTCGGGCAACAAAGCCTACGTTAATGCCGCTGAACGGACTATTTTCTATCCATTGGTTGGGCAGTTCATAACTTAAACTTAAATCTCGCATACGGAACCAAGAACCATCTTCGATTGTGAGTTCAGTTAGATTAACAAACCCATAGTTCTGATAGAAGTTAGTTCTTCCGTTAGTGCCACCTTTTACCACTTCAATGGTATTAACTTCGTTAGTAGGCACTACCGTACCGTCGTCTTGAATCTGACCCAGTACACCGTCAAAAACTACTGTTTCGTTACGGTCTAGAGTTTCAGCACCTACTCCAAAGTTATTCAGCACCCCTTTGGTACCATTATAAACATCGCCTCCCCGGCGGATGTCTAGCAAAAACGAAAGCCGGAAGCCTTTGTAGGTAAAAGTATTGCGGAAGCCCAGTAAGAAATCAGGGTTCGGATCACCAACAATTCCTTCATTTGGGTCTTCAAAGGGAATTCCATCATTAGGGTTGATTACTACTCGTCCTTGATCATCGCGCAGGAAGCGAGTACCGTAGAAGATACCGTAAGGCTCACCTTCCGCAATTCGCTGGGTTTCAAACGGGTCAATCGTAATAAACGGAATGCCTTCCGCTAGCTTTTCTACAGTATTACGAATACGGGTATAGTTTAAGGTAGCATCATAGCTAAAATTACCACTATTAATAATGCTAGCCGTTAGAGCCGCTTCAATCCCAGAATTTCGTAGTTCAGCCGAGTTAACCGCCCGTTGCTGCCAACCGCTAGCACTAGGGATATCGATATTCAGAATAGCGTCGGTGGTAGTAGCATCAAAGTAAGTAACATCTAACCCGATACGTCCATCGAGGAATTGTAAATCGGCTCCTACCTCAAAAGTTGTCGTTGTCTCAGCCTTTAGTTGATCATTTCCTAACAGGAAGTTAGGATTGAAAGCGTTGAGTCCTAAAGCAGGAAAGATCACTCCCTGAGGGTTAGTCCAACCATCCCGAACTCGCGACTGGGAGAAGCCGTTGGTAGTCACAGCAAAAGGAGCATCGTTACCTACTTGACCCCACGACGCTCTTAACTTACCGTAGGAGAAAATAGGATTGTCAATATCAAAGGTATTAGTGAAATCCCAACCTGCGCTAAGAGCTGGATAGAAGAAAGAATTGTTTGCTTCGGGTAGGGTAGAAGACCAGTCGTTTCGCCCACTTATATTAACAAATAATTGTTCCGCTACATTAAGTGTCAGGGTACCAAATAAGCCGTACAGTTTTCGGCGAGTTACGCCTTCCGCAGCGTTAACAGCGGTGGCACTTGCAATATTAAAGAATCCGGGCGAGGCCAGTCCTTGACCATCAATACGATTAATCGCCACATCTTTACTGAAATAATTATGCCCGAGGGTAAAGCTTAAACCAATTGTTTCACTTACCTCCGGGGTAATAGTCATCAGGAAGTCGGAGTTGATGTCTTTACTATTGATCGTTTGATTGATCGCTTGTCCCACTTGGACACTTGATGAGTTTACATCGTTACGGAATAAGCGTTCGTCGCTGTAAGTATCAACCCCTAAACGGTAGGTGAAGTTTAACCAGGGAAGAGCGTCATACGATAGTTGGCTGTAACCAATAATTCGGTTTACATCATCGGTTGTAAAGTTTTTATTAACGGTAAAGTAGGGGTTATCGTAAATACTACCCCCACGATAAGCGCGTTGAGTGCCATCCTCTAGTAAGAATCCAGCACTATTATCAAAGCTTGGGGATGTTCGTAGTAATCCTAGCATTACCCCAGAGGTATTCGAGCCGTTTTGTACTCGCTTTCCGCCGGAGTTAATATAGTTGGCCGAGAAGGTAACGTTGAAGTTCTTGAATACCTCAGTTGAAGTAGTAGCGCGGAAGCTAGTGCGATCGAAAGAGCTATTGGGTAAGATACCTGTTTGATCTAGTCGGCCGATTGAGAAAAAATAGTTGGTAGCTGCCGTACCACCCGATACGCTGACATTATGGGTTGCATTACTTCCGTTCTGGAAGAAATCCTCAGCGTTAGTATACGCCCGAGCTACTCGATTTGTGGCGCGAGGGTCACTGGCCGGAACAATTAGTCCAAAAGGATCTAGAGGAGATGCTACATCAGCGTACCGAAGATCAGCAATACGAGGTCCCCAGCTAAATCCAGTCCGCGAACCATTCATGGGTGACTGGAAGGTGGGAACACCATCAACCACATTACCTTGGGCATAAGTGGTTTGAAGGTCAGGTAGTTTATTTACCTGGTCAATCGTATAGGCAAAATCGTAAGATACTTTGGGCTTAGTGTTGCGTTCCCCCTTTTTAGTGGTAATAACTACGGCGCCGTTGGCAGCTCGAATACCATAAAGTACTGTGGCAGCGGGACCCTTCAGTACAGTAAGTGATTCAACGTCTTCGGGATTAATGTCAATAGCTCGGTTAGAGTTGGTAACTCCACCTGACCCAAGATTAGAAACTGCATCTTCTGGTGAATCCGCAGCGTTGTAGGTAGAATTATCAATGGGCACGCCATCAATAACAAAGAGGGGACCGTTGCTTCCCTGTACCGATTTATTTCCCCGAATTCTGATTTGAGCAGCTGCTCCGGGCGATCCTCCTGAACTAGTCACTTGCACGCCCGCAACTTTACCGCCTAAAGCACTAACAAAGTTTGTTTCTCGGGATTGTACAATTTCTTCGGCATCTACGTTTTGAATAGAATAACCCAACTCTCGCTTGTTTGCCTCAATACCAGCGGCAGTAACCACTACCTCTGATAACTGGCGAGTGTCAGATTCCATCGCTATATCAATAGTAGATCGGCCGTTTACGACTTCGGTTTTTTGGGCAAAGCCAATAAAGCTGAATGTCAGTGTGGGATTTTCCGTATTTAAGGTAATACGATACTCACCATTAAGGTCAGTGATAGTACCATTGGTTGTTCCTTCTTCCAGTACATTTACTCCGGGGAGCGGGGACTGATCGTCTGCCGCCGTCACTTTTCCGGACACAGTTTGTTGTGCGTAGCTTATATGTGCCAATAGACACAAGCATAAACTACACCTAATAAGTAAAGATTTTCTCATAATAGTAGGTGTATAGATTTAGATGAAAAATAGGTTACAAGCCAGTATGCTTCTTAAGAAAAGTAGAAATATGAAATTTTCTAATTGCTAAAGGTAAGTGTGCTAAAGAAGTAAGGTAATCCCCTGATTAGTGGGATTTTATGAACTGATTATAGAGCGTGCTGCCACTAGGAATATGATATATCCTAGATGGGAAAGGTGTATTCTTGTAAAAAAATGCCTGTATTTGTATTACTTCTTCTTACAGCTTTTCTGACTAAAATTGTGTTATCCCCCAATTTGGGGGATAAAGTGAGCGGTAATTTAGATAAAATTAGAAGATATGACTGGATAATCAAGCTTTACTAATACCAACTTTAGGGCACAGCTCTTGTAGCGCACAATATAAACACTGGGGATAGCTTCCTTGGCAAATATGTTTTCCAAAGGGGACTAGCAGTCGGTTAATCTCAACCCAATATTCTTTGGGTAGTTTTTGTTCTAGGGCTTCCACTGTCTTTTCAGGAGTTTTTGCCTGTACGTAACCCCAACGGTTGGTAACTCGGTGAACGTGAATATCAACTCCGATACGGGCTTGCCCCGTCGCAATCCCCAAAGCCAGGCTAGCACACTTAGGTCCAACTCCTTTGAACGAGGTAAGTACATCAAAATCGGCGGGTAACTCGCCCTGAAAATCATTTTGTATCTGTTCAGCAATGGCTTTAATTTGATGCGATTTTGCTTCGTGGTAGGTAGAGTCTGAAATCAACGCATTAATTTCTTCAGCGGAAAGCTGAGCTATTTTGGCTGAAGTGCGTGCTTGGGAAAAGAGCCTAATAGAAGTAAGTACCGTTACTTCATCGTAAGTTCGGATAGAGATGATGCAAGCAATCAGTTGCTCAAATAATGACGTATAGCCTTGGTCGAACAGATTAAACAGCGCTGCTTTAGGTAGATCCTTAACTACAGTTCTTAGCTTTTTCACTGCCCTGTGAATTTCAAACTCATTTGCCATAATGAGAGAAGAAGATCTTTCTCGAATTGTTTGGCACAAAGTAGAGAAGCGCTAAGACAAAGGAGAATTTCAATTTTCGTTTTATCTTGCTGATACAATATTTAGCTAACAGCCTATGTATAATCGCTTATTTTTTCTAGCCGCATTTTTACTGTCACTTTTTTACCAACCTACACTGGCTCAGTGGCTGCCTGACCATGATTTTCTGATTGAAAAATATGATCAACTTCACGCTTCGCCCACGCAGGAAAAATTTCGAAAACTGGCACCGATGCCCGCTGGTGTGGTGTACATTCAGCATCCGGGTGAAGGGGAAGAGGAAATCCGTTGGCACTTCCGTACCATGAAGGAATTGGGCTACAATTCTCTGAAAGGAATTTACCCGGTAACTGGCTGGACGGTAGAGCAGATACAATTGATTGCATTGGAAGAAGGAATTATTCCCTGGTGGTACGGCCAGGGTGGTTGGGAAGAAATCACCAGTGAACTTCTGCTCAGTCTAAATATTGATCCCTCTCTACCGATGAGCGAAATACGAGAACACCCAAAAATGGTAAAGTATCAGCAGAGTTTGTTGAAAGATCGGGTAGAGCGCACGATTGCCTACTTGGAAGAAACCGGGGAGCAGAAAGCTTTACAAAGTAGCTTCCGAGCTCACGATCCTACTATTGGTGCTCGCGGGCTGGATTTGACCGAAGAAGGAAAAAAACTGTTTCTAGAATGGGCGGAAGAGCAATACGGAACTATTGAGCAGCTAAACGATGCCTATAACGTTCATCATGCCAATTTGAAACCTGCTGGAGGTATCGTTTTTCAGTCGTGGGAAGATTTTGCTGAACGCTGGGAGCAATCCAATCATCGGGAGTTGCGGATCAAGCGGGATATTATGCGCTTTAAAGCAGATCATGCTCTCGATAATATTCAGCAGGTAACCAAGAGGTACCAGGAGTTTTACCCCCACGCTCCGTTTCGGGCTGGAGGCGAATTGGGGTTATTTCTGCCCCAGTCGTGGTACGGGGTAGATCTGGAAGGCATTGCCGAAGTAATGAAAGATGGGGGTACGCTTTATCCCTCTATGCATTTTTCTTGGCACTACGGACAAGTAGATAACGAGCTGGTTCGTCCGTTTTACATGCAGGCCTCCTTCATGGCTGACCTTTTTAAGGGAGGCTGGTCGGCAGCCTGGGAGAGCACTGGTGGGCCTCAGCAGTTTGACGGTGAAAAGACTAGTGATGAAAAAGGGTTTTATGTAGACGAAGGTACGATCACTCAGTTTTATCTTACCCAATTGGCATCGGGTTTCCGGGGATTTGGTATCTGGTGCTGGAGTATCCGCAGTGCGGGAAAGGAAGGGGGAGAATACAGTTTACTAGATCGGAATAATCAGGTAACGCCCCGTGCCCGAAAACTTGGGCAAATCGGCCAGGCATTGGATCGCTACCGGGAAGAACTGTGGGAAGCCCGAAAGGAACCGCTGGTAGGTGTACTGTACAATTGGGATAACGAGGGTATTTGGGCGGCAATGTCCGTTCGTCAGCGCGATGCCTTCCGTATGCGACCGATTGAAGCCCGAATTGGGGCGAGCCGTACCCTGATTAATGCTAACGTTCCCTTTGAGTACGTCACCGCCAGCGATCTGCGTAATGGTCTAGCACCTCGCTACCCGATTATCTATTTACCCGCTCATTTGGCTATCAATCGCGATTTACTAGATATTTTGTACGATTATGTAGAACAGGGAGGGCGATTAGTAATGGATATGCCTTCGGCTTGGTACGATGCTTACTCTAAAGTGCTACCTACTGGCAAAGGTTCTAAGTTGGAGCAGATTTTCGGAGTAACCCTAGACGACTATCAATTCTCCGGCTTTAACCGCAGCTTCAAATTGGACAGCTTAGATATCTATGGCTCTTTCGTGCATATGAATCCCACTACTGCCCAAGTAAAAGACTACTTTGACCACGGTAAACCCGCTATCACCGAAAATAAGGTAGGAGAAGGTACAGCGGTAGTCATCGGCTACGATGCTTCGCTCATGACTTTTAAACCGGGAAATACGTTAGCAGAGAAAATGTTGCTTGACTATACTTTAGGTAATTACGCATCGCCCTACGCCTGCGATAATGCTATTGTTTATCGTCTGGCCGCCCCCGACGCCGATCACTACGTGCTAGTAAACGATGGCCCTGAAACTCAAGTACAACTAGATACTAAAAACTTCCAGTATCAATCCGTTGAGGATGCTATTACTGGTGAAATGATGGAATTAGGTGCGTCTATTGAACTACCGGCGCATAACGCCCGTTGGCTACGGTTGGTGAAGTAATACACAATCTGTGCCCTCCTTGTTATCTCTAATGAGTTACGGAAGAAATAGATTACTTATTTATCCTAATACAAGGGGCTTGATTAGTACATACCTGGGTAAGAGAATCTATTAGGGTGTTTTTTGCTTTCAGTTCCTGCTCTTGCTCCTTAAATTGCTTTTTTAAAGTCTGTACCGTTCCCAATAAAGAATCGTTTTTGAGCCTTTCTTTATAGTATAAGGTACGAAACTTCCCCTCACTTTTCCTGAAGAAGCTCGAGCTGACCAGTAGAGCAAATACAAATGTTATAGCCACAACGCCCGCAATCTTGTTCCAAGTCTTCCTCATGGCTGTTGATATTAAGATGAACAGTGAGCTGTCAGAAAACTTCTGATTATTCCCTTAATGTTTACGCACCTTTGAGTATTCCAGGTTATTAGAATTCAATTAAACCGGACTTAAAACTTCCTTAGAAGTAGGAAAGATTACCTCTATGGTCGTTCCTTTACCTACTTGAGAACGAACATCTAAGGATGCATCATGTAGTTTAATGATACGGTCTACAATAGAAAGACCGATCCCCTGTCCTTTAGCAGCCGTAGTCTGCGAAGAGCGAAAAAATGGCTCAAAAATACGTGGTAAGTCTTCTGGTGTTATGCCTGGACCCTGGTCAGTGAATTTTACTTTTGCCTGGTTTTTCTCGACCCAGAGGGTGACTGTAACCTGGTGATCAACTGAAAATTTACAAGCATTGTCCATTAAATTGATAAAAGCCATTTTCACCATGTATTTGTCCACCGATAAGTAGAGTTGCTCTTCCTCCTCTGGTAAAGACGTTAAGGCAATTTTGATCTGATAATGCGGATACTGGCGGAGTAACTCATCCCGGCACTGCCACAAAAGGTCATCTATACGTTGGCGGGAGCGTTTCAGTCTTGCCTCCTCAGCACTAATCTGAGCCA
This sequence comes from uncultured Flammeovirgaceae bacterium, assembly GCA_937883755.1. Classification (GTDB taxonomy): domain Bacteria; phylum Bacteroidota; class Bacteroidia; order Cytophagales; family Cyclobacteriaceae; genus Tunicatimonas. Next base: position 36,953 of record CAKZYA010000031.1, on the reverse strand, counting down.
GAGCCAGTAACCGATTGAGTGTTCGGGATAGTTTACGAATATCCTCCAGCACTGAAGCAATAGTGCGCTGGTAATCTTCCGCTGAACGTTCTTTTAGTAAACTCACCTCCAATTGGGAGCTAACTACCGTCAAGGGATTTCTTAGCTCATGAGAAGCATTGGAAACAAACATCTTCTGCAGAGCAAAAGCCCCTTCCAGCCGAGATAACATAGAGTTGAATGTTTTGGACAATTGAGCAATTTCATCCTTTTGATTGCCTTCGTCCACCCGAACATGAAGATTATGGGCGGTGATCGTCCTGACTTGATCCACGACTTTCGCCATAGGATAGAGTGCTCTTCCTGCGTAGACCCAACCTGATAGTAGTACGATCAAAATACTGGAGAAGAATACCGTAATAAGAATAATCCTTAAATTCCGGAGCTTGCTCACCCCGTAAATATCGTAGGCAGCAGTAAAAACGATAAAGCGATTATACTGATCAATGTAGGGAACGCCCGCTACTTCAAAATTGCCCCGGGAGAACTGAACTTCACCGTCTAACCGCACCTGGTTCAGTACATCCGGTGATACTTGGATAATATTATCTTCATCAGTACTGTAAACAACCTGGTTTAGGTAATTGTAGATAACTACCTTCTCGGAAAATAAAGCTCCTAGGTTCTGATGATCGATGATTTTCAAAATCGTCGTATCTACCTCATCTTGCTCAATCAGAAACTGAGCCGTAGAAATAGCTTTAGCTTTTAACCGATTGTTATATTCGTGCTTGCGGTGCAGGGAAGAAAAGAGGTAGATAACCAGAAAAGAGACCAGCAGAATAGCGGCTACAATAGCTGCAAAACGATAAGTGAGCTTTTGCCTAATATTCATTTAGCCTTCTCTTAAAATGTACCCCTTACCGATCTGGGTGTGAATCAGTTTGTTAGGAAAATCTTTGTCAATCTTTTTACGAAGGTAGTTCACATATACTTCGATCACGTTGGTTCCTGTATCAAAATTAATGTCCCAAACCTTGTCAGCTATTTCCGCTTTAGACAAAACTCTCCCTTTGTTTCTAATTAAATATTCCATCAGAGCGAATTCTTTGGCGGTTAGTTCAATGGTGCGGCCATTCCGGCTGGCAGTTTGAGTATCTAAGTCAAGTTCCAGGTCGGCAAACCGTAGCAGATTGCTGGTTTGCATCACTCCGGTGGATCTTTTCACAATGGATCGTATGCGGGCCAGCAGCTCCCGGAACTCAAACGGCTTGGATAGGTAATCGTCCGCCCCAACATCAAAACCTGACAATTTATCTTCGGTAGTGTCCAGTGCGGTAAGCATGAGCACTGGTGTGTTGACCCTTGCCTGGCGCAGTTCGCGGCAAACATCAAACCCGTTCATGCCCGGCAAGATTACGTCCAGGATGATAATGTCATAAAAGTTACGCAAAGCTAACCGCTTGCCTATCTGACCATCAAAAGCTAGTTCGCAGCTCATCTGATGCTCTTCCAATCCTTGTTGCAACGCTCTGGCTACTTTTTGTTCATCTTCAATAATCAGGACTTTCATAGAAAAGGGAGTGTTTTAGCTTAGTATCAAGGTTTTTTACGGAAAAAAGTTAGTAGAAGGATGATTTCTAAGGCTTTTCTAATCTTAAGTTAAGGGAGATTTAAGCAGCATTACGAATAAATTAATGAGCCTTGTGCTGTTCACCATGAATCCGATAGTGTCAGAAGGAGACTGTTATGTTACTTTTTCATGGAGTTTACCGATGTGGCACAGGCTTACTTTATTTTACCCTTCAAACACATCTAAAAATGTCGGTTCTGGAAATGGTAAGGCGTGGATGGAGTACTCTTAACGAGTTATCAAATTCTAAGAATATGAAAAATACTAAGATCAAATCAGCCCTTCTTATAGCAGTTACGCTTGTGATAGCAAGCTGTGGTATCCAGGAACAGTCCGAAGAAAAATGGAATCAATTTCAGGAAAGAGTAGAAAAGCTAGACTCAGTATTTGACCAAGAAACCGATAGAATACATCGTTTAGATTCCTTAATTGACGAGGAAATTCAGCGAATAGAAAAGCTGGATTCACTGATAACCAACTGAGATTTTAAGCCTTTTCTAATCTGGTTTTAAGTATGCTTTAAGCCTTGTGTCGAATACAACCTCAACAACAAAATACCTCTGCTCAGAACGAAGACCTTTTAAATCTTATAAACCATGATCCCTGACGATAAAGTATGGTTAGTGGACGAAGAAAACCCCAAGCCAGATCCTTATATCGCCATTCTAGTGCGGGAAAAAGAACTTTCCGAAAAGCCTTTAAAGAAGGCGTATAAGATATGTCATAGTACTGGAGAAGCTATCGCTTATGCTTCAGAGTTAAAGAAAAAGTACGGTGTAAAACAAGTCCGTCTTTTTTACCCCAATGACATATCGATCATTGTTAAACAATAAATGTAAACTAAAATGAAAACACATCATATAATCTGGTCTTTGTCTTTATTAGTGCTTCTCAGCAGTTGTACTGTCGTCCGCCAGGGCGAGGTAGGGGTGAAAAGAAACTTAGGTAAACTTAATTTTAAAACGATAGAACCAGGCCCGGTGGCCTATAACCCGTTTACCACTCGAGTGATTAAACTACCGGTGCGTACGGTCAATATAGAAATTACCTCCCAGCTACCCTCTAAAGAAGGACTCAATGTAGCCTCGGTTATTTCTATTCTCTACCGGGTGATACCTGAGAAGGCCCCAGAGGTGATTGCTAATATTGGTCCAGAATACGAAGATGCAGTTATCATTGGTGTATTCCGTTCGGCGGCAGCTGATGTGTGTTCCCAATTCTTCGCTAAGGATATGCACTCGTCTCAGCGCTCACACATTGAACAGGCAATTTCCAATCGGATGGAGTCTCTTCTGAAACCTCGAGGATTTGAGGTAGAAGCCGTACTGCTAAAAACTATCCAACTTCCAGAAGGGCTAGCCCAGGCTGTTGAGGAAAAACTAGAAGCAGAACAAGACGCCCAGCGTATGGAGTTTCTGTTGCAACGCGAGCGGTTAGAGGCTCAGCGGAAAATAGTGGAGGCCGAAGGTATACGCGATGCTCAGCGGGTAATTTCGGAAGGGCTTAACCCAGAGATTATTCAGTGGCAATCGATAGAGGCTTTTAGAGAGTTGGCTCAATCTCCCAACGCCAAAGTGATAATTACTAACGGAGAAACTCCTATGCTCATCGAGCCTCAAGGAGAACAAGAAAGCCAGGAGACAGTCCTAGCGAATGAGTAGACAACTATTTATCTCCTCAGAGTTTCTCCATGAGGACTCTGAGGGGATAAAAATTCAATAGTACGTATCAAATCAACTAGCTATGAAAACAACATCATTTTTGTCTGTATTGTCAGGTTTGTTGCTGGTTACCACAATAGATGGATACGCAAGTACTACTGTTGACCCTCAAATACTTATTTTGAATAACAAAATGTCCGTTATTTTCCAACCATTGCAGGGAGAGGAAAGTAAAGTGTTGGTTAAGTTTCAAGACGATACAGAGAGCACTCTACTAGAAATGAAAGTAGACGCAAATAAGCGTCAGCGCCAAGCAATCAATTTTTCACAACCCCAACCCGGAATCTACTACATAGACATTTTCCATAACAGAACAATCACTAGAAAAGAGCTAATAGTTCGCTGGAATAGTGTAGAAGTAGTAAGGATTACCAAAACAAGTAATGAAACTTTCTATTTCTAAGTCTTTTCTAATCTGGCTTTAAGCAGCCTTTAAGCTGCGGTACGAATAACGAAGAGTAATTTATTCAATAACATCAATTAAAAAAATCATGAAAACAATATCATTTTTTTCTATACTGCTGGGTTTGCTAATGTTAACCTCGGTAAGGATTCAGGCTGAAACTACGGTTGATCCTCAATTATTTACCCTGGATAAAAAGAAGTCTGCCATCTTCCAGTTACCACAGGGAGAAGAAAGTAAAGTGTTAGTAAAGATCAAAAACGATATGGAAGGCACCTTGATGGAAATGGAGGTAGATGCCAATGTCTATAAGCGTAAATTATTCAATTTTTCAAACCTTAGAGATGGAATCTACTACATGGATATCTTCCACGATGGTGAGATTACCCGAAAAACACTGGAGATTCGCTGGGATGGGGTTGAAGTAGTAGGTATTAGAAAAATGAGTCGTGAACCCTTCTATGATGCCTTCTTTAACTTATGGTCTTAGGGAGAACTAACTGCTGGCAAAAAGAGACTTGCAATACTTTATATCTATGTACTCAGTAGCCCTCTTTTTTGCCAGTAAAACAACTACATGAAGCAAATTTTTCAAATAATTAATTAGACAGATGAGAAATATTCTTAAGAAAATAAGTGCCCTCGGAAAATCTTTGTCGTGTGTATTCATACTTGGTACATTTTGTCTGTTTGCGGTAGGTTGCCAAAATCAGGCAGGCCAATCCAGCCTACAGGCTGATAAAGGAGCGGATATTGCTACAGAAAACAATAGCGCTTTACTTTATTCAGATGAATGTATCACAGAAAGAGAAGTAGTAGAGGCTCAAAAAATGTGGGGAGACGGAATAGTAAGAATTGGTAAAGTCTTTTCAGAGCAAGGTGATTACTCTGAAGAAGCCTCTGATTTTATTCAAGAAATGTATGGTTACGATTTAAGTAGCGTTTTATTCAAACCGACACTTGCCTCTAATGATCAGTTTAGGTCTAGCTTTGATGCAGCACTATCCTATTTCGTAGGTGGAAATGAGGCATACTCTGAGGATAAAGGTTTTGCCATTCAACCATACACGAAGGTAAAATTCGATAACGTAGGTATTATCAATAACAGTTGTAGAATGGCGGTAGCTATGGGTAACTACTTCTTTACGGACTTAGATGGAAACGAAACAAAGGTAGAGTACACCTTTGCCTACGTGAAGGACAAGGCGGGAAAACTCAGAATCGTTACTCATCAATCCTCTTTGCCATATAATCCTTCACCCAACTAAGGTAAGTGGTAATTACAAGGTGAAGTAGCTTAAAGCTTTACAGTCCGATTTGTAAGAATAGCTTTGCTTTTAACCTATTCAAGTCATCTAAAAGATTGTTAAAAGTCACGCTAAAGATTTGAGCCAGATTTTCTTCATAAAGCACTGAACATAATCAAGTAACTTGATAGCTTTGTGAAAACTTTAAATCGCTTCGGTATTAAGCCAGGAGAACTTAACTTACTCATAAATTCCTGTAACATGAAATTAAGTAAATATCTCATGGCAGTTGTGGTGGTCTGCCTGGCTATTACCGTGTCTCATGCCCAATCTGGTCCGGACGAAGATCAGTTGGGCATTTGGTATATGTACTTCGTCCAAAAGCGGTTTAAAGAAAGTCAGTGGGGAGTGCAGGGCGATTATCAGTTTCGTTTCTGGAATATTGGGGGTGATCTAGAACAGTTGCTCCTACGAACTGGGGTAACCTACCGCCCCAAGTCCGAAGATATTTTGTTTACCGTAGGCTATGCTTACATTGGTACTGGTGCTTTCGGAGAGAGCAATGAAATGACTAACGAAAACAGAGTCTATCAGGAGACATTATTTTCACAAAAAATTGCTTCTCGGTTTCACTTTACCCACCGCATTCGCTATGAGCAGCGCTGGGTAGAAACTCACGATTTCCGAACCCGTTATCGCTATAATCTTTTCCTAAATGTACCTCTCAATAAGACCGAACTAGAGAAAAATGCAATCTACCTGGCTCTTTACAATGAGATATTTATTAACGGTCAAACCGATATAGGAGACGGGCTAAGTGTGCAGTACTTCGATAGAAATCGTACTTACCTGGGAATGGGATACGGAATTGCCAAGTCTTCACGAGTTCAGCTAGGATGGATGCGGCAGACCACCGCCAATTGGGCTAAAGGGCAACTTCAAGTGAGTTTGCACCAGAACTTTTAGGGGTTTTCAAGCTCCGTCATGTGGGGGGTCTCTAGCTGGATAAAGTTTTATTCTTCGGATAACATAAGTTCGCTAGTTCGACCTAGTCAGTACTATGATATTTTTAACAGTGCTCTTTACATTTTAGCCGAGGGGCGCTCTTCCTCTTTGTAGCTATGTTTATCGGTCAGTGCAAAAAGCTCAACCACTAGGAGGTAGGGCTATTATTGGCGAGTTATATCACTTAATATGGTCTGCTTGGTTGGAAAGGCATTATGAAGGTGATGCGCCTGTTATCTGACATTTTAAAACAACTTATCTGACAAATTATGCTATTTTTGTCAAGAATAAGATAAATAGTTGTCAGATAAATGAGTGATTTTGATCTTGTTTTAAACGTTCTAAGCGCAAAATCTCCCATGACATCCAGTGAGATTTATGCAGCTATCGGATACGAAAAAAGTAGCCGAACCTTAAAACGTGTATTGGATCAGTTGGTGGAGAAAAAACTGGTAGATAGGGTAGGTGCGAATAAGGGTACCCGGTATTCACTGTCAAAATCATACGGTATTCTGCATTCAATAGACGTAGATCAGTATTTTGAACAAGACATTGATGACCGAGAAATTAATGAATCGTTCAACCACGATCTTTTAAGGCAGGATTTGTACCAAGTAGATATATTCACCGACTCAGAGCTAACCAAGCTTGAGGGGTTGCAGCAAGAGTACCAGAAAAATATCAGCGAGTTAAGTTCAGAAGAGTATCAGAGAGAAATTGAGCGGTTAGCCATTGATCTGAGTTGGAAGTCATCCCAAATTGAGGGAAATACCTACTCGCTGCTGGAAACAGAAAGATTGCTAAAAGAAAAGCAAACGGCTTCGGGAAAAACGAAAGACGAGGCGGTGATGCTACTAAATCATAAAGACGCGATAGATTTTATTGTAGAAAATCCGGATTATCTTCAGGAATTATCAACCAGAAAAATTGAAGATATCCATAGTATTCTCACCAAAGAACTAGGCATTAGTAGAAATCTAAGAGCCAGACGGGTTGGTATTACCGGTACTAACTACCGCCCTCTGGATAATGAGTTCCAAATACGGGAAGCATTCAGCGATATGTGCGATTTAATCAACCGTAAAGAGAGTGTATTTGAGAAAGCACTGATCGCGCTGGTTCTGATTTCTTACATTCAAGGTTTCACCGATGGCAATAAACGAACCGCCCGAATCACCAGTAACGCTATTTTAATTGCCCACCAACATTGCCCCATATCCTTCCGAACGGTAGATTCCATTGACTACAAAAAAGCTATGCTGGTGTTCTACGAACAAAATAATATCACCGCTTTCAAAAGAATCTTCATCGATCAGTTCGAATTCGCGGTGAAGACGTATTTTTGACTACCGGTGCTTTGGAAAGGAATAATGAAGTTATAGAGAACAGTTAAATGATATTGATGGTCTATCAAATTGGTGATATATTGGAAACAACGGAACTTAGCTTCTGATATTAGTGGGTAAAAAAGATAGGCTGCATTTATCAGTTAGTCAGCCATAAAAGGCCTTGCTTATGAAACGCAGTGATTTTCTGAAATGGTCGGCTCTGGCAGGGGGAAGTACCCTGTCTGGATTGCCCCCTAAACTCTCAATGGCTAGCCAATCAAGGGATACCAATCCCGAACGTGAGCGACTTTTCGAAGCGATGAATCAACCGGTTTTGCGGCAGGAGTTTCTTCCTAATCCTGTGATCCTGGACAAGATTGAACTGCGACGCAACGATGGTGTCTACTTTGCTCGGGTGGTCTCCAAAGAAGGGGTGGTAGGCACCGCCACCGGTAAAGGCAAATTGCTAGAGCTCCTAGTGCCTCTGTTTCGGAAACGCATCAAACCCGTATTTTTGGGACAGGATGTCCGGTTCTTCGAAGATTTGTATATCCAACTTCTCCGTAGCAGCAGCAACTACAAGTGGCAATCGGTTCCATTTGGGATTGCTACAGCTATATTGGAATTTGCGATTCTTGATTGCCTGGGCAAATCGGTGGATCAATCGGTCGGTACTTTACTGGGGGAGCAACTTCGTGAGGAAATCCCGATCTACTGCGCGAGTGGCAATCGAGGTAATTCGGCTCCGCAGGAATTGGAGTACGTGCAAAGTCTCATTGACGCCACAGGATGCGATGCCGTTAAGATTCGCCTAGGTGCTCGAATGCACTACACGGAGCAATCAACGCGGCGGGATAAAGCCTTAATTCCCTACTTACGTAAGCATCTTGGAGCCGCTATCAAGTTATACTCTGATGGCAATGGGTCGTACGATGTGCCAATGGCGCTAGAAATCGGCCAATACCTCGAGGAACACCAATTCAGCTCCTTTGAAGAGCCGGTGCCTTTTGATTATTACGAAGAGACTAAGGCCATTGCCGATCAGTTATCCATTCCAATTGGAGGTGGAGAACAAGAACGTAGCCTCCGTCAATTTCTCTGGATGATTGAGCATCGTGGGGTTGATTGGCTAAATCCTGATCCACTGCTATTTGGCGGACTTATCCGCACCGTTAAGGTGGCCCGGATGGGGGCGGTGGTAGGAATGCCCTGTTTTTCGCATATGTCGGGTTACGGGATGGGTTTTTTGTATGTTTTACACTTTGCGGCGGTGACCCCCAACGCTGGTCGTGAAATAGAGTACAAGGGTGAAAAAGACAAAATTGACTTTATTTGTGATTCTTCTACCCTAAAACCCATCAATGGCCGTATTAAGGTGCCCACTGGACCTGGCTTTGGTCTGGAATTGACCGCTGCTTACTTAAAGAATTCTGAGATCGTTGGTTGAGGTATCCAGAGTTGCTTAGTTCAAGCGAACCAAGTAACTTCAACACCATGTAGTGAACTCCAATGCTCCGCTTTATCAATAGGTAGTTCCGTAAAACTACCATTATCATCTCGGAAGTCTCTTTACTGTATATCTATTTTTTTGTATGCTACTGATAGATGACGGTGAAATAAACGTATGTTTACGACTCTTATTTCAAAAGTCAATCAATTTGAAAGCCTACCAACTCACCAAACACGGCCCCGCTCCCTCTCTCAAAATAAAAGATATACCCGAACCACTACCTAAAGCCGGAGAAATTCGGGTGAAAGTGAAGCGGATTGGTATCAACTACGCGGAGATTTTATCCCGGCGAGGACAGTACCGCTGGGCACCCAAGCTGCCTTACGTTCTAGGGATGGAAGCTTACGGTGAGATTGATGCGGTGGGCGAGGGAGTTGATCGGCAAATTGGTGAGAAAGTTATCGCTGGCGGCCAGTTCGGCAGCTACGCCGAGAAGATGGTTGTGAAAGATTATATGGCGTTACCCTCCTTAGATCAGTTTTCTCCCGAAGAAAACGCCGCGTTTATCGTCAACTATATGACTGCCTGGGTCGGGTTGATGAAACTGGCTCGTTTGCAATCATCAGATTCCGTGTTAGTGAATGCGGCGGCGGGAGGAGTAGGAACCGCGGCAGTTCAACTTGCCAAGGCAATGGGCTGTAAAGTATTCGGTACTGCCAGTCAGCCCGAAAAGTTACAGTTACTGAAAGAGTTAGGCGTAGATCATCCTATCAATTACCGAGAATTAGATTTTGCTTCGGTTGTTAGAGACGCTCAGTCGGGTGGGGGAGTAGATGTGGTGCTAGAGCTAGTAGGTGGTGAGACCTTCCGTAAAAGTCGTGGATTACTTAACCCGTTCGGCAAGCTCGTTATCGCCGGAATGGCGGGGCTTAACTGGAGTAAACGCAATCCGCTTACCTGGCCGCATCTACTGAAAAATATTCCTCAAGCTAAAATCCTACAAATGGCGCAGTGCTCTACCGGATTACTCGCCACTCACATCGGTTACTTGATTGAACATCGGGAAGTGGTGGAACAGGAGTGGAAGACACTAACTGAATACGTGCAGAAACACCGCATTAAACCTATCGTTTCCAAAGTGTTTCCGTTTGAGGAATTGCCCCAAGCGCACGAATACATTGAATCGCGCCAGAGCTACGGGAAAGTGGTGATTTCTCTCGATTAGTAGAGAATGTGGGTTATTAATTGCTGATGCTATATTACTCATTGCGTAGAGATTCTACTGGATTCATGGTGGCTGCTCGCGCACTCTGAAGGCCAACCGTAAGCAAAGTAAATGTTATGGTGATAAGTCCGGCAAGACCTACCATCCACCACGTCAAATGGATACGATACGCAAAATCTGCTAACCAGTCGGCTGTTAGATAATAGGCGATAGGAATGCTAAAAATAAGGCCAACCCCGGCTAGAAGTAAAAATTCTCGCGACAATAAAAACAAAAGGTGAGGAACGCTGGCACCCAACACTTTTCTGATGCCAATCTCTTTAAATCTTCTTACGGAAGAGAAAGCCGAAAGACCGATAAGACCGAAGCAAGCAATAGCGATAGATATTAAGGTGAATATCCTAATCAACTTTGCGAAACGGATTTCATGGTCGTACATATCGCCCATTTGCTCATCCTGAAAATAGAAATCAAAGTTTTTGTCAGGAAATACTCCTTGCCAAGCAGTTTCTAATTGGGCAACGGCTTCTTGAAGGTTAGCCGTTTGGTATTTAATACTCAAAAGAGAGTAATCTTTAATACCGTAAATCAATGCTACTGGTCTGATATCTTCGTGTAGCGAAAGTGTATGAAAATCTTTAACTACGCCGATAATGGTAGATTCCGCCCCATGAATTGTGATCCTTTTTCCGAGTGCCTCCTCCGGGCTAGCAAAAGCCAGTCGCTCAATCAGGGTTTCATTCACCACGTAACCCCGTACAGTATCTTGGTCAAGAGCAGTGATGGAAGTTTTTCCTGCTAACACCTCAAGGTTCATGGCATCTACGAAGTCATTATCAACCATAATGTACTCTACATTGAACCGTTCTTCTTCTGCGACTCCCGCATCCACTGAAGTAAGCCCAGCGGTACTGCTATTCCCCGACATGGGAGCACTGGATGACAAGCTGGCTAATTCAACAAAGGGAAACTGCTGTACGCTATTTTTCAATGATTCTACTTTTTCACTTGGTTCGTTACCATGAAGATCTACAACAAGGATCGATTCCTGGTCAAAACCCAGATCAGTATTCTGGAAAAGTTCGAGCTGACTAGCAATCACAATAGCTCCAATCGCTAGAGCTTGAGAGGCGGTTAGCTGAAAAGTGATCAGTACTCGACGTAGCGATAAGCCTTTGAAGGAGTTTGCTGCCTTTCGGACGCGAATAACATCAAGCGGCTGAAATTTAGATAACACTAATGCCGGATACACCCCAATGGCTACGGTGATGAAAAATAGCAAGCCCGCTAGAAATGCCAGTAGATCGGGAGTAAACGTAAATTCGTTTCCAATATTTAGATTGGTAAGTTCGCTAAAGTACGTAAAGGAAAGTTGGGCGAGTAGGATACCAAGACCTACAGAGAATATAGCGAGGAGTAACGATTCGGTCATGAACTGAGCAATGATATGCTTTTTCGTGCTCCCCAAAATCTTCCGCATTCCTACTTCCTTAGCTCGGGTAATAGCTTTGGCGGTTGCAAGGTTAACGAAGTTAATACACGCTACTGCAATTATAAACAAGCCAATTAGGCCAAGCGTCCACAGGTAAGTAGTACTAGTAGTGTAATTGTCCGCGCCAAACCGTCCATCAAAGTGAATAGCAGATAGCGGTTGAATAGCCATAGATACGAAGTCTTCCCCCCAAGCAGTTTCCATATACTTGGCATTGAACTGATCCAATGCGGGTTGTAAGCTTTCTGCAGTCACTTCCGAGGGAAGTTGAACAAAAGTAGTTGTGCTATGAACACCACCGAACGATTCGCTGGCAACTCGATCAAATGTTGCATAAGATACTAACTGCTCAAAAGGATAGCTGGTGTTGGGCAGTGGGTCTTGAATAACCGCTCTTACTTCCACATTAGTGCCATTACTAAGAGTCATGGTCTTTCCTAAAGCTGCTTCTGCGCCTCCGAATACCTTCTCCGCCAGCGATTGGGTAAGCACCGTTTGATCAACCTCATTAAGTGCAGCAGTAGGGTCACCGATAATCCACTGCGAGGCATCATTGTAGTAGTCAAACAGTTGAATAAACGCGGGATCGCAGAAAAGAATATCGGATTCAAACAGCTGATCCTCAATAGAAATGGAGTGGTTTTGGGAAGTGTGGATAGAAACGACTCGCTCAAACTCCGGAAAATCATTCCGGAGGGCTTCCGCCATCGGGTCGGGAGTATTCCCTACGTACATGGTGAATGTAGGGTAGTAGTAGTTGTTGGTTACTCTATAAATTTGCTCATTGTTCTGGTGATGCGTATCAAAGCTAAACTCGTAGCGTACGGTCAGAAAAATAATCACCGAACATAGGACACCTAAGGTGAGTCCTACAACATTCAATAGACTACTTCCCCACTGGTGGCGAAGGTTTCTCCGGGTAGTATTCAGAGTGCTTGCAAACAAAGACATATGACGGCTGGTAAAAAATTGAGAAGACTTAGCAGAGGTGACCAACCGTTATGCCAAACTATTAATTAGTTGATTATGAATAGGTTGGGATAAGTAAGCGGTTTTTTTACGCCATATACTGTGCAAAAATGAACAGTTATTGCCCGGGAATGAACAGGTTAAGATTTGAACCCATCACAAACTACTTCAAATTAGATATATCCAACTAGACCTTTATCAAGGTATTTACGTTATCCAAACACTCGAACGAATCACTCTGTCAATCAGAAATAAACCGCTGCTCTAAGTCGTTAAGCTTTCGTTCTAGCAAAGCTACTCGCTCTTCCAGAAATATTGGGGGCTTCAGAACGGTGCTGAAGAATCCCATCACTTTCCACAGCTCTAAAATATTGTCCCGATGAATTTGTAGGGTCTCATAGTTGGGATTATCCGCTCGGAAGTATAGCTGTTCGTCGGCATGATCGTAACGGCGCACAAAAATATCTTCTTCTGTTACGATCACATAAACTCCGTCTTTTACCAACTTTTTCTTCTCAGCTAGCGCAATGGGTGAGCAAGATAGAATATCTCCTTTTAGCAGCCCTTTGCGGTTTACTTCCATCGCATCATACTGTACTTCAAATGCTCTAGATTTATAATGCTGGGTATCGGGTAAGCGAACGTAAGGTAAGCGGTTGATGTAATCTTTATTCTGATAATTCACAATGTACTCAACGTAACTTCCGCGTTTCACCAGAGGCGTATCTTCTTTACTTAAATCCCGGTCGCTATCAGATTTTGCTTCTAAAGGCTTCTTATCATCTAAAATATCAAACTCCCGTAGCTCGGCTACCGAAAGTGCCTTAGTAAGCAGCGTGTCAATAGAGATACTAAAATAATTAGCAATATTAATAATGGTTTCTAGCTTGGGATCAGCCCGTCCCTCTTCATAAGCTCCAATGCTAGCTCGGGATATGTCAAATATATCAGCAAAGTCGGCTTGGCTGATATGTTTGATGGTTCTGATGGTCTTTATATTTTTTCCAATAATGGACATAATGAAATGTTTTTAACTAACTTTTTTAGTAATGCTAACTTTTTTAGCAAACGTCCGTATATTATATTAATTGCTATTTATCCGGACAAGGTAGTATTAAATTAAATCATCTTAGCGATGAGCATGTAGGTTTATTCAAAAAAATAGCGCGTTCATAAGCGTTTGCTTTCTTTTCTTTACAGCCTGATAAGTTTTGACAATTCGTCATTAACATATGGCTGGTTAAAACAGGATGCAATATGGTAGGAGTGCGCATGGAAGAGATTAAACCGAAATGTTATCAATCACCATTTAACCAATGTGACCATGAACATCTTCACTCGAATTTTTAAAATTGGGCAGGCTGAAGCCCACGACGCTATTAGCAAATTGGAAGACCCTATCAAAGTAACTGAGCAGGGCATACGCGATCTAAAAGTTGATTTAGAAAAAGCTTTGCAGTCGCTGGCTGAAGTGAAAGCTCAGCAGATACGCTCTAGTCGAGAGCTAACTGCTTATCAGAAGCGAGCCACTGACTATGAGCAGAAAGCAGTATTACTGCTGAAAAGAGCTGAATCTGGCGAACTGGAAATGACTGAAGCGGACCGCCTTGCTTCTGAAGCACTCCGGCGGAAAGAACATGCCGATAAAGACGCAGCTCTGCATCAACGCGAGGCTCGTCGTTACGATGCTTCAGTAGAACAACTGGAAAATACCGTAGATACGCTGAAAGCGAATATCACTACCTGGGAAAATGAATTACGAACACTGAAGTCGCGAATGAAGGTCAATAAGGCTACCAAAACCATTAATAAACAACTGGCTGGCATTGACTCTAGTAGCACCGTTTCTATGCTTGAACGAATGAAAGCTCGGGTAGAAGAGGAGGAAGCCCTGGCCGAATCATACGGTGAGATCGCCAACCAGCCAACTACCGTCGATGCGGAAATTGAGCGAGCACTAGATAGCGGAAGCAGTCCTTCTACCGATGAACGCTTGCTAGAGCTTAAAAAGCGTTTGGGACTTCCTGAAGCCTCAAAAGCTGAATCTTCCGATGGAAATAGTAATGAAACTGACTAACTTATATAACTAAAACCCTCAATCCCATGAAAGAACTGTTCACCGCCGCGGCGTCGGCACCTAATCTAATTCCAACTTTGCTACTGGCCTTTGTGATGATCTACTGGCTGGTAGTACTAGTAGGAGCCATTGATATTGATTCGCTAGATGTTGATGTCGATGTGGATACAGACGTTGACGTGGATGTAGACGCTGATGTCGACGGTGAACTTTCTGGTGGGGGATTTGATGGGGTGTTAGCCTTTTTCAACTTGGGTCAAGTACCGCTGATGGTATTTCTTACCTTTTGGATTCTGCCCGTTTGGGTGTTATCCGTACTAGGGAATTACTATATCGGTAACACCTCATTCCTGATTGGTCTATTGGTTTTACTACCATCCCTCATCGTAGGGTTATTCATCGCGAAAGTATTAACCAATCCGTTAGCCAAGGTTTTCGGCAAGCTCAACCAAGAATCTAACGAAACGGTGATCGGGAAAATCTGCACTATTACTTCGCAGGCTTCGCACCAGCGAGTGGGACAGGCTCGAGTAAAAACCTCGGGTGCCCCTCTGTTGCTCAATGTAAAAACTTACGAAGGGGTTTCCCTCGATCGGGGTGACACCGCCATGGTGATTGAGCAGCAGCAAGGACGTAACATTTATTTTATTGAACCTTATATCGACTAAAACTTTACTCACATGGAACAATCTATGTTATTATTCGTCGGCATCATCGTAATCGTATTTCTCTTTGCGATCGGGATTGCCGTTATCAAAATGTACCGCAAAGCCTCCCAGGGACAAGCCCTAATTGTCACCGGAGGGGCGGGTGGAGCAAAAGTGTCATTTTCCGGTTTGCTGGTAATTCCAGTACTACACCGTCTAGAGGAAATGGACATCACCGTAAAAACCATTATGATCTCCCGAACCGGTAAGGACGGTTTGATCTGTAACGACAATCTTCGGGCTGATATTCAGGTTACCTTCTTCGTTCGGGTAAATAAAACCAAAGAAGACGTTATTCACGTTGCCCAATCTATTGGTTGCGATCGGGCATCTGACCCTAAGCAGTTGGAACTGCTATTTGATGCTAAGTTTTCCGAAGCTCTTAAGACGGTGGGTAAACACTTTGAGTTTGTGGAGCTGTACAACTCTCGGGCAAACTTTAAGGATAAAATTCTGGAAGAAATTGGTACTGATTTGAACGGCTACATTCTGGACGACTGCGCCATTGACTATCTGGAGCAAACTCCCTTAGAGTACCTGAATGCCGATAACATTCTAGACTCAGAAGGTATTAAAAAGATTATTGATCTTACCTCTCAGCAGAAGATTCAATCCAACCTGATTGAAAACGAGAAGAAGAAAACCATCAAGAAGCAGGATGTAGAAGCCGAAGAAACCATTCTACAACTTGAAAAGCAGTTGACCGAGCAGCGTGAACGCCAGGAAAGTGAAGTCACCAATATCAAATCGCGGGAAGCTGCCGAGCGGGAGAAAGTTCGACAAGAAGAACGCAAGCGTTCCGAAGAAGCCCGCATTCTGACCGAAGAAGAGGTTGGGGTTGCCGAGCAAAATAAAGATCGTCAAATTCTGGTCGCTCAGCGCAATAAAGAGCGCACCGACGCTATCGAGCTAGAGCGCGTAGAGCAGGCGAAAGCGCTAGAGGCTACTGATCGGGAGCGAGTGGTAGAATTAGCTCGCATTGAAAAAGAAAAAGCCTTGGAAGAAGAACGAAAGAATATCCAAGAAGTAATCCGGGAGCGGGTGATGGTAGAAAAAGCTACGGTGGAGGAAGAAGAGAAAATAAAGGATACGAAAGCCAAGGCCGAAGCCGACCGAAATAAAGAAGTGGCTCTAATCAACGCTGAAAAAGAAGCGCAAGAGTCGTTGGTGAAAGAAATTAAGGCCGCTGAAGCCGCGAAGGAAGCTTCCGAACACCGAGCTAAGCAATTGATGATTGATGCCCAAGCCGAAGAAAACTCGGCTGAGCACAAAGCCCAAGCGATGAAAACGATGGCGGAAGCCGAAGCTGCTCAAAATGCTGCTATCGGTTTATCTGAAGCCCAGGTGATGGAAGCCAAAGCCGCCGCTCGTGAAAAAGAAGGAGAAGCCGAAGCCGGAGTCATTGAAGCTCAAGCCGAAGCCGACGCCAAAGGTATCAGTCTACGCGCGGAAGCTCAGTCAGAGGCCGATGAGAAACTTGGATTAGTTGCGGCGCAGATTAGCCTGGAGCAAGGAAAATCTGATGCTGAAGTGATTGAGACCAAAGCAGCGGCTGAAGAAAAGCAAGGTATGGCCGAAGCCCGCGTGATGCAGGAGAAGTATAAAGCCGAAGCTGAAGGTATACGGGAGAAAGCCAATGCTATGCAGGTACTAGATGGCCCTGGTAAGGAGCATGAAGAATTTAAACTTCGTCTGGAAACTGAGAAAGCCCTGGAGCTGGCTAAGATCAATATTCAGAAGGATATTGCCGAAGCCCAAGCATTAGTCATTGGCGAAGCACTGAAAGCCTCTAACATTGAGATCATTGGTGGGGAAACCATGCTGTTTGACCAGATTATGGGTTCTATCGCCAAAGGCAAAGCCATTGACGGAATGGTTCGGAAAAATACCACGCTGTTGGATATCAAGGACACTTTCTTCAATACCAACGGCGGGGGAACCTTCAAAGACAATCTCAAGAAATTCATCAGTCAGTTTGGAGTATCTTCCGAAGATATGAAGAACCTCACCGTTTCAGCGCTGATCTTCAAACTGATGAATCAGACCGATCAGCCGGAAGTAAAAGGCAGCTTGACTAAGCTAATGGATATTGCCCGTTCTGCTGGATTAGCCGATGAGCCGGTCAAGAATATCAAGTTATAACCAACCCTCACCCTGTGGTCGGTCAGAAGCCTAGCTGTTTTTGATCGGCCACATTACTCTAAACATCTACACTATGCATACTGATACTAAATCAATTAAAGTCAAAGGAATTAGCGTTCCGGTAATTCTTTTTCTAGCCGGCATGGTAGCAGGTTACTACATGAGCAGCGGAAATACATTTTCGTTCGAGAGCAATGAAGAATACACCAGTGAAAGCATTTACTATACCGACTCTGGTCAGTTTTTATTTCCAGTTTTTGTCTTACCCTTCTAACATCGAGGATGGAATACATACTCAAGAAATAGGTGGTGGTACTTATTTAAACTAATATTTACACATAAATAGAATTCATGATGGGAGCCAGTGGAGTAATCAGTGCGATGAAGAAAAGCTATGAGGATAACCGAGCTTTGCTTCGCCGAAAGAGCACATTTGAAGTTTTGAAAGATCATCATAAAAATAGCACCAGTTATCGAGTAAATATCGCTAATAACTACGAAGCGCTTAAACAGCTAAGACAAGAGCAAGAAACTAAAAGAAAGAGGGTGGGATGGTACACCTTGCTAGTTGCTATTAGCCTGGTAGCTGTACTATTATCCGGTTGGAATCTTCTATACTAATCGTGTAGATGATTTCTAAACAACCATTTATTTAACTACAAACATACAATGCCCAATCAAGATACATCTAATACTACTTTAGAAAATAGCACCTACGAAATTCTAAAGAATCGCTTGCAGCAAAGTGCGACTGATTTGCGGGAACGTTTAGGTAAACTAAACGAAGCTCGTAAAGAGGTTTTCGGGGCAATTGAAACTACCCTGATTGCTACCGAGCGGGTGCATACGGCACATAACTGCATCCCCTACGATATGGTGCCGGTGGGCGAGAACTTCATCTTTGGGTACAATGTGCATTTGGGACTAAAGTCGCAGGTAGAACTATCGGATGTTTTTAGTTTGTACTCCTATAGCGATCATAGCTTTCACGAGCTGGACTACGAGCTGATTAGCAATCCTACGTTTCAAGATGACTTTCAGAAGCTGTACAAGTACTACAAAGACACTAAGTTTGTCCGCTTTGTGCTGAGCGAGCCGTTTGTATACATGGTCTTTCAGATTAGCAAAAGCGCTAGTGACATCAAAGCGTTCAAGTGGGAAATTAAGGGCGATACGCTGGTATATCGCGATAACCGTAGTGAGCACGAAATCTCGGTACCCGAACAGCATGCTTATCGTTGGAAACGAGCTACCCGCGATGATCAACGAGCCGGAAAGCATCCGCATATCTCGGTAGCCGACCTCGTATTTGTGGATACACTCGACGGAGATTTAACTCTGAAAGTAGAAGACAATACCGATGCCGGGCAGGGAATTTATCAAGAGCCGGTTGATAATCCCGACCAAACGCTAGACGATGCCGAAGTTTACTACTCGGTGCTGGATAATCTAGTTCTACTGAAGATACGCCCTTATCAGGAAAAAGCCTACCGCTATTTAGCGTATAACGCCAAACTTCAAGAAGCCCGTCGCATTGATGCCATTGAAGAAGCTTGTATCGTACTACCGGATGATCAGGGCATTCTGTTTCCGAACGGTTATTATCTGCAAACTGGAGAGTTCAAAGCTTTTGAGATCAGTCAGGATTCGCTGGTTTACGAGAAAACCATTGCTTCACCCAACGGAGAAGATTTTCTCTACATTTTCTATAACCAGAATCACCATCAGTACCAATTACTGCCCTACAACATCATCAATCAAGAAATTGCTAATCCGATGGTGGCCCACGGTTTTGCTATATTTGAGAACGGTGAACTTTGCTATTTCAATGCGGATGATGAACCCAAAAAGCACCACGCCATCCGCATTTGGCAAACCCCTTTCGTCGGGTCAAATTATCCACTTTCGTCTCAGAGCGATTCTTTTCTGTACAAAGTCGGCAACAAAGATATTGTGCGGGCGATGGCCGAATGTCAGGCACTACTTACCTTGATTGATAAAGGCGAAAATTATCAAAATCTGTACGTAGATCTACAACGACAATCTACTACTTTGTTAGACACCTACTACTGGCTAAATCGAGATGAAGCTCAGCAAATTCATGAACCGCTTACCGCCCTTCGTGATACGGCATCGGCAGCCATTGATGAGTTTGAAAAAGTAACTAGCATTCGGCAGAATACGCAACAACAGGTAGCCGAAACCACTCAAGCGGTAGACCAACTACTGCGCGAGCTGAAAAGCCAACCGAAGAAACATATCCAAGAGTTTGTACACGCTTTAGCTCGGTTGCGGGCGAAAAGAGGTGAAGTGATTTCACTTCAAGAATTACGCTACGTAGATGCTGAAAAAGTAGAGGAGTACGAGAAAATACTAGCCGATGTAGCTCAGAAAACTGCGCAGGACACCGTGAAGTTCTTGCTAAAAGATGATGCGTTGTCACCCTTTACTCAACAGGTAGCTGAATTTGAGCAGGCACTAGTCAAAGTCGGTAAGGTTGTAGACATTCGGGAACTGGAGAAAAAGATTGCGGGTTTTTCGGGTGAACTGGAAATGCTGATGGAAGTGGTGAGTAACCTAAAAATTGAGGATGCTACCCAAACCACCCAAATTATCGACCGTATCTCGGTCATCTTTACCGAACTTAATAAGCTAAAAGCCCAACTTAAACGTAAGCGGAAAGAACTGCTCGGTCAGGAAGGAAAAGCAGAATTTTACGCTCAGTCCAAGCTGATTCGTCAGGCACTGGTTAACTATCTGGATGTAGCTGATACCTCTGAAAAGACCGATGAGTATCTCAATAAATTGATGGTACAACTGGAGGAACTGGAAGGTAAGTTTGCCGAGTTTCCCGAAATGCTCAACCAGATCAATGAGTTACGCGAAGAGATTTATAATGCCTTTGAAAGTCGTAAGGTCCAGTTAATCGAATCCAGAAATCAGCGGGCGAATGCATTATTGCAAGCGGCCGATAGAATTCTAAAATCCGTACAGCACCGTTTATCCTCATTTTCGTCAGCTTCCGAACTTAACGGCTACTTTGCCTCGGATTTGATGGTGGAAAAAGTCCGAAGTATCATCACCGAACTGCAAGAAGTCGGGGATACGGTAAAAGCTGATGACATAGAGAGTCGGCTGAAATCCACTCGCGAGGATGCATTAAGACAACTAAAAGACCGTAATGAACTCTACGTTGATGGAGCACAGGTGATTAAGTTGGGTCAGCACTCCTTTTCGGTAAACATTGCTGAAGTAGCTCTGACTACTGTAGTGAAAAACGATCAATTGTTCTATCACATTACCGGCACTGATTTTTACGAGATGCTTAATGATGCCGACATCAATCGTTACCAACCTTACTGGAACCAATCGTTAGTTTCGGAAAATCAGGAGGTGTACCGAGCTGAGTATTTGGCGTACCAACTCTTTATGGCAGCTGAGTCCGATGATGAAGCGATAACGCTTTCGGCAATTGTCGAGGAATCAAATGAGAAAGTATTAAACTGGGTGCAGCAGTTTGTCGCTAGCCGTTACGACGAGGGTTACGTGAAAGGTGTACACGATCAGGATGCGATGCATATTTTACAACAACTAGCGCGTATTCATCAGCAAGCGGGATTGCTGAGGTATACTTCCGAAGCGAGAAGCTGTGCACTGATGTGCTGGCAACAGTTTGTGGAAAAAGAGCAGCAGCAACGATTGAATTTTCAACTCAAAGGAGCGGGGGCTATTCTTCAGGTTTTTCCGCACACCAAAGAATTTAATCCGGTGCTCAACCAGATTCAGGCCAGCATTCAAGACTTTGTTCAGCAAACATCGTTGTTTGATGCTTCGGTGATTGTTGAAGCCAGCGAGTATTTGTTCTACGAGCTAATTGGTGATGATAAATTTACGGTTAATCAACAGGCGATTGATCTGAAGGAAGCTTTTGAGAAGTACTTGGCGAAGCAAAAGGCTGAAGCGAAGTACCGCAAGTCCGTCAGCGATTTATCTGAACAACCCTGGGTGCAGTATGACCTCATTCGTAAGTGGGTACAGTCTTTTGCGGAGCAAGCTGAGCTAGATACAGCTTACGTTTCTGAAGTGGCGGCACTATTGTTTAATCCTAAACAAAAATTAGAAACGGGCAAAGTGAATCTCAGCACTACGTTGGAAGATATGCAGGGCAACCATGCGGGCATCGAGGACGGTAAATACGAACTGTACTACCAGACATTCTTTCAGAAGCTTGGTGATTTTCATCAAGAAGCCGTACCCGCTTACCGAGATTTTCAGCAGCGAAAGCGAGAGCTTACCCAGCAGTTTACCGAAGAATTACGACTATCGGAGTTTAAACCGCGGGTGATGTCGTCCTTTGTGCGTAATCGCCTAATTGATCAGGTGTATTTACCACTGATTGGCTCTAATCTAGCGAAACAAATCGGAGCTACCGGAGAAAACAAACGCACCGACCTGATGGGAATGCTACTACTAATTTCCCCACCTGGTTACGGAAAAACCACGCTAATGGAATATTTGGCGAATCGGCTTGGCTTGGTCTTTATGAAAATTAATGGTCCAGCTATCGGTCATCAGGTAGTATCGGTAGATCCAAGTCAGGCACCTAACGCTGGGGCACGAGAGGAACTGGAGAAGCTTAACCTAGCCTTTGAAATGGGCGATAATGTGATGATCTACCTGGACGATATTCAGCACTGTCATCCTGAGTTTTTGCAAAAGTTTATCTCCCTTTGCGATGCCCAGCGTAAGATTGAAGGTGTGTACAAGGGGCGCAGTAAAACCTATGATTTCCGAGGAAAGAAAGTCTGCGTAGTGATGGCAGGAAACCCCTACACCGAGAGTGGTGATAAGTTCCAGATTCCGGATATGTTGGCTAACCGAGCGGATATCTATAATCTGGGCGATATCATTGGCGACTCTGCCGAAGCGTTTAAGCTAAGTTATTTAGAGAATAGTTTAACCTCTAACCCAGTGCTGAGCAAGCTAGCTACCAAAAGTCAAGCTGACGTTTATACATTAGTAAAATTAGCGCAGGGTAGTTCAGCGGAAGGAGTAGAGTGGGAGGCTAATCACTCCGCCGAAGAGATACGCGAATACGTAGCAGTAATGCAAAAACTCATTGCCATTCGGGATACGGTACTTACGGTGAATTTAGAATACATCCGCTCGGCAGCTCAAGCCGATGCGTACCGTACTGAACCACCGTTCAAACTGCAAGGCTCTTATCGCGATATGAATAAAATGGCTGAAAAAGTTGCCCCTATTATGAATGAGACCGAGTTGGAGACGCTTATCAATACTCACTACGAAAACGAAGCCCAGACCCTGACCTCGGGAGCGGAAGCTAACTTGCTCAAGTTTAAAGAACTACACAGTGCTTTAGAAGAAGAAGCCCAGCAACGATGGGACGAAATCAAAGCAATCTTTCAGCAGGAGCAGCGCAAGAAAGGTTTTGGAGAAAATGGTATGGGACAGGCCGTAGCCACCATGGAGGACATTTCAGAAAGCCTGAAAGGAATTGCTGAATGGCTTCAACGGAAAACGAATTAAATGCGGAGAAGATACTAACGTGAGTGAACATAGAACAAGCCAAACGAAAAATGACTGACTTATTGCTAGGCCAATCATTGTTTTACGTTCCCAGTAACTTACAGCCAAGCTATTTTGTATTCATCGAATTCATCGCCTTCACTTACTTGCTTGAGATAGCTGACTTGGGGTGAAAATACTTTTGTCTTCCGAATAAGACCTTCTAGTAAACCCAACTGTAAGGTACTATTGAAGGTCTGTGTCCGTCGCATAATGATGTGCTTGGAATCAGTTTCTGCAATTTCCCATCCCCGATTTTTAGGATCCTGAATCATGATAGAAGCTACCTTCACCAAGGCTTCCATTGCCTCAATTGGAGTTGGGTTTTCGCTAATCATTTTTTGGGCAGCCATACTCTGGTAAGCGGTCTCGCCAATTTTTTTGCCAATCAGGCGGGTATTGGCCTCCCCAATCTCAGATTCAACCCATTGACACATATCATTATACACTTGAATAGGTACCTGATTCATCGGATTGCTAAGGTCATACTTTGCTGCCATTTGCTTAAGGGCAGCCTGATCTGATTTACCATTGTACAGGGTAAGAATGTCGCTAATAAATGCAGCAGCTAATGTTACATCTTTTGTGCAATTATCCATAAATATTATATTTTAATTAGACAAACATGTGTACGACGCTATCTTATCAAGAATAACACCATGATCATTTCTATTGTAGACGCTGAGTAGCTCCCCTATGTAAGATATGTTCAGTCATTGCAATAATCTATTGATTATTATAATGCATCTAAAGAATGGCATAGCGCCACACGAAGAACTCAGAACTGTTGGAATGAGGTTGAATCTGTGTTTCAAGGAATAGCGTAAGCAAGGCTTCGGATAAGATGGTATGGGACAGGCCATTACCACTAAAGAAGATATTTCCGAAAGATCGAGAAGCACTGCTGAGTGGCTCCAGCGAAAGGCACCTCGTAATTAGAAGTTTTGCAAATCTAAAGTCTGAACATCAATCTAAATCTCCCACTCATTCGGTACTTCTTTCTTCGTAAGATTTTGATAGCTAAACCTGATGCTACCAAGGCTCCCGAAGCAATAAGTACTCCTTGGTTCCAACTGAATTCATTATCCATGATCACCGAATTATTAAAATGATCAATAATGGGAAACAAAAGGCCAGCAGTTATCAGTTTATCTGAATAGCGATCCTTACGCTCTTTTTGGGAATACACTACCGTCACATTGGCTAAATCTATGATTGCAGTTTCTATAAGAATGCTGTTGTTCTCAACATCAAGCGACCCAATAGTACCTTGATAGATTGCATCATCATCTTTAAGCTTAAAGACGAACCAATCGCCGGGGTAAAATACTTCCTTGGTTTTTCCCATCGGGGTTTTAACTGCCAGATGGATTTGTCCAAATGCAGGTACTAAAAGGCAGAAGCTTACAATAAATAATACTAATCTCAAGCTTTGAGAATATAGTGTTTCAAAAATAAATCACTTACTAGAAACGTAGAGCACACGATATTCATTGTAAGGTAGTCAGTTCGATTGCAGAATTAAGCAAACCGGACTAGGTACGGATAACTCGGTACCAGTAGGAGTAAGCTGACCCGTTTGCTGGTTGCGCTCGAAGAACACGATATTATCAGTATTTTGATTAGCAACAAGTACAAACTCTCCTTGAGGATCAATAGCAAAATTACGAGGGGTTTCTCCCTTAGTAGATTGATGTCCTTTCGGGGTAAGCGTTCCATCCTTTTCGTTTACTTCAAATATTACCAAACTGTTATGACCGCGATTGGAAACATAAAGAAACTTACCGTCGGGACTCAGGTGAATATCAGCCACAGTGTTATTATCCGCAAATGAATCAGGGAGGGTAGAAACTCGCTGAGTTTGGTTAACTCGATTTTGCTCCAGATCCAACGTGTGTACACTAACGGTAGAAGTCAGCTCCTCAGCTACGTATAGAAAACGGTTATCAGCCGATTTAGTAAAATGACGAGGTCCACTGCCGGGTTCGGTGGTAATTGCAAATTCTTCTACAGCTTCCGAATCATCCATTCGATACACTTTCACCTCATCTAAGCCCAGATCAGCGGTGAGAAAGTAGTCAGTCTGGGGCACTGCCTGAATGGAGTGTACGTGGGGTGCTTCCTGACGGTTTGGATTTACACTACTCCCGGTATGCTGAACCGAATCGGCTAAGTTACCCACGTGTCCATCATTTTCAATCGGAAAGACTGATAATGAACCACCACCGTAGTGCGAAATGTACAGCCAGTTCTGCTCATCATCTACCGCCACATGGCATGGACTTACCCCGTAGGAAGAAACCTCGTTCAAAGGTGATAACTTACTTGTCTTTTCATCAATAGAAAAAGAGGACACTGAGCCCCAGTCAGGATAATCTTTAGTTCCACCTCGGTTAGTTGAATAGAGATAACTATTGTTCGAGCTAATTGCTAGGAAAGATGGGCTTTCGGGCGTACTCGCTGTTTGAACTAGTTCAAAAGAGTTATTATCTCGGTCAAAGGAATAAACATAAATCCCTTCACTACCTCGCACTGAGTAAGTTCCCACGTAAAGGGTTTCCTGAGCAAAAGCGGTAAAATTTATCCATAGTAGTAGAAAAACAAAAATAAAGCGATTCATAGTAGTAGGTTAGTTGTACAATAATGAGGAAAATTACATTAAACCAGGTTTTTAAAAATAAAGAGAGAGTTTACGATAAACAAACCTATAAACCTGAACCTTTCTAAAAAAGAAAATGTAACTTTGGCGGATAGAACATGATGTGATCTGCACTTCTTTTGAACTGCTTTGCTACCTGGTGCTCTATTTTATTACTTTATTTATTATTATTTATTCTTTTTATGAATTTATTCGTAGCAAAGTTAAGTCCTTCCACTACTAGTGAAGACTTAAATGATCTTTTCGCTGAATACGGAGAGATTGATTCGGCCAAAGTGATTTTTGACCGGGAAACTGGTAATTCTCGTTGCTTTGGTTTTGTTGAAATGCCTGACGATGAGGCTGCTAATCGCGCTATCTCTGAGCTTAACGAAGTTGAGTTTGACGGTAGCGACATTGTTGTAAAAAAAGCTCGTCCTAAAGGCGAAGGTGGTGGACAACGCCGCTCTAACTTTGGCGGAGGTGGCGGATACAACAGCCGGTACTAAGATATTCCGAAGCTTGTATTAATGCGAAAGGGAAAAGCTACATGCTTTTCCCTTTTTTTATGTCCTTTAGTGGTCAATATTTGATTGAGAAGCGTAACATTCCCAATAAAGCATTTTCTAGCGTCGGATCTGCTCCGGGGTTGACGATATACTCCAGGTTGGGCTGAAGAGTGAAATAATTCCCTAACGTCAAAGTATAATTCATTTCTACGATAGCCCGATTACTCTCCATTGTGCCGGTAACTTCCTGCAATTCTTGGTTGATAAAAGAGTTAACCATTCCAAAGAAGAGCACATCCTGATCACGCTGCGGTAGCAGCCCCTGGTAGGTAAAACCCGCCGAGTTATACAGATCAAGCAAGTTCTGATTACCCGATGCCATACTGATTTGGGCTAATAGCTTCAGTCCTTGCCCAGGATGATCGGATTCAGGCAGTAGCATATGATCAGCAATCAAGTAACACCCGCGGTTGCCTCGGATCAAGTTGGCTACCTGAGTTACATCGGGAAAGTCACTGCTATGGTAGAAAAAACCCAGTTTATATAATCCGGTTTGGGCACCCCGTTTATTATTTTTGTAGTGAATTTCTCCCACTAGATAGACCGACTCGTCCAGGTTCCAGTGCAGGTTATAAGGGGCTTCGTCAAAGCTAGTAGAAGCCCCAGCGTAGGCTGCTGCCTGCACCGTGATTTGATTAACGTTATACTTGGCATATACGGTAGGTATGGTGCGGGGAAAAATCGAGAACGAATAGCCAGCATTGGGCGTAACGCTGGGATACATCCCGAAGGCCGAGTGGATGGAACGTCCGGCGGAGGAACTTGTACCGAACGAAGAGTTCATATCGTGCTGCCCTACTAGTAAGCTGAATTTTCCAAAAGTGTGGCGGTACTAGAACTGAAAAAGCGCGGTTCGTTTGGGAGTCTCGTTTCGTGAGATAGGCTGAAAATCGCCAATCAACGTAGTGAAGGGAGTTCCTCCGTGGGCATTTACTCCATTAAAAAAAAGCTCTCCTCCCTTCCAAGGACCGACTTTCTTGGTATCAAAACTAACAGTTAAGTGTACCAGACCGATATAATCCGAGCCAGTTTTTACCCCCCCCCATGGAAATTCTGCACAATGTCACCCTGAATTTTGGCTCCAAATGTAAACGCATTGGGAGTGGGAGAATCAGTGTCATACTCAGTTTTAGATTCCGAAGGCTTTCCATTAGATGCATCCTGAACCAAGGCCAGAGAGGCTGTTTGCTGGGCTAAAGCCGCTACTGCTATCAGCCGCAAGGCTGATAATAAGAGAACACATTTCCTTCGGCTTGAAGAAAAGATGCTTAGTGGTATTAAGTAAAATTTCATTCTCAGCTAAATAAAAATTTATTACCTAATTCTCACTCTCAGCTATCTGTGCTCTCCTCATAGCTTCCTGGGTTGCCTCCATTTCCTCAAGATTTTGACGTAATTCCTCCTCTTGGGCTCTAATATTCTCAGCTTGTTCTTGGGTTTGTTCCAATAATAGCTTGGTTTGATTATTCATCTTGATCGATGAAAGTGTAGAAGCTATTGTTTCAGAAAGACTTTCTAGAAATTCTATTTGAAAATCTTGTACTTCTTTGAAGGATCCAATTTCCAAAATTCCGTATACTTGCTCGTTATAAACTAGTGGTAGGACTACGATATTTTTGGGAGTAGCTTTTCCCAATCCAGACCGGATGCTTATATAATCCTCCGGAATTTCCTTAAGATAGGTGATTTCCTTTTCTTGCCAAGCCTGCCCGACAATGCCATCACCGGGCTTAATAGTGGCGTTCAAATACTTAGTTCTTTCCCAAGCATACATAGCCACTTGCTCAAGATGAATATTCTCTTTGTCTTCTTCATTTACTAGAAATAGTACCCCTTGGTTAGCTTCTATATATTTTATTAGGAATATGAGTATGTTATTACTAAGAAGCTCCAGATCAGATTGATCTTTACGTAGGATGGTACCCAATTGGTTAAGGCCATTAACTGTCCAATTTCTTTTCTGATCTTCTTCTGCTACTTTTTTAAGTCTATCTCTCATCTGCACTAAGGCATTGCCTAATACATCTGTATTGCCAGTAGGCTGGAAATCACCTTCAAGATTACCTTCACCAATTTGTTCTGCAAATATACTTGCTGCTCTTAGATTCTGATTTAGCTTATTTCCCGCCAAGATCACAGCGTTGAGTTCGTCAGACGACTCCTTTAATTGTTCAGTAAGCTCACCTTGACTCAATTTGTCGAGTAGTTGGGTAGGCGTGGCTATTGATTGTTCCAGACGTTTGAATAAAAAATAGGCAATTAGTAAAGATAAGAAGACTGTACTCAGCGATAAGGCAATGAGGATTAAACTAGTACGACTGACACTTTTATTTAAGTTTCCAATATTTTCGTAGATGTATTCGGTTTCTGTAACCAATAAAGGGTCAATTGCAGCTTCTATCTGATCCTTAATAGGATCAATTTTTTTCCTTATTATATTGGCAAAGTAGGCTTTATCCTCGGTATTAGCTTCATACAGATTAATTAGTTCAGAAATTGCTGATGAGTCTACTATATCTGTATTAATAGCTTCTATGCTAAGTTCACGGTTCTTAGATAGGTAATCATCAACTTCCTGTTGTAATTCATCATATTTCGGAATTAGTTCTTCAAGTTTCTCGATGCGCTCGATGTTGTCTTTAAGATCAAGGTTCTTTTTTAGCCCAATGAGCACATCCAGCGATGGGTAAATATCTTTTTCCCAAATAGCTTGGCGTTGCGAAATAAGGTTTTGATTTCGGCTGATGAAGTAGGCTTTTTGAACAGCTGATGCTTTATTAAGGCTTAATAAAATTTCCTGCCCATTTAGTGCCAGTGGCAAGGTAATATCTTTTACTCCTTTACCTAGCTTTAGTACATTACTATTTTGCAAAAGTACAAAAGCAATGGTGATGGAAAGGAGGACAATAAATGTTGCAATTAGGAAGGTGATTCTTCCTTTAATCGAGTTTCGGTCTAATTGAAGTTTCATACGCTAAGTGGTTTTTCACTTGATTGTTCTACTTTTCTAGTGCTCAATTTTCCGCTGTCAATAGTTTTCTCAGCTGATTTGATGATCTACTTAACTAGTATACTATCGGTTTGACAGACGCCTATTAAAAGTTGATTATGAGGGTATTGGCAAACAGTTGTCGGTATACTAACCTTTCAAAAAATTCCTCGCTAAAGTGTTTATACCGCCGATGCTAAAACTTACACTATCAAAAAAGGTAGTAAAACTTCTCTCTGCGATAAAACAAACTTACCCTCCCTAACTATTTTTCACTATTTGTTATGAAGTCATTTATTACTATGTAATAGTTTGAGACTATATAAATAATACTTTCGGTTTATTCCCGCTATCAGCTTACTAGTAGAAAATTAGCCTATTTGTCATTCACCAAGGTATGAATAATCGTGCTGCAAGTAAGATTAGACTGATACCGCTAGAGTAATTTTTGGGTAGGAATCAAGTAGTTTTCATTACTTGGTTTTGTTGAAATCCCTGACGAAGAAACTGCTAATCGGCAAAATTCTAAGCTTACAGAAGCTAAATTTGACTAAAGTGACATTATGGCAAAAAGTGTGTCTTTGAGGCAAAGGTGACTGATCGCATTGCTTTCATTACAAGGGTGATTACGATCACAGTTGTCGGCACTCAGATACTCGAAATTTGTGCTAATGAAAAAAGGGGCATATCATAGTTTGCCCCTTTGCTTTTCGAGGGTAAACAGCTAAAAATAAGCTTATAAATCAGAGCCTCGTTTCAATATACTCTTCGTTCTAACTTGCTTCCCCTTCCATAATCTGAGTAACTACCTCAGGGTTTAGTAGGGTAGAGGTGTCCCCTAAATTACTAGTGTCTCCTTGGGCAATTTTCCGAAGGATGCGACGCATGATTTTACCCGAGCGGGTCTTGGGCAGTCCTGGTACCAATTGAATTTTATCTGGTTTAGCAATCGGTCCAATAATCTGACTTACGGTTTGCCTAATTTCGTTGGCTAAGTTCTCTTCCGAGCGGTCGGTGAGGTCGCAGATGACATAGGCGTAAATACCCTGTCCTTTAATGTCGTGTGGGTAACCCACTACGGCTGATTCTACAACTTTAGGGTGCTCGTTAATGGCATTTTCTACTTCAGCAGTTCCCATGCGATGACCAGATACGTTGATCACATCGTCTACTCTTCCCAGAATTCGATAGTAGCCATCTTCGTCTCGCTTCACGCCGTCTCCGGTGAAGTAGAGTCCCTTGTAAGTAGAAAAATAAGTCTGTCGGCAGCGTTCGTGGTCACCGTAGGTGGTACGTAGCATAGAAGGCCAGGGGAATTTTATGCATAGGTTACCCTGTACGCTATTACCCTTCAATTCCTTGCCATCGGCATCTACAATAATGGGTTGAACACCGGGAAGGGGTAGAGTAGCATAACCCGGCTTGGTAGGGGTCACTCCAGGGATAGGTGAGATAAGAACACCTCCGGTTTCGGTTTGCCACCAAGTATCTACCAAAGGGCATTTTCCCTTACCAACATGGTCGCGATACCAGTTCCAAGCTTCCTCGTTGATGGGTTCACCTACCGAGCCAATCACCTTGAGCGATTCTAGGGAGCAGTCTTGCAAAGGTTCTAGTCCATAGGCTTGTAAGGCGCGGATAGCAGTTGGAGCAGTATAAAACTGTTTCACTTGATACTTATCCACTACCTTCCAAAAACGGCTAGCATCGGGGTAGGTGGGAACACCCTCAAACATGAGCGTAGTGGCTCCCGCTAATAGGGGGCCGTAGACAATATAAGAGTGTCCGGTAATCCAGCCAATATCCGCCGTACACCAATAGACATCTCCCCGGTTGTACTGAAAAACATTCTCAAAGGTGTAGTGGGTGTACACCATGTAACCCCCACAGGTATGTACTACTCCTTTGGGCTTTCCGGTAGAGCCGGAGGTGTACAGAATGAAGAGCATATCCTCCGAGTCCATCTCCTCGGCTTTATTTTCGGTAGATATACCTTCGGTTACTTCATGCCACCAAACATCTCGATCAGGCTGCATGGTAACTTCGGTTTCGGTACGTTTCAGCACAATTACTTTCTCAATTGAGCTGGTATTTTCTAGCGCTTCGTCCACTACCGCTTTTACCGGAATAGTCTTCTTGCCCCGGAAATTACCGTCGGAAGTAAGTACAACTTTCGCTTCACAATCATTAATACGGTCGGCCAGGGAGCTGGCAGAAAATCCGGCAAATACTACTGAATGAACAGCGCCGATCCGGGCACAGGCCAGCATCGCTACTGCCGATTCGGGAACCATCGGCATGTAAATGATCACTCGGTCGCCCTTTTGTACACCTTGTTCTTTGAGCACATTGGCAAACTGGCAAACCTGTTCATGTAGTTCGCGGTAGGTGAGGGTTCGGTTTTCTTCTTCGGGGTTATTTGGTTCCCAAATAATGGCCGGGCGGTCACCTTGGGTGAACAGATGACGCTCGAGAATATTCTCAGTGATATTTAATTTGCCGTTGACAAACCATTTTACGTTAGGCTCATCAAAGTTCCAGGTAACTACTTCATCCCAATTCTTTCGCCAATAAAATGATTCGGCAATGCGAGCCCAGAACTGTTCAGGTTGTTGTACACTTTTTTGATACTCGTGAATGTAGCCGCCAAGGGTTTGTATTTTGTTACTCATGGTTAGGTGTTGGTGTAATGAATAATGAGTAATGACTGATGAATAACGACTAATGATAGTGGCTTTTCACTAATTATTAGTCATTACTCATCAATCATTATTTGCTTAGGTGAATATGCACGTTTTTAGGAAAGGATGCAACCTAAGGATTAGTGGGCTACAGCTTCCCCGGCACCACGTGGGTAGCGGATGTCTTCAACTAAATCTTGTACATCGGCAGGAGGTGGAGCTGTTATCTGGCATATCACGAGCGAGACTACAAAGTTGACTAGCATCGCAATAAAGCCGAAACCTTCGGGAGAGATGCCAAACCACCAGTCTTCGGCAGTACCACCGCCTAGTAATCCAAACTTAAACTTCAAGATGTAGAAAATCATTGTCAATAAGCCAACGACCATTCCGGTAATGGCTCCTTCTTTGTTCATTCGTTTGTAGAAGATACCCATAATGATGGCCGGGAAGAAAGATGCTGCTGCTAATCCAAAGGCTAAGGCCACGACTGCCGCTACAAAGTCAGGGGGATTAATGCCGAAGTAACCAGCTACAATTACAGCGACTGCTGCGGCTCCGCGTGCTGCCCATAACTCACCTTGTTCGGATATATC
The DNA here is from genome assembly GCA_937883755.1 of uncultured Flammeovirgaceae bacterium. Taxonomy (GTDB): domain Bacteria; phylum Bacteroidota; class Bacteroidia; order Cytophagales; family Cyclobacteriaceae; genus Tunicatimonas. The sequence goes on along the minus strand of CAKZYA010000031.1, from coordinate 4,513 downwards.
TGGCTTCAACTGTTTTTTAACTAAATCGTGGGCAATGGAAGTAGAGATTACAAGTAGTAGTCCAGCAGCAGTAGAGAGAGCGGCAGCGAGTCCACCTGCGGCTACCAGGGCAATTACCCAGTTAGGTAGGTTGGCAATCTCGGGATTAGCCAAAACCATAATATCCCGGTCAGGTATAAACTCGTTTTGCTCAGCATCGGCTACGTACTGTACCAAACCATCATTGTTTTTGTCCTCAATCGTGATTAGGCCGGTAGATTGCCAGTTGGTAACCCAGGTAGGTAATTCGTCAATAGCGACATTAGATACTGAGTTAATCATATTGGTGCGGGCAAAGGCGGCGATTGCGGGAGCGGTAGTGTACAGAATAGCGATAAATACTAAAGCATAACCCGCTGAAATTCGGGCATCTTTTACGCGGGGCACTGTAAAGAAACGTACAATTACGTGGGGTAGTCCGGCAGTACCTACCATTAGGGCTGCGGTGATACAAAATACATCAAATACACTTTTGCTACCATTAGTGTAAGCGGCAAATCCTAGTTCCTGATTTAGACCATCTAACTTTTCAAGCAAAAAAGTATCAGTGCCCGCAAGTGTAGAACCAAAACCAACTTGGGGTAAAATATGTCCGGTGAGTTGGATAGAAATAAAGATGGCGGGAACCATAAAAGCGAAGATCAGTACGCAGTATTGAGCAACTTGGGTATAGGTAATACCTTTCATACCACCAAGTACCGCGTAGAAAAACACGATAGCCATACCGATGATTACACCTAAGTTAATATCTACCTCTAAGAAGCGGGAAAATACCACGCCTACGCCTCGCATTTGTCCGGCTACGTAAGTAAAAGAAACGAACAAGGCACAGATAACGGCCACGGTTCGCGCCATATTAGAATAGTAACGATCACCGATGAAATCGGGAACGGTAAATTTACCGAACTTACGCAGGTAAGGAGCCAGAAGTAAAGCCAATAGTACGTAGCCGCCCGTCCAGCCCATAAGATAAACGGCACCATCGTAGCCCATGAAAGAAATCAGTCCAGCCATTGAGATGAAGGAGGCGGCTGACATCCAGTCGGCGGCGGTTGCCATGCCGTTAGCGAGAGGGGAAACCCCGCCACCCGCTACGTAAAATTCTTTGGTAGATCCGGCTCTTGACCAGATAGCGATACCGATATAGAGGGCGAAGGTAAGCCCTACCAGAATATATGTCCAAGTTTGTACATCCATGATTTTAATGATTTGTAAGTAATGACTAATGACTGGTGAGTAATGATTGATGATTAGTGACTAATGAGATTTACTAATCATTCGTCATTATTCATTAATCATCAAAGTTTATTTCTCATCTACGTCGAATTCTTTGTCGAGCTTGTTCATCAGGCTGACGTACACGAAGATGAGGATCACAAATACGTAGATAGAACCCTGCTGAGCGAACCAGAAGCCAAGTTTAAAGCCACCAAATTGAATATTATTTAGGGCATCAGCGAAAAGGACTCCGAATCCGTAGGATACTAAGAACCATACGCTGAGTAAAATAAGGAGATACTGTACATTTTTTTTCCAGTAGCTTTTTAATGATTTTGAAGAATCTTCCATGGTAGGTTTAGTTTATTGAAAAACAAAAAGTAAGAATAATCTATAAGAATACATGAAGTTGCAGAGTCAGGACGTCAGCTCCAGCGGTTTCTTCTCCGCCAGTGGGCGTCTGCGTATTCTGATACTCCAAGGTGAGTTTACTATTATGTCCATTCATAAAGTAGTTAAGTCCCAGCTTGAAGATTTGCGAGTTAGCATCATAAGCTTCGGGATTTCCGTTAGCGTAAGTTACATAAGGCATAAGGCGATCTTGGGATCCTTCCCCGGGCAATAAGTAGCCAAGCTGAGCGTAGAATACGCTTCCTGTAGCAATAGTGCGGGCAGGATTAGCCGCTGACTTTACATAGTTTGGACCGAAATCGTAGTTATAATAAGCTAATAAAGCATTAATAGCTGCGCCCTTACCACCGATAGGCGCATCGTAGAAAGCATCTACCGCAAAGTGGTTCACATCGTAAAATTCAAAGGTGTTGGAGCTATTACCTGTGACAGTACCGCCTCGGTGGTGAAAGAAGCCAAATCCCAAATTGAATATATTTTTAGTTCCTAAGTAGGTGCCTACAAAATAAGGAAGCTTATACGACTCCATATCTAGGAAATTATAGTTGAAGTAGCCCTGAAATACCAGTCCGTTCTCGTCCAATCCTAAACTATCTACGGCTAGTTTTCTCCCCGCGTAGCGAGCGGCACCTTCTACGGGAGTGGGGCGGGTAATATCCAGAGAGTTGCTAAGCGCATCGTTCAGGGAAACCCGATAATGAGCTCGCCCTACCGTTCCTTTGGCGTAAGCACCCAGATGGCGAGCAAACTGATCCGATAAGCCCAACTGAGCCCAGTTGAAAATAGGGGCGTCGAGTGTCATGAAGTTTAATGTGGATTGACTAGTTAGCCGGGATAGGCCACTCCAGTAGTGGAGACCAACGCCTGCGTAGTGATTATCAGTCAGTTTGTACTCACCCCAGACCCCGTGGAAGAATAGCGAAACATTGGTTCCTTCACCCAAAGGATCGAGGCCGGCAGCACTCTCGGAGTTCATGCCGAAGTGAGATAAGACTAAGAAGCGGGGTGAAATCTGGGCAAATGCCAGAATTCGGGCTCGGCGAATAGAAGGTGTTACCCTAAATTCATCATCACCACTTAAATTATTGGTACGTAGCCATAATTGATTCCAAATGATAAAACGGATGTAGGCTGCGCCATCCTCACTCAGATTCAGGGTGAGGGGCTTGTAGCTGTAATTAATGCGATTTTTTTTCTTTGGTGGTTCTTCTTGGGCATAGGCAGTCGACGAAAGTAGACAGCAAGCTAAAAAAAGAACCATGTTACGTTGAAGGGACCGATGCTTTTTCATTAGATTGTTGCGTTTTGCTTAAGGGAGTAATTATTAATTACATCAGGGCGCCCGTCATGAAATGACTTGAGAAAGGTCAAAAAAAAATTTAGAAAGAAAAGCCAAGTGGTAGTTTTTTGCTAATGCTATAGATATTTTTCACTCTTTAAATCGCTCCCACTTTATTAGCATATATTTGTCGCCCACTTCGGTTACAATCATTCCTGCCCCCTGAAGATTATCGGGCTGAGAGAAAAATGCGCTTAATTCGTGGTGATTAAGCACTTTATAGGTGGGGCGATAATCTTGTTGGGCGGGTGCTTTAATGCGATACTTGCGTACCCAATTCATTACCGAAACGTGGCTGACCCCTAGCAATCGTTCAATCTCACGATAGCTAATTCCTTCTAGATAGAGCTGTAATGCTTTGATAACGTAATAGCTATCAATCTGCTTTCCTAGCTTATTCACGGTGAATGAATAATTACAGCGTTTACACTTATAACGCTGCCTGTCGTTCACTATACCACTTTTTACTACGGAATTAGATTGGCAACGAGGGCACTCAGGGTAAGTCAATACTAAGGTAGATTAGTTATCTATATCTATTTAGCATATATATAGCAATTTAGCAATATTTTAGGTGAGATATTTGAAAATAAACCAAAAATAGAGCTGAGAATATTTCTGATTTTAACAATTTAGGAATATCCGAGAATGACTTTACCAATTACCCATTATACTTGCATATGTGATCACATGCCTCTGTGAACGGTGTATATACTGTTAGCGGCTATTTTTACTTTATCCAGCCGACTTTTTTTCTCCATTCATCATATTGCTGATTTCTTTCTTCCGAATTCGTTGGTGGAAGTTGGCTTTCGCTTTTAGCCTGGGCTCTCATGATCTGGGTTTGTTCTTCCAGCGTGTTCAGCGCGATAGATTTTCTTCTTTGATTTACCTTGGTTAAGTCATCAAATTGTTTCGGGCTTAATTCTCCATTTTCGTCCCAATCAAATGAAGTTCCGTAGAGCTGTGGTTTTCCCTCAAATGAGGCTATTCGGTCAGTTAGATAGGCAAGGTTTACTGGGTTGGCTTTGCCTTCGATGACCGCAGTGGCTAAGAGTTTAGCACATTTTTTCATGAACTCAGGTTGCCCAATTGAATGCTGTATAATTAGCCAAGCAGCTTCACTTGCTTCTTTGCCTACTTTGTCAATGGTTGGATAACCAATTGAATCTATTATCTCATTTAATACTACAGCATTTCTATTGTGCAATGCTGCCATTTCCTCATTGTACCCTGTGCCAAGTTGCCCACTTTGAATAAGTCTGTCCCGCAGTGCTAAGTCCTCATTTTTCAGCGTAATAATTTTGTAAGCAATTTTCTCGAGTTCCATCTAACGGTGGAGTAAAAATCTAATGCAGAGTTATAAGTACTCACTATCAGTTTGATAAAGTCTTTATTAACAGGCTCGTATATAAGTAGTTGCGAAATTTCACCGGATAATTTTCGCTCAAGCGCAAGTTGATCTCCCAAAAATCAACCCTATCAACATGGTAATTACCTGCTATT
>CAKZYA010000030.1 GCA_937883755.1 uncultured Flammeovirgaceae bacterium | reverse complement strand
TTAATAAGTGTGTGCGTAAAGCAGGTTTAGAGATTGATAATCTCATTTTAGAACCGTTGGCTTCAAGTTTAGCGATGCTTAGCGAAGAAGAAAAGCAAGCGGGAGTTTGCCTAGTAGACATTGGTGGTGGAACCACCGATATTGCTATTTTCCACGATGGTATTATCCGGCATACGGCGGTTATTCCGTATGGGGGTAATATCATTACCTCCGATATTAAACAGGGTTGTTCGGTACTAGCCGAGCAAGCGGAGCTACTGAAAGTGAAGTTTGGGCGAGCCATTGCTGAGGAAGCGAACATGAATGAGATTGTCTCTATTCGTGGGTTGCGCGATCGTCCCCCCCGCGAGATTTCAGTGAAAAATCTAGCGTACATCATTGAGGCTCGGCTGCAAGAAATATTTGAGCTCGTTCACGCGGAAGTAATCTCTTCTGGTTACGAAGATCAGCTGGCCGGAGGGATTGTTATCACAGGCGGTGGCTCTCAACTGCGGCACATTAAGCAACTGTGTGAGTTAATGTGCGCGATGGATGGTCGGATTGGGCACCCTAATGAATACTTAGGTAAAAGTAAGCCCGAAACGATCAAATCACCCATGTATGCTACGGGGGTAGGGTTAGTACTCGCCGGATTCACCGATATTGATGAACGAAACCCCGAATTTGTAAACCGAAGAATCGGACATCTCACGAAAATAGTCCCGTCTGAACGGCCAACAGGCTTCCACTTCAAAGGGATTTGGAATAAAACCAAGAGAATCTTAATTGATGATTTCGCTGAATATGAGTAAATCGTACTCTTTTGAACTACCCGAAAAGAAGCCCGCTATCATCAAAGTGATCGGTGTAGGCGGGGGTGGCAGCAATGCGGTAAACCACATGTTTAATCAGGGAATTCGAGATGTGGAATTTATCGTCTGCAATACGGATGTGCAAGCCTTGCAAACCAGTCCGGTACCCAATAAGCTTCAGATTGGAGTAGGTCTTACTCAAGGACTAGGCGCGGGAGCTAATCCTGAGAAAGGAAAGGCTGCAGCATTGGAAAGTAAAGAAGATATTCGCGAACTGCTGAGTGATAATACCAAGATGCTGTTCATTACTGCTGGAATGGGTGGGGGAACGGGAACTGGTGCCGCCCCAGAAATTGCCCGAGTCGCTCGTGAGTTAGATATTTTAACGGTAGGAATCGTAACCTCCCCCTTCGGGTTTGAGGGACGAAAGAAAATGCGACTGGCTAACGAAGGTATTGCGGAGCTTCGTGATAGTTGCGATACGGTTTTAGTTATTATGAATGATAAGCTGCGGGAAATATACAGCAACTTGTCAGTATCGAACGCTTTTGCCCAGGCTGATAATGTACTGACGAATGCAGCCAAAAGCATTGCCGAAATTATCACTTTACCCGGCGGCATCAATGTGGATTTTGAAGATGTGAAGACCGTAATGGCTAAGTCAGGGGCAGCAGTAATGGGCTCGGCTAAAGCTGATGGTGATCAACGTGCCAAGCGTGCTGCTGAGATGGCGTTGTCATCTCCACTCCTAGACAATGTAAATATTACGGGAGCGCAGCGTATCCTGCTTTCTATTAAATCCGGTACAGAGAAGGAAATGCAGATGGACGAATTGACTATCATTACTTCTTATATTCAGGATCAAGCCAGTGAGGATATGGATATGATCTTTGGGCATGGTATTGATGAAGAGTTAGGCGAAAGCGTTATGGTAACTGTGATTGCTACCAGATTTGAGCAGGATCAACAGGATGACGAGTCTCAAGAAGACCAAATACAAACTATTGATCTAGAAACCAACAAGCAAGTTCCGCAAAGCAATAACACCCACGATCCAGCCACAGTCTCTGACCATGGGTTTGAGCCAACCAAGAGGGACGTTGTAACCAATGACCCTCAGCCCACCTACGAAGGTATTCAAGATGCTCCTGAGCAAGAATATATCCACGAGATGAGCTCGCAGAAGCGGTTGCTGATAGAAGAAGCTTACAAACGTAAGCTTAAACTACAAGGGCGTAAAAGCATCAGTGCTCCCGATAACGAGCAAGATTATTTCAAAAAAGAGCGATTTGATGATCCAGCGTACCAGCGGCGCAACGTGCACCTCAACCGGGTGCCTTCCAGCCAAGACCGGAATGTATTGCGCTTCACTCTAGAGGAAGATACGATACCACCGAAAAAAGCACACCAAAATTAGTGGCTTGGAAAAATGCTGTTCGGCAACTAGGAAGATTTGGCCCTCATCTACAGATCAAGCCCGTTTACACTCTGCTTTTCTCCCGACAGAGAAGTCGAAGCCAGAAATCCATACTGCACAGGAAGTTTTCATTTTATAATCGAGCTAAACGCCTCTAGGATAGCCTAGATAGAATTATTTTTGTAAGTTACTTGCTACGTTACCTACCTTGTACGCTTACCACTACTGATAACGATGAACACGATCAAAAAAATTGTTCAGCATTTGGGCGAGGAAGTGGACTATTGGAAGGCTCGTGCCGAGAACTTCGAGCAATTATACGAATCAGAACAAGAAAAATTTCAACAACGAATCTCCCAGGATATTGAGCAGAGCAAAATGAATGTTGCCAACCTAATGATGCTTGCCGAATCCCTTCAAGAGTAGCCCGATAGATCCTTTATTTTATCGGCTCAATACCGCAAAATGTTGGTTGAGCGATGGAGTATTATGGACGGGTACCGTATTGTGAAATTGCTGATCCTGCGAATGATCGTAGGGCGGAAACGATTTATCGCTCTTTCTGGGCGTTGAACGGCGAAAGCCTGTAGATCAGGCAATGGTTGATCAAGACATTGAACCCTTGCAACGTTTTTTTAGACCAGCTGGATGGTTATTCGGGGGTCACTTTTGTGTTTGGTTAGTTTTAAAAAACGAAAGAGAAGCTATTTGGTGCCTTAAACAAAAAAAAAGAATGAAAACCATCCAGTCAACCATGTGACTACCGATCAGTTTTTCAACCAATCGTTCTGCCATATACCCTTCTTCCAAATAGCGTACTGTTCTTGCTCATCACCTTAGGATACCAACCTACCGGACAAGTCACCTCCTTATTTTACGCCGGAGGAACCGATGGATTAAAAAATTGCCGCCATACTTGAAGGTTGATTACCCAGCAGGCGTCCCTTCACATAAAAGCTAGGGTGAGATGCGCCAGTAGGGGAAGAAATCGGCGTGACCAAAGGATTCCTACCTCTTGGGTGAATCGTTGTTCCTGGTGGTCCCGCATTCAACAGGGGTCAGGATGATAAGACCTCTCATGTTGCAATGCTCGCATGACAGCCAACAAGTCGTTTCGTAATTCCTGTAGAGTGGAAGGTTCGGCAGCGGGTGAGACTGTGACGGCAGAAGCTCGTTTTCGTCAAGAAAACAACAAGGAAACTACGCTATACTTATCAAAGAAATTCACCTCGGCAATACGCATAATTCATCAAATTTTAGGGAAAATTCCCCGGTATTGGAGTAGTAAGTTAGCTTCTGACGCACCTAAACGTCTCTTAGAAAACAGACCGCTTATTAACTACTGGATTGAGCTTAGGAAACGTACCAATAGTTGATAAGGCAAAATACTACCTATGAATTCAAGCAAAGAAAGCCGCCTAGAACGGCAAGCATTTTATGACACCTACCGAAAAACCCATCCTGAACCCTACTTTGCTTGGGGGAACCTCCCTCCCACCGAACGGTTAGAATTTGAGTTATTAAGCACTGCCAACTACCGAAGGATATACGAACTATTCCAGGGTGATCCCAACCCCTTCGTCTTGAAAGATTACAAAGACTTGAATGACCTAGAGGAATACGTAAGCTATCAATTAAGCTATTCGTATTACTCACCCAGACGAGGGGGGTGCAACTGGTTGTATAAATTGAAAGAAACACCAATGTATGTTGGAATCTTGAATTTATACGAGTTGAGCCAGGAGACCTTGGCCGATAACCACAAAAAAGGTATGATTGGCTATAGTACTAGTCAGCAGTACCTAGGAATGGCTATACAAAAGAAGCGGTCTCAACGCTGATTCATTATGCATTCCAAGTACTGCAGCTGGAAAAGGTGATTGCCAAAACCAAAAAAGATAACGGCGCATCCCAAGCGTTTCTACGATCACTGAATTTTCAAGAGGAAACCGAAAAATATTATTACTCGGAACAGTTTGACTTTTTTGAATTGCAGATGAGTTATGACCAGTAATACCTTGGGTAATGGGTGACTTTATCGGTTCGCTTGAGCCGTTGATCACATGTTCACCCTGTTAGGCTAACGATGATCCTCTTTGGTACGTTTTGCTGACACTGCGTTGACGAAATACAAGCGGATTGTAGTATCTTATCCTAAATTTGTGCTTACGATGCTCGATAGAGGGCGAGGCTCATGGTGAACCGAAACTGTGTATTTTATCGCCATGCGTTAGGACTCCATCAGGAAGAAACTATCGAGAAGTTAGTCAGGGGTCTCGCCAGACTGGGTCTCGCCAGACTGGGTCTCGCCAGACTGGGTCTCGCC
>CAKZYA010000029.1 GCA_937883755.1 uncultured Flammeovirgaceae bacterium | reverse complement strand
GTCTCCGGTCTCCGGTCTCCGGTCTCCGGTCTCCGGTCTCCGGTCTCCGGTCTCCAATTAACAATCGAGCCATTGAACCATGAAAATAAACCTACTACTAGTTGTTGCGCTTATCGGTTGGATTTCATTCTCAACCTATTATTGGCAGTGTGAGATATGGGAAAATTGTGATGCGGATGCAAACCGTCCTGAGATATTCGAGAGCCGATTATCCACCCGCCCGAAGGGTCAGTTGGTAGTTGAGGGGCGTGACGCCAATATTCGGGCTACTGAAAATCTGCGCTTTCCCCGTAGTAGTGCTAAGCTAAAGGTGCCGATCTCGGCAGAAACAGCCCTAGAAGAGGCGGTAATCTACTTAGACCAGCACGAAAGTGATGTGTTGCGAATTATTGGGTGGTACGATGAATCAGAAAAGAACTCAACCTTGCTTAAGAATCTAGGCTTAGCCCGGAGTGAGGCAGTGCGCTACTGGTTCATTCAACAAGGAGTTGAACCTGAACAATTAGAAACTACGGCAATACCTTCTATCCGGCTAACTTTTGTACAAGACACATTAGTAGATGGAGTCACTTTCCGGATGGTACGGAACCGATCAGAAAGTTCGATAGATGAAGATAGTTTGCAGGCAATTGAGCAACGGCTTACTGAGCAAAATCAAGCACTGTACTTTGAAACAGAATCAACTACCTTACAGGTTTCGGATTCGTTGCGGCAGTATTTTCAGGACTTGAGCGTATATCTTGAGGCAGACTCTGAGCGTAATATTACTCTGGTAGGGCATACTGATAACAGAGGCGAGGCAAAACTGAATGTGCAGTACGGGCAAGAACGAGCTGATTTTCTAAAAGAAATCTTGGCACAGTCGGGAATTTCTCTGAATCAAATTCAAACCGATTCTAAAGGGGAAACCCAACCAATAGCTACTAACGATACGCCCGAAGGCCGTCGCCAAAACCGCCGGGTAGAAATTATAGTTAATCAATAGAAATTGTGTTCAGGTGTTCAAAGTTGAGCCTGTAGCTTCATGAACACCTGAACACACTCATAAACTAACCAACAATTCATGGCTGATTTAATTAAAATTCTGATTTTTTTGTCTGGCTCAGCAGCCCTGGGCTTTATTTTAGGACGCCGTTCCCGTAATTCGGATGTAGCCGTGCATGAACATCAGGCCAATGAGCAACGACGAGCCTTTGTAGAGGTAAAGAATCGTTTAGACCGATGTACCGCTAAACGAGCTGGTCTGGAGCGGGAATTAGCCCAACTGCAAAAAGCTAAACCAACTGCCAGATCTACTCCGGCCGTTAAAACCCCACCAGTCACCAAAGCCCCTCAAAAAGATGCACCTAAGGCAAAAGCCCCGAACTTGGCTACCCCCAAGAAAAAGGAGACTAAGCCTAAACCTAAAACTGCCGCTTCTAAGCAAGAAGAAGCCATAGAACGAGTAAAGGCGAAAGCCCAACAAATAGATTTTGACCGAATTGGTCGAGCATCAGAAGCGGAAAAAGACGATCTGAAAAAGATTAAAGGGGTAGGGCCTTTCTTAGAAAAGAAGTTGAATGCACTGGGAATTTACACATTTGCCCAGATTGCTAATTTTACTGATGAAGACAAAGAGCGAGTGAATGATGCGATTGAATTCTTTCCGGGGCGTATTTCTCGTGATAACTGGGTCGGTCAGGCAAAAAGCTTACGAAATTAGTGGAATGGATACTGAAAACCGGAGACCGCATTAGGATTCACTTCTAAAAATACAGCCTTCCAGTTCTAGACTGCTAGGCAGACACTCCGGTTTCCTAAAATATTTTGATACCAATACCTAACTATGACAGGTTTTCGATTCAATGAGAATTTGCCCTTTGTAAAGAAAGAGGCGCGAGGAGTGTGGTACGAAGACGGTCAGTTCATTCACGCCAAGTACGCTAGCGATACAGCAGCCTTTGGCGAAATCTTAAAATGGCAGTTACAACCTAACCCTCAGAAGAAAGAGAAAAAAGATGATAGTTTTCGAGTGAAATGTATCTATAATCCCGCCTTTCTTAGCAGCTCCGAAGATATGATCGTTTGGTTAGGGCACGCTTCTTTCTTCATTAGAATTGGTGACATTACTCTATTGACAGATCCGTGCCTGACCGATTTGCCTCTAATTCCCCGGCTAGTACCGCCACCCTGCTCAATTTCAGCTATCAGCGATATCAACTACTTGTTGATGTCGCATGGCCACCGCGATCATTTTGACGAAAAGGTCATTCGACAGCTTATTGAGCAAAACCCTGCTATGACGTTTCTACTTCCGCTGGAAATTAGTAAGCTTTTGGGTAGCAAGCGTCGCTCGGTGCTATTTCAGGAAGCAGCCTGGTGGCAACGCTTTGCGGTGAAAGATGACCTGGAGATTACTTTCCTTCCCGCCAAACACTGGAACCGTCGCTACCTACACGACCTGAACCGTCAGCTTTGGGGGAGTTTCTGGATTAAGTACCGAGGCATCTCCATCTATTTTGGGGGTGATTCAGCTTACGATACCCACTTTTCGGAAATTAGAGAAGTAATGGGTGAACCAGATATTTGCCTGCTACCTATCGGAGCCTATCGCCCTTCTTTCATCATGAAAACCGCTCATATGAACCCGGCTGAAGCTGTACAGGCTTTTGGCGATTTGGGTGGAAAAGTAATGATTCCAATGCACTACGGCACGTACGACCTATCGGATGAACCATTGGGCGAACCGTTGCAACTATTGCGGGAGTTTGAAGATATTGGTCGCTTTAAAGGGACTCTCAATGCTTTGGCGGTGGGGGAAGTGCTTTCCCTAGAAACAACAAAAAGCTGAAAGGATGTCTCCCAGCTCTTTGTGAACGTCCATTATGAAAATCAAATCTACTGATGCAAATGTAGGATCGAGATGGGGAAAGTATGTTACCTAAATGTTAAGGATTCATCAACTTGCTGTTACTTATTCCGCTGATTTAGAAATTGTTGTAATTCGGCTAGTTGATCGGTATTGATAAAATCAACCCCAGTTTCTAATAGGGTTTCCCAGACCAAAGTATTTTCAGGAGTAGCCCACAACCGTACTTTTTTACCTTCTTGGTGAGCTTGCTGCGTGAGCTTTTTCAGGGCTTTTTGCTGCTTAGCGGAGATGGGCTGTTTGCCATCCCAGTCAATAATAGCCCGATAATGCTGGCTGATGACGGGCATAAAATCAGCCGAATAGCCTTGCCCTAGATCATCCGGTCGCCCATCAATACTAACCAGTTGTAACGAGTCTTGTTGTACCTTTGCTATCGGGCGGTTACCAGACAAAAGTATAGTGACCGCACCTGGGTGATTCACACCATTTTGTTGATAGCTAAGCATATCTTGGTAAGGGAGTAGTACTTCTTTTAGGCGAGCATAGGTAGGTTCTGCCTCAGTTTTGATATCAATCATCACATAGAAATCACCTTCGTATTCAGCGTATACTTTTCCATTCTGTTCTTTCACGCGCTCTTGCAAAGGTTCTAAATAAATATCCTTCAACGTTGGCAACGTATGATTACCGTCGGGCATATCATGGCCTACATAAAGTTCACCATCAATCAGTAGTACATCTGCCTCTACACTGGTGAAGCCGTGAGCGAGAGCATCCAGCAAAGGTTGCTCATGCCAATAATCGTTATGGGCGTGAGCGTGAGGTAGCGGGGTGACTTGTGCTTTTGCAGCTAATGTAAAGCTAGTAAATAAAGCAAATAGTACTAGTCTCAGTTTCATGATTCAATGGCTCGATTATTCAATTGTTAAAGTTATCGTTAATTTTCACCTTTCACCTTTCACCTTTCACCTTTCACCTTTCACCTTTCACCTT
>CAKZYA010000028.1 GCA_937883755.1 uncultured Flammeovirgaceae bacterium | reverse complement strand
CCTATCACCTTATTAAGCGCATGACCTGTACTTCTTGGCCTGTACGTTAACCATCCTGTCAAAGAACTTTTCTTTTCAAACCCTACTGGCTTGAAAACTTGGTGCACGTTTGTGCTTTCTTTTGATGCTTTTCTTACCCCACTAAACTTACTTTCTTAACTCTATTTATTTCCCTTTTGCTGAATGGGACTGCAAAGGTAGAAAAGTAGTTTTTACTTGCAAAAGATTTAGCTAAAATTTCTGTAAAATATTTTCTATTCTTCTTTACACTATTAAGCAGGGAGATAAAGAACTACATCTTATTGATTTTGGTTCTGCATCCTTGAAAAAAATAAAAAAAGGGTTACAATTTGTAACCCTTTCCATTTAGTACAAAATATTTTAGTCTTATTCACCCTAGCGGGTCGCTAGCCTTTCAGCCTCGTCAAATAATTTTAAGGCTTCTTGTAAGATTTGATTTTGCCTATTGAATATAGGGAATGCTCCATCGTTCCCCCAAACGCTACGAGCAATTAAACCTTTTACTCTATTTTTGACTAAATCTTCTACTTCTGCCATGTCTTCACTATCTATTTCCTCCCCTGCTTTTCGGGCTATATCGTAAAGGTCGTTCATCATTTTATCACTTACTTCAAAATCACTTATATAGTCTTGAAGTGACATCGCTTCTAGTTTCCCTTTATGATCTTCGTAGTAAAGCAGTGTATACTCACGAACAGCATTAGTATTGTATAACTTTCCGAGAGACTTATTTCCGATGTTTGATGTGTCTAGTGGAACAAAGAAGTCAGGCATGATCCCTCCTCCACCATATACCAACCTTCCTTTATTGATAGTCTCATATTTGAGCGAATCATCAAAGTGAATGCTATCGGCACTAAATAACTCTCCGTGCTCAAATCGGTGACGTACATCCTGACTATATTCTTCCGCTCCTTCTTCGTAAGGTTTTTGAATAGAGCGACCACTAGGGGTATAGTAGCGAGAGATAGTTAAACGCAACTCTGAGCCATCATCTAGCGGGATAGGCATTTGGACTAGTCCTTTACCAAAAGAACGACGTCCGACGATAAGCGCACGATCATTATCTTGTAATGCTCCGGCCACAATTTCAGAAGCAGAAGCACTACCTTCATTGATTAGTACGATAATTGGTTGACGCTCAAACAGTCCATCACGATAGGCTCGAGCTTCGGAATTGTAGCGGGGCTGCTTTCCTTCAGTGTATACGATCATGGCATTATCTCTTAGGAATTCATCCGCCATATTAATCGCCCGATCCATATACCCCCCGGGATTGTCTTGTAAATCTAATATGAGTTTCTTCATGCCCTGCGATTTTAATTCAGAAAGCGCCTGGTGAAACTCATCATAGGTACTGGCAGCAAAGCGGCTCACTTTTATGTAGCCCACTTCACCATCAACCATGTAACTAGCATCTACTGATTCTTGAGGAATTTTATCTCGGATAATGGTAAAGTCCATCAGGCTACTCACCCCTTTACGTTTAATCCCAACCTTTACTTCGGTTCCTTTTTTACCGCGTAGCAGATCAAAAACATCACGATTGTCAATACCAGTACCTGCGACGACTTCTCCATCTACTTCTACAATTTTATCACCACTCTGAAGGCCAACCTCTTCCGAGGGGCCGCCGCTTAGCGGAGCAACTACGTAGATAGTATCTTTGATGATATTAAATTCTATTCCAATTCCCTCAAACTCTCCTTCTAACTGTGACTTGGCTAACTCTAATTCTTTGGAGGGAATATAAACCGAATGGGGGTCTAGCTTTTCTAGCATTCGGCTAATGGCGGTTTCTACTAAATCATCGGTGTCTACTTTATCTACGTAATCGCGCTGTACATAGGTAAGAATCTCTTTAAATTTAAGATAACCACTAATAATATCATTTTTGGTTCCGTCGCCATCGGCCATTGTTGCTCCAATCAGAATACCAGCAGCTACCGCTATGGTTAGTAAAATAGGCAGACGTATTTGAAAGCTTGAATTTTTGGTTTTACTCACGGCTCTTCATTTAATAATAACAGATAAAGGTCTAAGGGTGATATGGGTGTTTGAGGCTGTAATAGAAAAATAGTGGAGGTCTAATATAGCTATTTGCCCACTAAAATAACACAAATAGGTGTCTTTCGTTCTTCAAAGTTGAATATAATGTTACAATCCGTTAATTTTATATATTTAGAACGATACACTATTCCCTATATTGGAGCCCATGAACATTCATACGCACCGACGTATTGCTGAGTTGGTAGATGAGAACTACGCGTATGCCTCTGTTCTTTATTACTTCGGCATTAAGTTTTATGATTACGACGAGAAAACACTGGAGCAGGTCTGCCACGAGCAGGGGCTTGATGTGCATGACGTGATTCAAGATTTAGAAGCAGTATACGAACAGGATGAAGATCAAATTGTAGGCCTATCGGCATTGCCGATTGATGTTATTATTGCATATCTTAAACATACTCACTTTCAGTTTATTAAAGAGCGATTACCTTATCTTAGTAAACTAATTCATCACCTACCCACCCACCAGCATCCCGAGATTGTGGAGGATCTACAGTTTGTATTTCCGCTATTCGTGGAAGAACTAATCCACCATATCTACGAGGAAGAAGATGACTTTTTCTCTTATGTAATGGGATTGCAAATGGCTTCTAAAGATGGAAAGCCTACTTCTGAATTATACCTTAGCATGGAAAAGCGTTCTATTCAGGATTTTGCTATTCACCACGATATGGACGACGATGAAATGGAAGGGATTCGCCAGATCACGAATGGTTATGCTACCGATGGCATTGATAGTCTGCACCTACGGGTAGTATACGCTGAATTACAGAAATTTGAACGAGACCTCTGCGTACACGCTAGTGTAGAAAATGAAATTCTATTTCCTAAAGCTTTGATGCTAGAAAAGCAGGTGCAAAAAATTATGCGCGCTAAGGTGCGTCTCAACTAACTGATATGGGACGGTTAGTGGGGATTGATTATGGTCTGAAACGAGTGGGTATTGCCGTAACTGATCCACTCCGGATTATTGCTACTCCTTTAGGGACAGTTCCTGCTTCACGAATCATTTCATTCCTCAAAAAGTACTGCGATACTGAACCAGTAGATGCCTTCGTGGTAGGGTTGCCCAAGAAGTTAGACAATACGGATACCCATGCTACCCAACCTACCCGCAACTTTGTGAAACAACTTCAAAAACAATTTACCCAGCCGATCTACTGGGAAGATGAACGCTTCACCTCTAAAATGGCGTTAGATGCTATGATTGCTGCCGGGACTACCAAGAAGCAACGACGGCAAAAAGGATCTATCGATAAAGTGAGTGCTACCATTATTTTACAATCGTATTTAGCAAAAGTATGATTTACCCTATTGTACTATACGGTGACCCCGTACTGAAAAAACCTGCCGAGCCGGTTGACCCCGAGCAAATTGACGTAAAACAGCTCAGCGAAGATATGTTCGAAACAATGTACCAAGCCAGTGGGGTAGGTTTAGCTGCTCCTCAGATTGGAAAAAGTTTGCGGATGTTTGTGATCGATAGCACCCCACTCGACGAAGACGAAGGAAAAGAAGGCATTCGCCGGGTATTTGTTAATCCTGAAATCTTGGAAACCGAAGGTGATGATTTTGCTTTTGAAGAAGGGTGTTTGAGTATTCCGGGTATCCGGGCTGATGTGCAGCGTCCTCCCAAACTTACCATACAATACCAGGACGAAAGTGGACAGGAACATACTGAAACCATAGAAGGTATGCCCGCCCGCATTGTACTACACGAATACGATCATATTGAAGGGGTACTCTTTGTCGATCATGTAAAAG
This sequence comes from uncultured Flammeovirgaceae bacterium, assembly GCA_937883755.1. Lineage (GTDB taxonomy): Bacteria > Bacteroidota > Bacteroidia > Cytophagales > Cyclobacteriaceae > Tunicatimonas. The sequence goes on along the minus strand of CAKZYA010000028.1, from coordinate 39,002 downwards.
GTTTGAAAAAAAGGTTGATGAAAGGCAAACTGACTAACATCAGCAAGGGACAGGTAGACGCTAATTATCGGGTGAAACTGCCCGCTAAGGCTATCCGTCGTGCCTAAGGATCTACTCACTGTTTCCCTTATCCAAACTTCACTTTACTGGCATGAGGTAGAAGCCAACTTGGCCATGCTGGAAGAAAAGATCTGGCAAATAGGTCAGCCTACTGACCTAATCATCCTGCCTGAGATGTTTTCTACTGGATTTACCCAAGCGGCTGAGAATGTAGCTGAACCCATGAATAGCCGCACCTTTCGATGGATGAGGCAGCAAGCCGCCCAAACTCAAGCCGTAGTTACTGGCAGCTATATTGTACGCGAAGGACAACAATACTATAATCGGCTACTGTGGATGAAGCCCGATGGTACGTTCTCACACTACGACAAACGCCATCTGTTCCGCATGGTGGGAGAGCATAACGTATTCTCTTCTGGTAATACCCAACTAATCGAAGAACTAAACGGCTGGAAAGTCTGCCCGTTAATTTGCTATGACTTGCGTTTTCCTGTCTGGAGTCGGAATCAGGTGAAGGCTGATGAAACACTCTTGTACGACTTGCTAATTTACGTGGCTAACTGGCCCGTTGCCCGTCTTCAGGCTTGGGAAACATTACTTAAGGCAAGAGCTATCGAGAATTCTTGCTATACTATTGGGGTAAACCGAATCGGGGAAGATGGAAACCTGGTAGCCTACTCAGGTAATTCACTAGTTAGTAATTGTAAAGGCAACGTGCTAGCTGATTTATCCAATCAAGAACAGATACTCACAATTCAATTATCTCACCAAGATTTGGCAGAGTACCGTCAGAAATTTCCCGTACATCTAGATGCTGATTCTTTCCGACTGAACCCACCAAAGAGAGATTAGATCAGTTGCTGCTAAGTATCATTCGTGCTTTTGCTTACCCATAAGCCATTTTTTATCGAGTCTCGCTAACACATTCCTATCTGTTTTTCTGGCAGTACGATAGAAGGTATCAGTGTATCGCCTACATATACTGTAAAGTTGCTGATAGCTCCCATAAACACAGCATTAGTCGTCTTCTACTTGAGAACACGCCAATTCTTTAGAGTAAACAAAATATAAATTTATTCCTAAAAAAATATAAATATGGCAATAATTTCAGATATGTCTTGATCTATTTAGAAATTTATTTAATTTCGTATTATTATATTAATTTTTATAATATAAAAATATGAAAACATTATGTACAACCTTCAACTTCCTCATTCTAAGCTTACTGTCTACAGCAGCTTTTTCCCAAGTACAGGGAACAGTCACCGACCTAGAAAATGATAGCCCACTCCCGGGAGTGAGTATTCTTATCAAAGGAACCAGTACGGGGACTATCACTGATTTAAATGGGCAATTCCGACTGAGTCAGATTAGCTCGTCCGACACGCTGGTTTTTTCGTCAGTAGGGTACGAGACTCTGGAAGTACCCATCAACAACCGCAGCCAGATTGATATTTCGCTTTCCCCGGATATCCAGTCTTTATCAGAAATTGTGGTTGTGGGGTACGGTACCCAAAAGCGGGAAGACGTAACCGGTGCCGTGGTTTCTGCCCCACTAGAAGCCTTTGAGGAAGCCCCAAACACCAATATTTTACAGTCACTCAGTGGTTCTACCCCCGGTATCGACATCGGGCAGGCGGCGTCTGCAGGCGAAGAACCCACTATTCAGGTGCGGGGGCAAGCGAGTATTAACGGGAATCAGAACCCGCTAATCATTCTCGATGGGGTATACTACCGTGGGCGGTTAGCCGACTTAAATCCTAATGATATTGCTTCCGTAGATGTGCTCAAAGACCCGAGCAGCATGGCGGTGTACGGCGCCCAAGCGGCGAACGGAGTGGTGATTGTTACTACCAAGAGTGGTAAAAGTGCTCAGGCACCCGTCATCAGCTATTCTGGCTTTTACACTACGCAGTCACCCGCCAATGAACTTACGCCCTTGGGGCGCGAAGGTTATTTGAAGGGAGTGCGTGACGTAGAATGGGAAAATGGTTATCTAGCCCCTGACTTCATACAGGAAAACCCTGATTGGGCGATTGAAAACGATACCGGCTTATTTCCCCCTTTGCTGGAAGGATTTGCCAATGGTACGGACTACAGTTGGTACGATGAAGTGACCGACCCCGGTTATATCACCGACCACCAACTCAGCATACGAGGCAGTGGTGAACATACGTCTTACTTTCTTTCGGGAGGATATACCGACCAGAAAGGATGGATGCTGAACGATACCTACCGCCGAATTACAGCCCGAGTCAACGTCGACACTGAAATCACCGACTGGCTCACAGTGGGAGCCAATACGTTTGGGGCATTTTCTGATTTCTCCGGTGAAAGTCCCATACTAAGCCAGATTCCTCAGATGAGCCCGCTAGTCACTCCCTATGATGAAAACGGAGAACTCGTCGTGAATCCGTTAGGTGACAATCGCTTAAACCCTTTTTTACAGAGTGCTGCCGATGATCGCGATTTACGCAATAACCTCTCGGGAATCTTCTACGCTCAAGTTCGTGTTCCGCAAATCCCAGGACTTAGCTATCGGGTAAACTTTAGCAATAACTACCGCTGGGAGGAACTGGGTAATGCCAATCCATTTGACAACGGACAAGCCGGGCGAGCCATTAAAATCAATCGAGCCACCTATGACCTAGTCGTAGATAATATCATTACCTACAATCGAGAACTAGGAGAGAATCACGAAATTGATGTAACCTTACTTTACGGATTTAACCGCATCAGTTTTAATGAAACCCGAGCCGAAGGGAGCAATTTTACTAATCTAGCCCTTTCGTATAATAGCTTGGAGCAAGCGGTGATTCAACAAATATTTTCTGATGCCTGGGAAGAAAGGTACCTCTACCAGATGGGTCGGATTAACTACGGCTTTCGCGAAAAATACTTGCTAACGGCCACCCTCCGCCGCGATGGATTTAGTGGTTTTTCTGAGAGAAATAAGGTGGGAATATTTCCCTCGCTTGGCTTAGGATGGGTACTCTCAGAAGAAAATTTCTTAGCTAATGTAGAAGCGATTAACTTCTTGAAACTTCGGGCGAGCTATGGTATTAATGGTAACCTCACTGATCGCTACAGTTCATTAGCCCGTATTAGCTCAGGGGGAGGAAATCAGTATCTCTTTGGGGATGGCGGTAGTACGGTAAACGGCCAGCGAGTTGCCTCATTGGCCAACCCTAATTTAAGTTGGGAGCGAACCGTAGGCATTAACGTAGGGGTCGACTTTACGTTGCTCGACCGCCGCTTATCAGGTAGCGTTGACTACTATCAATCCAGTACGACCGACCTGCTGTGGGATTTTGTACTCCCTGAAATTACCGGTTTTCAACAGATCAGATCGAATGTAGGCGAAATCAGTAATACGGGATTAGAAATGCTAGTCAATGCCAGTGCAGTGCGAGGCACAAATTTTAGTTGGGATATCCAAGCGAACTTTGCTACCAATACCAACCGAATTGAAAGTTTACTGGGCTTAGATCGTGATGGCGACGGGCAAGAAGATGATCTCATCGCCAACGGACTGTTCATTGGCGAGCCTGTCGGTGCAGTATATGGCTACGTAATTGATGGGATTTGGCAGGTAGGTGATGAAAATATTCCGGATGGCTTTGCCCCCGGATTGTATCGTTTACGTGACCTAAACGACGATGGACAAATTACCCCTCAGGACGACCGCCAGATTTTGGGCTACCGAGAACCGTCCTATCAGTTTGGTATTCAGAATACCCTACGGTATAAGAATTTTGCCTTCAAATTTTTCATTAAATCGATTCAAGGAGGCAGTGATGGCTACCTGAGCCTAAATAACCCTTGGGATGGTGGCTACAGTACGCCTGGTAATGCCCAAAGCAGCAACTGGTTTGCAGAAGTGGACTACTGGACGCCCTCCAATCCGGGAGCCACGTACCGACGACCCGGCCCTGATGCGGCCATTAGCCAGCAGCGCTTCTTCGCTCGTAGCTTTGTCCGCCTACAAGATATTTCGCTGTCTTACACCCTCGGCCAGGGCTTGCTCGACCGAATTGGACTACAGGAGGCTAAACTATTTGTCAGTGGTAAAAACCTGCTCACTTTTACTGATTGGGAGGGTTGGGACCCCGAAACCGGGCAAGGGCTAGGGCCGAACCAACGCCGACAAGATGATAGAAACAATAATGATAATCGTGATAATAACCGAAATAGAAGTGCCCTCCCCGTGATGCGAGGTTTTACCGTGGGCTTAAATATATCATTATAACCCCTATGACAATTCATATGAAAACGACTTATAGATATTGGATAATTCTCGTTGCGTTAGTTGTATTATCTACTGCCTGTAACGAAGATGAATTTCTAAAAGAAGAACCGTTAGACTTCTTCAGCCCCAGCAACGCCTTTGTTAGCTTTGAGAATTTTGAGAGTAGCGTTTTTGACTTATATGCTCAACTACGTAATTATCGGTTTAACACTCCAGATCAGGCACGGGCCTATCTCTACGGTACTGACATTATGTTCGATGCCCGTGAATCCGCAGCCAATAATCGTTTTGGTGATTACGCCATCACATTGAACCCTACCAGCAATATGCCTGAGTGGCACTGGGATCGGTTGTACAAAATCGTGGCAAGTGCCAATACTATCCTAGATCGCTTGGCTCAAAATAGTGTACTTACGGAAGAGGAGCAGCAACTCATTGAGGCTGAAGCCCGCTTCTTCCGGGGGTGGGCCTACCGTTATTTGGTGCATCTCTACGGCGGTGTGCCCATTCTTTTAGAAGAAGTTACTTCGCCTCAAACCGATTTTACCCGGGCCAGTCGAGAAGAGGTGCTAGCTCAGATTGTAGCTGATGCTACATTTGCGGCTGATAACCTACCCGGCATTGCTGATGTGGCTGCCGATGGGCGAGTGTCTAATCTAGTAGCCCAGCAACTACTAGCCGAGACATACCTTGCTCAGCAAAACTGGGATGCCGCTATTAGCGCAGCAACCGTAGTGATTGATGATCCTAATACAGCGCTCATGACCGAGCGCTTCGGCTCACGAGCGAGCGAACCGGGCGATGTGTACTATGATCTGTTCCGACAAGGCAACCAAAACCGGGCCGGTAGTAATAGTGAGGCTATTTGGGTAGCGCAAATGGAAGCCGATGTGCCGGGCGGATATCTGACCTCGACTAATCAAGCAGGTAATACCCTAGAGCGTAACCATGTACCAGCCAGTTGGACACTACAAGACCCGGATGGTAACCCAGCCGTGTTAGGGTGGCGGTCTGACCTCAATACCGGAGGGCGGGGAGTATCTTTTATGCGTCCCACCAGCTTTTTCGAGAACACTTTATGGGAAACTGATTTTGATAATGATCTCCGTAATTCTCCCATCAACTATATCCGCGATTTTCGCTACGATGATCCTACTTCTGCTTGGTTTGATTCCAGTGCGGTGGAGTATCCCGGTCCTAATTTGATGGCCCAAAGTTGGAGATGGTATCCCTGGCTGAGCAAAGTAACCACGCCAGGGCGGCACCCCGATGCCTTGTTCGCTGACCGAGATTTAGGTTTGCTTACCGCCGCCGGAGGCTCTACCTATGCTGATCAGTACTATATGCGATTAGCGGAGACCTATTTGCTGCGGGCTGAGGCTTATCTGGGTCGAGGAGATCAAACGAGTGCTGCAGCAGACATCAACGTGGTACGAAATCGGGTCAATGCTACTCCTGTTAGCCCTGGTGAAGTGACAATAGATTATATTTTGGATGAACGGGCTCGTGAACTTAGTATTGAAGAAGATCGTCGGATTACTTTGCAGCGATTGGGGAAACTGGTAGAGCGAGTACGATTATACAACCCACATAACGGAGATGAAATCCAGGATTTTCACCAAGTCTGGCCAATTCCCGCCAGTGAGATTGAGGCAAATATTAATGCCATACTGGAGCAGAACGAAGGTTACTAGCGTAAAATTGGCTTATATATATCTAGTACTAGTGCTGTTGTTGGTTACATCAGCCAACGCTCAGACTGCTTTAGTACTGAACGTGCGTAAGCGAGCGGAAGTAGATGTTCCTAAAGACAATTTTCATCTGTACCTTATGGCGGGACAATCTAGTATGGCCAGAAGTGCTCCGGTTGAGGCAATTCTTCTGTTCGAAAGACAGAAGTCCTGTATGCTAAAGCGGTAATGGAAGTGAACGAAGCATTTGAAGTAAAAGAAAAGCTTAGATAAATGAAAATTATGGATCATCCTATCATGGACAAACGATTACTATCAAGCATATTATTTCTTCTGACTTTGTCCTACTCAACCGTGCTAGCGCAGACGTCTGAGTTTAGCCATCTAGGCAACGTTTCCTCCCGTTACGCAAAAGACATTCAAGCCTCCAATTGGTCAGTGGGAGCTGAGACGATGGATCGTGACTATACCATTTATAACAATTGGAAAGAATATCTGGGGCCATTGGGCATCAAAAAAGCTCGTTTGCAAGCCGGTTGGGCCAAGACTGAGTACCAAAAAGGGTACTACAATTTTGCTTGGCTGGATAACATTATTTACGATATGGTAGGGCAAGGAGTAGAGCCGTGGCTTAACGTCAGCTACGGCAATCCACTGTATAGTGGCGGAACCAAACTAGGCGCAGCTATGCCTAAAGACTCAGCTTCTATCGCGTCCTTCGCCGCCTGGGCTAAGCTACTCGCCGCTCGCTATAAAGAAGTGGTAGATGAGTATGAAATCTGGAATGAGGGAATCCATAGTAAGAAAAATACGGTAGACGAATACGCTGATTTGTACATCGCCACCGCGGAAGCTATCCGCTCGGTGCAGCCGAAGGCGCGACTACTGGCAATGGCTATCGCGGGGATTCATCCGGAATTAGCCGATGGTTTCTTGGCCGAAATGCAAAAGCGAAGCAAACTGCATTTGGTCGATCAAATCACCTATCACCCCTACCGACCGAACCCTGACGAAGTATACGAAGAGGTGCTGGAACTACGAGCGGTGGTGAATCGCTACGATCCGCGCATTACCATTCGGCAGGGCGAAAATGGAGCACCTTCGCAGTACCGCAACACGAAGGCCCTGAGGAATTATCCCTGGAGCGAAACCTCTCAGAGCAAGTGGGCCTTACGCCGTATGCTGGGCGACCTGGGGCGGGATATTGAAACCTCCTACTTCAGTATCGTGGATTTGAACTACCCCGACGAAATCAATCGAAAGGGCACACTGGAATCGGATACGACTAAAAAAGTCGTCAAAGCCAAGCCAGTTTACTACGCTTTACAGCACCTGGCAGCCATTTTTGACAACACGTTGGCTAGGGTCCCGAACTATGCATATACCACCTCCGCCGATTCCTCGCTTTCGTGCTTTGCCTATCAACATAAAGCTACGGGGCAGCAAGTCATCACGCTCTGGATGGATGGCAATGTGCCGTCCGATTCGGAAGCATACCAGACCATGGACTTCAGTGTTTCTGGTGGAAATTTCAACGAAACAGTATGGGTAGATTTGCGCACAGGCGAGGTGCGCAAGATTCCCGAGGAAAATATTCAGCAGAAAGGCACCCAGTACACGTTTAGCAACATTCCCGTTTACGACTCTCCGGTGCTTATTGCCGATAAATCGCTGATTCCGCACAGTAGCAGTAATTAGTATGAACAGAATTTGTATGACGTATAAATTACTGCATTTGAAAGCTAGGACTAGGCAGCTAAGAGTGATATTGATGCTAGGATTAGCTATCAGTACAGTAGTTGCCTGTCAAGACGCTGCTCCCGTCTTGATACTGGTTGATGATAGACAATCAGCCAATATTTATCTACCAGCAGGTACGACCGATCCTATTCGCTTAGCGGTGGATGATCTTCGGTCAGACATTGCGAAGATTACCGGAAAACAACTACTGGTTTCCGAAAAGTTAGATACCACCGCCTTACAAGTGCTGGTGTTTAATTTGGCAGATGAAGCCCAACGGAGCGAAGCCGTCCAATTACACCCTGATTTGGATACCTTATTAGGAAAATGGGAAGAATACGTAGTGCAGAATGTATCGTTCAGCGGTAAGCAGCATTTGCTGATGGCGGGCAGCGACGAACGGGCAACCATGTTTGCCATCTATCACTTTTTAGAGGAATATCTGGGTATTGATCCTACCTACTACTGGAGCGGGCTGGAGCCCGCGAAACGCGAGCAGCTCGCCTGGCAAGAAGTACGTATTGTGCAGGGTGAGCCGACCTTCCGCTTCCGGGGCTGGTTTATCAACGACGAGGATTTGCTCACCGAATGGAAAAATGGTGGTGGTACCCGGAACATTGATTATCGTTTCTACAGCCAGGTGGTGCACCCGGAGGTGATTCGCCCCGTGCTAGAAACAGCCCTGCGCTTACGCATGAACTTAGTAATCCCCGCTAGCTTTGTCGATATTCGTAATCCGCCCGAAGAGCGACTGGTCGCCGAAGCGGCCCAACGAGGCTTATACGTTTCTATGCACCATATCGAGCCACTGGGCGTAAGTGCCTTTGGCTACCAAAACTATTGGCAAGAACAGGGTGAAGAACCATTGTTCTCCTTTTACAGCGAACCTGAGAAGATTACCCAAACCTGGCAGGAGTATGCTCAACGCTGGGCGAAGTACCCCAATGTGATCTGGCAGACTGGCCTGCGGGGCATTGCCGACCGCCCGATGTGGCTGGCCGATCCCGGCGTACCCCAATCTGATGCTGATCGGGGACGTATTATCTCCGAAGCTATCCAGGTACAAAGCGAAATTGTTGATACGCTAGATCAGCGCGAGCGACCACTCTTATCAACTACATTGTGGGCTGAAGGTGCGGGGCTCAATCAGGCTGGGCATCTTACCTTTCCCGACAGTATGATTATTATCTTCGCCGATAACAGTCCTGGCTGGCGGTGGCAAGCGGACTTTTACGAAACTGAGCGTAATTCGGCAAATCAGTATGGAGTTTACTATCATCATCAATTATGGGGTTCAGGGCCGCACCTAGCTCAAGCTATTCCGCCGCAAAAAACCTACGACATGTTCCAAGAAGCCGTTGAACATCAGGCTTCGGATTACGCGATCATGAATGTATCTAACGTGCGGGAATTCATCTTAGGTATAGAAGCCTCTGCCGAAATGCTGTACGACATGCAGTCGTTTGAAGTAGAGGGGTTTATGTCGCGGTGGTTTGCGGCACACTTTGGGGAGCAGGCCGAACCGGTACATAAGCTCTACCAACGATTTTTCGACAGCTACCAGATGCACGAAACTTCGAGCGTACCGCTATTGCTGGACGGGCAAACCCGTTCGTATGGTTATAAAGTGCTGCATCGCCTCAAAATGCAAGTGGAACAACCCGAAAAATATCAGGAAATATTGGCGCAAGAGGCAACGCCTACGGTAGAATCCACCTGGGGAAGCCGTTATCTATCCGATATGCACCCCGCTAATAGCTTGTCACCTGACGAAGTACTGACACTACTTCAACAACAAATTCAAAGCCTGGAGGGAATGGAGGGTAGTTTGGTGCAAGCAGCTGACCAACTAACTGGCGACACTTTGCAGTTTTTCCAAACCAACCTAGTAGCTCAGCATAAGATATTGCTGGGTCTGAATCGTTGGCTGGAAGCCGTGATTTTATCTCGCTTAGCAATGGACGAAAATAATACGATGGCGGCCAGTATGCACTTGCAGCGAGCGATAGAATTTCTGGAGCAAGTAGAAGATGCTAAGAAAATTGCTTCCGAAGGTGAGAAGTGGGAGCACTGGTACCGGGGCGATAAGAAAATGAATATTGTCGGGATGATAGAAAGTACTAAGCGAGTGCATCAATTGATGGTTGAAAGGTTTTCCTAAGTAGCTGGGAGCCGGGGGCATGGAGCTGGGAGTGCGTATTCTAACCCCCTGCTCCTCGCTCCCGGCACCCCGCTCATTACTGAAGGTTTTGATTGATCTGCTCGGCGGTTTGTCGGAGAGCACGGATAATTTCGTCGCGGTGAGTATCGGTATAGCGAAGCTCGGGAAGAAAAACACCCAAAGCGGCTTCTACCCGTCCTTGCTGGTACAGCGGCACCGCTAGACCTACAATCTGCCGACTGGTATGATCAATCGCTAGGCCTGCTTCGCGCAGTTGAGCCAGAGCTTGAAGCAATTGGGTTTCGGTGGTGACGCCCGACCAGACCTCTTCGGTAGGAAGACCGTAGGTACGGGCAAAACGCACCTGCTCGGCTTCTGGCTGGTAGGCCAGGATCAGCCGTCCGGTAGCCGAATCGTATACCGTTCGGTCTACGTTGCCTCGGGCCTGAATGTCGCGATCGCACTCCACGGAGTGCAGCGTAATCCGGCGATCGTTCACCACGATGGTGAGCAGTGAGGTCTCGTTGATGGCTCGGGTCAGTTGCTGCATCAGAAGTTCGGCGGCAGCAATCAGGTCTCGCTTGTAGGCTTTGTTGCGGGTGAGGTGATAAGACATGGCTCCGAGCCGATAACCTTTTTTATGGCCCACTTGCTCAATGTAGCGGCGGGTGACCAGGGTTTTAAGAATATTAGCACAAGTGCCGTGATTCAGTTGGTGATGATCGGCAATTTCGGTCAGTGTATACTCCCGAGTGGGGTGCTGAGCGATAAATTCTAAAATATTGAGCGCACGATGAAGGACTTGAATCATGAGCACGAAGATAGAGAATCTAATACATAAATGACGAATACCATTCAAACGCTGGATTATGCCGCCATTGCCATCTACATGGCATTTATGGCGGGAATTGGCATCTTCTTCGGATGGTACGTCAAAGATATTGGTCAGTACTTCAAAGGCGGAGGCACTATTCCTTGGTTCGCAGGGGGCATTAGCAACTTTATGTCGATGTTTAGCACCTTTGTGTTTGTGGCCCACGCGGGCATTGCCTACGAATACGGATTGGTCGCCCTACTGATTATCTGGTCATCGGTGCCACCCATGCTGATTGCGGCGGCCTATTTGGCCAAACGATGGCGACGAGCCGGTATTTCTTCTCCGGTGGAGTTTATGGAAGTACGATTCAACGCTTCCGTCCGGCAGGTATTCTCCTGGGGAGGGGTACTATTCCGCCTGTTGGAAAATATGGTACGCTTGTACGCCATCGGCTTATTCATCGCCGCCGCCACTCCGCTGAGCCTGGATGTAGCCATTATTGCTGCTGGGGTGATCGTCGGGATTTATACTGTTACAGGCGGACTTTGGGCGGTCATTGTGACTGATGCGGTGCAGTTTATCGTACTGATCTGTTCTACACTCATTCTGATTCCCCTCACCTTTCAGGCTGCGGGGGGATTGGGTGAAATTATCAATACCGTACCCGAGCACTTCACGCTGTTTAATGGCCCGAAGGGCGCACCGTTTTATTTGCTAACCTACTACATAATGATTGCCATCAAATTTAATGGTAACTGGGCGTTCATTCAGCGGTTCTACAGCGTGAAGAACGAACGCGCCGGGCGAAAGATGGGTGTAGCTAGCGCGGTTTTGTTCCTGATTTTTCCCTTGCTATTCCTACTGCCTCCTGTTGCTGCCCAAGTGATTTTACCCGAACTAAGCAATCCCGAAATGGCCTACGTGAGCGTAGCGCTAGAGGTGTTGCCCACCGGCATCATGGGCATTCTGCTGGCTGCTATGTTCGCCGCCACCATGTCCTCACTCGACTCAGAATATAACGTAGTAGCTAATGTGATTACCAATGATATTTATAAAAGGAAAGTAAATCCGACCGCCTCCGACCGCAAGCTGATGAACGTCGCTCGGGTGGTTACTCTGTTGGTGGGGGGCCTTGTGATCGGTGGTGCGTTCTTTATCGGCGTGTTCGGCGGGGCGTTTGAAGCGAACAAACTGCTTACTGCCTTATTCGCTATTCCACTAATTATTCCGGTGGTGATGGGGGTACTTTTCCCTCGGCCAAAAGCCAGCGGAGCCATCGCCAGCTTAGTGGCGGGAGTAGCTACCGGATTACTACTAAATTATTTACCGTACTTTTCGTGGGAGGTATCTACCCTTACCGCCATTGCGGTATGCCTGATCGTATTCTTCGTTTCAGGTTACGTTGGTCAGAGAAAGTCGAAACAAGAGCAGGCGGTAAATCAGTTCTTTCAGCGGTTGCAAACTCCAGTACCTGTCATTGAACAGGCAGTGATTGATCCGGGGTTTTATCGTTCAATCCGGTTGCTATTTGCTATTGCTTTGGTGTGTACTGGACTTTTGTTTATCACCATGAGCCTGCCCTCTATCGGTATGCTAAGTGGTCAACTGACGTTAACGGTAGGAGTCGTATGTTGCACGCTAAGTGGGTTAGTTTACTGGCAGGCACAACGAAAAAGACTAGGCATGAAGTCTACGGATAAACCAACGGCTAAAAAAACAGCATAAAATAAGAAATAGGAAATGAGAGATAAGAAATTCATACATGATAATTTTCTTCTATCTAATCCAACGGCTCGGGAGCTGTTCCACGGCGTGGCCCGCGAGCTACCCATTATTGATTACCACAATCATATTGATCCGGTGGCTCTGGCGGAGAACCGACGTTATGAGAATCTTACCCAGCTTTGGCTCAGCCTCGACCCGTACAAGCATCGCTTGATGCGGATTAGTGGGGTACCCGAAGCTAAAATTACGGGCGACGCATCGGACTACGATAAATTTTTGGCCTGGGCGCATACATTACCGCAGGCGGTAGGCAACCCATTATACCACTGGAGTGCTTTAGAATTACAACAGATGTTTGGAATAGAAGAGGTGCTAACCCCGAAGAATGCCTCCCAAATTTGGCAAACTTGTCAAGAACAGTTACCGCAAGAAGAATTTCGGATGGCTAACCTCATTAAGCGCTGGGGAGTAGAAACGATGTCTACTTCCGACGATTTACTGGACGATTTACAGCCCCACCAGCAAGCGACCTTAACCCATTCGGTGAATGTCTACCCATCGTTACGGGGAGACACGATACTGGCTTTTTCTAGCCAGCAGTACCGTCCGTGGCTCAGAGAACTGGAGAAGAAAGTCAACACAACCATTCGCAATTTGGAAGATTATCAGGTGGCTATCCAACAGAAAATTGATCACTTTGACCAAGCTGATTGTCGTCTAGCCGATCATGCCTTAGATCCTGATTTTTATTTTGAGTTACCGAGCGAGGGACAAGCGGTAAGCTACTTCAGGCAGGTGATTTTGGGGAATAAGCTTAGCGAACAAGAGAGGGCTCAGCTTACCTCCTATCTGCTGAATTTTCTGGGGAAAGCCTACTCCGAAAAAGGCTGGATACTGCAATTGCACATTGGAGCGCAGCGGCGTACTAGTACTCGTCTGAAACGGATCACCGGAGGAGCTGGAGGTTTTGCCAGTATTGGTAATTCCTGTGATATTGATAGTTTATGTCGGTTTCTGGATAGCTTAGAACAAGCGGGGCAACTACCTAAAACAATCTTGTACACTCTAAACCCATCTGACTACGAGGCTTTTGCCTCGCTAACTGGCTCGTTTGCCGAAGACGGAGTAGCCGGAAAAATCCAGCTAGGACCAGCCTGGTGGTATAACGATCATTACGAGGGCATTCAGCATCACTTAAAGGTGCTAGCCAACTACGGAATGCTCAGCCGGTTTGTGGGCATGACCACCGATTCGCGCAGCCCGCTCTCTTTCTCCCGACATGAGTATTTTCGTCGGGTATTGTGCAACACATTGAGCACCTGGGTAGAAAAAGGTCATTTGCCCAATGACATTGATCTGCTGTCGGAGCTAGTGCAGAACCTCTGCTACGAAAATGCCCAACAATATATGAAATATGAGACACGAAATAGAGTAAGGGCGGATTGCAATCCGCCCGAACGAATAACCAATAATAGCAATTGAACCATTGAACAATCGAATAGATGAACCAATCCGATCATAAAGTAGCCGTAGTAACCGGAGCAGGCGGAACGCTCTGCTCGGCCATGGCCAAAGACCTGGCAGGGCAAGGATACCGAGTAGCACTTGTGGGCCGAACACTACAAAAACTCAAATTGGTTGAGGAAGAAATTCGAGCTAAGGACCAAGTAGCCATTTCCGTTACTGTCGATGTGGCTGACGAGGCAGCAGTCCGGCAAGCGTACGAAACTATTAAGCAGGAGCTCGGAAGATGTTCGGTGCTGATCAACGGTGCCGGTGGTAACCAAAGTGAAGCACTGACCAACATTCCGGCTTACGACGAGCGGGAGCTTGAAGATGACGACTCGGTGAAGGGTTTTTTCAACTTGGATATGAGTGTTTTTCAGAGTGTCATTGAAATCAATACGATGGGGACGGTGATTCCTTGTTTTGTATTCGGGCGAGATATGGCTCGAGAAAAGCGAGGCAGCATCATCAACTTTGCCTCCATGACCAGCTATCGGCCCATCACCAAAGTAGCTGCCTACGCAATGGCCAAGAATGGCATCGTCAGTTTCACCCAGTGGCTGGCCGCGTACTTGGCCCCGGCTAATATTCGGGTCAACGCCATTGCGCCCGGCTTTTTCCTGAACGACCGCAGCCGAAAAATCATGTTTAATGAAGACGGTAGCCAAACCGAACGTGCCCAAAATATCACGCAGCAAACACCAATGAACCGATTTGGGGAAGCTAGGGAGTTACTAGGCTGTATGAACTGGCTGATCAGCGATCAAAATGCCGGGTTTGTGACGGGGATTACCGTGCCAGTAGACGGAGGATTCTTGTCCTGCCCAGGAGTGTGAAGCAATGTATAATGAGCAATGTGCAATACATAGTTAGCACTGTATGGTGGGTGAGTGACCAAGGATCAACGACTGTGGTCTATCGACCGTGGACTATGGACTAATAACAATCAAACAATAAACTATGAGTAGGGAACAGTATAAAAAAGAAGTGAGCATGATGAAGCTGGACAAACTGATTGAGATGCAGGAAGGTGTATCGCAAGTCAAGTTTCCGATTGCCGATAAAGAATTATTAACTCGCTACGAAAAGTTATATACCGGAGCCATCAACGACGTATTGCGGGAGTTCTGCCTGATGAACCAGGCATTGCCCAACCACATCGTACCGCTGCGGGAGTATCGGACAGTGGCTGGCTTTGCCTTTACGGTAAAAAGTGCCCCGAATACCAAGGTAACCGGTGAAATGGAGTTTCGTACCCAGATGTTGGATGCTATGCAGGAAAATGCGTTTGTGGTATGGGACAGTAGCAACGACGAAAAGTCTACTTCTTGGGGGGGAGTGATGACCGCCACAGCCAAGAGAAAAAGAATTAAGGCCGCTTGCTTGGACGGTGGTATTCGAGATACCCATCAGATTCTGGAGGCCGATTTTCCGGTGTTCTATAAGTACCGCTCGTCTAACGGTAGTCTGGGTCGCTGCCTAATTACCCACTATCAGATTGCCTTGGAGATCGGAAACGTAATGATCAAACCGGGTGACATCGTGCTGGGCGACGTAGATGGTGTTTTGGTGGTGCCCCGCGACCTTGCCTACGATGTGCTACTGCGAGCCGAGGAGATTAAAGCGAATGAAAAGAAAATCTTTGGCTGGGTCAAGGACGGACAAAGCGTAAAAGACATCACGAACAAAGGAGGGTATTTCTAGCATGATCATCACGATGCTACTGCCACCCCGCTACGATGAGCGTAAGTGGACGTTGGCTCGACAGATAGGAGTAAACCATGCCATCACCAAAGCAATGCCCAGCCTATCGGGTAAACCCGCTCCTTACGACTTGGCCTCTTTGCGCTCTATTCAGCAAGAATTTAGTGAGGTCGGATTCATACTCCACGGTCTGGAAGGAGATCAGTTTGACATGCAATCAATCAAATTGGGCTTAGCCAATCGCGACGAATGGATTGAACGCTACCAGCAGATGCTCCGCAACATGGGCCAACTAGGAATTCGCCTGCTATGTTACAATTTTATGGCTAGCGTAGGCTGGTATCGTACTCGTACCAATGTAGTTGAGCGAGGCAGCGCTTTGGTCAGTGAGTTTAATCATGAAGATGCGCAAGATCTCGTTTCCGAAGAACAGCGGATAGATGAATTAAAACTATGGGATAATCTGCACTATTTTCTGGATGCCGTTTTGCCAGTCGCCCAGGAAGCGGGAGTGGAAATGTCATTGCACCCTGATGATCCGCCCATCAGCCCGCTAAAGGGAATAGGCCGAATTCTGACTTCAGCGGAAGCCTTTGAGAAAGTGTGGCAGCGCTATCCAATTTCAGCCAACAAAATCACTTTCTGTCAGGCCACCTTCAAGCTAATGGATGAAAACTTATTTGCTTTATCCGCTCGATGGCTCAACGAAAAGCGGATCAACTACCTGCACCTGCGCGATGTGACTGGGAACAAGTACCACTTTCGAGAAACTTTTCATGACAACGGTTCTACTCCGATGGCCGAACTACTTCAGCACTACGCAAAGCACGGGTTTGATGGGCCGCTGCGCCCTGATCACGCTCCGGTTATGTACGGCGAATCACAAGGGACATTCGACAGCGGACTATCCGCGGGCTACGAAATAACCGGAAAAATCTTTGCTATCGGCTATATTAAAGGTATTCTTGAGAAGGGTGGCATCTCGTTAAAACAAAACTAATTTCTTACCAGCAACCTAGTACTTATCGCGCCACCTTGCTCTAAAAATGCCCGAACGATGTACAGACCAACCGGCAATACCGCAGTTTCTAGGCTTAGCTGGCTGAGAGGCTGAGCTAAAAATAGTTCGTGTACAACTTGACCATTCACTGAAATTATCTGAACGCTACTTATCGCTCGATTAGCCCGCACTGTGGTCAAACTAGCATCAATTGCAGGATTAGGAAATACATTCAACGCAATTTTCTCTCCATCTGTCGGCTCACCTTGATTCAATTGTAACAGGGAAACTCCGCCTCGCTGACTACCGATTAGTACAGTTGTGCTACCGCTAATGATTTGTCCGGTAGCCAACCAGTTTTGTCTTCCCAATTGCACTGATACTGTCTTGGACAACAGTGCGTTTTGTACCATAACTGTGTCTATAACAATGTCCTCCTCACTATCTGTATCTATTGGGCGAATGAGTAAGTTGCCACTGGTGTTAGTGCTTATTATTTCGGCTGAACCATCTCCGTCAATATCTACAATCGCTGAAGCTAAGAATAGACCTCGGGCATTACGATCTATTCCGGCAAAAGCGTCGTCTTCCTGCACCCACTGAGGTGGAAAATCAGGGCTTTGATTTTGATAATAGATCAGATTACCGCTTTGTTTACTCACTAGTACATCTATCTGCTGATCTTGGTTTACATCGTAGAAAGCCAGATTATCTTCCGACCGAAAGGCTAGAGTAAGTGGCTGGCGTTGCGATGGTTGAAAGTCTACCGGACTACCCGCCTCAGCTTGATTGAGTAGAGCATATAAACGCGTCTCCCTCGATACTGACTCTCGCCCACTGATGAGTAAATCTGTTTTTCCATCTTGGTTAATATCAGCAAAGTACGGCTTCAACTCCTGAAGCTTCCAATCGGTCAAGCTTAAGAAGTTGCGGGTCACAAACTGAAATGAAGGCTGCTGGGCATTTCCTACGTTTTCGTAAAGGTATAATCCGGCGTAGAACCCATCGGCTCGTAGGTTTCCTCGGTTACCGATGAACACATCTAGGTCACCATCAGCATCATAATCAGCCAAAGCCGGAACAGCATTTTCACCCACATCAATCATTTCGTCTTGCAGAAAACCAGATGTTTGCCACTGCCAGTTAGGCATTTGCTCTGTCCCATCATTACGATACCACCAACTGGAACTTTTAAAATCAATACTATTGCCTACATTAGTGCTAGCATTGGGCGAAAATAACAAGTCTTTTACTCCATCAGCATTTACATCGGCTAGATAGGCTCCGGGAAAAAAGACAGAAGAAGCAGGCTGCGTATTCTCCGGATAATTCGTAGTAAATCTCTGAAACGTTAGTTGATTATTTACTGGTTGATTTTCTAAAAAAGCAGTGCCGTAGCAACCTTCATCTCCCGAAAGAGCATCCAAATCACCATCGCCATCAGCATCTACTATAAGCAGAGCTTTTCCACCTACATGCTCTAGCTTAGCTTCTTCTAAAATTTTTGCATTATTGTTTTGGTAACCGCCGTTCCGGGAATCGCCATTCCGGGAATCGCTGTTCAGATCATCGCAGGTTTGATTGCCAAAAGCAAATAGTTCGCAGTCGCACTCTTCCACTTCACCCCATCGAATATTGGTAGTTTGGTACACTAGCGAATCGGGACGATTAAATTGTTCAATACTTTGATTTTGATGAAGGATAAGATTACCGCTGCCAATGACACTATAATTGACAATATCTAAGTCGCCATCACCATCCACATCTACAATAGCCGGATAATCAGTGGAGTTTACCTGAAGCGTCACCGTAGCCCCGGAAGCAAATGCAACCGTTCTCAGTGTTTCGATCATCAGTGTCCAGCGAAGTTCGTTACCTTCGTCACGATCATTTCGATATACTGATATTCCTCGTCCGCCCGAGGCCGTAAATAAATCCTGATCACCATCTTGGTCATAGTCCTTCAATGCTACCCAGCTTTGCAAGTCATTCGGAAATAATGGAGCATATTCAGGAGCATAAATCCACTGATTATTTTGGCGCAAAAACGGATGAAGGGTATTTGACGATCGATCAAACAGTAATAAATCGTCCTGACTATCATCATTGAGTCTAATGCTATTGTATTGAACCGCATTTAGCCCTCCTGCCCAAGCCAAAGTCAACTCATCGTTACCTTGTGATGCCGGAACAGAAAAGTCCCACTCGGCTACGCGCTGGCATTCACTCCTCGGAGAAAGCAGGAACAACAGAATTATTGTACAACCGACTATTTTATCAATAAAGGAAAGTTGGGTCATGTGGTACGTATCAGCTCCATTAACTTACGTAAGATGACTAACACCAGAAATCCTACAAAAATATAACTGATAGTGCGGGAAGATATTTTATTAGCTACCAACACTCCGAGCGGGCTACCGATCAGCACCCCTATTGAAAGCGGAATTGAAATAGGAAAAATGATATATCCGGCTTGAGTCAACGCTACCAAATTAGCCGGTTGATCAATCATGTTGAAAATAGTGATTGCTGATGAAGCGATAAAAATAACTCCCAAAGAAATAGATTTCGCCTGCTTGATATCAATATGTAAGCCCGATTGAAGCAAAGGAACAGAAACCGTGCCCCCACCTAACCCTGATAATGCCGAGAAAGCTCCCGCCACCCCTCCGGTAGTCATGTACCAGAGGTTTTCGTTACGCACTGGGTTATTAAACATCACACTGGAGCGGCTTTGTAAGAATCGTACCAAAATGATCAGACTAAGAAAAATGATGATCGCGCCGTTGAAGTATTGTTCGGAGTAGAGAGGAGTATTGACAAAAGTAAATAGCAGTAGTTAAGAGGTAGTAATAGCGCTAATGCTCACCAAAGCTACTTCTCGCCAGTAAAAATCTTTATGAAGAATTAGGGTGATACTACCGAACAGGGCAGCAGCAGCCGTTCCGAAAATGGAATTAGCAATAACGTATTGGGCTATTTCTGAGTCAGGAACCCCTACATATTCTAAGGCTATAGGCAAAATCAGGATATAAACAATGCCCCCACCAATACCTAAAAAGCCGGCTAGGAATCCACCTCCCAAGCCGGCTAAAGCTATCCAAAAATATAGTACGTTAGTGAGCAATCAATTATTGACCTCGCAATATTTCTTCGTAACGATCTTTATCATTCAATACTTTAATGGCTGCTTGTAACACTTCATCATCATCAAATGAGGCTTCGGTTTTTCCTTCTGAAAGGTGGTAGCGAGCGGCAATTTCTTCCTCCAATGCTTCTTTAATTTCAGCCTTGAATTTTTGCAAATCCTGCACCTTATTATGCTGCACTTGCTTACGAAGTGAAGTAATCTGCTCTTTAATATCCTGATAGTATTTTTCGTCTTTAGCGATTTCGGTCAAGTCATCAATGGTTTGCTCGACTTCTGTTACATAGTCGTAGTCTTTATCCGATAACCAAGTTAAGAAATCTTCATATTCAGTCTCGCTTATTTCAAAAGACTTAGCCTCTGGTGCCTCAGCATGTTCGTAAAAATACTTAGTAGCATAATCAAAGATCAGGTTCTTAGTAAACAAACTTACTGTAATGGGAGCAAGACGTTCGGCTTTTGCCTGCACATCAGGATTTACCCCACCACCGTCGTATACTACTCGCCCACTCTTAGTTTGAAAAGCCGTCCGTAGCGAGTCGGGTACTCGACCTACGCTGCCATCTTCGCCCCGGTGGCTGTAGTCAATCGCTTGGATACAGCGCCCGCTGGGAGTATAGTACTTAGCCGTAGTCACTTTTAATTGAGAATTGTACGTGAGCGGGCGGGTGGCCTGCACCAATCCTTTTCCGAAAGTTTTCTCGCCCACTAGTATCCCCCGATCATAATCCTGCACTACTCCCGATACAATTTCGGCAGCCGAAGCCGACCGACCACTGGTTAATACCGCCAACGGAATTTCAGTATCTACTGGACTGTGCGGGGCACGGTATACTTTGTTCCAATCTTTTACTTTACCCTTGGTACTTACAATTTCAGACCCTTTGGGCACAAAAACATTCGATACATTTACTGACTCGCTCAGCAAACCACCGGGGTTGCCGCGCAAATCAAAAACAATCTTCTTGGCACCTTCTTCTTTCAATTTAGTGAGAGCTTTCTCAACCTCCCGTCCAGCTCCAGTTGTAAAGTTACTTAATTTGATGTAACCAATATCTTTAGTTACCATGCCCGAGTACGGAACGTTATCTACTGTAATTCGCTCCCGCTTCAGAGTGACTGGCAGTGTATATTCTTCGCCGTAGCGTTGGATAGTAATCGTTAAATCTGTATTGGCCTGCCCCTTCAGCAATTTACTGATCTCGCTCACACTTTTATCAGTGACATCCACATCGTCTACCTTCAGCAGTTCATCACCAATCTTCAACCCGCTTTTCTCCGCCGGAAAGCCCTTGTAGGGCATAAGCACCAAGCTCTTTCCGTTTCGCTTACCGATAATTGCCCCAATACCACCGTACTGCCCGGTCGTCATGGTACGATAATCTTCAATATCGTCTTCGGGAATATAATTGGTGTAAGGGTCAAGCGATTTTAGCATGGCATCAATGCCCACCTTCATCAGCTTATTCGGATTTACTTCGTCTACGTAATAGGTGTTTACCTCTTTATATAAGGTAGCGAAGATGTCAAGGTTCTTCGCGATAGCAAAATATTGATCGCCTGGACCACGAAAGGCAACCAATCCAACAAATGCAAGGACAACAACGACAACTGATAACTTGCCTACTTTTCGGGTACTCATAAGCGCAATAAATAATGAAGGGTTATACTTTGTTTAAACGGTTTATAGCTTCCTTTATTTTGGTCTCGATGCGAGGATACGCAACCTTTTGTTTACCAATATAAATATACCCTAGCAAAAAGTGAACTTTATCAGATGGGTTGTAAGGAATTAGATGTTTATGCAGCCGATAAGCTTCACGCATCTGCCGCTTAATACGATTGCGATCGACGGCCTTCTTAAAATTGCGCTTAGGCACACTGAACAAAACCTGGTGGCAGTCTTGATCAGAAATCGGCAGATAAATAAAACGGATGGGATATAGTACCGTAGATTGCCCTTCGTGAAATAGTTTTCCGATGAGTTTTTTATGCGTTAGCTTTTCTCGCTTCGGAAACGTTTTTCGCACATTGAGAAGTGATTAGGCAGGAGACTGGAGCAATGTAGTTTCTGGAAAGGGATGAAAACCAGAGTATAGCTAATTACTGAACAGGAAGGAAAGAAGGTCTTACTGTTTGTGCCTTCTTTCGTCAGAAACCGAAAGTTTTTTTCGACCTTTGGCACGACGACGGGCTAGAACCGCCCGACCATTGGCACTCGACATTCGCTCTCTGAACCCGTGCTTATTGCGTCGCTTTCGCTGCGATGGCTGAAATGTTCTTTTCATGGCTAATTTTATTTGGGGTGCAAATATAGGTTTCTTCTAATGAAGTTCCAACCCTGAATGCGAAGAATAGGTTTCTTAAAGTGTTGAATTGTTAAATAGTTCGATTGCTCAATTGTTGATTGTTATTTGACCTATGGGTATTCGATGTAGGAATCAATAATCAGTCAACCAGTATTCTTTTACCTATCCATTGTCAACTTTCCACTCTTTATTAACTATTACTCATTGTTCACTGTACATTGCTCATTGCTAATTATCCCCTAGCAACTATCAACTGTCCAACCATATTTTCTTAACTTTGTCCGCTTATCTGTTTTGTGCAACTATTATTATGAAAGTCCTGAAGTTTGGCGGCACCTCAGTAGGTTCAGCCGAGAGTATTAAGATTGTAGCTGATATCGTAGTTCAGTATCACCAACAACAAGTCCGGTGTGCGGTGGTAGTTTCGGCGATGGGCGGAGTTACTGATCGTTTGTTAGCAATCAGCCAAGCTGCCGCTGAAGGTAATGAGGTTTATAAAAAACGGTTGGCAGAGTTAGAGACGCATCACTTCACTGCAGCCCGAGAGCTAATCGGGGTACACGCTCAAAGCAAAGTGTTTGCCCGATTAAAAACGCTATTCAACGAGTTGGATGATTTGGTACACGGAGCCTATTTGTTGCGCGAACGCTCTCCTCGCACAATGGATCTGGTACTCAGCTTCGGTGAACGGCTATCGGCCTATCTTATTAGCCAGTATATGAAGGAGCTTAGTGTTGAGACTGAATTTCTGGATGCACGAGACATTATCGTAACCGATAAAACATTCAATAATGCCAAAGTAGATTTTACGGCTACTAATCAAAAAATCAAAGACTACTTCAGCGAGCATACTGCCCTGCAAATTGTTACTGGTTTTATTGCATCTACTCCTGAACAGGAAACCACTACGCTGGGGCGAGGAGGTTCTGACTACACCGCTTCTATTCTGGGAGCCGCACTGGAAGCTGAGGAGATTGAAATCTGGACAGATGTAGACGGAGTAATGACAGCTGACCCTCGTCAGGTAGACTCCGCATTCTCACTGGATGCTATCTCCTACATTGAAGCGATGGAGATGTCCCACTTTGGAGCTAAGGTAATTTATCCACCCACCTTACTACCAGTCCTGGCTGCTAGTATTCCGTTGCGAATTCGGAATACGTTTCATCGGGAATTTCCAGGGACCGTCGTGAGCAAGAGCCCTTACTCTTCGGTAGTACATCAAGCCTTAAATAATGCTAAAACTCCGGCAGTAAAGGGTATATCATCCATTAAGGAAGTAGCCATGCTTACGCTGGAAGGAAGTGGTATGGTAGGTACCCCTGGTATTTCGTCCCGCCTGTTCGGAACACTGGCGCAAAAAGGCATCAACATCATTATTATCACCCAGGCCTCTTCAGAGCATACAATTACCTTTGCGGTGAGTCCGGCTGATGCAGAAGCAGCTCAACAAACCATGAGCGAGGAGTTTGCTATTGAGATTGCTTCAGGAAAAATCATAGCTCCAGTTGCCGAACGTAACTTATCCATTATTGCCATTGTAGGCGAACATATGCGCCAAACTCCCGGTATCTCCGGGCGACTATTCATTGCGCTAGGGAGAAACGGCATTAATGTGCGAGCAATTGCTCAGGGTTCTTCCGAAGCCAACTTATCAGTAGTTATTTCCCAGCATAATCTGCATAAAGCACTGAATACTGTTCACGAAGCCTTCTTCTTATCGGAAAAGAAAACCTTGAATGTATTTTTGGTTGGTGTTGGACTGATCGGGAAAACCTTACTTCAACAAATTGCACAGCAGACCGAATATTTGCAAAAAAATCGTATTCTGGAAATCTCGGTCGTTGGCATTGCCAATAGTAAACGTATGATATTCTCCGAAGAGGGAATTGACCCGACGGCATGGAAAGAATTACTTGAGCAAGAAGGAGAAACCGCTGATATGGGAGCTTTTGTGCAGCGCATGAAGGAGCTGAATATGCCTAACAGCGTATTTGTAGACTGCACTGCCAGTGGCAACGTGGTAAAATACTATGCTGAAGTACTGCAATCAGCTATTTCTATTGTCACTCCTAATAAACTAGCGAACTCTGGTTCGTACGAGGAGTATCAGCAATTACAAATGGCTGCCCGGCAAGCGGGTGTACAGTTTTTGTACGAGACCAACGTGGGAGCGGGGCTTCCGGTCATCCGGGTTATTCAGGATTTGAAGGATAGTGGTGATAAGGTTTATAAGATTGAAGGTATTTTGTCAGGTACACTTTCGTATATTTTCAACACCTTCTCCCCTGAGATTCGCTTTAGTGAAGTAGTACGCCAGGCAAAAGAATTAGGTTATACCGAACCCAACCCCCGAGAAGATTTAGAAGGGATGGATGTAGCCCGAAAGATTCTGATCCTAGCCCGAGAAGTCGGCATCGCCCTAGAGCCTAATGATGTAGAAGTGGAGAATATTTTACCTGCCGCCTGCATGGAGGCTATTTCTCCTGAAGAATTTCTGGAAACACTGGCTTCAGCCGACAATGAGTTCGCCCAGCGAATCCGTAAGGCACAAGAGAAAGGTGAAAAGCTACGCTTTATTGCCACTTTAGAGAATGAACAAGCAACCGTACGCTTAGCCTCGGTTGACCCAACCCATCCGTTCTACGCGCTTTCGGGGAGCGATAATGTTATCTCGTTCACCACCGCCCGCTATCGCGACCGTCCATTAGTAGTAAAAGGCTCAGGAGCTGGTGCTGAAGTAACCGCTGCTGGAGTGTTTGCTGATTTGATTAGTGTGAGCAATTATTTGTATCAATAAACAGATAAGTTGCTCGGCGGTTAAACTAACATGGATAATTCGATTATTTCTCGCCTAAATCGCTATCTGGAGTACACCCAACTCTCAGCTACACTCACTTACGATGAAGTAGATCAAATAGTAATTGCTTCCAAGGATCACAACTTCGTAGGTATCTGTGTTCCACCGTTTTGGGTCAAAAAAGTTAATCGCGATTTGGGTGATGCTGATATTCAACTGGTAACGGTCGTCGGGTTTCCAATGGGCTACCAGATGACGGAAACCAAAATGCAGGAGATGCAGCTGGCGATTCAGAATGGGGCGAATGAGTTGGATATGATGATGAACCTCTCGGCTTTTAAGTCAGGAATGCCCTGGGTAAAGATTGAGGTTGCTAAGTGTGCCTCGTTGGCACACAAGCACGGTTGTTTACTCAAAGTGATTATTGAGACAGCTTATCTTACCGACAATGAAATTATAACTGCTTGTAAATTATGTGCCGATGCTGGAGCCGATTTTGTAAAAACCTCTACCGGATTCGCCAATGCAGGAGCAAGTATTCATCACGTGCATCTGATGCGTAGCGTACTGCCGTCAAACGTAGGAATCAAAGCATCAGGCGTTATAAAAACTGCCCAACAAGCTATTAATCTGATTGAGGCCGGCGCCGACCGAATTGGCACCTCTTCCGCTTTAAAAATGATTAGCAAATAATGTGATAAATAGTAGCACATTATTCATTAGTCATCAATCATTATTAAAATATGCCAGCATATTCCATACAAGTAATTGGAAAAGTACAGGGCGTATTTTTCCGAGCAAGTACGCAGGAGAAAGCGCAACAGCTAGGGGTTTATGGTTGGGTGAAGAATGAGCTGGATGGTTCGGTGCTAATTCATGCCGAAGGAAGTGAGGAATCGTTGCAGAGCTTAATTGCTTGGTGCCATCACGGTCCAATGCACGCTAAAGTACAGCAAGTAGATGTGAAAGAGAGCCATGAGGAAAGCCACACTAACTTTCAGGTCAGGCGATAACTTTACTGCCTTTTTGCCCGATGACGACGAGACTCATCAGGCGGCGTTGCATTCTGATCAACTTCGGGAATACTTTCTTCTTCAGGCTGTTCAGGTGAGTTTACGGGTAACTGCTGATTCTCAAATATCCGGTTGAAGGTCTTTTTGTACAGTATAGAAGCTCCTTGGCGTTGGTTTATCTGACTGATTATTTGGTCGCGGTCATTTGTCTGGAAAATACGGATCATCAATTCCCCACTTTTGGTAAGCTCATACAAAACCTCAAATTCACCGTAAATATTCTGATCACCGGACGATTGCTTTTCAGTAGTAGTCATGCTACCTACTTTAACGGTAAGCCGATCATTAAATAGCCGTTTAGATAACCCTACGCTCAAGTCACGGTCAGCCAGCAACGATGCTTGAGATTGTTGCTGATTACTAGACTCTAAATCTACACTTAAAGAAACCCCACCCAGATATTCCTCAGTAAATCTACTGAGTTGGCTGGTCAAAAGCTGACTCACACTACCATTGAGTTGGTCGTTGACCGAAGTCAGGCCGCTATTGCCCGAACCTAGGCCACCCGAAATAGGAATAAATCGATTAAGCACAATTAAGCCGAACACCTGTTTATAAAGCTGCGTTTCATCCTGCTGAATTTTTTCCAAATATCCACTGATCATACCGTTATTTAAACCACTAGTATTAGCGTCTGGTAGGCCTAAGTTAAAAGCCATCTGAGGCTCAATAAGTGTTCCCTCAATTAATAATTCTACTGATACGGGTCGGTCAATAGCAACTTGTTGTCTTAAACTAGAATTACCCTTTATCACGTTTTGGAAAAGAGGCTCCAGATCGGTTTTTACTTCATAGGCAGCAGTAATATCCATTTCGGCATTGGTTGCATCTCCCGACCAAGTAATAGTACTACCTTCGCGCACTAAGAACTCTTTCTTCACCACTCTGGCAAAGTTAAGTAAGTATTGTCCCCGATTGATCGTGTATACTCCCTGAAGGTTCAGGTCGCCATTGGGTTTCATATCCACCTTTAGTTCGGCTTCTCCTGCAGCGGTAATCTTATCCCCCCGCACTGGATCGACAATGATTGTAAAGACTGCTTCTGGATCAAGATGGATATTGGTAGCTAAAGTGAATCCACTGATGGATAAAGTATCCCTCCCTGAAGAGGTATCCAAAGTAGTTAATGAATCGCTACTTACTGTATCAGCTTGTAAAAAGGCGTTACTGTCCACAAACTCAATAAAGCCCGCCCGTTGTACCTCTTCTGGTTCAGATACTAGCGAAATGGTCATGTTGGTACCCTCATTTACCCCCATGTTACCCGTAATTATCAGATCATTCACCGATCCTTGGACAGATGCATTGGTAGAAGCAATGACTTTTCCGTAGAAAGCTTCGTTTTCGTAGCTTTCACTATTGACGAAAATGAATTTCTCGGTTGAAAAACTCAGGTCAAGTGCTGGGTTAACCAGATCAGTAAAAGATATTGATCCATTTATTACTGCCGGGGTTTTGGCGGAATCAAGAACAGTAAATTTATTCAGCGTTAGTGTCTCTCCCAGAAAATCTAGTTGCTGGTTCTGAATAAAATAGCGTGTTCCCGAGATGGTTGGCTTAAGTATTACTTGATCGCCAAAGCGTAGACTTCCTTCTACATTAGGTTTAATAGAGCTACCCGTAATGTTCAAATCGGCGAATAACTTCCCAGAAAGTTCGCTCACCTGTCCTTCCAGAAATGCCTCCCAGGGGTCAAGTAGAAATTGGTCTAAATTTAGCGATAGATTGATAGGCGCTTCTACGTTTTCGGTTAAGTCATACGTTCCATCAACCTTTAGCTTTCCGTTCGGCCCACTTAAGGTCACTAGCAGATCTAGTAAATTAGACCCTGCTTCAGCATCGGATACCTTACTGGCCTTTAGTTTGAAGTTACCTACCACTGTATCTTGTACAGTTAAGCGAGAAATACCAAAATTTGCTGTAATGGGTCCCGACCGAAATACATCTTCCAGGGTAGCTTTCCCATACAACGTTCCCTTTATATTGTAACCTTCCAAATCAAAACTATTCAGGAAGGGGCGAATCTCAAACTGTTCAATAGCTATTTGTAAGTCGCTACGGTTATCCTGATTTTTAGTAGAAATGAATAGCTCTTTATCGCCATTTTTCAGAAACACTCGGTCTATATCCAGATAATTCTCTGCGTAGACAATCTGCCCCCGATCGGAAAACTCCCAGCTGTTACTATCCAATACAATTTCTGAATCATCGATCAACACTGTAATAGTATCTCCACGTGAGCGAATCCGGCTATTCAAATCCAGGCGATAGGGCGATTCATTTTTGCCCATCTTCACATTCAAATCCAGTTCGGTAGTCGATAACCGCTCTCTGTTTTTCGGCTGACCTTTAGCTGGTATGCCTAAAAGTTTTCCAACAATCTTAAACTGGGGAATATTCAGTCCACTGGTCTGCACATAGCTTGCCAACAAATCAATATTAATTTGCCGTTCGGTAGTGATCGCATGTAGATATAGGCTATCAATAGAATTACTGCCGTAGTCAATGTGAGGTGCTTTCAGATCCACCCGTAAACTTTTCTCTCGGCTATCAAAAGCGGCTTCTAGACTTAGTGTATCAGGAATTTTCAACGCTGGGACAAATGCCTGCGCCAACAAAGGAGTTTTTTTGATAAGCAACCCTAGTTCTAATTGTTGTCCTCCTGCTTCAAAAGTCTTCGCCGTATCTGGTTTGATGTAAGGAGCTTGGTAGCTGTAAAAGTAGTACTGCTGAAAATCTTGAATAGCTGTAGGTAACTCCGCTACGGAAAACCTCCCTCGTACTGAGGCATCTACGTAATCGGAGTAGAGACTAACGACACGCTCTTCGCCCTGTTGCTCAGCGGTAAGCTCCAATGAATCCAGTTGATACCTCTCAGCATCCTTAATTACCCGAGCCGAAGGAACACGGACGTAGCCCAGAATAGAATCAGGATTAGTTCCTTGTAGATCGGCTATTAGTTGAAAATCTTGTAAGATGACGCTATCGCTCATTAGGTTTAAGCGAAAGAAATTAGCATGAGGTAACTGTAGATCTAGTTGACAGGCTAGATCAGGCTGACGCATATCTAGCTTAGCATCAGCGTGTAAGTTGAGTAAACTGTCTTCGTAATTGATTAACGTGGTTAGTTGCTCGTCCGCCAAATAACCTTCAATATTCAAGTCCTCATAGCGATAATCTCGGTAATCGACCTGATGGATAGCTACATCCCATTTGGCCTCGCTAAACGCTGTATTGGTAGCAGTTACAGTCTGCTGAGCCGAAACCCGCGCTTCAAAAGACAACTGATTAAAGTCCTGCGCTAGGGTGTCTTGCCCGAGGGCTTGCAACAATTTTTTTAGTTGTAGCTGTTGCCCGGTTACTGTAGCATCAATGTACATTCCCCCGCTGGTCGGTTGTTGATAACTGCCTTCAGCCAACAGTCTGCCTACCGAAGAGCGAAGCGACATATCGCCATCAATATCGTCCAAGCGACCTTGAGCGGATGCCTGTAATATTATTGCATCATTAACTAGCTGAGGCAGCCCAGCATCATCGCCTACAAACTGGCGAATGAAACCCAGGTTAGTTTCTAATGAGTTAATCGAAAGCTGTACGTAGGGACTTCCTTCTAAAGTGCTATCAATCCGGGCTAATTCTTCAAACTGAGCATTTGCATTCAAGCTCAGACTATCAGCCAATTGTAGTTTCAAGTCCTGAATACTACCACTGCCATTTTCAGCTTCTACCTGCCAATCTAGGTACGCTTTAGCATCTTTAAGCGTGGGCATACTATCTAAAGCGTTAGTAAAATAGGTTACATCGGCTAACCCCAGTACTGCTTGATCTAGCCTAGACCTAAATTGCAAGCTCTTGATCAAATCTGCCATCTGTTTTTCTAAGGAGAAGGTAACCACTGCGCTGCCGTTTAGGTTGGAATGCTCCGTCTCTAACTTTTCTAGTGTAGCTTGCATTTGAGGCATTTCTACCACTGCATTCAACGCTAACTCTTGCAGGCTAAATCCACTGTGTTGCTCGGTGAAAGTAAATTGTGTTAGGTTAAGGGCAGCATTGGTATCTCCTATTTCGATATCTTCAATCTGTGCTCCTAAATTATCAATCCGTAAATTCTCAAAATCTATTTGTGGACTTGACGTAGCTGAAGAGCCTACTTGGTAATCAACTTGACTATCATTAATAGAGAACTCTGCTAGCGAGAAAGTATAGCCCGACGGATTGATGACATTCTTGAGGCTATCAATAAGAGGCTCTTCTGGCTCGCTCTGGGCAGTACTGTCTGATTCAGAGAGTTGGGGGAGTTGTAAAGCTACTTGCAGTACATCAATGGATAATTCTTCTGCCTGAATATGCTGCTCTTCTAATCCGAGAGTTTCCATCAGTAGTGTAAGTTCACCTAGTGCTAGATGAGCCTCAATGCTATCAGCCGAAAAATCCACCCGAATATTATTCAAAGACAACTGGTGAGCTTCTACGGTAAAGCCAGATGAAGTCGTATCCGTTGGCTGGGCAGTAGTATCCGCCGAGGCAAACGCTTCGGATAGGTAGGCAAAGTTCAGGCTATCGTTTTCAGGTACTTCATAGATATTTATGTAGGTGTTCTGAATCCGTAATTGCTCTACTGTGAGCGTCTTACTCAGTAACGCCCAGGGTTCTATTTTTACCTGCAGATGACCTAGATATAATAATGTATCCTCCTGCTGATCCTCTAAATAAAGCCCGTAAATTTCTACTGCATCCAGCCAGTGAATATCAACCCCTTCCAGACCGACTGGAGTACCGATTTGTCCTTCCAGAATTTCCGAGATTTTTCCGGTAATGAAATTTTGTACTGGGGGCAGCCACAAAGCAATACGTATTATCACCCAAAGACCAAAAAATATTCCGGCAATAAGTAGTAAACGCTGCACCCAAATTGGCAAATGCCCGCTATGTTGCTGTTGTGCACTAATGAATTGAGGTTTTTGTTGAAAAAATACTTTCGGTCATCTACAAAAAACCAGTAGAAACCCGCGCAGCTTCTGGAGAAGAGGGTAGCACTTCTCTTGGCTTCTACTCGATAGTTATCGCCTTTACATAACAACCTATTGGCTAAATGTTCCTGAACCGAACGGACACTCTTTCGTTTGGTTTTAAATAAACGTTACCTTTGCTGCTTAATTGCTACCAGGATTATTGATATATTCCGGCCAAATCTACCTGAACCAGTTAGATGAACAAAGAGGAAGTACGTAAATTACTGAAGAAGCTACGCAAGTACGAGATTGCCATCCGCAAGGCAATTACTACCCAAATGCAGGGCGATTTTCACTCGGTATTTAAGGGATCAGGCATTACCTTCGACGATGTACGCCCGTACCAGTACGGTGACGATATACGTTCTATCGATTGGAATGCTACGGCAAAGGGGCACAGTGTTTATGTAAAAACCTACCGTGAAGAGCGAGAGCAGATTGTGTATTTGGTGCTAGACGTAAGCGCTTCACAGGAAATTGGTAACCAGGGGCACCAGAAGGTAGATGTAGGCAAGGAGATTTGTGGGGTGCTGGCATTATCCGCTATTAAAGAGGGCAGTCAGGTAGGAATGTTCTGCTTTTCGGATCAGAAGGAGGTGTACGTAAAGCCAAGTAAAGGCGACAAACACGCCTATCAGATTATTTCTAAGCTGTATAATTTACGTCCCTCTTCCACGCGTACTGATCTCAACAATGCTATTCGTTACTTGCTTAACGTTATCAAACGGCGGAGTATCGTGATTTTTGTGTCTGATTTTATTGATGAGGGCTACGATGATAATCTTCGGGCACTCGCCCGTAAGCACGATCTGATTATAACGCACCTATCAGACCGAAGGGAAACCAAACTACCGAGTTTGGGCATTGTACCTGTCTATGATAAAGAGAGTAGAAAAACCCTATGGGTCAATTCCTCTTCTTCATTCTTTCGAAACCGCATTAGCAATACTTACGGTAATACTCGTCAGTCATTAGAGGAGTTTTGCCGGAAATACCAGGCCGATTATCTTCCGGTGAATACTGACGAAGATTATGTACCTAAGTTGATTAAGCTATTTCGGGTACGGAGCCGAATTCGTAAAAGTAGTTGATAATGAATATTGAACGATGATGAATGAATAATGTACAGCTGGCAATTAATGATAAGCAAGTGCCTGAAAATCAATTATTTCCTTCCATAAATAAGAATGATAAATCGGAGATATATTCATCATTATTCATTCGTCATCAATCATTGTAGAAAAACGTGAAACTCGTTCGTTACATATTTTCTTATTGCTTATTGCTCTTGCTGGGGCTAGGGATGGCGTATGCTCAGACTCTGGAGCCTACGGGAAACTTTCTGCAAGACTCCACTAAAATCGGACAGCAAGTGCAGTACTCGCTTTCATTTCGCTACCCGGCTGAATTGGAAGTAATATTCCCGGATGAAAATCATTCATTCGCTCCCTTTGAGTACATTGATCGTACTTTTATCCCAACCCGAACCGATAGCGTTACCAGCCTAGATAGCGTAGTATATACGCTCACCACTTTTGAGCTAGACACTTTTCAACAATTAGCACTGCCTATTTACATCATTAGTGCGGACGAAGAAGGAAACATTGATAGCGTTCGGATAAGAGCACAAACGGACTCTATTTATCTCCAGCAGCTCATTACCCAGATGCCCGACTCGCTGGATTTGCGAGCTAACACCAACCATCAGGATGTGCCTCTTCAGTTCAATTATCCGTACTTTTTAATTGGGCTAGGCATCTTGTTAGCCATTTTGTTGATTGTTTACCTAGTGTTCGGGGAGAAAATTCGCAAGCAGTGGCAGCTTCGTCGGCTACGGAAGGATTATCTTCGCTTTCAGGAAAGATTCGCTCAACAGCTTAAACAAATTGAGCAATCGCCCGGACAGGAGCAATCTGAGCAGACCCTGGTATTATGGAAGCACTACATGGAACGGCTAGAACGCGCTCCGTATACTAAAATGACGACTAAAGAAATCCTTAAATTGCCCGAAGAACAGGTCTTGCAAGATGATTTGCGGGCGATTGATCGGAGTATCTACGGCCATCGCCTCAACGGTGAACTAATCGGTCATTTTCAACATTTAGAAAAACATACCCAACGCCGCTACGAGCAACGGTACCGAAATATAAAACATGGAAGCAACCGCTAGTTGGTTTTCGTTAGAATGGTTTTCGCCCCTCGTGCTCGAAAGCTTCGAGTTTCAGAACAGCTTGTTCTTGTACTTGCTACCGCTAATTCCGCTATTTTTCATTCTACGCTGGCTAATTAGCCTACGCTCCAGTCAGAAGCTCCCGGTGGCCTTCCCAAAAACTGCTTTGAAATCAAACCCACTCACATGGTTGCGTTTTGTTCCGTTTTTACTGCTGGCTCTTACATTAGCTCTGCTACTGTTTGCCTTGGCTCGCCCGCAACGAACCAACGAGCAAGTCGAGCAGTGGAGCGAAGGAATTGACATTGTACTGGTAATTGATATTTCCGAATCGATGCGGATTCAGGATTTTACGCCGAACCGCCTAGAGGCCGCCAAAGACGTAGCCCGAAACTTTATTGCTGGGCGAGTGCAAGATCGGATTGGACTAGTGGTCTTCTCCGGTGACGCCTACTCCCTCTCGCCCCTCACCACCGACTACGAGTTGCTCTACGATTTTATTGAGCAGATTGATTTTGATATGATTGAAAGCCGAGGAACCGCCATCGGTAGTGCCCTAGCTGTGGCTACTAACCGTATGCGCGATGCTGATGAAGGCCGTACTACGGAAGAGAAGGCCTCAAAGGTAATGGTACTGCTCAGCGATGGAGATAATACTGCCGGCAACCTCGACCCGATTACCGCCGCCGAACTCGCCCATGCTTATGCCATAAAGATTTATTCCATTGCCATTGGTAAGGAAGGAAAAGTACCCTTTGGAAAGGATTTTTTTGGTAACACCCGCTATGTAGAAAACTCACTAGATGAAACTACACTACGTGAGATTGCTCGCATTGGCGAAGGTGAATTCTATCGGGTATCCAACAAGCAAGCTCTACAAGAAGTATTCGACCTGATTGACACCTACGAAAAAGCCGAAATAAAAGAAACCCGCTACCGCGACACCACTGATTTTTACCACATCTACCTCACCTGGGGTATCGCCTTTTTCTTAATCTGGCTGGTATTGAAGTCTACTTTTATCAGTAATGTGTTGGTGGATTAGCTACTTGATAGAATTATTTACCAAACCTCAAAAAGAAGATTATCAATTGGTTGGTTAATTCTTGCTTCTAATATTTTATATTCCTCAAGCAAAGTACCGTTGTCATACGAAGTATTTGTGTGAGGAACCATAAAGCGATCTACATCCCGATAATCAGTGTACAGTTTGTGTCTTACTTTTGGTGAGGTGGTAGTGGTAGCATGTACTAAATTTGTAATTACATCTATGTATACAACAAGTCTAGAATTGTTTCCTACTGGGTTTTTAACAGTCGAGAAAAACATATAACATATCTTCCCATAAGCATCAACTATCCCTTCGTATTCCAGACTATCTTTTTCGTAAGCCGATAAGAGAATCGGAGTAACTCCTATGGAGTGAATGTGGTGGCTATACAAAATTGATTCATGGTAAATACTAGGAAGAATAGTTTCTCTCTCAATATTATGTCGAAATAATTTGGACTCATCACGATTAGTAATGAATGTATGAATAGCTCCTCTGCCGTCTTTATACAGTTCATCTCTATACTGATCGGGATCTTGAAAATAGATGTTTGTATATCCCGTGGAATAACTGTCTAACGAACGCTCATGCGAGGGATTAAGGGGAGAAGTAGTAAGACTACTCCTTTTTATATAATAACTCTTAAGTTGTTTCCATTGATGTAATCCACCAGCCTTACCAAAGTGTAATAGAAGTATAGAGTCTCTCTCTAACTTTACCAAGTCTTGTGCTGCTACTAAAAAAGTGGCAAAAATGAACGGAGTAATCAATATTATTTTAATCATCAGTAAATAGTCCTATGCCTATCTTTTGTTAAAATAGCAAGTATCCCTACTTTGAAAGTAGGGATTACATCTTATAGAGTCAATCTTTTTAATAGTCCTTTTTCACTGAGTAGAGGTAGTTTGAGTCTTTCATGAGCACCTCACGGAAACTTAAAGGCATTGACTCAAAAGTAGTATGCATGACGAACATTTTCTTCGTATATTGCGTCATTACTAAGTAGAAACTTTTAACCCGTAAGCATATGGATGCATATATTGTAGGTGGTTATCGAACCGCCGTAGGAAAAGCCAAAAAGGGCGGTTTCCGTTTCACTCGCCCCGATGATTTGGCGGTGGAAGTAATTAATCATCTAGTTGGTTCCGTAGAAGGACTTACCCCCGAAATAGTTGACGATTTGATTGTAGGCAATGCTGTGCCGGAAGCTGAGCAGGGTATGCAGATGGGACGATTGATCTCGCTGATGGCTTTAGGACGCGAGGTACCCGGTATGATCATCAACCGCTACTGTGGCTCGGGGGTTGAAGCGATCAATATTGCTTCAGCTCGGGTGCACGCCGGAATGGCTGACTGCATTATTGCTGGCGGAACTGAATCTATGTCGCTAGTGCCGATGATGGGACATAAAACTGCCCTGAATTTCAAGATTGCCAAAGATCATCCCGAGTACTACACCAGTATGGGGCTGACTGCCGAAGAAGTGGCTAAAGACTACGATGTGTCCCGTGAAGATATGGATGAGTTTGCTTACAACTCACATATGCGAGCAATGGGTGCTATTAAAGAAGGTCGCTTTAAAGACGAAATTGTTCCGGTGACTGTACACGAAACCTACGTAGACGAAAGCGGAGAACGTAAGCAACGCGAATTTGTGGTAGATACTGATGAAGGTCCTCGCCCCGATACTAACCAAGAGGCATTAGCCAAATTGAGACCTGTCTTCCGCCAGGGAGGCACCGTTACGGCGGGTAATTCCTCTCAGACTTCTGACGGGGCAGCTTTTGTATTAGTAATGTCTGAAAAAATGGTAAACCAACTGGGTTTACAGCCCCAAGCCCGAATGATGAGCTACTGCGTAGCTGGAGTCGATCCCCGCATTATGGGTATTGGTCCGGTAAAAGCTATTCCGAAGGCACTAGACCGTGCTGGATTAAAACTGACTGATATTGATCAGATTGAGCTCAACGAAGCTTTTGCTGCTCAGGCACTCGCGGTAGGCCGTGAGTTAGACATTGATATGGATAAGCTTAATGTAAATGGCGGAGCGATTGCTCTTGGTCATCCGCTGGGTTGTACCGGAGCTAAACTGACTGTACAACTGATTAATGAGATGCGTCGCCGTAAGCAGAAGTACGGCATGGTAACTGCCTGCGTAGGGGGTGGTCAGGGTGTAGCTGGCATCTTTGAGTTTTTAAATTAGACTTGAGGTTTCTTCAAGAAGAA
The DNA here is from genome assembly GCA_937883755.1 of uncultured Flammeovirgaceae bacterium. Classification (GTDB taxonomy): domain Bacteria; phylum Bacteroidota; class Bacteroidia; order Cytophagales; family Cyclobacteriaceae; genus Tunicatimonas. The sequence goes on along the minus strand of CAKZYA010000028.1, from coordinate 2,560 downwards.
TATGTAGCCCGGTAGAAATTCTGCCGGGCTTTTTTAATCGCAACAAAACCCATTTCCACCACAACTAATGCATAACCTATTGCGTTACTTAATAGTAAGCAGTCATTTGACTGTTTACTATTAAGCAAATGAATATGAGTCAACCTGCTGCCTCTCTCACTACCGGGTCACTTTCGTATCTAAAAGAGGTATTGGCACTGCCATCTAAAGATCGTCAGCGAGTGCGGTCTACGCTAGACCTAATTCCATTATCTAAAATCGGACTGCCTATTACTGCTCTTAAGCAGTTACAGAAGAAGTTACAGCTAGGTAACCGGGAGATGAGCGAACTAGTAGGAATGTCGGAAAGCACTTTGCAACGGCGTTATCATTCCGGCAAACGTCTTTCTGAAATAGAATCTCAGACGGTTTTGCAGCTAGCTGAACTTTGGAGTCAGGGCATAGAGATTTTTGAAAATGAGAATGACCTACGTACTTGGTTAAAAAGCGAAATTCCTGCCCTAGGCGAACAAACTCCGTTAGCATTGTTAGCTACCCCTCTAGGGCGATTTCACGTACAAGAAGTCTTATTGCGGTTAGAGTGGGGGATCTATTCATAACTGTTTAGTATGCTCGTCTACCGAATCAGTAATCATAAACGTATCCGCGATCTTCAGGGTACAGGTGGTTTATACGTTGCTGGTCGTTGGCATCAGAAGGGTACTCAAATTTTATACACCTCTTCTAGTATTTCACTTGCCAAGTTGGAAGTATTAGCCAATAGTGTAGGAAAAACCCCTAGGACCATGGCACTGATTACTCTAAAATTTCCCGACGATGCCCCCGTGCGAGACGTGCAGGAAAGCCAGCTACCCAAAGGATGGCATCACTACCCCTACCCCGCCCAGTTGAGCCAAATTACCAACCAATGGCTTAGCGATGAAACTGACTGGGTCATGCGTGTACCCTCGGCTCAATCGCCTACTGAATATAATTACCTGTTTAATCCTCAACATTCGTGGCACGAGAAGTTAAAAATTGTGGAAATACAGGATGAACTATTTGATAAACGATTCAGGCAGTAGATTAAGAGTTAAGCCAGATTGAATATCAAAATAGTTGAAAAAAATTGCCGTTTATGCTTACTATTTTTTCTGAAGTTAATATATTAACGCTTCAGAATTTCATAACAAAAATCAAATCATTTATTGTTTAAGCGTTTAGCATAATAGTTAAACACAAAATTTTCACGCATTTTTGCAGTGACTGCTAGGGTTGTGCCTTTTTGTCAAGATGAGCTTTTTGTAAAAAAGCGTAAGGCATAATCACTCAATATGTTTCTTATACATTTTACTATATTCACTTAAAACTACTCCTTAACACATGAAAACACGCACAATCATCACCGCCCTCTTGTTCGCAGTATGGGTAATTCCGGCTCAAGCTCAACTAAACGCTCCCGAAATCAATGTAAAGGTAATGCCTAATAACCGAGTTGAACTCAATTCAGATTTACATCTGATGCAGTCTAGCACTGCTTCTTCGGCGTATATCAATACAAATGGTGAGGCGCAGGTTAAGAAACTTACGGTTACGCACAATGGCGATAACTCGGCCATGCGGTTTGAAACGGCTGTCCCTAACAAAAAAGGAGCAATTGGTATACAAGATGATGGAGATGATGGCCTCTACGTTGCGGTGAACGGCTCTTATCGGCTACACGTGAATATGAATGGTAATGTAGCCATTGGGCGCACAGTTGCTTCGGAGAGGTTACACGTTAACGGTAATGTTTTAGCCAGTAACGTTAGCGTCACTTCTGACGAAAAACTAAAAAGCAACATACAAGAATATAATGGTGGTTTAGCTCTGGTAAAGCAGATGAAGCCCAAAAAGTATAAATACAAGCCCCGCAAAGAGCAGAAAATAAAAGAGCCTACCGAAGGTGAAGAAGATGGAGATGAAGTAGTGGAAGAAGAAATACTGATAGCTGATGATCGGGAATACATTGGTGTAGTAGCCCAGGAACTACAGGCTGTGGCTCCCGATTTGGTGGGTAGCTTTAAAGATGAAGACGGCAGCGAGACCCTTACCGTTGACCAAACCGCCCTCACCTTTGTGCTGATTAATGCGGTAAAAGAACTAAGTGCCGAAGTAGAAGAACTACGAGCAGCCCTAAAGAAGAGCAAAGAAAAGTAAGCACGGAATTAAAAATTTCAGTTGATATGAAACGACTTACTGATCTACTACTAATTACTATGATCTCAAGTTTTATGACTAACTGCGGTTGTAGCGACCCTAGTTATCTGATAGACGGCTCTACGTTTGCTTTTCGTTTGATTGATGAGAGCACGGGTGAAGTTGTATTTCCTGACCGTTTCAATCCTTTCACTTTTCAGATTATTGACGACGCAGGGGATACAGTAGATATTGATACTAGACGGGATGGTGGTGCCAGCAATTATGGCTTTATAGTTGACCCCACAGGAGATCAAAGCTTCCGTTATGATGAGCGGTTTCGTCGACGTTTCTATCTATATTTTGACAGCACTGATATAGATACGCTAGTGCTATTCTTTGT
>CAKZYA010000027.1 GCA_937883755.1 uncultured Flammeovirgaceae bacterium | reverse complement strand
AGATTGGACCCATGGCGGGTGGCTTGGTAGTATTTGCGGCTGGTAACAATAAAACAAATCGGGCGAAAGCGGCGTATCCTGCTTCACTGGAGTCAGTAATGGCCGTAGCTTCGCTTGATCATAATGATGTGAAGTCAGACTTTTCCAATTACGGGGAGTGGGTTGATATTGCAGCACCGGGTTCAGAGATATTAAGTACATTCCCCGGAAATAGCTATGGTTACTTATCTGGTACTTCTATGGCCTGTCCGCACGTATCGGGAGTAGCATCTCTGGTTATCTCTCGCTTTCAACGTCAGGGGTTTTCCGCTCAGCATCTTCGCCAGATACTGCTAAATCAGACGGATAATATTGATGCTGCCAACTCCTCTCATGAAGATGAATTGGGAGCAGGAAGAGTAAATGCTTACCGTGCTTTATCGTTAGATACTGAGAAGCCCCCATCAGCAATCACTGATCTTTCGGTCGCCCAAATCACCTTTCATTCAGTAAGCCTTAGTGGTGCAGCTACTGGGGCGGATGGGCTGAAGGGCGCTGCTGCCTACTATGAAATTTATTTATCAGATAAAGAGATAAAGCGGGACGAAATCAGTAAGCCTTCGCGAGTTTTGCCTAAGTTACCTGCTACCGCTGGAACTACCGATCTTATAGTGGTGGAGGGCTTGAAATACGCTACATCTTACTATATTTCTCTACGGGCAATAGACTTGCTAGGGAATTCCTCGCCTTGGTCAAATGTAGTGAAAGCTACTACTGCTGAGCCCCCCCGTATTCAGTTACGTCCCAAAACAATAGCGGCTACGGTAGAATCAGGGCAATTGAGAACAGATACCATTATTATCGACAATAAATTGGGAGAAAGTCCTCTTATGTTTCAGTTATCGCTAGATAGTACGGCCGCTTCGGAAGAATGGATTCAGTTAATGGTTGACTCGGGTACTGTAGCAGCTGGAGCTGCTCTAGAAGTGCTTTTTTCCTGGAATGCCCGTGACCGGTACGCTAGTAATCTGGAAGGAATACTACAAGTAGCTAGTGACGATCCTGATAATCCAGTTACCGAAATTCCGGTAAATCTTACTATTACGGGGCAACCTAAACTATATCTTACAAGCGAGCAACTAGCTTTTGGGGATGTGTACCGTACATTTTCTCGAAAGAGAAGACTCACGGTACAAAACCGGGGGACCGATACATTAACTATAGAATCTGTAGCGTCGGACAATAGGTTGTTTACAGTAGAAACCGAGCGAGTAACAATTGCTCCGGAGGAAAGATACAGATTTGACGTTATCTTCTCACCCGAATCTTTAGGTGAGCAGCTTGGAGAAATACTTATTGTTAGTGACGATCCTCAGCAGTCTGAAACCACCGTACCCTTAAGAGGAATAGGGTTAGAGCCACCGCTCTTGCTCATTAGTCAGCCTAAAGTAACCAGCGAAGTAGTACAGGATAGTACGCTCACCCGACAAGTTCGTCTGCAAAATACCAGTTTTACGCAAACGTTGAGCTGGGCATTGAGTGGTGAATTGCCCAAATGGCTGGTTCCGTTAGATTCCATCGGAAACCTATCACCCCGGGCATCGAGTAACTTCCGGTTTGAGCTGAGTGCCGAGAACCAAGAGGTGGGTCAGTATGAAGCTCAAGTTCAATTGCAGGTTTCTGAGGACTCCTTGGCAATTCTTCCGGTAACTATGGTGGTGGTTGAACCAAACCTACCTCCGGTTTGGTCGGACTCGTTAATTAGCCTGTCGGTGGCGATCAATAATGCTGAAGCTCAAGTTGATTTAAAGAGCCTGATAACTGACCCGGAGAATGACTCGTTGCAGTTTAGTTTTCGCTGGACGGGGGAAACTCGGGCAACGGCGCGGGTGCTAGGCAGTGATTTGTCAATTGTTCCTCAACGAGAGGGCACATCACAGGGAATAATTAGTGCTAAAGATCAGGCGGGCAATCAAGTAGCAGTTCCTTTGGTACTAACCGTGCTATCGGAAAACCAGCCGCCACAACCTGTTCAAGATACATTGATTGTAGAAATCCGATTGTCAGATAACCCTGTTGAACTAAACCTTGATTCACTCTTTATTGATCCTGACCGGGATTCACTTACCTACAGTTTTTCTCGCCCTTCGTTCTCTTCAATTGATTTAGATATACTGGAAAGTTCTGTGGCAAATCTTAGAATTCAGGACCATTTGTTGATAGGACAAGCCAACGAGCTAGGAGAGAAAGAGACCCTAGTGTATGCTTATGATCCAGCGGGCAATTATTCTAGCTTCACGTTAATTATCTCAGTATTGGAACCTAATCAACCGCCGTTGCTGGTACAGCAATTGGATAATCAGTTTTTGGTAGAAGATCAACGGTGGGTAATCAGTCTTTTGCCACTCTTTGATGATCCGGAAGAAGACACACTTCAATTTCAGGTTGAGATAGAAAACCCGGAAATAGCCAAGGTTGATCTTAAATCGGATTCGCTGCAAATAATTGCCCAAACCCCTGGGGAAACGATTATACGACTATTAGTGCAAGATGAGGCAGATAATCAAGTATCTGTATCATTCTCTCTGAGGGTAGATCAGGTAACTGCTGTTTCTTCCTTATTGCTGGAAGAGAAGTTTAGTATATATCCGAATCCGACAACTAACTGGGTAACCGTGGAGCATCCGCAGCTTCAAGCAATCAGAATATATGATGCTCAGGGAAAATTATACCGCGAGGTAGCTAACCAACTGGCTGATGAAGTACAGCTCTCAGTAGCTGATTTACCTAATGGAATATATTCCCTAATGGTACTAACTCAGCAAGGTAAGGCCTATCGCAAGCAATTCATCAAAAAGTAGGTTAGTAATTCTGATAGAAGCGATTTAATCGGTCAGTAAGCTGATCGTACAACGGCTTAGTAAATTCTACAAATAACTGCTGAGGTGGGGGAGGAACGGCCTCGGGTAAATTACAAAGGGCTAGCTCTTCTTCGTTAAGAGCTCGTTCATCGCCCTGAAAACGTCCCCACTCGGCAAACCAAATGTGTTCGCCCTGTAGGTCATCTTGCAATAGCCGGCGCTGGTTGGTATCCGTGATCAACACTCCCAAAATGCCTCCTGAGGTAATTTCCATGCGGGTGGTGATAAGTTTGGCACTCACCGTTCCGTAGACCGGTTTTTTTACTGTTTTGCCTGATGTGCTAACCTGAGTAACATCGCGGGATAGCGTCCGAGTTTTAGGACGCTGTTGAGCTACTTCTACTTCGCCCACTTTTACACTGTCGGCAGTTACGGTTTTCTCCTTCACCAGCGTGCGGGATTGACCCACTACAAAGTCCTCAAACCGTAACCGTAGTACATGGTCAGGAGGAACCGACCCTTGCCGCTGCAATTCTTGCGGGGTATAAAAAGCAATGAATTGGTTGCGTTGCTGGTAGTTTCTCAAAAAATCATCTACCTGGTCGTAGAAAAAACCGCCACTCACCTGATAGTAGCGAGAAGGTACAGGTTGAGCTTCTACCAGTACTTTCAGCGTTCCTGCCTCTTGAGCTTCAATCATTTTTTGGTTGGCATCTTTATAATTTGCCACATATTCCCCTGCTTGCTGATAGTGGAAATAGGCTTGGCGGGCACTTTCAATGGTATTTTCCCGCATAGCCTGCTCGCCCGCTTGATACTGTTCTTCGGCTGCTTTATTTCTTACCTGTCCGTACTGCTGATGAAAGTCCTTCGGATGGGCAATTACTCCTCGAGCTGCCGGAGATGTTTTAATCGCATCGAACATGGTATTCAGCGACCGATAACTATCAGCGGCTATACTCCATTGGAAAGCTGCTCGGGTACTCTTGGCCTGATCAACATCATTGAGTAGTTGCTCTACGGCCAGAGGGTATGCCTGATGTAAAGCGGCTTGGGCTTTCTTATTTTTGGGGCTTCTCCTCAGTTTATCGGTGGCTTCCATTACGGCTTGATAATAATTGCCTCGTTCTAGCAATCGCTTGCTAGATGAGCATTGCACCGAAATGGCTATTAGTATCGCTAATAAGGAATAATAAGCAACTTTCATGACATAGTTGGATGATTAGTGGATAAACCTATGCCAAAAGTGCGCCAAACCAGACTGTTTTTACCGCATTGTTTGCTTAGAAGATTCGTCAGCAAAGGCCAACAAAGCAGTTACTAGCCGATCTAAATCTTTTAACTTAGTGTAAACATGGGGAGTAATACGGACGCCATTTAGGGCTTCCCACTTTACTGGAGTTGCGTGAATCTTGTATTCTTTGAAGAGCCGATTATTGATATCCGATGCATCCATACCTTCAATACCGACGTTGCAAAGTGCACCCGAAAATTCAGCTGATAGAGGGGTGTTGATTCGGATGTGAGGATGGTCTTTCACTTTATCTACCCAATAACGTTTCAGGTAATGCAAACGGGCTCGTTTTCGCTCGGCACCAATCGCATTATGAAAATCAATAGCTTGACCGATAGCTTGCTCGGGTGCAAAGGAACGGGTTCCTAGGCTTTCAAACTTTCTGATATCGTCCCGTTCGGGTTCATGGTCAGGGATTAGCGGCCAAAGGTCGGCAATATTCTCCTTTTTAACGTAAATCATGCCCGTACCGAAGGGGGCACAAAGCCACTTGTGTAAGCTGGTACCGTAATAATCACAACCTAGCTCGGGAACATTAGAATCAACATGGGCAAAGGCGTGAGCACCATCAACTACCGTCTTGATGCCTCGTTTTCGAGCTTCAGTGCAAATTTTTTGCGGTAACACAACCTGTCCCGACCAATTAACTAATTGAGTGATATGAATCAGCTTAGTGTTAGGCGTAATCGCGTTTAGATAACGGTTGACAATTTCGTCTTCATCTTCCATGCCAACATCCAGCGTGATCCAGTTGAGCTTAATTCCATCCCGCTTAGCCCGCTGCTTGTAAGCATTAATCATGTTGGGATAGTCGTACTTGCTGAGAACTACTTCATCGCCTTTTTTTAAATCCAACCCGAAAATGATAGTATCCAGGGCTTCGGTAGCATTACGGTTTATGGCAACCTCTTCCGATGAACATCCGGCAACGTCAGCTAGCTTCATCCGCAGCGATTCCCGACCTTGATCCAGAATACGCCACATGTAGTAGGAGGGAGCTTCATTTGAAAGATGATAGTAGCGGTCAACGGCATCTTGCACAATCTTAGGTTGCGGACTTACTCCGCCATTGTTCAGATTGATAATATTCGGTGAAACCGTGTAGGCCTGCTGCACACTTCGCCACAAATCTTCATCTGAAGCAGCCGCTTCGGGCGAAAGCCGATTAAGTTCTAATAACGACTCGGATAGCTCTTCAGCGTGTAAATAGGTAACTAGCGGACTTAGTGATAAGGCACTACCCGCTCCAGCTAGTTTTTTCAGGAAAGATCGTCTTAGGTTGGTCATTTTTGGCGATTGGGTTTTAGGCTTTAGTTTTATAAGTGTTCATGTTTTCAGGCGACCGTCGCACGGTGTTCGTGCCTACGTGGCGCGGTATTCATGTAATTTTGAACACTTGAACACTTGAACACTTGAACACTTGAACACTTGAACACTTTTTCATGTATACATCGCATCAGCTACTTCTTTAATGGCGAGTACCATGCGTTCGGTATCTTCGCGGGAGGGGGTAGTATCCCAACTGCCCATTTTGTGGGTACCACCGACGACGATACCATCTTTACGGTTAATGGTGTAGGCGTTTTTGGTAGCAATGCGGTAATTCACTTCTTGCTGAGGAATTACAAACGCTAGTTGCCCTGAGATGGGCGTCAAATACTCATCACCCGTGATTTCTTTCGCGCCAATTCCCGTACAGTTGACAATATACTTCTCAGGTAGGGCATCAAAATCTTCCATACGTTTAAATTCCTGAATTTTTACCGTTCCGCCAAACCGCAGAAAATCGTTGGTGTACATTTTAAGTAAGGATGGTATGTTAAAAACCATGCTAGTGCTACGATATACGGTAGGCGCCTTAAACGGGTGTTCCTTTTTGTTTAGTAACTGAGACTTAGGCAATACACGCATAAGCGTATACTTATCGTCCCGGGAAAAGTCACCGTGAGCACGTAAATCCTGACGGACATCGTAAGTATCAGTCCAGACTACTTTGTCACCTAATCCCAACATATTCTGATATGTCAGAAAGGAGGTTTGATGCATTTGCTTGAACTGCTCAAAAAATGTATCAGTTTTCTTATCAGAATCAATCAGGCGATGAGTAGGCGACCAGGTACCGGTGGCTTTGCTAGAGGTAATATCCGGTGCCATTTCTTTGGTATAAATCGTCACTTCGTAGCCTCGCCGTTGCAGAGTGCGGGCGGTAGTTAACCCAATAACTCCGCAGCCAATCACTGCTACTTTTTGAGCAGTACTTGTTGGTAGAACTAAGGTATTAGCAGCCGTTGAAGCCAATGGAGCTTTCGGACTCCAGGATTCATCTACTAAGTTAGCCGCTAATTCAGCCGACCCCCAAGAAAGTGACCAGCCACTACCGCCGTGCCCGTAGTTGTGCACCAGAGTTTTACTTCCCAGTTCTTCTTTCTCAATGCGGGGTCCGATGGTTCGATACGGACGTAAGCCTACCGTTTCTTTCACTACTCGATCGAGGGAGATGCGTAGCTTCGGCAGGTATAGTGAAGAATATTGTATATTAAGCTGCTTTTCAGCTATCCGAAGTGCTGAGGGAGTACAAGAAGCTATTCCTAGAGTAGTTCCAGCTATTGCCGATTTTCGGAGAAATGAACGTCGATCAATCATTAATAATATTTTATTCTTATTTGAAATAAAATTACAGAATAAAATATTGAGTAAGAAGATATAAAAGAAATTATTGATAAAAATATAATGAAAAAATCTGCTTCTTTACGAACCTTCTTACTACTGCTTTTTTCTGCTATTTCGGGATACGCCCAGCAACCGAATTTTCTGTTTATTATTTCCGATGATTTAAACACTCAGATCGGTCCGTATACCAATATTGAAAATCACACTCCTAATTTGAATCAATTGGCGAAAAGGGGAGTGAAATTTAGTGAAGCGTACTGCCAATTTCCGCTCTGTGGCCCATCACGAGCCTCAATGATGAGTGGCCTGTATCCCGAAACCAACGGGACGCTGAATAACAACGACCAACTAGGTAGCTATCGGGTAGATAACCCTCAATTATCTGATCATCCAACCATTGCGGGCTTTTTTAGAGAGCAGGGCTACTTTACGTCTCGGGTTTCAAAAATATTTCATATGGGAGTGCCCGGTGGCATTGAGCAGGGTGCTGCTGGGGGCGATGAGCCTGACTCCTGGGATTATGCCTACAATGTGATGGGGCCAGAAACCTTGAGTCAAGGTAAGCTGGAATTGCTATCTCCCAAGAACCTACATTACGGTGGTAACTTCTCTAAAATGGTACTACCTGACTCGTTAGACTTTACCCAAACCGATTATCTGGCAGCTAGTCAGGCCATCGCTATTCTGGAGAGTCGAGCAGCTTCGGTAGCAGAAGGTGCCAAAAATAAAGTAAAATTGAAGCCGGATGCGCCCTTCTTTTTAGCAGTAGGCTTAGTGCGGCCTCACGTACCTCTTATTGCTCCCGAGCGGAACTTTGTGCCTTATCCCACCCAAGAAGTTACGTTACCCGAAATAGTTGGGTTGAATGATGTTCCTCCTCGAGCACTTACTCGGCAGAATAATAAAGTCTGGGGCATGAATGAGCAGCAGCAGAAGGAAACCATTGCCGCTTACATGGCTAGTGTGCAATTTATGGATGAGCAGGTAGGTCGACTATTAAGCACATTGGATAACTTAGGTTTACGAGAGAATACGATTGTAGTATTTGTGTCTGATCATGGGTATAATTTAGGGGAACACGATTGCTGGTCAAAGGTGAGTCTTTGGGAAGGTAGTGTTCGGGTTCCGATGATTATTTCAGCACCGGGCAAGCGGTTTCAGGCCAGTTACGGCACCACCTGCGAAACGACTGTAGAACTAATTGATTTATATCCCACACTGCTGGGTTTATCAGGCTACGCCGAGCAGCAGCCGGACATTTTACAAGGAAAAAGCCTAGTGCCGTGGTTAGAAAATAGTTCGTATCAATCGGGGGAAAAATACGACGCATATACTGTATCTTACGGGGGAACGGCGGCTTCATTGAAGTCAGGAACGTGGCGTTACACCCGTTGGGGAGACCAAGCCAACCAAGATAATGAAGAGCTATACAACCATGCCGATGACCCCCAAGAACATCATAATTTGGTGAATGACCCAGCGGTACGATCAATGCTAGAAGCAATGAGAGAGAAATTGGAAGCAATTCGGCAGAAAGCTCAGAATCACTTATGAATGATTCAGAAAGACTATATCAATATTTATCTGAATTCCTGTCTGAATCGCGGATGCAACGGTTTGAGGATGTTTTGCAGTGGCGAACGAGGCATTTTACAGTAGCAGTGGAAGATATTTATCAACAACACAATGCTAGTGCCATCATTCGTACTTGTGACTGTCTGGGTATTCAGGATATTCATATCGTAGAGCGAGGCAATGAGTTTATACTCGCGAAAGGCATGGCTCGGGGCGCGGAAAAATGGGTGAATGTTCATTATTACTCTGAACCACCGCTAACCAATAGTGTAACGGCCTGCCTAGATCAATTAAATAAGTTGGGGTATCAAATTGCCGCCGCATCGCCAGAATATAATCAGCAAACGCCTCAAACCTTTGATATTCAAAAGCGAACCGCTTTCTTTTTCGGGCACGAGAAATATGGTTTATCAGAGGAAGTGCTACAACGAGCTGACCAGTATATTGCGGTGCCCACCTACGGCTTTACCGAAAGCTATAATGTGTCAGTAGCCGCCGCCTTACTCTTATACGAACTTACTGTTCGCCTGCATCAGTCGGAAGGTATTGATTGGCAGTTAAGCGAAGCCGAAAAAGCCGAATTACGAATTGATTGGGCGAAAAAAAGTATTCTGAATGTGGAAAAGATACTAGAACGATACTTTGATAATGATTGATGAATAATGACGAATGATTAATCAAAACGCGCTGCTAATAATTATGAGGTGCTATGCCCATTCACCACTCACTTTTTCGTGTTGTAAACGCGAACATCCGTGAACAACCATCACTCCCTGAACTCATTAATTACTAACCATTGGTTTCATCATTCACTATTCATTCATCATTATTCGCTACCTTCATCAATCATTAGTCATCAATCATCAATAAGTTGGCAGCAGAACCTTTATTTTCCTTCGGAGTCATTGCGGATGTGCAGTACTGTGATTGTACTCCTACCGAGGTGCGTTTTTACCGAAAATCAACTGATAAGCTTCAGGAGTGCCTGGAGACACTGAATCAGCAGAACTTAGCATTTATCTTAGACGTAGGGGACTTGATTGATCGTGATTACAACAGTTTTGATACTATTCTGCAAGAATATCAGCAGGCAAAAGCCCAGGTTTACCGTACATTGGGTAATCACGATTATTCGGTAGAGCCAGACCAATTAGCTGAGGTTCCAGCGCGGATTGGGCTACCCCCGGCAGGCTACTATGATTTTGTACATGAAAACTGGCGCTTTATCGTGCTTAATGGTACAGAAGTGAGCACTTACACCCATCCGCCGGGCAGCAAAGCCTCTCAGCAGGCGGAGAAGCTGATGGAAGAACTAGAAAAAGAAGGTAAATCTTGGGCTAAGCCCTGGAATGCGGGAGTGAGCAACCAGCAGCTACGTTGGTTAGAGCAACGGCTCAAAAAAGCCCGTCGAACCAATCAAAAAGTAATTGTGATGAGCCATTACCCTCTCTACCCCGAGAATCCACATAATTTATGGAATGCTGAGCAGGTAATTATGGCTCTGGAGCAATCGGGAAACGTAGTAGCCTACTTCAACGGGCACAACCACGCCGGAAACTACGGACATAAGAAAGATATTCACTATCTCAATTTCAAAGGTATGGTAGACACCCCTGACCAAAATACTTTCGCTGCTGTACACGTTTATGCTGATCATCTGCAAGTGCAGGGCTTCGGGCGGGAAGATTCTCGGGAATTAGCTTTGGGTTGATACAGTTGGTAACGAACGGGTTTTACACCATGTTCGTGGTCGATAATACGGATGAAGTGTTTAAAATAGCTAAAACTGAAGGCTTTGAGGTTTTAAGTGAACCGACCGATACATTTTACGGGCAAAGAAGGTTGCTGCTAAAAGACCCGAATGGCGCATTAGTGGATGTCTCGTCGCCGATTCCAAATTTTGAGTTTTAACGGAGCGGAATTACTCAGACAAGCTTTCAATAATTTGCTTACTCAATCTCACCAAGTCATCATTCCCCGCTTTTTCTGACAATTCCATAGAGCGTTTGGCCGCTTCAACTGCTTCCTTTTTTCTATTTAAATCTTTTAAAATTAGTGCCTCTCGATATACCTGGAAAAATAAGGCAGCATCATCTTGAGTAACTTTTTGAATGTAGTTTAAGGCAAGTAGTAAGTCTGTTTGTGTTTCGTGTAAATAAAGTGCTGCCTGAAAGTAGTCAAAACTTGAAGGGCCGCTTAATTCCTGCTCGATATTAGCCAAGATTTTCTCGTGTTCATTGATCTTGATGGGGACCTCTACTCGGTAGTTTCCCCATTGTAGCACCAGATTGGCAGAGTTGATAGTTAGCGCATCAAAATGCAGTGAAAGTGTCTCGGTAGCGCAGGAAGTTTTTTGAGATGCAACTGTAAATTCAAGTATAGCTTCCTTATCTAAGAATTCGGTGTAAGGTATTTTTTCGTAAGGGTAAAAATGAAAAGTCCAGGCTTTTTCCTGAGGGGTAGTTAGCAAAGCGTAGACTCCTTTTGGTAATTTTTGGCTATTAATTTCAATATCGTTTGAAAACGCTACTTTGGTGGTAGCATTAGCCCCAGTCCGCCATTTTTTTCCTAGGACGAGAATACCTTCTTCGCCGAATAATTTACGCCCACGTAAACTTGGTCTGGAATAGGATAAGGTAGCAGTGGTCAACCCAATTTGTTGCGTTATTTCTATCGCCGGACTTACAGCGGGTAGTTTGATTTGGGCACTAGTTGTTAGGCTGACGCAAAACGCCAGAGCAATGAAAATAAATTTTATCATGGTTCATTCTTTATAAGTTGATCAAGAAAGACTCTATTGTCAAATCGGCCTTTTGAGATATTCGGAAGGGGGGCAACCCATAATCTGTTTGAAGGATTTGTTAAAGGTGGACTTGGATTGGAACCCTGCTTCTTGGGCTAATCCTAGTAAGGTTTTCTGTTCGATTAAAGGTGATTTTGCTAATCGGATAAACTCATGAATACGGTGATAATTGACGTATTCAAAAAAGCTCATTCCTATACGTTTATTCAGTAGTCGGGATAGTTCAGGGGCGTTGATGCTCATCATGGCGGCCAATTCAGATTTGAGTAATTTGGAATTTAGGTAAGGTTTCTTTTCCTCCATGATTGCAGTCAATTCCAATTTCAATCGATCTAAGTCTACCTGAGAAAATTTAGATTGGGCGTACTTGGTTTCTTTTGATATCAGTTCAAATTGAAAAACAGCGGGAGAAACCATCTGGTAATAAGCGATGAACAGAACAATTAAGACAACCGCTATCCAGATAAATCCGCGAGTATTAATCTCAAGCTCATAGTTATTACCAAAACTGATCAGATATACTGTTAGCCACAGTAGCAAACACGTTCCAATAGCAATCAGGAAATTTTTTGCAAAGCTAATGTTCAAAATATAGCTTACTTCCTCTTGCAGGGACTCTTTTAACTCCCTAAATTTTAAGACCCCTAGAACAAAATAAGTGATGTTTACGGTAAGCCCTATCCCAACTAAAATACGAACGACCCGAAACAACTCACCACTCTCGACCCGTTCTCGGATAGTTTCATTTGAGGCAGTGATATAGTAAAATGTGATGATCAAACTATAAATTACTCCCAGGATATAATGAAACAAATCAGACCTTGAAAAACGCTTTTCCGAAAGAGTTGACTGGATAAACAGATATACCGTAGGGCCAAAGAACAGAATAGCAAATTCTGAAAACCCCTTCATTTGTCTTTGCCAGCCTAAGGAGAATTGCCCAATATTTCCGATCAAACCAACCATCAGCACAGCTACTAAAATCAAAAGGTAGATATTGATTTGCTGACGTTTAGTGACCGAAATCATAATGATGATAATCAGGAATAAACTTTGAAAGAAAGCAAAGAGGGTAAATTGATGTAAGATGCTGGTCATCAAAAACGTAAACAGGTTACTCTAAAATAAACTCATTGACATGCTGAATATTATCGGTCTTCATTTGTGAGACCTCTTCCCGAAAGGCTTCAAAGGCTCCCTCATCTTCCCAGGAGGTAATCACTAAATAGTCAGGGTCATACTTATAACCAAAAGGGGAAGTGCCATCTTCTAGAGAGACTAGAATTTCGCCACCCATCGTATCAATGCTCTTGATCCACTTCTCATAAAACTTAGCAGAGTCATCTTCTTTCTTCAACCAGTAGGCAGTAGCAACGTGGTATTTGTCACGGTCAATCTTAAAAGACAGGTCTTCTTGGGTTTCAAAATAACCCAAACCAAAATACGACCAAACCTTTCGTCTTCGTTCATGAAAGTCGGGCACTTCTTTAAGGATTTGGGTTAAAAAGGCTTCTCGGGTTTTTATATCCGACCATTTTCCTAAAATCAAACTTGATGGTTGATGATTTCCTTGCGTATGTTCCAGTATTTTAAATCCTGGCAAGGGTTGATAAGACATTAGCTTTGCTACCGGAAAAGCCGTTTGAAAGTAAGATTTTAAATCTGCTTCAGTATCAGGGTTTTGGCTTAACAGCAAAATATCCAAAACCTCACCCTTCTTTAAAGCCACGGTTTTGGTGGTAGATTGACTATAGATTTGATGACTTGATATGAGAGAGATGGCTAATCCGAGAACCATATGTAAAAAACTCTTTTTCATTTTCTAGTTAAATGTTTCGGTGAACTAATGGCTACAAATCTATTTTCAGACCACCGAAACACCAATAAATCAAAGGGCTCATAGGTCTTAATACGGTATGCGGACGTAGTATCCGCTTATTTCATAAATTTTTGCCGGCGGAATGTAGTATCGGTGTACCACTAGTTCTTGAGACCCGCTTGAGAGGGCGTATATGTAGCATTTTCTTGACGCACTAATTGGGTAGGTTATTCTTTTGTAAATGAACGAAAACAGAAAAAAGGAGGAGATGCAATTTTTAGCCAAATGGCTAATGTATCTTTTTCTGTGAGTATGGGTGACGGGTTAGTTGTTTGTAACCGTATATTATACGTTTAATTCTACAGGAGCATTTTGCTTTTCAACTGTCTAGCGTCATTTTGAACTGTTAGCAGGGTAGCAAAAACTACTCAGTACTAAGCGTTATAAAAATGATCTGTGAACGACTGATTGAGATACAGCCTATTTTCAAAATCCATTCATACGAACTAAATTCAGCCCTCAAGATATATGACAAATAAACGCACCGGTGCGTTTATACAGTTGTTGTATTTAATGTTCAATAACCGAATGGAATACGAATTACCAGAAGATAAAATCCCGATTTTCAATTCAAATTTTGAAAAAGGAAATGAATTAGCAGATGGTTTGACGATAATTAAAGGGCAAGGAAATCCTAGCTTAGGATTTTGGAATAAAAGAAAAGCTAAGAAAGCAATCAAACATTATTCTGAATGTTTGGCTATAATACCCAATCATTGGCAAACGAATTGGTTAATTGCCAAGGTTTATCAAGCAATGTCTGAGAATAAAAAAGCTTTAGAGCATTTTGAAATAGCAGTTAAAATAGAAAAAATAAATCCTGACTTACCGCGTGAAGCTTCTATTTCTGCAATGGATTTGGGAAATGTAAAATTAGCAGCGGAATACTCTCAAGAAGCAATCAATCGTGAACCGAATGACGCTGGACTTTATTGCAATCACGCTGTGAACTTGATGGTTTTAGGAAATGATGATGAAGCCAAAACTTATATTGAAAGGGCTATGGAAATGAAACCTAGTGATGAAATAAATAAAAATGCTTACTCACTAATAAATGCCGTTGCGGCTGGAAAGAGAAAAAGACCAAAATTTAATGAGCTGAACTAAAAATACTAACCACAACAAAGTGTAAAAAAGCATTGAAAACGCATTTTATACAAAACGTCTGCAACAATTGAAGATCATAATTCAATCAATAAGGTTCTTGGCATCAATTAAGAAAATACACTATTTCACAATAAAGATTCTGTGATCAGTAACGAATTTGGTTTCATTCATCGTTTTACTGCACAAAATTGTATATATTTACTACACATAAATAATTCATATTGTGAGAGTGATTCTGAAACTTATAGTAGCTTAATTATTAGCCATTAAATCCTAAGGCTAATAACTCTTTGTTCGGATATTCTTCCGAACCCATTTTCCTTTTATCAACTTTTCGTGTGTTGTTTTATTAGCACTGATAATGGCCGTTGAGGCTTTTCAGTTTAGTTATCCATATGCTTTAGCACTAAGGATGACCAGCTTTGAATTAGCAGGGTTTGACCTGCTATCACATACGAATCGTACATCAATTAAGCACAACATATAATTGTTTATGAAAAATCAAGAAGTCAAAAAGAATCCGGAGTTTTTAGAATATGTATATAAGTTAAATGAGGGTATTGAACTCACAGATGCTCTCGAACTAAGTTTGAAAAAAATCAATGAAATTGATATCGCTCAATTAAACAGAATTGGTTTGAAAACTTATAAAAAAGATAAATGGACAATTCATAAAATATTACAGCATCTCATTGATTGGGAAAGAATTTGGTGTTTTAGAGCTATCATTTTTGCTCGTGGTGAAGGAAGCATCCCGGATGCACATGACCAGGAAATAATGGGCCAAAATTCAAACGCAGATGAACTGTCAATTGAACAATTGGTCAATGAACTTCGAATTGTACGCCAATCAACAATAATGATGTTTGAATCTTTTAACAAAAAAATTCTTGAAACAAATTGTGTGTTTTTTGAATATGAAATGCCTTTATACACTATTGGATTGACAGTAGCGGCGCATCAAATACATCATTTTAACATAATAAAAGAAAGATATATTCCTTTGGACAAATAAATGGCAGATTAATTTTAAAGCTCAAACCCTATTGCTAACATTGGCTATGTGCCTTACCGACCGATAGGGAGGTATGATCACATAGCCAATTCATTACCATACATGATCTTCAATGAGCAAAATGATGACCAAACCTTTAATAGCCTCGATAATCATAATAATTGCTTCGTGTACCACTTCACCAAAGGAAGTATCTACCTATAAAGTTGGGCAGATCATTACGCCCCACGGAGAAATGTTAATTTGGTTATATGACGAAACGCCAACCCATAAGTCAAGTTTCGTAGAGTTAGCGGGTGCCAGCTATTGGGATAGTTTGAGTTTTAACCGGGTAATAGAGGGTTTTGTCATTCAGGGAGGTTGCCCCGACACACCCGAAGGGTTTGGCGATTCTCCGTATTTGCTAAGTCCAGAATTCAAAGAAGATCTAAAACATGTTTACGGGGCAGTCGGAGCGGGAAGAGATAATAACCCAGAAAAATTATCCGCTGGCTGTCAATTCTATATCGTTCACGACAAGGAAGGAATCCCTCGCTTAGATGGAAATTATACAGTATTTGGTCAAGTGTTTAAAGGTCTAGAAACACTAGATAAAATTGCCACTTTAGAAACCGATTCACTAGATGCCCCCCTTGAAATGGTCAGTTTGGATGTGAATATCATTGAACTTACTGAGGCGCAGTTAAAAGAAAATGGCTTTGAGCTAAAAAAAGACTCATAGTGGCAGATGATAAATCGGCTCAATCGCAATTAGACGCGCTTAGAAAGAGTCGGGAAACCCAATTACAGCGCAGGCCATGAAGGCACTAGACGATTGGATGGTAGAGTTCCGGCAAATTGTCCGTATTGCTATGAAGGGTAATCCGCAATGGCAAGAAACTTTAGGTATTGTGGTGAAAGCTTACTATAAAAATTAAGGCTTCATAGGTAATCTTATCCTAAGCTGCGGTATTTTCGCCTTAAATACCTACGCCATGAAACCTATATTTACGTTTTTACTAACCTTTACAATCACTTCCTTCACTATTGCTCAGAGCTTAACTGGCACCGAGCTTCTAGAAAAAGCCATCGCTTACCATGATCCGAATAGCCAGTGGGGTACGTTCAATGAGACGTTTACGGTGATTATGACCCGACCCGATAATCCTCAACGAGAAAGTCTGATTACTATTAATCTGCCGCAAGAATACTTTAGCCTAAAAGCGCAACGCGATACGGTTACTACCCAGTATATTATTGACAAGGGTGATTGTCAGATGTTTTACCAAGAGCAACCCATTGATGCTGCCTCTAGCGGTTCCGTGGATATGAGTTGCGAGCGAGGGAATATGTACAAAAACTATTATACCTATCTGTACGGCCTACCCATGAAGTTGCGAGACCCCGGAACCAATATTAACTATCCGGTAGAGAAAAAAGAGTTTCAGGGAAAGCAGTATCTAGTATTGAAAGCCACTTACGATGCTGTCGTGGGTAGCGATATCTGGTACTTCTATTTCAACCCGGAAACCTATGCGATGGAGGTCTACCAATTCTACAAAGCTGATGACGATGGTCAGATGATTCCTGACAGTGGCGAATATATTTTACTCTCCGAAGAAGAAACGGTGAATGGCATAAAAATGCCTAAAGTACGAGCTTGGTACTACAATAAGGGCAATCAATACTTAGCCACTGATACTTTAGTTGAAGGATAAATAGGCTATTTTGGTTGGGATATTTTGCTACTATCAGCAGTGTAGGATATATTCTCAACCAAATTTGCTACCTATGAAAAATCTGTTTAAACCAACGTTACTTTGCCTAGCAGTACTGTCTCTGTTTTCTAACTGTAAAGAAACTACAATGAATAAAATACCAGACAATGCTATTGTACGAGTATCGATTGGTTATTACCCACCAGAGCAAGAGGCAGCTGTAGAAGAAAAGCTTGAGACTGTTTTCAAAGAGAAAATAATGCCAGCGGTGAAAAAGCTGAATGGTAACATTCACTATTTTGTGGCTATAGATAAGGAGAAAAAATCTATTACCAATGTAAGTCTGTGGGAAACTAGAGAGGATGCTATGCAAATGGCAGAAATGAAAGAGATGCTCGAGATGGCGAAAGAATTTATTGAGCTAGGAGTAGAATTTTCGGAGATCACCAACCATGAAATGATATGGCAGTTGCCTGAAAATATGGAATAGTCACTCTGGCAAACCAGTCTCAACTCACTGTTTACATCGGCTTACTTTTCGTACTGGTAATCATCTACAAAATCGTTTGCCTACTAAAGGCTACTTATTTTAAAAATTGCAGAAGATATAATAATGAACCATGTAAACCAATCTCTAAAATGCTACGAGAATATATTGCGACGAATGATGCTATCTCTTTCATTTTTAATAACATGTTGCTCATTTACCCACGCTCAGAAAAAGCAAGAGGTTGAGTTTGTGGGCACAGTCCAGTTTTTTCAGGTAGGTAGCTGTACTGCTTCGGAAGAACCTTTGGATGTGAAACTAGTCATAGGCGTCAATTCAAAAAATAAGGCTCTTACCGTGGAAGAGTTTCGGAAAGATAAGAATGGGTTATTCAAACGCAACAAGCTTACTCAGTGGAGTGGTGAGATACTTAACGATGTTTGTCTTCGCTTACAAGCCGTAGCCGACATTACATGTGGAGAAGAAAAACGAACCGAAACCCTGCACTTTATTGGAATGATTGACTGCCCCGAGGAAGGTGGCTCCTGCAACATGAAGCTAGAAGATACCTTCGCCATGTGCCCGGCGAGCAATTGTATTTTCTCTATTGAGTACGACCTAAAGACTGATAGTATAGAAAGGTAGCGCCTTTGTATCATGATCTAAACATCTTCTGCTAAACTTTCTTTACTACCTTACCATGCACATTGTTAAGACGGAAGCCACTTCTCTGAAACTGGTAATGGTTAGTGTAAAATGCATTTTACACAGTGTTGTACTTTCGTATTTTATTATTCAATTTTAAATATTGAGCCTTCTTTTCTATATCCAAGCTTTTTGTAATACTCATCAACATCTGACATCACGAAAACATCCTGATTTGGGTAGTCAGTTAAAAGACATTCCACTAATTTTTTTCCAATTGAATGGCCTCTATACCTATTATCAACCAACAAGTCAGCTACCCATACATATAATCCAAAATCATCGATTGACCTTGAGTATCCACATAATTCATTGTCAGCATAAGCGACATAGGTAATTGACTGTTTTAAGGCTTCTTGATATTTTGAGTTAAGATAATCCTTCCATTCTTCACCTTCGGATTTTATTATTTTCAAAAGATTATCATAATCTCTTGAATGATCATATTTTTTTATTTCAATTTTCATTATTCCTTATGAAGTACAACGGGAGCGTGGCTAGAGCTCGGATTTTGGGAAGATACGAAGTATCTGGACAAGATATTGTAGCCTTACTGACCTCTTACCAAAAAATCGGACAGTGTAAATTAGAGAAAATTGGCTTTTAAATCGTAGTATTAACTAAATAGCAAAACGATGAAAAACCGGGTTGCCGGCCAGTCCAAGTTCATCATTCCATGACGGCAGAGTCACAAATTGTATTTGCTTTGAAGCAAGCCGAGACCGGGACGAAAGTAGATGAAGTATGTCGGAAGTTAGGGATCAGCGAGGCGACCTTTTACAACTGGAAGAAAAAGTATGGGGGACTTGGTACGAGCGAACTACGCGAGCTCAGGCAACTGAAAGAAGAAAATGCCCAACTAAAGAAGTTAGTTGCTGACTTAAGCCTTGACAAGCAAATGCTCCAAGATGTGATCAAAAAAAAGCTCTGAAGCGGGGCTGCCCAAGCCTGCTAAGTCAAAGGAATTAGCTGAGCAAATGATGAATGATTACAGGATTCCGATACGACGTGCGTGTAAATTGGTATTACTACACCGATCCATGTGGTATTATCAATCGCAAGCCAGAGATGAGCAGGCCATCCGTAGGCGCATGCGAGAGATAGCTATGACGAGAGTGCGATATGGTTTAGATAGGATTCATGTTCTACTTCGCCGAGAAGGCTGGAGGGATTCGCGCAACCGGGTTTACAGGCTCTATAAGCTGGAAGGATTGAATTTGCGCAGTAAAAGACCTAGAAGAAATAGAAGCTGTTCCCATCGTTTGGATCGGATTGAGCTTTCCAGTATTAATCAGTGCTGGAGCATGGCGGCCGCCGCGCGGATTTCGTAGCTGATCAGCTATTTGATGGAAGCAGGTTTCGGGCTTTAACTGTAGCCGCCGTGGCCCGGTAGATAATTTTAGTAGAAAATGTCTGGGTATTTATCCGGACAAATCCATAAAGGGGGAAGATGTTGTTTCTTTTATCAAACATGTCACTTGCCTTAATAAAGCTAGGCCCAATCGTATTCAGGTAGATAACGGAAGTGAACATTCCATGTCGGATTCATCTCAAAAGCCTTGGATAAATGGGCCTACGATAATAAAGTCATGCTAGATTTCTCAAGACCAGGAAAACCGACCGATAATCCGTATATTGAGCGGTCCGCCGCCGCGGTCATTCAATGGCAGCTTTCGTGATGAATGTCTAAACGTCAATTGGTTTTTGTCATTGGAAGATGCCCAGGAAAAGATCGAAGCCTGGCGACAAGAATATAATCAGTTTAGACCCCATAGTTCTATTGATTACAAAACACCTGATGAGGTGCATTACGCATAAAAATAATGGCCGATTTTCTACTTTTCCGCGGTCCGAAATTCAGTAAAGGGTCACTAGTACTAGCCCATTTATATCCGAAACGGAAACGAAATACATTACCCAAGTTCATCAGTAAAAGCGAAGCAAAACGTATGTTTGAAGCTACCAGCAACCTTAAGCATCAGTGCATTCTACAACTACTGTACGGCGCTGGGCTACGGCTTTCGGAGTTGCTAGCTCTTCAAATAAAAGACATAGATTCCGACAACCTTCTTATACACATCAGAAATGCCAAAGGCAAAAAAGATAGAAGTGTCATGCTTTCCGCAAAATTACTTGAAACATTACGGGAGTATTTTAAGCAGTATCGTCCGAAAGTATATCTGTTTGAGGGGCAGCGTAAGGCTCAATATTCGGCTAAAAGTGTGCAAAATATAGTAAAACAAGCCGCTCAAAAAGCCAAAATTACTTGTCCAGTTACTCCCCACATTCTGAGGCATAGTTTTGCCACTCACTTGATAGAAGGTGGAACCGACATTCGCTATGTACAAGAACTACTAGGGCACAATTCTATCAGAACTACTGAGATTTACACGCATGTTACTGATATTGCAAAATCAAGAATCAAAAGTCCTTTAGACACTTTATAATCAACTGCGGACGAGAATAATTAACATGCTTGGCTTAAGCCAACCCCATTGTGGCACGATGGCATTACGTTTATCTTCGGTACAATTTATATAGCACGAGGGAGCTAAGCGATAACCTCCTTCACTACCTTACCGTGGACGTCTGTCAGGCGGAAATCGCGCCCCTGAAATTGGTAGGTCAGTCTTTCGTGGTCAAGACCCAGCTGGTGCAGAATGGTGGCTTGTAAATCGTGGATATATACTCTCCCGCTGATGCCAGAAAAGCCAATCTCGTCGGTTTCGCCGTGGGTAAAGCCTTTTTTAATGCCTCCTCCGGCCATCCACATAGTAAAGGCATCACCGTGGTGGTCACGGCCTTTAAAGTCGGCACCCGAACGGGCTTCCATCATAGGCGTGCGTCCGAACTCGCCGCCCCAAACCACCAGCGTTTCGTCCAGTAGTCCTCGTTGTTCTAAATCTAGCAGCAACGCACTCATGGGCTGGTCAACTGATTTACAAGCATTCTTTAGGGCGCCGTCTACCCCATTGTTCGGGCCAGCCCCGTGGGTATCCCAGCGGCGGTCGAATAGTTGTACAAAGCGTACTCCGTTTTCTACCAATCGGCGGGCGAGCAGGCAGTTATTCGCAAAGGAGGCTTTGCCCGGTTCGGTTCCGTACATCTGATGTACCCACTCGGGTTCGTCATTGATGTTCATTACCTCGGGTACTGAGGTTTGCATACGGTAGGCTAGTTCGTACTGCGAGATTCGCGTCAGTATTTCGGGATCGTGAGCTTCCTGATATTCTTGCTCATTAATCGCGTTGATCGCATCAATAGACTGTTTCCGTAAGTAGGGATCAACCTCGCCGGGGTTGGAAAGATAAAGCACCGGATCGCCTTTGGAGCGGCACTGCACTCCCTGATAAACGGTAGGTAAAAACCCACTGCCCCAGGCACTTTTTCCCGCACTGGGTTCCGAGCCAGAAACTAGTACCACAAAGCTGGGCAGATTCTGATTATCTGACCCTAAGCCGTAGGTAATCCAAGAACCCATACTTGGCCGACCGAGGCGGGGCGAGCCAGTATGCATAAATAGTTGGGCCGGAGCGTGATTGAACTCATCAGTATGTACTGCCTTCAGAAACGTTACCTCATCTACCATTTGGGAGAAGTGCGGCAAATAATCTGACACATAAGCTCCGGACTGCCCGTGCTGCTTAAACTTCGCTTGCGTTCCCAACATTTGAGGCACACCTTTAATAAAGGCAAACTTTTTTCCTTCTAGCAATGATTGGGGACAATCTTTACCGTCTAACTGGTTGAGTACGGGTTTATAATCAAATAGCTCCAGTTGGGAAGGAGCACCCGCCATATGCAGGAAGATAATATTCTTGGCTTTGCCTGGAAAGTGTGGCTTTAGGATACCGGAAGAAATGTCAGTTTTTGCAATGTTGGCTTTGCTACCAGAAGAACCACCACAACCCGCTAGTGAATTCAGGGCGACTGCTCCCAGTCCTGACATGCACTTTTGCAGAAAGTGCCGTCGGGTGTTGTATTTAGCAATGCGATGCTGGGCTTCGGTGATAATAGTCTTCATGCCGCTTAGTTCTTTGTGACAAATTCATCCAGATTCAACATGGCATTGGCTACTAGGGTTAAGGCTTTTAGCCGAATCGGGTCATTTTCAGTGCTCGCTGCTTGCTGAATTGGGTTACTCTTTTGGTAGTGCGAGTACGCATTTTGATACAAAGCTAATAAAACCTCAAGCTTCTCATTATCAGGAGAACGCAACATTATTTGCCGGTAGCCCTCAGCTAAACTTTGCTGTACATCCGCAGGGCTAACACGATTCATCGCTTGGGCAAGTTCGTAAGCTGCTAGGTAGAAAGTAGAATCGTTGAGCAGCGTTAAAGCTTGCAGCGGCGTATTGGTTCGTATTCGGCGGGAAACACAAACGTTACGCCCAGTTCCATCAAAAGTGGTAAGCATCGGGTGCGGACTAATTCGTTTGGTAAAAATATACAGCGAACGGCGGTACTGCTCGGAGGTAGTATCGGCAATCCAGTTGCTCCAAATGCTGGAGGTAGCATCGGGGCGGGGTGGTTTTACACTGGGGCCGTACATATTCCGATTAAGCAGACCACTCACCGCTAGCACCTGATCACGAACCTGTTCGGCAGATAGCCTTACTCTAGGCCCACGGGAAAGCAAGCGATTACGCGGGTCTTTCTCAACCTTTTCGGGAGTAGCTTGTGAACTCTGCCGATAGGTAGCGGACATCACAATTTGTTTAATTAGGCTCTTAATGCTCCACTGATGTTCATCTTGAAACTGTACTGCTAACCAGTCGAGCAGTTCAGCGTGAGATGGAGGATTACCCTGTGAGCCAAACTCCTCCATCGTCTCAATAATTCCCGTTCCGAAGAGCTCTTTCCAAAAGCGGTTCACCGCTACCCGAGCGGTGAGTGGATTGTTCTCGTGAACCAGCCAGCGAGCCATCCCTAACCGATTATTTGGTAAGCCATCGGGTATGTTACCTAGAGCTTCTGGCACATCGGCATTCACTTGCTGTCCTAGTGTCACCCAGTTGCCTCGTTCAAACACGTGGGTGTTCCGGCTTTTTTCGGGTGGCAAATCCTGCATAATGGGAGTAGCCATGGGCTGTACTGAGGCCAGCCGTGCTAGTTGTTGATTAAACTTTTTACCATATTTCTGCTTGGGTGGATTTTTTTCGTGGTAGTAAATCCAGTCCAGGTGAAACAGATGCTGTTGTAGATCGCGATTCTTTCTAAAGAGATAGTAAACATCATGTTTGCTGCTCACCGGAGTGATGGCTGTAGTGAATTCTTTCCATCCAGTAGCCTCCGGTTTGGTCATAGCCCAGCGGTTCCATTGCCCGGTGGTAGTTACCTCGGTCTGCCCAATCTTCTTTCCGTTTAGCGAATCTAACCTCACTTCAATAAAACCTCCCGAGATCGTGGTTGCACAGCGAAAAGAGATTTTTTCTACTTCACTTAAATCTACATCTTCAAACATAATCCAAGAACTGTCCTGTACTTGCCACACTACATCCTGCTCAGGCGCTAATAGTTCAATCAGTTTGCTAGATGCCTGGTACTGTTCAGCCTCTACCTTGCGATAACCTAGTTTGTAAAGTAATTCTTCTTTCTGCTGGTGTAAGAATCGATTTTTAGACGACAGGTAAGCATCTTCAGACTGAAGATGTTCTTCAACCCACGTAAGGATAGTTCGTACTTCTTCAGCATTTTCTTCGTAGGTAAACAGGTTAGGCTGCTCGTTGTAGATATCGCGGTCTTCGGTGTTGTTGAAGAAGGCCATGAAGCGATAAAATTCTTCGTGGCGGATAGGATCATAGGGGTGGCTATGGCATTGTACGCAGGCCATCGTCGTGCTTTGCCATACTTCGAAAGTAGTTCCCACTCGCTCTACCACTGCCGCTACCCGAAACTCTTCGTTATCAGTACCTCCTTCGTCGTTTGCCATCGTATTTCGGTGAAAGGCAGTAGCAATCAACTGGTCTTGGGTTGGGTCAGACAACAGGTCGCCCGCCAGTTGCTCTACTGTAAATTGATCGAAGGGCACATCCTGATTGAAGGCGTTAATCACCCAGTCGCGATATTTCCAGATGGATCGGTTGAGGTCTTTTTCGTAGCCTTTGGTATCGGCGTAGCGAGCCAAATCGAGCCACATAGCCGCCCAGCGTTCGCCAAAGTGAGGAGAAGCTAGTAAGTGATCTACTAATTTTTCGTAAGCATCTTCGCGGGAATCATTGAGAAAGCCTTCCGCCTCTTCGGGAGTAGGAGGCAGACCAATCAGGTCTAAGTACAATCGGCGTAGCAACACTTCCTTTTCTGCTTCCGAAGCTGGAGTTAGATCATTTGCTAGTAACTTAGTGTAAACGAAGCGGTCGATATTATTACGAATGCTACTGTTTTCTACTTTCGGTGGTCTGATGTCTTTCTCAGGGGGAATATACGCCCAATGGTCTTCCCATTTCGCCCCCTCGTCAATCCACTGCCCAATCAGTTTAATTTCTTCTTTGCTAAGGGGTTCTTTCTCCAGGGGCATTCGATACTCCGAGTCGTGGTGAACGATTCGTTGGAACATACCACTGTTTTCTGCGTCACCTGGAACAATAGCCGGAATGCCCGACTCGGCCGTGTCTAGGGCTTCCGCCCGAAACAGGAAACTCACTCCGGCCGACTTTTTAACTCCCCCGTGGCAAGCAATACACTTACTGTTGATGATCGGACGGATATGCTCATTGTAGCTAATCGGTTCACTAGTTTTTTGCAGTGAAAAGAACGTCACTACAATTAGCGAGACAATCCCCAACCCAATGAACCAACTTCTCGAGTTCATAAAAGCTACTGTTGATTAATTTTTTGGTGTTTCGTTAAGATAAGAAATCTGGCTGATACTTTCTCAATTTACCTGAATACTACTTGTTTGGGGCATTGAACCGCAGGAAACTAATATTCTGCGAGTCAGGTTAATTAAGCGACAATTGCTAGCAATTTTGTAAATTATTGACTCAATGCAACACCTTCCTCTATGACTCGAAGTCTTATATTTTTTTTGTTGATTTTTATACTATGGAGCTGCAATCAGAGCGGAAATATCGATCCAGAGATTGCCCAGCAGTTACCCGAGGAGATTAGCTATAATTTTCATGTCAAGCCAATTCTATCGGATCGCTGTTTTGCCTGCCACGGACCGGATAAAGCGGCTATTGAGTCTGGGCTAAGTTTAAGCGATAAAGCCTTAGCCTTCGCCAAACTGGAAAGTGGCGAACACGCGATTGTTCCAGGTAAACCACATCGGAGTGGATTGGTAGATCGTATTTTTTCGGATGACCCCGAAACGGTGATGCCTCCGCCGGAGTCAAATCTTACCTTGACGGAATACGAAAAAGCAGTGCTCACACGCTGGATAGAGGAAGGAGCTGAATACGAACCTCACTGGTCGTTTATCAAACCCGAAAAGCCCGAAGTACCAGAAGTGCAACAAAAAGGCTGGGCGAATAATGATATTGACCGATTTGTACTAGCCAAGTTGGAAGAAAAAGGCTTTGAACCTAGTGATCAGGCTACTAAAGAAAAACTTATTCGTCGGGTTACTTTCGATCTAACCGGCTTGCCGCCTACCATTGAAGAAGTAGAAGCGTTTGTGGCTGATAACTCATCTGACGCTTACGAGAAGTTAGTTGACCGATTGCTACAATCGCCTCGCTACGGAGAGCGTATGGCTACCGAATGGCTGGATGTGGCTCGCTACGCGGATTCCCACGGCTACCAGGACGACGGGATGCGGAATATGTGGCCCTGGCGTGATTGGGTGATTGAGTCGTTTAATCAAAACATGCCCTACGACCAGTTTATCACCTGGCAATTGGCGGGCGATATGCTACCCGATGCCACGCAGGAACAAAAACTGGCGAGTGGATTTAATCGAAATCACTTGCAAAGTCAGGAAGGAGGTATTGTCTCGGAAGAGTATCGGGTGGAATACGTAGCTGATCGGGCGAATACGTTGGGAACTGCATTTCTGGGACTGACCGTAGAATGCGCTCGTTGCCACGACCATAAGTATGACCCCATTTCCCAAGAAGATTATTTTTCGCTCTACGCTTTCTTCAACAGTATTAACGAAACTGGGCAAATCCCTTACATGGGTGAAGCTAGTCCGACGGTGATCTTAACCGATGATGAAGCTGAGGAGCAACTAGGTTTTCTGGAGGCAAAAATTCAAGAACAGGCAGAAAAAGCGGATTATAGTCAGGTTGATTACCAGCAACGTTTTACCCAGTGGCTAGAGAAAGTGAAGGAAAATCCGGCCAATCATCAGGTGCGTTTCGCGAGTAGAATTGGACACTATCCGCTAAATAATCCAGTAGATAATAAGTTTCGTAATCTGGCAGCACCGAAGCAACCCGCCACAATGGTGGTGAGCCAGCAAGACAAGGAACCGGAAATTGTAGATGGTAAGTTTGGGAAAGCACTACGGCTGGTAGGGGACAGTTACGTCGATATGGGGAAGGAAATTGGTTACTTTGAACGCAATGAGCCGTTCTCAATCAGCTTATGGTATAAAGCGCTGAAAGACAGTATCGAGGGGCCAGTCTTTACCCGCTCGGGTGGGCTGTTCAATGGTAATCGGGGTTACGTCTTCTGGCTTCGTCCGGATCGTACCCTCTCGGTTAGTTTAAACCATACGGCACCCGCCAATAGCATTGAGATTCATACCGAAGAAAAGCTTCCAGTGGATGAGTGGTGTCACTTGGTGATGATCTACGACGGCTCAAGTCAAGCGAGTGGTTTAGCAGTATATCTCAACGGTCAGCCAATGCGCCATCGGATCGTTACTGATCATCTGAGGCGAAGCATAATCACTTACGGTAAAGACCAAGAAAGCTGGGGCGGCATGGGTAATCTACGCATTGGTAAATTGCACGATGAAACGATTGAAGATATTGAAGTAGATGAATTTCAGGTGTTTGGCCAAAAGCTGAGTGCGGTAGGGGTGGCTGAACTGTACGGTGAACCTCAGCCAATTGTAAAATTCCTAGAGTCAGAAGATCAGCAGCCACTGCTGGATTATTATCTGCAAAACTACGATCAGCCCTATCAGACTACACTAGCCAAACTCACAGACTTACGGGGCGAAGAAAATGATATTCTGAGTGTTTTACCCGAGGTAATGGTAATGAAAGAACTGGACAGACCTCGTCCAACCTTTATTCTCGACCGCGGA
Organism: uncultured Flammeovirgaceae bacterium; assembly: GCA_937883755.1. Classification (GTDB taxonomy): domain Bacteria; phylum Bacteroidota; class Bacteroidia; order Cytophagales; family Cyclobacteriaceae; genus Tunicatimonas. Next base: position 31,115 of record CAKZYA010000027.1, on the reverse strand, counting down.
GCTTACGATGCTCCTACCAAACGGGTAGATCCGACTACTCCTACTTCAGTTATGGAGTTTCCTGAAGACCTACCGACCAATCGGTTAGGGTTAGCCAAGTGGCTGATTCACGAAGATAATCCACTCACTGCTCGGGTGGCGGTAAATCGCTACTGGCAAATGTTATTTGGGCGAGGACTGGTGAACACTTCCAATGACTTTGGAAATCAAGGCGAATTACCTTCGCACCCGGAGTTATTAGATTGGTTGGCAATCCAATTTCGGGAATCAGGTTGGGATGTGAAAGCTTTGGTGCGGTTACTAGTTACGTCCGCTACCTATCAGCAGTCATCAGTTACTTCGCCCGAATTACTGGAAAAAGATAAAGCCAATGTTTGGCTCGCCCGTGGACCTAGCTACCGAATGCCTGCCGAAATGATCCGTGATAACGCTTTAGCGGCCAGTGGTTTGCTAAATGATTCTATCGGTGGCCCCAGCGTAAAGCCCTACCAACCACCAGGGTTATGGAAAGAGCTGGCTACCCGAAACGTTACTGAATATATTCAGGATACTGGCTTGGATTTGTACCGTCGGGGATTATATACCATCTGGAAGCGTAGCTCGCCACCTCCATCTATGATTAGCTTTGATGCCGCCGATAAATACCTCTGCACTGTGCAGCGGCAAAAAACGAATACGCCGTTGCAAGCTCTGGTGCTACTGAACGACCCGCAGTACGTAGAAGCTGCCCGAATGCTAGCCGAACGAATGGTTAACGAAGGCGGCGAAAATCTGGACGATCAAATACGCTTTGGCTTTAAAACCCTAACTAGTCGTGAGCCTGACTCAAGGGAGCTAGCCTTGTTAAAACGGTTGTACCAAGAAGAGAAATCAGTATTTGAAGGAGAACCTATGAGTGCAGACAGCTTACTACAAGTAGGCGAATATCCCCACAACTCATCTATTCCCAGGGATCAGCTAGCCGCTTTGACCGTAGTGGCGAATACATTAGTCAATTATGATGAGGCGGTGTACAAAAGGTAAAACGATGGCTCGATTGCTCAATGGCTCAATTGTTAAGCGGTATATATGAATGATAAGAGGTACTTACAGCTTAATGATATAGACGCCTATCGGGTGGCTTTTCATCTGAGTAATCTTATTTGGGAAGAGGTAGTTCGATGGGATCATTTTGCGAGGCATACTGTAGGAAAACAGTTCGTGAGAGCGATAGATAGTGTTTCAGCCAACATTGCTGAAGGATTTGGACGCTACGGGAAAAAAGACAAAATTAAGTTTTACCGTTACGCGAATGGATCACTCAAAGAACGCCTCGACTGGAATGAAAAAGCTAGAGTTAGAAAACTAATCTCTCAGAATACCTACGAAAATATTTTTACCGAACTACAGCAGCTACCACTACTGATCAACCAACTCATCAAATACACAAACCTTACCCTCAAAATATAAACTAAAACTATACATAACCCTCGAACAATCGAACCATAGATCCATGAAATTATTACATAATCAACATATTGACCGCCGAGATTTTTTGACCAAGACCAGTTTAGGTCTGGGCAGCGTCGCGTTGTCATCCTTATTAGGTCCTACCAAACTGTTCGGTAAGCCATCTCCTGCCGGCGGAGGTGGCGGTACGATTGATTTACATTTTGCCCCAAAAGCTAAACGGGTGATTTACCTATTTCAGAGTGGTGGGCCATCCCAGTTAGAAACGTTTGATTATAAGCCTACTCTTCAGCAGCGATTTGGGGAGGAACTGCCCGACTCAGTGAGGGGTGGGCAGCGACTGACCGGGATGACCGCCGGACAAAAATCATTTCCTCTGGCCGGGTCGGTGTTTGATTTTGCTCAGTACGGAAACAGCGGGGCTTGGGTCAGCGAACTGATGCCGCATACGGCTAAGATTGTAGATGAGTTATGCTTTGTTAAATCCATGTACACTGAAGCTATTAATCACGATCCAGCGATTACCTTCTTTCAGACGGGTTCTCAGCAAAATGGTCGTCCATCTATCGGTTCGTGGATTAGCTATGGTTTGGGTAGCGATAACAAGAATCTACCTGCTTTTTGTGTTTTATTATCGCGAGGCAAAGAGGGCGGGCAGCCGCTATACGCCAAGTTATGGGGTAGTGGCTTTCTGCCATCGTTGCACCAGGGCGTACAGTTCCGTTCGGGAAAAGATCCAGTGTTGTATCTGAATGATCCACCAGGCATGAAGAAAAGTAGTCGGCGGCGAATGCTGGATTATCTAAACGAGCTACATGATATTCAGTACGAAAAAGTAGCTGACCCGGAGATTAATTCGCGTATTGCTCAGTACGAGATGGCGTACCGGATGCAAGCCTCGGTACCCGAGACGATGGATATTTCGCGAGAGCCAGATTACATTTATGAGATGTATGGTGAGCAGTCGCGCCAACCAGGTACGTTTGCGGCTAACTGCCTATTGGCTCGTCGGCTGATTGAGAAAGATGTAAAGTTCATTCAGCTCTATCACCAAGGCTGGGATCAGCACGGGAACCTCCCTAATGATATTCAGATTATGGCGAAAAGTGTTGATCAGCCATCGGCTGCGTTGGTTATGGACTTAAAGCAGCGAGGATTGCTGGACGATACGCTGGTAATTTGGGGTGGAGAGTTTGGTCGCACTAATTATTCGCAGGGCAAACTGACCAAAGAAAACTACGGTCGCGATCATCATCCTCGCTGCTTCAGCATTTGGATGGCCGGAGGTGGCGTGAAAAAGGGCATCAGCTACGGTGAAACTTGCGAGTTTGGCTATAATATCGTAAAAAATCCGGTTCACGTACACGACTTTCAGGCTACCCTGATGTACCTGCTCGGGGTAGACCACGAACGGTTAACCTTCAAACACCAAGGCCGCCGTTACCGCCTCACGGATGTACACGGTAAGGTGGTGAAGGAGATTATTGCTTAGCGGTTAATTATCAGTTGTAATTTGGATGGATAAAGAAAATATTAAGAAAGAGTTTAGAGAAAAGTTTTTTGAGCTAAGAAAAATTTTAAACTCTTGGGGATTGATTCCTGGGTCACCAAGAGATGAGTTCGATGGATTAAATCATCAAATATTAAGTTATCTATACAAGGGAGCTGATTTTAACAAAATTGCTCGTATTTTGGATAGCGAATTAACTGTAACTTATGGGCTTTCAGTTGATGAAGATAGTACTAAAGAAGTGGCGAGTGATATAGTGGAATGGTGGAACTCGACCACTAGAATACTGGGTTGATGGCGAATCAAATTTGTCCAAACTGTCTGGAAAACTCATTCACTTGGAGCGTGGATGATGAAATATCTGATTTAACTATTTGGGGGTGTTACGCTTGTTCATATCGAGCTCTTGAAGATGAATCGAATGAACGGAATTGTTCAAGATGTGAAAATAGAACAGAATCAAGACTGAAAGATGATGAGAAGGAATATTGGTGGTGCTCGACCTGTAATAAGATTGAATCGATAAAAAGCTATACATAATTAAGAGAGGAAATAAATAGGATCCATTGAGATTACTCGAGGTAGTATCAAACTATCTATCAGAAGGTAAATTTGGCAAAGCACTTGATTTTTTGCCATTTGATAAAGATAGACCGATTACCTATAACGACCATCAGTTGGATTATAAGCTTTCGCTCTTTGTAATTTTTTTAAGTAATCGTGATATACTTGCCGGATGAGCGATAGCGAATTCTGGCATCTCCCGCATATCTAGGAGGAATACCTCGTTAGGGTGTCGACCGGAATAATCCGGGGAAATAATGAAAGAGTTTTCATCTGAGTATTTAAGTTTATGAAAAGAGTTGCCTTCAAAATGCAGTTGCTTCCGGAATATGCGGAAGAATATCAGAAGCGGCACGATGCTATTTGGCCGGAACTGGTGGATTTACTCCATCAAAGTGGTATTAGCGATTATCATATTTTTCACGATCCGGATACGCACGAATTATTTGCTACTTACGTACTAGCTGATGATCACAAGGTAGACCGACTAGATCAGGAAGAGGTCATGAAAAAATGGTGGGCTTACATGAAAGACATCATGGAAACCCACGAAGACAATTCTCCTATTAGTAAACCACTAGAGGAAGTTTTCTTTATGAAATAGCTTCACCTATTCAGCTAAAGAAATATTCTCTAGAGTAGGAAAACGGGCACAAACTCCCCATCCGCCGAAGTTCTCAGTTACGGCAAACCAGATTTCGTTGTCTCCTTTGTCAAGCGGTAAGTAGATAGTATCAAAGTAACCAATGGTTCCCAGGTAGCGATAGTCGCGGGAGCGGAAGTTGCGTTGACCACCGTAGACTGCTTTACCGTTCACATATACCGTTACCATATCAGAGTAGCCAATAAGCAGTGGCTTTATCTGCTTTTGATCAGAATCAACCGTAAATTTAGCCACAACCGTATTGGTCTCTTCTGCTACTTCACTGATTTGTCCCAGGTTGACCGTACCTGATGACTCACTTGCCAGTGTTTGCCAATTTAGTCCGCTCTTGAAACCTTTAGATAGCTCAGTCTGATTTTCAAGTTGTTTACTGCCAAAAGCATCAGAGATCTGCCACTGCATAATGGTTCCTTCTTCCGGTGCCGGAAACGATTTGGGAGAACTCTTGATTGGCGGATTTTCCATAGACTGAAAGCTGAAATTTGCGAAGTAAGCGTCCTTCATGGCGGTGTAAATTCCCACAAACCCAGCTTTAGCCTTTCGTTTCAGTTCAAAAGCATGTAGCACCGGCACGTTCATATTATCAATGTAAACTTCCATCTGCTGATCAGCAATAACTAACTTCACGTGCATCCATTCCTGGAAACGATAGAAGTGAGGAGTACCGTGGCCTTCTCCGTAGTACAGTTGCCAGCCAGCCATTCCGTTATAAACCGGAGTATACTGCATGGCGTCGGGATTACCCGACTGGTGGGCTCGCATGTAGTATTCCTCGTAATTCTCCTGGTCTTGCATCCGGAACATCGCTCCTACAAAACCTCGGTCGCTAGTAAAGGCGATGTCGTACTCAATAATTCCGTTCTCAAGTGAGACATCGGACAGATAAGCTTGACTATCTGTCAATCTTACTGCTGGTTGCCCTTTATATTCTTCCAGTGCGTGCTCGCCAGAAAATTCCCAGCGGTCAGAGGAAAAGGGAACTACCTCTGGTGATTGGGCAAAGGTTAAAGTTGTAGTAAAAATAAATAAATTAAGAATTGCAGAAATTTTCATACTGTTGGATTAAAATGATTAAAAATACTGCCTAATACACGATCAAAAGGAGTGGAATGCTGTGTTTTACCTTGTCCAAGTTGGTGCAAAGCGGTACAAGTTGTTACAAGACTATTACGAGCTTGTCTATAGATTCAGTCTGGTCGTCAGACTTTGCAAAAGGTATAACAACTAAGTCAAGTGGCTAAATAGTCAAATCTAGAGCAAGTTGCACCAACTTGAACGAGTATGAACAACCGTTTTCTATTGGGCTACGTTACTTTACTAATGTTTCACATTCTAAACTTTTTATTATGAACCATCTCACACAATCTATTTTCACCTTATTTATCGCGGCGGCTACTACTCTAGGAGCATACGCTCAGGATGATAAAGCCAACCGACCTAGCCCTCCCGCTCAAGCGGAAGCAACCGTAGACGGCACAACCGTTATTATCGACTACAGCCAACCTTCGGTGAAGGGACGAAAAATATTCGGGGAGTTAGAACCCTACGGAAAAGTATGGCGTACCGGAGCTAACGAAGCCACTACCTTTGAGGTAAGCAGCGATGTAACTGTTGAAGGCCAAGCGTTACCCAAAGGAAAGTACGCATTATTCACTATTCCTCAGGAAAACGAAGACTGGACAGTTATCTTTAATAAGACGGCTGAACAGTGGGGGGCCTATGACTATGACGAATCTGAAGATGCTCTTCGAGTGCAAGTAAGTCCTGAGAAATCTGAGTCGATGACCGAGAAGCTAACATTTGATATTGCCGAATCCGGTGAGGTAACTTTCATGTGGGCTGACACCAAACTTTCTTTCAACGTAGCCAGTGCCGGACAGGCTAGTAACTAGTTTACGGCAAAGCTTTTTTGAAACTTACCCGTTGAGTAGACATAGAGGTATAATTTACCTCTATGCTATTTAGTGGGAAAGGAAGCCTCTCATCTTTATCAAAGAATAGGCAAAAAGTCGTTATCTTCGTGATATAGCCAAGTATCATGGAGGCGACTAACAAAGAAACAACTCAGATAGAATTTCTCAAGCAAATCATTGAAAATGAGGTTGCCTGGGGCGATAGTCAGGAGTGGACGCATCAGGACTTTGAGCAACTGAGTGAGCGTATCTGGCAGAAAACCCAAACCAAGCTTAGTGCTACTACCCTGAAGCGGTTGTGGGGCAAAGTAAATTACCAAAGCCAGCCTACTACCAACACCTTGAATGCTTTAGCCCAGTTTGCTGGCTACGAGCACTGGCGCGACTTTGTTGGAAGCCAATCTTACGTTTCTCATACCACTGAAAAAGAACTCACGAAGCAAAAAGCGACACCTTCGACGATCAGTAAAAAACGGGCTATCTTACTGATGATTCCGGTTTTAGTGCTGGTGTTACTGGGGTTTAACCGTTGGGTCAATCGTCCGTTGGAGATAGATGCTTCGCAAGTTACATTCTCCAGCGAGCCAGTTGCTGAAGGAGTGCCCAATACGGTGATCTTTCACTACGATGTATCCAAACTTCCTTATGATCAGGTAGAAATACAACAGTCGTGGGATTCGCGATTGCGCCAGGCAGTAGATAAGGCGAACCAGGTTTTTACTACCACCTACTACTATCCGGGTTACTTTCGGGCTAAACTGCTAGTAGAAGAGCAGGTTGTGAAAGAGCACGATGTATATGTTACCTCCGATGGATGGCTAGCTCTGGTAGAGGATGAACCCACTCCGCACTATCTGGACGAGCCAATTCAGCAAAATGGTGCGCTCACTGTTTCTCCTGAACGATTACAGCAGTTAGGTTTTCTGAATGAAGAATTGGCACCTGGGCTAGCGTACTATAATGTGCAAGACTTTGGCGAATTATCGTCTGGTGACTTTACACTGGAAACTTCGATCAGAAGCGATTACAGTAAGGGAGAAGCCATATGCCAGGAGAGCCAAGTGTCAGTGCTTTGTGCGAAAGGGCGTATTGCTATTCCTTGGTCAGTACCTGGTTGTGTGGGAAAACTTTACTTGGCTGCTAGCGAACAGTATCTTGACGGACAGACGGCGGATTTATCAGCTTTCGGTTGCGATCTTTCTGAGTGGCAGCATATCCGCTTGACAGTTAAGCAACAACAACTGTCGGTCTACCGCAATGAGCAACTAATTTTTCAAACTATTCTTGAAGAAGATGCCGGAAAAGTAGCCGGAATTCGATACCGATTTCAAGGTGCGGGTTCAGTAGATTACGTTCGGCTACTGGATGAAAATCAAGAGATAGTGTTTCAGGATGATTTCAACAACTGAAAATCTTCCAAGTTGGTAAATGTACCTTCGGGTACGGTCTCCATTACTTCAATATCCGTAATATCTCGCTCGCCCCGATCGCCGGAAAGCATCAGTGATCCGTGTTTTTCGTATTCAGCCCAGGGAGTCATAAAGCGGGGGGTGTCCATTTCTGCGGTAGGGTAAAATGCCCACTGGGTCACCATGTAGTCGTTAGGGTCTACGTATACCCGATATTTGTTTTGCGGGGTAACGCCTACGCCGGCGAAACGTAGTTCTAGCACCTCAGCAGATTCACCTCCCTGAATAGTGTCTTCTCCAACATAGGTCAGCGTTACGCCGGAGTCTTTCAATTTGAAGGGCATGAACAGCCAGTAACTATCGTTAATCCAGATGCTTTTCCCCCGCTCTACGTACTTTGTCAGTGAATCAGCGTTAGTAATTTCTTCACCACCCATCGCTACTTTTCCCTGATCAGAATTAACGTTAATAAGATAGATAGCTGAATCGCGGGGTACTTCAATCCGCACATCACCCGACTGTTTGTCCCAAAGTAAAGTTCGAGCACCGAAGAAATTCCAGCTTACGTATTGGGTAGTATCCCAGGCTTTGCGGCCTCCCATGGCCTGCATTACACTGTCAGCGATGGCTATCGCTTGTTCATCAGAAGCAGCTTCATTGAATCCGTCGGCAGGAGGGTTCCCGTAAGCCAGTTCAATACTTGCAACCTCACTAGCTTGTTCTGTTGCTTTTTCGGAGGTACAAGCGACGCAAAATATAAATGCTAAAAAATAAAAGATAAACGTTCGGTTCATAGGTGTAGTGATTTTCGCTAATCTACGAAAATACTACTAAAGGCGGAACCGAAGTGCGTATGGTTTCTTGCTAAGAAGTAAGTTGCCCCTTGTGCTCTCTTACATCTGTCACCAACTTATCTATATAGTTAATAGACTGGGTAGATGATTTTCGAATCTTCTTAATAAGTAGGGCAATCTCAGCTTCATCGATCTTCTCGTGTATAAGAGCTTCCTTGAGTCCATTGAGGTGAGTATGCAACTCGTGATTACCTACCATCTTGATAGATGGTAGTAGTTTATGAGTGAGACGTCGTAACTCATACACATCCTTCTGATCGGCTGAGCTAGCCACCTGTTCAGTAAGTAATTGGAAACTTCGCCGTAGAGAATCCAGTAAATTCGTCACGAACTTAACGTCATCATTGTATTGATCAATCAGACGATGCAACTGTACTATATCATTTTTCTCTTCGGTAATCGTGAATTTTGTGTCCTTAGAAGAAATTAGACCAAGGTTGAGGGCTATTTTGTAGTGCAATTCATCGGGATTGAAAGGCTTGGATAAGTAATCACTCATGCCACATTCGCGTACCCGATCTTTTACTCCCTGCACAACGTCAGCCGTAAGGGCGATGATTGGTAATTTCTGATAAGCTTCCCCTAAATCTCGGATCGCCTTAGATGCTTCACAGCCATTCATAATGGGCATTTGAAGATCCATTAGAACAATATCAAACTGACCTTGCTGTACCTCTTCTATTGCTTGCTTGCCATTTTCAGCCGTAGATACCTGAATACCCACTTTCTCGAGAAAGCTGGTGGCTACCATTCGGTTCGATGGGTTATCCTCAACTAGTAAAAGTTTGATATCGTTTAACTTACTAGTATCAAGTTTGGTCTTTGATGAAGTTAACAGACTAGATGTAGCATTGTGTTTATAGGTAAGTACAATACTGAAATTACTACCCCAACCTTCCTTACTACGTACCGATAATTCGCCATTTTGCATATCTACTAGGCGTTTGCAAATGGTCAGGCCTAATCCAGTGCCACCGAACTTACGGGTAGTATCATCGCCACCTTGTGTATAATCCTGAAAGATTGATTTTATTCGGTCAGCTGGAATACCAATTCCTGTATCTCGTACCTCAAATTTGATTTTGTACTTGTCTTGCTGCTTACTAAGAAGCTCAGTATGTACGGACACAAATCCCTTTTCCGTGAACTTAATAGCGTTTCCAACCAGATTGTTGAGAATCTGAGTAAGACGTACTTCGTCGCCTAATACGTGTTCGGGAATGCTAGAGTCCCAATCTAGACGGAGGCTAATATTCTTTTCCTTAGCCCGAAACTGAAATGCTTTGGTGATACCTTCGGCTACCTCCCGCGGACTGAAGCTGATTTCTTCTAATTTTATCTTGCCAGCTTCAATCTTGGCAAAGTCTAGTATGTCATTGATAATAACAAGAAGATGATTCGCCGAGAATTGTAGGCTTTTCATGTATTCTAATTGATCATTCCGAGGACTCTCATCCATTAGCAATCGAGCCATATTCACTACCACGTTCAGGGGCGTGCGAATTTCGTGGCTCATCGTAGACAAGAAGTCTTGTTTTGCTAGGGCAGCCCGTTCGGCTTTCTCTTTGTCGCGGAGCAACCTACTAGCTTTTCTAGCTTGATTGGTCATATCAAAACACACCATTGAGTACCCAATAGGTTCACCGTTTTCATTAGTCAAGGCTGCTGCACTGGTATACACGGGAAATAGCTTGCTACTACGGTCCCGCATTATGATTTCACCTTCCCAATGGTTATTTTGGATAAGCTCCTGGTAGCGGATTTCGCTTTTTACCTTCTTATTTTTTGGCAACAATAGCTCCGCAGTTTTTTTACCAATGGCTTCTTCTTTTGTCCAGCCAAAGAGTTGTTCAGCGTACTGATTCCAGTATACGATCTTACGGTCAGTATCAGTGGCAATAATACTACCATCTACCTGATCTAGTAAAGAGGCCTGAAACTTTACCTGTTTTTGTGCCCGTTGCCGATCACGGGCTTCGTACTTGAGTTGGAGTAGGGTGTTCTCTAAATCTTTGGTACGGTCATTTATTAGTTGCTCTAGGTTATCTTCACGTAATTGAAGTTCTTGCTCCTTAGTGCTGTCTGTCTGATCTTCAGTGGCTAGAGCTGCGTTAGAAGAATTCTGAATTAGTTTGGTAATGTAGGGCCAAATGGTAATAGCAGTAGCTAGTAGAACGATTACATTAATCAGTTTAAACCATGTAGGTGCCTGGTAATCAGGCTGCCAAATGGTAAGTATCTCGGTGAGTAGGGTGGTTCCGCAGGACAGAATGAAAAGCAAAAATAGCCAGAATACTTTCTTTGTATACAAAGTGCTCTGGTATTTTCCGCTGTAGTAGGAAAAGGCAAGTGGAATGATCAAGTACATAATACTGATAATTCCTTCAGATAGGCTAGATGACCAAGTTATGCTAGACAGCCAAGAGAAAGATTGACCAAGAGGGGCAATTTCTTCGCTGTTGAATAGTCTTGGCAGAGTAGTTAAAATCGTGTTCATAATGTCGCGTACTTTCTATTGAAACTATCTAACGTTCAAATAGCAGTGCTAATAGTAGGTTTCGTATTATACTTATGTCAGAAAAAAAGAAAAAATAAATATTAGTTAAGTTGTCGTTACTCAATATTGATTAAACAGTCATTTATCTTACGTGATCACTCACGGTTACTCTCTCATGTGCTTTATATATATCAGTGATAATGAGAGATAAGTTGCTGTACATTATTTCACACAATCTAAGTATTCTTACCTGAATATTTCCGCCAGAAATGTAACTATTTCCGATAAATGGTCGGATTAATATTTACTTCTCAAGCTATATAATGATGGGTAAAAAAAATGGTGCAAATACCTTATTTCATTACATGACAATAAAATAATGGAAAACGAAAGAATTATTGAGTTTGAGAAAAATAGTATCAGCGTATTTTGTACTATACAAGAATATAATTTCACAAAACTGCTAGTTATATTTCTTCTGATGGAAATGTGTAAGAAATAGTAGAAGAGTGAAAAAACAGTAATAAAAAAAGCCCCAATTGGGGCTTTAAAATTGAGAATAAGAAATCTTTATTGCTTGTCTTTATCATCTACTTCTTCGTACTCTACATCAGAGACATCGGCATCACCGGAGCTATCGGTACTAGCTTGTTCATCGCTAGCTGCACCTGCATTAGGATCAGCACCTGCGCCGGCAGCATCAGCACCAGCAGCCTGATACATCTCCTGAGAAGCATTTTGCCAGGCAGCGTTCAATTTCTCCATAGCCGCATCAATCGCAGTTAAATCTTGTGACTGATGGGCTGTTTTCAACTCGGCAAGGGCGTCCTCAATAGGTTTCTTATTACCTTCCGACAACTTGTCGCCAAATTCCTTAAGTTGTTTCTCTGTTTGGAAAATCAGAGAGTCAGCAGCATTCACCTTCTCAATCTTCTCTCGTTCTTGCTTATCGGTTTCAGCGTTAGCTTCTGCCTCTTGTCGCATTTTTTCGATTTCCTCATCGGTAAGCCCAGAAGAAGCCTCAATGCGGATTTTCTGCTCTTTGCCAGTACCTTTATCCTTGGCCGATACGTTCATGATACCGTTGGCATCAATATCAAAGGTTACTTCAATTTGCGGTACACCCCGAGGTGCTGGTGGTATGTCTGACAAATGGAAACGACCGATAGTGCGATTATCTTTTGCCATTGGTCGTTCACCTTGTAGTACGTGGATTTCTACCGAAGGCTGATTATCAGAAGCCGTTGAGAATGTTTCTGATTTCTTGGTAGGAATAGTCGTATTAGACTCAATTAGCTTAGTGAATACACCACCCATGGTTTCAATACCTAATGATAGTGGGGTTACGTCTAATAATAGTACGTCTTTTACATCGCCACTGAATACTCCACCCTGAATCGCTGCACCTACTGCTACTACCTCGTCGGGGTTTACACCCTTAGAAGGCTTTTTACCGAAGAATTTTTCAGCTTCTTCCTGAATTTTAGGGATACGGGTAGAACCCCCCACTAGAATTACTTCATTAATTTCTGATGCAGATATTCCAGCATCTTTCAGTGCTTGCTTGCAAGGCTCTAACGTTCTCTGTACTAAGTCATCTACCAATTGCTCAAACTTTGAGCGGCTCAAGCTACGCACCAAGTGCTTGGGGATACCATCAACTGGCATAATGTAGGGTAGATTGATCTCAGTGCTAGTAGCACTAGATAATTCAATCTTAGCCTTTTCAGCGGCTTCCTTCAGGCGTTGCAATGCCATTGGGTCTTTTCGCAGATCAATGCCATTCTCTTTTTCAAACTCATCAGCTAACCAATTGATAATGCGGGCGTCAAAATCATCACCACCTAAGTGGACATCACCGTTGGTAGATTTCACCTCAAATACTCCATCGCCTAATTCAAGAACAGAAACATCAAATGTTCCTCCGCCCAAGTCATAAACCACAATAGTCATGTCCTGATTTTTCTTGTCAAGACCGTAAGCTAATGCCGCCGCAGTTGGCTCGTTGATAATCCGTTTTACCTCCAATCCAGCAATCTGTCCAGCTTCTTTAGTAGCTTGTCGTTCAGCATCGTTGAAGTACGCTGGTACAGTTACTACGGCTTCGTTTACAGTCGTTCCTAGATAATCTTCAGCAGTAGATTTCATCTTCTGAAGAATCATGGCCGAGAGTTCCTGCGGAGTGTATAGGCGATCGCCAATTTTCACTCTTACTGTGTCATTATTTCCTTTTTCTATCTGGTAAGAAATATTTTTCATCTCTTCAGAGACTTCAGAGTGCTTCTTACCCATAAACCGCTTCACCGAACTGATCGTGTTCTGTGGGTTCGTGATTGCTTGTCGTTTTGCTGGACTTCCTACCTTACGCTCGCCGTTTCCATTATCCAGGAAGGCTACAATAGAAGGAGTAGTCCGACCACCCTCACTGTTGGGAATGACGACGGGTTCGTTACCCTCCATCACTGCCACACAAGAGTTGGTGGTTCCTAAGTCTATGCCTATTACTTTTCCCATAAATATGTTTTATAAAGTTGGAGTTCTAAGTTATCAACTCTATATCATCAATGGGCATGCCAAGCCATAATGCTATGACAGATTGTCAGAATACTCAAGTGTGTTCTGGCGACCGTCGCGCGGTGTTAGTGTATTGAAGTGTTACAGTATCTGCATTCAATATTTCCAAACTCAGAACACAATAAAACTACGCACCATAACACCATCTCTAACGGTTAGTTAATTCTTCCCAAGCAACTACTCCAACTCTATCGGCCCAATTCTGCCATTTTTGAGCTAATTCTTCTGCTTTTTCAGGATACTGCTCAGCTAGGTTCTGAGTTTCGGAGCGGTCAGTTGCGATATTGTATAACTCCCATGCCTCATTCGGGCCAGGAGCGGTTAGTTTCCAATCTTCATCCCGGATAGCCCGGTTGCCCATGTGCTCCCAAAACAAAGGCTGACTACGATTAATAAAATCACCTTGGATAACTGGAACGAGGCTAATGCCTTCGGTAGGTTTTATTTTCTGATTTTGATACTGCTGAGGATAGTCGGTTTGGGCTAAATCCGCGCAGGTAGCCATTAAATCAATGACGTGGCCTACCTGTCGGTCGATGCGCTGCTGCTTTATCTGGCGAGGGTAATGAAGGACGAATGGAGTGGCAATACCACCTTCGTGTACCCAGCTTTTGTATAGCCGGAACGGGACGTTACTAACGTTAGCCCAGGAGGCAGTGTAAGAAGCCCAACTGAAGCGGGTACCGATGGCTGCCGTATCGGCTGGACTAGAGGTACGGTCTATATGTTCCCGCGTAGCCCCGTTATCAGAGAGAAACATAATGACAGTATTCTCTAACTCACCTAACTCTTCAAGCTTATTAATAATATCACCAATGCCCTGATCCATTATATCCACCTGAGCCGCGTAAACGGCCATCTTCAGACCCATTGTATCCTGTTGAGCCGGAGTCAAGTTCTCCCATTCCCACACTAGACTATCCGGTGGCGATATTGCTAATTCTTCGGGAATAATGCCAAGCTCCTGCGCTTTTTGGTAACGGTTCTGCCGAATCTCCTCAAAACCTGCTCGGTACTTACCTCGGTATTTGGCAATTGCCGAATCAGGAGCCATCAGCGGAAAGTGAGGGGCAATGTGAGCTACGTACAAGAAGAACGGGTTAGGTGAATTGCGCTGTTCTTCCAGAAACCGAACCGCATATTCGTTAAAGGCTACGGTGGAGTAAAAATTAGCACTATCTAGTTCTACCTGAGTACTATCCAGTACTACGAACCGCCCTTTCCGATTATTAAATGGATAATAATACATTCCACCGCCTTGAGGAATTCCGTAAAACCGATCAAATCCTCGCTGGAGCGGCCAGTATTCCCGGGCACTACCCACGTGCCATTTTCCGGTCATAAGTGTGCTGTAACCTGCCTCTTTAAGTACTTCGGCGATAGTGACACACCGTTGGTTGAGGTAACCTTGGTAAGCTGGACGGCCCATATCACGAACCATATAACCAATCCCCGCTTGGTGTTGATATAACCCAGTGAGCAATGAAGCTCGGGTGGGACAGCACCGACCGGTATTATAAAACTGGGTCATAATAAGCCCATTGTTAGCCAGTCGGTCAATATTAGGTGTGTTGATCTCAGAACCAAAACAGCCCAGGTCAGTATAGCCCATATCATCGGCCATGATGATGATAATGTTTGGTCTTGCTTCCTCATCGGGTTCAGATACAGATTGGCAAGCCAGCAGACTTAGTAGGTAAAGTGCAGTAGCAACCCGAATCATCGTTGGCTGTTTCCGTAGGTTTTCTTCAAATACTCCTCGTGACTGCGATCTGCTGGAGGCTTAAAGCGATGAGTCTCGCGGGTTTCGCCCAGGTTTTGCTTGAACACTTCAATTTCTTGTTGCATCTGGGCTACTTTTTCCGGGTGTTGATCAACTAAGTTATTCTGCTCACCGGGGTCTTCGGCTAAGTTGAAAAGCAGCATCCCGTGCGGTTCCTCACCTTTGTAAAGGTAACGCCCCCGATACGGGTTTTCCATGGGTAGTTTGAGTTTCCAGTCACCTTTCCGGTAAGCCGCTATATCGTTGGTACGATGCGAGTAATACATGAGTTGATCACCCTGCCGCTCTTTGCCTTCTAGCAAAACTGGAGTGATATTCTCCCCATCGATAGGGTGGTCTTGGGGTACAGAGGCTCCGGTAATAGTCGCTAAAGTAGGAAACCAGTCCATCATGTTGTGCATCCCATCAATGGTTTGCCCAGCTTCTACTTGGGCTTTCCATTGCATTACGCAGGGCACGCGCATGCCACCTTCAAAGGTAGTTTGTTTACCACAGCGGAGTGGTCCTGCCGAACCGCCGTGGTCGATCATGGTAAGCCAAGGACCGTTATCACTGGATACCACTACAACAGTGTTTTCATCCACTCCCACCTCTTGCAACTTTTTTAGTACCTCGCCCACACTCCAATCCAGTTCCTGAATCACATCACCATATAAGCCCCGATCGGATGAGCCATCAAACTTTTCGGATACATACAGCGGTACGTGTGGCATAGAGTGGGGCATATATAGGAAAAAGGGTTCATCCTGATGCTCTTCAATAAACTGCACTGCTTTTTCAGCGTAAGTTCGGGTAGTGTAGTGCTGATCCACATCTTCTTCGGCCAACTCATTGCCTTCAAGGTAAACCACGGCTTCCATGTCATTACTATACGGAATGCCGAAATAGTAGTCAAAACCACGTTGTAATGGCAAATATTCGTGCCGATGGCCTAGGTGCCACTTTCCGACTACTCCAGTAGCGTAACCGACTTCCTTGAGCATATTTGCCATTGTAACTTCGGCAGTGTCCATTCCGGTCCAGCTTTCAGGAAAAAACACTCCATGAATACCATCTCGGGCGGGGTAACGCCCTGTCATGAGTCCGTAGCGGGAGGGGCTACAAACTGGGGAGATTGAGTAAAACTCGGTAAACTTGACTCCGTTTTGAGCGATCTGATCAATATTGGGTGTCTTGATATCCTCAGCTCCGTAGCAGCCCACATCGCCGTAGCCCATGTCATCGGCGTAGATGATTACAATATTTGGCGGGTTTGAGGGTGATTGAGCGTAAATGCTCAGATTGGAAAGTAGCAAAACAGCTACTGAGCAGAGGAATTTTAGGTTGCGTTTTGTCATGAGGTTGTCGTATCTTTTTTCAGGTTTATCAGTTAGGAAGAGTAAAGTATTAAATGAAGGGGATAATTGAAAATGGATAATTGATAATTATCCGTGCAGTCGTCTTCTCTGTTATTGAGGACAGTTTCTGAAGTTAAAAAATGTTAACTACTAGTGTGTCGTGTGGATTTTCAGTAATTTAGAAGTTTAATTATGCAATCTTTTTTCTTAATTATTGGTTTTTGCTCACTAGCCTCTTGGGTTAGCGCCCAAAGTGTGCCGGAAGGAAGTATTCAGCTTTCGGGTAATATTATTAATGATCAAGATGAGCCACTATCTTTTGCCACAGTTACGAATCTAGCTACTGAAACTGGGGTGATTAGCGATGAAGATGGATTTTTTTATCTAACGTTTCAGCGCGAGGATACTATCCGAATTTCGTCGGTAGGCTTTGAGTCGGCTTTCATTCATTTTGGTGATACCGCCCAAGCCAACAATTACGATCTGCAAATTCGGATGAGCGAACAAACCTACGAGCTAGAAAATGTTACGGTGTTTGCCTTTAAAGACGTAGAATCTTTCAAGCGAGCAGTGCTGGCACTAGAAGACTTACCGGAAGAATCTCCTAAGGTGACGGTGCCCGGCTCCTACGACGGTCCTCGTCGCGAACCTAAAGCCAGTCCGCTCAACCCGGTATCATTTATTGCCAGTCAGTTTAGCCGCCGAGCCAAGTATGAGCGCATGGCTAGGGAAGCCAAGCAGGATTATGACCGGCGACGGCAACTTTCTCGTAAGTACAATCGCGAAATGGTTGGTGAAATTACTGGATTGACTGACGAATCGCTGGATGATTTTATGATCTTCTGCCGCTTTGAAGAAGACTTTATTGAACGTTCTAGTCAGTATGATCTGGCTTTAGCTATCAACCGCTGTTATACTGATTTTTCCAAGCAGGATAAGAACTAGTGTATTGGTAGTTTTCACAGATAAGTGAAAGAACGACTCTCAACCAAATCTAGCGATAAACTGACATCTGTCCGGCTTCAGCCTGTGAGGCCGACCAACTTTTTAAAGTTTTCCCTCCGGGAAAAGCAGTACGGGTAACTCCCTCAAAGCGAAAAGTAGAGCGACCACCACCGTATTGGGTTTGTTTCCCAGCCGTTGCTGGTACTTTAAGTGCCTTAGCAAATCCTTGCACAAACTGTTTTCCAGCTTGCCCACCGCCTACTCGGCAGCCGTGAAATTCTACGCTGCCAAATGGGCAGAAAAGAGGAGCGAGGCGAGTTAGAAAGTTCCGAAAGCGTTCGTTGTTAAAGTAATCGGCGGTAAACTCGGAAGAAGGTACGTCGGATCGAGTACCAGCTGATAGTCCCATATTTCCTGGTGAACCATGTCCGTGAAAACGCAGTAATACCACGCGACCGCGTTGCCCTCGGGCTAGGATCTGATCGAGTACTACCCGTAATCCTCCACTCATACCGTGGTTAACAATGGGGTCACCTCCAGCATCACGAATGTCTCGATCTTCGTAGCCGATATCAGCTGCTTTGGCTACATCAACTGTATCAATTACTTGCAAACCTTGCCCACGAACCAGAGCTGCCCAAGTATTTTTTCCAATGATTCCGTCATCTTTTAAACGGTGATTCTGTTGAAATGCGATAACCGCTTCGCGGGTTCTTCGTCCGAAATCGCCATCTACCGCAATGGTTTCGCCTCGCCGTAAAGCTCGGTTTAGTAAAATCTGAGTGGCAGTGACGGTAGGCAGACGATTTCCTTTTTTCAAATAAGGGTACATAATAAAACTTTGGTTAAGCTGTGTACCGCTTAGTACTCTCAGGAGGGGAAAAGTAAACTTAAGAGCAACAGAAAATGCTGAAGTAATCTGCAATTAGTTGAGTAACAGTCTTTAATTAGCCGGAGCAATTCGTGTCGGGGGAAGTTTTTCCGTGAAAATGATGGTCTTACCGGAAAGCTCTTCTAGCATGGGGCGGAGAATACGGTGAGCATTTACTTCGGTTTGTTCTAAAATTCCGGAATTATTAGCGGCCTCGCGGATCTGGCGTTCGGCCTGACGGTAAGCTCGGGAAATAAACTGATCTCGGTCGGTAAAAAATCCGGTTTCTACTGAATAAAGCTTCGTCTTTTCCAAATCCAGTTTGTAGTAGCAGATTTCCGATTCGGGTATCTGCATCCAAATCGTGTCCTCGGTAACTTCTACATCATTAGCACTGATCTTCAACAGATCTAAACAACCCACTGCTTCTCCCTGGGTAATCAGAATAGCTTTATCATCTGTATCTAATTTTAGAATATTCAGAAACTCCGGACTCAGCTCTTTTACTTCGGTTACTTCCTGAAACTGGTACTTCACCAACTCTATTTTGCCCAGAGCCTCGATTTCGGTTATCAACATCGTTTTAATCTCAACTTCGGAGAGTTCTGGTACGATGGGGCTAGTCCAGCTTTTCCAATGGTAGCCGATAAAAAAAGGTATGCCTAGCAGTAAAACTAGCGCAATGAGTCGTCGTAACCGCATCAGCTTGAAGTTTTGAGTTTGCCTACTGCACTGAAACGGCTAAAAACGGAATCAGTATGCGGGGCATCAGCCAATTCGTGCGTCAAATCCTGTCCGGCCCAGTGTTCGTAGTGCTTACCTGTTCTCCACAATCGCGATTTGCTGACATCGTAAATCACCCCCTGATAAGCGCACCATACCTCCTCCCGATCCTGTCCGTTACGGAGGGCTAATTGGTGAGGGGTGTACTCAGGTAGGGTATTCATCTTAGTTAGCGATTGTGCGAAGAAAGCAATAATTTGAACGTTGTAAAAATCAGATTCGTGTATGCATCTTTCTCGCCGAGGTTTTCTTAAGACATCTTCTATCGCTGGAATAGCTGGATTTACGTATCCGCGTTCATTCTCCTGTACCGATGAAGTTACGGTGCAGACCGTTCGGCAGAAGATCACTCCCGCCCAAATGGGAGTGACGTTAGCGCATGAGCACGTTCTAGTGGATTTCGTGGGTGCTGATCAGGTCAGTCCAGATCGCTACGATGCCGACGAAGCATTTGATAAGATACTTCCTTACTTGCAAGAAATTCAGCGTTTAGGCTGCCGGACCTTCGTGGAGTGTACTCCCAATTATTTGGGGCGTGATGTTCGCTTGCTGCAACGTCTAGCCGAAGCTACCGGGCTGCAAATACTTACTAACACTGGACTTTACGGTGCCCGAAATGGTGTTTTCCTTCCCGACTACGTAGCCCAGGAAACACCCGAACAATTGGCGCAACGTTGGATTAAGGAGTTTGAAGACGGTATTGACGGAACAGATATTCATCCCGGATTTATCAAGATTGGGGTGAACGATGGCCCGCTGGTGGACTACGACCGAAAGCTGGTAAAAGCTGCTGCCCTTACGCATCGGGAAACGGGGTTGACCATTGCCGCTCATACGGGCGATGCAGCCGCAGCTTTGGAAGAAATAGAGATTGTTCAGGATACTGGAGTTCACCCAAGTGCATTTATTTGGGTACACGCGCAGAACAGAGGTTACAACAACCACTTGAAAGCGGCTGAGCAGGGAGCTTGGATAGAGATTGACGGTATCAGCGAAAGCAACTACGCCAACCACGCCCAGCAAGTACGTGACCTAAAAGAAGCCGGATTCCTGAACCGAATACTCGTTTCCTGCGATGCCGGTTGGTACCACGTAGGCGAACCCAACGGCGGTGAGTACCGTGGCTATGCCGTATTGTTCAATAAATTTGTACCCGAACTAAAGAAGCTAGGCTTTAGCAAGGAGGATATTGATCAATTGCTGGTGAAGAATCCTGCTGATACATTTCCTATTCGGAAGCGATTGGTTTAGATTTTTCTGAAATGCTTTTCGTCTATAAACTTTTTTGTTTGTACCTCCCAGATTTTGGGGTGATTTATAATCCATCCTGAGTAGCCTACAGCTTTTATCATTAACGCGGCTAAAATAGTGCACATCCGCATGGTAACGTATAAAAGGTCACGATCATTTTCCTCGCGATTCTCTCTCGTATCTTCAAGTTTGTACAGGCGCCCATGCAAATAGTCATTTCTTCTTTTGATAATTTCTTTATCTTCTTCTAATAACTCAATACCTATATGAGAAAACACATCTTCTAGCCTTTCAGAATTTGGCTGTTGATTTAAATTGTCAATTTTCTTCTCAAAGAAAGACTTTCCTTCGCCATCTAAATCAGTAGACTGTATTGTCTTTCTCAGTTCACGAAGCACTTTCTTTTTAAGTTTAAGACTGCTCTTCTGTTGTTTTTTACTCTCTTTGAATAGGTTAGCTAAGGTTTCTAAAATCACGAAATAACTTTGTACACGTAATAATAGCGTTGCAGTTGAAGCCTCTACATAAGTCAAAATGGCCGTTTCAAATTCAGAAATCGCCATTGATTTAAGGCATAACTCTGAAAATATTTCAGAGCTAACAGGCTTCATTTTGTTAAAAGACTCGTCGTGAATAGACTGATTTTGTACTTTGGAATAGGGGTTGGTAGTAATTATTGGAAAATGAGAATAAATATCTCCTCTCTCAGAGTAGTACGCAAAGCCTTCAATAGTATCTTTTTTGGTAGTAGAATATGAAAAGTAGTAGAGGTCTTCAAATGCCAAAAACCCAGAAATTAATGCATACCCCTTCATAATTGCATACACACAATCTCTAAAATCTTCCCATTGCAATTTATCGTAGCTCTCAATTAGTAGATAATTTGAGTTATATACCTGGAAACTAGTTAAGTCAAAACTATTTGTACCTAGTTTGACGGATATAGAACTGTTTTTACTAACTCTATTATCAAACAATATTGTTATGTTATTAGTCTGAATGCAGTCTCGAAGATTCAGTGGCTTATCTATTAGTTTAACGGCCCTGTGAAAAGCGGTCTTATATTGCCGATGTTCTTCGTTCGTCAATCTATCAACACTTGCAATGATAGTTGCTGACATTGAGTCACTACTTACATTCATTGACCGATTAGAAATAAAAAATCTTCCGCCATACAATTGGCTTATACTATTAAATGGTGCATTATGTAGATTGAACTTAATTTCTTTTTCCGCATCATTCTCGCCGACAGTTAGATGGGGATCTACTGACTCAAAAAATAGAGAGAACTTTTTCCTTTCAACTTTATTCAGGGTAAAAGTCATTTCATTCACCTGCGAGTCTTTGTAGGATATTGAGCCTGTCTGCTCCTTCTATAGATATTGAATAATCTCATGACACTGAGTAAAAGTTATATGAGGTAATTTTGGATTACTGTTTTTAATCGATTTCATAGCTTGTTTTAGTTTATTTATTCATGATTATGACTCTCAAGAAATTTTCGTCCCCCTTAGTCTTATAGATTCTGGCTAAATCTGCTCTATTTGCAAACCGATGATTTGAAAGCTGCTAAGAACGACTTAAAATAAGAATAAAGAATAATCATAACATGCAACTAAAAATAGAATACGGTACCGGATTCATTGATGTCAACTGCAAATATCCAGTAGATGTACGGGGGATGGTGGGAAATCCAGAGGCGATAGCGCTACCGGAAGGAATTACCAGTGCTTTAGAGAATCCTATCAATTCTCCTTCATTACTGCAAATTGGCAAGCAGAAAATTGCTGCGAGTACTGATGCCCGGGCCGTGATTGTGGTATCAGATAATACCCGTCCGGTTCCCTACCGAGGTGAACACGGAATCATGCGTTATATCATCCGTACTTTGCTCGATGCCGGGTTTACTCAGCCGCAAATTACGGTAATTATTGGGGCGGGTTCACATCGTAATATGGAGGCAGATGAAATTGAAGCCATGCTGGGCTTACAGGAATCGGAATTAGGTGAGGTGAACATTACCAACCACGAGTATGATAACGACGATCATCTAATCTATCTGGGAACTACCTCTCGCGGCTCGGAGGTAACCATTAATAAACAGTACTACGAAGCTGATCTGAAGATTGTAACCGGGTTGGTAGAAAGCCACTTTATGGCCGGAGCATCCGGTGGGCGCAAAGGTATTTGTCCGGGTGTTGTGGGTATCAAAACACTCAAGATATTTCATGGAGCCAAGTTTCTGAGCTCGGCTAAAGCGGCTGACTTGGTACTGGAAGGCAATCCTCTCAACGATGAATCGCTAGAGGTCGCCCAGATGGCGGGTTGTGATTTTCTGGTGAATACCACTCTGGATGCTGAAAAACGAATAACCGGAGTATACGCCGGTGATCTGGTAGAAGCCCATCAGGCCGCGGTGCAAAAAATACGGGAGTACGTGGTAGTTCCGTTGGAGCAGCACTATGATATTGTAATTATCCCGGCGGGTTTTGTAGGGATTAATCATTACCAAGCCGGAAAAGCAGCTATTGAAGCTGCCCGGGCGGTAAAACCTAGTGGGCAAATCATCATCGTTGCCAAAAATACTGATACTGATCCGGTAGGGGGACAAGGCTACAAGCAATCCCTACAACTACTGGCGAAGCACGGTAAAGAAGATTTTCTGCGAATGATTAGCGACCCGAAGTGGGAGATGATTCAGGAGCAGTGGCAGGTGCAGATGTGGAGCAAGGTGCTCACTCGCATTGAGCGTGAGGAAAACCTGATTTACTGTGCTCTGGAAATTCCCGATGCTGAGTACGAACATCTACCGGGTGTTGCGGGCTTTAAACTACTAGACCAGTCTGAAAGGCAGAATCTTACTGACGAAGAAAAGATCACTCGAATAACCGAGGAGGCTATCCAACGCGCTATTGTATCTGTCAACGTACCTAATCCGTCTATCGTGCTACTGAAAGATGGTCCCTACGGTATTCCTGAAGTAATTAAATAGGCTTCTCAGTTAGTTCTGCCACAGCAACTTGATAGAGACCACTACGCTTAAGAAGCAAAGAACCCAAAAGACGATGGGAGCGGCTCCACCTTTAAACTTAAGGCCAGCAATTTCAAACTCCATTTCTCCGGTAGAGATTCTCAGGATCAACGTGACGAATAAGGAGCCCAGCCCTGCCATAGGTAAAGCAACCAGCACCGGGAACTGCTCGCGAATTAGGGTTTGCCAGTAATCGCCTTCGGTTTTGTGTACGGAGGTCAATCCCATTAGGGCAAATACTCCGAAGCTGGTAAGAATAATAATGACAATCCAGCTCATGATGAGCCGCAGCTTCTGAGCCTGACGATCGGTGGTTTCTAACAGTGGATTTTCGGTAGGGTGCTCGGTCATAAAGCTGGATAGTTATTAGATAAGAGTACTGTCTAATAAATATCGCACAATAAGTGAGAATCTGAAAATCCAGATGAGGAATGCGCCAAGCAGCTAATCTATACTCACCGTCACTTTCTCAGTTCTAAGCTGATGGTAGTGCCCCTTGAGAGCACTACCACGAGTGAGGACACAAATTGATTAGTCTACAGCGTAAAAGAATTGTTCGGAAACGATTTTACCATTTTCTACTCGGAATACTCCCACTTCTTCATCAGTGTTTCTCGGTCGCCCTTGCATCGTGATGTCCATTTTCATGGAAGCCGTAAAATGATCGCCCGCTACTATTGGCCCTCCAATTTCTACACCATGAAGTTCTTCTACCATGTTGCTCCATTGCTGTTCTTTCTTTCTAATGGCTTCTAGCCCCTCTACTTTTTGAGCGGAAACTTGAGCACCTTCCATTTCTAGGCTGACGCAATTAGCATCGTATAATTCTTCCTGCGCTTTACCCCACTGACCCTGGCGGCAGTACTCAGCCCATTTGTTGGCAATTTCTTGTGTTGACATACGTGATAGTGTTTTAAGTTAGATAATACCCCAAAGGTAGAGGGGGTGAATGACAGAACATGTCAGGGGTAGTGATTAAATTCGTCGCAGGATAGAAACTTTCCTAAATCAAAACGCCTGTCTTCAAACGTTTCTTCTAAGATTTTGAAGTGCTGGATTCTATCTAATCGGAACGATCGGTAATCTTGTCGTAAGCGGCACCATCCTACCACGATCCACATTTCGTCGTAACAAAAAATTGCTAGTGGTTCTATCTTGCGACGAGTAGTTGCCTGATGTTTATCTTTATAGTTCAGCTCAGTGACTCTAAAGTTAACGATTGCCATTTGTATGTACGAAAGCGAGGTGGTTTTTACTTCATCAGCCTTACTTTTCACCACCAACATTTTGCTACTTAGCATTTCTCCCTGCGACTGTAAAGTACTCTTAAACACCGATTTTATTTTCTGTAATGTTTGTTCGAAGTGTTTAATCAGTGAGTCGTCGTTGGTCTTGGCAATCAATTGTTCCGCTGTAATCAAGGCATTCACTTCAGCTTCGTCAAACATGATGGGGGCTACGCTATAGCCATCCATGATGGAGTAACCTCTTCCTTCAATCGTGATGATGGGAACCCCTGACTCTTCTAGTTTTTTGATGTCGCGGTAAATGGTTCTTAGGCTTACATCAAACTTCTTGGCTAACTCACCCCCAGTGGTTATTCTTTTTGACTTCAGTATGGTTAGAATGGATAGAAGTCTCGCCAGATGATTCATGGTTTTTGTTGGTAAAGTTACCAACTGAGCATGACATTTTCCGTCAGGGGTACTCTTTTCTTGCTTACTGCCAATAAATTGGTGACGCGTCTTTCATTCACCTTTTAGTATCCCCTTAACAGTCGGATGAAAGTCATACAAAGTTGTAATATGCCAAATAGGACTTAGATCAGTTCTTCCGTTGCCGAGATAGCCAACGTTGATATTCGGCTTTTCCTCGGGCAAAACCTGCCGCGTCGGCGTAGAAGTTATGGGAACCATCTCCTACTTCCACATTTAGCACGTAGTACAAATAATCGGTCGATGCTGGATTTAGGGCGGCTTCTAAAGCTGATTTACTGGGCGAGCATATTGGTCCGGGAGGTAGCCCTTGTATCCTCCGAGTATTGTAGGGGTGATCTACTTCAACGTCGCTTTTGTGGATGATTCCATCCCAGCGATTGAGTAACTTGGCGATATATACATTAGTGGCATCAATGCCCAGGGGAATTCGTTTCTCCAGCCGATTATAAATTACCGAAGCGACTAAAGCGCGTTCGCTGTCTACCTGAGATTCGTTTTCAATCAGACTGGCAATAGTAACAATTTCCTGCTTCGTTCTACCGAGGTTCTGAGCCAGTTGATCCCACTCAGGTTGCCAAATGCTTTTAAACTGCTGAACCATACGCTCAACGACAGCTTCTGGGTGAGTGTCCATTTCAAAATCGTAGGTAGTAGGGTAGAGGTAACCTTCCAGATTGGTGGCTTGGGGATCAAAATCGTGAATGAGGCTAGTATCATTCATCAGGGCTAACACCTCTTCTGACGTCAGGGCAGGTTCTACCGGAAACTGAGCCGCAATGCGTTCTGCCATCTCAAATCTCGACCATCCTTCAGGAATGGTCAGTGCTTTAGAGCGTTTTCTCCCATTCTCTAACTCATTCAATACTTCCTTAGGGCTGATGGGCGAAGGAAAACGGTAATCCCCCGCTTCTAATCGAAGATCGGTAGCTAAGAACCGTAGGTAAAGTTTGGTCGCCAGTGGTTCTTGTAAGATTTGGTACTTTTCCAGCTCTCTCAAGATACGGTTAGACGCCATTCCCTGCTCAATGGTAATGTACTCGGAAGAATAATCGTGCGCTACCGGATTATTTATGGCTTGCTGCAACCAAAAATAGCCTCCCCCTAAAGCTAAGGCCATTAACAGTAGAAAGAGTAGTATAAAACGAATCAACTTCATAGTCGCTTTAATGATAAATCGATTGCAGGGTTAAAGCTAAGAAGTGTGGTGTATAGATGCAATCTCGCTCTTCTCATGACAAATTATTAGAACAACTTTCAAAGTACCACAGGTAGCTAATCAGCATTTATAGTTACTTCTTTATTCTTTATCAGTACTCTGTAAAGTAAGTTTATTCACATTTTGCCTCGTCATAGCGAGGACGGTAGGACGAAGCTATCTCCCTCCCGATGAGGAGATTGCTTCACTCGTTCCTCGTTCGCAATGACGTTAATTTATTTACTTTACAGTGTAATCAGGTTGTTCGTATAAAGGTCTTCCAGCGGAAAGCACAGGTCAAAATCATTCCAATCTAGGTTGCCGTCCTTTATTTGGTAGGTTTTAAATAGCGTTTTGTCTAAGTATTTCTTGATAGCCGGATGTGTGGCTTGCTCTAGAAAGGGTTTAAAATCTACCAGCTTTTGGTATCCATTGCTAAAGAATAAACGGATAGCAAAATCACCAATATAATTGGCTTGGGTGATAGAGAGACTTTCTTGCTTTTGCTGTTCGGTAAATTGCTCAGTGATTTTCATATCGAAGTGATTTAAACTTTTGGTATTAGATTCATAGGAATAGCTTCATACTCAGTAAGTTTAAGTGATACAAAGTATAGCATAAATTGTATCAAAAGCTGAGCAAATTATTCGTTTTAATGAATTGAAAATCAAAGCTTTAGCATAAATATTCTCTAAAAAGTTTAAATCACTTTATCGTATCTATATCTAGCCCAAACTGATAGTGATAAATTATTGGGATCAAGTCTTTATTAATTAATAGTTTAGGATGAGTTATCTAAACATATTAAGCAGCGAGATATTCTATTGACTATACCTTTTTCTAGCATTCCGTAATCCTTTCTTCATCTGCTTCCCAACTGTCTCCTTTACTTTATGTAAGTGCTTTAAAAATCCGAGATTACTTAAGCGCTTTAAATTATCAGTTTCTATTTTTAATAGATAATCCATAAAAACATCAATTCTTTGAATCCTTAGCTCAAGTCTGGTTGCGATATCATACTCGCTCTCAACTTGTTGAGAAAGTTCGACCATATTGCTCCAAACTGATGAATCAAATATTGCTGTATCGTGAAGTACAGCTTCCAAGTAAACAAACCTGTGCGAAAGAATTGTGACATAATACCCTCCTGAAGAGGTTAAATAAACTACAGAACTATTAGTTATCTCGGATGAGTCATTACTATTAATAAGCATACTCTGATTTAATTCTTTTAAAGACTGAATTAGAGCATTTTCTGAAGCACCAAGGCTAGAAAACTTTTCTACTAGCTCTTCTACCTTTACTTCTACAGTCTTATCATCCAAAGCTTTGAAATAAAGAAACTTAAGTAAGTGAAGTCTAATGAGTAGTAAATTGCGAGACCCAAACCTCGCATCATAGATGTTGATAGCTTCGGACCTCTCTTCTTTAAAATGTTTCCATTGTCCAAGCATTGAACCCTTAAACAACTCATGATACGGGAACTTGAAGGTAGCATCCCCCTGTATGTAATTTTTAATTCCCTTATCCGCCTGTATATGTCCAGAAGTAAGAAAATTTCTAACAAGCGTTATACCTTTTCTTATGTTTCTGTCACTCAGGGACTCTAAAAATTTACCATTTTGAGGATTTAGAATACTACTTTGAACAATATCGAAAAAAACTCCTAGGTCTGGAATATGTAGGGTAGTAGAGTTTGGTAAGTTGAGCCTAGCCTTTTGATTAGAAAGAATATGCCTTGAGTAAGATAACCTTTTGGATAAGACGTCTTTGAAGGGGGGCGGGTCAAGCCATAATTTCTTGAGTTCGTAAGCATCAAAAATTGAATCATTTCTGTGCTTTACAAATGTTGTGTCTCTAATTGATACGAGAATATTGCATCCAATTTTTTTTGAAATGGCTACTGATTCCGAGAAAACGGATGTTTCAAGTTTATCGTCCTCGTATAAATCAACATTATCTAAAACAATAACACACAGACTAACTGACCCTATATATTTGAATACTTTTTCTACGTATGGCTCTTTCTTTATGAAATCTTGGTGAATTAGCTCATTAACTTTTTCATTGAATAATGTTTTATTGGTAAAAATTTTGGCATAGGGGCCTCGAGCCAATGCTTTTATTTCCGACTCATATGCAGGTTCAATAACAGTCGCATAATCTGTTGGATTATCAGGATGTTCTGCAAGGAGGTAGGAATTTAACTTCTCGTAAATGAAGCTTCTAGGATTTCCTTCTTTTCCCATTTCTTCAAAATCAATATATACCCAGTGGGATTTCTCTTTCGAGATTAAATCTTTGCCTTTAATTAACTCAAAATGTTTTAGGTATGTAGTTTTTCCAGCTCCTACAGGACCAATAACCAGTGTAACAGGGCTTGATTTAAAGCTTTGAGTTTGTTTAACTATTTCTTCTATACCACCAGATTCTTTCCCCTTTCTAATTCTTTTAGCGGGTTGAACTGTTATAGGTTTTGCATCTGCTAAATGCATATTTAATACTGTATCAAATTTAGTTCTAGCTTCTGTTGTCACAAAGCAACGCTCCATCTTATCTGGATCATTCAGTAGGGTTTCTGCATAAAGAGCATTATCTAATGCAGGCGCAATAAAGTCTGCTATATTATTTCTATCAATTCGTGCGTCAGCATCCTGAACGGTTTCTAGTATTCTATTTTCGTGAACGAATGGTTTCTCAGAAGTGAGCTCGAGAAGGCTGTCGTTTTCCACATTATGACAGGCAAAAAAATCAAATAGCGTTTCTGCATCTCTTACATCGTCAAAGGGAAAAAGAAGTGTCGCATAAACATCCTCTTTTTTCTCATACCTAAGTGGGTAGAAACACCAGCAGTTGCCATTTGTTGCCACAACTATGTCCGCATTCTTACCAATTGCGTAATCTTCAGCTTGTTTGAGTGCTTTTGAGATGTCACCAGACCCTAAGACTGAACCATCAAGTTTAAGTTTCTTATTTTTTGTGGGAGATGGGAATGATGCATCTACTTTCTTTGCTTCAATTATAATTGTGTAATCGGCTGACAGAAGTTTGTAATCAATGAACCCTGCTCTTGTACCGTGATTGAACTCTTCAACGCTGATTTGTCCATGATTCCATTGAAGCACCTCTCTGATTATTCTGTCAATCACATCAAACCTAGTCTGTGCCTCTGACTTATTTGCTAACTTTCTATTGAATGCAGATTTTTGAATTTCTGAGTACTTCTCAGATACTTCTCCCCAGTCTTTGTAATTAAAATTATCCATTTTATGTGGTCATAATAAATGATTTACTGAATAATGCATAATGACAACTTACAAAATACAACCTAAACCTTCCTAAAGCTTTGCTAGAAAATAACTACCATAATAGAAAAAAGCTACTTGCTTCTTTATCTAGCGAGAACAGCACTGGAGTAAATGGAGTCATACTTTATCGAAATGCTGAAATAGTAGTTTAATTAAGACTAACGTTCTATCCAATAGATAGAGTAGTGATTCACTAAGGATATGTAAGAAATCTGGCGGCTGAAGCATTGCTCTGTACTGGAGAGGTAATAAATCTGGTGCTGAAGCATTGCCCCAGCTGGGGTAATACGTCAGTTTGCTTCTGAAGTGCTGCCCCGCATAAATCATCACCTATTTATTAGCGTCGGTTATGCCCACTTGACCGAAAAAGTGGTGCAATGCGGGGCGGGTAACCACAAAAGCTAGCGGTTTTTTTAACCTTACTTCCCGGTCATATAAATTAAACTTACAAGGGTAATGCTCCGCTGCAAATTAAGTGTCTTCGGGTAGTTGTATCGGCTAATATTGTAACCTCATTTTATTTTCACGTCACTGCGAGAAGCAAAGCGACGAGGCAGTCTCCCACATAGTATCATAGTGGTTTTATGAAGGAGATTGCTTCTCTGCACTACGTTCCGTTCGCAATGACGGTTTGAACTTAGACTTGATTTACTATTTATTAACAAAAACCACAGAGGATAATGAAAAATCAGTCAATTAACAATCAGTTGAAGGGATCGCAGGCAATGATCCGCAATGCTAAGAGTAGCTCAATTATTCAGCAGAAGCTAACGGAGTGGGGGTACTCGCCTCAGAAAATTAACGAGGCTGAAGCTCTACTAAATAACACCCAACTAGCCCAGCAAACCAAAAAGCAAGATTACTTGGCTAAGCGGGATGTAGACCGCCAGTGGCGCAGCGATTGGGCAGCTTTTCAGCAGCAGTACGCCGAGCACCGGGCAGTAGCCAAAGCCATTTTCCGTAAAGACCCCGCCACCCTAGAGCGTTTACGACTAAGCCAGGCGTTGCCGAAGCGGATTAATGATATTTTAGATCAGGCAGAAGATTTTTACCAAGAGCTAGGGGAAGGTAAAGAAATGGCCAAGCTGGGTGTTAAAGCTGATGAGCTTAATCAAGCTAAAGCAATGGTTAGTACCCTCGTTCAGTTACGTGAGCGACGCCTTCAGTGTAAAGGTGCAGCGGAATCGTCTACGCAAAAACGTAACCAGGCATTAGCTGATTTGCGTACTTGGCAGCAGGAGTTCAGCCGGGTTGCCAAGATGGCACTCAAAGACGATCCCCAGCTACTAGAAGCTCTCGGCATTATGGTGCCCAATTAGCATTGTTAATGAATAATGATTAGTGATTGATGAAGAATGGAAGATCGAAATACAACTCTTGTTCAGGAAAAGCGTTCCTCATCAATCATCAATCATCAATCATCAATCATCAATCATCAATCATCAATCATCAATCATCA
>CAKZYA010000026.1 GCA_937883755.1 uncultured Flammeovirgaceae bacterium | reverse complement strand
ATCATTCTTAATCGTTTAAACGCATGACCAAACAGAATTTTTTAACATGCTCTAAGCTCCATCGTTTGGGTACCAATACCTTTCCTCCGGTGGGTAGCTTTAAGAAAGAACTCATCAATAAAAGCATCTCGTCCACCGTACTCAAAACTAAAACCAAAGGTGAGGACAATATAGCCTACTGTAGTAGCTTCTTCCCGGATCAGATATAGTCTCCCGAGAGTAGGGTTATTAATAAACTCGGTCAGATTTTTCTCATTAATAGCAGCATCAAAAGAGTAATGATCTATAGCATAAAACTCCGACATCATCTCCAGAATTTGCGGAATATCTTCTGATTGAGCATTCTTAAATGAGATTTCCATTTCTTACCAAATTTTTATCCAAAGATATAATACTCGCAATACTGCCTCCTTTGTATGTTCTCGAGTACGTATCCAGAAGGAAAAGTCACCACAAGGCCTCAAAGAATTATTGAAAAACAGGCATATTCTTGCCACTCTGAAGAGGTTGGGCAAATAAAGGTAGCCTCGAGTTATGGAAGAACGGCTTTGACTTTCACCCCGTACAATTCGCCCACTTGCTCTTTAGGAATATCAGTAGCTCGTACAGCTAGCTTGTAGTTTCCGGGAGATAGTTTGAGTGCTCCCCAGGAAAAGTCTTGCCAAACCATCTCAGGGGCTCTTCCCCGGTCTACGTTATCGGGACTAGGATAGGCTTGAGGTACAAAGGGCTTATTAATCTTTTTGATCAGTTGCTGATCCCCAATCTTCACCATCACGGTAGCACCTTTGCTATCCGAAGGAACCAGATACTGTAAGAATACTTCGTAAGTTCCCGTTTCTACCACCTTAATATCCCAACTCACACTATCTTGCATTGATTTCCAGTTGATCATCCAGTCGTAGGACCAGCCATTTTTGTTTTTATACGCCAAATTACCGTGCAGCTGCCCACCCGTAGTGGGCAGTTCAACAGTTGTTTGTTGAGAATGTCCTACTTCTACAGCTGGGTTTTGCCCATTAGGTTTTACTTCTTCCAACCAGTTCTGGTATAGCCGATACAGTTCATCTCGTTTATTTGGCTGCCTTTTAGCAATGTCATTAAGTTGAGTTGGGTCGGCCAGCATATCGTATAAAGAAAGTTGGTTATTCTTACCCACTACTAAGCGGTACTGGTTCGTCCTGATCGCTCCTCTGCTACCAAAATAGGAGAACAATGGGCGCTCTAGCCACTCGGTATCTTCCCGCATCATGAGTGGCACCAGACTTCTACCGTCAATTTTAGCATCTTCGGATAAAGGGATTTGGCATATATCCAGCACGGTAGGAAGAATATCGATATGATCACCTAACTCGGTCACCAGGTAGTTTTCGGGCAAATGGTTTTTCCACTGTACAAACAGTGGTACACGTACTCCGCCTTCGTCCAGGCTGGCTTTCTTGCCCTTCATGCCTCCGTTAAATCTCACTCCATTAGGGCCGTTATCCGTTAGGAAAAAAACAACGGTGTTTTCTTCTAATTCAAGTTCTCGTAATGTGGTCAGCAGTTTCTCCAGATTGTAATCTACTGTTTCGCACATGGCATAAATACCTGCGGTGTACTCGTCGATTCCTTTTGCTAAGTATTTTTGGAACAAGGAGTCCTCCACCTGAATGGGCGTGTGGGGTACATTATAGGGCAGATAGCAGAAAAAAGGATGATTCTGGTTTTCCTCAATAAAATCGATAGCCTTATCAGTGAAAAAATCAGTTAGGTAGCCTTCGGCTTCGGCAGGTTGGACATTATGCTTTAGGCGGGTGTCAAAGTAATTGCGAATAATGCCATCGGTAAAGCCCCAAAACTCATCAAAGCCCTGCCCGGTTGGATCAAACGGATAATTAGCACCGTTGTGCCACTTGCCGAAGCACCCAGTGGCGTAGCCCGCTTCTTTTAAATATTCAGCAATGGTTACTTCCTCACTATTCATCACTTCATCCCGACGAGTTACCCCACTCACTCCGGTTCGTAGGTAGTAACGTCCAGTCAACAAAGCAGCCCGAGTTGGAGCACACACTGGAGATACATAGAATCGATCAAAGCGTACTGCCTGAGAAGCAAAGCGGTTGATGGTTGGCGTTTCCATAATACCGTTTCCGGTAATGCCGAAGTCACCGTAGCCCTGGTCATCAGTCATAATAATGATAACATTAGGCTGGTTAGCATCTTGAGCCAATGCGTTTAGCGAAAAAATACTTAGCAATATTACTTTAAGGAGGGTATTCGGCATGATTGGGTAGTACTCACTGCCAAAATACAAAAACTCTTCCTTTCATATGCCTTGTTACTGCACTGAAAGGAAGAGTTTTGCTACATCAATGCCAATCACTTGAAGATGGTAGTAGTAATGATAGAATAATAAATACTTCAAAGTGATCAGTACCTTCTTGCCTGAGCAAACTATTCTGACAAAATATTTAACATAATTGCCAAAATAAACTTCATTATCTGATAGATGATTATGAAAGTCTAAGCATTATCTTAACAATACCTATTTATGTCACTATCAGATAATCAAAATAAAATTAGTACTTACCCTGCTGAATGTAGGATTCGCGTATAGCCTTCAGTTGGTGTATTCGTACTTTTACTTCCGCAACTCTTTGCTGACTCTGTATATACTGTTTCTTACTTTGTTCAAGTAATGCAAATGTGTCTTTCAGATAACTATCTAATGAGCTCATAACCTTACTTGCGTGTTTTAATTATGACACAAGACAAAAATTAGTGATGAGTACCATTATAAGATGACTCCTATGGTAAGAAAGCCTGTCAGTAAAATGCTATCAGCAAGAAAACCTGATTATCACCACTGGCTGCTAAGTCTCTGATAGAAGTGATTTAAACTTTTGGTATTAGATTCATAGGAATAGCTTCATACTCAGTAAGTTTAAGTGATACAAAGTATAGCATAAATTGTATCAAAAGCTGAGCAAATTATTCGTTTTAATGAATTGAAAATCAAAGCTTTAGCATAAATATTCTCTAAAAAGTTTAAATCACTTTATAGTTATAACTATGCTGACTAGTGTTTGTTTTTTAGTAGTCTAACGACTTCTATTTTTACCATAATACTATTGACAAATTTAGTGCAAATATGCTAAGGGGTGATTTTCTTAAGTTTGCTTACAGAAACTGGGGTTCTATTTCCCCAATTTTTGATTAAGGTGGGGCGTACTTACGACAGTCATCAGATAGCTAGGCACTCTAAGGAAGAGAATACGCGCGAATAGAATGTAGGTTATCCAGTATACTCAAAACAATCCTCCTTAGTGATGGGTATAAAATAGTCAGCTTCTTCTAATAGCACCGCCGCTGTCGTTTTTTCCACCGCGGCAATCTCTACTCGCACCCCTTCCGACTTTAAGTGACGTACCAGTTCTACATAGTCAGCATCACCTGAAAGAATTACAATAGCATCTACTTTATGAGCTAACTGAGTAGCTTTGATGCTGAGCGGAATATCGGCTCCCTTATAACAGGGCACTACTGAGCCGTGGTAATGCTTCCGCAGCCGATGTTCTAGTTTAGAAGAAATACTACTACCTTCCCGAAAATAGATAAGACGGTTCAATCCCCGCTCATTCAGTAAGCGAGGGATTAGTGTATCGTAATTTAGCATTACATTTTTCTTCCCTACCAGATTGTGCAAACTAATTTCAATATTATTCCCGTCTACTAAAATTGCCACTGATTGACTAATCCGCACAGGTTGTACTGTCTGTATCTTACTCATACTACACGTTAATTGAAAATGGAAACTGATACCGGGTCGCCGCCGTTGCCACAGTGGATGGACGCCACGCAGGCGATGGATAGTTGATAATGACTATAACTTTCAACTATCCATCGTCAATTATCAATTACTAACTATATTTTCTCCTGATCACCCGAGGCTATGGCTTTATAGATAGTGTCTACAACTCGCATATCGCGTAACCCTTCCTCACCCGGAACCCGCATCGGCTTATCTTCCATCACGCAGTAGGCTTGTTCATCCATTTGTGCTGCTTGCTGATTTATTTGTGGAAACTCAATAGGACCATCTTTACTCTCTCCTTTAATTCCCCGGTAAGCTGAGAAAGGATCAAGCTTGAACCAGCCGCTTTCAGCCGTCACATTCAGATAATTCATTCCCATGCCAAAGCTGGTGTGTAAATTCGCTAGTGCACCACTCGGAAATTCTAGCTGAAACATGGTAGTTTCATCTACTTCCGTGAAAAGTTCAGGACGAGCCGTAAATGTCTGAGCGGTGACCGCTACCGGTTCTTCGCCAGTAACATAACGAGCTGCCTGAAGAGAGTAGACTCCCATATCCATCATAGCACCACCCCCCATTTCTTTATTTAGTTTCCAGTGATCAGCTCGAGCTTCGCGGTAACCCGCCCCAGCATTCACTAGTTTCACTGATCCAAATACTTTTTCCTGACCTAAGCGCATTATTTCTTGAGTATGAGGTTCGAACTGCACTCGATACCCAATAGAAAGCTTGCGTTTGTTATCCTTACAGGCTTTCATCATGTCTTCACATTCTTGGGCATTCAGTGCCATGGGTTTTTCGCAGATCACGTGTTTGCCAGCTTCCGCCGCGCGAATCACGTACTCAGCGTGCATAGAGTTTGGCAACACTACGTAGATGATATCGATATCATCATTATCGGCAATCGTATCAAAATTATCGTAGTTATAGATATTCTGGTCTTTAATACCATACTTCTCCGCCCAAACTTTTTCTTTATCGGGCGTACCCGTCACAATACCTGCCAAATAGCATTTTTCGGTCTCTTGCAAAGCAGGAGCCAATACCTGACCACTGTAGTAGCCCAAGCCTACTAGGGCAATTCCCACTTTTTCTTTGGGTTTTAGGCCAATAAAACTGATATTTTTATTCCAAATGTTAGGAGTTATGGCTACTGCACTGACGGCAGCAGCTTGCTTAATAAACTGCCGACGGGCAGGGTTAGGTTGTACTTTCATAATAGTATTAAAATTGCTGTTCGGTGAAAATAGCTATTCGCTGGTAAAATAATGTTATATATAGGCTATCAAAAATCATCTAGCCTCGAAAATACGGACTCCAGGCTCTATTTCACCCTTCCGTAACTCATTTACTAAGCGATGAGCGTGGCGAGTTACTTCGGGTAGCCGATAGCGACTTAAGCATGCATTTACAATCAGTAATGCACTCTCTATATCAGTCAGATGACCAGGCGAGATGTAGATAGGCTTTACATTTTCTCTCGACCGTAACGCTACTCCAATAATCTCCTGATTATCATAAATAAGGGCATGAGACTGAGACTCCGGAGGAAGGGTCTCGTGCATACCAACTAATAGTTTCTTAGCGCAACCAATAGTAGGCTTATTTACCCAAACCCCAAAGTGAGATGCTATTCCCAAACGACGAGGGTGGGCTATTCCGTGCCCGTCTAGTACTACTACATCAGGATCGATAGGTAGTTGGTTCCAGGCTTCTAGTAATGCGGGCATTTCCCGAAATGATAGTAGGCCTGGCACATAAGGGAAGGTAGACTTGGTAGTTACTAAGGAGTAACTGCTAAGCTGAAGGTTTGGTAGCTTCAGTACAACAACCCCCGCATGAAATACATCCGAACCCCGATCAAACGAAATATCTGCTCCAGCTACATATTGAATTGGATCGAGCATTGGCTCAATACGCACCTTTTGTTGTACCTCACGCTGAATTTTTATTGCCTCAGCCGGACTAACATCCCAAGAGTGCAATGGTACTGACATCAATTTTGCGGTTCGTTATTATCCATGTTGAAAAAATTAGCAGGGTTGATCAAATTCTTACATCCGTAAGACAAAGCTAGTAAATGATTATACAAATCAAGGAATACACTCCATCTTTGTTATGTCTTCAGCAGTGAAGATACGCTGTAATCGTTTCTCAACGATCACGGCATTGTAGAATTGTTTCTCATAGTTTAGGTAGTTTTGGAAAAGCCTGCTCGCTTTGCGAAGTAGGTTTTTTTTATTTCCAGACCACTCAAAAAATGAAAAACGTAAAATACGAAAGATCAAAAGAAGTATAGCTACGGCTGCTCTACTTTTACCCATTGCCCTTCGGTTCGTACATTTAATGTATTGTCATACATGGCTTCACAGTAGACTCCAGGCTGATAGAATCGTCCGGCGTAGGTCGCATTAAGCACCACTGTAAAGGTTTTTCGCTCCCCGGCAGGTAAATCAAAATAGGTTAATACCCGGTCATCCCGAGTATCTTGGTAGTCGTAAGCACTCTGTTGATAAAAATCTGATGTACCTTGCAGCCGGGTATTGGTAATTTCCCAGCCTGAGGGCACTACTTGAGTTAACGCTAATTGCTGCAAATCACCCTGGCTTCCAGGGTTATATACTGTTACTTCGGCTAGGAAATCTGTGCCCTGCTGTATACTTTCAGGTTCAATTGGCTCCCCATTCGTACCTTTATAATTGATTTGTAAGCGTAAACCATTTTCTACTGCTTCGGTATCTTCCATTGGAGAGGTTCCTTGTAGTACAATTCGAGCGTATAGATCTCCCTGACTCTGATTAGTTACAGTGGCCGTTCCGCTTTGTGTATCTAGCTTCCGTTGCACTAGCGACATTTCTGAACGCACTTCGCTAACGGGTCGCCCGGTGGTCTGATACGTAAACTGAATAGCTCGATCAGTACGTACTAACTGGGCGTATTGACTAGCTGCTAGCAAACAGAAGGAAGTAGTTTGGGTACTCATCCATACTGATTTATCGCCTAAGGCAGAAGAAATACGCTGATAAAGCCGCAACCCTTCTACCGTTTTTCCCAGTATGCTCAGTGTTTCCAGGATCATAGCCTCATCACGGTAGGCTGAACCATATGTGCCGTAGTTCTCCTGGTATTCAGTCACCTCAGTTCCCAAGCCATCGACCATCTGAGTAGCTACCTCAGGTTGTTCAATGAGTGCGTAAGCTGTTGCCAATCGCCACTTGGCTGCCAGCGATAGATTACCCCGCTCTCTCAGACGATTCATCGCTCCCGATGCAGGGTTTCCAGATAATGCTAAGGTGTATAAGCGATACGACTGAATTAGCTCCTCCCGAGCGTAGCCCGACCCTGCGCCCCATTGGTTAGCTCGCCTACGTTGATAATTCTGCCAAGCCCGGAGTAATCCAACCGGAACTGAGTAGCCCTGGCGTTGAGTCTCTAGCAAGAAATGCCCAGCATAGGTGGTACTCCACTCGTCGGCATCTTGGCTGCCAGGCCAGTAGGCGAAGGCTCCTTCGTTGGTCGAGAACGCACTAAGCCGATTAATGGCCTGCTTAATATTATTCTCTATCTGTAGCTGCTCTTCTTCCGAAAGCTCCTCTATCTTGCTGAGATACAACTGCGGAAATGCTGCGGAAACGGTTTGTTCAATACATCCGTGGGGATACTGAATGAGGTACGACAATCGCTCGCTTAGATTCAGCGGAGGAATGCTAGATACTTCTAGCATAGCTTGATTAGTTCCAGCAATGCCGATAGCTTCATAATCGGTATTCCAACTTTCTCCTTTCGGGATAATCTTAGTGATCGCCTGCGTAATTGGAAGATTAGGGTTTCGTATATCTAGCTCGATAGCATGGTTTGCCCGATTAGGACCAGCTGCCGCGTTTACCAGCACTTCTCCTACACCCACTTGTTCTGATGCTTTTAAAGAGAAATTGGTAACCTGATCACCCGGAACAGAAAAAAACATTTCTTTACTGTGAGACCTCTGGTGCTCAATCAGTGTATTAGTGTTCACATTGATTCGTACATCTTTTACTGAGTTATCCATCGCAAACACCGTTACGGGTAATTGCACCTGCTCGCCAGGGCTAAGCACCCGGGGTAATGTTCCTATTACCATTAGTGGCTGGCTCACCCGAGCCGTAGTGTCGGCACTACCGTAGGCACCTTCGTAAGCAGCTACCACCATTACTCGTACTGAGCCTACGTAATTAGGCAACGTAAAAGTATGCTCATTTACATCGTCATCATCTAAATAAAACGGTCCCATAAACTCTACTACTGGGCTAAAGCGATTGGCTTTTCGATCTCCTACCTCAGCCAGTTCTTCATCTCCACCAATTGCCAATAAGCGCTCCAACTCACCACCGTGAGCCCCAATTACCTGATCATACAAATCCCAAGTTTTTATGCCCAAAGCTTCTTGAGCATAGAAGTACGGATGAGGATCAGGAGTAGTAAAATTGGTGATATCCAGTAACCCTTCGTCTACTACTGCTAGTGTATAAGACATTTCCCGCTCATTGGCTTCAGAAATTTTTAGGGTGACTTCACTTTCCGGCTCAAGTTTATCTGGGACCTCAATAACTGGTTGAAGGTGTGTTTCGGGGTTTTCTACAGATAGATTAAGTACCCCATACATTCGGGTAGGTAAATCATTCACAGTCTGTTGATGAGGTTGTAGCATAGTTACGTTAGCGTACACATTGGGTACCATATCTTCGGTTACCTCGAAAGTAAATACTGCACTGCTGTCATCATTTATATCTCCTTCCTCAATTTCTAGCCAGTGACTTTCAATCACTTCGCTTCCGTTTTCCAGACTGACTAAAAAGCGACTGCCCATTTGAGCTGGTAAATACAGTTGGATATCCTCACCAACTTGATAACTAGCTTTATCCGATGAAAACACTAGCATCGTTGCCCCGCTTGGTCGGTTTTCGTCTTCTTGAGTGTAAGGCGAGTCTAAATAAATTATTTTTCCACTACAATGTCCTGATACCGGGTCGCACACTCGCAGTAGGTACCTTCCCCAAGTGTCGTCGGCTACTTTTAGCTGCCACGTAGCCGTTCCATCAGATGCATCAATTACGTCGGATTGTACTGGCCGGTAGTACGTATTGTTGACATATTGGGCTAATGATCGGTCGGATTGATCCCACCACCAGCGCCACTCCAACTTATAGAGACTCACTTCCAGATCGTTCCGAGACCTAGCTCTTCCTGAGACATCAACTACTGCAATTTCTACCGGATGAGTTTTATTGGAGTTTAGTGCCCCTCCCCATCTTTGCCCCTCGGGTACCTGTATGCCTACGTAAGACTCATACGGATAGTAAGTAAGCGTTTGCTGGTCGGTACTGAAATTACCACCTCCTTCAAAAATCTTCCCAATGAACGTAGCACTTAGTATACCCGGCACGGTCTTTTCTGTGGATAGATCTACTCGAAACGAAGCGTTTCCTTCAGAATTTACCTGTCCGTCAAATACTTCTCTTCGCTCCCGGGCAAACTCAGTGGCAGGGTCGTCAAACTGGTAATCAGAATACTGAGGAAAGGTAGTAGAACGAGGGGTCAGTAATAATTCATACTGCGCCCGCAGATTACGGGCAGTCGCCCCACTCAGCCATTCTACTGATAAGTTGGCGGTTACCTGACGATCTCGGGCGGTTAAGCGCGATGTCCCGAAATCCAGATCAGCCCGCAAGCGATTGGGCTTGACCGTTTCAATCCGCACGGTTTTAGTGAAGGTGGCCCCACCAACGGTCACCGTTGCCAACCAATTTCCGGTCAGGTCATCAGAGGCAGTAGCCGTACTAAAATTATATATTCCCCCTACCCCATCGGTTCGCACAATCCGCTGGGCAATTTGACCTCTAGGGTTAGTTAGCTCAAAAATCACTGGATGGTTACGGGGTAAACGTTCGGTTCGATCTTCAAGGATGAAATTGATATGCAGCGAGTCGCCCGGTCGCCATACTCCTCGATCACCGTACAAAAAACCTTTCAGTCCCTCGGCTACGGCCTGCCCCGCCACATCAAAATTACTTAGAGATAATGCCGTTCCATCGTCCAGTCGCAGATAACTCTTTTGCCCATTTTCTTCAGCCACTGCTAAGAAAGGAGCTTTTTCAGTGCTGAATTGCCACCAACCGTCACCATCAGTAGTTCCTTCAGCCATCAGTTGCTGTTGAAGGTCTAACAATTTGATATTCACTCCCGATTTAGGCTCAGTCGTCTGTAAATCAGTAACCGCAATGCGGTATTGGTTTCCAGCTTCCTTTTTGGCGATCAAACCAAGGTCAGAAACCAGCAGATTTTTACGGACACTTCGCCTGCCACCGTAGTACGATGGTGAACATGGGTTATCCCGTTCTTCCCAATTGTAATTATTAGCGTAGTAGTAATCCCCGTAGCTCTCCCAGAACATCCGGTTCGGATTATTCCAATCATCGGTCAGAGGCGATACTTTATTATCTAGTTCATTTGCATTACCTCGGCAGTCGTATACCACTTGATGTTGCCGGAAGCCAATGATTACCTGATACATCGCGCCCGGTTCAGCTTCAATTAGCTTCTGTAAGTCTAGCGTAAAACGATTCCACTTTCCTAGGTCCGTCACGCCTGAAGCATTCAACGGAATTTCTTGCTGGGTTACGGGCTGTCCTACCCGCCGTAATTCTTGCTGCCCATCGTATTGGTTTACCTGAAAAAACTGAGGCACATTTTCTTCAAACACCCGCACTACCGTGATGTCTACAGTCTTTAGGTTGACCGCTTCAAACGGCAGTACCATACCTTGAGTAGTAGGTAAAATAACTCCTGCTTTTAGCAGGCGTACCGCCGGTTTCACCGCTTCAAATTCCACATCAAGCCCTACGGTAGATGGAAATGTTTTACCTTCAGTATTGCGAATACCTTCGTTAACAATCACATTAACAATACCTGTTAGCCGATTGGCTGGATACGCTTTTACGGTATTTTTATCAATAATAAATCGAGCTTCTTCCCGTCCTTGGGTGTTGAGCTGAATTAATCCTTCTAGCGACTGGTTCGGCTGAATTGGATCAGAAAAACGAAGCTCTAAATACTGATCCGGGGTTTCTACTGCCCGGTAGCTTAGTAATTCAAATGATGAGCGGGACGGAACATCTACGGTAAAAGAGGGCGACTTATCTAAAGATAATGACTCACCCGAACTCTGTACAGTAACCAAAGATTTACTTTCCTGACGAATGATATTATCAACAACAAAGGAATGGCTACGATTATCTGCTGCGTGTTCCCAACGAACGGTTAGGGCACGATCGGTCTGCTGAGCGGTTAACATTTGTTCTACCAGCGTTGCTGGAGCAGCGTCAGCCGTCATTAGTACACCATGCAACTCCTGATTCACCAACTCATTTTCATTTTGAGCTGTCAAGCCAACTAACTCTACCGAGTAGTTCTGCTGAATGGTTCGGAAGCTAAACGCAAATGACTCGTAGGCGTCGGGCACCTCCCTTACCTCTTCCAAGTCAAAATTGACTCGATAGCGTTGCCCACTCTGTAATGATTTAGCCGGAAGAAACTCAACCGTTTGCTGGTCTACCCAATAAGCGTCTCCGTCTACTTCGGGTTCAAACTGGAATAGTCGTTGCCGAATAAGCTGCCCTACTTGAGCGCTATCGGCCACCGGTGAGGTAAGCTGAACTCGGATGGGTGACTCTACTGAGAGCACCCCTGAGCTGTAAGAAGAAATATATGCCTGAAATGCTGGATCTGCCGAGTCTGCCTCGGGGAATTCATCAGAAGTAAGAAAAACTATGAGAACTACTAGCAGCAAAACTGAGCTCGCACCTGCTGATAATGCCCACAATTGCTGGCGAGAAGTAAGCTGAAACCACTGCTGTCGGAGAGCCGAAAAAAGCTGACGCAGAAACGCTCGTATCTTATTCATTTAGGTTGATTACTGACCGAGTGGAATAATACAAAATTAGCCTGAGAATATGGAAATCCTAACAGTATTTCGGGAGTTATCCTTATTTTTGAGACAAAGTGAATGAATAACATTGCTTCAGCTATTCTATCACTCTTTCACTCATTCATTCCTATGAGACAACTTCTGCCGACTTTGGTTTTTACTTTACTTTTGACAACTACTGGCTGGGCACAAACTCTTGATACTATTCTCTACCAAAGCGAGAGCCTGACAATTAAACAGATAAGCCCCAACGGCTACGTCCATATTTCCTATCTTCATGCTACCAATTTCGGAAAGGTGCCTTGCAATGGCCTGGTCTATGCGAACCAGCAAGAAGCTATAATTTTTGATACCCCTATGGAAGATTCCATCTCAGCCGAATTGATTGATTGGGTAGAGAACAACTT
This sequence comes from uncultured Flammeovirgaceae bacterium, assembly GCA_937883755.1. GTDB lineage: Bacteria > Bacteroidota > Bacteroidia > Cytophagales > Cyclobacteriaceae > Tunicatimonas. Next base: position 50,334 of record CAKZYA010000026.1, on the reverse strand, counting down.
GAGTGCTACTGTGAAGGCCATCGTCATCAATCATTTTCATACTGACTGTTTAGGTGGATTAGCAGAGTTTCACCACCGAAATATTCCTTCTTACGCCAATAACCTGACTATTGAATTAGCTAAACATAAACCCGTTTTTCCCCAGTATGGCTTCGACGATTCTTTACGATTAGCCATGGGGCAAGCTGAAGTCATCAACCGCTTTTTGGGCGAGGCTCACACCATAGACAATATTGTAAGTTATATTCCAGAAGACAATTTATTATTCGGCGGATGCATGGTGAAAGAAGTAGGTGCAGGTGAGGGAAATCTAGAAGATGCTAACGTAGCAGAGTGGCCTACCACCATCCAAAAGATAAAACAAACCTACCCTTCGCTAAAAGTTATCATACCAGGTCACGGCCAGATCGGTGGCACTGAATTACTGGATTATACAGTTGAGTTGTTTGAGGAGAAGTGATTGTAAGCTGCTACGTGTTGCCAGTGTGCAGTAGTTTATTCTTCATTTCTTAATGCTCATGATTGTCTTCCTATGTATTAACCCCCAATCTCTGAGTGCTATAATTACAGATTTAAGGGTCTTCCCATGCTCGGTTAGGGAGTATTCAACTTTTATTGGCTTGGAATTGTGGACTGTTCTTTCAATCAATTGATTTTCTTCTAAGTGCTTGAGTTCTTTAGAAAGCATTCTGGGAGTTATTCCCGTAACTTCACGTTCTAATTCTCTAAACCCCCGGTTGTGAAAAGTTAAGGCGAGAATGATGGGTAATTTCCATTTGCCTTGCAACACGTACATAGCGTCCAATACCGGAAGCATCGCTGATTGACAATCCTTTTCTTCGTTTTTCATTTGACGATTACTTTGAAGTATACTGAGGTATAGTACTATACTATAGTATACTAGTATATGAAGTATAGCGCAAGAGTAGTACTTTAGTTGACCTAGAACAAATTACTTCATGAAAAAGCAGAAAGTCATCTACAAAATAGTTATTGGTCTGTTGGTATTCCTATTTGGTTTTGGAGGAATCTCTAATATTCTTCAGCTTCCTGAAGCAATGGCAAGCCTGGAACTGCTTGGCTACCCAAATTACTTCAGTTTAATCTTAGGTATTGCTCAGTTACTAGGAATTACCATTTTACTAATTCCTAGTATGGCTCGGCTTAGGGAAATTGTATTTTTCGGCTTTTTTATCAATTTGGTGTCAGCATTGGTATCTCATCTGGTAGTTGAAGGCTTTGCACCAGTTCTTGTCATTATTCTTTTCGCACTATGCATTCTAGTCACAGCATATATTCTATCCCTGAGACTCCAACATTCAAATAATCAAAACTAGTTAGATATGATCATTATCATAGTTAGAGCGTCAGTTAAAAAGGAAAATAGTCACATCTTTGAAAAACGCCTCGAGTCTGTTTCTGGTGCAGCACTCAGACTAGAAGGTTGCAATATGTATGAATGGTATAAAAACCCTCAAGAGGAAACCTCTTATGTGGTATATGGAGAGTTTCAGTCGATGAATCATTTTAGAGAGTACAAAAAGTCATCAGTAGTTGAGACTATTGTTAGTCAAATAATCCCTTTAACCACTGCTAAACCCACCTTCAAGCATTTCCAAGGTGAAGCTTTTGAGCAAGGGTAGTTTTATTTTTTGTTTTAGCGAACAAAAAAAGGAGCAGCATAACTACACCTTTCCGCGCAAATTCGGATAAATTATTGAGTTATAACAGATAAGGAGGGTATTTAATGTTCATGTGAGTAAGGACAGCTAAGTATATTTCAACAACGGCTTTGCAAACACCTCAATCACGTTTCATAGGTTTCGATTTCCATTCTGTAAGCCAAAAATGATAGATACTGGTCGTTGCGTTTTGGGGTGCAGTGGCTCCCGTATTTCTACCAAACGGTATCCGGATTGGGAAAACAGTGCTATCCAATCTTCTAACGTGCGGTAATACCAGCGGTAGGGCTGGGTGAACTGGCGTTTCATCAAGCTCCAGTCTTCATTGCGCCAGCCACTTTTGTAGGGGACTTCGTTTTCTAGTACGTAAGGGTGCAAGGTCTGGATAAATAGCCAGCCGGGTCGGGATAAGTAATGATGCAGGGCAGGCAATAATTCCTTAGTCACTTCTTGATCAAGTAGAGCAAAGTTGATAGTTGCCGCATCAAACGGAGTTAACGGTAGTGGTTTGTGCTGAATTAAATCCTGATAAGAAGCTACCTCAAATTGCCCCTGCTTCTGCTGACGGGCATAGGTGATAAAGTCAGCAACTGCATCTACTCCCAGAGTTTCTATACCTGATGACTGCAATGCTCGGCATAACCAGCCTTCTCCGCAGCCTACATCTAGCACTTTCTTGGGCTTATGCTTTACAATAGTCTCGACAATTGCCTGGTTGGTTACCAGCTTCCGGCTTTCCAAATCTTCATTTTCAATCGTGCTGATCCAGGCGGAGGCATTAGCGTTCCAAGAGTCTACGATGGGGTCAGCCATTAGTATTGTATTTCTATGTCAAAGTCTTCGCGCTGCTCGTAAAGTTGCCAAAACTGCTCGGCAATGGTTGCCGGATTATATTTCTCGTCATCTTCCCGGATGAACCCTTGAATGGTTACTGTAGCCACGTGGATGCCTTTCGCCCGTAGTTCTTGGTGCAGGCTATGAGCGGCGTTGCGTAATCCAGCTTTGCCAATACCTAATGAGCCGTAGCGGGAGTCAGGATTAATGGATAAACCACCCCCAGTGAAAAATATTTTTCCTGCCTTGCGGGCTTCCATCGCCGGTAGTACCTCCTGAGTGGCAACAACCGCCCCGATGACATTTACCCGAAAATCATCCGTAAGCTTATCGGCTGAGACTCCCGACAAATTAGTTTTTCCAATCACGGCAGCATTGTAAATAAGCACATCTGTATCGCCCAACGAACCCTTTACGTAACGAAGTCCCTCCCGAATAGAATCAGCATCAGCGGCATTAGCAAAGTAATAGTAGCTTTCAATATCCTCACGCTCGAGCTGCTTCTGAAAATCCTCGAGTTTTTCTTCACTTCGGGCTAGCATAGCTACGGTAAAATTGTTTTTACCAAACTGGCGAGCCAGAGCTAGTCCGTTTTTTTCACCCATCCCAATGATGGTTAGTAGCTTTTTATCGCTCATATTCAACTAATTTAAGGCGATGTAACCTTATGTTTTTCAAAAAACTCACTGAAGAATAATAGCTGATACGCTATAGCATTTGACCAGTAGTCCCAGTTATGCGCTCCCGGTCTCACAATATAATCGTGAGAGATTTGATGGTCTAGCAGTATCTGATGTAGTTGCTGATTGATTCTGAAGAAAAAATCATCGGTACCACAGTCAATAATCAATGCCAGTTGATTAGGTGGGAGTGTAGAAATCATATTGACAACGGAGAGCGAATCCCAACGCAGTGGTTTTTCTTCGTAAGCTCCTAGGTGATCTTTAATACCCCAATTATTGACATTGTACGTCAGGTCTACTCCCCCACTCATGCTGCCTGCTACCCCGAATGTATCGGTATGACGAATCGCTAAGAATAAGGCTCCGTGCCCTCCCATACTCAATCCGGTAATCGCTCGCCCAGTAGGCTGCGCCAGGGTACGATAGTGCTCATCCACAAAACTGACTACTTCCTGTGCGACGTGGGTTTCATACTGACTACTGTCGTTCACTGAGCTGTCCAAGTACCAACTATCAAATCCACCGTCGGGGCAAACCAGAATTATATCGTGCCGATCTGCTAGCCATGCTATATTGGGTACTTTGGTAATCCAGTCAGCGTAATCACCGCTGTAGCCATGTAGCAAATACACTACTGGAAACTGTACACTTTCTGCTTTTCTGTATTTATCAGGGGTAATCACTACGGCGCGAATTTCACGCTGCATGGCTTCGCTGAAAATTTGAACGGTATCGACCGTAGCTGCTCGCCCAGAAAGTACACTCGCCAGCCAGATTGCGCCCAAAAGTATAAGCTGTTTCATAAAGTAGATTTGCCAGAAAAGTACTAGCTCACTCATTAATAAGCAAGTAGATTTATATTTGCACCTATGAGTGACCAGATAATTCGGAAAGTGCCTGCTACTCAAGTACCGATTGATCTACTATTATTAGCCGATCCTTCTGAAAAGCAAGTCAACTCATACCTACCGCAAGATATGTGCTATGCAATACAAGAAGGTGACAAGATCATTGGAGTTTGTGTACTAAAGGCACAGGAACCTTCTGCCGTAGAAATAATGAATATTGCCATTCGACCAGCCTATCAAGCTAGAGGGGTTGGCACCAAACTACTGCGCCATGTTCTAAACCAAGCCACCGCAGATGGCACAAAAAAGATATTAGTGAAGACTGGCACGTTTGGTTATCAGCTTACTTTCTACCAACGGCTGGGCTTCCGAGTAGTAGCGGTAGAACAAGACTACTTTCTAGATAATTATGATGAGCTACTGTTTGAATCTGGCATTCAGCATAAAGATCGCTTGGTGCTTGAGTTGCTCATCTGACAGTTTGCTTTAGGGCTTTATTATTCTAGGCAATTTGTCCGAAAAACTGCTACTAAGTTAGCCTTCACTCCGAATTAGATTGTTGAACATCAGTGTTCCAGTGAGTTGCTGTTGCTGATTCACTACGGGTAGAAATAGCACTGGAAACGATACACTGGTTACCAACTTGAGCATATCTTCTACGGTTGCTTCTTCCGAAATAAAGATCGGATTGGAGTTAACTAGAACAGTCTTAGGAATATCTAACGGGTTATCCAAATGATTGAGCAAAGCCCGTCGTACATCGGCGTTACTGGAGATACCTTGCAACCTTCCTTCCTGGTCAATAATGGTGGTAAAGCCTAGTCCATAATTTTCAATAGTTTGCAAAACCGAACGAAGCGTAACTTCTCCCGCCACGAGCCGGGGTACATCCTGAATATCCATCATAAAATCTTTCACCCGATAGTGAGAGCGAACTTCATGCATCTTCAGTCCGAGTAAGGCTGCTCCCATAGAGGTATGGTTCACCAGAAACGACCCCGAAACTGCCGAATCCACGGCCAAACTTCGTAAGATAAATGATACCTCATCATTTACCCCGCCGTCTACATGGATTTTCTTCTCAGGAAATTGCTTGCCAAACCGTCGGATACGATTGAAGTTATCCTTACGAAACACACCTCCACTTTTTCCCGGCGTAGTAGTCATCAATAAAATGAAGGAGCAGACATCACGATATGAGGAAAATACTTCCAGTGGAGTATCCGATACCACAGCCAGTCCGTATTCAGTGCCTGCTGGCGGCAAAGGCAGTTCTTTCCCTTCCATAGGTTCGTACTGAAACTGTACGTATTCAATTTGATGCTCCTCAATTAAGGGAAAATACTTTTCTGGTTCGGGAGAAATAATGTGCAGGTCAATGGGAGTACGGCTTATCTCGCGAATTTCCTTAATATCATCAAATACTTCTGGAGCGTCATTACAGTCAATGTGGAAAGAATCAATCCGCAGAGCGTCTAGCTCTCGTACCAGTTCTTTCAATGATTTATCTTGATTAGAATAAAGAGATGCAGAAATTTTCAAAACGTTGGAGACTTAGATCAATTGGTAGTAAGCGCAAAGTTCCGTAATTTCTGGTAATATCCCACTGCTCCATAAAAAAACCACTTACCAGATCGTGGTAAGTGGCTCATTGTTGACCGAAGGCTTTTACAAAATTAAACCAATTGAACCTCCATTTCAGATGGGGGTTGCCGATGCTCTTGCTGAGAAAAGCCTAGTGTAGTGCCTTTCACTTTTTTGGTTCTCCCCTTGTATTTAGTGCCTTCTTTCAACTTATTGATTCCCCCCTGTTTATATTCCTTTAAATAGGCAATGAGTGTTGTTTTGGATATTTCGCAAATACGACAAATTTCATTGTGAGGCAACCCTTTTCCTTTTAGATAGAGAGCCTCCATCTTTTGCTGTACTCGGGCACTAGGATTATGAAAACGTTCGTAGCGTAAGTTTTCAATATCTACTTCTTTAAACTGAATGCGAATCATAGGATAAAATTTAGGTCATTGGAGGTAAAACTGAACTTTTAACAACTCTAAGATCAGCAATATTTACCTTTCAAACCATCACCCTAGATTCGGGATTTTTTAGCAAAAAGTTTAAAAACAAGGGGGATTCCCTTACCCCTCTTTATTTCCACCCATTCATCTGAAAAAATATTCTATCTAGCTAAATGTAAATTTTAACTTCTCTGAAAGTCCAGAAATACTATCCTGAGAAGGAAGCTAGAAGCAGGATTAGTTTCCCACCGGAACCGAAGGCAGGAAGGATTAAAAGTTGAGGTTAGATGTTTAACAAATTTATTGCGCCCTAGATCTCTGGCTATAACATTGCCTGAGGAAGCTTCAGTAAAAGACTAAAAAAACCGCCCCGAAAGGCGGTTCTAATTATATTTTCTGTGATAATAGATAGAAACTCTCTAGTTACTGAGGAGTCAGCGTATAGGCCACTTTAAGTCCTGCTAAACCACAGCAAGACACAGAAGCATATTCTAAATCCATAGTGATCACCCCAGTATCAGGGTCAACTACGCTAGTAGATTGAGCTTCCAGTGCTATTTGTGTTCCGAAATCTCGAGAACCAGAAGCTACTGATATTTGATTGCAAATATCAGTAATGTTATAAGCTACGGCAAAGCCCCCTCCAAAGACATCCATAGTAATGTCACTCATCGAGTATACCCCGGGAGAAACTGTCGTAAGTGTTACTGTCTGACTAGTTAATTCGCCGTTAGGGCAGCTAGTACACTCGGCCAAGTAGGTACCGGCTAAATCAGAAGGACAAGCCACTGGGTAATTGACAAACACTCGGTAGATAGAAGCTGCCGAGTTGTCTAACAACGCCGGACTCCAACCACTAAGAAAACGACCATCCTGCATCCGAAAATCTGTAGTAATAAAAAATCCATCACCCAACCCTAGTGACTGACGGGTGAGAACTTCATCCGGGAATAAATTAATCAAATCGTCTACGCCTAAATCATAGGTCTTCGGCCAACTAGAAAGTGATTCCAGCATTTGCTTGTGAGTAGAGCCTTCCGAAGCATCAGTATACGTCACAGTTACCTCCAGAGCTTCTACCGGAGCAAATTCCAAGTCACGTCCCTGTTCATCGGTCATACTTACTGTAAAGTTGAGTCGGGAAGCATCTGGGTCAAGGAAATTTACCAGACCGGTATCATCACTTTCGGGAGAGATAAACACCATTGCACCCCGGTCAATATTTTCCTCCACAAAGTTTTCATTATCGCAAGCTGATAAAACTACTAGTAAGGTTAGACTTGCGCTCAATATCTTTTGTAACTTCATTATATATTGATTTTCAGTTTTTTAATAGTTACGCAGCGATTAGTTAGCATCCCAAAACACCTTTACCTCAGTTGGATTTTGCTGCTGTATATTCGGATTCAGTTCTACCTCGGTAGCTGAATAGGGCAGTACCGTTGGAAATGATCTAGATGAATTTGTAAAGCTTAGATTATCCGTATCGGGATCATACAGTTGAGGATAACCTGTTCGTCGGTAATCAGTATAGGCATCTACTGAAAATCCAAAAGAAGCAATCCACTTCTGAGTCATAATAATTTCCAGTTTCTTGTTATTATCTCCAGCGTCGTAGCGAGATAGTACTACCGCAATGTAAGCGTCAATATCTTCATCCGATATCTCCGATGGTGCAGCCTGCCCCTTGGCGTCATAATTAGCCACGACCTCATTTACCTTAGCGAAGGAAGCACCTATAGCGTTCTCTAGTAATGCTCGGGGGTCACCCGAAGTAACTCCAGTTTGAGCTAGCTCAGCTTCAATATATAGCCGAGCATAATACGTTAAAATACGCTGAGGCACATCACCAGGAGCTTGGGTTTGGGTTGGCGAAATCGCCCCGCCGTCATCAAACCGTCCCCCTACTGGGTACATACCTAAAATAGTCTGTGATTGATCTTGCAGCCCAGCCTGATTGGGACCAGTTGAACCAAAATAAATTGATAGAAATGCTCCGTCGCGATATTCTGCCGGACTTTGAGGAGTACCAGTTTCCGATAGTTGGTTGTACCAGTAGTAAGGTACCCGAGGGTCAATAATTCCATCCAGAATAGCCGGATTTTTTCCAGTAAGGGTTTCGTAGAACCAAACACTGATGTAGTAGATACGGGTACCTAGATTATCCGCGATAAAACCCGGGTTACGATTATCCGGCGACTGACTTTGCCCGTAAGCTAGTTCAAAATCTTCGCCTTGGTCACCAATCAGGTCGCCTTCAGCTAATAAAGCGTTTACCTCGCCTGACACATCCTGTACTAACCGTAATTGGTTGTACAGCTTCAGCTTGACAGTTTTAGCAAACTTACGCCAACTAGCCATATTTCCACCGTAGATCAGGTCGTCGCTACCTGGAGTTAGGGTAGATGTTTTTTCTACATTGGCAATTCCCTCATCGAGCATTGCCAATACTTCAGGATAGATGCTAGAATCCTCATCGGGTGAAGGAGTGTAGGTTTCAGGAGCAGTGTTGGACTGCTGAAACGGAACATCGCCCCAAACGTCTACCATTTGGCTGTAAGAATAGGCTTCCAGAATTTGAGCAATGCCTACGTAATGCCAGGCCTCCTGCTCAGTACCGATATTCTTCATTTCCCGAATATCCTCCAATGCGATGCTATAAAACTGACTCCAAGATTGGGTGATCGGAAAGTCGGTTCCCTGTACGTTATAAGCGTCAAATCCCTGCCGACGGGTCATCTGGTGCATATATACCGATAAAATGGCTGACAAGCCCGAAGTACTCATTCCCAAACTATTGACTAGTGTTATCTCTGTATTGGTCAACAGCAGGTTTACAGAAGCCTCAGTCGGGTTGTTTGGGTCATCATTAATATCAAAAAAATCATTACAGCCACTCGTCAGCAACATTCCAGCTGAGAGAAATATAGAAAGTATCTTTTTCATTGTATTCTTAATTCTTATTGCTAGAATGTAACATTTAGGTTCACCCCAAAACGACGAGTAGTAGGAGCCGAAGCATACTCAATACCTTGAGTATTGGTAGAGCCGAAACCGTTGACTTCGGGATCAAAGTTGGTGTACTTTGGAATATTAGGAGCATTGTACCACAAGTTGCGACCAGTAAGCGTAAGTGTCACCCGTCCGAAAGGGGTTCTGTCTAATACTGACTGAGGCAAGGTATAACCAATGGCAGCTTCTCTCAAACGAATGACTGTGCCGTCGTATACGGTCCATTCATCCTCGGCATTTATTCCGAAAGAACCATTACCATTCTGGAAATATAGATCATTGGTACTAACTTGAATGGTATTCGGGATTTTATTGCCATTCTCATCAAGTAGAGGTTGTCCAGTGTTGGGATCACCCAAGAACCCAGGTACGATACGGGAAGCATCCCGGTCTTCGGTATCTCGGGTTACTCCCCGACCTAGCAAACGCTCCACAGTTGTAGTGTAAATATCGCCACCGTGGCGGTAGTCAATTAAGGCACTAATAGTAAAGCCTTTGAAGCTAATCGTATTAGTTACACCTAACAAAAAGTCAGGGTTGGGGTCACCAATTTTATCAAATTCCAGTGCTGGGAACAACACTCCAGTGGAAGGATCAATCAGTAAATTACCTTCATCATCACGGGCACTTACTGAGCCACGCAGAATACCATAAGGCTGACCCGGTTCAATCACTGGGGTTACGCCACCACCAAAGAGGTTACGCACGTTGAAGCGGTCTAGCCCTTCGGGAATCTCCAGTACTTCGTTGCGGTTACGGGTAAAAGCCGTATAAATATCCCAGCGTAGACCGTTATTTAACTGAATTGGAACTAGGTTCAACCCTACCTCTATTCCTCGGTTCTCCATACTTCCGGCATTGGTCACCAGTTGCTGGAATCCTGATGTTTCAGGAACACTTACATTCACAATTTGATCGCGAGTTACCCGATTGTAATACGTAAAATCTAGCACTACACGTCCTAAGAAGAAATCTAAAGTGGTTCCTATCTCAAACTCATCAGTGAACTCTGGGCTTAACTCAGGATCAAAAGCGATAGGGTCGCGGGTGATACCAGGCTGTCCGTTAAACGGTAAATCGTTATCCGGTATTGACCCAATCAGATTTGTACCTTGCCCCCGGTTGATGGAAAATAGATTAGTCAACTGATACGGGTCGGCATCATTACCTACGCGAGCCACGCCAAATCGCAATTTTCCTTGGGAGAATATACTTTCATTGGTTTGTAGCCACTCGGTAAATATGACGGAAGCACTGGCCGATCCATAGAAGTAGTTGCGCTGCTCTTCCGGTAGTGTAGACGACCAGTCGGTACGCCCAGTGAGATTTAAGTATATGAAATCTTCATAGCCCAATGTGATATCTGAATAGATTCCCATTAACCGTCGTTGCTCAAAATCACCTTGCCCCGTTGCGGTAACATTTACAGTATTATCTAAATCGAAGATACCTGGAGCAATAATATCAACGCCTTGGTTTTGCTGACGATCTTCTTTTCGCTGATTAATGTTATGACCGATCAAACCTTTGAAGTACAACGACTCGCTTAGGTCACGCTCCACTGTAATAATGAAGTTTGACTCAATCTCCTGGCGGTAAATATCATCATCCACAATGGCTCCCGAGCCACCGAAGGCTACTGAGCCTTCATTCCAGACCTGCTGGCGCCGATCGGTAAACTGATTGATACCAATACGATAATCCACACTCAGCCAATCGGTAATATCGTAGCCAAGATTGGCATTAGCGGTTATCCGATCCAGGTTACTGGTGATACCATTGTTTCGCCACGACCAAAGCGGGTTATCTTGATTGGTGAAGAATAGCGATGCGCCGGATGGGGTTTCGAAAGGCAAATCCATATTCCAAGTACGTCCTAGCCACAAAGTACGAGCAAAAGATGAAGCCGCCGCCGGATCACTGGCTCCACTTTCACCGAAGATGGGACCATTTTGCTCAGAAACCGAATACGAGAGGTTACCTCCCGCCCGAATACCATTTTCAAGCGTAGTTTGCGCCCCTACTGAAATACTAGTTCGGTTAAAGCTAGCTTCGGGAATGTAACCTTCGTTTTCTAGATGCGAGGCAGTCAGACTGAATGAAGTATTTCCGCTTCCCCCCTGAATAGTAATCGAGTTATCCCAAACGTGTCCATTGCGAAACAGATCTTTCACATTGTTAGGTCGAGCTACATACGGAATACTATCGGTAAATAAATCAGGATAAGCAGTTTTATAATTCTGCCATACTTCTACTGAATCGAACCAAGCAAAAGCAGCTCCCCAGGAACCGTTGGAACCCGGACGATACTGAAATTCGGTACCATTACCATATAAGTTCTGATATTCCGGTAAATTTCCAATTTGCTCTACCGAATATGAGCTACTGAAGGTTACTTCTAATCCTTTTTTGGAAAGGTTAGGGCTTCCGGCTTTAGTAGTAATTACCACTACGCCGTTACCCGCTCGTGAACCGTACAGTGAAGCCGCCGCTGCCCCTTTTAGTACCGAGATTGACTCAATAGCGTTAGGATCTAAGGCTGCCAATGGTGAAGCATAAGAAGCACCTCCTGTTAGCTGATTGTAGGAGTCAAATTGTTCGGCAAAATAAGGTGTTCCATCTACTACATACAAAGGCTCGTTATTGCCTAAAAAAGAGGATTGACCTCGAATGGTAATCCGAGTAGCACTACCGGGTGCTCCGGTAGAACTACTAATGTTTACTCCTGGTACTTTACCCTGTAAAGCTCGCAGTGGGTCAGGCTCAGAAACCTGCTGGATTTTCTCTCCCTGCAAGGTTTCTACTGAGTAGCCTAAAGCCCGCTCATCGCGCTCAATACCAATGGCGGTTACTACCACTTCAGAAAGCTGACGGGTGTCAGGTAGTAGGGCAATGCTCACTGAAGATTGATTGCCAATTTCTACGTCTTGGCTTTGAAAACCAATAAAAGAAAAAGTAAGGATTGATCCATCGGGAGGCACATTTAGGCGATAGTTCCCGTCAATATCCGTAACCGTACCCGAGGAAGTTCCCTTCACAATTACGTTAACTCCCGGTAAGGCACTTCCGTCCTCTGTGGAGGTCACTCGCCCTGAAACCACCGATTGGGCGTATGCCCCATTTATGGTCAGAACCAAGCACCCTAACAGACACATTAGTTGGTAAAGATATACTTTCATAAATATTAAGAATTAGGTTAAAAAGAAGCCAGAGATTATATACACCAGATTTGTTCGGCAAGCCGAATAATTCAATGCACAAAGTTGGACATTCTTTGGCAGTGAATACATCCCACTATTCAGGGTATTTTTCTTACCTCAGTACTAGATGTATTTCTATTTAGAATCTGTTCTTTGTTATTCTCGCCTTTTTTAGGAAGAGCATCTTTCTAGTGCCATATTTCCAGATTCAACTACTTTATCTAAAAACTAATAAGTCCACATTTGGCAACATGAATACTAAACTAGCATGGTTAATCGCAATCTATCATAAGAATAATTCAAGCAAAATGATTAAATATTTCCCCTCGTTTGGGGGATTTATTCCTAGAATCAAGACATAGCTCTTTTTTACCCCTTTTCGGGTGACGTTTCCTTTTGCCCCATCCCTTCTTTTGGGTTATAAATCCAATAAATCGTACTAATTTATCTGGCTTTTCAGCATTTTTACCCCCCTTAAAAGGTGAGGTAGCTCCCACCGAAATACCCCACATTTAGGTGATACCCAAATAGTTCAGATTGTAATAATTTATGGGAAACAAAATTAACCTCACATGTTACCCTCTTCTTCGCTGTTGTCAAGGTTGGCTTCGTTAATAATTGCCATCTTCGTATTTCCCAGTTTATTATTAGCTAATCCTCAGCATATTTTTCTACTAACCAACGGGCAAACGCATGCCGAAATCCCCTTCACACTAGTCAATAATTTGATTGTAGTTGAGGTGGTAGTTGCTGGAAAACGCCCTATGAATTTTATCTTGGACAATGGAACCGCTAATCCGGTAATCTTTCAGAGGAATCATATCAGGGGTTTACCCTTAAATCTAGGAAGACGAATTACAGTCAGAGGGGCAGGAGTAGGCAAGGCCGTCCAAGCTACGGTTATTGATGGAACATCTCTGCACCTTTCGGGAGCTGCTACCGACCGTATTGGTATGGTAGTATTAGATAAGAATCCATTTAGCCATCTAAAAACGACAAATAAAACAATTCACGGCGTGCTAGGGGCTACTTTATTCCGAAGCTTTATTGTGGAAATAGACTACCCAAATCAGCTATTGCGCTTACACCAGCACGAAGGTTTTTCTGTTCCTGATTATTATCAATCGGTACCAATGAAGGTTATAGAAGGTAAGCCTTACCTTTCGGCACTGGTGCAGGGTGAACAAGCTACTATGGAAATGGATCTAATGCTCGACTTGGGTTTTAATAACTCACTACTGCTTCAGCTAGACGATGTACTGGCTAGAAAAATGATGCTCCGATCCCGAACAGCTAAAATTGGAGTAGGTTTCAGTGGTACGATGAGAGGAAGAAAAGGAACAGTTCCCTCAATTCTTATCGGCCCAGGTTACTACGAAAGTGTGGCCACTATAGCTCCTTTCTTCCGTAGTCTACCTAGTGTAGACACATCACTCGGGATAGAGCGAATGGGTTCCGTAGGAAATACTCTGTTTAAAGATACATCCATTATTCTCAACTACCCAGAGGAAAAATTCTATATTGCCTGCCCTGAGCCACTGTTGGCTGAGCAGAATGAAGAATCGCAACTGAAGACTCGCCCCATTGAACCAGAGAAATTGGTATTTTAACTTTAAGTGCTCAAGCCGCCGTGGGACGGCTCCCGTGGAACGGTGTTCAAGCGTCCGACGCTCGGTGTTCAAAGGTATTTGTTTTACCTGAACACACTAATACCCATTAGATCAGTCGCTGCTTAATGGCTTTCTCAATGGCATCGGCTTTACTATTCACCTGGAGTTTGCCATAGATATTTTTAATGTGAGATTTGATGGTCTCTTTATGCACGAAGAGATCGTTAGCAATGGCCGAGTAGCTTTTGCCTTTGGCGAGTAATTCTAATACCTCAGTCTCCCGAGAAGTAAGCGGTGAGTTAGTATTCTTCTGGAAGGATTGTACTACCATGCGGGCAATTTGGCTACTCATGGGTGCGCCGCCTTTCTTCACTTCAGTAATAGCATCCAGAATTTTAGAGTGCCCCGCATTCTTGGTAATGTAGCCACTGGCGCCAGCACATAGTGCCTGAAATACCAGCTCGCTATTGGTATGTACCGAAATGACCAGAATATTTACCTCGGGCAGCATCTTCTTAATCTTACGAATCCCTTCCACCCCATGCATGCCGGGTAATTCCAAATCCATGAGGATAATATCCGGACGATCGTAAGAGAGGTTTTTGATGGCGTCTTCGCAGCTCTCGTAGGTGTTGACCACCCGGTGCTGGCTCACACTGCTAATGAGTAGGGCAAACCCATCCCGAACAACGTCATTGTCTTCAACAATAGTAATCTTGGTTTCTTGAGTAGTAGTCGATGAATCAGTCATAATAATTTATACGAAGTAATTCGGTTTAACGCTGATCAATTCTCTCCCCCATTTTGGGTGATTTTTCCTTTTAGACGAACTGAAGTACCCTGCCGACACGCCGACTTTAGTTGCAAATCTAGTCGGATTTTTCGAGCGCGCTCCTGCATATTTTTGATACCCCGAAAGGTTTGTTGAGACGAGTGTAGGTCAAACCCTACTCCATCATCTTGCAAGGAGGCTTCAAACGCATTATCACATACGCAAAACTCCAGTTGAACGGTATTTGCCTGCGCGTATTTTAGGGCATTGGTTAGGGCTTCTTTAAATATTAAAACAATTTGGCGGCTCCAGCCCGAAGGTAGTTTAAGCCCCTGTTGCTCTTCACACGTTTCAAAATTGGCTAGAAAAGACACCCCAGTATTCTCAAATAACTCTTCGCCAAAGTCTTTGAGATTGAAGTACACTTCCTGCACATTATCGTTTTTGGGATCAATCGCCCAAATAAAATCCCGAGTACCGTAGAACAGGTTTTTAGAGGCTGTATCAATCTTAGTAAGCAGACTGCCAATACCGTTGGTCTGCTCACCTAGCTTACTCTGAATAATCTGAGAAAGTACCGAAATACTAGCCAGATTATTTCCCATCTCATCGTGAAAATCCTGGGCTACCTTCGTGCGAACTTTCTCAATTTCCTGAGTCAACTTAACCTTTTCGGTTACATCCCGGCTAGACGAAATGAAATGAACTAGCTGGCGGTTTTCGTCCACGATAGGCTGAAGAGAAGTTTCGTAGTAGCGATATACTCCTTCAGTGGTCAAGAATCTCAGGATTGTGCTCGCCAACTCCTGAGTATCCATTACTTGCTGCCTAAAATGGTAATACGGCTCACGGTCATCGGGATGCAGAAAGTCAAAGGATGTTTTCCCAAGCAAGTCTTCAGGCTCGTGTCCTGCCACTTCTCGAATACGGGGTGAGACATAGGTATACCCCATATTCAGGTCTTGTAGCGTGATAATATCCTGGGTATTTTCAGCCAAAAAGCGATACTTTTCTTCGCTGCCCCGTAACGCAAACTCCGCTCGTTTACGCTGGTCAATATCCATTAAGCTCCCACTCATACCCGTTATTTTACCCTCGCTATCGTACTCAACTCGCGCTGATACCTTCACCCAAACAATGGCTCCGTCCTTTTTTATTATTCGCAGTTCCTCTTCAACATAAGGAACCGTACCTTCTAACAACTGCTTTTGGTAGGATTGGTGCCGCTTTTGTTCTTCAGGATGAAGAATTAACAGATAGTTTTGTCCAATACTTTCTTCTACAGTATATCCAGTAATCCCTTCCCACCTTTCGTTTAAGAATATGAAGCCTCCATCAAAATCTGCTTTGAAGATCACTTCTCGCAAATTATTGACCAGTAGCCGATACTCCCGTTCCTGACGGGCAATACGTTCCTGATGTTGTTTTCTAAGCTGGACTTCTTCAGCCAATTGGCGGGTTGATTCTTCTAGCTCGTAGGTTCGTTGGTGTACTCGTTCTTCAAGATTATCATTTAGGTTTTGTATTTCTTGAGTACGCTTATTTACCTCTTGTTCTAACGCTCTTCTTTGCTTTCGTTCATTTCGCAAGTTCCAAAGAGCATACCCTCTGATTGATGAGGTAATAAATACGGCTAACCCCAAGTAAAACCACCAGGTTTGCCAAAAAGGCGGAGCTACACTAAAGGCAAAATCCAGCGGGCTACTCCATACTCCGCGAGCATTCTGGGCTCTTACCTGAAACACATAATCACCGGGCGGAACATTGGCATAAACGGCCTCGGTTCGTTTGGTTACTGGCGACCAGGCTTCATCAAAATTGTCCAGCTTAAATTGATACCGTACCTTATCTGAGTTAAGCAAACTAACCCCCTGATAAGAAAAAATAACGTGATTCTCTTGATACGAAAGGTTTAGGCCGATGGGTATCTGAAACCAGTTTTGTACGCTATCAACATGCTCTTTCCAATTTACTTTCTGGTATTGTAGCTGTATACCGGTTAAGTGAGGTACTAAAGGGGCGAGCTGCTTGGACTGGGCGTCAGGCTTAAATTTGTAGGCACCATCTACCGTTCCAATCCAGATACTCCCATCTTGTTCTATAAACGTAGCATTAGAATTCGCCTCCATTCCGCAAAAACCATCATTTTTGCCGTAGTTTATCATCTGTTGGACTTCTCCTTGCCTGTCTAGCAATAGCCGATAAATTCCCCGTTGGGTTCCCATTACTAAGCTGCCATCTTGGGCAATCTCCATACTATAAATCATTCCAGGGGGAACATCGGTTTTTTCGTGCATTTTCATGAGTTCTCCAGAAGGAAAATGAAAGCGAAACAGCAGACCATTAATCGTTGAAAACCAAAGGCTTTGGTGGGCATCAGCTACCATCGCTAAAATGTATTCATTCTGAATAGCTTGGTTTTCTGATAGTGAGGAGTAGTCACTACCATTCCAGATATAAATGCCTTCTTTAGTACCAAATATCATTCGTTGGTCGGGTAGTTGGTCAATAGCAGTAACCGCCGAAGTACACTGATTACCCTGTTTGCCCTGAACTGACACAAACTGACCATCCTGATACTTTACCACACCCTTCGCAGTTCCAAACCACAGATGACCGCCGCTATCACGAAATGAGGACAGTATCCTTTGGTTGGGCAGATCAGCCGGGGGAATACTATGGAAAAGCTCACCATCGTAGCGAGTGAGTCCGTAATTAGAACCAAACCATAAATCGCCCAGGCTGTCTTCCACACTGCAATAGATGAAATCATTCAGCAGACCTTCTTTAGGACCGTAGTGATGAACTTTCTCTCCGTCATAGCGATCGAGTCCCCCTGGAATATAACTGAACCAGTAGTCACCTCGCTGGTCTTTCAGAATAGAAAAAACTGATTTTTCGTACAATCCGTGCTCAGTACGGAGGTGAGTAAAGGTTTCTCCCCGGAACTTGAACATACCATCGTCGTAAGAGCCAAACCAGATATTTCCTTCCCGATCTTGAAAAATGTCCCGCACAACTGACCCTTCTAATCCATGACTCTTCATGTCAATTTTTCCGTTGATAGGATCAAAACAGAAAACTCCATTAGAAGTAGCCGCCCACATCCGACCTTTAGCATCAGGCATTAGCGAAAACACCAGTGCCTGTAATTCATCCTGAAAATTAAACTCACGAAACTTAGTCTCACCCGGTTGGTAGGTAAACAAGCCTTGCTCCCCTATCAACCAAAATCGACCGGAACTATCGCGGCATAAACCATTGAAATTAGGCTGACTGGGGTGCGTTACTGGTAGCATACGCCAGTTGCCGCCATCGAAACGAAGTAAATCCCCGTCATAAGTTGTGGCCCAGTAGGTTTCGGACGAAGTTTGCACCATGCCCGTAATGTACTTTTCAGCCATCGCAGACGGGACAGCCATAAACTCAACCGTATCTGGACTCCAGAACGCCAGTTGATTTTGAGGCAATAATAGTAATAGTCGTCCATCAGCGTGCTCAAACACTCGCCTTACTTCCAGAGACTTTCCTGACTCGTTAGCAATGGTGTGCGAGGTAAAAGTAATTCCATCGTAGATCGTAAGCCCGTTGTAAGTAGCAATAGCGAGTTGCTGATCAGAGGTTTCCAGTATGGAAGTGACATAACTGCTAGAAATTCCATCCTGCATCCCAAAATTCCGAAAATTCTGCCCATCAAAACGGCTTAACCCACCTGAAGTGGCAATCCACAGATAACCAAATCGGTCTTGGGCAAAATGATTTACTGATGTTTGGGGCAGCCCTTCTTCGATAGAGTAGTGGGCGAAACTGTAGTACTGAGCCTGCAAACTAGAGGGGAATAATCCTATCAGGATAATGAAAAAGAGAGGATATTTTTTCTCAAAAGAAAAGAAATACAGCTTTAACATGAAGGTTGTCAATCACTTATAACTTTAAAGATAGCCATTTCCTCTGAGATTTATGGATTAGCACCCAGCAATTCTATCCCCCAAATAGGGGGATTTAACCACAAAATAATTGAGCTACTAGGCTTGTCTTTCCTGATGGATTAGCGAAATTTGAAAGATCATCAAATTTTTTAGCCCTATCGAGCCAACTACATCTAGTTCCTGGAAATCCATTAGCCAAACGGAGCGATACTACCTATCTCTGATTGCCATACTAGCATTTAGCTCATTTTTCGTCAACCTAGGCCTAGCTCCCCTCAAGCACGAAGAACCCCGCCGCGCCCTCATTGCCCTGGAAATGCTCTTCCGTGACAACTGGATTGTACCCACTGAGATGGGGGAATATTATTACAAAAAGCCCCCGGTCTACAACTGGGTAATCATCGGTGGATTTTCGTTGTTCAGAAATTACTCAGAATACGCGGTGCGCTTCTTGTCTATTCTTTCCTTTCTCGGCATGGGTGTTTTAGTCTTTTTGATGGGAAGACGATATGTTAATAACCATTTTGGTATTTACGCTGGGTTGCTTACCTGGATAATGGCGGATGTACTGTTTTATTTCTCGGCTACTGCCGGAGAGATTGATCTGTTTTATTCATTTATCACGCTGGCTAGTTTCTTCACTATTTTTCACTTTCACCAGAAACAGAACCTGTATGCATTATTCATTGCTACTTATGCGTTAGGTGCCATTGGAACACTTACCAAAGGCCTACCCTCGCCCGTATTCTTAGCAGTTTCACTCGGTGTATTTTTTTTATATCAAGGTGAATTTCGCCAACTTTTTAGTCTATCACACCTAGCGGGCATTCTTACTTTTGTACTGATTGTAGGCGGTTACTTTTGGTGGTACGATCACTATCACCCATTTATAAATTATTTCACCAGCGAAGACTCACTTTGGTCGCAAAGTAGTGAGCGGACAATGCTGGAAAACTCCTTTTTTATCTTACTGCCTCACTTGCTACTATTTCCTCTGGAAACACTAAAGAATGTTATTCCAGCTTCGTTGTTACTACTTTTCATCATTAGAAAAGATTTCTTTACAGAACTCAGACAGCAACCTTTTATCTTTTTCTGCCTAATTATATTTCTCAGTAATATTGCCATCTATTGGATTTCACCTGGTACTCGTTCTCGCTATGTGTATATGCTGTATCCACTACTTATTATTATTCTAACGTTTGGGTACACCAACTTTTCCCAGTCTACTGATCACCTACGCTTCCGGTGGTTTCACGGTATTATCCTTGGGTTAATTGTTATTTCTGGTCTTACTTGCCTGTCTTTATCTTTTATTCCCCAATTAGCTGATATTTCTGGGACTGTCGCTGTATCAATTATTTCTACGCTAGTCATTGCAGTATTACTAATCACTCACCTTAGAAAAAGATCCTTGGCTCTACCGAACTTAATCGCCCTCATTATAATTCTACGCTTTGTTTTCGCGGGAATTATATTGCCTTACCGCGCACAAAACGGAAGTGCTGCTCAAGATAAAGCTGATGCTTATGAAATTGCCCAGATTACCGAAAATGAATCCCTATTTCTTTTTGAAGACTCTCGATGTTCGTTGACTACCGTTTTTTATCTGGAACGCGAACGCACCGAAGTTCTCCGCCGAAATACTGAGATTAATAGTCAATATTATTATTTGGCCAATCGCTCGTTGCTAAGTGACCAGATGTACGAGGTTTTTTATACTTTTGCCTACGGAGACCAAGAATTTGCCTTGATAAAATTCCGTGACCCCTAACCTTACCCAGGCTAAGCCCCAGAAATCAGCAACGCGAAGACGCCTTAGTTTTCTAATAAAACTACTACTATCGGCTACGGCTTTATTTTTTGTATTCAGAAAGATTGACGTTCAAGAGGCCTGGCAAACTTTTCTTCAGACAAATCCGCTTTATCTGATACTAGCTTTTTTATCGTTTAATATTTCCAAAATTGCTGCTGCCTGGCGATTTAAAGCGTACTTAAAGGCTTTGAATATCCATATTAGCAACCGTTACAATATTGAATTGTTGTACCTTGGTATGTTTTACAACCTCTTTTTACCCGGTAGCATTAGTGGAGATGGTTACAAAGTTTATTTGCTTAAACAACAATTTGATGTCAAAACCAAGCAATTGATTGGGGCAACTTTACTAGATCGGCTTAGTGGGTTGGCTTTATTACTCATAATGGCGGGAGGCTTCTTACTATTCAGCTCTTTCTCTAGTGAGATTCCCTATTTTAATATAGCTGTAACTATATTGATAGTAGCGGTATTACCTGTCTTTTATCTTTTTAATAAGTTACTTTTTCCTCAACTCACTTCTGCTTTTGGAGTTACAACATTCTGGTCGTTATGGGTACAAACTGGACAGGTACTTACGGCATTACTTTTACTATCCAGCATATCAATAGAAGCCTACTATTTGGATTATCTCACCTTATTTATGGTCTCCTCAGTGGTCGCAGTGCTGCCCTTCACTATTGGTGGTGTAGGCGCCCGCGAGTTAGTTTTCCTCTATGGTTTCCAGTATTTGGAAATTCAACAGGAAGCAGCCATTACATTTACCTTAATTTTCTTTCTAGTCACAGCATTATCCTCACTGTTAGGTTTATTTGTTTCGATTAAGAAGGATAATTAAGGCATTTAGCCTTCTCTCAACTAAGCCACTTAATAATCTTAGCCTTATCAATCAATAACCCTTTGTAGCGTAGTGTGGCTTCTGACATAGAATCCAGAACGTCAGCCAGCGCTTGCCTTTCACTTGTTATCAAACCTTTCACATCCATGAAATAAGTGCGAATTGTAAACAGCACGGCATTTACCTCTGGAAAACCTGTCAGGGTTTGTCGCTCTACTCTGACAAATAATGTTGGATCAATAGGATCAAACGACCTTCCCCTCCAGTTTTTTTTGTTCTGGTCAAGGGGTGGTTCGGGGTGATGATTGAGCCGATCATCCGTGCTTAACCCCCACGCGAATCGCACCCAAGTTTTGGGTTGTAGTAGGGAAGAAAGCATAGGCTGATAGTTCTTCCGAAGTTTATCCATTCCAGCAACTGGTTCGTGGACCATCGAGAAAGGCTTACCAACTTTTTCAGTTGGTGCCCAGTGACTGGGTGCACATAGATGAACCGTAGAGAGGTAATCACCCTGATCGGAAAGTTGCCATACTGCCAAATCTTCTGGAATTTGATCGGCTAATGCATCAAATACAGATAAATATTCACTTGCCTCCAGCAATTTCTGGTCAGTATTCCAACAAATTGTTTTTTCTCGCAAATAATTGTTTAGCTGACTAACTCCGTACGAATGTTGGTAGGCAAAATAATTTGGGTATTCAATGGCTAGCTGATTCGCTATGAACTGGTTAATCACTTGTAAAGTACCTGCCGACTCTCCTTCTCGCTGGTAATATTTGTCAATATTTTCTCTACGGCAGGCTTGTTTATTCTGCATAAACCGAAAATAATCTCGGTCGATCTGAAAAATACGTTGATCAGCCGATCCATTACCAAAATCTGTACTTACAGATTTCAAACCCGGCGAGACTGAGTATTTACCCGATAGAAATGGGGTATATCTAGCAGGAGCTATTGATTCAAACGGAAGCATCTAAGCTAGCTCTCTTTTATTCCGAAGTACTCGGAAGCGCAAAGGCAACATATTGGTCACCCCGCTCATCAGTAATTTTTCCGCCTCCCGCGGCGATCACTACGTATTGCTTTCCATCTATTTCGTAGGTGCAGGGGGTCGCCATACCCGCAGCGGGTAATGAATACTTCCATAATTCTTCTCCGGTAGCTGAGCTAAATGCCCGGAAATGGGCGTCCTTACTGGCTCCAATAAAAATAAGCCCTCCGGCAGTCACCACAGGTCCGCCGTAGTTCTCAGTGCCCGTAGGAGGTAAACCTTGCTCGGTAAGTGTAGGAATTTCTCCCAACGGTACCTGCCAACGGATCTCTCCGGCATTCAAGTCGATAGCATTCAATGTTCCCCAGGGTGGCTTTACTGCCGGATAACCATCGGCATCAACAAAACGATTATATCCTGTATGGTTATAGCGTAACTGACCAACGTCTTGCTGCGATACTGTTTGTACTATCATTTCGTCAGCTCCCTGTTTGTTTAGAAGAAAGGCACTGACGGCATTAATCTGAGTGTCGGTCAAAAAGGCAAACGAGGGCATCGCCCCTTTTCCGCTTTTCACCATCTCGTGCACTTGTTCTTCATTTAGCCGCTCAGCTAAATTTACCAGCTCCGGGGCATTTCCGTGAAAATTAGAACCTTGTAATTCCGCTCCGTGACAACCCATACAATTTCCTTGATATACGCTCTGCCCCAGGGCAATCAGGTTTTGAGGCTGATCTTGTCGCTGCTCAATCATGGTCAAAATCCAGGGCATTTCGTTAGCATTTACGTACAACATCCCGGTAG
The DNA here is from genome assembly GCA_937883755.1 of uncultured Flammeovirgaceae bacterium. GTDB lineage: Bacteria > Bacteroidota > Bacteroidia > Cytophagales > Cyclobacteriaceae > Tunicatimonas. The sequence continues at coordinate 27,300 of CAKZYA010000026.1, read as the reverse complement.
TAGGGTCGTAGCCAGCTCCCCCCCATTCACCTCCGCCATCAAAGCCGGGAAAGATAATCGTTCCTTCAGTGCTCGGTGGTACAAATTGCCCATCAGAACGAGTGGACTTGAATACGGCTAAAAGTGAATCGCGGTAGCGGGAATCAGGATTAATATCATCGACAGCCATGCGCTGGCGGGAAAAAGCCGGAGGTTTGGTAGGCAGTGGCTGAGTAGGCCAAGCCTGTTCCCCAATTAAATCTGACTCGGGATACGGCTGTTCTTCTATTGGAAACAGCGATTCGCCTGTTTCGCGGTTGAATACATACACGTGACCTGACTTGGTAATTTGAGCAACCGCATCTACCTCTTCCTCATCCTGATTAATCGTGACCAACGTGGGTGGAGCAGGTAAGTCCCGATCCCAAATATCGTGGTGTACGGTCTGGAAGTGCCAGATTCTTTCGCCGGTTTGGGCATTCAGAGCCACCAAGCTGTTAGCGTAAAGGTTAGCCCCCTTGCGGTTTCCGCCGTAAAAATCAAAAGCGGCTGATCCTAACGGCACAAACACAATACCTCGCTCCTCGTCCAACGTCATCCCTGTCCAGTTATTCACGCCACCAATGAATTGATAGGCAGTAGAATCTTCCCAGGTTTCGTAACCAGGCTGACCAGGTTGGGGAATAGTATGAAAAATCCAAGCTTGCTCACCCGTCCGAATATTGAAAGCGCGAATATGTCCGGGAGCGGCAGGCAATCGCTCTGAGTTAAGTGCTCCCATAACAATTAAGTCTTGGTAGATTGTACCAGGAGCGTGATAACGGTACGAGAGTCCCTCAACATCCCGACCCAGACCTTCTCTAAGATCAATATAGCCTTGGGTGCCAAAATTATTGACAGGTTTACCTGTAAGAGCGTTCAGAGCGTAAAGCTTTTCTTCGGCAGAAAATAGCAATCGTCGGTCTTCACCATCCGCCCAATACGCCAACCCGCGAGTAAAACTCACCTGATCAGTTCCTTCAAAAGGATTGAACTCCCAAATTCGCTTACCCGTAGCAGCATGTACTGCAAAAATCTTCATGCCGGGTGAGGCACCATACAAAATGGTATCAACCACTAGCGGATTACATTGAATGTAATTGTCCTCTCCAATATCTCCCGAGGCGTATGTCCAGGCTACTTCCAGATTTTGCACATTATCCCGGTTAATTTGCCCTAAGGAAGAATAATGGGTACGAGAAGGATCGCCCATATAGTGACTCCAACTCTGATAATAATCGGTTGGAGGACTGGCAGACTCGGTAATTTCGGCAGTTTGACAGGCTACCAGGAAGACAAATAACCCTAAACCCGTAAATAAATTACAGAAATTCATATTTGATCTTTACTACATTTTAAACTACCTCTCAATTTAACAAGAAAATATCATTTCTGCGGGAAGTTACAGCCTTAATCCACCTAAGGTTCACTGGTTTATCTTAGATTTCACGTCCAGCTTATGAATGAATAGTTTAACCACTTTCTTCTGTTCAACTGCCAGTTTTTGTGGTATTTCTATTTTCAAGACCACTTATTCACTTAAAAATCACACTAAGAAATACACTAAACTTTACTATTATATTACTTCCACTAATGCTCACTCATTTTAGCCAACCCAGTTTCTCTTTTCTTCATTCAGCTTACGTTCTATTAAGAAGATGATCATCATCTTGACATAATCTTCTGATAACCAGAGATATACTACATTTATTCACTCAACAAGTCTTGTTTTAATCGAGAATAGAAGCCGTTTCTATTATTCTCAAGACAAAAAGTTTTGCGTCACTCATCTAGTTTCCAGATGCATAAACTTTGGAGCTAAGTAGCTGAATAGCATAGAATTCTATCAAATCTTACGTTGTAATTTTACCCTATTTTATAGCATAGTGTAGTATAATAACTTGCGAAGGATTATTCTGTAAAACTGGATGTTGGCGAAGTTTAAATATTGATACGCTTCAGCCTGCGATGCATATATGGATAAACTTATTGTAAAGTATACTCTATTACTTGCCTTTAGCTGTATATTTTCGGCAGCACTTCTTGCTCAGGAAAATAATCAGCAAGTAGCCAAGGAGTTTGTAGAAATTGGAGATGAAATTTACTTTGTTCAGAAAGCCCCTGAACAGGCTAAGGAAATGTACATCCAAGCAGCTCAGCTTGACCCGAATAACATCAAGGCTAACTACATGGCGGGGACAACTATCAGCGAAACCATTAATAAGGGGGAAGCTACTCCGTATTTTCAACAAGTATATCAACTGGATGCCGACTATAAGTTTGATCTGCTGTATTCTATTGCTCGTTCTTACCAGTATGGGTTAGAGTTTGAAGATGCAATTGATTACTATAATCTTTATCTAGAGAAGTTAGAACAAGACAAAGACTACCGTGGTGAGGACAAAATTCCAGAAAATCAGGTAAAACGCCGTATTTACGAGTGTAAAAACGGTCAGGAATTTATCGCCAATGAGCGTAATTTTATCATTAAGAACATTGGTGGCTCTATTAATTCTAATAGTCTAGACTATGCTCCGGTAATTAATGCCGACGAGACAATGATGATTTTTACTTCTCGTCGTAAGGAAGATAACCTGAACGAAAACGTATACGACGACAACTTTGCTTACGAGGATATTTTCATCTCTTACAAGGAAAATGGAAAGTGGGGACCCGCCAAAAATATTGGTGAAACAGTAAATACACTGTATTTTGAGTCAAACCTAGCTCTATCGGCTGACGGAAAGCAATTGTACGTGTATCGCGATGAAAACAATGGTGATATCTATGTATCAGATCAGCGATCCGACGGAAGTTGGTCCGAACCTAAACCCGTTAGTGATAACATTAATTCTAGCTATTCCGAAAACTCAGTCACTATTTCCCCTGATGGACAAACCATCTATTTTTCTAGCGACCGCCCTGGTGGCTTCGGAGGATTAGACCTTTATAAGTGTGAAAAAGATCGTCGCGGTGAGTGGGGTAAAGTGACCAACCTGGGCGAAACAGTAAATACTCCCTATGATGAGGATGGAGTTTTTATGGATTTTGACGGTAAAACACTCTATTTCAGTAGCCGAGGGAGAAAGGGAATGGGTGGATACGATATTTTTAAATCTGTCTACAAAGCTGAGAATGATAGTTGGAATGACCCCGTTAACCTCGGATACCCAATTAATACTCCTGACGATGATATTTTCTTCGTTAGTACTAAAGATGGCAAGCGAGGTTATTTTGCTACGGTACGTAATGATGGCGTAGGCTACCTGGATATTTACATGGTAGAGATTCCTGACCAAACCGAACAATTAGCCGATAAGTTAAATAAGAAAAGTGGAAAGCAACTGACTGATGAAGGTGGGCTGGCTAATCGTAACCTGGGAAAGGTTAATCAGCAAGAAAGTAATCCGCTTCAGCCAGTACAGCTATTGTTGAAAGTAGAGGATGCCACTACCCAACAAGCCTTAGACGCCAAGGTCTCGCTGAAAGGAGGCGATCAAAATGAGACGCTAACCTCGCAAAAAGTAGCCGAAGGTATTTATCGATTTGATATTCAGAATAATCAAACGGTAGAATATGTGCTCGCAGTAGAGAAGTCAGGCTACATTTACAAGAATGTAAAGGTAAGCATTCCACCTATGGCAAATAAGCCCCAGGAATTCCGCAAAAAAGTCACATTAGACCCTGTAAAGCAGGTAGCAACTGACTACCGAATGGTACTTGATTTCGTGTACTTCGATTTTAATAGTGCTCGTTTAAAAGAAGAATCTCAGGACGAATTGAACCGACTAAAGAGCTTTCTAGAAGAAAATTCGGGAGTGCGGATAGAAATTGCCGGTCATACTGACAATATCGGGTCAGCTACCTACAATAAAGTATTATCACAAAAGCGAGCACAAGCCATTGTTGATTATCTAACTACCCAAGGCATACCTTCAGAGCGTATTACTGCTCAAGGTTACGGGGAGACAGATCCTATTGCCAGCAATGATGATGAAGCGGAAGGTCGGGAACTAAATCGACGAGTGGAAATGCGTGTGCTAGAATCCCGCACAATCGCTAATCAGTAATGAACAAATTTCCAATACAGCCCGTTGGATAACCGTACTAAATCAGGTTATTCGTAGATTATGGCCGTAGTTCCTTATAAAGACCAAGCATCTTCTAAAAAAGAGCAGGTAGCCCAGATGTTTAACAACATTAGTCGGCGCTACGACTTGCTCAATCACCTTCTAAGTTTAGGTATTGATATTTATTGGCGAAAGCAGGCTATCAAGTTACTTAAACCCCATCAGCCGAAGCAGATTCTAGATATTGCGACAGGCACCGCTGATTTTGCCATTGAGGCTCTGGCACTCAACCCGGATAAAGTAATCGGGGTAGATATTTCAGACGGAATGCTGGATATGGGACGAAAAAAATTAAAACGCCGTCAGTTAGACGACCGAATTGAACTTCGCTTGGGCGACTCAGAAGGATTGCGTTTTGACGACAATATATTCGATGCTGCTATCGTTGCTTTCGGGGTACGTAACTTTGAAAACCTGCATAACGGACTAGAAGATATATTTCGGGTACTGAAACCCGGCGGCAGGCTAGTAGTGCTAGAGTTTTCTAAACCTACCCGGTTTCCGATGAAACAGTTATATAGTTTTTACTTCAAAAACATCTTACCGCTAATTGGCAAAGTTATCTCTAAAGACCAATCAGCTTATACCTACTTGCCAGAATCGGTGCAGGCTTTTCCGGATGGGCAGGCTTTCTTACAGGCATTACAGCGGGCAGGCTATACCGAAACACGATGCAAAGCACTTACATTTGGCATAAGCTCCATTTACACTGGTAAGAAAATCTCTTAACGTACTATTGAGATTCGGATTAGTCTTGTTTACTTAGGCTCCCAGAGTATTTAGATAAGCAGTTGACTAAATCCACTCTTCAAATTTGCATCTAAAGTACGCTACTTTCAACCAATGAAACGATTAGTTGCTAACGCAATTACTCTCTATTTGCTGTTCGAGTAAACTAAAACTGAGGTAAACTCTAGCTAGATAACTCGGAAAGATTGTACTTTTACGATAATATATTTGATACTGTCATCGTTGCACTTGGGGTACATAACCTCAGAAACTTTAAAGCTACACTGAGGTACTAAAATCGGAAGCCTTGATATTTTACAAGTGCTGCCACGAACAGGTGATAATGAAATATGGCACAGAACATCCACATCTGGAATAATTGCTATTTATATTGGCAAAGAGGTATTTTAACGGTTTTTCTAGCTTTTGGCCTGATGACAACTGCCTTGGCTCAACAACCCAACGGTAAGTACTACGCCAAATCTGATAATTTGCCTAACTATGACAACCGCTGGCTACACTACGGCTTTGCCATCGGGATGCACTCCTCCAACTTTCGTGTCCAGTTCAACGATCGGTTTACAACTCCGGAGTTTGATTCTTTACAATCCGTGATGGCTGCCAATTCTTTTGGTTTCTCACTCGGCTTAATTGCCAACTTTCGCCTGGCTGATTATCTGGATCTGCGGGTAGTTCCTGAAGTGGTTTTTTATGAGAATCAGCTAGATTACCGCTATATTCAGAATGGGATGCTAGTAACCGATCAGCAAATAGTGGAGTCCACTTTTATTGAGGTTCCAGTACTGTTCAAATATAAATCGGTTCGTAGAGGTAACCACCGGATGTACCTGGTAGGTGGAGCTGAGATAGGCATTGAGGCTACTGGTCAAGATAAGGGCGGTAATGAAAGCGACCGTCTGCTCACTGAAAGCACGAACTTCTCTATACAAGCTGGCTTTGGGATGGATATCTACTTCCCCCTTTTTAAGTTCGCCCCCGAAGTACGCTACTCCCGTGGCATCACCAATATTTTGAGTAGCAATGAAAATCGCTACTCTCGCCCGCTCACTCAGATAGCGACTAACACTATTACCTTCTACTTGCTTTTTGAATAGATTTGGCCAAACACCGCAAAAAAGGCGATTTACCCACCAAAATTTGCCCCGTCTGTCAACGACCATTCACCTGGCGCAAAAAATGGAAAGATGTCTGGGATGAGGTAGTCTATTGTAGCGAATGCTGCCGCCGAAGTAAGAACAAAGTTTCGCCTAGCACTTCTAATTAGCCAATTTACTCAGCTTTAGCTCCTTCAGGCTGAGTGTACGTTGCAATTTGCTCTCGTTGGTTTACAACATCGCAAGCTAGATACAATGCTTCCCGCATCGATTCGGCATTTGCTTGGTTTTTACCGGCGATATCATAAGCAGTACCATGATCTGGTGAAGTGCGTACTACTGGAAGTCCGGCGGTGAAATTCACTCCTTTTTCAAAGGCTAACGTTTTAAAGGGAATTAACCCCTGATCGTGGTACATTGCTAGTACTCCATCAAACTGCTGCTGCATAAATGCTCCAAAGAAGCCATCAGACGGAAATGGGCCGAACACTAATTTCCCTTTTTCTTTCAGCTCTTGGATAACCGGAAGTATGATATCCTGCTCTTCTGAGCCCAGCAGACCATTTTCACCCGCGTGTGGGTTTAGCCCTAGTACCGCAATCCGAGGTTTCAGCACACCAAAATCTTGCCGTAGCGATTGCTCCATTAGCAGCACTTTCTGCCGAACCTTACTGCGAGTAATTTTCTGACTTACCTGGTGTAGTGGTACGTGCCCAGTCACCACTCCTATTCGCAGATCTTCGTGTACCAAGAGCATCAGGTGTTCTTCGGCTTCAAAGGTTTTCGCCATAAACTCCGTATGCCCTGGAAAACTGAAGGCTTCGTTCTGAATATTATTTTTGTTGATTGGAGCCGTGACGATTGCGGATACTACTTGATCCTTTAAGGCTTGAGTAGCTTGATCCAAGGCTTTCCAGGCCGCTTGCCCACCTGTTTCAGTTACTTTCCCAGGGTGTAATTCAACTACTTCCTGCCAACAGTTGTACACATTTACTTTGCCGTAGGCAATATTACCCAGGTCTTTAATTGTCATAAAGTTAAGCTGCTCTAAATCACATTGCTTGCGGTAGTAAGATACTACTTTCGCCGATCCAAAAATGATTGGGGTCATTTGGCTCAGTATCCGCTTATCATTTAGGGCTTTAATCGTCACCTCAGGCCCTACTCCATTTACATCACCAATACTGATAGCAATCACTGGAGCGTTGCCTCGCTTAGGCTTTGCTTTAGATTTTGCCCATTGGTTGGAGTGGATAGTCTCATTTTGTGTAGTTTGCTGCATAATATTCTATGCTGAGTGAGCTAACTTCTTAAAAAAGTGGTACAACAAGCGTACCCCAGCTCCAGTTCCATTTTTGCCTCGGTAGCTATCCAGACTATCCAGAAATGCAACTCCGGCAATGTCTAGGTGTATCCATGCATAATCGGTAAAGTGCTTGAGGAACATTCCAGCAGTAATTGCCCCAGCCATGCGCCCACCAATATTTTTTAGGTCAGCAATGTCTGATTTCAGATAATCTCGGTACTCTTTCCACAATGGAAATTCTACTAACCGTTCGTAGGTTGCTTCGCCTGCTTGTTTAAGCTGATTTTTATAATCATCAGAATCACTTCCCATCATCACCATACCTTCTTTACCAATAGCTACGGCAGCAGCTCCCGTCAAGGTAGCCAGGTCAATGACTAGCGCTGGTTTATACTTCTTAGCAAATGACAAAGCATCCGCCAAAATCAACCGACCTTCTGCGTCGGTATTTAATACTTCTACCGTGGTGCCGTCTGATATAGTAATCACATCACCTGGTACAATAGCATTACCACCAGGGCGGTTATCGGTAGCTGGAACCAGGCCAATGAGGTGAATCGGTAATTTATTTTTGGCAACTGCTACCATCGTACCAATCACAGCAGCCGAACCACCCATGTCCGATTTCATAGTGTCCATCGAGGTAGAGGGCTTCAGGCTCAACCCACCCGTATCGTAGGTTACTCCCTTACCGACAATCACATAAGGCTGCTTGTTAACTGCTTTGTCAGACTTATATTCCAAAATATTGAAAGTAGGAGGGTCTGGGCTCCCGGCATTTACGCCCAACAAACCGCCCATTTTTAAAGATTTAATTTTAGCTTTATCGAAAACTTCAACCTTAAAACCACTATCTTTTCCTGCTTTTTTAAAGGCTCTGCTTAGTTTTTCGGCATTCAGTGAAATTACTGGTTCGTTCACCAAATTGCGGGCTAGAAATGTTCCAGCTACGATGTTATTGACTTCTTGTACATCACGACTACTTACTTCTGGATGCACTAAGCTCACCTCTTTCACATTGCTGGATAGATTCTCTTTCAGATCTTTACGATAAGTGGAGAATTGATAAGCCGCTAGCGCAAGACCTTCGGTAAGAGCTAAAATTTGCGCTGTTTCCCCACCACTAATTTTGATTTTTTTTACTCCTTCCTGCTTCAACGTTTGGTAGAGAGATGCACCTCGCTTACGATAGGTTTCTAATGCGTACTCCGCCGACTCTTCGGTTACGGGAGAAACCAGAAATACCCAGCGTTGGTACTGGTTAACGGCAATAACGTCTTTTTTACTCTTTAGCTGTTTCTGAAGATACTGTTGCTCAATATCGCTTAATACGTATGTTTCTTCTGAATCGCCGCTCCCCAACAACACAATCACGTCATCTTTATCTTTTACTGCTTTTGATGTTTTCAGTTTAATGGACATGGGTAATATTATTTTTCAACGCAATTTAATAATGTTTTTGACAATCAATGACGAATCACTCGCTTTCATCCGTTACCTTTCCGATAACAAAAAACGCCATGGCAGGAGTCCGTCCCAAGAAGTTTTTAGGTCAGCATTTTCTCAAAGACCAGAACATTGCCCAGAAGATTGTAGATAGCTTGAGCGGACATGGTAACTACGAGCATCTCTTAGAAGTAGGACCAGGAACAGGGGTACTTACCCAGTTTCTTATTCAACAGTTACAGTATCAAACTACTGTAATTGAAGTAGATGATGAATCGGTGGACTATCTAAAACAGAAGTATCCAGCTTTACCTATCTTGCACCAAGACTTCCTAAGGACTGACTTAACCATACTACCCAACCCACTCGCTATCATCGGTAACTTTCCTTATAATATTTCGTCTCAAATCTTTTTCAAAGTACTCGATCATCGCAATGCTATTCCTGAGATAGTAGGTATGGTACAAAAAGAAGTGGCTGACCGGATTTGCTCACCCCCCGGCAATAAAACCTACGGAATTCTGAGCGTACTACTACAAGCTTATTACGATATTGAGTATCTGCTTACTGTGGAACCTCAAGTTTTTCATCCTCCGCCCAAGGTACGCTCGGCAGTAATTCGGCTGAAACGCAATGCTATACAACAACTTTCTTGCGACGAAACCTTGTTTAGAAGAGTGGTGAAGCAAGGATTTCAAAACCGACGGAAGACCTTGCGTAACGCCCTGAAACCGCTAAATTTGCCCGAGTCAATCCGACAGTTATCTACGTTGAACCTGCGAGCAGAACAACTATCAGTAGGAGATTTTGTGCAGCTTACCCAACAAATTGAGCAGTCTTGGAAGCAATAACTCTTTTTCCGTTTGAAGTATCTCCAGCCTACCTAGACTGGATAAGGGAAGCTATTACCCAAGATGCCTACGATGTGGTGCAGGAAAGTATGGTGGAGGCCAATGCAGTCGATATTCTTACGGTGCTCTACGAGCTCAATACAGAAGAGTCAAAGTATATCCTCAAACTGTTAGATAAGGAGAAGGCAGCGGATGTTATTGTTGAGATCGAGGAGGAAGATCAGACTGCTTTTCTGAAAAATTTCTCAGCGGAAGAACTGGCTAATTTTATAGATTATCTCGATTCGGATGATGGAGCCGATATTCTGAATCGCCTGCCGATTCAAACTCGCGAAGAGGTGATTGACCGCATGCAAAATGCCGAGCGGGCTCGCCACGTGAAAGATCTCATTCGCTACGAGGAAGATCGGGCGGGTGGGCTGATGGCGAAAGAGCTAATCAAGGTGGATATTAACTGGAATATCCTTCAGTGTATTGAAGAAATTCGTCGGCAGGCGGGAAAAGTAGACAAACTGTATTCAGTATATGTAGTAGACGATAAAAATCGCCTGTTAGGCAAAGTCTCGTTGAAGCGAATTATTCTATCACAAGATCAGACCAAGATTGCTGATATTTACGATAGTGAGATTATTTCGGTACCTACCTTTATGGAGGAGGAAGAAGTAGCCGAAATCATGCAAAAGTACGACTTGGAGGTAGTACCCGTAGTAGATGTACTGGAACGGTTAGTTGGCCGGATCACCATTGACGATATTGTTGATGTGATTACTGAAATGGCTGAGGAAGAACGTCAGTTGATGGCGGGTATCTCTGGTGATGTTGAAGAGCGCAGCGATAGTGTCTGGTTACTCTCTAAAGCCCGCCTACCCTGGTTGATTATTGGTATGGTAGGTGGACTATTAGGAGCTCGGTTTATTGGCATTTTCGAGGCAGATATTGCCTTAGTACCGGCTATGGCATTCTTCATTCCCCTTATCACGGCAACTGGTGGAAACGTAGGTATTCAATCATCCTCGTTGGTAGTGCAAAGTCTGGCAACTTCGTCCGTGTTTGGCGATCAGTTGACAAAACGCTTGGTAAAAGTGCTGATTGTTGCGCTAATTAATGGCTTAGCCCTTGGGATACTCGTTTTGGGATTTAATTTGCTATTCGGAGAAGAATTGAGGTTAGCAAGTGTAGTGGCTATCGCTTTGTTTAGCGTAGTGTTACTCGCTTCTTTTATGGGTACACTTACTCCACTCGTGCTAGATCGCTTTGGGGTAAATCCTGCCTTAGCTTCCGGCCCCTTTATCACTACTGCCAATGACTTGCTTGGATTAGCCGTTTATTTCAGCGTTGCGCATTTGCTGTATGAGTTTTGAAACAAAGAGCTTGGTGCGTGGAGCAATGTGCAGTGTACAATGAACAATTAACTTTCCAAACCCTAAACTATGAAAAAATGCCTGATCGTAGATAAAATGCACGAAAGTATTATTTCTCTGCTGAGAGATATTGGCTACGAGGCTGATTATCGTCCCCAAATTAAGCGAGAAGAAGTACTAGACATTATCGGTCAGTATGATGGCATTATTGTGCGTAGTAAACTTCAGATTGATCAAGAGTTTATTGATAAAGCTCATCAGCTAAAGTTCGTAGGCCGAGCCGGAGCCGGATTAGACCAGTTAGATGAAGAGGCATTAAAAGCTAATAGCATCCACATCTTAAATGCTCCCGAGGGCAACCGCGATGCCGTAGGTGAGCATGCCGTTGGGATGTTACTCAACCTTTTTAATCGCATCAACCAAGCCGATCAAGAAGTACGGCAGGGTACGTGGAACCGAGAGGGTAACCGAGGGGTAGAATTGATGGGTAAAACAGTGGGGATTATTGGCTACGGAAATATGGGGCAGGCCTTTGCGCGACGGTTAGTTGGCTTCGGGGTAACAGTGCTAGCCTACGACAAGTACCGCTCCAACTACGGCGACGCCTTTGCCCGACAGGAGACAATGGATGAAATATTCCAACATGCTGATATTCTTAGTTTACATGTACCGTTAACTGAAGAAACTCATTTTTTAGTAGACGAGGCGTTTCTCAATCAATTTTCTAAAGATATTTTTATCATTAATACCGCTCGAGGCAAAGTCATGAAGTTAACGAGCCTGTCAGCTGCACTCGGCGCAGGAAAAGTAAAAGGAGCTGCACTGGATGTACTGGAAAATGAGAAATTAGGGCAATTATCCGCTGAGCAAAAACATACTCTCGCACAACTTCAGCAGTCTAACCGAGTATTGTTTACCCCGCATGTAGCAGGTTGGACATTTGAGTCCTACAAGAAAATCAACCAAACCTTGGTCAGAAAGATAAATGCTTTAGATTTAGCGTAGTTCCTACATCTGTGAGATTTACCCCGACAAGCACATTCATTTAGCTGTACATTTACGCTATTTTGGGGCTTAATTTAGGATAGCTCTCTTATTTGGTATGCTTACCAATCGTAATCGCTGGAAACAGCTTGTTGAACGAATCAAAACTATTCCCGAACACCCGGTACTTACCTCCTGTCTGGTACTGATTGTACTAGCACTCCTAGTGGTTGGGCTTAGCTATTCGTATTACGTAGAGGATTACTACAACTTTGTAGGTCAGGTGCTAGCCGAAGCGCACGGTATGCTGTTCGACATTGCCGTGATCGGTATTCTGATTTACTGGCTTAATGAAAATGGTCAGAAACGAATGAGAATCCGGACTTACTTAGATGAGATTGAGGATTTTCGTTTGTGGGAGTCGGAAGAGTCAGCTTTCCGAACGGCGGGTAATATTAAACGATTAAATCGTCACCACAAGTACAAGCTAGATTTAGTAAACTGCTACTTGGCTCGCACCAATTTGAATGGAGTAATACTTAAAGAATCTAACCTTAACACTGCCAACGTAACTCACTCTAATCTTATCCAGTGCAACCTGGAGAATGCCCGAATGAACCAGACTAATTTTCAGGACTCCAATCTCAATCAGGCGAATCTGTCTCGCTCTTATGCTAGTGGTGCTATTTTTACCAATACTTTTTTAATTAAATCTAATTTTGAAGGTTCTTTCTTGATTAAGGCTGATTTTGAGAATGCTCTACTCACTGAGGCTAATCTACGAGGTAGTGTACTGATGGGAGCGAACCTCAAGAACGCTAACTTACTCAAGGCGGACCTTCGAGGTGCTGAAGGCCTAACTGTGGAGCAACTACTGGAAGCTAAAACTCTACAAAATGCCCTTCTAGATGATCAACTCTATCAGCAAATTATGGAGAGATCGCCGAAACTTATCGCTACCTAACTCTTTCCTCGAGAAAGTCTGATTATTATTTCTTCCAAGAGTTTCGGATTTTTCCCTACTTTCATCAGATTATTACTCCTCAACATATCTACCTATGACCACTCGCTTATTAGCAGCTGTTTTGCTAATTTTCTCCAGTGCCTGTCAAGATAACCAGCTGGATATAATCATTCGCAATGGACTGGTTTACGATGGCTCACTTTCCGCTCCTACCTCAGCTGACATTGGTATTCGCAATAATAAAATTGTAGCGATAGGCGATTTATCTGAGCAAAACGCTACCCAAGAGATTGATGCCGAAGGCTTAGCCGTAGCTCCCGGGTTTATTGATATGCACGCCCACTTAGAGCCATTATTGCACCTTCCCGATGCCGAAAGTCATGTACGCCAGGGAGTGACTACCGCATTAGGCGGGCCTGATGGGAGCAGCCCCTGGCCATTGTCTAGCTATATAGATTCGGTGGAGAATGAAGGTGTTGGAATGAACGTAGCGTATTTAATTGGACACAATACTATCCGACGGAATATCATGAATCTGGATAACCGTCCGCCTACCGAACAAGAACTTGAGCAAATGCAAGAGCAGGTAACAATCGGAATGCAAGACGGTGCTTTCGGCATTTCTACTGGGCTTAAGTACATTCCAGGGGCTTTTTCCAATGTAGATGAAGTAGTAGCTCTATCCAAAATAGCCAGCCAATACGGAGGAATCTACACTTCTCACCTGCGAGAGGAAGGACTCGGATTAATTGATGCCGTAGCCGAAGCCATTCAAATTTCGGAACGAGCGGATATTCCGGTAATTCTTACCCACCACAAAGCCATCGGAAAACCCATGTGGGGGGCTAGTACTAAAACACTAGCGATGGTTGACTCGGCTCGCGCTATTGATCTCGATATTATGCTGGATCAGTACCCTTACACGGCTAGCCATACTGGCATCTCGGTGCTTATTCCCAGTTGGGCTCGCTCAGGTGGTCAGGATGAGTATCTAAACCGTTTGGAAAACCCCGTGCTTCGCGACAGTATTAAGCGAGGCATAGTATACAATATTTTGAACGACCGGGGAGGTGAAGACTTGCGTAGAGTGCAGTTTGCCCGGGTAGAGTGGCAACCTGAACTAGAAGGCAAAACCTTGCACGACTGGGCGATATCTCGTGATATGGATCCCACAGTAGAAAATGGTGCCGAATTGGTTATTGAAGCTCAAGCTAATGGCGGATGTAATGCTATCTATCACGCGATGGATCAACAGGATGTAGACCGTATTATGCAGCACCCGCAAACCATGATTGCTTCCGATGGGCGGCTAGCCGAATATCAGGTAGGGCACCCCCACCCCCGTTGGTACGGTACATTTCCTCGAGTGCTAGGCCATTACGTGCGCGAACGCAATATTCTCAGGCTAGAAGAAGCTATTCATAAAATGACTCAGATGCCTGCCGATCGGCTGGGTTTGACTGATCGAGGCCGAATCCAAGAAGATACCTTTGCTGACCTTACCATCTTTGATCCCGCAACTATTATTGACAAAGCAACCTTCGAGCAACCTCATCAATACCCCGAAGGAATCCACTACGTCATCGTCAATGGAAAAATCGCCGTGGATGACGGTCGTTTTATAGAGGCTCGATCGGGACGAGTTCTGAGAGGCTCGGCTTATCAGGCTCCTTAGTTACCTGCAAGAGTGAAAATTATCACGGTAAGCAATTTCTGATTCTTGTAAGTTTTTACACCAAAAACGAAGAAAAAAAGAATCACAAAGGGTGTCAAATCATTTTTATAACTATTTAAATATATTTTTTAACTTAAATATTAGGATATTTAGTAAATATTTACTTATTTAGATAAAATATTACTAATGTAAGTTTTAATCATGAACACTAGAGCAACACTTGGTACCATATTTCGCTTTACCATACTATTATTAATGTGGGCGATTGTTTGCATCACTGCACTCCCTGAGCGATCTGATATCTTGGATGCTAAGATACAAGAAGACACTTCTATTGAACGGGTACTCGACTATTTGTCATTAAAATAAGCTTCTTACAGCTTTTCTTCTAGCTTTTTTAGCCGCTCAATACTTTGTACCATCGCCCGAACGGTGTGATAGTTAACTTTCCAGGAGTGGCTCATATGCGTCCAGATGGGCTCACCTTTGCGGGTTAGCAAGGGCCACCATTCTCCTACTGGGTGGTGAATCATTTTTTCAAATACAAAACGGTGAATATTCTCGTACACTGGCCAATACTTTTCCATTCCAAACG
The DNA here is from genome assembly GCA_937883755.1 of uncultured Flammeovirgaceae bacterium. Taxonomy (GTDB): domain Bacteria; phylum Bacteroidota; class Bacteroidia; order Cytophagales; family Cyclobacteriaceae; genus Tunicatimonas. Next base: position 12,126 of record CAKZYA010000026.1, on the reverse strand, counting down.
TCAGCGAAGCTTCTAGCATACCAATTAGCAGCTCGGCTTGCTGCCAGAATTCTTTCTCCTGATCATACACCCGCCCATCGTGGCTACCTTCTACGTATACCCCGCCGTAGGTTTCATCGATGCCGTATTGTACTGCATTATTATAGGAGGCTTTTAGCACATCTGTATACTGATCTATAGGTTTACCCATCGTTTTAAGAGCATGCGTAAGCAACCAGGCAAATTCTACATTGTGACCATAACTCGTATTATCTTCTGCCTGAGCTTTCGCCCCACTGTCAGTAAATCGATCCCAGCCCCACACAATATCAAACTTAATCTGTGGCGCTACTTGCCAATCAGGAAAAAATTGAGGAATTCCGGTACGGTACTCGGGGTGCAGAATACGGTTTAGCAGTAGCTGAATTATTTCTCCCAGTTTCCGGCAATGAATGGGCTGTTGGCTGCATTCATATAGCGTAGTGAAAGCTTCCATCAAATGCATGTGTACATCCAAGGTTTTTCGATCACCTCCGGCAGCATCGGAGCCTTTCAACGACCAATCTCGCTCAAACATCTCAAAGTAACCCCCGTAATGGGTATCAGTTGCGTATTTTTGCAGTAGATCAAAGCACTTTATGGCATACTCTACTCCCCGTTCATCGCCGGAAGCTAAGGTATATTCACTCAAACTATAGATCGCAAAGCTATGCCCGTAAATGATTTTCTCATCAATAGTCACGTTTCCCGCTCGATCAAGCAACCAGTAAAAACCATCGTATTGCTCATCCCACATCTTATCTAGCAGAAAATCCACTCCAAGCTGGGCATACTCTAAACACTTGCCCTCACCGTAACCTGCCCTATGGGCTGAAGCAAAAGTATAGATGCAACGAGCTTGGGCAATAAGTGACTTTTCGTCAGTACCGACATCATTACCATCCTGATCAAAATGAGTGATAAAGCCGCCGTGCTGCTCATCCAGGCAGCGGTCGAGCCAAAAAGGCAATAGCTCTTCAGTAAGATGCTGTTCACATTCTTCACGGTAACGGGCAATAGTCTCTTGATTCATAGTACAGTGATTTTACCGAGAAATTATCAAAAATTTCGGAATAATCGTACCTTATGAAAATGACTGGTGATTAATGAATGATGAACAAAGAGCATTTACTAATCACCCACCATCAGTTACTACTCATTCGTCATCACTAAACAACAACCTCATGAAACGAACTATCATTTTTCTACTTGTAGCCATTATTAGTACTGCTCTACTGGCTTTCGTCGTTTTTGCGCCCAAAGCAAACAAATCACTTGAAAGTGGCCTTATTGAAGCCGTTCAGCAATTCCAACAAACCTTAGACCAAGACCAGCAATCAAGGCTGACCTATAATTTTGAAGATGACGAACGCTACAACTGGCACTTTGTACCTCGAGATCGCAATGGTTTGCCACTAAAGACCATGAACGAAGACCAACGGCAGGCTGCTATGAATCTGCTAAAATTATCCCTAAGCGAGACTGGTTATGAAAAAGCCCAAAATGTAATGGAGCTAGAAAATGTCTTACGTTTAGTAGAAGATCGCCCAGCTAACGATACGTATCGCGACCCAGAAAACTATTATTTCACTATTTTTGGTAACCCACAACCCGGTGAGGCTTGGGGCTGGCGATTAGAAGGGCATCACCTTTCCTTGAATTTTTCTTCCCTTTCCAATGAAATAGTTTCGGCTACTCCCACTTTTTTCGGGGCTAATCCAGCCAACGTACCCCGTGGACCCAAGAAAGGCTGGCGGGTACTGCAACCAGAAGAGGATTTAGGCCGCTCGCTAGTCAAATCCCTGAATGAAGAACAGCTTCAAATTGCTATGGTTGCTGAAGAGGCCTATCCCGATATTGTTACTGGAACTGAGGTTGAAGCACAAGCAGGGAAATTAGCCGGATTGCCCTATGCCGAGATGAATAATGAGCAGCAAGAGCAACTCATGCAATTGTTAGAAGTCTACTATAATGTACATCGCGCTGAAGTAGCCGATAAATCACTAGAAAGTATTCGTGAAGCTGGGTTAGAAAATATTTATTTTGCCTGGGCGGGCGGATTAGAAGTAGGCGACCCACATTATTATCGCCTGCAAGGGGCAACCTTTGTGATTGAATACGATAATACCCAGAACGACGCTAACCACATCCACACCGTCATCCGTGATTTACAAAACGATTGGGGAGAAAACATACTCGAAACTCATTACGAAGAGGCTCATAAGTAAATTAAATAATATAATTTCAATTATTTTCCTTATTTAATTTAATTAAAAATTATTTTAATTTTATTGCATTAATTAGTAGTTTTGTCTACTAGAACTACACTACTGATTAATGAAAAAGTACCTATTTCCACTCTCACTCATATTTACTGCCGTTATCCTAGGTTGTCGTGAAGAAGAAATATTACGTCAAGAGCCTAATACCCCCATTTCCATTAATGGCTATGTACAAAAAGGGCCGTTTATTAATGGTACTGCTATCACGCTATCCAAATTGAATGATAAGCTAGTACCTACGGGGAAAAACTTCACTACCCAGATTGCCGATAACCGAGGCTCGTTTAGTCTGAAAGATATAGATCTGGAGTCAGAATTTGTACAGTTACAAGCCGATGGATTCTACTTTGATGAAGTAAAGGGTGAAAAATCAGCAGCCCAGCTTACACTCTTTGCTCTGGCTAATGTATCTGATACTAGCAGTGTCAATATAAACCTACTTTCGCATCTGGAGCGCAACCGGGTAGTATATTTGACACAGGAAAACAAACAAGAATTTGAAAAAGCCAAAAAGCAAGCTCAGCAGGAAATTTTGACTGCTTTTGGTATCGCTTCGGACAGTATCGGCTATTCTGAACAACTGGATCTTTCGCAAGATGGCGATCAAAACGCTATTTTGCTGGCTATCTCAGCGATCTTGCAAGGTAATAACAGCGTAGCTGATCTTTCCGAGTTACTCGGTAACATGATTACCGACTTGCGGGAAGATGGTACGCTGAATAGCGAAGCTATTAAAACCAAACTGGAAGAGCAAGCCAAAGCTTTAAATCTACCTCAGATTCGCAAAAACTTAGAAGAGCGCTACGCAGCAATGGGTGTGGAAGCCACTATTCCTAACTTCGAGCAATACATCGATAGCGATGGGGACGGTATTTTGAATAAAGATGAGGATGATACGCCCGAAGATTTCTCTTTTGAAACCCAAATAGATGTTGCAGTCAATGACACGATTACCTCTAACGTTATTACCATAAGTGGTTTGAAAGGAGGTGGTATTGCTGTCGCTTCGGTAACTAATGGTTGGCTAGTTATGAATAGCTCGGTAGTGAACCAAAAAACTGCTGACGCGAGCATCGCCAGACTAAAAAACGGTGACGAATTACAGATTCAGTTGGTTTCCAGTTCTGAATTTGCTGATACTACTACGGCTACCATCACGATTGGTACATTATCACGAAGTTTTAGTATCGTCACTGATAACTATCTCCCTGGTGCTTTTAGCTTTTCGCCCCTAACAGATGTAGCGGTAGATTCGCTTTACACTTCTGATACAATTACTATTAGTGGGTTGCCTCACCCTACGTCTACTTCCATTATCAATGGAATATTAATTAAAAACGATGAAGTAATTTCTAGTGATTCAGTAACGGTCAAAAATGGCGATCAATTAGCTATTCAACTGCGTTCTAGTCCCGAGATTGAGACTACTGTCTCAGCAAGCCTGAAAATTAATGGAGTAACAGGTGGTTTTGCGGTTACCACTGACGATTATTCTCCCGACCCGTTTACGTTTAAAAGTATTGAAAACGCTAAACGTAATACCGTTTATCGATCCGATACCATCACTATCGCCGGGCTACCCCACCCTGCTCCACAAAATATGGCTTGGTTTAATACCGATGATTATAATACCTCAGCTATTTACATTAATGGTGAAAAGCATACAGATTATGGATCTAGTTTATATATTAAGGATGGAGATCAGATATGGATTGAAGGCACTTCTTGGGGTCAATATTCTAATACTAAAACCTATTCACTGGTTATTAACGATATAAAATCAGAATTCAGCATCACAACCGAAACCAGCCCTTGGCAGAGAAAGACTGATTTTCCAGTACAAGAAAAAACCTATGTAAACTTCTCTATAAAAGAGAAGATATATGTTGGGGTTTATGATCCTGAGTATGGTGGTTATGTCAAGGACTTATATGTATTTTCCCCTTCTTCCAACCAGTGGGCAAGCGTAGCAAACGTTCCGGAAAGTACTACTTACCATCATTTCACCGCCGTAGTGGATAACAAAGCATATTGTTTAATGAATTCAGGATTTTGGGAGTATAATCCTAGTATAAATCAATGGATTCAGAAGACAACAATATCAAACGCCGAACTCATAGAGTTTGACTGTAAGTTAATAGGTATAAATAATAAAGTGTATCTAATTAATAGGCTAGGAGAAGTATGGATATATACACCGAGTACAGATACTTGGCAACAAGATAACGATATACCTTTTGAGTATTCATTTAGTGCTACTAGTTTTACCTTAGAAAATAGTATTTATATAGTTCACCCTAATGACCCTGATGAACCGTATCCAAATAACCCCTCTACTCCTATACAATCCCACGTCTGGGAATATAATACAATCAATAAGATATGGACACAAAAGAACAATTTATCACTTGCTTCAGTAGATGGGTCTAGTTTTGTAACTCAAAATAGAGCTTATTTTCTGCCTGGAACTTGGCATGCCGAATATGCAGTATACGATCAGGCAAATGACGAATGGGAAATTTTAGATCCTAAACCTGGTGATTATCTTCAAGGAATTTCCTCTAATAAAAAAGGATACGCTATTGAGTGGGGGAAACTCTATGAATTCACTCCACCCCAAGAATAACCCTACTTCTTCCTAAAGAAAATCCGAAGGGGAACGCCTTCAAAGTTAAAGTGGTCACGGAGGCGATTTTCTAGGTAACGTTGGTAGGCGGCTTTTACGTACTGCGGGTGGTTGCAGAAGAAAGCAAACGCAGGAGTATTGGTTGGTAGTTGGGTAATGTATTTAATTTTAATGTACTTACCCTTCACTGCCGGAGGCGGATACTTCTCAATTTCAGGTAACAATTTATCGTTAAGTTGCGAGGTGCTGATGCGGCGTTGGCGGTTCTCATAAACTTCGGCAGCTTTTTCAATCGCCTGGTACACCCGCTGCTTCGTTGACATAGAAGTAAAAATAATGGGGATGTAATTGTACTCGCCTAGTCGCTCGTATATCCGCTTGCGGAACTGCTCGGCGGTATTCGTATCTTTCTCAATCAAATCCCACTTATTCACTAGAATTAGCGTGCCTTTTTTGTTCTTGTGGGCTAGTTGCACAATGTTCATATCCTGAGCTTCCATACCCCGTTGAGCATCTAGCATAATGATGCAAATATCAGCATCCTGTAACGCCTGCACACTACGCATAGTAGAATAAAATTCAATATTATCCGAAATCTTCGCTTTCTTCCGCAACCCAGCAGTATCAATCAGGATGAATTCTTTACCGTAAAGGTTGTAGTGAGAGTGTAGTGCGTCGCGGGTAGTTCCAGCAATATCGGTCACAATACTGCGCTCCTGTCCCAACAGTACATTTAAAAAAGAAGATTTACCGACGTTAGGTCGCCCTAAGATAGCTAAACGCGGAATACCGGCATCCGGATCTTCCTCATCATTAGTCTCAAAATGGGGAACTACCTGATCAAGCAAGTCACCCGTACCACTACCACTAGCCGAGGAAATGGCGAAGACTTCACCCAACCCTAGGCCGTAAAAATCCGCTGATTGAAAGCTACGTTCGGTATTGTCAGCTTTGTTAGCAACAATATAAAGGGGTTTTTCCGTACCCCGCAATTCCTGAGCAAAAGCTTCGTCCAGGTCGGTAATTCCGGTTTCTACATCAACCATAAACAGAATCACCGAGGCTTCATCAATAGCCAGTTCAACCTGACTGCGAATGGCTTCTTCAAACACATCATCCGAGTTAGCTACATAGCCCCCGGTGTCAATCACAGTAAAATGCTTACCCGACCACTGAGCATAGCCGTAATGACGGTCGCGGGTTACGCCACTTTCATCATCCATAATGGCCTGCCGACGTTCTACTAGGCGATTGAAAAATGTGGATTTTCCAACGTTAGGTCGCCCTACAATAGCTACAATATTACTCACAAGAAAAGAGGTTCAATGTTGTGTTAAAAGTCTCGCAAATTACAGAAATATTCGTTGATAGTCGATAGTTGGATAAAGGAATGGCTGGATACGGGGTGCATGGGGCTTGGAGTCGGGTAAATTCACCGTTTACGCCTAGCCCCGTGCTCCAAGCCCCACGCCTTAATAGCCAAACTGCCGTAACCGTCGTTGTTCGCGTCGCCAATTGGGAGCTACTTTGACAAACTGTTCTAGATGGACTTGCTTTCCGAAGAACTTCTCCATATCCTGTCGAGCTTGGATACCCACTTTTTTCAGTGCTTCTCCTTTTTTGCCAATGAGAATACCTTTTTGGCTTTGGCGTTCTACGTATATCTCGCAACGAATACGGATAATTGCCTCCTCTTCCTGAAATTCGGTAACCACCACTTCGCTGCTATACGGAACTTCTTGTTTGTAATTGAGAAAGATCTTTTCCCGAACAATCTCCGCCGCAAAGAATCGCTCCGGTTTATCAGTTAATTCATCTTTTGGAAAGTACGGTGGGTGCTCCGGTAGATTACGGACGATTGCCTGAAAAACTGCTTCTACGTTTAATGCTTCTAACGCCGAGACCATTATTGCTTCCTGAGGTTGAACAATCTCTTGCCAGTACGCCAGCTTATCCTGAGCCTGAGTTCCTTTCGCTAAATCAATTTTATTCAGCACTAGAATAACGGGAACATCCGTCTTTGCTAGTTTTTGCAGCGCCGTATCTTCATCCTCCTTTTTTTCAAACAGATCAGTAACGAATAAAATCACGTCAGCATCTTCCAGAGCGGTATCAACAAAGCGCATCATCGATTGGTGCAGGGCGTACTCGGGCTTAAGCATACCAGGAGTATCTGAATACACAATCTGAAATTCATCACCTTCGTCCAAAGTACCATTGACAATACCCATAATCCGGTGGCGAGTTGTTTGGGCTTTGGAGGTGATGATGGATACGCGTTCACCTACTAAGGCATTCATTAGGGTAGATTTACCTACATTAGGCTTACCAACAATATTGACAAATCCGGCACGGTGCTTACTCATCGTTAATAATTTTCACAAAAATATTGTGAATAGTCGGCGAAACCTATAAGTTTGTAGTCCGTTTGAAAAAATACATCGCGGGGTGGAGCAGTTGGTAGCTCGTCGGGCTCATAACCCGAAGGTCACAGGTTCGAGTCCTGTCCCCGCTACTCTGAAAATCAGGCAGTTACGATCCAATGTGACTGCTTTTTCTATTTCCCCTAAAACATACCTAAAACGATATTTATTCTTAATTTTTAGCTTTTCTCCTTACTCAAAAAGGAAAATAACCCTCACATGAGTTACGTATTTCGCGTAATTTGAAATAGTTAATCTTGTATTCCCACCCTATTGTCAGTGACAAAAGATTTAGTAAAACGAACTTATCAGAAATATACCAGGCCACGACGGTAAAATCTGACCATCTATAAATCTCGCAAATCTGACAACTTATCCCAGGTGTATTCATACCCATATTTCCACACTATAGCAATAACAACGTCTTATTGAATTATCTTATGCTACACCTAAAGGAGCCACGGCTCTGACTTACCTATATTCCTGAACATTGCAATAGAGCGTAAAAAATTCGCCAGTCATCGGCATAAGTCATATTATCTGAAAAATAAATTTAAATTGTTTGGAGAAGTAAATTATGCCGTGAGTCGCAAGATTATGAGTAGAATTAACTAATTTTATGGTAACACAACCTGATACTTAAGTTAGTCGCAACCTGCCCCAGATCGCTATGAAGTACTACTTGCAACTCTTGCTGGTACTATTCTCCCATTTTTCTTTGGCGCAACACACCGAAAAAATTGACAGCTTGCAGGCTGTTCTGCCTCAGTTGGAAGGCGAAAGTCGAGTAAATGCCCTCAGGGATCTGTGCTTTTATATGTCCCGGACTGACTCAGAAGTTTCTATAGCCTACGGAAATGAAGCCGTCGCTCTTGCTCAGGAACTAGGGAATCAGGCACTGCTGGGACTTGCCTACAAAGATTTAGCTCATGCATTCGACGGGGCAGATCTTTTTGAGACAGCTATCGCTACCTACGGCAAAGCCACCGCTATTTTTAAAATTATCAACGATCAGGAACAAATTGCCTATGTATATAATAACGTAGGCAGTATCTACCTAAAGAAAGGAGATTTTGACACTTCACTAAACTATCTTTTCCGGTCACTGGCTCTTAAGGATTCGCTGGGAGGAATTAAACTAAATACAACCTACGGAAATATCGGGGACACCTTCCGCAAAAAAGGAGATCATGAAAAGGCCTTAGAATACTTATTCCGTTCGTTAAAAATTGCAGAACAGACTAATGACCAGAAGGGAGTAGCAGCGACCTATGGTAATATTGGAATTACCTACGAAGCACAAGGAAACTATGAATTAGCATTAGAGTATGGCCTTAAAGCGATGCAAATTAATCAAGAACTAGGAAATCGCTACAATTATGCTATCAATTTGAATAACATAGGGCTTATTTATTACAGGAGGGGTGAATATACACCAGCGCTAGAATACTGTCATCAGGCTCTGGCGCTAAAAAAGCAGTTGAATCAGCGGGGTAGTATGGCCTACACGAGTCAACGATTAGCTGAGATTTATGCTGATTTAGAGCAGTATGACAGTGCCCTGTTTTATGCTAATACCGGCCTTGCCCTATTTGATACTATCGACAGTAAAGAAAGGAAGGTCGAAACGTACCGAATATTATCAGAAATCTATCGAGTTCAGGGTGAGTACGAAAAAGCCTTTACGAGCCACCAGGATTATACCCTACTTAAAGACTCAATTCTCAATGCTGAAAAAGAGCGACTCACCGCCGATATGGAAGGGAAATACCAGTCGGCTAAAAAAGATCTGGAGCTACTCGCTAGAGATACTACTATCGCTGAGCAGAAAGCCAATCAGCGAGTGTATATCGGGCTGGCGGTAGGGCTTTTGCTCCTTTCAGCCGGGTTGCTTTTCTTCTACCGAAAGCGGCAACAACGCAATCGAGAATTACAACATCTGAATAATCAACTGGATGCTAAGAACCAGCAAAACGAGCTACTTCTGAAAGAGATTCACCATCGGGTAAAGAATAACCTGGAGATGGTCAAAAGCCTGATCGCCCTGCAATCAGCCCAACTGGAAGACTCCGCTACCAAAGATGCGATGATTGCGAGCCAAAACCGGGTACAATCGATGGGTATCATCCATCAGAAGCTCTACCAAGGCGAAAACCTAGGCAGCGTTGAAATGAAGGATTACTTTCTTAACTTGGGTGAAGGTATTCTGGATAGCTTTGATGCCGAAGATCAGGTGAAAATTGAGTGTGCCATGGATCGGCTGGAGTTAGACGTAGACACGGCCGTCCCCATCGGATTAATTGTGAATGAACTACTAACGAACGCACTGAAGTACGCCTTTCCGGAAGAGACTCCAGGGACAATCAATATCAGTCTCTCTCGTACGGATGATAACACACTGACTCTAACAGTTGTGGATAACGGAGTAGGAAAAATGGCTGAAACTGCGCCTCGGGGTACAGGTTTTGGTTCGCAATTGGTGCAACTACTTACCCAGCAGCTTAACGGGCAGATGCAGGAAGAGAGCCAAGATGGCACGCGCGTTTTCTTTCGGTTTCAACTTGATCAGGTTGCCTAATGAAAAACGATCCGGTTAAGATTCTTATCGTTGAAGATGAAATGGTGATTGCAGCCAATATTTCTCTGCAACTTAGTGAACTGGGGTATGAGGTCATGGGTATTGTTCCCCGTGGGGAGGATGCATTGCGCCATGTCGCTGACAATCGGCCCGACATCGTGCTTATGGACATTAACCTGAAGGGCAAAATAGACGGCATCGAAACCGCCCGACAATTGCGATCGACGTATGGAACGGCTATTATCTACCTAACCGCTAATGCCGACGATGACCACTTTAATCGAGCCAAATCGACCCGGCCAAGTGCCTTTATCTCCAAACCCTATAAGAAGCGCGACTTGCAGCGCGCTCTTGAGCTTACTATTGAGAATATGGCTCATACTGATGAGCCTCCTTTTGAGGCAGGTAAAGAACTGGTGTTAGAAGATCGGGTTTTTGTTCGCCATAATGATAAGATGGTCAAAGTGCTGTTGCAGGATATTTCTTATCTGGAAGCTGATCGTAACTACTGCCGTATTTTCACGCAAGATCAGACCTACCTGCTCGTGGGTACTCTGAAGAAAATCGAAGCTGTCTTACCCACCAAATACTTCGTTCGGGTACATCGCTCCTATATCATTAATTTGACCCATATCGACGAAGTGGCAACCAGTCATTTAGTGATTGTTAATAAATTAATTCCGCTCAATAAAGCAGCCAAAGAAGAGCTACTGATGCGCTTGCAGATGCTGTAGCAGATGTACGATCGCCCTATTTTCCTCGATCACTGAAAGCTAGGCTTCGTACATCAATACTTACTCTTCGTCCTATCTCGGTTGTTTATGAATACATTTTTTAACTTCTTAGCTAGTAGATGCAAATCAGCTGACCATTAAGCCAACAACCACGCAGAGGCAGCACTTTCTTTTTTAGGAGTCATTACTTCCGCGTGTCAACAACCATATAAATTACCCCCCATGCACGCCAAACCCACCCTCCGTCTAAAGCTCGTTAAGCTCACCCTAGGACTGATGCTGGTTCTACTCGCCCTCACTGGGTGCTTTATTGTAGCAGTAAGCCAGTCACTACCCTCAAGAACCGATTCACTAGTGAAGCATAACGATTTATTGCAACGAGCTGTAGAGGCTATTCAAGCCCAAACTGAGACCGACGAACGTCTTGCCGCCCCTACTGCCGGCGATCCCACAATGGAAATTGATGGGCTGATCATCAGTGAGACCTTGACCAAAATCGGGGTGGACTTCTATGAGTTGTTCTATCAACGCTGGGTTGCGCCCCCAGCCGCCAGTGGCTACGAAGTGCGGATTGAAGAATTGCCCGCCCCCGGTTTTGGTACGCTGGTCGTAGTCAAAGTCAACGAAACCACTGTTTTTCAACGGGTGCTTCAGCCCCGCTACGATCAACTGGAAGCCAGTGCTGAACTAGCCGTGGCTCTGACCCAGCGCCACGTCAATGATCAGCAACGGCTCACCCAACAACTCTACGAAGAAGACCAACAAGGCACCGGGATCTATTGATCCTATTACTCATTAATCACTAATCATCATTCATCAACTACCCCCAACCATGAAAACCTTTGCATTCTTTATTACGGCACTGGTACTTAACGTACTCTCAGCCCACGCCCAAGATTTTGTCTATCGCCCTACCAATCCGGCTTTCGGTGGTGATACCTTCAACTACCAGTGGCTGCTCAATTCGGCGACCGCCCAGAATAGTCTGGAAGACCCAGACGCTGCATCGGGTCGGCAAGAACGCGATCCACTCGAAGACTTTCAACAAGACCTTAATCGCCGTCTACTTAGCGATCTATCCCGCTCGCTGGTCGGTGACCAATTTGGCGAGGAAGGCTTAGAAGAGGGCATCTTTGAAGTGGGTATCTTCCAGATTGAAGTCTTTGAAGACGCCGATGGGGTCAGTATCACCATCCTGGATACCTCTACCGGAGACCAGACTACTGTCACCGTCCCTGAATTTTGATACTAGTCCACAGACGATAGTCAACAGTCGACAGCACTTAGGGTTATAGATCATTTTCTGTGGACTATGGACAGTGGACTGTTACACTAAAATTTACCCCCATGAAAAAAATTACTTCTCCAATACAAATTGGGCTCATCGTGCTCTTACTGTCCACCGCTTGTGCTCCCTACTTTCGTCAGCCCCTTTCCACGGCACCGGCGCGACTGGGAGCGGAAA
>CAKZYA010000025.1 GCA_937883755.1 uncultured Flammeovirgaceae bacterium | reverse complement strand
TAATTCTGACTTTCAAATAGTTAATCCCATCAACTGCTTTTATCAGGGACGACTATTTAGTACGTTAGAAACGGTACATCGGTAGTGAAGAATCAAGGTAGGAGGCTGATTTGAGATGATATCAAATCCGTAAAAAGTACAACGGAACTATAAGGGAATGAGAGTAGAAATAGGCTATTTGAGTTATAATACTACTCGTTTAACCAATGTTTCAGATGTTCTGATCGCCCTTTCTTGAAGACATTTCGCTTTTGCTGATTTGTTTTGCGTAATTCTCGCTGTTCTTCCTCAGGCAGTTGAATAAACTCTTGGCATTCGGAGGTGCAACAACCATCGTACTGCTTCGCACAGCTATCACACTGAATAAAAAGCAAATGACAAGCCTCGTTTTGGCAATTGGTATGAGTATCGCAGGGTGCACCGCATTGGTGACACTGACTAATGATTTCTTCCGAAATTCGTTCGCCTAATCGCTCATCGAAGACAAAGTTTTTACCCCGAAACTTATTTGATAGCCCTTTTTCTTCTACCTGACGGGCGTAATGAATAATGCCACCCTCGAGCTGGTACACGCGTTCAAAGCCTTTATGCTTGAAATATGCACTAGCTTTTTCGCAGCGTATTCCTCCGGTGCAGTACATCACTATATTTTTGTCACGGTGCTCTTGCAGAATATGTTCCACCTCAGGCAGTGCCTCTCGAAACGAGTCTACATCAGGCAGGATAGCGTTCTCGAAATGACCCACTTCGCTCTCGTAGTGGTTACGCATATCCACAATTACTGTGTCTGGGCTATCAGCCAGCTTATTGAAATCCTCGGCTTGCAAATGCAATCCTTTATCAGTTACATCAAAAGTAGTATCATTTAGTCCGTCGGCTACAATCTTTTTCTTTACCTGAATTTTTAGCTTGTAAAAAGACTTGCCGTCATCATCCACTGCAATATTCAACCGCACGTTCTCTAAGAAAGTGATAGTAGACAATTGCTCCTGAAATTGATCAAACTGGTTCTTAGGCACGCTAATTTGAGCATTAATCCCTTCTTGGGCTACGTATACCCGCCCCAAAACTCCCACCTCTGACCAATGCAGATACAGGTGATCTCGAAAAATATGAGGATTGCCAATGTGAGCGTACTGGTAAAACGAAAGCGTCACACGCTCTTCAGTACTTGCCTCAATTTGCTGTTTGAGTATTTTTCGATCAATACGATTATGTAACTGCATAAGTGACTAGTAGAAATCCTCGCAAAATTAGCAATTACTATCTAATTTTAACAGGGAGGATCAAGACAGAATGGATTCAGAACTACGATTGGCTTTCATTTTCTGAAAAAATACTTGGTTTAGCTGCGTCCCTTCCTCCTGAAGAACACCAATTTCTACTTTAATACCTGCTTTCCTCATTCTCCGAATACCCCCTCCATCAACTAGCGGGTTCGGATCAACGTTGGCGATGATTACTCGTTTTACTCGGTGATGAATGAGCAGGTTGGAACAAGGCGGGGTTTTTCCGTGATGAGAGCAAGGTTCTAAGTTGACGTAAACGGTACTTCCAATAATATCAGCGGGATTTTCCACACTATCTACCGCATTACGCTCAGCATGAGCTTTTCCGTATTCTTGGTGCCAACCTTCCCCAATAATGCGCTCATTCTTCACAATCACACAACCTACCATTGGGTTAGGCGCTACTTTTCCTTCCCCTAACGCGGCTAATTCCAGTGCACGGCGCATGTACAACTCATCAACAGTATTCATGGTATTATAAATATACAGTACTAACACGCATAGTGAAGGCAAAGGTTTTAGGAAAACAAATAAGAAGTTTGGCTTTATTTCTCGGCGATCTGATCGCGTTTAGGAACGGGATCGTAGCCGTGCGTACCCCAAGGATGACAACGGGCAATTCGCTTAATTCCTAGCCAACTTCCCTTCAAAAAACCCCATTCTTGAATGGCCTCCAATGTGTACTGAGAGCAACTCGGCACGTGGCGACAATTCTTACCCAGCAAAGGTGAAATTGCGTATTGATAGAAGCGAATAAGTCCTTTAGCTAGGTAAATGAGCATAGGTTAGGTTAATTCTTGGAATAGTCGACTAGGTTGTATATCCGAATGATGATATTTCTTACTCTGGTACTTCACGTGGTCGCCCCGAAGCTCTTGAAAGTAAATCTGACAAACCTCTACATCAGGATAAACTCGAACGGGCTGTACACAGGAGATTTCCAGTGTCCAGTATCCATCAGAACCAATGTTTCCTAGCCCTGCTGTAAAGTGAACTAGTATTCCTAACCGCCCGATAGAGGAACGTCCTTCCAATACGGGAACGTGGAAGTTAGCCTGAGTTCGTTCTATCGTTCGCCCCAGATAAAGCCTACCTGGTTCTAGGATCAATCCTTCTTTAGGAATAATCACCTTATCTACCGGGTTGTTTTCTTTCATATCCAACACTCGGTTCTGATAGACCAGCAGTTCGTTGTGCAGTCTTAAATTATAGCTATTCGGATTTAGTTGCTTGGGTGAAAATGGGTCAATATTGATCTCGCTCCCCTGTAACCTTTCAATCTCTTTTCCTGACAGTATCATACGTTTTTGCTTGAAAACCTAGCGTATTTGCTACTCATTTACCGCATAAACCAAGCTAATATATCAGCCGTGTAAGGTAAACTCGGTATTAGAATAACGCAGGGTGTGCAGTATAACGTACAGAAACTGAATTAGTTTGTCAGCGAATAAGTAGTTGTTCCTGATTTTTCATCCTTCAGCTGTACGCCTAACGCTTTTAACTGGTCGCGAATCTGGTCAGAAGTAGCAAAATCTTTACTGGCTCGCGCTTGATTACGAATATCAATTAATAGCTGGATCAGTCCCTCTTTTTGCTGAGTGTCGTCCGATACTTCTTCTTGTATCCCTAGTACTTCACTTATAAAACCCGAAAAAGTCTCCTTCAATCGTTGGAAAGTTTCTTCCGTAATTGAGGATAAGTCCAGCTGCTGATTGTAGAACCCATTGATTTTAGAGCCAAGATCAAACAATACAGCCATCAATTTAGCAGTATTAAAATCATCGCTCATCTCGCGATAGCACTGCTCACACAACTGATTAATTTCCTGGTCTAAGGTTTCATTAACTTGCCCAGACTCGTAATTGAGCTTTTCTAGTGTTTCTAAAGCACTTAACAGACGATTAAGCCCTTTCTCAGCCGCTTGTAAGGCGTCATTAGAAAAATCAACCGGACTACGGTAGTGCGCTTGAAGAATGAAGAAACGTATCGTCATGGACGAATACGCTTGTGTCAAAAGCTCATGCTCTCCAGTAAAGAGTTGCTCCAGCGTAATAAAATTACCCTTCGATTTACTCATTTTCTGTCCATCAATCGTAATCAGATTGTGGTGAATCCAGTAGTTGGCCGGATGCTTATTAAAAGCTCCGCAGCACTGTGCTATCTCAGCCTCATGGTGAGGAAACTGTAAGTCTAGCCCACCACCATGAATATCGAAGGTCTCGCCTAAGTATTTGGTACTCATGGCCGTACACTCTAAATGCCAACCCGGAAAACCTTCTCCCCAAGGGGAATTCCATCGCATAATATGCTCGGATCCAGCTTTTTTCCATAACGCAAAATCGTGCGGATTACGCTTCTCATCCAATCCTTCTGTATCTCTACTCCCTGATTGCAAATCGTCCAGTACTTTCCCCGAAAGCCGACCGTAATCTTGTGATTGGGAGTATTTATCTAGATCAAAATAGACCGAACCATTTGTTTCGTAAGCAAGACCGTTGTTCATAATCGATTGAATCACCTCAATTTGCTCAACAATATGCCCAGTGGCCGTAGGCTCAATGCTAGGAGGTAATACGTTAAGTTGACGTAGTACATCTCGGTAGCGATAGGTGTAAAACTGGACAATCTCCATAGGTTCCAGTTTCTCTAGCCGCGCCCTCTTAGAAATCTTATCTTCTCCCTCTCCCGCCAAATCATCTTCCAAATGACCTACATCAGTAATATTACGAACGTACCGAACTTTATAACCCAAGTGGGATAAATAGCGGAATATGATATCGAAGTTTACCGCCGAACGAATGTTACCTAAATGGGGATCGCTGTATACCGTAGGGCCACAAAGATACATACCTACTAAAGGTGGATTAATAGGTTCAAATTGCTCCTTCTTTCGGCTTAAACTATTAGTGACCGATAGTGGGTATTTGGCGTAAAGTGGCTCCTCCATAAACGGAAATACAGTTAGATTACGTAGTTTAGAACAAAATTAGCAGAATAATTTCGGCAATACTTCTTCTAGCTTAATCATTTTGCTTAGTGTCTAACAGATCGTCAAAAACCAACGATTGGCTATCAATATTTATTCTGCGGTAGAAACAGGCTTTACGAGTTATTCCTTCATGAGTTTTGGCATGGCAAACTCCATTCCCTTCTAGCTGCACTTGATATAAAAGCGCATCTTGATCGCAGTCGACCCAGATGCTAGCAATACGTAAGCGATCACCCGAAGTTTCTCCTTTTGTCCACAGCTCTTGCCGAGAGGTACTCCAAAATGTTGCATAGCGAGTTTTCATGGATCGCTGAAGTGCTTCTTGGTTGGCGTATCCTATCATGAGCACTTGACCACCTTGCTGTTCTTGGACTACCACCGGAAGTAAACCATTACGTTTCTCAAATTGTAAATCCAACTCAGTTCCTTCTTCTAAAAGATTCATGAATTCTAAATAATTATTTCTTAAGATAGCTTTTTACCTAACTCAGGCACCTTTCGCTAAGTTTCTGCGTAATTATAGTACTTTTGTTATACTTATCAGAAACTTCAGTGGATATGATACTGAAATTGTGGACACTTGTTCTCTTACTAGGCATCTCGGTCTCAGGGTTTAGTCAAGACTATGTTGACCCCGAACATCGGCAATTAATGATGAAAATAGACGAAGGGGTCGTTTTGATGAATCAGGGAGAGTATAATCGAGCCGACTCCTATTTCCAGGAAGTACTGACAGCTATCGATATTATTCCGGCTGAACTATGTTTTTACTTTGGCAAGAATTCATATCACTTGAAAAAATATAAGCAAAGTATTGACTGGCTAAATAAGTATATTGAGATTAAAGGAACTACCGGACAGTTTTTTGATCAAGCAAGAGAATATCTATCTCTTTCAGAAACTGATTTTTTAGCTCAGCAGCGAAATGCAACTCCACGATCTGTCCAACCTGATAAAGCTAAACCTCAGCAAATTGATTGCAATACAACTCCATTTGTACTGTGCCCAATTTGCAAAGGCAGTGGCGTAATTATTGAGCAGGGAGCATTAGGAAGCGCTATTTACCGTACTTGTCCCTACAGTGATGGTAGCGGACGTATGACCTGCGAAAACTATCAGAAATATGCCCGAGGCGAACTATCTACCATCGTTAGCCCTTAGTTCGTAGCCCATATTTCCGTAGGCTAAGAAGCTACTTCACATACTTTCCCTGATATTTCTGGGTCTTTGGAATCGTTTGTTGAATATCGCGAATACGGGTTTCGGGAGCAGGGTGAGTAGATAAAAACTCTGGAGGTCGTTGTCCCCCACCCTGTTTAGCCATGCGTTGCCAGAAGGGGACTGCCGCTTCTGGATTGTATCCAGCCATTGCCATAAAGTACAACCCTAACTCATCAGCCTCAGACTCTTGAGTTCGCCCGAAGGGCATTAAGACTCCATATTGTGAGCCCAATCCAAAAGCAGTATTGGCTAGCTGTCGAGTAGCCGCAGGTTTGTTTTGTAGAGCAACCGATAGAGCACTTCCGCCCATTTGCGCCGCCAGTTGTTGCGACATACGCTCACTACCGTGTTCAGCAACAGCATGGGCAATTTCGTGCGACATTACTACGGCAACACCTTCTTCGTTCTGGCAAATGGGCATAATGCCGGTATAAAAGGCCACTTTACCACCCGGCATACACCAGGCATTCACAATATCTTCTTGTATCAGATTAAATTCCCACTTAAACCCTTCAATCTCTTTAGAAAGACCTTTTTCAGCCATATATTTTTCTACTGAGTAGGCAATTTTCTCTCCTACACTTTTTACCAAACGAGCATCTTCCGTTCCAGTCACCACCTGGCTTTCTTGTAATACTTGTTGGTAGTTCTGAAAGCTGAGTGCATTGATTTGTGAATCAGGAATCAGACTAAGCTGTCGGCGTCCGGTTAGTGGAACAGTGGAACAACTGACTAGAAAAGATATCATGAGTATACTAGAAAATATTGTACGTTTCATATCGCAGAACTTTAAGTGATAGACTAAACGGAGTAAAGTCAGGAGAAAAATAACTTACTTCATAACGTCAATGGCAGTGTCCCAATTTTCTTGCCATTTCTGATTATACTTTTTGGCTACCTGCTTTGCAAACACAAAAAAAGCATCGGTTGTTAGCCGATGCTTTTATCAATAAAAAACCTATGTGTTTAGATAGGTTGTACTAAGGGAGCGTGTTTAATCTGCAATGCGGTACGATAAAATCCAATCAGATTTTCTCGCTCATAATCCCAAGACAGCTTATTAAGCACCCGATCGTATCCATATTCCGCCATACGTTGCCCTTCTTCAGGGTTATCTAGCAGCCACATAATTTTTTTAGCAAAATCGGCTGTATCATGATTTGTAGCATACAAAGATGCTTCTAAAGCAGAGGCTCGCCCTTCTTTTAAGTCATACTGTACGATTGGTTTTTTCAAAGCCATATACTCCATGATTTTATTCATGGTAGATAAATTATTCATCTCGGTAGGCTTATCTGGGTTTACGCATACATTGCAGGTATTCAGTACGTCTACTAGCATCTCATCGCTTACTCGCCCATAAAAGTCTATATACTCGGAAAGCCCCATTTGATTAGCCAACTCCTCGATCTCTTCCAGCGCAGTACCTCCTCCTACGATTGCGAACTGTACATCTTGCCTCTTTTGCACAATATATTGAGCCGATTCCATTAATAGATCTAATCCTTCTTGCACCCCAATTACTCCCACATAGCCAATAAGGAAATTCCTTCCTCTTTTGTAATCAGGATTTCCATCGGTCAGTTTCAAGCGTTTTAAACTAGGGCCACTTCGTACTACAGTCACATCCTTTGGATTCATTCCTCCCCGCTCAACCGCAATTTTCCGATATGATTCGTTAGTGGCAATACTGTAATCCGCTGCTTTGAAGGTCCATCTTTCAAACAACAGCATAGCCCGGTAGAACAGCCCCTTTTTGTTGAACTTAGCAATATATAGTTCCGGGTTAATATCATGATGATCAAAAACGTACTTTACCCCAAATAGCTTAAAGGGAAGAGCTACTAGAAATATTAAGTCTGGCGGGTTACATCCATGAATAACGTGAAACCGTTTTTTTAGAAAAATTTTGATACAAAGCACCAATTCCCAAAATAGTGCAGTAGAGTATTCTACCAAGTAGCCTAAAGCTCCGTGCCCTTCAGTCGGCAATGGGTGACGGTAGATGTCTATACCATCTATTTGCTCATAAGACTTGGTATACCCTTTCATTTTGGGGCAGATGATTGACACATCGGCTCCTTCCTCCTTCAATGTAGTAGCTTCCTGCCAAACCCTTCGATCGAAGGGGGCAGGAAGATTTTCAATGACAATTAAAACATGCTTACCAGCAAATTCCGGCATAATTCTCGTCAGTTACTTTTTCTTTATCAATTCGTACCAGATCAATGATCGTTTGGTCAGAACTAATTTCCGCCATAATTTCCTTAAACTCCGGAGATTTATTTCCAATGACAATTACCTCAGCATCTTTGATGACCTCCCGAATATCATCTTTCAATAACCGAGTGATATGAGGAATATGTCCAGTGAGGTAATCTTTATTTTTACCCATTAATTTAGACAGTGAGATATTATTATCGTACAGACTCAGTTCATATCCTTTACCGATAAGCGTCTCGATCATATCTACCATTGGGCTTTCGCGCAGGTCGTCGGTTCCTGCTTTAAACGCAAAGCCTAGAAACGCAACTTTCTTTTTACCTGTGTTATAGACCATCTGCAATCCCCGCTGTACCTGATAGGCATTACTAGGTAGTAAGCTATTTAATAAAGGAGTTGATACGTCTAGTAGCTGCGCTCGATAATTTAGCCCTCTCACATCTTTTGGTAAGCAAGAACCTCCAAAAGCAAAACCAGGCTTCATATAGTAAGGCGATAAATTTAGCTTAGTATCACGGGCAACCACCTCCATTACTTTATGTCCATCTACTCCTAACTCTTTACAAATATTCCCTATCTCGTTAGCGAAAGTAATCTTGAGCGCGTGGAAGTTATTGTTAGTATACTTAATCATCTCTGACTCCTCCGGCTTCAGCTTGAAAACTGGAGCATCAATAGACTGATATAGTTCTTCCAACTGTTGCTCACTCTTCGAAGCCTTAGTACCTATAATTGTATACGGAGGGTTCCAGAAATCATAGATGGCTGTACTTTCCCGCAGAAACTCAGGGTTAGAAGCCACGCCAAAATCTTCGATATGTTTTTTGCCAGATACCCCTTCTATGATCTGAGCACATTCTTGAATAGTACCGGGGACTACGGTGCTCCGGATTACAATGGTATGGTATGTATCTTTAGACTTAAGCGACTCGGCAATATCTTCACAAACCCGATAAATATAAGATAGGTCAATATTTCCGTTAATCTGGCTAGGCGTACCCACACAAACAATGGATATATCTGAGTTTTGTACCGCAGCATGAATATCGGTTGTGGCTCTAATTGTCCCCTTTTCTACTCCTTCAGCAATGTATTCATCTAAGTCTTTTTCTACAATTGGGGAATTCCCACTGTTAATAAGATTAACTTTCTTTTGGTTAACATCCACTCCGATAACCTGATGTCCGATTTTGGCAAAGCAAGCGCAAGAAACAGCACCTACATAACCTAATCCGAATACACTAATTTTCATATTAATTATTTTTTAAGTACAAATAATTACAAATATAGTTATATAAATCAATTATTAGAAACTAATAGGCATTTTCTTCACCCCGCACCGCATTCCATACAGTTTGGAATATAATTTTAATATCTAAAGAAAGGCTCCAGTTTTCTAGATACCAAGTATCGTACTCTACTCGCTTCTTCATCAACTCATCATCTTTAGTTTCACCTCGGAAGCCATTTACTTGGGCATAGCCAGTGATTCCAGAGTTAATAAAGTGCCTTACCTTAAAATTTTCAATAATCTCAGAGTACTCTTCGGTATGTTTCAGCATATGGGGACGGGGGCCTACTACAGACATATTACCTAAAAACACATTGAAGAACTGAGGAAGCTCATCCAAGCTAGTCTTTCTTAAAAACTGCCCTACCTTCGTAATTCTCGAGTCGTTCTTCTCGGCTTGCTTAGAATTAGCCTCCGAGTTTACTTTCATAGTCCGAAATTTATAGCACCAAAATGGTTTGCCATTTCGCCCGCTGCGCAGTTGCTTAAAAAAGGTTGGCCCGGGTGAGTCTAGTTTGATAATAATGGCAATGGGTGGAATAATAAATGGGAAAAGAAATAGTATTACAGCTGAAGAGAATACAATATCGAACGCTCTCTTGATTTGTCGATTATAAAAGATTTTGAGTGGGTCACGGCGAGGAGATAATATTGGGATACGTCCATTATCATAAAGTTGAGTATCGATGCTCATTTGATCGAGCCCGCCGGCATCTTGCACTATACCGAAATAGACGTAGTTATCATCGGCAAATTTGGCGATATCTTTTACATAAGAAACATTGTTGGGCAACGCATAATATATTTCATCAATATGCTCAGATAAACAAAATTGTTTCACTTGACTCAGATTGCCTCGGTAATCATTCTCATTATTAATGAACTTCAAGCCATCGTCAAAAAACCCCATAAACTTATATCCTAAAGGCTGGTCTTTCACGAAATAATTGTAAAGGTTTTTTCCAGTAGTTGTGTATCCAATAATGATGACTTTCTTCCTGTTTTTGTCAAGAGAGCGATACCGTTTGTAACCTAAAAACAAGAGTATTTTAACTACTACTAGAGAGGCCACTGAAATAGAGGAGAATAATACCAGAAACTGTGTAGGGAACTCAT
Source organism: uncultured Flammeovirgaceae bacterium (assembly GCA_937883755.1). GTDB lineage: Bacteria > Bacteroidota > Bacteroidia > Cytophagales > Cyclobacteriaceae > Tunicatimonas. Next base: position 148,393 of record CAKZYA010000025.1, on the reverse strand, counting down.
ACCGTTGCAAGAATAAAATATAGGTAGCTACACCCGCAGCACTTAATGCTGAACTAAACAGCGTGCTGACTAAAATTGTGGATATTTTCCTCAAATTATTAGTCTGATACACATCGCAAAAAAGCGAGGTAACTACCCATAGCAAGACTGAGATGACTAAAAATGGCTGATATACTGGTAAATATTCGGATGTACTGACTAATATTTGACTGAACGATACTCGAAATGAGACGATAATTATCAAAATATCAATTAGCAGTAGGGCGGTTAGCAGTGATTTTGAGTAATGACTTCTTTTTAACTTGTGCAAGAAATCCATATCAAAAACAGTAATTTAATTAATGATTTATTACAATGTAATATTTTTCTGTAAATATACATTAAATATATTGGAAAAATAAATTTATGAATTAGAAAAATTATAATTATACTGTTTTTCTTTCTAATCCAGAAAAGAAAAGTAGTCTACGGATGAAATTACCTGATGAATAAGTACAACTTATATACCAAAGTGTAACTTAAAATAACAGAATCTATCATTTCTATTTTGCAAATTTCATTGGCAAAACACCAATCCACTAGCGAAAAATATCTCACAAAATGAACAAATCATTTTTTGGCTTTGTATGCATAATATTCTACATTTGTACCCCAATTGCTTGTCCGGTGGTGTAATGGTAACACAGAGGTTTTTGGTGCCTTTATTCAGGGTTCGAGTCCTTGCCGGACAACTTACTATTTAATCGCACGGCGACCGTCCCGATTCCAGCGAATCGGGATTGGTGTTTATAGCTGTTTACTAGAGAAACTTTTCTATGGCTACCGTAAAAATCTTCTCCGGGTCGGTCACCCAGTACCTTGCCTCTAAAATTGCCCATACTTACGGTAAAACCCTTGGAGAGGTCAACATTGAGCGGTTTAGCGATGGTGAGTTATCTACTCACTTTAGTGAGTCTGTACGAGGGTGTGATGTTTTTCTAGTACAATCTACTTTTGCTCCTACCGACAATCTAATGGAGCTATTACTTATGATTGACGCTGCTAGGCGGGCAAGTGCCAAGTACGTGACTGCAGTAGTACCTTATTTCGGCTACGCTCGTCAAGATCGCAAAGATAAGCCTCGAGTAGCTATTGGTGCCAAACTGGTAGCCAACCTCTTCTCCGCCGCTTCCCCCAATCGTCTTATGACTTGCGACCTGCACGCTGGGCAAATTCAGGGATTTTTCGATTTCCCTGTTGATCACTTTAGCGGAAGCATCATTTTCGTACCATACCTGAAGCAAATTCCTCAAGATAATCTGATTTTTGCCTCTCCTGACGTAGGGGGGGTGAAACGTACTCGTAACTTTGCTCAGTATTTTCATACCGATATGGTGATTTGTGACAAACACCGCAAACGAGCCAACGAAGTGGCCGAGATGCAAGTAATCGGAGATGTGTACGGGAAAGATGTGGTAATCGTAGATGATTTGGTAGATACGGCTGGTACACTATGTAAAGCAGCCACTGTACTCAAGGAAAACGGAGCCCAATCGGTGCGAGCTATTGCTACCCACGCTGTACTTTCTGGTCCGGCTTATGAGAATATAGAGAACTCTGCATTAGAAGAATTGGTTGTAACAGATACTATTCCACTAAAGCAGGAATGCTCTAAAATCAAGGTTTTAACCGTGGCGGAGCTATTTGCTAACGCAATCAAGAAAATTCATAAATACGAATCAATTAGTCCTTTATTTATTTCTCAATCCAGATTTTAATTAACCAATTATGAAAACGTTAGAGATTATAGGGTATCAAAGAGCAAATCTCGGCAAAAAGGAATCAAAGCAATTACGTGAAGAAGGGAACGTTCCCTGTGTACTATACGGTGGAGACGAGCAAGTCCACTTCTACGCTCCCATGATCCTTTTTCGTCCATTGGTATATACTGACCAAGCTCATTTTGTGATACTAAACATTGAAGGAGTGGAAAAACGCTGTATCTTACAGGATATTCAGTTCCATCCGGTGAATGAAATGATTATGCATGCTGATTTCCTAGAATTGCACGCAGGGAAACCAGTAAAAATGGATATTCCAGTACAGTTAAGTGGAAATGCTAAAGGAGTTTCTAAAGGAGGGAAATTGATGCACAAGCGCCACTTCTTACGTCTGAAGGCTCTACCTAAAGATATGCCTGATTATATTGAGGTAGATGTAACCGATCTGGATTTTGGCAAGTCTGTCAAAGTAAAAGATGTTCCAACAGGGAATTATGAGGTTTTAGACAGTGATGCTATTTCAGTAGCTGTTATTGAAATTCCTCGCGCCCTACGCGGTAAATCGGATGATGAAGAGGGAGAAGAAGGTGAAGCTGAAACCGAAGAGGCGGCTGAAGCTTAAATTTTCGTCAACTTTTGATTATGATCCTGTTCTTTCATCAGAACAGGATTTTTTTTGCTTATGAAATACCTGATCGTAGGGCTAGGTAATCCTGGTCCAGAGTATGAACTCACCCGCCACAATATCGGCTTTCTAACGCTAGACCGACTAGCCGATCAGCACCAATCAGCTTTTGAAGTGAGCCGCCTAGCTGAAGTTACTGAGATGAAGCACAAAGGCCGGACATTGCACTTAGTGAAACCGACAACTTTTATGAACCTGAGTGGCAAAGCATTGAATTACTGGCTGCAAGAATTAAAAATTCCGAAAGAAAGATTGCTGGTGCTTACTGATGATATTGCTTTACCTTTCGGAACACTTAGAATGCGAGCCAAGGGGTCAAGTGCTGGTCACAATGGATTGAAAAATATTGAGCAGCTTACCGGAGGGCAAAATTACGCCCGCTTACGAATGGGAGTGGGCAACGACTTTCACAAAGGTCAGCAAGTAGAATATGTGCTAAGTCAATTTCCTCGGGAAGAGTTGGATCGATTACCCGAAATTATGGATCGAGCTGGTGAAATGATTCTTGCTTTTTGTACTATTGGCATTGAGCGTACTATGAGTCAGTACAACGGTTGACTAGCTTTTATAGAATAGCCTAACCTCCCAATTTGACCGTTATGCTACTACCAGCCAGTTGATCCTGAGGAAGTTTTATTTTTTGAGTAACCCTACGGCTAGAAGCAGTGTTTACCTTAATTTCTACCTGCTTTAAACGGGCAGTAGGATCACTAACAGTAATTGTGTTTTCAATCTGGTTGACTAGCAGCAGGCAAGGTTTGTCTACTAATACGGTTAGTCCATCAGCTAAAGAAATTCTTCCTTTTTCGTGGAAAACAATACCGGTGATTCTCAAATCAGAATGGCTCACTGCTTGTATTTGAGGAGTATTGGAAAGAACCTGATAGGGTAAGTCATCTGCGTAAACCGCCAATTCTTCGGGATCACAGTTAGTCACTACTGCATATTCGTAAGTTTCATTCTCAGGTTGTAGCCCGTGCTCAAGCCATAACGAAAATAGATCAGAACGATAAATTGAGTCAGCACCCAACTTGAAAATCTTTTGCAATTGCTCTTCCCGCTCTCCGGTACGCAACTTCATTATTTCCGTCTTCGGAAATACGTAGCCGATACTGTCGTGCCACACCCAACCTGGATTTTCTAGCGTTTTATTTCCACTGGAAAAATGGTTTCCATCGACGAAAACATCCCCAACTAATCGGGCTTGGTTGACTCCGGTGACAATCGGGTGATCGTTTTTTGACTGAATGCCTGCTCCCAGAGCTACCCATTCCTTATCAAACCAGAACCAAGATTTCTTCGCTTGCGTATTTTTTACATCTAGTTGCATGGTCGAAACGGCGTAAGTACTATCGCTTACTCCGCCTACAAAAGCTACATCTTGAGAAGACCGCCCTTTACTGCTGAATTCATGGTGTGGGCTAGTGACCCCGGGTAGGCAAGCCCAATCCCAAACTGGAAAAACATCTTGATATTCATCACCTCGCCGATAAATGTAGGTCAATCCAAACGGCAAGTAGTAGCCGTAGAGGTTTTCGGTATTGATATCCATTTCCATACCCACCGTTCGCTTAGAGCACATCTTTAGCGAAGTGAAGTAGTTATCGCGATGGTGCACCATATAGTCAGAACGCCAGAAGTGACGATTACCAGCGATTGCCTGTGGCTGTTTTGCCAAGATTCGCTGCTTAGATTCCTGATATAGCTCTGCATGGGTTGGGTCAGCTTTTATAAAGTTGTTTAACTGGGGGATAAGCTGTTTTGCTCCCGGGGCAAAACCACTCGATCGCCCTACCTGCCGTCCACGCACATTATAATCAAATAAGTGACGGAAGATCATCCACCGGGTTCCTTTCAGATAATAATCTCGTAGTGTTTTGAGGTGAGTATCCGTAAAAGCAAACTGCGTACCTTCCACGATAGATGCGAGCCAGATGCTTTCTCGTAAAAAATTACTTCCGTAGCCGCCGTTGTACAAAAATGCCCCGTGTTGGTGAAAACTGAAATCCGGCTGTATTCCCTCATTGTTCGTAATCTGTATCGGCTGCATCACTCCGGCAACTCCATCAGCAATCCGCTCCGGGTTCCTTTCCAGTACACCCCGGTATAGCACCGAAATAGACAGCAATGTCCGATTAGAGCCTGTCATTCGAGGAGTGGGTGTTAGGTCACGAATCATGTTTTGCAACAACTCTTCCGAAATTTCACTCTGAAGCAGCAGGGCAATTACATTGAAGTAGAACTGTTTAGCTATTTCGTTTTTGTACCAGTTTTTACAAGTCGGATTTACCTGATACCAGTATTCTAAAGCACGTTCTACTCCGGATAGCACTTTTGTGTCATGGTATAGTTTGTTGGTAGGATTGCTGTAGGCATAGGTCAATATCAGAATACGGGTAAGTGCTTGGAGTGGGCTCCAACTGTTATCTCGATCCTGATAATCGATATCCGACCAACTGCCATCAGCCTGAAGACTACGCAGATGATCAGCAGCATTTTCAAGATCAGATACCAGGTACTGACTAGTACGGTTCAAAAAGCCTTTTTCTACCAGTGCATCGTCAATAAGTCTCTGCCTCAAAAGCTCGATCTCCGCCGAGTCAGATTGGGCGATGACGTGAGAGGACAGAAAAAGAAGAAAAACTCCTAGGCGAACCTGGCAAGCAGCAAATATCTTCATGATTGATAGTAAGGTTGTGACTATAAAGCTAGTCAGATAAGCCGAAAGTATAACAGTCGCCCGGATGCTATTCTAAGCGAAATTTATTATATTTCGTACCTAAAATCCTGTAATTCAGTCGGAGAATGAATTACTTTTCTATGCTGTCAAGTCTAATATGAAGATATAATTTTTTTACCTTCTACCTAAGAAAATCAAAACATCAGTCTATGCGATTTCAGCCTTTCGTTTTCCTAATTCTCGCCTTTTATGTATTCGGTTGCAAACCAGATATGCCCAATGAGGTAGCAGAAATTTATAAAACACTACCGAAAGAGATTGACTATAACTTTCACGTTAAACCAATTTTATCCGATCGTTGCTTTGCTTGCCACGGACCCGATAAAGCTGCGGTAGAAGCTGGACTAAGCCTGAGTGATGATACTTTGGCGTATGCGGTACTAGAAAGTGGCGAGCAGGCGATTGTCCCTGGTAAAGCCCACCGGAGCGAACTGGTGAAACGCCTTTTTTCTGACGATCCAGAAACGGTGATGCCCCCGCCTGAATCTAACCTAAAACTTACTCACCGCGAAAAAGCCATACTGGTGAAGTGGATTGAGCAGGGAGCTGAATATAAACCCCACTGGGCCTTTACCAAGCCAGATCAACCCGAAGTACCCGAAACTGGAGGTGACTGGGCCGTCAATACAATTGATTACTTTGTAGCGGAAAGACTAGCACAAAATAATATTAAACCTTCCCCGGAAGCCGATCGCGAACAACTTATCCGGCGATTGTATTTTGACCTAACTGGACTGCCTCCTTCGCTGAAGGATTTGGAGTGGTTAATGGGCGATCAACGTCCTGATTACTATGAACGATTGGTAGACAGCTTAATGGCTTTGCCAGCTTACGGAGAGCGCATGGCAGCACATTGGCTAGACGTAGCCCGCTTCGCCGATTCAGAAGGCTACCTCGATGATTTTCATCATACCTTTTGGCCTTATCGCGATTGGGTGATTGATGCCTACAACCGTAATCTTCCGTATGATAAATTCATTTTATGGCAGGTTGGCGGTGATCAATTACCAAATGCTACGGAAGAACAAATTCTCGCTACTGCTTTTAATCGTAATCATAAACAGAACTCGGAAGGAGGTATTATTCCCGAGGAGTTTCGGGTAGAATACGTGGCCGACCGGACGAATACTTTGGGGGCGGCTTTTATGGGATTGACTCTGGCCTGTGCCCGCTGTCACGATCATAAGTACGACCCTATTTCTCAGAAAGACTACTTTCAGTTTTTCAGTTTTTTCAATTCAACCATTGAGCGGGGCGACGGTATTTTTGGTTTTAATGCTATAGAAAATGGTCAGGAAATTCCTAACGAACTGGCGATGAATGCTGGCCCAGTTATGGCTTTACCGGACGGAGAAACAAAAAAGATTCGCGAATACCTCTTAAAGCAGATTGATCAGAAGCAAACCGATCTAAAGAAACTAGCTGAGCAAAATACTGGTGCGGTACAGCAGTGGCAATCCCGACAAACCAATGCAACTGTCCTGGAGCAAGCCGTCCGCCAAACCACTGTCACCCATCTGACTTTCGACCAAATGGCCGACGGAAAAGATCGGGATGCAGTCAGAGGAAATGCTTTGCCTATTTACGGTGGCGACATTACCACTTCCGAGGGAATTAAAGGTAAAGCCATTCGCAGTAACGCCTCGGGACAATACGTAGCCGATGGTAAACCCTCGATCTTCGAGCGTACCGATCCATTTACGGTGAGTTTCTGGATCAATATTCCCGAAGAATTTGCGGAAGCTCACGTCATGTACAACGGTAATAACCGCATACAGGGTTATCGGGGCTGGGACATTATGCTGGATAGCTCCCGCACCCACTTCCGTTTGAACCACGCTCACCCCTACCAGTCATTAGACATTCGTGACCCCGAAGCATTACCGCTTAACCAGTGGGTACACTACGTCTGGACCTACGATGGCTCCAGTAAGGCAAAGGGAATGCGGATATACCGAAATGGCGAGGAAATTAGACCGAAAATTAGACGCGATTATCTATATCGGTCTACTAAACCTTATCTGGATACCCGAGCCACTGTTTACGCCCATTACCGAGGACTAATTATTGGCAATCGTCACTACGATCAAGACTTTACTGGAGGATTACTTGATGAGGTGCGTATTCTGAATCGGGAAGCAGGTAGTCTGGTAGCCAAATATTTATACAACCCCGATCAAGGCAAAACTGCTTTTAAAGAAGCCCTAAGCCAACAATCCGTAGAACTAGATCATTTCTACGATTTGTTTGTAGATTCTCAACTAAAAAGCGAACGAGCCAAACTGCGAGATTTGCGCTTGAAAGAGGTTGCTACCATTGATACCGTACAGGAGATTATGGTAATGGGTGATTGGGAAAACGAACGTCAAACCTATATTCTGGAACGTGGCGTGTACGATGCCCACGGCGAAGTTGTTAAGCGAGACGTTCCTACTTCGCTACTATCCTGGCCAGAAGAGCTTCCGCGCAATCGCTTAGGGCTAGGTCAATGGCTGATTCATCCCGATCATCCGCTAACCGCTCGGGTAGCGGTGAATCAGATGTGGTATCTGATGTTCGGGCGAGGTTTAGTAGAAACAGTAGAAGACTTTGGGAATCAAGGTGCATTACCATCCCATCCAAAACTGCTGGACTGGCTAGCTGTCGACTTCCAACAAAATGGCTGGGACGTAAAGCAGCTTATCCGGCAAATGGTACTTTCAGCTACTTATCGTCAATCATCTAAAATCCGTCCTGAATTGCAGGAAACTGACCCGGATAATGTCTTACTCGCCCGAGCACCTCGTTACCGTCGCTCTGCCGAAATGGTACGGGATAATGTTTTGGCAGCTAGCGGTCTGCTTGATCCTACTATCGGCGGTCCTTCTACTTATCCTTATCAGCCACCGGGACTATGGAAGGAAACTACTTCCCACCCCTTCTTCCCCGGTTATAATATTGACTACGAAGATGGCCTCTATCGACGCAGCATTTACACCTTCTGGAAACGCAATATGCCACCACCCAGCATGTTAGTTTTTGATGCCTCTAGCCGAGGCGAATGTCAGGTACGCCGCCAACGAAGTAGTACTCCATTGCAGGCGTTGGTGTTGCTAAATGATGAGCAAATGATTGAGGGCTGTCGTGCATTAGCAGAGAGTATGCTAAACGAAGCTCAGGGCGATGTGCGGGAGGCAACCCGACAGGCCTTCCAGCTACTGACCAGCCGAGAGCCCACCGAACGGGAGTTTCAACTGCTGATTGGGCAATACCAAGAAGAGTTAGCGTACTTTCAAGAAAACCAAGGACGGGCATCAGCTTACCTGACAGTTGGGCATCGGGCTCCTTCTCAGGAGTTACCCACTACGGAGGTAGCCGCTCTAGCTCGGGTTGCCAATACTATTCTTAATACTACTGAAGCGTATTACAAAAACTAATTTTCTCGATAAGACATGAATTGGAATAACGATATACAGAAAGCACAGTATAATCAAACCCGCCGCGATTTTCTTCGCACCACTACCAAAGGATTAGGAGCTGCCGCTATCGGCTCATTGATAGCTCCAAACCTACTTACAGCCCAACCAAACACTGTCCCTGGTTCAGGCGGAGTACTCAAAGCGTTGCACCACGCCCCTAAGGCTAAACGAATCATTTATCTCTTCCAAAGTGGTGGGCCTAGCCAGATCGAACTTTTCGATTATAAGCCGGAGCTAATGAAGCGGCATGGGGAGGAAATTCCTGACAGTGTACGGGGTAATCAACGTATTACTGGAATGCTAGCGGCTCAATCTAGTTTCCCGCTGGTAGGTTCCAAATTTGAATTCACTCAAAACGCGAAAACTGGAGGGTACTTTAGTAACCTGGTTCCCTACACCGCTCAGATCGCCGAAGATATTTGTGTGGTAAATTCCATGTATACCGAAGCGATCAACCACGAGCCTGCTGTTATCTTTTTGCAAACTGGTTCTCAGCAGGTAGGCCGTCCGTGTATTGGTTCTTGGATGAGTTATGGCTTAGGCAGCCCTAACCAAAATTTACCTTCGTTCATCGTGCTGCTTTCTCGAGGTAAAGCTGATACGCAAAATCTTAATATGCAGTCCTGGGGCAACGGTTTTCTTCCTTCCCACCACCAAGGCGTACAATTCCGTTCCGGAGCTGATCCAGTGCTTTATCTCTCTAATCCCGATGGCATAGACCGGGCGAGTCGTCGCCGGGAATTAGATTATCTGGAACGATTGGAGCGCGAGCAGCAAGCCGTTTGGGGCGATCCTGAGATTGATTCTAAGATCAGCCAGTACGAAATGGCCTACCGTATGCAGACCTCGGTACCAGATGTAACCGACTTATCTGATGAGCCAGATTATATCTTTGATCTGTACGGCCCGGAAGCGAAAATTCCTGGTACATATGCTGCTAACTGTCTACTAGCTCGTCGTCTGGCAGAAAGAAATGTACCCTTCGTTCAACTCTACCACATGGGTTGGGATCAGCACGGCAATCTACCCAAAGACATTCAAAAACTGGCAAAATCTAGCGACCAAGCTTCGGCAGCTTTGGTAACCGATTTGAAGCAAAGGGGCTTACTAGACGATACGCTAGTCGTCTGGGGAGGTGAATTCGGGCGTACCAGCTTTTCTCAAGGAAAACTAACCAAAACGAACTACGGTCGCGATCATCACCCCCGCTGCTTCAGCATGTGGATGGCCGGAGGTGGCATCAAACCCGGAACGGTCTACGGTAAAACCGATGACTTCAGCTACAACATTGCCGAAAACGGAGTACACGTCCACGATTTCCAAGCTACGCTGCTCTACTTGCTCGGCATCGACCACGAGCAACTGACGTTTAAGCATCAGGGAAGACGATATCGCTTGACCGATGTTCACGGCGAAGTAGTCAAGGGGATTCTTGCTTAGTTATGAAAAGTAAATGACAACGGAGGAATACAAACGAATTATAGAAAATGAGGACGTTCTTGATCGAGGGACTTTAAACATTACATTTCAAGAATTAACGAAATCTGGCAGAAAAGAGTTAGCTTCTGAAATTAATAGAATATTATCTGAGAATTTAGTGGAAAAACCCACTAATCATAATAGGCCGGATGATAAAGAGACTAATCATTATATAATCGATCTCGATACCGATGCAATTTTTGAAATTGTATCCATGTTCGGTGACTTAGAAGTAGAGTCATTAGGATTATTAAATTATGAACCAACTGTTGCTGCTGCATCCTATGCAAGAATGTTAGATAAGTGGAATAATCTACTCAGCTATCGTTGAATTGAGCAAGGCAAAAACGAAATAAACATTGATCAAATTTGAGATTAACTCTGATAACACTATGAAACAGGCTTCATCTCACATCTATATTTTTTTCCTATCTGGACTGCTAGCACTCGCTTGCTCTCCCGACCGAACTACGTTTTCACCTGAGATTGAAGCGCAATTACCCGATCAGATTGATTTCAATCTTCATATCAAACCTATTTTATCCGATCGTTGCTTTGCCTGCCACGGACCGGATAAAAATAATCAGGAAGCAGGTTTACGATTAGATGTTGCCGAGGCAGCTTACGCCCCAGTTGGTGAAGAACAAGATCACTACGCCATTGTACCCGGTAGCCTAACGGAGAGTGAGATGTTTCACCGTATCACTTCCGATGATCCCGAAGTGGCGATGCCGCCGCCGGAATCTAACCTTAGCCTTTCGGAAGTAGAAGTAGCTCTGCTAACTCGTTGGATTGAAGAAGGAGCTGAATACAAACCCCACTGGTCGTTTATTCCTCCCTCAGCACCGGAGCTACCCGAAGTAAAAGATGAAGCTTGGGTACAAAACCCGATTGACCAATTTGTGCTGACTCGTCTAGAGCGAGACAGTCTCGCGCCCTCTCCAGAAGCCAACCGAGTAACCTTGCTTCGCCGGGTAACCTTTGACCTGACTGGGTTGCCGCCTACCTTAGAAGAAATTGATGACTTCCTGGCGGATGATTCGAAAGATGCTTACGAAAAAGTGGTGGATCGTCTGTTATCTTCCGCGGCTTACGGAGAGCGAATGGCAGCCAATTGGCTAGACATTGCCCGTTACGCTGACTCCCATGGTTATCATGCTGATGGTTACCGAATGATGTGGCCCTGGCGCGATTGGGTAATTAAAGCCTTCAGCGAGAATATGCCCTACGACCAGTTCGTTACCTGGCAAATGGCGGGGGATTTGTTGCCCAACGCTACGCAGGAGCAAATGTTGGCTACGGGCTTCCACCGTAACCATCCATCTAGTTCCGAGGCGGGAATCGTACCGGAAGAGTATCGACTCGAAAATGTGTTTGATCGGACGAATACTACCGCCAAGGCATTTCTAGGTCTTACGCTGGAATGCTCGCGCTGTCACGATCATAAATACGATCCTATTTCCCAGAAAGAATACTATCAGTTTAGTGCCTTCTTCAATAATGTGGATGAACTGGGAATGATCTCCAACGATGGTAATGCTGCTCCCACCATTCCTCTAATGGAAGAAGAGACAGCGGAGAAAGTGGAATATATCCGTGGATTGATTGCTGAACAAGAAAAAAAACTATCGCAGCATACTCGCCAATTTACCGAATTGCCTGATGATAAATCTGTAAAAGTAAATCCTACTTTTCAGAAAGTAGGCTTAGTGGGATATTATCCTCTCGATAAAGTAGTAGAAGATAATTCTCCTAACCTGATTGGCAATCGTCATTCGGCTAACGTGCGAGGCGAGGTAGAAAAAGTAGATGGCTATCAAGGAAAAGCTATCCGGTTTGATAGTGAATACGAGTCTGTTGACCTTAAAAATGTTGGCGACTTTGAGCGCACCGATCAATTTTCAATAGGTGCCTGGATTTATCCGGAAAAGCGAGAAGAGTATTCGGTGATTATGGGCAATGCCGGGGGCAAAAACTCCCATTGGCGAGGCTACGAACTGTTTCTGGATGAGTTGAACCGCATCAGCGTTCGCCTCACCCACGACCTGCCTGATCACTGTCTGCAAGTGATCACATCTGATAGCATTCCAGTCAATGAATGGAGTCAAGTAATGTTTACCTACGATGGCTCTAGTCAGGCGCAGGGAATTAAAATCTATATCAATGGAAAATTAGCTCCGACACAGACACTGTACAATCGTCTGTATAAAAGTATCCGAACCATTAATGCCGAATTACAAAAGCAATCGCAGCCTATCAAAGTCGGGCGAAGTCATCGGTTCGCTTTAGATATTGGCTTGTTTCAGGGAGCTATTGACGAGGTTCGGGTTTATGATAGGCAGCTTAGTGGACTAGAAGTAGCGGGAATTACGGGTGATCGTTTTTGGGTTGATAAACCTTACAATCAGTTAAATGAGCAACAACAGGCTCTTTTAGTTGAGCATTATCGGTTAAACGATGAGCCAGAATATCAACGGCTTTTAGCTGACCTAACCGCACTCCGACAAGCGGAGCTAGCCACCTTAGATACCGTACCCGAAATTATGGTGATGCGAGAAATGAACCCACCTCGTAAAACCTACGTACTTGACCGAGGCATGTACGACTCCCCCACCGAAGAAGTTCAGCCGGGCACTCTCGCTGATGTGCTCCCTTTTACAAATGAATATCCTCCCAATCGTTTGGGTTTGGCTCAGTGGATGCTGAATCCTGAAAATCCGCTTACCGCCCGAGTTACCGTAAACCGCTTTTGGCATATGTTTTTCGGGCGAGGCGTCGTGGCTTCTCTGGAAGATTTTGGTAATCAAGGCGATCTGCCTTCCCACCCGGAACTACTAGACTGGCTGGCTGTAGAGTTTATCAAATCAGGGTGGAATACTAAATCACTACTTCGTCTAATTGTCACCTCTGCTACTTACCGTCAATCTTCGGTAGCTGATGAAGAATTACGTGAAAAAGATCCAGACAACATTCTGTTAGCCCGTGGGCCTAGCTACCGCCTACCTGCTGAAATGATTCGTGACAACGCGTTATCCGCTGCTGGATTATTAGTCAAAAAAGTGGGTGGCCCTAGCGTAAAAACCTATCAACCGGAAGATTTATGGGACAAAACCCATTTTTCCCGTTTGCTGACCCACTATGAGGCAGATGAAGGCAATAAACTGTACCGAAGGAGCATGTATACCTTCGTACGCCGCACCGCTCCCCCTCCTACCATGACGGTGATGGATGCTTCTGACCGGGGCATGTGTATTGTCCGCCGCCAGCGAACCAGTACTCCTTTACAAGCCTTGTTGCTACTCAACGAACCTCAACTACTGGAAGCCAGTCGTTTGATTGCCGAACGCTGTATGAAAGAAAAAACTGAAAGTACCAAGAATCAGGTAAACCATGCTTTTAGGCTGTTGACCAGTCGGAATCTGAATGATAAAGAATCGTCACTACTCATGGAGCTTTATGAACAAGAGTATGATAGATACCAAAGTAGCCCGAAGGCTGCTGAAGCACTGCTGGAAGTAGGTGATTATCCGTACGATGAATCATTGAAATTACCGGATTTAGCCGCTCTTTCGGTAGTAACTAATATTATGATGAATTACGATGAGGTTTACACCAAACGATAAAGATTATGAGTGATTGCCATCAATATACTCCTCATTATAGCCGACGTGATTTTTTAACCAAAACCACTTTGGGTTTAGGAGCAACTGCTTTGGCTTCACTGATCAAGCCTACCTCACTTTTTGGTAGTTCCACCGATCCATCGGAAGGCACTCTTAAGACTTTGCATTTTGCACCTAAGGCTAAGCGAGTGATATACCTTTTTCAAAGTGGTGGCCCCTCTCAAATGGAATTGTTCGACTATAAACCCATGCTGGAGAAAATGCACGGGGAAGAATTGCCAGAATCAGTACGTAAGGGGCAACGGCTTACCGGCATGACTTCGGGGCAGACCTCTTTTCCGCTGGCGGGTTCGCACTATACGTTTGATCGCTACGGTGAAAATGGCACTTGGGTCAGCGAGCTGATGCCACATACCGCTAAGATTGTGGACGAACTGTGCATTGTCAAATCCATGCATACCGAGGCGATCAACCACGATCCGGCTATCACCTTTTTTCAAACTGGCTCCCAGCAACCGGGGCGACCGAGTATCGGCTCCTGGATTAGTTACGGATTGGGCAGTGATAACGAAAACCTGCCTACGTTCTGTGTACTACAGTCCGAAGGGCGGTCGCGGCCTCAGCCACTGTATTCCCGCTTGTGGGCCAATGGATTTTTGCCTTCTATTCATCAAGGAGTATTATTTGGCTCGGGGAAAGATCCGGTATTGTACCTAAGCAACCCGCCCAGTATTGATAAAGAAGACCGGGGGCGCCAACTGGCGTTTCTGGAGCGGATGCACGAAATGCAGTACGAACGGCTGGGCGACCCGGAAATCAATACGAAAATTGCCCAGTACGAAATGGCCTACCGGATGCAAACTTCGGTACCGGAAACCATGAATATTGCTGACGAGCCGGATTACATTTACGAAATGTACGGTGAAGATGCCAGGGTACCCGGTACCTACGCTGCTAACTGCCTCTTAGCTCGACGACTAGTGGAACGCAATGTAAAATTCATTCAGCTCTACCATCAAGGCTGGGATCAGCACGGTAATCTGCCCAAGGATATTAAAAAGATGGCAAAGAGCGTAGACCAGCCCTCAGCCGCTCTGGTAATGGACTTAAAACAGCGCGGTCTATTAGACGATACTTTGGTGATTTGGGGAGGGGAGTTTGGACGAACCAATTATTCTCAGGGCAAATTAACCAAAGAGAACTACGGTCGCGACCACCATCCGCGTTGCTTCACTATCTGGATGGCAGGAGGAGGCGCTAAACCCGGGGTCAACTACGGTGAAACGGATGATTTCTCCTACAACATCGTGAAAGACCCAGTACACGTCCATGACTTCCAGGCAACGATGCTCCACCTGTTGGGGGTTGACCACGAACGATTGACCTTCAAGCACCAAGGCCGTCGCTATCGTCTGACAGATGTACATGGTCATGTGATCAATGAGCTTATTGCTTAGTGCAGGGCAGTTAGAAACTTTGCTCTTCCATTTTTTAGAAAACTAGGTTAACGTACATTGCTAGCTACTACAAACTACATCAATGATAATCCGACTAACCTTATTTTTACCATTTCTTCTCTCCTATTCATTATCTGCCCAAGATACGCTCTTCCTATTTCAACCCGACCGGGTATTCGACGGCGAAAATATACAAACTGGCTGGACAGTTGCCGTACAGGGAAATCGTATTGTAGCCGCAGGTGAAGCGTTAGAGCTAGACACTTCTCAGATGACGGTGCAGCGAATAGATGCTAAAGGAATGACGCTACTTCCTGGGCTGATTGATGCTCATACCCATTTGCTATTGCATCCTTACAATGAAGCCTCCTGGAACGAGCAGGTGCTGGTAGAGTCATGGGCTGAGCGGGTAGCCCGAGCAACCGTTCATGCTGAGAAAACGCTACTGGCTGGTTTTACCACTATTCGTGACTTAGGAACCGAAGGAGCGGGCTATACTGACGTGGGACTAAAACAAGCTATTGAAAAAGGAGTGATTCCCGGCCCTAGGATGTTGATTGCTACCCGCGCCATTGTAGCTACCGGAAGTTACGGCCCTAAAGGATTCGCCGACCATGTAGAAGTACCGCTAGGCGCGGAAGCCGCCGACGGAAGTAATTTAGTAAACGTAGTTCGTAACCAGATTGGAAAAGGAGCTGATTTAATAAAAGTATACGCTGACTATCGCTGGGGGCCAAATGGCGAAGCAATGGCCAGTTTCTCAGAAGAAGAACTACAACTAATCGTTAAAACAGCTCATGGTAGCGGACGCCCTGTAGTTGCTCACGCTAGCACCGCCGAAGGAATGCGACGAGCTACCCTAGCTAGAGTAGCCACGATTGAGCACGGTGACGGAGGTACTTCAGAGGTATTTACTTTAATGGCTGAACATAACGTTGCCCTTTGCCCTACCTTAGCTGCCGGAGATGCCATTACTCAATACCGAGGCTGGAAGAAGGGCACTGATCCTGAACCGGAGCGGATTCAGCAAAAGCGAAAAAGCTTTCAAGCAGCGTTAGATGCCGGAGTAATTATCTGTGCCGGAGGAGATACAGGAGTGTTTCCGCACGGAAACAATACCCGAGAGCTAGTCATGATGGTGGAGTACGGAATGAAGCCAATAGATGTACTACGTTCGGCTACCTCCGTAAATGCTGATGTGCTAGGAATTACTAATCAAGTAGGGCGAATCCGATCCGGCTTACTAGCTGATTTAATTCTGGTGGAAGGTGACCCATCCGAAGATATTCGGGCTTTGTACCAGATCAAATTCGTGATGAAAGACGGTAAAGTCTATCAGTCTATCGCAGAGTAAATGCGTTATCCTCGGTAATCCCATCCCAATCATCAGACCGGAATGGTACCGCAGGCAAACTTTCTTCATTGTACAAATTAGCCTGATCGGGGTTATCGGCCCAAGCGTAACGTACTGCCACCGGATCATCAACTGCATCGCTATAAACAGTTATTTCATTCTCTCCAGTAACTTCGGCTTTCGCCCAGTGAAACTCTTGATCGCTTCCGGCTAGGGTAAAGCCTTTCAGATAACCGTATTTATTTTTTACTACTAGGCCGCTACCAATATTATCTAACTTCACAATCATTTTATCTCCTTCCACTTGAGCCGATTGAAAAGTAGGGCCAGAGGCAACTACATTTTCACCGTAAGCAATTTCTCGCATAGCCAAGGCTAAACGCTTCCCAACATCATGCTTATTGGCCGGATGAATATCATCGGCTTCACCAATATCAATAATAGTAGCCATACCTACTTTGGGTAGTTCCAACGCTCTAGTCTGGGCTTCCCGCAACTCGGCCCAATTACTCGGCTGAGGAGTATCTACTGGCGCCATAAAATTAGCTAACTGTACAAAAGCAAACGGCATTTCACTATCCCAATCTTTTCGCCACTGCTGAATCATGGCCGGAAAGATCTCACTGTATTCTTTTGCCCGAGAGGCATTGGTTTCCCCTTGATACCAGATTGCTCCCTTTAAGCCATAGGGTACTAACGGGTGAATCATAGCATTGTAAAGCAAACTGGGATAATGATGGAGTTGGGTTGGATAGTTTTCACGTCCTACCCCACGTTGGTAATACCAATTTCCGGCTAGCGGAAAACTAACCGACTGCTGCTGAGTTGGAGTTAGGTAAAAATCTTTACCAGCGACAGCAAATCCGCCTCTCCCACCTTGATCAATCACTCGGATGGTGATAGTATTTTCACCTTCCTTAATGACCGAAGCCGGAACTTTGTACCGACGGTACTGTTCTTTACCCTGAGTTTCCCCGACTTTAGTATCGTTTATCCAAACCTGATCGTCATCATCAATAATACCCAGGTTGAGCAGCAAGTCTTTCCCCCGAAATTCAGAAGGTAGCATCACTGACCTCTTAAACCAAACCGTACCATCGTGACGACGAAGAGCGGGTTGATTGAACGGGCTAGGGAGTAACAATGTCTCCCAATTCTGAAAATCAACACTAGCCGATGCCCAGTTCTTTTGCATGCCTGGGTCTTTACTATCCACATCGTCAAAGAAACTACTGGTCTTCGCATGATGGATCTCCCTTACTTTCTCCATTGTATTTCCCTCAGCTTGTAACTGCTGCACGGCTTCGTGCAAACGCGGATATTCGCTCAGCGCTTCCGCACTCATCCAGGCTTCTGCCGGAGTACCACCCCAATTTGAACTGATTAGCCCAATCGGAACTTCTAAATGCTCACGAAGCTGTTGAGCGAAGAAGTAGGCTACTGCTGAAAACTCCCGTACATTTTCCTCACTGTTCACTTTCCACTCCGTAGGTAAAATATTGTCTTTCGGCTGCAAGGCTTGGTCGTGCGCTACTTTAATTAAGCGGATCTGAGTATCCTGTGCTGTGTAAGCCACTTCGTTAGCGTAGGGTAACTGGCGTACCCGCCATTCCATGTTGGACTGTCCCCCGCAAAGAAAAACGTCGCCTACCAGTACATCACTGAAAGAAACCGATTCGCTCTTACCCTGTATGTCAATAGTGTACGGGCCACCCGCTACAGTAGCCGGAAGCATCACGTCCCAATTACCATTTTGGTCAGCTTTAGCGTTCAGTGTCTCACCATTAAAAGTTAGCGTAATCTTTTCCTTCGGGCTAGCGGTTCCCCAAACCGGCACTGGCTCGTCGCGCTGAATGACCATATGATCGGAAAAGATATGAGGCAGGGAAAGTTGGGCGAAAGCCGGTAAAGAAAGCGTGCTGCTTAGGGTAAGCACAAAACAGTAGTAGCGAAACATAGAAAATCAAGTTAGATTGTTGGATATGGATAAATTAGGTCACTTTTCTGTATTTTCAAAAGGTAGCCTAGCTGCTAGTACGAGGGCGCGACTAATTTTTTTTATCTTGCCATAAATTTTTTCAACATGACCTACTCTGACGAAGCCTTAGAAAACTACCTAAAGAAGTTGATGGAAATTCAGTACGGTAGTTCTACTGAGCAGCAGTTTAGCCAGGAAGATCTTAAAAATATTGCGCTAGAAGCTGGGCTTACCGAGTCGGCCTGGCAACAAGCCCAGCAAAAAGCCAAACAGCACTTGCAGCGGGGCACCGCTTACCTGAATGCCCAAAACTACGACGATGCCGCGAATGAACTAGAAAATGCCGCATCACTAATGCCCCACGACGCTGAAGCTAACTACTTGGCAGCTAAAGCTTTTCTGTTCCGAGGCAATCGCTACAGCCGAACGAGCGATTATGACCGCTCAGAATACTACATCAACCGAACGCTCAGTATTGCGCCCGCTCACCCCGGTGTAATGCAGTTGAAAACAGAGCTTAACAATAAACGGCGAGTACTGAGTAACGAAACTGAGCGAAAGAGCCGGAGTAACAAATTTACTAAGTGGGGTATTATTGCTGGCGTAGCCATTCTCCTTATTGCGGGCTATTTTAATATCTACAACAGCATGGTCGGATTGGAAGAAGATGTGAATAGTGCCTGGGCACAAGTAGAAAACCAGTATCAACGCCGAGCCGACCTCATTCCGAATTTAGTAAAGACAGTAGAGGGAGCCGCCGACTACGAGCGGGAGACACTGAAGGAAGTAGTAGAAGCGCGAGCGGCAGCTACCTCTATCCAAATTGACGTAGATGACCTGGACGATGCAACAAAACTAGCCGAATACGCCCAAGCCCAGGAACAGCTAGGCGGCTCACTCAGCCGATTGATTGCGGTAGCTGAGCAATATCCCGATTTGCGAGCCACCGAAAACTTCCGTGACCTACAAAACCAGTTAGAAGGTACCGAGAACCGAATATCCACCGAACGTCGCCGCTTTAATGAGTCCGTACAAAACTACAACGCCAAAGCTCGCCGTTTCCCAAATAATTTACTAAGGTTTGACACCAAAGAATACTTCTCTACCGACCCCGCCAATGCCGAACCACCTAGCGTAGACTTTAATGATTGAGAGTAATAAATACAAGCAATAATTATCAGTCCGCGCCACGGAGGCATTACTCATTATTCATCAATCACTAATCATTAACCATGCAACCCGCCCAATTGACCACCGAGGATTTAGAGAAGATAGAAGCTGCCGTACAACAGGTTGAAGCTCAAACTGGTGGGGAGATTGTGCCGGTATTAGCTAAACAGTCATCATTTTATGAGATTGCATTGTGGCGAGCTGGAGCATTGTTCGCGGGCATTGCTGGATTTGTACTGACTTTATTGTTCGTTACTACCGACCTCCTACTATTTATGCCGCCGTACCTGTGGTTACTAATTCTACTTGTCGCTGGATTACTGGGTATGACCGTAGCTGTTTCGGCCTGGCCGATTAAACGTTGGTTTTTAAGTAAAGAATTAATGCAGCGCCGAGCGTTAGACCAAGCCAAGAATATGTTTTACGATCACAATGTACACCTCACCGAACCTCGCACTGGAGTCTTAATTTATGTCAGTTTCTTTGAGCACCAGGCGGTGATACTGGCGGATGTAGGCATTAGTGAGTTAGTAGCCGACGATTGTTGGGAAGAAATCGTGCAAGAGCTAACCAGTGGTTTAAAGCAAAACCAAACTACCAAAAGCATTTGTCAAGCTATAGAAGCTTGCGGGAAATTACTGAAAGCGAGTGGGGTGCATCAACCCACCGATGATGATAATTCACTATCTGATGAAGTACGTATTAATGAGTAACTCAATCCGGTACTTTGTAGGACTGTGCTTCTTGCTGGCGGGTCACTCTAGCTTTACCCAGACGATATCTCCCCTATCGGCCCGAGTAAATGACTACGCCAACATACTATCATACTCAGCCGAAGAAGAACTAGAAGCCCGATTGCGCGACCATGAGGAACGTACTACTAATCAGGTGGTGGTGCTGACCATTAATAGTTTAGAAAGTAGCTCCATTGAGGACTTCTCGATGCAAACCGTAGAAAGTTGGAAATTAGGGCAGGAAGGCAGAGAAAATGGAGTACTGTTTTTGGTGGTAACTGATGACCGTAAGTTACGGGTTGAGGTAGGTTACGGACTGGAACCTTACCTGACCGATGCCACCTCGGGGCGGATTATCCGGGAGGTGATTGTCCCCCACTTTCGGGCGGATGATTACGAGCAAGGTATCGTAGCCGGGACTAACGCCATTTTAGCCCAGATAGAAGGTATTGAAGACTTCAGCGAGCCACTCGATGCTAAAGAGGATGGCGGTGGTTTTGGTATTCTTACCTTTTTGCTGAGTATTGTATCAGTCATTATTGGGTGGTTTGTATGGCGCAAACGACGCCGTAATGCTCCGCGCAAAAGCAAAAAAACCGGACTGGAAATGCGTAAAATGAGTGAAGCTGAAGAAGACGTACATCTAGACCGGGGACAACAAATTGAAGAGCAAATTGGCTCGGTAGACTACGATGTTTGGACTTCTGACCAGCCCGGTGATGTATCGATTATTGCTTATAAAAATACCTTCAATCACCGCTATAGTAAGTGCCCTAACTGTGGTTACATTACGTACCACCTAGCTAAAAGTCAAGTGCTCCGCTCCGCCAACTATTCCCGGGCGGGAGAAGGAGTGCGTAAATACGCTTGCAAAAACTGCGACCATACCGATTCGCGCCGCTACAATATTCCCCGCTTACGTCGTAGCCGTACCGTAGTGATTCCGGGCGGAGGAAGTTACGGTGGAGGTGGCTGGAGTAGTGGCGGTGGTGGTTTCTCAGGAGGCGGAAGCTTTTCCGGAGGAGGTGGTTCTTTTGGCGGGGGCGGAGCTTCTGGTAGTTGGTAGATTGATTATAATCATCTTAGTATTTGTGAGTATATGTCTAATTCTTTAAAATTTCATAGCTCAGTTCTACCATGCCATCTTTGAAAGCAGTGGTATCCTTTAAATGCAGTTTGTATTCTTCTCCGATGTAATCAAAGAACAGTTTTCCTCCTCCTAAAAGGATTGGAATTATAGTTACTACAATTTCGTCAGCTAGTCGTTGCATTAACAATGCTTTGGTTACCTCAGCACCCCCAACCACCCAAACATTGTGGTATTTTGATTTAAGTTGATTGATAAGTTCGTTCAGATCACCTGAATAGAACTCGACGCTTTTCTTGTTTGATTTCAAGTCTCTGCTAGTCAATACAATAACGGGAGTATTACCATAAGTCCATCCCAGTCCCAGGGCATGTTCATATGTATGTGACCCCATAACGTAGCAATCAATTGATTTCAGAAATTCATTGATATATTCTTCGGTTAGTGCAACACCATTCTCGTATTTATCGGAAGAATGCATCCATTCAATTGATCCGTCTTGGCTAGCAATAAAACCATCCAGGCTTGAAACCATATGTATTGTTACTTTGATCGCCATTTTTCAGTGTACGCTAATGCCTGAGGTAAGCTTCTATAAGCTTGACTCTTAAAGTTACTGTTTCAAACTGAAAAATCGCTCATATCCATTCACGTCAAAAACGAGCACTAGCTTGGGTCTTCTTTACTCTTGTAATTGAATTCAAGTTCAGGAAAATCAGCTTGAAACTTTTGCATTTGAGCTTCGTCGAAATGATTACCCCATACGGCTAAGTGCTTCAGGTTCGGGAGATTTCTTAGCTTAGGTAACTCTTTGGTCAGATCTAGCTTATTTAGGGATATGTCGAGGTGCTCTAGGCTTTCTAGCTGACTGAAAGTAGTTGGAAGTTCGTGAATATCCAGATTTACTAAGCTCAGTGACTTTAGGTTTTTAAGTTGTCCAATCTCTTTTGGTAGGGTTCGGATTGGTAGGGTTCGGAAAGGTGGTTTTAGTTCTCGTCGCTCATACCATGATACAGGCGGATAAAATTGAAACTCACCTTCGGGGCGGGTTGCGTGAATAATAATACTTTCGGCATGGGTTAACTGCCCAATTTCTTTGGGAATCTCATCAGCTCCTAGTTCATCCAATACCAGAACGGCAGTAGTTTCGTACTTGAAGTTTTCTAAATTCATATCTGGTTCACTAGATTGGCAGCCTAATAGGCAAAAAGCAACAAAGAATAGAGTCGCAGCTACGTTTTTCATACGTTATGTCTCTCGATTGTGATATTCTCTTTATAAATATACCCAAAGATTCGAAGCCCTTTCTTACAGGTGTTTTTTTGTTAAAAACTCAGTAGTCATACTACTACTTTTGGTACTAAAAAACAAAAGCTGCCATGTTAGCTAAGATGCGTTTACGACTATTAACTTTTACTAATACCCGCACTCGTTAAAAACGAGCACTAGTGTTAAATTAGGAGGCAATAAAAAACAAAAGCCGCTCAGTAAGCGGCCATGTTGTGAGAGGTTGGATTAATGTTGTTTTTACTTTTCTTATCATCGCCGGAAAGCAGTGGTGTGGCGATTAAATAATTTGCGAAATTTACCGCGACCCATTTCTGAAAATGGAGTAGTGCCTCGGGCAATACGTTGATTCAGTTCAAGGGTAGCAGCACTATAAGGAATAGTAGCATTTTCGCGATCTACAAATAATGAAGCTGGGGTAATGTTGTTTATTGTCGTCATGATTTTTAAATTTTTGGGTTACTGTTGTTTTAATGAATTACACTAATACTTAGTCAAGGGCTGTGCCAAACCAAGAAATGGCTCAAAATCGCCAAAAACAAACTTTTTGCTAACATTGCTTGTCCGATAACGAACACTTTGCGTACAATGATGAACGCTTTACAACCCAATTCTTTTCTTTTGTATCTTTATCATACTAACTACCTTACCCTATGCTGAAACGAACCGACATTGTAGATGGTCCTAGTAGTGTATATAAAGACTACGGTCTTGTCTATACCTGCCTAGGTGGATGGGTAGATCTCTCCCAGGCTCGCCCAGCTAAAACCCGAAGCCTGTGGTCGAAAATGGTAGGTGAAGCTGGAACCCACAGCCTAAAGCACCCAGGCTATAAGGTGCAGTACGGTCAGCCTCCCAATCGTCATTCTAAAGGTGTCGCTCGCAGCTATTACGTGCGTTCGGGTCTCTCGTCAGGCGAACGGGAATCGGTAGCTCTGGCAATTTTTATGGAAGTGACCTATGGTTTTCAGACTGTGCAACCGGAGTTTCCTTACGGGTGGAGTGCCGACAGTGGGTTTACTGCTGAAAATCTGGTTTCGAGCATCATCGGTTTTTACCGGACAGTACGCCCCGGTCGAGATTATATTTCTATGTGCCAGCCCGTTCCTAAGGAGGCTGCTTTAGAAGTTTGGGATGCCCAACGTACCGTAGGAAAAAAAAGAAGCCGTTTTTTTGGCACCTACGTTTACCCTAGCATTGCCTGCGGTATGAGCAGTGGCCCTATGTGCGCCCCACTTCCCAATTTTCTAACTGGTATATCTCCCGCCCGAAAAGGCCCGTACTTTCATGATTGGGATAAAAAAGAAGAAGGGTTAGCCTAAAATTCTGGCTTATCTATTCGTACCGTAGAGACTCTACCGGATTTTGTGTAGCAGCTCGAAGCGTCTGGTAGCTAACCGTAAGCAGGGCAATACCTAGCACCAATACTAAAGGAATTAGAAAAAGCCACCAAACCATATCGATCCGAAATGGATAACTTTGGAGCCAGTATCGCATCAAGAAGTAAGCTATCGGAATTGCTAAAATACCCGCTAACAATACTGGTTTCAGGAAGTCAATAGATAACAAAGATACTATTCCTGATACTGATGCCCCGAGCACCTTACGCACACCAATCTCTTTGGTTCGTTGCACAGTAGAGAAAGAAGCTAGTCCGAACAACCCTAAACAAGCAATGAAAATGGCTAGTATGGAAAAGATACTGAAAATTTGCCCGAATCGCTGATCTTGCTGATACTGCCGATTAAAGAAATCATCTAGGAAGAAGTACTCCATCGGGTTACCCGGAAACATTTGCTGCCAGGTTTCTTGTACTATACCAATGGTCTCGGAGATTTGATCGGATTGCAATTTAATAGCAAAGAAAGAAGAGGCATTGGGCGACAGACGGAAAGCCATGGGTGCGGGTTCATTCTTCAATGACATCTGGTGATAATTAGCCAATACTCCTAAAATCTTTAGTGTGTCACCTCCCAGATTTACTAGTTCGTTGATAGCTTCTTCTGGCTCATCAAACTCCAGTATCTTAGCGGTTGCTTCATTAATTAATGCCCCTTGCGGATCAGTACCAAATTCCCGTGAGAAGTTCCGACCCGCTACTAAAGCCAATTCAAACGTCGGCACATAATCATAATCGATACCGACATTATAAAGTGTGGTAAAACTCTCTGGCCCTCCTGATAACCGACGGATGCCATTTGTCCAGAATATTTCCTCACCGGGCACATTACTGCCCACCGCAATAGATTTAATATCTGATTCCCTTAGTAATTCTTCTTTGAAAGTATTCAGATTATCCGAATACAGTGAGTCCCTAATGCCTGGTCCTTCAAGTACCAATGTTTGATCAATGTTTACTCCCAAGTCTTGCTTTAGCATAAAGTCAATTTGCTGAAAGACGATTAATGTCCCGGCAATTAGTGCCACTGAAGCACCAAATTGAAAGATTACTAATCCTTTACGAAGCGTCATTCCCTGCCGGGATGTATGCATCTTACCCCGAAGCACGGTTATTGGCCTAAACGAAGAAAGCATAAAAGCTGGGTACAGACCAGATAAGAGAATACTTATCAGGAGCAGAACACCCAAGGTTACCCAAAACCAAGCTGTCGCCCAAGGCATCGTTGCGATAGGACGCCCCGTAAGCACTTCCAGATATTGCGCTCCCACCACTACTAAAATTATGGCTATTAGAATAGCTATCAGGTTAATTAAAAATGCCTCGAGCAAAAACTGGCGAACAAGCTGCTGCCGCTGTGCCCCGACTGCTTTACGCACTCCTACCTCGTTAGCCCGTTCGGTAGCCCGAGCTGTAGATAAGTTAATATAGTTGATCCAGGCGATGACTAGAATAAAGAAAGCGATGATTAGTAAGAAAAACACTGCGTCTCCGTTGCCTTGCTCTTCTGGTTCTGATTCTTGCAATAGATTAGAATATAGATGAATATCAGTAAGTGGCTGGAGTAAAAATTCTTGGCGGTAGTCGTACTGACTCCACTCTTCTTGTCGCTCACTAGCTAGCCATTTGTCCCACTTAGCTTGAAACACATCGGCTTCGGTTTGACCGTCCAGCAGCACGTAGGTGTTGAAGTCGTACCAGCCCCAACTGGTTTCCGAAGCATTCTCAGTATTATCGTTTAAGGTTTGATAAGAAATTAAAAAATCGAACTGGATGTGAGAGTTATCGGGTACGTCTTCTATCACTCCCGTTACCAACAGTTCATCACCATCCTGCCAGCGCAGCGTCTTTCCCATTGGGTCTTCATCCCGAAAATAGCGCTTGGCTGCTGATTGAGAGATCACCACCTTGTTTACTCCCTCTAGTGCATTCTCAGGGTTTCCGGCTAATAGCGGAAAAGAAAACATAGTGAGTGCCGATAACGAAGCAATTTGCATTTTTTTCTCCCGAAAGCTTATTGGCTCGCCTCGCTCATTCACGTAGGTAATAATTCCGCCAATTGGGAAAAACCGGGCAAACTCAATAATCTCCGGAAAATTATCCTTCATCGCTGGGCCTACCGCTGGTACCGCTGCCGCACACTCAAAAGTAAGTCTTCCGTTCTGATAATTATTATACTGTACCCGATAGATACGATCTGACTGCTGATGAAAATCATCGTAGCTCAGTTCGTAGCGCACATAATGAATAATTAGCAAACTAGCCGCAATGCCAATGGCAAGTCCTAATATACTGATCAATGAAAAGATTTTTTTCTGGGCAAGATGACGAAAAGCCACCGTAAAATAGTTGCGTAGCATAGGTAAGTGAAGATTTGATGGAAAAGATACGGATTTTGATGCTGACCTCACCCTATCAAGCTTACTAATTTGAGAGCTAGATTAAAACTAACACCATAACTTGTTTATGTACTTTCTCATCGCTTCAGTTTATAGAGAGAAAAGGCATTGGTTAGTATATTTTTCTGACAATATACTACGTCTACTGAGGCAGGCGTTTTCAGGGAAACTCATAATTATGTGCTTTCCCTTCCTGCGCTTTAGTGTAGTTCTTTTTTACACTTTAGCCTTCAATGCTGGTTACCCTCAATCTTGGCAAGCCGAAATCTTCACTGGCTGGACATCCGGTACCGAGCGGGAAGCGCTCGTCATTTACAATAACATTCATGTGGGTACTTCAGTATCACGTTCAGTTACTCCACACTGGCGGGCTATGTCAATGTATCTATTCCAATCTCCTGGTACAGATGCGTTCCCAAGAACGATTGTGCCTTCATTCCGCATTCATAATATTTCGGCGGGTATGGTTTACGAAGAACCTGATCAGAATAATCCTCAGATATGCCTGTATGGTGGTTGGCTAGTGGGTGCTATACTTTATGATCCGGTAGAACCATCGATCTCTACCGAAGCACAACCCGTTGTGAATACGGTGATGGGGCTGCGGGGGCACATCCGCTCCCGAATCAGTTACAAAATTCAGGCTCTTTTTCTGATGCCGATTTTTTCTGACCGTGACCGTTTGTTTGATGCTGATCTTCAGCTAGGAGCCGGGCCGATCTTAACTCAGATAGCAGCCAATGTAGGGGTAAGTTATACCCTTTAAAACCACCGTAGCAACTTATCCATAATACCTTTTACTTGTTCAGTGTACGGTGGATAATAAAGATTCATTATTGTATTGCCCCAATTTTGCTCCAGCACCGCCTTCTGGTTGCTGAATTCTAGGAAACCGTAGTGCCCGTGCGATTTGCCTATACCACTGTGGTTTACACCGCCAAAGGGTAAATTGGGTTGCACAATATGTAAAACCACATCGTTAACGCTCATTCCCCCGGCGGAGGTATGCTGTATAACATATTCTATCGCCCGTTTCTTCTCAGAAAAGATGTATTGCGCCAATGGTTTGGGACGGCTATTGATAAAATCTACAGCCTCTTCTAGTGTTGAGTATTTCTTTATCGGTAAAATAGGTCCGAAGATCTCTTCTTGCATCAGTGTACAATCTTCGGGAACACTCGTCAAAACTGTGGGAGCTAGAAATAAACTATCTTCTTGATGCTGCCCACCAATCACTACCTTAGCTCCTTCGGTTACTGCTTCTTCCAGTGCGTCTCGTAGTCGCTCGAAATGCTTTTGGTTAATAATGCGGGCGTAGTCCGGTGACTCTGCTACTGGTCTTCCATCTGTCTGATAAAATTTCTGTATTGCATTTTTTAGGTTTCCTACTAACCTATTATATACTGATTCCTGCACTAGCAGATAATCAGGCGCGATGCAGGTTTGCCCGGCATTCATGAATTTTCCCCATGCAATTTTGCGGGCAGCTACTTCAATATTCGCGCTTTTATCGACAAGTGTTGGCGATTTCCCCCCTAATTCTAACGTGACCGATGTTAGGTGTTCAGCCGCCGCTTTCATAATAACCTTGCCTACGGCGGTGCTTCCGGTAAAGAATATATGATCAAATGGATATTGCAATAAAGCCTCAGCAACCTCCTTATCTCCCTGCACCACCAAAGCCTCTTCCGGATGAAACAGGGCAGCCGCCATCTCAAAAATTAATTCGGAAGTATACGGCGACATCTCCGATGGCTTAAGGATACAGCAATTACCGGCGGCTATGGCTGAAATCCAGGGAGATACCAGTAACTGAAACGGGTAATTCCAGGGAGAAATGATCAAGCACACTCCTTTGGGTTCGTACTGTACCCAAGAAGAGGTACCCGATAGTATTAGAGGAGTTTCTACCTTGGTAGGTTGAGTCCACTCCTTTAAGTGCTTAATAGTGTGATTAATTTCCTGTAGAATCACCAAAATTTCTGAGCCATTCGTTTCAAGCCGGGGCTTCTGAAAATCCTGATAGATCGCATCCTGAATAGAGGAACGGTGACGCTTGATCCACTGTCTCATTCGTCTAAGCTTCCGAATACGCTGTTCTGCCGATTGCTCTCGCAATGTTGAGCTATGTTGCTTTTGCTTCCCAAACCACCGGGGAATAAGGTCAACAGGAAAGCTAATCGCATGTAATGAATCCATAAAAATTGCAAATTTTAGTAGCTGCTATCAACTATATTCTAGCTCTACGCTCCTGTTTACGCACTGTTTTTCTAAGAGGGTGAAATAAGCTTCTGAAAAATAGGTAATATTTACACGTAAAAAATCACCAATAAAAAAAGAAAATGTATGTTAATTAATTGTTAAGTTTATGTTAACTTTATTTAACATTAGAAAGAAGGGTTTGCTATGATGCGATTATATACTTGGGCTTTTGCCCTATTTTTTTCTACAACAGTTTTGGCTCAGCCTTTGTCTGTGCCCGATCATCCCGTTTTGCTGGATACAGATTTCGCTAAAATTGAAGTGTCTCCTGAACTATTCGATAAGTTTGCAACCATCCAATCAAATATTACTGCGGTCGAAACCCAAAAGCAATACGATAATCTCAATCGTACTATCCAGCGTTTAAACCGAACATTGAAAAGATCAAAATCGACTGAGCAGTTTCTCAAGCACTTTTTTTATTACGTTCACCGCAATTACCTGAAGGATTATCAGCAGTACGCTACTTTAAATGACGTACTAGAAAATGGGAAGTACGACTGTGTATCGGGTACGGCACTCTACGCTTTGTTGCTCGACGCCCTTCATATCAATTTTTCGGTGCAGGAAATGACCTACCATATGTATCTGGAAATCCCGCTGGATGGTGGCATAGCAATTATTGAAAGTACCGACCCCTTAGCTGGTTTTATCTCAACAGAATCGGCCATTGCCGAGCGTTTAGCTCAATATCAAGCTGAAGAGGCTGATCCAACGGTGTACTCCCGACCCATTCAGGCCAAAGTAGGTATGGATGAGTTACTGGGTTTATCGTATTTCAATGCGGCGGTTTTTCATTATAATCAGCAGCAGTTTACTCCGGCTCGTCAGTATTTGCGGCAGGCTATCCGCTGGTATCCAGCTGATCGGATGTACGCCTTTCAGGCCATCATTGAGACAGTCGCTACGCGGTAGAGCGTTACCCCCCGGTTCGGCAGCCTGCTCTCAGCTTGACTGAGAGAGACCCGGTAAGGCAACCCGATAAGTTTTTTCTGGGCGATTCTGCTATCTTTACCTTTTTGCTTCAATCGCCAGTTCATGCAGTATTTACTTTTACTCATTCCGTTGTTAATTGGAATGGGAGTTGTCATCCAGTCAGGGGCTAATACCCAACTGAGTCATATCTTACAAAACCCTTTCATTGCCGGATTAATTTCTTTCGTGTTTGGCACGCTGTGTCTGTTGATTATCAACATCGTTATGCGCTCTGACTTCTCAGTGCTGACTGCCCAAAACATCGCCCAAACCCGCTGGTGGATGTGGCTCGGTGGCTTAATGGGTGCCTTCTTTATCACCTCGGTTATTCTGATTGCTCCCAAAATTGGCCCCACTCAACTTTTTGGTCTCATCATTGCCAGTCAACTCACCTTTTCGGTGGTAGTTGACCACTACGGTTGGCTCGGATTCCAAGCCCAACCCGTCAACATCAAAAAAATAATTGGGGTACTGTTTCTCATGGCTGGCACGTTCCTTATTCAATGGGGAAAACGGTAGACGGAATCCGGAAACGGGAGGCCGGAGACCGGATAGAACTGAAGAAAGGGCTATCGTATGATTTTTCGGTCTCCGTATTCCATTCTCCCTTTTCCGTTTCAAACTTATACACTCATTAGATTGTAGTACATTTACGGAATTGTATTCGCGCCATTATGAATCTGGAAAAATTAGCTGAGCAACTTCAAGGAGAGTTATTTACTGACCATGCAATGCGCACGCTGTACGCCACCGATGCTTCGGCTTATCAAGAAATGCCCCTGGCAGTAGCGGTTCCTGAGACCGAAGCCGATATTGCTACCCTTATCCGTTTTGCTAATCGTTACCGTACTTCACTCATTCCTCGGGCAGCCGGAACTTCCTTAGCCGGACAAGTGGTAGGTAACGGGATTGTTGTCGATATATCGCAGAAGTTTACTGAGATTCTAGAAGTTGACCTGCACGAACGTTGGGTACGAGTACAACCGGGGGTTATCCGTGATGACCTGAACAAATACCTGGAAAAATACGAATTGTTCTTTGGTCCGGAAACCTCCACGGCTAACCGCGCCATGATTGGCGGAATGCTGGGTAATAACTCCTGTGGGTTACACTCTCCCATTTACGGCACTACCCGCGAACACGTACTGGAAGTCCGGGCGATCTTGAGCGATGGTAGCTTTGCTGAATTTAAACCGCTCACTCCCGAAGAGTTTGAGCGAAAATGTGAGGGGGAAAAAGGAGCCAGCCCGCTGGAAACGCAAATCTATCGAGCGCTACGCGACCGACTGTCTGACCCAGCCATCCAACAGGAGATTCATGATCAGTTTCCTAGCCCTAAGATAAAACGACGAAGAAATACCGGCTACGCAGTCGATGTATTGCTAAATAGTGAGGTTTTCGGAGGTGATGAGCCATTTAACTTTTGTAAGTTGCTCTGTGGCTCGGAGGGATCACTGGCATTTGTTACCGAAATAAAGCTTGGTTGCTTACCGCTACCGCCTAAAGAGATTGGACTGGCTTGCCCCCACTTCAACACCATCGACGAAAGTTTACGGGCGAATATCGTTGCCATGAAACACGGTGCCGGGGCTTCAGAGCTGATGGATCATCACATTATTGAGCGTACCCGTGCCCATGCTGAGTATAGTAAAAATGCCTACTTTATTGAGGAAGATCCGAAGGCAGTATTGATGATTGAGTTTGCCCGCGAAACCCGGGAGGAAGTGGATGCCGCTATTGAGGCTATGTACGCTGAAATGGAAGCCGAAGGCTACGGATACCACTTCCCAGTGCTTTACAATGAGGATACTAAAACAGCCTGGAACGTTCGTAAGGCTGGATTAGGCTTGCTAGGAAACGTGGTAGGAGACTTTAAGGCACAACCTGTAATTGAGGATACTGCCGTTGCCGTAGAAGACTTGCCGGAGTACATCGCCGAGTTCAATCAGACGCTAGAAAAATACGGATTATCCTGCGTTCACTATGCCCACGCTGGGGACGGTGAACTACACTTGCGCCCTATTCTGAACCTGAAGTCGGAAGAAGGTAATACTATGTTCCGAACGATTGCTCAGGAGATTGCTGATTTGGTAAAAAAGTACCGAGGCTCACTCAGCGGTGAACACGGCGATGGGCGATTACGAGCGGAGTTCATTCAGCAAATGATCGGCGATAAGAACTACGAACTTATCCGCGAGATCAAAAAAACTTGGGACCCGAATATGATCTTTAATCCCGGTAAAATTGTGGACGCTCCGCCCATGAACCGACAGTTGCGCTATATGCCTGGTCATCCCGTTCCTGAGATTGACACAGTATTGGATTTTAGCCATAACATGGGCATTGTGCGAGCTACTGAGCAGTGCAATGGTTCGGGCGATTGTCGTAAAACTCACCTCAGTGGTGGAACCATGTGCCCCAGCTACATGGCTACCCGACGGGAGAAGGATACTACCCGAGCCCGAGCCAACATTCTTCGTCATTTCCTAACGAATTCTACCCAGTCCAACCGCTTTGCTCATGAGGAGATTAAGGAAGTGATGGATCTATGCCTATCCTGCAAAGGCTGTAAAGCCGAGTGCCCTTCTAATGTAGATGTGGGTAAAATGAAGGCCGAATTCTTACAGCACTACTACGATAAGAAAGGCATTCCCCTCCAGACCCACATTGTTGCCAACTTCACTCGGCTTACCGCGCTGGCCGCTTATGTTCCCTGGCTGTATAATTGGGCAGTTAAAAATCCACTAGTGGGTGGATTGATTAAGCAAGTGAGTGGATTCGCCTCCAAACGTTCCATGCCTTTACTGTACAAAACTACGCTCCACAAATGGTACGAAGGTAGATTGCCCATAGTCAGTAGTAGTGGATTATCTATTTCTTCACCCCAATTACCGACGACGGTTTCCGAGTCAGCTAAAGGCAAAGTGTACTTTTTCTGCGATGAATTTACTAACTACAACGATACCGAAATTGGCATTAAGGCGATTCAACTGTTAGAGAAACTCGGGTACGAAGTAGAAATTCCTAAACACGAGGAAAGTGGCAGAACGTATCTTTCTAAAGGGCTGATCCGTCAAGCCCGAAGTATTGCCCAACGAAATATCGCGGCTCTAAAAGATTTGGTGAGCGAAGAAACTCCCATCATCGGTATTGAGCCTTCGGCTATTCTAACATTGCGCGATGAATATATAGCACTTACCCGAGGGCAAGAACAGCAAACCGCTCAACGCATTGCTGCCTTTACCTTTACTTTTGATGAGTTTATTGCCCGAGAAATTGACCAGGGCAATATTACCAAAGATGATTTTACCTCTGAAAAGCGGTTAATTAAACTGCACGGGCACTGCCACCAAAAGGCACTGTCATCATTGGTTCCGACCAAAAAGATGCTGACTCTTCCGGAGAATTATCAGATGCATATGATCCCCTCGGGCTGCTGCGGTATGGCAGGTTCTTTCGGTTACGAAAAAGATAAGTACGAAGTATCCATGCAAATTGGCGAGTTGGTGCTATTCCCCACAGTACGTGAACAGCCTGACGACGTGATTATCGCGGCTCCTGGCACTAGTTGTCGTCACCAAATTAAAGATGGAACCAGACGTATCGCTTTACACCCCGCCGAGATTTTGTACGACGCGCTGAAGTAGCAACAGTATCTAAGATACTTATTTTCGGACATCAGTATTGGTTCTCTCACCAACCCCAGGTTCCAGCACCGCCTTTGAAAGGCCCAACAATATCGGATGTAATCCAGCCACCGTAAAAATCACCTTCTTGGGCTTGTACTTGCTCATCACCCACGTAACAAGCTTCCATTTTGCTGGGATAAAACGCCACATGATCTTTCAAAGATTCGTAGCCTGGTACCGGATTAGGATAGAACCAAGCCGCCGCTGGCGCTTCTTTATCATCCACTTTTATTGTATAGTAACCCGCTTGCCCTTTAAACTCACAGTAGGTTGTTTGGGGCAATTGATGCAGAAATTCCATCTTAATATCTTGAGGTGGAATGTAGTATACCGGTGGATGGCTAGTTTCCAGTACTCGCTTAGCCTGGTTGGTATCGGCGATAACTGTTCCGTTAAATATAATTCGCACATGTTTACTCACCTCTTCTACCCGGGGAGGGCGCGGATAATCCCATACAGATTCTTGCCCCACTTTTGGTTTAATTCGTTTCATATTCATAAGTATTTCCGTAGAAACTCAGCATTAAGCCTTAAGGTTTAAGTGTGAGCTATGGTTGCTCAAAAAAGAAAGGGCGTATACTACATTACAGCAATTATAGGTATTACTTTACGGACACCGTGATCTCATGTAGCACAACCGTACACGAATAATTCCACTATAATAAATTGATATCAGAACAGGCCGTAACTGAGCAAGCTTAATTTTTGGCGCATATTCTCTACAAAAACTACATCAAAGCTTTAAAAAAATAGACTTTTTTAAGTAAGATAAAATAAAAAACTAATTTTTATCATGATATGATCAGTCTAAAGAATATCCTATTTAGATAGATATAATTCAATTTATCTGTTCATTTATTTAGAATTTTTCAAAATATCCGCAATTTTTTTTCGCCATTTCATTATTTCACCTAATAAAAATTGCTTTTAAAAAAGCAAAAAATTACATTCGCTCATCATAGAATGTACACTTCGCGACATTTGAGGTTAATTACTTTCTTCGCGCTGTTTACCCACCTTTAGCAGTCTTCATTAAGCATTCCTTTTTGTTATGGGATGTCCATTCTATGGTATAAACTACTAATTGTTTTTTCAACCAAATTTCTACTCATGAGTAATTCTACAAACACTCATTCGCCAGTTTGGCGAAATGTGCTGAGACAATGCTGTCTTAGTGCGCTATTCTTATTTGCTGCCGCCGCCGGAGCATGGGCGCAAGAGCGCACCATCTCTGGAAAGGTTACTTCCACAGAATATAGCGAACCTCTACCCGGGGTGAACGTCATTCTGAAAGGAACCACCCAAGGAACTGTCACCGATATTGAAGGCGACTACAGCCTGTCCGTCCCCGATGGCGCAGGTACACTCGTATTTTCTTTCATCGGTCTGGAAAGTAAAGAAGTTGCCATTGGCAACCAGTCTACATTGAATGTATCTATGTCTGAAGATGCCCAGCAACTTTCGGAAGTAGTGGTAACTGCACTGGGCGTGGAGCGTGAAGAGCGGTCGCTTGGTTACGCTGTACAGGAAGTGAAAGGAGAAGAATTTACCCAAGCTCGCGAAACCAATGTGGTAAACTCCTTAGCTGGAAAAGTAGCCGGGGTGCAGATTTCAGGTGCTTCGGGGAATATAGGTGGATCATCCCGAATCCTCTTACGCGGTATCAATTCTATCTCTGGTGATAATCAGCCACTCTTTGTGGTAGACGGAACGCCGATTGATAACTCCAACTTCAACAGTAAAGATACCCAACGAGGTGATGGTGGACGAGATTACGGTAACGCTATCCAGGATTTAAACCCAGATGACATTGAGTCTATCTCAGTACTAAAGGGACCCAGCGCAGCCGCACTTTATGGCTCTCGAGCATCTAACGGGGTTATCCTAATCACTACTAAAAAAGGAACTGCCCGCAAAGGAATTGGGGTAGAAATAAACTCCAACCTGACCTTTAATAATGTATACATTATGCCTGACTACCAAAATGAATACGGTGGTGGGTATAAGCAAGAGTTTGACCTGTACGAAGGTGAGCCAGTAGTAAACTACGCAGCTGATGAAAGCTGGGGACCGCGCATGAATGGTCAACCAGTACGTCAGTGGTACAGCTGGTATCCCGATGATCCTGACTTCGGACAAATGACTCCATTTTCACCTAATCCGGATAATATTCGGGACTTCTACGAAACTGGACGAACCTTTACGAATAGTGTAGCTCTTTCGGGTGGAAATGAAACTACGCTATTCCGATTGTCTTACACGAACTTAAATCAAACTGGAACTATTCCTAACAGTGAATTAAAGCGAAACACCCTTAGCTTAAATGCTAGCACTCAACTTACCGATAAGTTTACTGCTTCTACCAGCATGAGCTACGTGCGTAACGAGGTGGACGGTGTACCTGGCACGGGTTACGGTAATGATGCGGGTAACGTAGTTACTTCGTTCAACCAGTGGTTTCAGCGTCAGTTAAGCATGGACAAACTGCGTAACTACCAAACGGCTGATGGACGGGATCGTACCTGGAATATCAAAAGCCCTACCAACTTAGATCCTCTCTACTGGGAGAACCCGTACTACGTGCTGAATAATAGTTTTGCCACTAGCCAACGCGAGCGACTGTTTGGTAACGTTTCCCTCTCGTATGAGATTGCCCCTTCATTAAAAGTGACTGGTTGGGCGCGTACCGACTACTACACTGACCGTCGTGATGATCGCATCGCTACTGGTTCTATTCCGCAGGATATGTATACTGAGGAAGTTCGAGAAGTGAAGGAAAATAACTTTGAGGTACTGATGCAGTACAACAAGCAGTTAAACGACGATTTTTCGCTAGGAGCTAACTTAGGAGCTAACCGACGTATCAATACCTTATTCCGAAATACCGGACGCACGGTAGGTGGATTAAATGTACCTAATTTCTTTAGTGTAGAAGCATCCGTAGACCGTCCTAAAGTAGAAGACTTCTACCAGGAGCGTCAAATTAATAGCGTGTATGGTTCGGCTAACGTAGGTTTCCGCGACATTGTATATTTGGAAGGTACATTACGTAACGACTGGTCTTCTACATTACCGGCTGGAAATAATTCTTATCTCTACCCTTCGGTTACCACTAGCTTTGTGTTCTCGGAATTATTCCCAAACTCAGGTGTACTATCGTTTGCTAAAATACGAGGTGGCTGGGCTCAGGTGGGTAACGATACTGATCCTTACCGTTTAGCTACTGTTTATCAATCCGAAAACAACTACGGGTCTTCACCAGCTTTCTCAGTACCTAACCGACTAAACAATAGTGAACTACGTCCCGAGATCACCTCTTCTTACGAAGTAGGTCTTGATTTACGATTCTGGAATAACCGCTTAGGTATTGATGTAACGTATTACGATAATGAAACTACCGACCAGATTATTCCGCTAGATGTATCAGCCACCAGTGGTTTTGCCGATGCTATCGTAAATGCCGGATTGGTAACCAACCGAGGTTGGGAAGTAATGGTAACTGGTACACCTATTGAGACCGCTAGTGGCTTCAGTTGGGATATTACCGCCAACTGGGCGCGTAACCGTAACAAAGTAGTGGAGCTTGCGGAAGGTCAAAACAACTTTTTGATTGCTAGTTGGGGTCCTTCTATTAACGCTCGCGTAGGTGAGCCTTACGGTACCATTGTAACCGAAGCCTTTATGCTTAATGAAAATGGTGACCGTGTAGTAGGAGATGATGGGTTTTACCTGCGAGAAATTGACCAGGTGGTAGGAAATATTATGCCTGACTTCACCGGTGGGGTGATGAACCAATTCTCTTTCAAAGGCATCAACGTAAGTGCGTTGGTAGACTTCCAGAAAGGTGGCAATCTATACTCGGTAACTAATCGTTATGGTGAGTACTCTGGATTGTTAGCTTCTACAGTAGGAAACAATAGCTTGGGTAACCCTATGCGTGACCCTGTACTCATCAACGACGATGGAACTGTAGACCCTAACAGCGGCGGAGTAGTTGCTGACGGAGTGATGAACGTAGGTACCGAAGAAAATCCAGTGTACGAGCAGAACACAATTCCTACCGCAGCTAATGAATACTTCCAACGTCTACGCTCCATCCGAGAGAACTACGTATACGATGCGAGCTTCGTAAAGCTTCGTGAAGTGCGAATCGGTTATACATTCCCAAAAGCATTGTACGAGAACATTCCAGTACAGTCTATCTCGCTGGCTTTCGTAGGGCGTAATTTAGCACTGCTTCATTCTAATATCCCGAACGTAGACCCTGAAGCAGCTCTAGGCTCAGGAAATATTCAAGGATTTGAAAACGGGCAGCTTCCCAGTATTCGCTCCCTTGGGTTCAACCTAAATATCAAACTATAATTATGTCTAACAAAGAGGCATTGGCAAATGGCGTACCGTCGGCAAGTGCCTCTTAGCAAATAACTATTTAGTATTATGAAAACATTTAAAATTTGGGGGGCTATAATCGTGCTAGTACTCGCTGGTGCTTGTACTGAAGGCTTTGAAGAAATCAACCAAGACCCCAATAATCCAACTGAAGTGCCAACATCGTACTTGTTTACGCACGCTGAGCGTGGTTTGCAGGAGATACTCAATACTTCCGGCTTGCTGTACGCTCAAATGTGGGCTGAAACCCAATACACTAATACCAGCCGTTACGAAACAGTGAATCTGGATTTTAGCCGATATTACCGAGGCACGCAGTGGGAAGATGGGCGTACCGAGTCGGGTAGCCTACATGATCTACAGGAGATCATACGCCTTAATTCAGATGAGGAAACGATGGCAGCTATGTCTGTATCAGGAAGCAACGCTAACCAAATTGCGGTAGCTCGTATCCTGAAAGCTTGGGCATTTCACCAACTGACTGATATCTGGGGTGACATTCCTTACAGCGAGGCGTTGCAAGGACGCGAGAACTTCTTTCCGGCTTATGATCGGCAGGAAGATATTTACGCCGATTTGATCAACGAGCTTGATGAAGCATTCGCGCAAATTAACCCATCCGAGCCAGGTGTAGTAGGCGATATTATCTACGGAGGTGATATGGCAAAGTGGCAACTATTCGCGCAATCGCTAAAGATGCGAATCGGAATGCGTATGACAAAAGTAGCCCCTGACCGGGCGCAAGCCGTGGTTACTAGTGCGTTAAATGCAGGTGTATTTACCAGCAATGCTGATAACGCAACGTTTGATAACCTTTCCGATGCCGATAACGATAACCAGTACTACCAACATTTCTTAACTCGTACTGACTACGCCATTAGTAATGTACTAGATGCATACATGACTGAGCTAAATGATCCACGTTTGCCTATTTATGCTAGTCCTACGGGGGGTGATTTAGCTACGTATGCTGGTGACCCCAGCACTGAACTGACCATTAATGGAATGCCTTACGGGGTAGCCGCCGATATTGCGGGTAGCATTACGAATGATGAAATCTCATTTCCCGGAGCTACCGTTCGTTCCGCTACTTCTCCTTGTCTGATGATGACCTATCCTGAAGTTTTGTTCTTGCAAGCTGAAGCTGCGGCGCGTGGCTGGACCGGGGGCGATGTTCAAGCGTTGTATGAGCAAGCAGTTATGGCTTCTATGGATTTCTGGAATGAACAATTAGCGGCTACTGATTTCGATGCTATCTACTCCGCCGATATTGGTCAGACCGTTTCTGGAGTAGAA
Organism: uncultured Flammeovirgaceae bacterium; assembly: GCA_937883755.1. GTDB lineage: Bacteria > Bacteroidota > Bacteroidia > Cytophagales > Cyclobacteriaceae > Tunicatimonas. Next base: position 109,172 of record CAKZYA010000025.1, on the reverse strand, counting down.
TCAGTACTAGAGGCTACCATTACTCCTGATGAGGTAACTTCCTATCTGGCGCAGCCAGGGGTGGTGTTCAATCAAGCTACGGCTATGCAGCAAATTGCCGAGCAAAAGTGGTTAGCATTATACATGCAAGGGTTACAGGCTTGGTCAGAGTGGCGACGTACTGGCTATCCAGAATTAGCACCTGCCCCTGATGCCGTAGAAGACCGAGCAATACCCCGCCGACGTGGTTACGATCAGATTGAGTTTGATCTCAATAAAGCTAACTATGATGAAGCCGTAAGCCGTTTGTCTAACGGAAATGAAATGGATTCGCGCATGTGGTGGGATGTAGAATAGTTGTTGACTTTTTGTACTTTATAGAAATAGAATAAAACAAAGCTCGAGGGAAATTCCTTCGGGCTTTTTTATTGCTTTTTGTGGTAGTAACTCATTCGCTGCTATAGATGGTGCTAATAGAAATTCCAATAATGGAAGTCAAGAATAGTTTAGTGTACAAGTTGAAACCTGGACTTTATCTTTTGCAACTGATTCAAATTAGTGAATTCCAACAGCAAAAGATAGAGCTGATTTTTTTCTAAAAGGCTAAAAAGTTAGTAGCTATCTGGATTGTAATTAGTATATCCATAAAAAATCAGATCGTCTGCCCGCTTGCATTTATCTTCTATCTCATGTAAGATTGTTGTAATATTTACTATCTTGAAAGTATAAAAAGTTGACTTTTGAAATTTCAAAAGCTATGTTTGCACATAATTCACTATTCGGCATGCATACGTTTTGTCAAGTAGTGTAAGCTATCCAACCTACTGAACTACCACAGTTACTATTTTTTCATTTATCAATTCAACTAATTCTATTACATCTTATGAAGAACAGTTCTACAAACTACGTAGCGGGGCAGTGGGCCTACCGGCTTTTAGGAGTCGGTAGGTGGCTGTTCCTTTTTGCGTTATGGGGCGTAGCTTCCGTAGCGCTTGCTCAAGAACGTACTATCTCAGGAAAGGTCACCTCAGCCAAAAGTAGTGAGGTTTTACCGGGTGTGAACGTCATTGTGAAAGGCACTACCCTAGGTACCGTCACCGACATTGACGGAAACTATCGGCTAAATGTACCAGAAAGTGCTGAAGTACTTCAGTTTTCATTTATCGGTTATCAGGCAATAGATGTCGTGATTGGTGGACAGAGTACTATTGATGTTGCCATGAACGATGACGTAAAGCAGCTTTCCGAAGTGGTAGTAACTGCTATCGGTATTGAGCGTGAACAACGAGAACTAGGCTACGCTGTATCTACCGTAGATGGTGAGGAGCTTACGAAAGTTCGCTCTGACAATGCTCTGAATGGACTAGCAGGTCGGGTACCCGGAGTACGAGTAACCAACCAATCAGGTACTGCTGGTGGATCAGTACAGGTACAAATCCGGGGTGCAAATTCACTAGCGGGTACTAGTCAGCCACTATTTGTGGTAGACGGTGTGCCAATTTCAAATAATGCATTTAACGGAACTCGTAACGATATTATTGGTGGTGGTGCTGATGTTGGAAACCGAGCAGGTGATTTGAACCCTGACGATATTGAGAATATCAGCGTACTGAAAGGAGCATCTGCGGTAGCCTTGTATGGTCAAAGAGCCCGGGATGGAGTAATCATTATTACTACCAAACGAGGTGAGCAGGGACAGGCTTCTATTGAGGTAAATTCTTCTTTACGATTCGACCGACCATTCCGACTACCCGATCTTCAGAATGAATATGCTCAAGGCGATTTTGGTGTGTTTGATTCTAACAACTTTACCAACGGATGGGGTCCTCGCATTAGCGAAGTGCAAGGACAGAACTTCCCACAGTTCCCTTACAACGGGGAAGATCGTCCCCTACAAGCCTTCCCTGATAATGTTAGCGATTTTTACGAAACCGGAACTACCCTCATTAACAGTGTATCCTTCGGTACGGCAAACGAAATGCTAGATTTTCGGTTAGGTTACACCAACCTGAATCAGAAGGGAATTATTCCTGGAAACGAACTAAATCGGAATACAGTCTCTATTAATACCGGGGCTCAGTTAACTGACAAAGTAAAAGCCCGAGCATCTATAAACTACGTGCGAACCGAAGGTATCGGGCGACCTCGCCAGGGAAGTAATGACCCCAACCTTGTAGTGAGCCAGGTAAATGGCTTGCCTCGTACCTTAGATACTGAGCTGTTGCGTAACAATGTGATCGATGAAAACGGAGGTGCCATTGGCGTTAACGGAAATAATACATCAAATAACCCTTTCTGGGTAGTTCAGAATAACCCCCTAAATAACCGGGTAGAGCGAATGTACGGAAACGTTCAGTTGGATTATGATCCTACTGACTGGTTGAATATTATGGGAAGAATTGGTACTGACTTTTTCGATGAGACCCGACGGTCTATCATCCGAAAAGGAACTCTTAACCGCCTAAATGGTGAGTTTGATGACCGAACTATCTTCCAACGACAAGTTAACTCTGATGTAATTGCTACCGTTACCAAAGACGTTACTAGCAAAATTGGTTTCCGCGGTTTAGTAGGGTGGAACGTAAACCAAATTATTAATGAGCGTACCCGGGTGCGGGCGAGCGACTTGAGTGCTGATAACCTTTATGTTTATCCGAACGCCAATGCAACTACTCCTGAAAACTTCTCTAACATCCGCCGTCTGTACGGGGTGTACACTGATATCCAGTTTGATTACGATAATTTCTTCTTCGTAAACTTTACCGCCCGAAACGACTGGAGCTCGACCCTGCCGGAAGAAAACAATTCATTCTTTTACCCTGGGGTAAGTACCTCATTTATCTTTACCGATGCATTGGGCATTAGTAATAACATACTATCATACGGTAAATTGCGAGCTAGTTGGGCCAATGTAGGTAGCGACGAGAATCCTTATCAACTAGCCTTTACCTACACTCCCGAGCCAGATTTATTTACGCAATTTGTAGCTGACAATACCTATCCCCACGGTGGGCAGTTAGCGTTTGCTGCTACTAATACCATCCCTCCCGGAAACTCTCTTTTACCACAAAATCAGAGCACTTTTGAGATCGGTACTGAGCTACAACTCTTTGACGGAAGAGTAGGCATTGATTTCACGTATTATAATACGCTGACTTCGGATCAGATTATTTCGGTAGCCATTCCTCAGTCTACAGGATTTGAGGCCGTTCGTACCAACATTGGTGAGGTTAGAAACCGAGGAATAGAGGCTTTATTAAGTGTTACTCCAGTTCAAACTGCCAACTTCAATTGGGATATGATCTTTAACTTCACTCGTAACCGTCAGTCAGTAGAACAACTAGCCCCTGGTTTGGATGAGTTAGCCCTAACCAGTGGATTTAGCGGGCTTTCAGTTAGAGCTGAACCTGGTGAAGACTTTGGACTATACGGTGCGGGCTGGTTACGAAACGACGCTGGAGAACTGATCATCAACGAAACTACCGGTGAACGTCAAGTAGGCGACCGCCAGCGTTTTGGAAGTATTTTCCCAGATTACTTATTAGGAATCCAGAATAGCTTTAGCTACAAAGGTATTAATCTAAGCTTCCTGATTGATATGCGCCAAGGTGGCGTGCTGTGGTCTAACACGGTTCAAACGCTACGCTCGGATGGTTTAGCGCAAGAGACTTTGGCTAATCGTGGACAGATTTTCATTGACCAAGGAGTGATTGAGAATGAAGACGGTTCTTTCCGTCCGAATGATGTGCCGGTGCGGTCTATGCAGGATTTCTGGGGAACTTACTCTGGAGCCAGCATCATAGAAAGTAACATCTTCGATGCTACTTATGTGAAGCTACGGGAAGTTGTTCTGAGCTACTCACTGCCTCAATCGCTAATCGGAAACTCTTTCTTTAAGAAGATTGCCATTGGGATTGAAGGGCGTAACCTTTGGTTAATTGATAGTGCAGTTCCTCACATTGATCCAGAAACCAACTTCTTTGGTACTAGCTTAATTGGTGAGGGAGTAGAGTTTAACAGTGTACCTTCTTCTCGAAGCATTGGATTTAACGTACAACTTGGTTTCTAAGAATTGTGCAGCAAAAAATAATGATAACTATGAATTTACTACATAAAACGAAATACATACTTTTAGCTTCGGTGTTATGGTTGGCATCATCTTGCGAGAGTGATTTCTTGGATGTAAACCAAGACCCTAACCGAGCTACCAGTGCCGAGCCACCTTTATTATTTACCGGTGCGCTGAATCAGTACTCTACCAACCGGGTAATTGACTTTGGTCCTACTGGGGCTACTGCCTCTCAGCTATGGTCAGGTGGTGGAAATTTAGGTGCCGGGGTATTTACCCGTCCTGAGCGTTACATTATCAGTATTTTTTCTAACGGAAATACTTGGCGAACCCACTATCGAGAAGTTCAGAAAAACCTCACCTTGGCTATTCAAGGTGCTGAAAGTTCTGATCCAGTAAATAACAATGCCGCAGCTCAGTGTAAGATATTTCGAGCGTTAACGTTCTTGTCCAGTTCTCTAATCTGGGAAGACGTACCGTTCACAGAAGCGGTAGATATAGACTTTGAGACCTTAGAGCTACGATCACCTGATCCTGCCTTCGATCCTCAGGAGCAAGTACTCAATGGTGTTATTGGTCTATTAGATGAGGCTCTGGCTCAAATTGATCCTGAAAGCCCTCTAGCAATCACCAACAATGACTTGATCTTTGGTGGAGATATGGATAACTGGCGCAAGTTTGCCAAATCATTAAAGCTACGCACGTTAATGATTATGGTAGACGCTGACCCATCTAAAGCCGGAGATATTGCTGCCCTAATCCAAGAGGGTGATATGATTTCTTCAGCGGCTGATAATGCTGAATTTCCGTTCTTCAGCGAGTCGGGCAACCGCAATCCTTTCTGGGAAACCCTCAACGCTTTTGCGGGAGCGCAGAACTTCTTCTACTTTGCCAGCGAAGCAATGGTTAATGTAATGAAGAAGTATAACGACCCCCGCTTAGGTATGTACTTTCAGCCTTACCCAGGTGGTGACGTAGATCCTAACGGCGAAGTTGTGGGCGCGCCTCCCGGAGGCAATATTCCTGCTGATGAAGCTTGGGTGCTTAGTACTGCCCCGGTTGGTCAAGATGGTACTTTTGAATTAGTACGTCCTAACTCTCCTGATGTACTATTTTCTTATCAGGAACAATTGTACTTAGAGGCAGAAGCCATTGCTCGCGGATTAGCTCCGGGAGGAGTTGCTGAAGCTGACGCTCGCTTCCGCGCAGCTACTCAAGCTGCTATGGCCTACCGAGGGTTGAGTGCTGAGGCAACTGATGCTTTCCTGGCTACTATTCCACCACTAACCGATGCTAATGCCGTTGAAGTGATTTCTGAAATGACCTGGATTGACCAAATTGTTCGTCCGTTGGAAGGCTGGACTACCTGGCGACGAACCGAGATGCCTGCCCTGGAGTTACCGGAAGGAGCACAAACTACTGGTTTATTCCAGAGATTTCAATTTGCTCCAGACGAAGCAGCGGCTAACGATAATTCTCCAGTTGATAAGCCTTTAGACGAGAAAATGTGGTTTAATAGATAAAAATTGAATAGCTGATGAAATTGATAAAAATATATTTGATACTAGCCGTAACTACGATATTTGCTTTTAGTAGTTGCGAAGAGTTTGAAGATGATCGTTTGGACTTCTCCGATTCTCAAGTGCAGTTTGTACAACTATCCAGTGGCGGTGCTATTGAAGCTGCCCCAACTGATACTGTATCCATAGAGATAGAAGTTCGGGAAAATCTATATACTGACATTAATGTAAATTATGAGGTTACGGGAGGAATCACCCAAAGTGGTACAGCTACTATCCCTAATGGCGAATTAGACGTTATTGTTGATCTTATTCTTCCTGCGACAGCAGGTACAGCTACCTTTACTTTAACTGGAGTAGACAACGGTTTGCAAGTAGGTCGCCCTAATACTTCCGCTTCGGCAGTTACCCGAAGTATTACTTGGGAATAAAAAGTAAGCACCGCTATTTGCTAGCTATAAATTTATAGCTAGCAACTGTGTATTATTTCACATAATAGAAAACCCGCTCAATGAGCGGGTTTTCTATTTTATACAATAGGTTCTATTCTGTAATAAACTTGATAAAATCTGCCTTTTATAAGGCAAAATTTAAAATTGAATCGACAAAACGCAAATTTTTGAATTTTTACTTTTTGTATTTTTACAATAAACGTATCATTGAAGGTTATTTATCCAAATATGAGTAATATTTCGTGTAGAATCAAAGAAATTTTATAGCGAAATCCGCGTATTTGCAAAAATATACTGTGGCTATTCTACATTATTATACAAGTTTTTATAACAAAATCTTGTGTTTTCAGAATTATTATAGGTAAATAAATTACTTTTTAAAATCAAAGATATATTTTTGCTGTTCTGTTAAAGAAGCGAAAATATAAACACTACTTTCAGCAAGTAGAAACCTATTGCCAGATGGGCAATAGCTAACTTGAAATAAGGAAATAGTTCAATAAGACTTTATGTGTGATATGTTAAACTAAACTAAAACGTGAAACTATGAGGTACAATTCTACACAACTCACCTCGTCAGGCCATCCGTTATCCCTCGTGAAGGGAATAGGAATTTTTATCCTGACACTCCTACTATCAGTCCAAGTATGGGCACAGGACAGTTCTATTTCTGGTAAAGTAACATCGGCAGAAGATGGTAGTACTTTACCCGGAGTAAACGTCATCGTGAAAGGAACCAGTCAAGGAACAGTTACCGATATTGATGGTAACTATCGGCTGAACGTACCCGAAGATGCCGAAATACTGTCCTTTAGCTTTATTGGGTTAGAGGCCCAGGAAGTGGAGATTAATGGTCGTTCTATTATCAACGTAGAAATGGCAGCCGATACTCGCCAATTATCGGAAGTGGTAGTAACCGCTATTGGTATTGAGCGTGAGAAAAAAGCACTGGGCTACGCTGTTTCCGATGTAGAAGGCGAAGCCATTCAACAAATCTCTGAGCCCGATGCAGTTCGTGGTCTGACTGGTAAAATTCCAGGGGTAAACATTTCAGGCTCGGGAGGGGGTGTTGGTTCAGCAACCAACATTACCATCCGAGGTAACTCTTCATTATTAGGAAATAACCAGCCACTTTTTGTAGTGGATGGGGTTCCTTTTGATAACTCTAGCAATCGTTCTAACGATGATTTTCGGCAGGGTAATCCTCAGTCGAACAGAGCGCTTGACTTAGATCCTAACCTTATAGAGTCCATTACTGTATTGAAAGGTGCATCTGCTGCAGCTCTGTACGGTTCCCGCGCTGCCAATGGGGTCATTGTAATTACGACTAAGGCAGGGAAGGCAGGAAGCAAGAAAGGCTTTGAAGTAACGGTAAGTAGCGGTGTTTCGGTAGAGCAAGTTGCAATGAATCCTGAATACCAGGGCGAATGGACTCAAGGGGCTACCTTCGGTAGTAATAACTTCGTATTTAACAATGGATTCTTTGGTACTTGGGGACCTCGCTATGACGATGTAAACCGTTGGCTTAATGCTGGGGTAAATGACAAAGGAGAGGACTTTAGCGTCGCTCCTCCCCTCAGAAAGTATAACAACCCCAATCGCCCCGATTTATTTGCGGCTGATATTTATCCGCAGATCTCGGAGGCTCCTACCCAGGTTCTTCCTAATACCGACAATTGGGAAAATTTCTGGCAAGACGGTGTCCTTTTTGAAAATTCGGTAACCGTTAATGCTGGGGGAGAAAAAACTTCACTTACCGCAGGTCTTTCCCGAACCGATAATGAAGGTATTATTCCATTCTCTGAATTGGATCGTACTAGCGTGAGTTTTGGTGGTCGTGCCCAGCTCGATAATGGCATTTTCGTTAATGGTAGTGTAACCTACGTCGAAACTAATCAGCGTACCGCCCAACAAGGGGCTGAGATTATCACTGGAGCTGCTGCTGGTTCGTCTCTAATTAGTATGCTCTATTTGTTAAGTCCCACTTACGACTTAACGAATAACCCTTATGTGAACCCTCGTACTGGTGGTAGTATATACTACCGAAATGGTTTTGATAATCCGTATTGGGTATCAGAGTTTGCCCCTATCAACAGCGAAGTTAGCCGGGCGTTTGGTAAGGCTCAAGTTGGCTATGATATTACTGATTGGTTAACCGTTTCGTATCAGGCTGGTTTCAATACCTACACCGACCGTCGTTCCTCTTTGGTTCCGGCCAATGGTGAGAATATCCCGGCTGGTCAGTATACGGTAGATGACATCTTCCGCGAGGAACTGGATGGAAACTTATTAATTACTTTCGACAAGAATATTAATGATGATATTAATCTAAGGGCTATTGTTGGTCATAATGTGAACCAGCGTACCTTTGAGCAACAAACCATTATTGGTACTGGTGTTATCGACCGTTCTATTACCAATATAGTGAATACCGGTAGCCAGGTAATGCGACGGGATTTGTTCGAGCAACAACGCTTTCAGGCGGTGTTTGCTGATCTATCCTTTTCTTATCGGGACTACCTTTTCGTGAACGCAGTAGCCCGTAACGACTGGTCTTCTACTTTACCTACCGATGAAAGAAGTTATTTTTATCCGGGCGGTAGTTTTTCCTTCGTGCCCAGTGAGGCGTTTAATCTGCCTAACTTCTGGAATTACTTTAAGGTTCGGGGTGGTATTTCTAGGGTAGGTAATGAGGCTACTCCCTACCTAACCCAAAATACTTTTGTAATTAATGATAACGTAGGGTTCCAAGATTTGAATGCTCAGTTCCCTTTTACGAATGGTAATGGATCATTTAATGGAGTAAATGCCAACCGCCGTCAGGCGAACCCCGAGCTAAGTCCAGAATTCACGACTGAATATGAAGCGGGTACTGAGATGAGATTCCTCGATGGCAGAATTGGATTAGACTTCACGTATTATGATCGTCGTTCTACTGATCAGATTGTTGCTATTGACGTTCCCAATTCAACCGGATTTGGCACTAGGGTAACCAACTTAGGTGAAGTTCAAAACCGCGGGGTTGAAATTGGATTAGACCTTACCCCAGTCAACCTACCGAATGGCTTTAGGTGGAATATCTACACGGCCTTTACCCGTAACCGTAACGAGGTATTGGACCTTGGAGATCTTGAACAAGTGGTTGTGGATGGTTTCGCAGAATTATCCATTGTGCACCGTCCTGGCTTTCCTGCGGGTCAGATCCTTAGTCAAGACTGGCTTCGTTACAACGAGGAAACCGGGGAAGTAGGCAATGTAGGGGTTCCTTTGGTGAATGCCAATAGCGGGAAAGCGCTAGAGAACCCTGATTTGCAGATCATCGGGGATCCTAACCCTGACTTTCTGGTGGGTGTAACCAATACAATCAGTTTTAAAGGTATTACCATTACTGCTTTGGTAGACTATCAGCATGGTGGAGACATGTACTCTCATTCAGCGGATCAAATGTTGAGTCGAGGGGTATTGAATGATGAGTTGGTAACTGACCGAACTCCGGTAATTGCGGCAACGGGTTTCATAGGAACGCAAAGTGGCCCTACCTTAGATGAAAATGGTAATCTTCAGCCCACTAATGTAATTATCCCTCGGAACGACTTCGTATTCTTCGATGGTTGGGCAGCCGGTGGTGTTGACTGGCATTCGGTTTACGATAGAACCACCATACGCTTGAGAGAAGTAACATTAGGTTATACCTTGCCGGCTAGTTTACTAGATAAGCTCCCTTTTGGTTCAGCTAATATCACCTTCTCGGGTCGTAACCTATGGTTTAATGCCCCTAACTTTCCTAGTGCTTTAAACATGGATCCTGAAGTTAGTGGTCTGGGCGTACAGAATGGACCGAGCCAAGGTCTGGAACTAATGGGCGTTCCTACTACCCGCCGATATGGTGTAAACATATCACTTACTTTCTAACGCTAACTTAGACGATAAAGATGATACATAAAAATATATTCAAAACAATGATGGCTATGAGTGTAGCCATACTGTTAATACTAAGTGCTTGTAGCGATGAATTCCTGGATATCAACGATAATCCCAATGAACCAGTAAATCCAGATCTTGAATTACTCTTTCCTACGGCTCAAGTGGCTTACTCCACTGTTATTGTTCATAATACCCGTTTGGGAGACCTTGGTACGCTCGGACAGGTTTACGAATCTACTGATAGTCAGTACAACTTTACTGGGGGGACCTTCGACAACGCCTGGGATGAGTTTTTTACTCTGGCTTTAGTGAACTTGGAGCAAATCATTGCTTCGGCACCCGAAGCTGGTTTAGTAGCCCACGGGGCAATTGCTAAGTTACAGAAAGCGTATGTGTTTGCTACTATTATTGATATCTGGGGAGCCGCCCCATTTGATGAAGCGGTAAATGGGGAGTTTGCTCAACCCATGTGGGAAGATGGTGCTACTGTTTACCCTAAGATTCTAGCTTTAATTGATGAAGCATTAGCTGAATTGGGTGGTCTGGCCGAGGGCGATCCAGTACCGAGTTCTGATGCGATCTACGGTGGTGACGTTGACAACTGGATTAAAATGGGTAATACCCTGAAGTTGAAAATGTTTATCAACCTGGCTAACGCCGGTGATGCCAGTGCGGTAAGCCAAATTGAGGCTCTAGCTAATGGAGGTAACCTGATTTCTAGTAACGCTGAAGATTTCGAGTTCTTGTATGGTAACACCTTAGCCCCTGAAACCCGTCATAGATGGCATCAGGTACACTACGTGGCTACCAAAACCTATTACATGAGTAATAGCTTAATGTCGCGGATGATCGGGGAACGTACTGCTAATGGTGAGAGCTTTGGGGTTCAGGATCCTCGCTTGCGATACTACTTCTATCGCCAGCTCACGGATTTCGATCCTACGTCTACCAATGCCATTGTACCTGACGACTTCCCTTGTTTTGGTTACGGTGCCCGTTACGAGGATGGAACAACCTGGCAAACGGTGTGCGCCTACGGCTACCAAGGTAATGGCTACATAGGACGTGATCATGGTGATGGAACCGGTATTCCTAACGATGGTGGGGCGCGCACTACCTTTGGAGTGTACCCTGCCGGTGGATTATTCGACGATAATAGTGCAAAGACAGTAGCTCAGTCCGATGGTACCGGAGCAGGGGTTGTACCTTTGCTTACCTATTCAATGGTTAATTTCTGGTTGGCTGAAGCGAACTTGTTGTACGGTGCCAATACAGGAAGTACTGCTGAAGATCATCTTAGAGAGGCAGTGGCTTCCCACATAAGTAAAGTGCTGGCGTTTCCTGCTACTGCTGGTGTAAGTACAGATCCCACTTTTGAACCTACTCAGGCTGAGGTAGATGAGTATGTGAATACTGTCATTGCTCAGTTTCAGACCCCTGACACAAGTCGCCCCTTGTTAGCCAGTGCAGAAGATATATGGGCGGCGCAATTTCAAATTTCACTATTCGGTAATCCGGTAGAGGCGTATAACTTGCTTCGTAGAACCAAGTTGCCTGTAGCATTAACTGCTGATATTGCACCTAATTCAATGGCGATTATCCCAGTGAATACCTATCCAAGAAGATTACCTTATCCACAAGACGAGCTGAACACCAATCCTAATGCAATTCGACAATCCGAAACGCCTTGGGAATCTACCCCAGTATTTTGGGATACTCAGGCTTATCCAACTCGTTTTGATGGTAATTAATGGAAATCAGACACCTATTAAATTTTAGAAAGATCATGTTAAAAATATATAAAATTTATTCGCTGCTGGCAGTTTTTTTAGCTGCTGGTCTTCTCGGATGCGAAGATGAAGAGACCATTCGCCGTCCTGATTTCTATGTGCCGGTGATTTTACTAGCCAAAACTGCTGATGGCACCAATGCTAAAGCAGAAGAAGCAGACTCATTAGATATAACCGCAGGTAACGATACCTATGACTTTATCTTAGCGGCTGAGGATTTTGACGGTGCAGCCGACGGTCACCAGTATTTCACTGGTCGTAGTGGCGAAACCTCTGCCTTAGTAGACGGTCAGTTGTTGATCCAATATCAACCGAGTGGTGGCTCTTTGGGAGATCCCCAAACATTGCTATCCTTTGGTCCGGAACTCAATGATGCGCCGGTAACAGTAAATATTTCAGCCCAGCAATTGGCAGGTATTTTCCCTGAAATCTCTAGTGCAGCGGATATAGCACCTGGTGATGCCTTTGAGATTACGTACGAGTATCGTATAGATGCAAACCAAACAGGAACAATCCTGAATGTTGGGAGACCTAGTAGTGACTATTGTGGTGGATTTAGTTTTGAAGGAGAATTTTGTGAGTTGGACATCCCGATAAAATAGTAGGAAAAAGATTCTAATCTAATTTTCAAACCCGTATCAAATGATACGGGTTTCTTTATTCCCAGATTTTCCGAGAGGCCGCTTGCTCTTCTTCACTGGCATCTACATAGTAGATAATTAGATTGCACATTTCATCGGTAGTATTCCAACCGTAAGTTACATCTTTGGGAGGATAATTTGGATTAGCTGGGTTCTCTTCGGTATTGTCGTAAGTGGCTTCGGCGTATATTACTGACCCTTTCGGTATGCGAAGTAATTCTTCGTACAGATAAGTGGTTTGCCAGTTAAAATCCCAGTTGTTGATCTTAACCAAAGGAATTACCTCACCTCCAGGAGCAATAGCAAACGAACGGAAACTCTTGCCCAAAAAGTGCATATGGGGCAATACAGAAATTATATCTATGGGTGCCTCGAGTACCTTGGATCGTAAATAAAAAGTTTTCTTCCCATTGGCCGGAATCAAAAAAGGTAAATTACTAATATTCCGTTCTACCAACCCCAGCGTTTTTACTTCTTGCTCAATCGGTTCATCGGTAAAATAAAAGAGAATACTAGATTGGTCTTCCGCTTTAAGCGAAGAAGGAGCATAATGAATGTTTACGATTAAATCGCTGTTTTTGAATAATTTGCGGGCAGTTCCTTTTGGATAATAAATGGGAAAATTACCCGGCACCCAACCGTACATAAATTCATCAACAAGCGGTGTTTCCTGGAATTCATACACCCGAGGATCGGTTTCCGATAATCCATCAATGCCCCGAATAGCATTGGTGGTATCTACCATAATACGGCTATGGTGTACGTAGCGCCGATTCCCTGGGCGAAACTCAATAGCTTTGATCCATTTATCTTCAGGAAGTTCAGTAGGTATGTTGAAAAACCGGAACTCCTCCGTACCTGTGTCGGGAATTTGAAAAGGTTGATTCATAGTCAAAACCAAATCGGGTTTTGCTCTTAAGTGGCTTCCAGATTCGTAGGTGGGAAGTTTGGGACGGTGCTTTTTTTTACCTTCTTGGGCACCTTGGTCAACCCACAGGGTAATAAGATTAATCTCTTGTTGGGTAAGGCGCCTTTCATTCAGAAAGTGGCTAAATTCAGGATCGGCATGCCAAGGGGGCATGTAACGGCTTTGAGTAACCTTTTTGATGAATTCAGCCCGTTTGGCAACATCTTCGTAGGTGATAAGGGAGAAGGGGCCTGCTTCGCCAGGGCGGTGGCAGGGTGTACAGTTGGTATGAACAATAGGAGCAATGTGTTGATTGAACGTAATCTTGTCTTGAGCGAAGCCCTCTGAGTATATTCCTGAGAGCAGAATATGCAGACCAATTACGTAAAGAATGCGTACTTTCATACAGCCAATGTTATCGCTGATTCAAATGTAGATAAAATTCACCTAGAATATAAACCCGCATATCGAGCTATGATCAAGTAAGCTATGGTACTATGGATAGTCCCCTTTGCCAAGGTACAACCCACCTCTATCCAAGATCAAATTGGTAGATACGGCTTCAAAGAATTATTCATTTGCATCTGTAGAGAAAGAGGAAGGAGCGGTTTTCGGAGAGCATACAAACCCACGGGGCTACCCTCTGGTCAAGCCAAAGACAGACAGTGAAACGGCAAATAGATTTCTATGATTGTTACTATCACAGGTGGTTTCACTTTTGCTATGTTTTCGATTTTCTTACCCAGCTACCTCGCTAACTGGATGACCTGATAATTTACCCTGACGAACATACAGGAATAACGGAAGAGCCGCCGATAAGCCGATAACCAGATAAATTAGCATGTAAAGCCAACGATTGGAAATGGCAAGTCGCCTTCCTTCAAAATACACGAATACACAAAACACCAAACCAGATATGATTAGATCAATTGCGCCCATAGTAGCCGCTGAGTTTGTAAAGAGGTGGTCTATGAATACTGGGAAGCTCCCACCTTTTTCGGCGATAAATTGAATCAGATGATAGTAAGGTAGCACCGTACCCAGTACAGCAGCTAGCAGGTAAATGTGTTTAAGCTTCATACAGCCTTATGAATCTTTCGTTGAGTAGTTACTTACTCCTATTGCAAGCCACTCTCAGGCCTGTTAAAATATTACTCAATAAATTATTACGACTTAATGCCAAGAATAGGGAAAATATAGATTTTTTCAATACTGAGTTTGTCATTTGCTTCACTTAAATTTTCTTATCTTCAAGAGTAGAGAACCTATTCATCAGCCTGATGCGACAAATTATCCTGATAGTCAGCCTTTTAATTCCACTGACCACTTTTGCTCAATCGAGTCTGCCCGGTATATCAATCAGTTCAGAACACCCACAGTTTTGGGCTTACAATGAGAAACCCACTTTACTGTTGGGAGGCTCGGTGGAAGATAACTTGTTTCAGATCGATGGGTTAGCTGAACATTTAGACCAACTGCAAGCGGTAGAAGGCAATTACGTTCGCTGTACCATGTCGAGTCGCGATGAGGGTAACGAGTGGGCATTTGCTAAGAATGAAGACGAGAGGTATAATCTAGGCGATTGGAACGATGAGTATTGGAATCGCTTTGAACATTTTTTAAAGGAAACTGCCGAACGAAATATTGTAGTACAAATTGAGGTTTGGGCTACTTTTGATTTTTACCGTGATAACTGGGAAGTAAATCCATTTAACCCTAAAAATAATGTAAACTACGACGTTCAACGATCTAAGTTAGATACCATAGTAGCTACTCACCCAATCTATACCGAGAACAATTTCTTTCGTTCGGTACCTTCTCAAATGAGTCTGTTCAAAGTGTTAGAATATCAGCAGGCCTATGTTGATAAACTATTGAGCTATTCGTTAGCATACGATCACATACTCTATTGCATGGATAACGAAACGTCAGTGACGGCTGATTGGGGAGCGTTTTGGTCAGAATACATCAAAAGTGTGGCTCAAGAACAGTACAATAAAACAGTATACACCACCGAGATGTGGGATCCTTGGGATTTGGATCATGTGGCCCATCGTTCTACTATCGATCATCCTGAAACCTACGCTTTCGTCGATATTTCGCAAAACAATCATAACAAAGGCCAGCTTCACTGGGACAATGGTTTACGCCAGATTCAGCGCATCCATCAGTCAGAACAGCCCCGCCCGGTGAACAACATAAAAGTATACGGGGCTGACGGTAATAAATTCGGGCACAATAATCAGGATGCTATTGAGCGGTTTGTGCGGAATATATTACTGGGTGCTGCTTCCACCCGATTTCATCGCCCCGAATCGGGTTTAGGACTGAGTGATACCGCTCAGTCAGTTATTAAGAGTATGCGAATGCTGACGGATGCTTACAATCATTTCTCAGCAGTACCTGCTATGCAATTAATAGATGAGCGAGACGAAAACGAAGCCTATGTCAGAGCAATTGCCCAGGAAGCATACGCGGTTTATTTCCCATCGAAAGGAGCGGTTATACTTGATCTGAGCGAGATGAAAGCTCCGGGCACTATTCGCTGGTTAAATGTATTGACTTCTGAATGGCAAGAAACTACTGAGGTAGATACAGGCAAAAAGGTTTCCCTAAGTCCACCCGAAGAGGGTAACTGGGTAGCGCTGATTACCAATTTGGCTAAAGAATAACTCATTAATTTTAAGAACTTGTTAGGCGAACGTAGCCACGAAGAATATATGCAGCAAGCCCTGCAACTGGCAGAGCAGGCCTACGAAGAAGGTGAAATTCCCGTGGGTGCTATTGTGGTAGCTAATCACCGAATTATTGCCCGAGCCTACAACCAAACCGAACGGCTAAACGACCCTACTGCTCACGCAGAAATGCTCGCCCTTACGGCTGCATTTGACTATTTTGGTGCGAAGTATCTGCCCGAATGCACCCTTTTTGTCACGCTGGAACCCTGCGTGATGTGCGCTGGGGCTATCCACTGGTCGCAACTTGGTGGGTTGGTTTACGGTGCATCCGACGAGAGAAAAGGCTACACTTGCTATCACCAAGACATTCCTCACAAAAAAACATTCGTTACTTCGGGAGTTTTAGAAGTAGAATGCCGCGAATTAATACAATCTTTTTTCAAACGGATGCGAAATTGAGAATAGCTTTGGTTGCTGTATATCTGAGTATGGGAGTAATCTTAGGAAGTACTGCCTCAGCTCAGTCTACTGACTCAACTAATCAAGAAAGTCTCAAAAACCGCATATTCGGATTACCCGTGGCATTCTTCGCCCCTGAAACTAGTTGGGGTTTTGGAGCAGCGGGAATCTACGCCTTTCGGATTCCCGGTGATACCGCTGACTCTCAGATTCAGGCCGTTGCAGTATACACTTTGCAAGAGCAATTGCTGTTGTATGCACCATTCCAGATTCGCTGGGATCAGAACCGTTACTTCAGCTACGGGGAGATAGGTTACTATCGGTACGTATATCAGTTTTACGGTATCGGCAACCCGGCTCTGCTGGAAGCCCAAGAGTTTTATGAAGTAGATTTTCCTCGTATTCGCCTCAATTGGCTACGGCGAGTACGATCTAATTTATTTATTGGGCTGCGATACTGGTTTGAAAATTATAAGATAACGGAGGTGGCTCCCGATGGCTTACTGGCTAACGAAAATATTACGGGCAACCGAGGTGGGCTTAATTCCAGTCCGGGCATAATAGCTATTTACGACTCCCGCAATAACGTATTCTTTCCAGAACGAGGTTGGTACGTGGAATCGTCCCTTCAGCACGATAATTCCTGGACGGGTAGTGATTTCAACTACACTACTTTCACCGTAGATGCCAGTACTTATTTTACCACTGCCTGGAATCATGTAGTAGCTTTAAACGGCTATGGAGTATTTCAACGCGGCGAGCCGCCTTTTCATCTACTGGCAATGCTTGGCGGTAGCCGTAAACTTCGCGGTTACTTTGAAGGCCGCTTCCGCGATAAGAATTTACTATTAGGGCAAGTTGCCTACCGCAGTCCACTATTTTGGCGCATTGGGGCAGTAGCATTCCTTGGCTACGGTGGAGTAGCTCCCCAAATCGCTGATTTTTCCCTGAATGACTTTCTGCTAGCGGGCGGAGCCGGATTGCGCTTTACGTTAGATCCCGAGAAGGGGATAAACATCCGCTTTGACGCTGGTTTCGGTCAAGGAACGAGTGGCTATTATTTGACCATTGGAGAAGCTTTTTAGACATATGCAAAAGGCTCAGGAAAGTCAAAGTAAGGATTAACCGTAAGCAAAACTACCTTCTCAAATCACTAATAAGTAATTACTATATTGCAGTCTAGTGGTTGTATGCTATGTGAAGAAGGTCATCACCTGAACCAGATAGAGAGTAAATGACTTTAGCTGAAGCAAAAAGAATAGGAAGCAGAAGAGGCTTGATTTCGGTTGGGCTTGGAGTTTTAATCGCTCAGTTAATCATGACTTTGGTAATTTCCTATGATGTAGGGTTCATTAAAGCATTTTTTTTGTTCACAGATTTTGATTATTGGGTAAATATCCTGGTCGGAGTAATTATCATGTTCATATGTGGTCATTTTTATGGACAACTTGCTGGAAAATTAATTCTAATAAAAAACTGGAATTACATTCTAACTGGTTTTTTGATTGCTTTAGCAGTCATACTCACAACAGCATTCTTAGCAAGTTGGACAGGATTTATTCAGGAGGGTATAGACAATATTGGCACAAATGATGACCCATTCTTCGATTATATATTTAAACCAATGTATTGGGTAACATTATTCGGACTAATACCAGCGTTGCTAGTTGGAATTTGGTTTGGCGGGCAGATTAAGAAAGAAGGGAAGATAAAACGCGGTATACAACATCGCGTATAACACCTACTCTTTGGGACGAACCAAACAAAGAATCGTTGATAGTAAGCAATATAAAACTAACCTATGAATTTTAAAGCGGAACACCTACTAGAGGCAGAGACCCGAGACGATCTTATTGCCATTGCCAAAAAAGAAAACATTCCCATTGATAAAACCCTGAAGAAACTACGATATGAAGCCGAACTCGCGAAGCTACAATCCGAAATAGTGAATCTTCAGAAGTGGATTGCCCAGCATAAAATGAGGGTAGCCGTAATATTTGAAGGGCGGGATGCTGCTGGAAAAGGGGGATCCATAAAACGGTTCAAAGAGCATCTCAACCCTCGTACCTCCCGAGTAGTTGCCCTAACCAAACCTACTGAAGTTGAAAGAGGTCAATGGTACTTCCGACGATATATCAAAGAATTGCCTAATCCGGGTGAGATTGTCTTTTTCGATAGGAGTTGGTATAATCGGGCGGTGGTAGAACCCGTGATGGGATTTTGCACCAAAGAACAGTATGAGAAATTTATGGAGCAGGTGCCAGAATTTGAACATCTACTCTACGAAGATAACCTGAAGATCATAAAATTCTGGTTTTCCATTACTAAAGACGAACAGAAGAAACGGTTTGATGATCGCTTGAATAATCCCTTAAAGCGATGGAAATTCAGTCCGGTAGATATGAAAGGACAAGAACTATGGGATGATTATACTTACTACAAAGAGCAGATGTTTAGTAAGACCCATACTAATTTCAGTCCTTGGATTATTGTGAAGACCAACAGTAAAAAAAGAGCTCGGCTAGAGAGCATGAGATATTTACTATCCCAGTTTGACTACAAAGGAAAAGGAGATTCAAAGATTCCTCTATTTCCTGACCCCAATGTCATCATACGCTACCACCGAAGTGCCTTTCAAGTTGAAATATAGAAACCAGCCATGAGTAAACTAGAAATAACCGAAGAAGATGTAGCTCTTTTAAACTCTAAAGAAGGACTATATGCCCTAATGAGGAGTAAGAAGGTCAATCTGTCTAAAGCGCTGGAAGAAGCAGCCTACCGAAATGAGCTTAAAAAGAAACAAGAGAAGTTGATAAAGCTACAAAACTGGGTCATCGAGAATGACAAAAAGGTAGTTATCGTCTTTGAGGGGCGAGACGCTGCCGGAAAAGGCGGGGCAATTAGGCGAATTACCGAGTACATCAACCCTCGGCACTTTAGAATTGTCGCCCTTAATATTCCTACGGATGATGAACGAAAGCAATGGTTTTTTCAACGATACATTAATCAGCTACCTAAGCCTGGTGAGATTGTGTTCTTCGACCGCAGTTGGTACAACCGCGCCATTGTAGAGCCAGTAAATGGTTTTTGCACAGACCAGGAGTATCAGATCTTCATGTCGCAGGTTAACGATTTTGAAAAGATGTTGATTCAATCCGATACTCACCTGATCAAATTTTATTTCTCCATTACTAAGGCAGAGCAGGCCAAACGGTTTAAAGACATACAAAATAGCCCGATGAAGCGCTGGAAAATGACGGCGGTTGACCGAAGAGCACAAGAACTGTGGGATGAATACAGTAAGTACAAAAAGAAGATGTTTGAAGTGACCAACTCTGCTCACGCTCCCTGGCTAATTATTGATGCCAACCAAAAGTCTAAAGCCCGCCTAGAAGCCGTCACTCACGTGCTGGGCAAGATTCCTTACGATTGAGTAATGCTAGACTTGAAAGATAGTCAGTAATTGCTATTTAACGCGGACTATGGATTAAAAACTGTTTTTTCGCTTCTTGGGAGAAGGTTTGCTATCTGAGCGAAGCGACGGGGCCGCCCGGCTTGAGGGTGAGGTATTAAAAATCAAGTACTTGTAAATCACCATTGATAAAATCTAATCCATAGTTTACGTTATTTACTGACCGTCTTTCCTGCACTCAAATCAGTGTAGTTACCGAGTTCTAGTGTCCAATCGTAGGTCTCAAAAGAGAGAGAGGGATCGGCTTCTTGAGGAATCACATCATATTTACGAAGGTAATCGCGAATACCACTTTTACCCCCGAAATCGCCACGGAACCAGCTAAACAGTGACGTAACATACACTTTTTCATTTTCTGGTTCGTAGATGCTGGTGCGGTTCAGAAACTGATGGGCAATCTCATCTAGCTGCTCATCCATATAGATGGCATCGTACACTGCAATGTAGGGACAACTCTTCGCTCCGCAGTTTAGGGCAAAATGAATACGTCCGTCGGCTTTATCAGTCCGGAAGGTACGCTCGTATTTATCGGCAAACGGGTCGGAAACCAACCCCAGAAGCCACTTTATTTTAGAGCCTCGGATAATACCATGCTCAATTTTATCCAGACTGATTAGTTCGCCTGCTATTGTAATTTGGTCTTTTTTGAAAAAGGCACCCCGGTCTTCAAATAACTCCGGTTGTTTGGTGAGAATATGCTGTACTGAGGCATTGTACACATTTATCCAAAAAGCTTTTTTAGCTTCATCCGTATCTAATTCAGCCGATAGTTCTTCTACCGATACAGTAGCCAGTTTATCCATAATTCCCGAAGCATCTTTTCCTTCCCGAGCTGTCCGTACTAGCTCCTTGGAAAGGGCTACATTAGGGTACGATTTGTCGTGCGAAGCCCGCTGACTTTCTTTAGCTGAAGAACACATCAGTAGTAAAGAAGCAGAAAATAAGAGAAAAATATTAGTGAGCATTTTCATGTATTTGTCGTCTATAAACCCAGTCGGAGAAATCCAATGGTGGTACTATTTACGTACTTTTGAAAGAATCGGATTTTCTAATTGCACTAACAATAGTGGATATTATCCGAATAGTTGGCTGATTATGAAGATAAGTGTCATTATACCGACATACGAAGAAGAAGTAAAAGTTGGTGAGCTAGTATCGTATCTGCTCAAACACCAAAGTGAGCTGTTAGAAGAAATTATTGTTTGTGACGGAGGTAGTCCTGATAATACAGTAGCTCAGGCTGAGGCTGCCGGAGCAAAGGTGCTGCATTCACCTCAAAAGGGCCGAGCCGCCCAGATGAATTATGCTGCCAGCCAAGCTCAGGGAGAGATTTTATACTTTGTTCATGCTGATACGCTACCTCCAGCCAGCTACCTAGCCAATATTGATTTTTACGTACAGCACGGTTACACTAGTGGCTGCTACCAAAGTCTGTTTGAGAATGAACATCCTTTCCTAAAAATCAATGGTTTTTTCTCTCGCTTCGACCGGATAACCTGCCGGGGTGGTGATCAGACTTTATTTGTAACCCGCCAACATTTCGAGCAATTGGGAGGATACGATGAATACTATATTGTAATGGAAGACTTTGACTTCATCCGTCGCTTACGGCAGGCGGGAAAGTTCATTGTTATGCCAGAAGCGGCTCTGATTTCTGCCCGGAAATACCAGGACAATCACTATCTATGGGTAAATATTGCCAACGGCATTGTATTCTTGATGTACCGCCTCGGTTTCTCGCCCCAAACCCTACTGAAAACGTACAAAAAAATGGTGTATTACCCTCGCTATCCTGAAAAGCCAGAAGTATCTGTTAAAAGTAAAAGTTAGCTTTCTAATACAGGCTCAGGTTTGAAACAGGCTACCGTATTCTCAAGAGTAAAAGCCTATCTCACACACTTCTTGATTTTGCAAATTTTAATACCCTCGCAAATACTTTTTGACAATTTTTTCGTTGTAACAGTATAGTTATCAGCTTTTTAACGCTGCGTGGGATAGGCTTCTACGAGAGAGTATTTATTTCCAACAACCTTTTCTCGGAATACAAAATTGCTGCGTGCTAGCACGTGTAGCAATAGCTATACCCTTACTGTGTTGAGAAGTTTAAACTTATTTTATCAACTTAACCAAATAAATATGAAAGCCATAAAAATAGCAGGAATCATCGCCGTGAGTTTTTTACTGGTACAGTGTACTGCTTCCTACTCCGTGCTGACTGACTACGACCGAGACGCTGAGTTTGAGAATTATACTACGTTCTACTGGGCTGATGAATTTCAGCAAGAACACAGTAATGTAAGCAGCAATGAGCCTTTGTTCTATAACACATTAGTAAAAAAGCGCCTGAAAGAAGCGGTACAGCGAGAAATGGAGGGACGTGGTTATGTGCTATCCAGTGAAAACCCTGATCTATTGGTAAGTCCACAAATCATGGTAGAAGAACGAATTAGCGGTAATCAAAACTACAACCCGGGCTTCTACGGCTGGTGGTGGGGTGGCTCTTCATTCAATAACAATATTAGCCAAGATAAAGAAGGCGATGTTGTTATTGATTTGATTGACCGCGAGAAGAAGCAATTAGTTTGGCAGGGTTATGCGCCTAGTGTGTTAGAAACTGAGATGAAAAACCGGGAAGAGACTCTGAAAAATGCCGTAACACTAATATTTTCTGAATACGGACGACGGGCTGGTGCCGACCGCACCGTTCAAGTAGGCAAATAATTTGAATTTGGGTTTGAGATAGAGGGGTTGCCGTGCCCTGATTCAAGGGCACGGCTTTTTTTAGCCACTAATATCTCGGGCTTTCAGCAGACGAAAGCTCAGTAATATGAATAATCCAACATAAATCATTACCAGTGCTACATCGCCCAAGGCTACGTAGTCTTGCACTTCCTGGAACATATACTTGCCAAAAGGCACCTGAATCAGATTGTTGATTGCCCGGATGGGAAAGTACTGATGAAAGGTATATTCGCTGAATTCTATTGACAAAACAAGCGCGCCGATAGGTTCAATAAATAGGGTATAAAGAGCCAGTAGTACAATCGTAAATCCGGTTCGCTTAATCAGTAAACCTACTAACAGGGCGAAGGTCAGAAAGGCAAATACATCCAGAAGATACGCTAGTAAGAATCCGGCATTTTCAAATACTATATCAATACCTTGTACTGGTGAATAAATCCAGCCCAGAATAAGCCCGAGGACAAAGACGAACAACGTATTAACTATCGTAATAGCCAGAATAACCGAAAGTTTTCCAGCCAGAAACTCCCAGCGGTTAAGACCGTCAATTATGTGCTGCCGGATGGTTTTGTAGCTGTACTCGTTAGTAATGGAAATAACCACAATAAAGCCTAGAAAAATTTTGAGGAAAGTAGCCAGATAAGTCATGTTCTGCCAGATGTCGGCAAAATCGTAGAAAGGAATGATAGATGGATCTATTCCATTCAATTCGGCTCCTCGGCTCGCCAGATACTCAAAGAAGAGCATCACTCCACTGAGCACCAATCCGAGCACCATAAAATACAGTATCATCAGTATCCAGAAGGGGCGGTAGCTTCTAAGCTTGATCCATTCAATAGCGAGTAATCTAGGCATGAGTGGTGGTTTTTTGATCGATGAAGGAGTGATTACCGGAAGTAGCCGATGACGAGTCAGCCGCTAGAATTTGCAAGAACTGCTGCTCCAGACTATTGGTGCGTTGCGACAGATGGGAAACAACAATCCCCTGTTCTACCAGAAATCGATTCAGGTCGATGCTGCTCTGATTGTTCTTCAAGCGTACTCGTAAAAACTGTTTCTCAGGACGAACGGACTGAGTGTAGGCAAACTGCTTGATCGTTTCTTCTAGCAAGTCCATATCATCCGCCGCTATCTCTACGGTGTCGGTTCCAGTCAGGGCCTCGTCTACGCTACCCGAATAAATCAGTTTACCCTTCTTCAGTACGGCAAAGTGAGAACAAACTTTCTGCACTTCATCTAGTAGATGGCTCGCCAGAATAATGGTTTTCCCTTGCTGAGCAATCTGGATAATGAGCTGACGAATTTCGGCGATGCCCTGCGGATCAAGACCGTTGGTAGGCTCATCCAGAATCATCACTTCCGGGTCAGCCAGGAGGGCTGAGGCAATGGCTAACCGTTGCTTCATACCGAGCGAGTAGGTCTTGAAAGCATCGAACTTACGTTCGTGTAAGTCTACCGTTTTCAGCACCGAATCAATTCGGCTTTCGTCTACTCCTTTGATGAGGGCTACAATTTTGAGATTGTCTACGGCGGAGAGGTACGGATAAAATACTGGGGTTTCTAGGATGGCTCCGATCTTCTTCCGGCTTTCCGCCGAGGGCGGCTCACCAAACCAGCGGTATTCACCACTTTTCTTTTTAATCACATCCAGGATAATTCCTAAAGTGGTGGTCTTTCCGCTCCCGTTCGGTCCCAAAATACCAAAGACTTGTCCTGGCAGTACTTCCAGCGACAAGTCATTCACCGCGTGAACTTTACCGAAATGCTTATGCAAGTTTTGTATGTGAAGGATGGGTGTATTCAAGTGTTAATGTGTTTGGGTATTACGGTGTTCAAGTGTTCATGTAGTCGCTAAGCAGTATTCAGGTTTATCACTTTACATGAACACTTGAATACATGAGTAACTTATTCTTCAACTTCTTTCCGAACCTGAGCAGCGATGTCAACAATGCTCGCAATATTTTCAAAGTTAAAGTCCCCCTGAAACAGTTTGAGCATCGCGGCTAGGTTGACAAAGCCCTCTAAGTCAGTCAGGATAATTGCGTCATCAGTTTCTACCAGGCCAACCACACCTTCGGTAGTATCATCATCACCTAGCGAGTACAGGTAGACTTGCTGATCACCTGTTTGGAAAGTCATCAACTCTTGATAATCTTCTTTCTCAATATCCTGACTTAACGTACGGATAGTTTGCGTTGAGAAGCTGTTCTCGTTTTTATCATACATCAGCACTCGCAACTTATCAACTTCACGTACCATCATGTAGAAATCGGGGTTCTTCTCCAGGTTTACCATCCGTAGGGTACTAGGGTAGAGAAACAACTCTTGGCTAGGCGAATGCTCTTCTAGGAAATTATTGACGGTTCGGCTTTGAGCCAGGCTAGCGAAGGAGCAAGTGAAAGCCAGCACGAATACGCTGGCTAACTTTAGGGCTAATTGTTTATTCCTGACCATCTCCATCGTTGTCAATATTCTCCAGGTACTTCATACCATCAATCTTCATCCCTTTAGAAATTTTAGAAATTTGTTTGAGGTCAATCTCGCCGTAGAGGCTCATGGCAATGAATTTATTCTTCCCGCCTACCAGCATCACTAGTTCACTGATTTTTCCTGCTTCTTCCTGAATCATGAAGAGCATGTCGTCGGTGCCATCGCGTACCGACATCAGTTCTTCAAAGTTACTTTTACGTACCTGAGCGGTAGCATCTTTGAAGTGGCTTCGGGCGTTATCAATACTGTCGGAAGCTAGGATCTTCAAGCCTTTCAGTTTACTGATGGCTTCGGTCAGTTCTTTAGTTTCAGGGTCTTCCGGTTCAAACTCGGTAAAGAGACTGAACATCTTGCTGGTGATGCTGACTTTGGTGAAGTCTTCATCGTCAGCAAACTTGTCAAATAAGGGAGCTAAAATATTATCTTGAGCATTTACGCCAATGGCAAACAGTTGCATGGCAATGGTTATAATGAGTAATCGTTTCATGGGATTTGTGTTTTTACCGTTTCTTGGGCTTCGCTAAAAGTTTCTAATTTTTCTATATGCTGGGTTCCTTCGTTCATTAAGCTGGATACCAGCAGTAAAGCTTCTTTGGTTTGCTCATAGGCCAACCTCGGGTCTTCGTAAGTATCTTCTGCTATTACCGCAGTTGTTTCAGCAGTTGGGTTATCAACCGAAGTATTCCATTTAGTTACTAAGAACAGCCCGGTTACTAGGACAAAGACCGCCGCTGCCGCACCTTGCAACCAAGGGCGATACACTAGCCACACTTGTTTCGCTGGTTTTTGTTCAATACGTTGCATTAGCTGCTCGTCAAATTTTTCGTCTAACGTGCGAAAACGCGTATTGGACTGGTAGTAGCGAAACAAAGTAGCTTCTTTTTTTAAGTCAGCTGGAGCTTCCTCTTGGTTTAAGTAGTCGCGTAGTTGCGCTTCTTCTTCCAGCGAGGTTTCGCCGCTCCAGTACTTTTCTACGAGTTCACGAATGTTGGTCAATTCCATAAGCATCCATTTTTATTAGCTGTTCGCGCAGCGTTTTCCGGGCTCGAAACAGGTTAACTTTCACTTGCGCCAAGGGCATTTCCAGGATTTCGCCAATCTCCTGGTAGGCGTAGCCCTCCATGTCGCGTAGTTGCAGTACCTGTTGCTGAGCCGGTGGTAAACGTTGCAGCAATTGATCGATCGTTTGCAATACATCTTGAGTCTCCGCTTGATCGTAAGGCGATTGTTCATGATTTGCCTGCTGACCGTCAGGAAGCTCTTCAGTATCGCGGTAATGTCCAGACTTTAAGCGATTCAGCGAGAGGTTACGGGTTACTTGCATACACCAGGCCTCTACACTGCGGTACAAGTGAAGTTCTTCCCGTTTATTCCACGCTTTAATAAGCACCTCTTGCACTACATCCTGAGCTTCGTCTTCATTACTCAGAAAGCGTAGGGCAAAGCGGTAAAGCTTATTTTTAACGGGTAGTACGCGGGTTTTAAACTCTTCCAGTACCATAATCAACCCCAAGACAACTGGGTGAGATAAAAGTTACAGGGAAGATGAAAAAAATTTCTGAGCTATCAATAGTAGGCTGGGAGCGGGGAGGTTGGGACAGAAAACGGTAGCTATGAACTCCTTTCTATTCTTTTTCAAATATTGCGCTGAGTTGCTCCGACTCATTATAAACTTTTAGGCAGGTTGTGTTAATAGTAAACTGCAAGTCACTTTCTGAAATAACTCGACCAAATCTATTGCCCCACTCGGGCTGATTAACGTAGGTGCTAAATAAACTGGAAGTTTGGATTGAACGCTGCTCAGTATATTCAAATGTACATCCCACACTATTGGTAGTATTTTGACCACTAATGCTTCTTGGATCGGTAGTATCATCAAAAGCAATGATCACATCTTTACCCCAAGAGTTTTCCTCAGTCTTTGTAATCAGTTTGCTCTGCTCGAAATCTTCGTAAGCAATAACTTTCCAGGTGCCATTGAGTAATGTCACTGATGAGTCGTCCCGAACTTCCAAACCGCGAAAGCCGTCCTCTTCACAACCAAAGAAAAGTAAAGTAAGACAAAATAACATCAACCACTTCATAACAAGGAATCATTTACTAGATGACTTACAGACGAGCAGTTTGGTTGCAAAGTCACCTTTAAAAATAGTAGTTCAGAATGAGGATACGATCCAGAGAAATCTGGTTAATCAAATTTACTTGAAGAGTAGTATTACTTAGCTGGTCATTACCACCCGGCTGGGCATTAGGATCAACGCGCTCGCGATTACTACTATTATAGGAAAAGTTTAAATCTAACAGACTAGTTTCCACCGAAAAATGCTGAGTAACAAAGTAGTAAAGCCCAGCCTGCATACCCAGACTCACTCGATGCTCTCGAATATCAAACGTTCGTGTTTGGTCATTCTCCGGACTGTTCGTATCTCGGAAACTATTTTCACTACTACCATCTCGATAGGCATATGAAAGTTGAGGTTGTACGTATGCCCCAAACCGCTCAGTCAACGGAAGAAAGCGACGTAGAAAAGGAGTTAAGCCAACGGTGGTGTTCTTCTGTATGGATCTATCAGAAAATGAATCGCCAAAAACCACCTGTTCGTTATTAGAAAAGCCTACGCTAAATGATACCCCGTAAGCCCAACGGTCATTAAAAAATTTTCCGTAGGTAGGTGAGATGCCAAAAGAATTTATTCTGCTGGTTCTTCGATTAGTAAAACCATTGCCTGCATTCTCATCATCAGACATAGTTACGGATAAGCCGCCGCCTACAAACGAACGACCAGTGCCGAGATAGGGATTGTCTTGAGCTAAAGAAACCATTGAAGGTAAGATTACAATAGCGAACGATAATAAAAAGTACTTCTTCATTGTGTAGGTAAGTTAATTAGGTGATTACTCTTTAGTAGTTCATCAAATACTCAGCCAGTACGCCAATTTTCATACTCTTTCAGAAGAAAAATTTTCGCGCTAATATGCATATGTTTATACACCCATAGAATTAGCGATTAGATGACATTCTTATTTGTAGCCGGAGTAGAAGGAGCCGGGCACGATATGCTTCGGGCTGTATTGAAAGAAGCGTTTGATCAACCGACTATGTTAGTGGGAGGAGATTGGCGCAAGCCACTGGTAAACTACTGGGAGGTGCGCTCGCGTTACCAGCAAGAATTTGGAGTTTTTCGGCAGAAGAATCGCTCAGATATACAACATGAGCTGGGTTCAATCCTGAATCACTACCGAAAAATGGGTATCACTCACTTACTCGAGGATATGTCTTTTCCTTTCTATCAGCCCCGAAATGCTATACGCCGCCCCGATCTACTGGATCTGACAAGACTGCTGCCTGATTATGTACGGTTTAAAGTGCTAGTACTTTACCGCAATCCAGTATCAGCCGCGTACAGTGGGGTGCGAAGAAAGTTCACCAAGAATGTGTACGAGCAAGCCCGCATCGTAGAGGATAATTTGATCTATATTGACCGACAGATAACCGTAGGGTTAAACGGCAACTTCCGTTCGCTCGTCTTTGAAGACTTCTTGCGCGAACCACGTGCTTTCCTAACAGGATTGGCCGAATGGCTAGAAGTAGACGAAGTGCTGCTAGAGAAAGGACTAACCAACCTGCGCGAACCTTTTGCAATAGAAAATATCCCAACCAAGATTCGTGACGTTCTCACAGGCATTTTTACATTCGAGCGAGCCAGAATGTGGGAAAATCTATACTCCTCTAAATACCAGATTTCTCGCACTTGAGTAAGGGGGGGGAATTTAAGACATCACATCAGACCAACAAACTTAGAAAAATAAACCTTGCCCGAGATGCCAGAATAGACCACTCCACTGAGGCCGTTTATAACGAGTAATTAATACACGTACGCGTTACAAACGCGCACTAGCCAGTCCTTTCCATATTTTCCCTCTACATCTCATTGCTTCGTCGCCTAAATTCATTATGAATCTGCCGTTTGCGAGCGTGGTACCAGATAGCCAGCAATACTGAGACAGTGGCAATAATCGTAGTCGTTACAAAAACGACGGTATTCTCACTATCAGCAAAAAAATATATTAGCAGAAAGCCCGCGAGTAACAGCAGCGAAACAGCCATACCCCGAATAGAGTGTTGCTGAAACCGCTGGCGCAATTCTTCGTCGGTTAATTGTTGTAGTTTTTCTTTAGTTGTCATATTCTAATCTACGTTCATCAGCTATTTTCGTTAATACAACCGTATGTAAACCTATTAAATTTTCAGATACATTACTTTGTGACAAATAAACTTGCTTGGCATTAGACAAGCTTTCTGACACTGTTAGCGACCTTGCCTAAATCTAGTGTAGTTTCTCTATGCCGTAGGCAGATCGATTATGCAGGCACTGTGCGCTTTTGAACATTTATGCTCGTATCTGGACACTTCTTGATGATCAGACAGCACGAATTGAGCAGTATAACTTTATTAGTAGCATGGCATGTAAATTGACTCTCGCTTCATAACCGCTTTACTATAACTGCTTATGCTCCGCAACTACTTTCTGATCGCCTTTCGCAACTTCCGTAAGAATCGGCTGATTTCGTTTATTAATATCACTGGCTTGTCGTTGGGGATTGGGGCTTGCTTGCTCATTGGGCACTATCTGCAATTTGAACTGAGTTACGACCGCTTTCACTCAAATGCTGACCAGTTGTACCGCATCACCTGGTTTTCGGATAACCCGCAGACGCGCACCCCCCACCCTATGGCGCAGGCTATGGTACGAGATTTTCCGGAAGTAGAAAGTGCCGTTAGCCTTACCCCTCTCTGGAAAGAAGGACTGACCCGTCGCACTTTTTCGTTCAAACACCCGGAAAAGGGTATTCGCTATACCGAAAAGAATGTGCTAGCGGTTGATAGCACCTTCTTTGACGTATTTGATTTTCAGTTATTACAAGGGAACCCGAAGACCTCCTTAGCCCAGCCCGGAGGCGTTATACTTACCCAATCAGCTGCCGAACGTTACTTTGGCAACGAAAGTGCGATAGGGCAATTTTTACAGGTGAATGAAGAAAGCTCTCTGGTAGAAGTAGTGGGCGTGATGGAAGACGTACCCACTAACGCTCATTTCCACTTCGATTTTCTATTGTCTTACGTTACCCTCAAGGCTCTTGATCCCGACGATACTTTCTTTTTGTGGGAAGATTTCGGGCACTACAATTATCTAAAGCTCAATGAGCAAGCTAATGCGGATGCGCTAGAAGCAAAAATAGCCGACTGGATGATTAGTAATAAGTTTATTGAGGCATCTGATGAAGTGGTTCAGCTTTTACAAAGCGGACAGATTGGCTTTCGATTGCAACCTATCACTGACATTCATCTGCACTCCCACCTACGCTGGGAGCTAGAGCCAAATGGCCATATTTCATATATCTATCTGCTAACCACCGCAGCACTGTTTATTCTGCTAATTGCCTACGTCAACTTCATCAATCTTTCTACCGCCCGTTCGCTAGAGCGTGCCAAAGAAATGGGTATCCGTAAAACATTGGGGGCACTACGCCATCATCTATCCGGACAGTTTCTCTGCGAAGCCTTGTTCATCAGCTTCATTGGTATGCTAGTGGCACTATTTACCCTTCAGTGGATACTACCCTACTTCAACCAAGTTGCCGGGCAGCAATTCACTTTAGCCGATATTTTTTCTTATCAATCACTCACTGGGCTTATCTTGGCAGTAATTGTAGGGGGTATCCTGTCAGGACTATATCCGGCGCTATACCTTTCGACCTTCAAACCCATCACTATGTTGCGAGGCCGATTCCAAAGCAAACTAGAAGGTAACTGGACACACAAAGGCTTAGTGATATTTCAGTTTGGTATTGCTACGGCACTCATTCTCGGTAGTGTTATCATTTTCAATCAGCTAAACTATTTAAGCCAAAAGAATTTGGGGTTTGACCAAGAGCAAGTGCTGGTAGTGCCGTTGAATAATGAAGAACTGCGAAATAAGGTAGAAACGCTGACTTCTGAGCTAGCCCAATTAGAATCAATCACCTCGGTTACCGCTGCTTCTAATCTGCCAGGGCAAAATTTTAATCAGCATTCTATTTGGCGAGCCGACGATGACCAACAATGGGCAGATGCTTCGGAGTGCTACGTAGCGATGGATTTTTTCTCCGTACTCAATATTCCGTTTCAAGCCGGACGGAGCTTTTCCCGGCAGTACGCCACTGATTCATTGCAAAGCTTCATCATTAATGCCTCGGCGGCTCAGGCACTAAACCTAACTGACCCAATTGGTCAAGAATTAGTATGGCGACAAAATGAGGGTGTTCTCCACGGTACAGTGATTGGGGTGGTGGAAGATTTTCATTATCGTACCCTACACGAGCCTATCCGTCCCATGATTTTTCAATTGGCACCGCAGGGAGCTAACCATGTATTGATTAAACTTCAGCCCTCCGAGAATGTATCAGCTACGCTTGCCAGCATTCAGCAAGTTTGGGAGACGTTTGACCAGCAGTTTGACTTCAGTTTTTACTTTTTGGATGACTCGTTGCAAGCCAACTATCAGGCTGAAGTCCAAATGAGCCGTATATTCGGTATCTTTTCGTTTATCACAATTATTATTGCCTGCATTGGCTTATTCGGCTTGGTTCAGCATATCACCGTGCAGCGCACCAAGGAAGTAGGCATTCGCAAAGTGCTGGGTGCCTCAGTAACTGAAGTAGTAAAACTATTATCTCGCGACTTCACCTTACTAGTACTAATCGCTCTATTGCTGTCTCTTCCTCTGGCTGGCTGGGTGATGAATCAGTGGCTGCAAAACTTTGCCTACCAAATAGAAATTAGCGTTTGGGTCTACATACTTGCTGGAGGCGTTGTCTTACTACTATCGGGCATCACCGTAGTAGCCCAAACCTTAAGAGTAGCCAACCTGAGCCCGGTAAAGAGCTTACAGAGTGAGTAGTATTACAGCTTCTTAAGCCCATCTTATTCATATCCAGTCCAACCGCACTACTTTCAGGGCATCAAGTACGATGCTCTGAGAGCTATGGTTGTAATTCCTAACAAATAGCTAATAAGGCCAGTTTTAACACTAAATTTTATGGCCTATTAAGAAAATAGCCGTACAGTATTTTGTGAGTGTAGGCTTTTTCTTACTTTACCGAATTGTTCGTAATTTGGGTTTCTGATGAATAATGTACCTAACCTAACTACCTTGTTTGATAATTACCCGCAAAATCGGGATTTTCTGGATGAAGTGTTTGACCACGATGGTAGTGTCCGTCGCCACTACCGGGGCATCTATGAGCATTTCTCTCGCTTGCCCCTATCAGACTTTCGTGATCTATACGACTACGCTAAGAAATCTTCCTTTGATCAGGGTATTACGTTTAACGTATACTCCGACTCTTCTCAGGGTGTAGAGCGTATCTTCCCCTTCGACTTACTACCTCGTATCATCTCGGCTCAGGAATGGAAAACAATGGAGAATGGTTTAATCCAGCGCAATCGGGCACTCAATATGTTCTTAACAGACATTTACAATGAAAAGAAGATACTGAAAGACCAAGTAGTACCCAAAGAACTCATATTCTCCTGTAAGAATTACTGCAAGGCCATGATGGGCTTCAAGCCTTACGGTGGGATTTATGTACATATCTCGGGTACAGATGTGATTCGTCACAAAGACGGAGATTTTTACGTGTTGGAGGATAACCTCCGCTGTCCCTCAGGTGTCAGCTACGTACTCTCTAACCGAATGGCGACCAAACGCATTCTTCCTAAGCTTTTCTTTAATAGCCAGGTACAGCCCGTAGTCAACTACCCCGAGGCATTACTGGATGTGCTCAAAAGCGTGTCGCCCCCCGGTGCTGACCAACCGGTTTGTGTATTGCTCACTCCCGGGGTGTTCAATTCGGCATATTATGAGCATTCCTTCTTAGCCTTGCAAATGGGAGTACAGTTAGTGGAACCACAAGATTTGTACGTAGACAATAACTTCGTCTACATGAAAACTATGCACGGCCCCAAGAAGGTAGACGTAGTATACCGCCGAATTGACGATGATTTTATTGATCCGTTGGTCTTTCGGTCTGATTCAGTGCTAGGCGTACCCGGTATCGTTCATGCCTTCCGGGAAGGAAATGTAACTTTAGCTAATGCACCAGGTACTGGCGTAGCCGACGATAAAGCGGTATACACCTACGTTCCCGATATTATTCGCTACTACCTCAGTGAAGAGCCTTTGCTTAAAAATGTACACACCTATCGCTGTGAGAAAGATGATGACTTTCAGTACGTGTTAGAGCACTTGCAGGAATTGGTTGTGAAGCCAGTAGATGAGTCGGGCGGATACGGAGTATTTATTGGCAACCGCGCCTCGCGTCAGGAGCTAGCTAATTTCAAAGAAGTGCTGAAGAGTAATCGCCGTAAATACATTGGGCAACCTACGATGGCACTGTCAGTACACACTACGTATATTGAGGATGAGCAGCAGTTTGAGCCTCGCCATATTGATTTACGCACGTTTGCCCTCACCGGACACGAGATGGAATACGTCTGCCAAGGTGGGCTTACCCGGGTGGCCTTACGGCGGGGTAATTTGGTAGTGAACTCATCGCAAGGAGGAGGGTCAAAAGATACTTGGGTATTGCAAGAAGAAGAGTGAGCAGTCCTGGCACTATAACACTATGTACTTTAACACTACAACATAATGCTTTCCCGAACGGCAAATAATCTTTATTGGATGGGGCGTTATGCTGAACGTATTGGGCAACTGGCTCGCTACGTTTCGGCTCAGTACCTATCATCTTCCGATATTCCTCCCTCGCTAAGTAAGCGAATGGTACTAGAGTCGTTGCTGCGGATGGCGCAAGCCGCCGATGATTTTCGAGAACGCCAATCGTCGCTAGCTGACCATGAAGTGATTACCTTTTTAACCGTTGACGAACAATACCCTTATTCTATCCGAAATTACGTAGAACTACTTCGGGATAATACCAAAGCCGTTCGCAGCAGTATTTCATTGGATGTGTGGGAGGCGACTAATCGGTTTTTCCATACTACCCGCTCGTTTTCAACTGATGAGCTATCTAAAAAAGGCCCTTACGATTTTTGCAAGCATTGCCTTGACAGTACCAGTATTCTAAAAGGAGTGATAGATAACACCTTGCTACGAAACTACGAATGGTCGTTAATTTACACCGGAATGCATCTGGAACGGACGATGCAGATGATACAGATATTGTTGGTAAAACTAGAGGATATTAAGAACGTACCCAATGAAAAGCGTAACCCCGCTATCGATAATTATCACTGGTCTACGCTGCTACGGAGTGCGGGAGGACTAGATATGAGCCGAAACTACTACTACGGAACCCGTCCTACCCGCGAACTGGTAACTGACTTTCTTATCCTGAATCGAAAATTCCCTAAATCAATTCTGTATAACTTAGAAAAGTTAAGGAATCACGTAAAAATCATTAGCGATGATAAACCTGCTGACCCTGGTTCCGTAGAATTTAAGATTGGTAAACTTACTGCTCACATTCAATATATGACTGTGCCCGAGATTATGGAGCAGGATACCACCTTTCTACCTACACTACACCAAGAACTTTACGCCATAGGATCAGAATTGGAACGTCAGTATTTTACTTTTTAAGAATGGTCACGTACCGTATCCGCTACGAAGCCGGAAACTCTTACCAACACGTGGTACAAGAAGCTTTATTTGAGTTCTTGGTACTGCCCTGCGAAAATTCCACCCAAGCCATCAAAGAAGTGGAGGTCACTAACTCTTTGAATCGCCCCGTCTTTCGGGCGAAGAACCCCTTTGGGTACGATATCCTCTGTTTCCGGGTTGATGAACCTTTTACTTACTTAGGTTTTACGGCTGCCTGTTTGGTAGAAAAACAAGAAAACATTCTGCCTTCGGTGGAAGAGAGTTTGTCTCAGGAAGAAGAGCAGCAGGTACTACAATCAGAAGACTTTCTGGTAGACCACTACCTGCATATTATGCCTACTGACCTTACTCGATTGCCGGAAGGGCAAATTCCTGAAACGCTGCTGTACCGAAAAGACCAGCCACTATTTAGCTACATCAATTATCTCAATCAATCTATTTACGGAATGATGGAGTACCAGTCCGGAGTGACTACCTTCACCACTCCGGCTACCGAGGTACTAGCCAACCCGCGCGGTGTTTGCCAAGATTACGCTCACCTGATGCTGGGTATCTTACGTCAGCAGGAATTACCCTGTCGTTACGTTTCGGGCTATCTCAATCAGAATGAAGAGCAGGCTATGATAGGGTCGGCACAAACCCACGCCTGGCTAGAAGCATTCGTCCCAAACATAGGCTGGGTAGGCTTTGACCCTACTAACAACCGCATGGCTGATGAGCACCACATTAAAATCGCCGATGGCCTCGACTACCGCGATTGCAGCCCCCTTAAAGGTCACATCCGCCCCGGAGTAATCAACCAAACCGACCATATAGTCCATGTGGTAGAGCAGTAGCTTGTACTAGGGTTAAGTATGCGATGAATAGGCATTGATACAATTATTTGGTTGTTAGAATTTTCTTATATAGTATTACAATAAAACACTATGAGTAAATTCAAATTGCCTGATGGGGACTGGATTATTCGAGTAATTGTAAAGGAAAGAGATAAAGATGAAGTGCCTAAATTCATCCGGTGCAGAATAAAAAATGGAGAGATTCCTTCAGATCAAAAGACAATAGCTTATTTGGCTGAAAGAGAGGGGTATCAAGAGGGAACAGAATACAATATTAAAGGGATTAGTGCATTAGGCAGAGCGATTTCCTGATGTAATGGAATAGAAGCAGTCAACATTACTACAGATACATCTCATACTCAACTTCGGAATCAGAAAGAAATAACTGCGAGAAAAAATCGTAATTTCACATAAAGAATTAATCATGGCATTCGAGGCAATAGATATACAAGATATTTCAGGATTTCAATCCATTAAAATTCCCGATAATTTCAAGATTGACGATGATAAAGTTTATCTAAAAAAAGTAGGGAATGCCTTATATATTATTCCATTTCATAACCCGTGGCAAAATTTAATTGATAGCGTTGATGAGTTTAGTCAGGATTTTATGAGTGACCGAGAACAACCCGCCAATCAGGTCAGAGAATCATTTGACTGATGAAATACATCCTGGATACAAATATTTGCATCTATATTATTAAGAAAAAGCCTATACAGGTTTTCGACAAATTCAAAGACTTACCTTTGGGTAGCGTCGGCATCTCATCTATAACTTTAGCTGAATTAGCCTTTGGAGCGAAGAAAAGTGCTCAATCTGAAAAGAACCAAATTGCATTAAATCAATTTTTAATTCCGCTTGATATTGTTGAGTTTGATACAAATGCAGCTATAGAATATGGAAAGATCAGAGCAGAACTAGAAAGGGTAGGAACTCCGATTGGTCCTTTAGACATGTTAATTGCGTCTCATGTGAAGAGCCTAGAATTGACTATCGTAACCAACAATGAGAAAGAGTTTAAAAGAGTATCTGGACTCAAAGTAGAGAACTGGACAAGATAATAGCCATGCGTGGGTCGCCAACAAAAATGAATATTTTCTCTGGGTCATAAGGTAATGCGTGACTATTACTTAGAAATTCTAGAGCTTGCTCCGGGGGCTACTGAGAAAGACATTAAATCCGCCTATCGCCGTCTTTCCAAGCAGTATCATCCTGACCGTAATCCAGCTGCTGATGCCGAGGAGAAATTTATTGAAATCAATAGAGCCTATGATTATCTGACTAGCCCCGAGCGGTTCGTACATTCCACTACCGTTGTAAATACAGAACCCGAAGTATCGGAAAAGGAGCGATGGCGAGCGCAAGCCCGGGAGCAAATCCGGCAGCGTAAACGGGAAGAAGCCGCCGCTCGGGAGGCTTTAATCCGTCAACTGTTATCGTACTTTAACCTAGCCGCCATAGCTATATTGGCCTTTAACGGATTGTTAGCCATTGATTTTTTGCTTCCCCGAAAAGCGCATCAGCAGCAGTCGCTCAAAGTAGAAAAGGTATTTGAATACTCCCGGTACGGCGGTACTCAAACATACAGCTACGATAATTTGCGCTTTGAGGATTTTAGCTTACAAATCAATACAGGGTTAATTAAACCGGATGCTTTCTTTGATGAGGCTACCGTCTTGGCCACTCGCATTTTTCAGAAGCCTCAGGCTGCTTTGCTCACGGCTGACGGGCAAACTACCCGCTACGAACTCGCCTTCGGCATTTACCAGGTTTTTGGCCTGCTCATCCCGGTAATGTTTTTACTGCTGGTGTTGTATCAGTACGTTGTAAAAACGCTCGACGGCAAACTTACCCTAGCTATTTTAATGCTAGTGATACTGATCATTCAAATACTATTGTTCGTGATGGTTTAACTGGCCAACTAAGCCGTGACTTGAGTAGTTTTTTCCTTAGGTTGGTCAGGTTCAGCAATATGGGTAGGGAGCACAATGCGAAAAGTAGTACCTACATTAACTTCTGAATGCTTTACATAGATTTTTCCTTTATGGTAGTTTTCTACAATTCGCTGAGCTAACGAGAGCCCCAAGCCCCAGCCCCGCTTCTTAGTAGTGTACCCCGGGGTAAACACTTGCTTAATCTTGGACTTATGGATACCCTTACCCGTATCAGTAATATCAATCATCACCTGTTCGGGGTGGTTTTGAGTTACCTGAATTGTCAGGTCACCTACTCCACTCATAGCATCTACGGCATTCTTACAAATATTCTCAATCACCCACTCAAATAATGAAGCATTAATCCGTACCGGAATACTGGTAATATCTGATTTTAAAGTGAGGTGTACTTTGGTGGAAATACGGCTCTGGAGATAACTCACCGAATTGGTTAGTATTTGGTAGAGGTTTGCTTCGGATAAGGTAGGCATCGATCCAATACTGGAAAAACGCGAGGTAACCATATTGAGACGGTTAATATCTTTGTCTATTTCCTCCACAATACTGGGATCATAGTTTTCAGGGTCAGCTCGAAAGTACTCTACCCAAGCCATCAGCGATGAAAGTGGAGTTCCCAACTGATGAGCCGTTTCCTTTGCCATTCCTACCCACACCCGGTTTTGCTCGGCAGTACGCGAATAACTAAAGACCAGGTACGCAATGAGAGCAAATATTGAGATCACGCCTAGCTGCACATAGGGGTAATATTGAAGTTGCGTAAGTAAAAATGAATTTCGGTAGTACACAAACTGGTAGCTCATCAGCGTCTGAGTTTCAGGGTTACGTATCTCAATCTCAATAGGCGGGTAGGCATCTCGCATTTTTTCTAGCTCTCGATCGATAACCCGTTGTCTCTTCTCCTCATTTTCAATCTCTTCCAGATGCAGATTCCGAGAAGCCACGTAATTGCCGTAAGCGTCTGTCAGAATAACTGGAATTGATGTATTAGGAGTAACGACCTGATTAAATAAATAAGTAACTTCTTCTATTTCCTGATTAGCGGTTTTCTCAATCGCCGTAGCATAAAGATTGATGTAACTCTTTTCCCGTTCTTTCAGATCTTCTACTAATTGGTTAGTATACAGAATAGATAACGCAGCAATCAATGCTGATACTACCAGCACTACTACCCGAATGGTTTTCTTCTTTTGGTAGAGGTTTTTCCCGAGTGGCTCAATAGATGATAATAAAGGCTCTTCAGAATGGAACCGTTTTGACTTGAACAAACCTGATAACATAGACACCTAACGCTAGTAAGTAGAATTTAGTAGTTTCGCAGTAATTTTTTGTAAAAGGTAAAAAAAATTGTATTCAAGTGTTAATGTGTTTGGGTGTTAAAGTATTATCGTGCAAGTATTACTAAATAGTTTTGAGTTTAGCGTCATACGCACTAGAACCCAAGAATCCAAACACTACACAAAACAACACTAGAACACATTAACACCATAACACGTTTATCATGCTTTCGCAACGACAATTATTTTTAGATCATTTAGGGCAGACCTCTGACTTTCCGCTCATGCTGGAAATTGAGCGGGCAAGAGGAGTATATATGTATTCAGCCGAAGGCAAACGCTATCTTGATCTGATCTCTGGGATTGGTGTGAGTAATGTAGGGCATCGCCATCCAAAAGTACTACAAGCTATACAAGATCAATTGGATCACTACCTTCATCTAATGGTTTATGGCGAACTAGTACAATCTCCGCAGGTACAATTAGCTGAAGCATTAGCTAAAACCTTACCCGATCCACTGAATGCCTGTTTCTTGGTAAACTCGGGTAGTGAGGCCATTGAAGGAGCACTAAAACTAGCCAAGCGTTACACCGAGCGACCCAATTTGGTTTCTTGCCTTAATGCGTACCACGGCTCTTCCCACGGAGCATTATCGGTGAGTGGTAGCGAGCAATTCAAGCAAGGCTATCGACCGCTACTGCCCGGTGTGTCTCACATTCGCTTCAATCACCCTGAAGATTTTACTCATATCAATGAGCAAACCGCCGCCGTAGTAGTAGAAACCGTGCAGGGCGAAGCCGGAGTGCAGGTAGCTGATGATAGCTATTTTCAGGCATTGAGAGAGCACTGTGATAAAGTAGGAGCTTTACTTATTCTGGATGAGATCCAAGCCGGATTCGGACGGACGGGTACGTTCTGGGCCTTTGAACCCTACGGCGTTGTACCCGATATTTTGGTAGCGGCTAAGGGGATGGGTGGCGGAATGCCAATTGGGGCGTTTATTGCTTCTCCAGAAATTATGCAGGTGCTAAAGAATAACCCCATCTTGGGCCACATCACTACCTTTGGTGGTCACCCAGTGAGCGCAGCAGCTTCGTTGGCAACCTTGCACGTGATTCAAGAAGAGAAGTTGCTGGAGCAGGTTTCGGACAAAGCCCGACTGATCACCGAACGATTGCAGCATCCGGCTATTCGGGGCATTCGGCAGCGGGGGCTGATGATGGCAGTGGAGTTTGAGTCTTTTGATATACTTAAACCTGTGATTGATCGGGCTATTGAGTTAGGGGTATTAACCGACTGGTTTTTGTACTGCGACAACGCTATGCGGGTTGCCCCTCCCCTCACAATTCAGGAGAACGAACTAGGCGAGGCCTGCGGTATCATTCTTCAGGCTATCGATGATGTATTGGTTGAAGCTTAATTGTGTTATGGTTGTTTTGTGTACGAGCAAATTTTTGAGTGAATAGAAGCTCCGAGTCATATTTTATTCACTCACTCTATCACTCACTTATTCATACTTTAACACCCAAACATATTAACGCTTAAACACTCTAATATCCTAAAACTTTAAATTGCTTCAGTATCAATCTGCTTTCAACCATAGCATCGGGTTTATTCTTTCCAATGATCATACTCAGCAGTTGCTTATCGTCATCAGAAAGGCCAGCAAATGAATTAAGCAAATTCGGTTCGGCAGTTTCACTCGGCTTGATAGACGACGAACGGTTAGAAGAAGTATCGGGGCTAGTTGCTAGCCGAAATAATCCAGGTATGGTCTGGGTACACAATGACAGTGGCAACCCTGCCGAAATTTATCTACTAGATAATCAGGCGCAACTACGGGCAATTTACACATTGGGGGAAGAGCAACGTGATTGGGAAGATATAGCCATTGGCCCTGGTCCTGAAGACGGAGTAATCTACTTATACGTAGGTGATATTGGCGACAACTTCACTTTGTACTCAGAAGATCGTATCCTTCGCTTTCCTGAACCTACCTTTCCCCCAAACCAAAGTGTTTATACCGATACCATTTACCAGATAGATACTATCATGTTTAACTATCCCGATGAGCAGTGGGACGCTGAAACGTTGCTGCTTGACCCAATTACCAAAAATCTATATTTACTGTCCAAAGAAATGTCTTTTACTCGGGTATACTGTCTGCCCTACCCTCACCGAACTGATACGGTCATAACGGCTGAGCATCTACTAACCCTGCCTTTTGAAGGAGCTAACCTGCTAGATCGGTTAGTAGCGGGAGACATTTCGGCCAATGGCCAGGAACTCCTACTGAAAACCTATCAGCATGTCTTCTATCGAGCCAGAACCAACCCTACACTTCCCTTTGCTAAATGGCTTGCTCTTCCACCTGACACGCTACCCTACACCACTGAACCACAGGGTGAAGCCATTGGGTGGTCGCCTGACGGCTCGGGATACTATACTTTAAGCGAGAGCCAGATCGGTAGCGATTTATACCTGTATTTTTATCCTCGCCAGTCGGGAAGCGAATAATGATTTTGTATTATTGTCGGCGGACTCAATCAAAATATGCCTGACAATTGAGAATGTTTCCAATGAATAACATAATCATTTTTATCACTACCACCCGTCCAGGTGAGTTGATAAAAACTTTCCTATTACTAATCGTCTTTCTGCTTTTAGGAATTACGAAACCTCTCGCTCAAGAAATTCAAGCTGACATCTGCATTCTGAGCGGAAGCGAAGCTGGGTTTACGGCGGCGATTCAGGCGGCTCGCATGGGGAAAAGTGTAGTCTTGATTGAACCTACTGGGCACCCGGGCGGGATGATGGTGGAGGGCATCGCCAAAGATATTCGCTTTGGCAGTTCAGTAGTTATCGGCGGAATTACTCGAGAGGTGTACACCGCTATTGAGCACCACTACGGACGGGAACCTGCCTTTGACCAATACGGTTGGTACTCCCGCTACGAACCCTCGGTTGCCGAAAAAATCATTGAGCAGTTTTTAGACCGAGAGAAGAATATTCGTGTTATTCGAAATACTCGCATCAGGGAAGAAAACGGAGTACGTAAACAGGACTCGAGAATTCAAAGTGTTACTTTAGAAAATGGTCAGGAGATAACGGCTAAAATATTTATTGATGCCTCCGTTGAAGGGCATTTACTGTATTTGGCGGGAATAACTACCGAAACTATCCGGGAAGGTAATCAGGTTTACGGTGAAACCAAAAATGGTATTCAAGTAGAAAATACATATCGCCAATTCGGGGTGAACGTTGATCCCTATGTAGTACCGGGCAACCCGTCTAGTGGCCTAATTCCGACTATTCAGCCTGGTGAATTGGGCGAATATGGCAAGCCAGACAAACATATCCAAGGCTTCTGTTTCCGACTGGTACTGACCCGTGAAGATAACAACCGAATACCCATCTCAAAACCTGATAACTACGACCCTTTCACCTACGAGATTTACCGAAGATACCTTCAAGCAGGGGGTAGACTATTTCGCCCCCAGGCTAATCGTCCCAACGGAAAAACCGACTTAGGCAGTTGGCATGATTTATCGGCTAATCTCTATGGCGAAAACTGGCGATATCCTGACGGAGACTACGCTACGCAAGATAGCATCATTCGGTATCATCGGGATTTTACTCAAGGACTCATCTGGTTTTTGCAGAATGATTCGGCAGTGGACGAAGAAACCCGGAAAGATTGGGCAGGTTGGAGTCTTTGTCGGGATGAATTTACTGACAATGATGGCTGGCCGCATCGGTTGTACATCCGCTCGGCTCGCCGGATGGTGTCAGATTACGTAATTACCGAACACCATAC
The DNA here is from genome assembly GCA_937883755.1 of uncultured Flammeovirgaceae bacterium. Lineage (GTDB taxonomy): Bacteria > Bacteroidota > Bacteroidia > Cytophagales > Cyclobacteriaceae > Tunicatimonas. Next base: position 66,503 of record CAKZYA010000025.1, on the reverse strand, counting down.
CCAACGAGCCAATCTCACTCTGGTAGATGATCCGATAGCTATTGCCTGGTGGCCACCCGATACCCATCACGCTCGCCGAATTGTACAGGACGGTTATGCCTATAACGAAGGTTTCGTATTCGGTGGTAACGATTGGCGGCCCTTCGGTATTTCTTGGCACGCACTCATCCCGAAAGAGACAGAGTGCACTAATCTAATCACACCTACTTGTCCCTCTAGCAGTTACGTAGCTTACGGAGCCATTCGTATTCTACCCACGTTTATGATTTTGGGTCAAAGTGCAGGTTGCGCTGCTGCGATGGTTATTACTCAATCAAGTAACGTTCAGGAGATTGACTACACTCTTCTTCGGCAAAAGCTACTGGAAGCAGGGCAAATACTGACTATCCCCGAAAACTGGCTAGACTATGTGCAGTCAGAAAAACATTAATTACTTTGAAGTAAATCAATGAAAGTACGTGTTGCTCCCTTATCGCTATTCCTCTTCACTTGGTTATTACTACCCGGACTAGCCTGCGGGCAAAATAATCCAGCTCCTTATGCAACCCCACCCCAATCTGCCTCTTTTTCTGAACCTATTGATCAGGGCGAAGTGAAGTACTCGGCGATTAGCGAGGCTTCGGGTATAGTAGCAAGCCGGGACAATCCAGGTGTACTCTGGACGCATAACGATAGTGGCAACGAGCCTAAAATCTATGCGATTGACACTTCAGGCGAAATTGTAGGCGAATGGGTAATTGCCGAAGCTACTAACCGCGATTGGGAAGATATTGCCATCGGCCCCGGACCTGAAGACGGTGTAACCTACTTGTACATAGGGGATATTGGTGACAACCAGGCCGTACACTCTAGTCTAAATATTTATCGGTTTCCTGAGCCTCTTATCGACGCTGATAATTCTGTAGATATCATTCGGAACGTAGAAAAAATCAATTTGAAGTATCCTGACGGGGCTCGAGATGCCGAAACACTACTGATCGATCCTTTTACCCGCGACTTGCTCATTTTATCTAAGCGCGACCGTTTTGCTCGTTTATACCGATTACCTTATCCTCAATCAACTTCATCTACCACTATCGCTGAGAAGTTGGGTGAGTTGCCCCGCGAGATTAGCGGTATTTTTAATCAACCCGTTGGTGGCGATCTCTCGCCCGATGGTCGGGAGTTACTCATAAAGTCTTACGTAGAAGTGTTGTATTGGCAACGAGAGGATGGCGAAACTTCCATTTTTGAGTTAATGCAGCAGGAGCCAAAAATACTGCCCTACACTGCGGAGCCACAAGGCGAAGCCATTGGCTGGGCAGCTAATAACAGTGGCTTTTTTACCCTTAGTGAGAAAAAAGGCAACGCTTCTCTTCACCTGTATTTTTACCAGCGTGAGCCAAAATAATTATTTCACTCCGTAGATAATTATTTGACATCTCACCGAAATTTTTCTTAAACAGCCTTGCAAGGTTTCACACTTTTTGGTTCAAGTTTGATTGTGTAACTACTGCACATAAAAAGACTTTTAGCGAAGGATATTATTTTAGTTAAATTTATTAACTCATTAGTCATATAAATCAACATTGTTTGTTGTGTTGCGGGGCTAAAGCACGGGAGAGTTTGCTGCCAACCGTATGTAATAATTGATAATCAATTACTTACCCTTATACTGAAAAGGTTTTGTACCTTGTTAGCCCAATATCAAACCACATACTGAGAAAGGCTATGCGCGTTTTTATTATAGATGATAACCAAATCGATTTACTGATTAGTCGCAAGCTACTTCTTAAAAATAGCGCAGATATCGACGTGAAAGAGTACTCTCAGGCTCGCCTAGCCCTAGACGATATGAAGGCTGATCAAGAAGAGCACCCTGACATTATTTTACTGGATTTGAATATGCCTATTATGGATGGTTGGGGGTTTCTTGATGGACTCAAGGACGCTCAAATTCAATCGGGCTTCAAAGTTTATGTATTGACCTCTTCTCTTGATGATCGAGATCGAACCCGGGCTCAGAATTACCAGATGGTAGAAGGATACCTCACTAAGCCTCTAAACGATATGGTTATCCAGGGGATTTTACAGTAGTAACTACCCTCTCCGGCTTGTCTAGCCCCTCTGGAGCAAACTTTTCGCTAATTTAACAATAGACAAATACTGTAAAAACTACCATATTAAAGTGGCATACCCTTTTGCATTCGTTTTTTCTAGCTGTAATCGAACGATTACCAGGCAGGATATGCAAGATCAGATTGAGAAAACCCGGTAGACTATTGAGATGCGAAAAGATTACTACGAAGACTACCGCGAAACCAAGACTGATGAGCTGGAAGACTGTAGTAAAAGCATTGACAAACGTATTCGTGATCTGAAGAAAATGGCAAAGGATGTGAACGATGATGATAAAAGTGATATTGAGTCAGCCATTGCTGAGTTGAAGGAGGAGCAGAAAATGTAAATGCAAAATTGTGAGAAATTCAGACGATGACTAAGGAAGACGGGGATGTTTCTTGCGAAGAAGTGAACGAAGCAATTGCCCGTATTGAAGCTGAGATTGATCGAGTTGCTGAAAGCATTAGTGAAAACTAATTAGTATCCCTCAGAATAAACTGGCATGAGAGTTGCAAAATGTAAACTAAAAACCGGGCAGAGTCCCGGTTTCTTTTTAAGATCTGATAAAATCAGCTAACAAATGTCGGCTGTTTTAGGTTTTCGATAATTTTATAAAACCTATTACCATTACAATCAGTATACATACTAAACTTGGAAAACTAAGAGATGTACTTCATTTCGTTCATAGTAAAAGTGGGAGTTTCCACACTCATCGTAGTACTTTCGGTACTGCCCACCTTCTCTATGACTGAGTATGAGCGTACTGAACCAGTTGACCAAGATGCTGCCATTTACCCCAACCCTGCCCGCGATTTCATTTTTTTCCGAGCTGATAAAGTAGCTGATTTTACATCAAGCAAAGGCAACATATCTATTTCGGTAATGGATATTCTGGGTAATCCCGTAGCAATTCAACCTGAGAAAACCCAAGTTAATACTTATCGAATTGATGTGAGTAAACTTGCCTCGGGATACTATATGTTGGTTGCCGAACCAGAGAATAGTCCGAAGACCAAACGAAAGGTTTTTAGATTTCTGAAGCAATAGACGAGTCGCCTTCCTCTTTTGTCTTTAATAAAATAGTTTGATTTTTCTGTCTCTCTTTCTCTGGCGAAGAATAGGTATACTGATAATCAGAAGTAGTAAAGCGACTATTAGTGCTAAATGTATGATCCTGCCGATTAGACAAATCATTACCAGTCATCATCACTTGATTTTCGGTAACTAACGTTGGAACCTCTCCCGAGGTACGAAAATAAAATGAGCAAAATACTCCAGCCACCGAACCTAGCAAGTGCGACTCCCACGATACATTTTGCTGGGTAGCATTAGGTAGTAAGCCCTGCAACATCCCATTGTATAGAAAAGCAATTGCTACCGCCACAACAATTGACCGAATATCTTTACGAAATAATCCGCTGAACAACAGAAATGCAGCTAGACCGTAAACGATCCCACTAGCTCCAATGTGGTACGCTTGCCGAGCTGCCACCCACACCCAAAAACCCGTAATCAGGTAAATCCACAGGAAAACCTCGAGAGCAATTTTATTGTAAAAATAGAATGTGGCAACTAGCAGTAGAATCAGCGGAAAAGTGTTAGATAAGAGATGTAGAAACGTGCCGTGCACCAACGGAGCAGTGATAATTCCAATCATACCCGTGAACGTACGCGGAAGTATTCCGAATACACCTAGGTTAAGCGAAGCACCCCACTCTATCGCCCGTACCAGCCACTGCAAAGCAGCAAACCCAACCGCAAATAAAATACTTTGCTGAAGAATTCTTCTATCTTCAGATAGCGATTTTATGGGATTATCACTTTTTCTCACGCAAATATTTTATCCGGTATACAATGGACTGCCCAACCAAAGACACACCACTATTTACTACAATTAAGCTGGTTGTTCCGAGCCAAAACCAAGCTCGCTGCTCGTACTTGGCAATAACTGCCTCGCCAAATAAACTGAGTCCGAAGCCAATGAGAACCAATCCAGCTATGGCCGAAACTAACCAGTAGGTAAGATAACGTTTTCTCAAATCAATTACTTGCTTTTCTGGATTCATCCTATTTCAGAAAAATATTTTTTGAGCCAATCGGTACGTATTAGCGTGAGCTTCCACAATGTGGGCAATTTTCTCCGAGTACCCCCCACCCATGCTGAGGGCAACTGGTATTTTATGCTGATGGCAAAGTTCTAACACTATTTGATCGCGCTCTCGGCAACCATCTATGCTTAATCCTAGCCGACCTAACTTATCTGAAACTAGCACATCTACCCCCGATTGAAAAAAGATAAAGTCAGGAGCTACTTCGTTCAGTAAACGCGGTAGTACCTCTCTAAGTTTTTCTAGGTAGGTAGCATCATCCGTGCCATCGGGGAAGGCAATATCTAGGTCAGACTGTTCTTTATGCATAGGATAGTTCTTAGCCCCGTGCATACTAAAGGTAAAAACTCCCGGATCATCCTGAAATATCTGGGCAGTTCCATTGCCCTGATGTACGTCCAGGTCAACGACCAAAATTTGCTTGGCTAACTGCTCTTCCCGAAGATAGTTAGCAGCAACAGCAATATCGTTTAGCAGGCAAAAACCTTCGCCCCGATTGGTGAATGCATGGTGAGTGCCTCCGGCAATATTAAAAGCTACTCCAAATTCTAAGGCATACAGAGCTGCCTGCACTGTGCCCTGCATAATTGTAATCTCACGCTGCACTAATTGCTTAGACATTGGAAAGCCAGTCTTTCGGATTTCTGAGCGGTTTAGCTGCTGATTTTTCAGCCGGTACCAGTACTCAGTATCATGAGTATTAATGATGTATTTTTCTTCTAAAGGCACGGGTGCGAATAGATTTTCGGGCGTGATTGTACCTTCGTACATTAACTGCTCGGGGAGCAGATTATATTTTTCCATCGGGAACCGATGGTTTTCGGGTAAAGGATGAGCGTAAATCTCTGACCAGGCAATCTTCAGCATAGCACAAGTAAATGTCTGATGCTATCAACTGCCTTTTTGCAAAAGGGTTGGCTGTAAACTTGAAAATATGAACTGGGTCGCCAAGCGATGTAAAATAAAGAAAAGCAACGTACAGCGGATCTAATATGCGTTTGAAGGGTAAGCAACTGAACCTACTATACGTTGAGAATACGCAGTATCGGTACTTCTAACGGTTCGTATAAATGGCATAGCCTACTTTTGTTTTGTTGGCGGGTATATTTTTCGCTCTTCAACAGATTGAGCAATTCGGTTCTCCGGTTAGCTTTCCTTTTTTATCAATCTGATATTTACAACATTCCTTGAATTTTTCCTTTAATATGTCCTTCGCTCTTCTAATTCTTGCTTTTGTATTTTCAAGACTTATTTCTAATTCTTTTGCCACATCTTTTTGCTTATGTCCCTTGATGTAAACCATTTCAATAACCTCTCGATAAATTTCGGGCAGGTCATTAATCAGTTTGTCAAAACAACATACAAATTGATCTTCTTGTAAGGGAATTTCTTCGTTTGTGCCTGAATTATCTACGTAAATAGCCTCTGCATTAAAGTAATTTGCTATCTCGTTGCGGGCAATTTGAAAAATCCACGCCTTTACTCTTTCCTCCTTCTCAAGCTTGGGCAGATTCTTATGAATTTTCAAGAAGGCACTTTGAAAAATATCATTCGCTACATCTGTATCTTTGACTTTCTTAAGAATAAAAAAGTAAAGTTCGTCATTAAAATTATTCCATATATCTTGAGTTTCCATAGTCAAAAGTTAAAGGCCAGTGTTTAAACCAGCCTTTATCTAAATTAACAACATTTGCACTTATTGCATTCGCATTTAGAGCAAGAGCAATTACCTTTTAAGCAATTTTGACAATCACATTTGGTACATTCACAGTTAGCGCATTCACAATTATTCATAGCATCAAATTAATTGGTTCAGTTAAGTAGACCAACAAACATCGTAAAAGATACATTTTATCTCAATTTTTTATTCGACTGCCAACTAACGAATAATCGTCACACTTCCGGTTTGGGTTCCGGCTTCTTCGCCACAATCGATAAGATAAAAATATACGCCTGGCGGCACTATACTACCATTAGCCAGACCATCCCACGGCTGGAGGTTACTGTAATTTTCCTGCTCAAATAGCTTGACTCCCTGGCGGTTGAAAAGGGTCAGGCGACAGTCGGGGTACAAATCCATTTTTTCAATAAACCAGGTATCATTGTTTCCATCGTTATTGGGCGTAAAAGCCCGCTCAGGAATTACATCCAGGCGACGATCTACCGTTACGGTAAACTCAACTGAGTCAATGCAACCAGCTTCATTGATAATTTGACAAACATAAGTCGTAGTAATGAGTGGGCGAACGAACGGATTAGCAATCGTACTATCGCTCAGAGAAATATCGCTGTTCCAACGGTAAATATCACCACCCGTCGCTTGCAGTTGTAACGTATCACCCAACGAAATGCGGTCAGTTGAGGCCGTAATTTCTCCTTCGGGATTTTCTGCTTCATTTACTGTAAACTGCTGAGAGGTGCTACAACCGCTTTCAGCTGTGACGGTAACAGTATAGGTTCCAGCACTGGTAACAGTGATGCTCCGCTCGGTAGACTCAGTATTCCAACGATAACTAGCAAACCCTTCGCTAGCTTCTAGCACAACCACTGCACCGGGGCATAAATTGGGATTATCCGCGGCTTGTACCGTCAGCTCAGGAGTAGCCAGTACCTCCATTGTTTGCTCGTAGCGATCACGAACGCTTCCGTCACTTTCTAGAATTTCTATAGTTACCGTTTGCGTTCCCGAATTGGTAAATTGATACGATACAGTATCGCCTTCCACCCGATTTCCCTCGAAAATCCAGCGGTACGCAATCTCTTCACCATTCAACCTTTCTGGAGTAATTACAAATTGCCCCGCTTCATTTTGGCAAAGCTCAGCCGGAATTTCAGGACGCGCAAACGCTACGTCTACCGTATTACTTTCTCGCTGGCAACCCTCGGCATTTTGGGTGACCGCTACGTAGGCACCTTCCCGATTATCGGTCAGTGATGTTTCTGCAGCTCCAGGTATCACTTGGTCATTATACTTCCATTCGTAGGTTTGCCCGTCTACTTGATTAACCGCTAAGGTTACTTGACCTCCTTCAAAAAAGACAGGTAGACTTTCCGGACGTGCCGTGATAGAATCAGGTTCGCTTACCCGAATAAAGGTAGTTACCGTATCACTCACACAACCACCGTTTTCTTCGCTAGCTCGTACGAAAAGTACATAAAGCCCTTCGTTAGCCTTAGTAACATCAGTAATTGTTGGACTTACGTCGCTAGAGGAAAACCCATTGGGTCCCGTCCAAAAATAGTCCGCTCTCACTGATTCAGCCGCTAGATTTATTTCTCCTCCGAAGCAGACTGGTTCAGTAGGGTTTTTATTAATAATCGCTGGTTTAGAGGGCACAAAACCATCGGGACGGACAACCTCTACTGAATTAGAAGTAGCCACTGTACAACTCAATCCATTGTAGGTTGGAGTGGTTACTTTTACTCGATAAAATAGCTCATCACTAGTAGTGAATGTAAACGTAGAATCTGTGGATACTGATGTGAAGTTGATACCATCGCTCGAACTTTCCCATTCGTAATCTACTCCAATAGCTTTAGTCACCGAAAGCTGGTAAGGCAGTAGGTCGCAAATACCAAGTCCATCCTGCGGCTCTAGCACCGGGGCAAGGCAGTTCCGATTAAGTTGAATAGCAATTTGATCAGTAGCAGTTTCAGTATATGCCAGATCTGATTTTCCGTCACCATTTAGGTCACCACCCCGTACACTGAGAGAGTTTTCATTAGCTAGTATTACCTGTTTAGTATTAAAATCGAGTGAGCCTGAGGTGCTTCTGTTTAATAATAGAACAATCCAGTTGCGATTCTGAGCGGCTACTGCAATATCGAGCAGTCCGTTTCCGTCCATATCTACCAATTCTAGCCCCTCTCGCCCTAGCGAGGTTTGATCAAAGCGTACCGGACTAGCGAAGCTAATTACTCCATCCTGAGAAGTATTTCGTAGCGTACCCACGTAGGCATCGTTAGCCACTACTAAATCTGTAAGTCCATCGTTATCCAAGTCTCCTGCCCTCAAATTAGTAATTCGCCCCGAAGCTGTAAGCTCGATCAATGAACTAAATCCTAACTCACCTGCTGTACTAGCATTGGTAATTACGTATATACCGCTGCCTTCATCTTCACTTACGGCAATATCAGGCACTCCATCCCCGTTAAAATCTTCTACCGCAACCCCGCTCAATTCGGTAGTACTCAGCCCAAATACCGCAAAAGGTAAACTAGGTGTAGGATTAAAACTAATAACCGCACCCGTTCCATTATTCAGAAATACCGAGACGCCCCCGTCTTCCGAAATGTCAACTGCTGTAATATCTGGCTTTCCATCCATATTAACATCCCGGATAACCATGCGGGCAGCTAAGTTTCCTTGCAGGGATAAAGAAATAGGAGAAGCTACCTCAAAGCTAATGGTTCCAGTTTCAATATCGCTGGTATTTCGGTAGATATACAGACGTTCTTTGTCAGTATTACTATTAGAAGCTGAGAAAATCAGTTCGGGTAAAGCATCGCCATTTAGGTCGCCACAGCGTACCCAACGGGTATTCTCTCCCAGATTAATTTCCACATCGGTAAAGGCAACGGTATCAATATCAGGAGTAGTATTTTGTAAGATTGTAATTTCTTCGCTATCGGTATCGCTAGTAGCAATATCATTCAATCCATCTTGATTAAAATCGCAAAAGCAAAGGTTGTATAAACTGTTGCCTGAAGTAGCGTATCGGTAGGTATTGTTTGTTTCCATCAGATTCCTATCGAACACCTCTCCATCGTAGCTAATGTAAAAGACTTCGGGTGAGTAAGCAGTATGCCGGGTATCCGTACGAGTAATTGAAACACTGCTAGTGGTAGCTCCTGCCGGAACCAGTACTCGAATTTCGGTATCCAATATACATGAACCTCCACTAATGCATACGATAGAATCAGCCAATATTCCCCCGAAAGATACTTCTACATTAGCGGTATCGGTTCCAAAGCCACTTCCCTGAATGGTAACTACCTCAAACACGGTTCCTCGGGTTTTATCCAATTGGGTAATCACCGGAGCCTGCGCCAGTACAATGGCAGTGTACAGCGAAAAAATAAGTGTAAATAAGAACTTCAACATATCAGGCGCACCATTATTCAGACATAGCAAGGTAGTGGGAACCCCTGATTTTTTTAGACCAATAGTTGGCTTTTGCCCACAGGTGTAATATCTTCTGCAATATTCATTTTTCCGTCATCTGACGTTCAACTCCCAATGGAAGCTTTAATTTTAGTTGATATTCAGCGCGATTTTTTGCCCGGCGGCGCCTTAGCTGTCACCGACGGCGATGCAGTAATTCCGATAGCTAACCAGCTACAATTACACTTTGACCTGGTGGTTACCACTCAGGATTTTCATCCGGCCAACCACCAGAGCTTTGCGGCTAATCATCCGGGAAAACAGCCCGGAGAGGTCATTCAGCTAGATGGTCTTGACCAGGTACTCTGGCCAGTTCACTGTGTGCAAGGTTCAACGGGAGCGGAATTTGCCGATGGCTTACATATGGATAAAGTAGCCCAGATCTTTCCTAAAGGTACCGACCCAGAGATTGATAGCTACAGTGGTTTTTTTGATAATGGTCACCGTAAAGCTACCGGGCTAGGTGATTACCTGAAGGAAAAAGGTGTGACTAAAGTGGTAATTGTTGGGCTAGCCACTGACTACTGTGTAAAGTTCACGGCGCTAGATGCTAAACAGCTAGGTTTTGAAACGGTGGTTGTACCGGATGGAACCCGAGCTGTCAATCTTCAATCTGATGATTTTGACAAGGCCATCCAAGAGATGGAAGCAGCTGGTATTCAAGTGGTGCATTCTGAAGCACTGCTGAACGGTTAATCTCTTACCCAGCTTACCTCATAATTATCCTCTTGCGACTTTAATCAACAAATTATTGATAAAAACTCAATTATACAGTTTGTACAATATTAGTATTTTTTAAATATTTAATAATACTATTTTTATTTAATTTCACCGCATAATCGTAGCTGTATTTGGTATGCGAGGAAAGTTAATTGACGTATGGACTATACTGAGAGTATGCAAGGCATTTGCAACAATCGCCTTAATTATTCTTAACCTTAACCTGGCTTACGGACAAGATAAACTATCCACTCCTAAGAGATTCCGGGCCAAAAGTATAGAACATCTGAATGAAATGACCGACCACTGGTTTGAAGGGGAAGTAACTTTCTGGAATGGGAAAACTATTTTCTGTCAACTTTCCTATAGCCCCTTGGTTCCTGAAGGAATGGTAAAAATTGCCGACGGCGACCTTATCCGCGTGGTTACTGTGCACGATGTAGAAAGCTTTTCTTTTTATAATCACGATACTTACACCGATCATACTTATTATGCACTCCCACTAATTAATAATCGGCTGATGTTTGCCGAGCTGCTGTATGAAGATTGCTTCTACGCAATATTAGGTAGCCGGTCGATGCTAGTAGAAATCACGAATTATTTACCAGGGCCATCAGCCGGAACAATTTCCAGAAGCTTTGAGTACGCCAATATGAGTTATGCTGATGTTTATCGGGGAAATGCGGCTACTGCTACTAAGTTTATTATGGATTATCGGTGGTTTCTGATCGATATAAAAGAAGGTAAAGCCTACGATTTCACATTAGACCCGCTGGAGAGTGAAAAAAAGAAACTTAAAAAGTTTATCAGTACCAATAATCTCCAGTTTGAAACCCTTGATGACTACATTGCGGTAATACAGCAGTACGAAAACCTAACGGGGCGTTTTTGTGAGGAGTAAATCAGAGTCCCCTAGCGAGTGACTCTGATCGGCAGTGGAGATCTATTTAGAGATTGGTAAGATGCTACTTTTTCCGAATGATAATATCGCCGTTGTGGCTCTTGAAGTAGACTTCAGGGCCGCCACCGTTTACAGTTCCCATGATTTCCTTATCGATTTTTACCCGATAAATTCCGCCATCGTTAGAGCTCTTCTTATTGTTCTTGGTGTTCACGTCCATATCAAAATCAGTGTAGATTTCGCCATTGAGGGTTTTCATCTTAGCCAACATTGCGATTGAAGTCGGAAAAGTCACCTCAATATCCCCATTCAGGGTGGTGAATGACATTGGCGTGTCAGGTGTAACCTCATCAAATACTACGGTTACTTCCCCATTTACCGTACTTACTACTGCGGAACCCAAAATATTCTGAAGCTCTACATCACCATTTACATTGGTAGCTTCTACTTCACCTTCAATATTCTCTATAAAGATGACACCTTCGTTTACAGCCTTGGCTTTAACTGAAAAGTTACGAGGCACCTGAATATCAAAATCAAAGGAGCTTTCCGGGGCACGGGATCGCACCGTCACCCGATTATTTTCTTCAATAGCTTCCATAGAAATATTGCCACCGCTACTGATCTTTCGCAAGCCATCCCGCCCCCGATTATCATCTACATAATTGCTTTTAGTAGGCGCAGTTTGCACAATCACCTCCTCACCATCGTACCCTTGGATAGTGATGGAACCCCGTACTAAATCCACTCGTAATTCGCCAGACTGACCGGGGTTGGTGAGTGGAATCGCCAGTAATTCATCTTGGGCATTCGCCATACCAAACGCAATCAAGTAGACAACCAGGGTGATTAAAATGATGCGAATAAGTTTCATAATATCTTGTGATAATTGAGGCAAAACGTTCATAATTTTATGGGTTAATGTTCTAATTGTTCGATTGCTTAATGGCTCGATTATGCCTGGTTCAATAGCTGATTGTTTCTTATCTTGAAGTTTTCTCTTTTCGCATTTCACATCTCATATTTTGTGTCTACTGATTAGCTATGCTTTAGGTAGACCTCGCCGTTGAGAGTTTCGGTTTCTACCATAGGTCCTCCGTCACCAATGCGTATCTTGGTAGAGCGATTTATGCGGTAAGTGGTACGCTTTCTACCTTTTTCTTTGTTTGAGGAAACCTCGGCTGGTAGATAATCAATGGACTCAAAATTAGTATAGAAATCCCCGTTCATACTTTTGAAAGACACATCGGCAGACAAGTTCTCTGGCATCATTAGCGTAATGTTCCCGTTGATCGTTTTAAAGCGACTATCTTGTGCTGGAGCTTGGGTGAAAGAAATATCTACATCGCCATTTACTGTGATAGCAGAAGTTTGTCCGCTAATATCTGTTGCCTGAATAGAACCATTCACATTATGTACCTCCATGCTCTCGGGCTGCACATTTTCAACGACCACTGTTCCGTCATTTACAGTAGACACTTTCAGGTTAAGACTCTTGGGCACCCGCACCGTAAAATCCATCCGGTAATTATAATCATGATCATAGCGATCAGTACGATAGTGAAAGTGATTACCTTTGCGATGAGCGTCTACAAAAGGAGCATCCATGTACACTAGCATGACGGTACCGTCTAATTCCGTGGTAAGCTGAATCTCATCAATACCTTGTTGTAGTTTCTCTTGGCGGCGGGCACTAATAGTTTTTTCTACGCTAACTTCTACTGTTTCGCCATCGTAGCCAATAACCGTAATATCTCCCTGAATATTTTTCAGCCAAAGTTCGTTCTCAGTAGAAGTTTCTGAGAATTGTAGACTACGAGTAATAGTTTCTCGGTATGGAGGAGGGGCTATCACCCAATTTATCGAGCTAATGATAATAGTGAGAAGGGTAATGAGTTTCATGGTTGAATGAGTGAGTTATTGAATGAGAGATATTTAAATGAGTATTTCTAGGCTTTGCTCGATGGTCTGCTTAACATCTTGGTTTAAATCTTCCTTTTCCAGCAAGTCCTCTAGAGCCCTTACCGCCTGCTTTTCCTGCAACTCTACCATCGCCTGAGCCAAAGCAATCTGCATCAGCGGGTCACTCTGCTGGGCGATAGACCGTACCAACCCTTGCCTCACAAGTGAGTTTTGGGAGTAAGGAATTAGGGCTTCTAATGCTGCTATCCGAACATTTACCTGCGGGTCTTCATTGAGCGTTCGCAGTAGTGCCTGGTGAATCTTTTCATCTACCGATGTTAAATCCGTACTAATGCTTACCGCTTTGAGACGCTGCATAGCAGAGGGCTGTTCCAATAGGGTAAGTACCATCGCTTCGCGCATCTGCTGTACTTCAGTAGACAACTGTCCGATCTGCGATTCATAGTTTTGCACTGGATGTAGCCAAAACCCCAATGCAATACCAACCACAAGCAAACAAGCCGCCCCTAACAATTGGGATACCCGAATTGATCCATTAAAGGACTGAAGAAGACGCTGCCAACTACTCGGTTGCGAAGACTCTTTCCAATCGCCCAGCATAGTGTAGAAATTGTCTCGAAGCTGATCAGCTGGAGCCGGAGCAGATAACTTCTCGCTGCCTTGGTGAAGCAATTTCCAATCGGCTAATTCTTGCTGACTGATTTCTCCTTCGGCTAGCAACTGCTGAAGTTGGGCTTCCTTTCGGTCATCCCAGTTTCCGTCCAGATAATCCATAATCAGTATTGTATATTCTTCTTTCATAATTGTTGCTGTTCCAATTGACGGAAAATTTTGCGTAGATCCTGAATTGCCCGAAAAACCCTCACTTTTACATTTGCCTCCGAGCAGTTAAGTAGCTGAGCAATTTCCTGATAGCGTAATCCCTGATATCGACTGAGCAGTAACACCTCTTTACGGTCGGGGTTGAGATAGGTCAAAGCTTTCTGTAATTGCCCTAATTGCTCAGTAGTTTCAGGCTCTCTTTCCTCCTGAATATCTGCCTCTAGGTTCATCTCCCGTGCGGGTAATCGCTGTTGCTTTTTGTAATGATCCGCCCATACATTGCGCGCCAAGTGAAACATCCAGGTAATAAATTCACCCTTACCTTGATAAGTATGTGCGTACTTCAACATTCGGTAAAATGTGTTTTGTACTAAGTCTTCACTTACCTCAGCCTGCCCCGAAAGTTGATAATAGTAGCCAAACAGACGGCGGTGGTAACGTTCAAAGAGCAAACCCATCGCACTGCGCTGTCCGTTTTTTACCTTAAGCATCAGGGCATTGTCAGAGTAAGAATCCAAGTTTGGTTATTTTTTGGGCAGGGAAACTTCGGAAAAGTAAAAAGGTTACAGTTGTATGCAAAATTTTTTTGAAAGGCGGGAAATGGGGTAAAGGGAGTATAGCAATACGCCCGAACAAAGAACCGCGTAGCAATTGCTAATAATCATTAACAATCAGCAATCGACAACAATTAAGCTATTGAACCAGGCGCAATCGAGCTACACTTTATTCTGATGACTTTTTATTTAACTGCTGTACCACTTCGGAGATCTCAGGTAGTACCTTTTCAAAGGTGGGTTCTACACCGTTCATAACGAGTATGTCGGCTCCAGCTTCATAAGCTCGGCTGGCTTTGTATCGGTTACTAATTCCACCACCCACGATTAATGGTATATCTACCGACTTACGAACAGCACTAATCATTTTGGAGTCAATTGCTCGTTCAGCTTCGATGCCAGCATCTAAGTAAATAAGTTTCAGCCCTAGCATCTCCCCAGCCATAGCGGTACAAGCGGCTACCGATGCTTTATCGTGAGGAATAGGAGTAGTGTGGCTTAGATAAGTAGTAGAGGCAATACTTCCAGTATTCACCAGAATGTAGCCTGTTGCCATAATTTCTAATGGGCTACGCTTCAGCACTGGAGCAGCCACTACATGCTGGCCAATCAACAAATCGGGGTTGCGACCAGAGATAATGGAAAGAAGCAAAATAGCGTCAGCACTTGATTCTATATACAAATTGCTGCCCGGAAATAAGATAACCGGGATAGAGCATTCGTCCTTAATCGTTCGGATGACTTCACCCAAGTTATTCGTGGTAATGAGACTGCCGCCCACCAGGAAATAATCAATCTGATGCTTCACTCCCAGGCTAATTAGGCGGAGTGTGTCAGCCACCTCGTCTAGCTGGTCGGGATCAATGAAAACGGCCAGCGATTTCTGTCGTATTTGCTGCTGACGCAGTACGTCTGGGTATAAGCTGGACATCCCGATAAGTTTACCGGAAAAGACGTTTAATCTGACTACGAGCTACCGAGACTAGCAAAAGAGCCGCTTGTTTCTTTAGCATCTCGGCTAATGCTGAGGTACGGTCGGCCACACCATAATCGTCATTCTCTTCTTCATCTTCCTCTTTTGATCCAACCAGACGCTGTATTAGCTGGTAAAGAATATAAATAGACACGCCCGTAACAAGCAATGCCACGCCCCACTCTTTGATAGTGGACAGGTCTTCTTCATCCAGATCAAACTGAACCGCTAACTTTTCAATGATTTCTTGAATTTTCTCTTTTTGGGCGTCAAAAGTGTCGGAGGCAAAATGCTTGGCCATACGTGGTTTGTTAAAAAGTGGTAAAGTGCTTCAAGATAGTTAGCCCTCTGCATTTTCGCAATGGGGCACATCCTTAGATTAGTAATTCACCGCCCGCGTAGTTCGGGAAACGATGGGACACTTATCGGTTGAAATAAATAAGCAAAAAGGGAACGATGAAAAACATGAGAATGATATACAAAAAACCGTATAGACGATTACGAAGAGTAAGACGACCGAAGAAAGCCGCAATAGCAATAGGAATACGACGAGCAGAAGCAATAGGCAAGAAAAGAAGTACGCCCAATAAATTAAATAGTAAATGCACAATAGCAATGCTAACCGCTACCTCAGTAGCAAAGAATGAGGCAACCAGCGCCGTAAGCGTAGTGCCAATATTAGCTCCGATAATAAATGGGAATGACTTGATCAAGGAAACTTTACTGGTTGCTACCAGGGGAATTATGAGTGAGGTAGTGATGGAACTGGATTGTACGGCTGCCGTGAGTCCTCCGCCCCACAAGAACGATTTGTAGGGATTATCGAATAAATACTCTTTTAGTTTATCCTTAGATTCTCCGATAAGCGACTTAGAGATAACATTAGAAATGTACTTAATTGAGAAAAATAACATACTGAGCGCCAGTATAAGTAGTAACCAATTACTCCCCACTGCATCTAAAAACGATTTACCGAGTCCACCGTCCGGGAAAATTCCTAGATAAACTGAGCTACTACTAGCTTGAGTTTCTACAATACCTAGGCTATTTACCAATGACAGGCTAATACGAGACAGAGCTTGATAGTAATATTCTAAAGGAAAAAGTAGCACCACCAATATAACATTGTAAATATCATGCACCACTCCGGCACTAATTGCTTTGCGAAACGCTCGCTTGCTGGTAATAAAACTGAGGGAAACTATGGTGCTAGTAAGCGTCGTTCCTACATTGGCTCCCATTACAATAGGCACTGCGGCTGATAAACTAATTGTACCTGAACCGACAAGAGCCACAATCATAGAAGTGCTAATTGAGCTACTTTGAATGACCGCTGTGAGCAACAGACCAATGAACAATCCAATAAACGGATTAGTAGTTACCGATAGAATAGAAGATGCAATATCTTCGCGAATTCCCTGAAACGAGTGGCTAAGTAAATTGATGGAGAGCATGAACACAATAACCGCCCCTAGCACCGATAAGTACCGCCCTACTGACTGCCATTGCGTGGTTGTATGTACCTTCTCTAAAACACTCACCGGACTGACTTCTTTAGACAAAAAATTTAAGATTTATGTATGAATCCCTTCAACTAAGTGGGATTTTCGAAAAGTAACAATATAAAAATCAAGATATACTCAGCTAGAGATGAAACTATTGTTAAATTTCACTTACACTGTTAATCTTATAGTTAAATGTATATTATTTAAGTGACTTATTATCAACATCTTATGAAAAATATTTTTTGCTATATTAATCAATATACTTAACAAATGCATAATCTACTATCCTTAAGTAACCCAATTACTACCCCAACCCAATCTGATGCGCTACTTTCTTAGTATCAAGTATCATGGGGCAGCTTACCACGGCTGGCAGATTCAGCAGAACGCGCTCTCAGTACAGCAGGTACTCGACGAAACATTGTCAAAGGTTTTACGCCAGCCTGTGGCTACCGTAGGCAGCGGACGGACAGATACCGGTGTACACGCTCGAGGACAGGTAGCGCATTTTGACAGCAGCATTCCTTTAGATGAAGAAGAGTGTCTATACCGGTTCAACGCTGCCCTACCCCGGGATATCAGCATCTCTAAAATGGTCCCTGTGACGGAACAGGCTCATGCCCGCTTTAGTGCTACCTGCCGTAGCTATCAGTATTTTATTCACCAAAAGAGAAACCCTTTTTTGAACGGGCTAAGTTGCTTCTTGCCTACCAAAGTAGACATAAAGATGATGAACAAAGCTGCCCAGCAGTTGGTTCGGTACAAAAAACGGAATTACGCGAGTTTCAGCAAAAAGAATACTCAAAACCCTTCTTACGATTGTCACATCTTTCGGACAGGTTGGCACGTATTAGAAGAAGATCGATTGATATTTTCAATTTCTGCCGATCGATTTTTGCGCGGTATGGTTCGAGCAATCGTCGGCACCATGCTGGATGTCGGAGCCAGCAAGATTAGTTTAAACGATTTTGAGAAAATTGTAGAAAGTCAAGACCGGAGACAGGCGGGGCATTCGGTAGATGCCTGCGGACTGTTCCTAACGGAAGTGACCTATCCAACTGAAATATATCAACAGTAAGCAAACCTATGGATAAAGAAAAAATTAATAGTGGTGACATCATTGACACCCAAGTACTGAAACGAATCTTCCGATACATACAACCGTATATCGGAAGATTTTACATTTTGGTATTTCTTACGATACTTATCGCTCTGCTCGCTCCGGCGGTTCCCTTCTTTGTACAACAGACCATTGACGAATATATTCTAGTAAGCGATTACCCGGGTCTAGTAAACATGGTAGGGCTACTAATCGGGCTGATTGCGGTGCAAGGCATTGTGCAATACTTACATACTTACCTTTCGGGCTGGATTGGACAAAGCGTGGTACGGGATATCCGCGTAAAGCTGTACCGCCACTTGCTAAGTCTACGATTACGATTTTTCGATCGCACCCCCATCGGTCGCTTGGTTACCCGTAATATCTCGGATATTGAAACCCTGTCGGACATCTTTAGCCAAGGAGTAGCCGCCATTATTGGCGATATTCTCCAGATCATCGTCATTCTGGGCGTGATGTTCTATATTGACTGGAAGCTAACTTTGGTGAGTCTGTCTACCTTACCTTTGCTAATACTAAGTACTTACGTTTTCAAAGAAAAGGTAAAGGTTGCCTTTAATGAAGTACGAAACGCGGTATCTAATCTTAACTCTTTCGTACAGGAGCATATTACAGGCATGAGCATTGTCCAGATTTTTAGCAGTGAAAAGCGGGAGTACGAGCGTTTTCGAGAAATTAATGATGAACATAGGCAAGCTCACCTCCGGTCAGTCATGTACTATTCGGTGTACTTCCCCGTGGCAGATGTAATTATGGCTACCGGGATCGGCCTATTAGTTTGGTACGGAGCCCGAGGCGTATTACACGAAGAAGTAACCATCGGGATACTGATCGCTTTCATCATGTACATCAATATGTTCTTCCGACCTATCCGACAGATTGCTGATCGCTTTAACACCCTACAGATGGGAATCGTTAGTTCTTCCCGCATTCTGAATTTACTAGACAGCCAGGAGCACATTGATGATAATGGTCAGCACACTAAAGATCATCTGGAAGGACACGTAGTGTTCAAAAATGTATGGTTTGCCTACAATGAGCGCGATTACGTACTGAAGGACATTAATTTTGAGGTAAAACCGGGAGAGACCCTGGCGTTAGTCGGAGCTACTGGAGCAGGAAAGTCTTCCATTATCAACCTCTTGAGCCGTTTCTACGATATTAAGCGCGGCGAAATTCTGATCGATGGCACCGAAGTGAAAGACTACGATTTAAGTGTTCTACGTCGCCACATTGGAGTTGTTCTTCAGGATGTTTTTCTGTTCTCCGATACAATTGAGAAAAATATCACACTAGGTAACTCGGATATTAGTCACGAAAAAGTAGTTGAAGCTGCTGAACTGGTCGGAGCCCGTAAGTTCATTGAGCGTTTGCCAGGTGGTTTTCAGTACAATGTGCAAGAGCGAGGTGCTACGCTTTCGGTTGGGCAGCGGCAGTTGATCTCGTTTGTACGAGCAATGGTGTACAACCCGGAAATTATTATTCTCGATGAAGCTACTTCCTCAGTAGATACCGAAACCGAAGAACTCATTCAGGAAGCCATTACTCGGCTAATGAAAGGCCGGACGGCTATTGTCATTGCTCACCGATTATCTACCATTCAGAATGCCGACCAGATTTTGGTACTCGATCACGGAGAAATTAAGGAGCGAGGTACGCACGATGAACTGCTGACTCTAGATGGTTACTACACTCAGCTTCATAAAATGCAGTACAAAGAAGTTTTGTGATCGATGAAGGTTCGCCAAATTACCCCGTCGGTTTATGAAGTTTCGCTCGGTGTAGTAAATACATTTTTAATTAATCATGACGAATTAACGCTTATTGACACAGGTTCAGAGGGTAGTACTCATCAGTTGATACAAGCAGTAGAAAAAATTGGAAGAGTACCGAAAGATATTCAGCATATTCTGATAACCCACTGCCACGCTGACCATACCGGAGGGCTAGCGGCTCTTCAAAAAGCTTGTGATGCCACCACCTATATGCACCCTACCGATGCTGCTCTGGTTCAACAAGGACAAGTATTGCGCCCGCTAACTCCTGCTCCGGGACTTCTAAACAAAGGTCTCTTCCAGGCTTTCATTGCTAAATCACCCAGCGAAATAGAACCTGCTAGTATTGATCGAGAAGTGACAGATAGCGAAATCTTAGAAATTGCGGGAGGTCTTCGGGCTATTCACGCGCCCGGGCACTGTGCCGGGCAACTCGTTTTCTTTTGGCCTCAGGAAGGTGGAGTACTCTTTGCTGCCGATACGGCTAGTAATATTGGCTGGCTTCAGCCCAGTATCGCCTATGAAGATTATCAGCTAGGATTACGGAGCCTTCGTAAGTTAACGATGTACCAGTTTGAAGTGGCTTGCTTTGGTCACGGCAAAGCGATCAAAAAAAATGCGGTAAACCAATTCCGACTGAAGTGGCTAAAATAATTAAATGTGTTCAAGTGTTAAGGTATTCGTGTGTTCAGGCACTTATCAGTTGCCATTCCAAAGCAGCATGAACACACAAATACTGTGCAACGGTTGCCTGAACACAAAATGCGTCATAACTCCACTATCTAATATTCCGGCGGAACACTGCAACTGTTCATTCGCATCAATTGTGTATTAGTAGACATTCTAACTGTTATTTATCAGCTATTTTTGGAGTTACCACAATAGTACGCGTAAATTTTTGACAGTACAGTATGGTTTATTCATATCAAGAGAAAGACGTAGGGGCTTTTTTTGCTTTGAGTACTGATTACATCAATGAGTTTGAGCAGTTCGAGCATCAGCCTAGCCTGATCAGTATTCACTGGAATAAAGGTGATGAATCTATTTTACTTAATGTTGATGGAGTAGACCTTCAGCTTCAACCTCACCAAGTTACTACAACTACTTTTTTACAGCATCTAACCTTTCCTCAGTCTTCAGCTAGCTTGACTAGTTTCACGTTCAATCGGGAATTTTACTGTATCAATGATCACGACCACGAGACGTCGTGCAATGGCATTATCTTTTTCGGTAATCAGCGACCTCCTTTAACTAGTATCAGTCCGGAAGAACAGAAAAAGTTTGATATGCTGTATGAAGTATTCCTTGAAGAGTGCAGAACTCGGGATACCATTCAGGGAGAAATGCTACGTATACTACTGAAAAGACTGATTATTAAAATTACTCGTTTAACCAAAGATCAGTCACCCTACCCTGACCTACCGGAAAGGCAACGAGATACCATCCGTAAGTTTAATGTACTAGTAGACATACACTATAAAGAGAAGCGGACTGTCCAAGACTATGCTGATCTTCTCTTTAAATCTCCTAAAACACTTTCCAACCTTTTTGCAAAGTATGAGCAAAAGTCTCCTTTGCAGATTATTCACGAACGGATTGTGCTAGAGGTAAAAAGACAACTACTCTACACCAGTAAGAGCACTAAAGAAATTGCCCACGAACTAGGTTTCAATGATGTAGGCTCACTGCATCGACTTTTCAAACGAGTGGTAGGTCAAACCCCACAGCAGTTTAAAGGGAATCAAAATTAGCCACTTACTGACCAATAAAGGTAAAATCGCCAATACAACGGGAAGAATTGTCAATTACTTACGGGCAACCCGTCCGTAAAACCTATTGTATTCAAAATTTTTACAAAACGATTTTACACTTTAAAATAAATAGAATCATGTCAGTTACATTTGAAGTTCCTACTCGAGACCAAGTATCAGAAAATAACCAAGCCATCTTTGATCAATTAGAAAAAGGGCTAGGCTTTGTTCCTAATCTCTACGCTACTTACGCGTACAATGACACTGCCCTAGGCGATTATCTAGCTTTCCAAAATCGCAAAAGCACTTTGAAAGCAAAAGAGCGAGAAGTAATTAATCTAGTTGTTTCTCAAGTGAACGAATGCCAGTACTGTTTAGCTGCCCACACTGCTTTAGGAAAAATGAACGGTTTTACTGATGAGCAGATTTTGGAAATCAGAAGCGGAGAAGCCTCATTTGATGAAAAAATAGATGCCCTAGCAAAATTTGTAAAGGACATTACCATCAACCGCAGTAAGCCTAGTGCGGAAGCTTTAGAAAACTTCTTCGCTGCTGGTTACACCAAAGCTAACTTAATTGATGTAATCGTAGTAATTGGCGACAAAATCATCAGCAACTTCATTCACGGAGCCACTCAAGTTCCGGTAGATTTCCCAGCTGCCCCTGAGCTAGAAGTTGCCGCTGTTTAATATTTTAATCTATTCTTATCCCATTCTCGAACTATACAAAAGATAAAGCAATGAAAAAAGTACTATTCATATTCGCCCTAGTTGTTGGAGGGTTATTTAACCAGAGCCTTCAAGCACAAGAAGTGGTTAAACTAGATCAAACTACGGGTGAGTTTACCCAACAGGAGCTTAATCTGAAAGCAGGAGAAACTTACGTTTTTGAAGTAACCAATAGTGGAGTAGACCACGAAGTAGGATTTGTAATTGCCCCCAAAGGAAAAACCGACCAAGAGCATCACATTCCGGAAGCTTATTTGTCCAAAACCATTACTGACGGTGAAACAGCAGCTTCTCAAGAAGTGACTCTAGAAGAAGGAGAGTATGTATACTTCTGCCCCATGAACCCAACTCCTCAGTACACGCTGACTGTAAAGTAAAAACTCTTTAAGATAAGGCTCAATAAATTAGCCCTGGGTGTTAAGCTTACGCTTAGCATTCAGGGCTGATTTGTTTTATTACAGTAGGTTGACTCTACGATTTACAACTTAATCGTCTGTTGCGCTTGAGCATCTACTACGGCAATCGCTACCATATTGATGATCTCGCGCACAGTACTACCTTGTTGTAATACATGAACTGGTTTGTTCATTCCTAGCAGAATAGGGCCGATAGCCTCAGCACTACCAATTTCCATCAGTAGTTTATAAGCAATATTTCCAGAGGTTAAATCTGGGAAAATTAAAGTGTTAGCCCCTTGTTCAGCAAGACGGCTAAACGGATAGCTTTGCTGTTGCAACTCCACGTTGAGAGCCGTATTTGCCTGAATGTCTCCATCAATAATTAAGTCAGGCCAGCGCTTCTGGGCTAAGGCTACTGCCCGAGCCGTCTTTTCGGGTACTTCACCTTTGCTGGAACCAAAGTTGGAATACGAAAGAACTGCCACTCGGGGAGTAATACCAAACGAACGTACTGAAGAAGCGGTTAGCCCAATAATATCCACTAATTCCTCAACAGTAGGATTTACATTCACTGTAGTGTCAGCGAAGAAGAAAGGACCTTTCTTATTTAGGATAATATACATTCCCGCTACCCGTTTCACTTCGCTACTCATTCCAATTACCTGCAAAGCCGGACGCACCGTTTTCGGGTAGTCGCTAGTAAGACCCGAGAGGAAGGCATCGGCATCGCCGCTTTCTACCATAGCGGTACCGTAGTAATTACGCGAACGCATTACGTTACGAGCCTCCTGCTGAGTAACACCTTTTCGCTTCCGCTTCTCATACAGTTTATCCCCGTATACTTCCCGATATTCTTTCTCTACGTAGGGATCAATGATTTTGCAAGATGAGAGCTCTAGTTGATGCTCCTCGACGAGGGCTTTTATTTTTTGCCGATTACCAAGTAAAATAGGACTGGCTATCTGTTCATCGTAAAGAATCTGAGCAGCCTTCAGGATTTTCACATTCTCAGTCTCCGCAAACACTACTCGCTTAGGTTCTTTTTTAGCCTTAGAAATAATTTGCGACATCAATTTTTGGTCGATCCCCAGGCGTTGCTGTAGCTCTATATCATATTGCTCCCAGTTATTAATCGTAGTGCGGGCTACTCCAGTTTCCATCGCAGCCTTGGCTACGGCGGGCGAGATACTAGTAATTAAACGAGGGTCAAGCGGTTTAGGAATGAGATATTCTTTCCCAAAAATAATTTTATCGCTGCTGTAAGCTTTGTTGACAATCTCCGGGGTAGGCTCTTTCGCTAGTTTTGCCAGGGCTTTCACCGCTGCCATCTTCATTTCTTCATTAATCGCCGTAGCCCGCACATCCAACGCTCCCCGAAAAATGTAAGGGAAGCCTAACACATTATTTACCTGGTTAGGATGGTCGGATCGCCCAGTAGCCATAATAATATCATCCCGGCTTTGTGTAGCCAGATCATAACTTATTTCCGGGTCAGGGTTTGCCAAGGCAAAAACAATGGGGCGATCAGTCATTGACTTAACCATCTCGGCTGAGACAATATTTCCGGCAGAAAGCCCTAAAAACATATCTGCTCCTTGCATGGCTTCGGCTAAGGTTCGTACACTTCGATTGGTAGCAAAATATGATCGAATTTCATCTAAGCCTTCTCGCCCCTGATATAGCACCCCATCAATGTCGCACATCACAATATTTTCCCGACGGGCTCCTAGCTCTTCATAAAGCTTGATGCAGGCCATAGCTGATGCTCCCGCTCCACTCACTACAATCTGAATGTCTTCAATCTTCTTTCCGACCAATTCCAGTGCATTCAGCAAGGCAGCACTGGAAATAATAGCGGTTCCGTGCTGATCGTCGTGCATCACCGGAATATTCATCGTTTCCCGTAGCCGCTGCTCAATCTCAAAGCACTCTGGAGCTTTAATATCTTCTAAGTTAATTCCTCCAAAAGTCGGCTCTAATGATTTTACGATCTGGACAAAGGCATCGGGGTCTTTAACATCCACTTCTAAATCAAACACATCAATACCTGCGAATTTTTTGAAGAGTACTCCTTTTCCCTCCATCACAGGCTTGGAGGCTTCGGGACCAATATCGCCCAAGCCTAGCACAGCGGTTCCATTAGAGATAACCCCTACCAAATTCCCCTTGGCAGTATACTTATAGACGTCATCAGGTTGCTGGGCGATTTCCCGACAAGGCTCGGCTACTCCAGGCGAATAGGCCAGTGCCAAATCAATTTGAGAACTTAGTAACTTAGTGGGAACGACTTCAATTTTACCGGGCTGGTCTTGGGTATGATAATTCAGGGCATCTTCGCGCCGAATTTTGATGGTGCGAAATTGCTGGACTTTGGGTTCGGCCATTACGAGTTATGTTGTTTCAGCAAAAGTAGTAAAATCACCTCAGATGCCAAGCCTTAGTTGTGTAGAGGAATATCGAGTTTTACGGGGTAGATTCAACGTAAAGTTTGAAATAGTATCGATGTAAGAACTCCCTCAATTTTGGTTAGCCGTTCACTCGGAAATTATGAATCTTGCCTTGAGGTTCGCTACAATTCTACCGAGTGGTGGCCACCTATTATTCCAACCAGCAACTTTATGCACTGGACTGAAGAACAAATCTTAGAACTCGCTCCCGATACTGCTTCGGTTAAAGCCGGAAAGAAGCAGGCTAATCCCAGTAAGTGGCCCCGGTTAGGTGCTTCCGATACTAGCCTCTGGGGTGAAGTACAAGGAAGCGGTAGTGCACCTTACCAGGTACGGATTGATCTTCGTCAGATTGGTTATAAATGTTCGTGCCCTAGCCGCAAATTTCCCTGCAAACACGCCATCGGACTACTGCTGCTGCGCGCCCGTAGTGCCGATACTTTTACCGAAACCACCCCGCCCGACTGGGTAGCGGACTGGCTGAATCAGCGAGAGAAGCGGGAAGAAAGAAAGGCTAATCCAAAACCGGTAGATAAGAAAGCCCGGCAAAAACGGGTTGCTAGCCGAATGAAGAAGATTGAAGGCGGAGTTGAGGAATTACAACTTTGGCTGAAAGATTTGGTGCGCGATGGATTGGCTACACTACCTACTCGCGACCGAGCATTTTGGGGAAATACCGCTGCCCGTATGGTGGACGCCCAGGCACCCGGATTAGCCAACTTCATCCGAAGAATGGGTGATATTAACTATCACGCAGCGGGTTGGGAGTATACGGCTTGGGAGACCCTAACACAAATGTACTTGGTGACCGAAGGATTTGAGCACTGGGATTCATTGGATGCTGGAGTGCAAGAAGATGTGAAAACTGCTTTAGGCTGGCCGTATTCTAAAGACGAGCTAAATCAGCAAACTGGAATAGAGGATACCTGGCAGGTACTGGGTAAGCAGGAATTTCAGGAAGAGCGACTGACTACCATTCGGTACTGGCTCAAGGGAAAGACCACTCAGCGCTACGCGCTTATTCTACAGTTTATCACTCCCGGGCAACCTCGGGATACTAGTTTGCTCCCCGCTACACAGTTGGAAGCTACGCTAGCCTTTTATCCCAGTAATTATCCCCTGCGAGCTATTGTGAAGGAGATTCGCCAAATACAGCCCATGAGCCAGCCCGAGGGCTACACTACCTTGTCCGAATTTGAAGCAGACTACGCTCAGGTAGTATCATTTGATATCCAAACTAATCAGCTTCCGGTGGTATTAAGTTCAGTTATACCCCGCTGGATGTCAGAAAAGCTGTTATTGATGGATTCAGCTGGTAAAGCCGTAAAAGTTCAGATAGCGGAAGAGGGGCGGTGGAAAATGCTAGCCCTTAGCAGTGGTCAACCTATCACCGTAACGGGAATTATAGAAAACCGGGTTTTGCATCCACTCGGAGTATGGGCTTTTTCAGAATATCATTTGCTGTAATATGAATTCTATTGACGAGATACTAAAAGCAGCCTTGCTCGGTACAGATAAAACACCGCCACAGTCGGTAATAGCCAGTTTACCGCAAGCGGTACAGCAGGAATTAGCTCAGTTAGCGACTGAAGATGATGAAACAAGTTTTCTCCAGCTTTCGGCATTCATGCTTTCCTATTATCGGGCTGGTCAGGAGTTTCCCATCGTAGACATTGATACGGCAAATCAAAAGAATACGGGTGAATCTGAGAACGAAAACTTTCCTCCTACCACAGCGAACCGTTTGTTAGGAGTACTGATTAGTGAAAACCGTTATTCTTTACTACCCGTTTGGTTGACCCATTGTACAGAGAGATCGTATAAAATTGCCCCTCAGTATTTACCTCAGTTGCTAAAACTAGGTGAGGAAGATATAGCCTTGCAACAGCAATTGACGGAGGTGATAGGAGAGCGAGGCCACTGGCTAGCCAGCCTGAACGATGACTGGCAAGTGTTTCAGCAAACAACTCAGGAGATTTGGGAGACGGGTGCCAGTCGCCAACGAAAACAGCTATTTCAGTATCTGCTACAACACGGTCGATCCAAGGCTACCGAACTGCTGCAAAGTACCTGGAAGGAAGAGAATGCCACTGATCGATTTGACTTTCTCAGTGCGTGGGGTAATCCGCAGTCAGCCGAAGAACTGGCATTACTGGAAACAATGTTGCAGGATAAAAGCAAGAAGGTCACGGCTCTAGCTCAGCAGCTTTTACTAAGGCAACCCGAGAGTACACTGACCCAGCAGTTTCACCAGCAATGTAGTCAATTGTTAACATCAAAAGAGGGAGGTATGCTGGGCATAGGTTCCGCTAAAATTGAAGTCAATACCAATGTAGACCTCGGCGTTTGGATAAAAGAATTTGGCTTAGAATCCGAGAGCTTAGACAAAAACTTTTCCGATCAAGAATATCAAGCTTTCCAAGTACTTTCACTAATTCAGCCAAAGGTTTGGGAAGAGCAACTAAGCTTATCCCCCGAAAAAATACTGAAGCCGTTCATCACCGATAAATCCCTGCAAAAATACTTACCTGCTTGGGCCGCTACGATAGCCTTTCACCGGAATAGTAGCTGGGCTGATGCTTGGCTGGACTTCGTTCTTGCCTCGAACGCAACTAAAGCTTTACTCGAGAACACCCCTTCAGTATTGCCCGGGGCTTCGCCGGAGACACTCACTCGGTTATTTAATCATAAACGAGCAGATGCCATCCTGAGCGCAAATAATATTATCCCACTACTAGACGAATTACATTATCCGTGGTCGCTAGAATTTTCTAAAGCAGCCCTGAAACTGCTGTATCACAACTTCGCCCAGCGCGGCGTCTATCACTACGAAACGGAAGCGTTTATGCGACTAGCCGAACGTATGCCCACTGAAATCTTAGCGCAGCAGGAAGAATTTCTTCCGCCCAAAAATGAGAAGCGTGATACCTGGCGAACTATGCTGCGAGATTTATTCAGAACTATCGAATTGAAAACCAAGATACCATCATCATTTGACGAATAACCAATACGGATATGGCAGAATTATTACGGCAACATGCCGAGCAACTATTTGCAGAAGAACTAGAGGCGTTAAAGAAAGCCGATTCTCACCCGGCACCTCCCCGGTGGAACATGTCGCCCTGGGCAGTGGTAACCTACTTGGTAGGAGGAAAGCTGAAAAATGGCTTTGAAATAACTCCTAAGTACATCGGCAACAAACGGTTGATGGAGATTGCTGTAGCTACCCTTACTACTGATCGGGCTTTGTTGCTGTACGGTTTGCCGGGTACCGCCAAGTCTTGGGTGGCTGAGCATCTGGCGGCGGCTATTAGTGGCGATTCAACTTTACTGATTCAGGGCACGGCGGGCACCAGCGAAGAAGCGATCCGCTACGGCTGGAACTACGCTAAGCTACTGGCGGAAGGCCCTTCAGCTGAAGCACTGGTAGAAACCCCCATGATGCGAGCCATGCAAGACGGGAAAATTGCCCGAGTCGAGGAACTTACCCGTATTACTGCCGATGTGCAGGACACGCTAATTACCATTCTTTCGGAGAAAACCATGCCAGTTCCGGAATTGAATACGGAAGTACAAGCAGTGAGTGGATTCAATGTAATTGCCACAGCTAACAATCGCGATAAGGGCGTGAATGAGCTGTCGGGAGCTTTGAAGCGACGTTTCAATACCGTAATTCTACCTACTCCCAGCAGCATGGACGAAGAGATTGACATTGTTCGCCGACGGGTAGAAAGTATTAGTAAGGCACTACAGTTACCCGCTGAAGTACCGGCTCTGGAAGAAATCAAACGAATCGTGACCATCTTCCGGGAGCTTCGCTCGGGCATGACTGAAGACGGAAAAACCAAGCTAAAAAGCCCTACCGGAACCCTTAGCACTGCGGAGGCAATCTCGGTGGTCAACAGTGGTATGGCGCTTTCCGGCCACTTTGGTGATGGACAGTTAAGTGCTGAAGATATTGCTTCTGGTTTAGTAGGAGCGGTAGTGAAAGATCCGGTTCAGGATAAGGTTGTATGGCAAGAGTACTTGGAAACCGTAGTGAAGACCCGCGACGGCTGGAAAGATATGTACCGAGCTTGCCGGGAACAGATTTAATTAACACGCTATGTCCGTACACGTTTTAGGTATTCGGCATCACGGACCGGGTTCAGCCCATAGCTTGCAGGCGGCTCTGGAGCAACTCAAGCCCGATGTGCTGCTAGTGGAAGGACCACCGGAAGCGGATGGTATTCTCTCATACGTACAAAGCCCCGATATTAAGCCTCCGGTAGCCATATTAGCCTATCGCACCGATCAGCCTCAGCAGGCTTCCTTTTATCCGTTTGCGGAGTTTTCTCCCGAGTGGCAGGCCATTCAGTACGGTCTAAAGAATAATATTCCGGTGCAGTTTATGGATTTACCATTGGCGCACCGCTTTGCTACTCCCGAAGAATCGGCAGAAAAGGATAGCAAGCCAGAAGAGGAAAAGGCCAGCGTAGCGGAATATCCGCTCACCCATCTGGCGCGAGCTGCCGGATTTGCGGATACCGAGCTGTGGTGGGAGCATCAGTTTGAACTGCGACTGAACCATCAGGATAGTTTCGCGGCCATTTTAGAAGGGATGACCGCCCTGCGGGATACGCTGGATTTGCCCGAGGATCGGGAGAACGACTTGCGGGAGGCCTACATGCGTAAAATTCTGCAAGAAGCAGAGAAAAACTACGAAACCGTAGCCGTAGTCTGCGGCGCCTGGCACGCTCCGGCCCTGGTAAATCAGCCGCCTAAAAAGGATGATCGCTTGCTTCTAAAGGGCTTGCCCAAATGCAAAATAGAAACCACTTGGATTCCTTGGACATACCGCCGCCTGACGTTTGCCAGTGGCTACGGAGCCGGAGTGATGTCGCCCGGATGGTACCACCATATCTGGCAGGCGAAACCCGACGAGCGGGGCTACGGCTGGATGACCCAGGTAGCTCGCGTATTCCGTCGGCACCAGATGGATACTTCCACCGCTCATGTGATTGAAGCTATCCGACTGGCTGATACCCTAGCCGCTCTCAGAGACTTGGCTCGACCTGGATTAGCCGAGTACAATGAAGCGACCAACACCGTACTATCTTTTGGTGATGATAGCCTGCTAGATTTGGTACAGGAAGCCCTGATCGTAGGGCAACGAATGGGCGAAGTACCCAGCGAAGTCCCTGCTGTTCCGCTTCAGTCGGATGTGCAGCAACACCAGAAAAAGCTCCGCCTAAAACCCAGCGACGAGCGCAAAGCCTTAACGCTAGATTTACGGAAAGACCTAGATCGGGAAAGAAGCCAATTCTTGCATCGACTGCATGTGTTAGGAATTAACTGGGGCACTCCGGCTCACGTCTCGGGCAAGGGAACCTTCAAGGAGCAGTGGAATCTATACTGGGAGCCGGAGATTGCCATTCGAATTATAGAAAAGGGTATTTGGGGAAACACCGTAGCAACGGCAGCTTCGGCTTACATTAAACAGCAGTTAAATCAGGTATCTGCTTTACGCGAGGTAGCCCAACTACTAGAGCAGACATTACCTGCCAATTTACCACAGGCTCTGACTGACTTGCTACAGAAGCTGGATGAACTAGCTGCTCTTTCAGGCGATATTTTCCAACTGATGCAGGCTCTACCGCCCTTGGCTAATATCAGTCGCTACGGCGATGTTCGTCAGACCGACACCGCCATGATCAATCATGTGCTGGACAGCTTGGTTTCCCGAATTAGCATTGGATTACCTAACGCTTGTACTTCATTGAATGAAGAGAGTGCGGCAGAAGCGTTTGATAGAATTCAGGAAATGGATAGTGCGTTACGGATTCTTCAGCAAGATGATTATACTCAGCTCTGGCATCAGGCACTGGTAAGCCTGGCTGACCATTCGCAGATCAACGGGATTGTAGCCGGTAAAGCCTGCCGGATTTTATCGGAAAGCAGTATCTGGAACGATGACATCATTGCCCAGAAATTTTCACTAGCCCTTTCGTCGGCCCAGTCAACGAGTTACTCTGCTACTTGGCTGGAAGGTTTTCTTCAGGGAAGTGGTATGGTTTTGATCTTGGACGAAACCTTGTGGGGATTGCTTGATCAATGGGTAGCCCAGTTAGAAGAAGAAATATTTGTGCAGATACTGCCGGTACTGCGACGAAGCTTTGCCACTTTCTCCAAACCCGAACGACGAAAGCTGGGAGAGAAAGCCAAAAACGGCAAGCAGTCAGTTTCGGTAGCTGCCGTAGCATCTCAGGATATGGGATTCAATCATGAGCGAGCCACCGCGGCCTTACCGCTAGTGAAACAATTGTTAGGTTTAAAATCAGCAACGAATGAATAGCGAACAGTTAAGAAGGTGGCGATTAATTCTGGGCGAAGGCGAAGCTGACGGTACCGGAGTGAGCCTGAGCGGAGCGGATCAGATTATGGATCAGTCGCTGACCGCACTTTACGATGGTGAACGGGGTGGTGGACTAGGGCCTAGTTCACCCAATGTGGCTCGGTGGCTGGGTGATATTCGTACTTACTTTCCCAGTTCGGTAGTGCAGGTGATGCAGCAAGATGCCTTCAAGCGGCTCAACCTCACTTCCATGCTCACTGAGCCGGAAATGCTACAAGCCGTAGAGCCCGACGTGCAACTCGTAGCTAATTTAATGACTCTATCGCGAGTGATTCCCGATAAAACTAAAGACACCGCCCGGGAGGTAGTGCAGAAGGTAGTAGATGCGTTGATGAAAAAACTCACCCAGCCTATGCAACAAGCAGTTACCGGAAGCCTGAACCGTTCGGTGAGAAATAAACGTCCCCGACACAACGAAATCAATTGGCACGCTACCATTCTTCGCAACCTCAAGCACTACCAAGCTGAGTACAAAACCATTATTCCCGAAACCCGGATAGGCTACGGACGCAAACGCAGTGCGTTAAAAGACATTATTCTGTGCGTTGATCAGAGTGGCTCTATGGGTACGTCGGTGGTGTATTCCGGTATTTTTGGTGCCGTAATGGCTTCCATTCCTGCGGTAAATACCCGTATGGTGGTGTTCGATACCTCCGTAGCCGATTTAACCGAAGACCTACAAGACCCGGTTGATTTATTATTTGGAGTGCAACTGGGCGGAGGAACCGACATCGAACGCGCCCTTCGCTACTGCCAACAGTCAGTTACCCGCCCCAACGATACCGTGCTAGTGCTCATTACTGACCTGTACGAAGGCGGCAACGTAGCCGAAATGAAAAAGCGAATTCTTTCGCTGGTAGGTAGTGGCGTGCAGCTAGTCGTACTATTGGCACTGAACGACGAAGGTAAACCGTACTTTGATCACGGAAATGCCGCCTTCCTAGCGGCGAATAACATTCCAGCTTTCGCCTGTACCCCCGATCTTTTCCCTGATCTGATGGCCAATGCCCTGCAAAAGCAGAACCTCTTCCAGTGGGCTGCTACCCACGATGTGGTGGTTGCCGGTCGGTAAATGACCTACCCTATTTCTGGCGAGAAGCTACTGAGTTAAACTCCTCATCTCAGAACTTTTGGGTTTCTGTTAAGAAAAAGCATGCTAGGCTACTTCACTTCTGGTTTAAACGAACCGAGGGTCATGATCTACCCCAGCAGGTTCTATAACATTGATTTAATTGATTAGATTAGCGACCGAAGCTTACTTTGGATAACTAATTTACTGATGAGAATATATCTTCTTTTTCTACTCATAGGCATTTTGTCAGGCATCACAACTACTGAGTGCAATGCTCAATCTGAAGTAACTACTGGCCCTAAAAAAGGATCATTAATCATAGCCGGGGGAGGCAAGCTGGGGGAAAGCATTATTAAACGGTTTATCGAATTAGCTGGTGGAACAGATGCACCTATTGTTATTATCCCTACCGCATTAGGAGCGAAGAGCTACGATGAAAATTCTAGTGGGGCTGGTAAGTTTAGAGATGCGGGCGCTACGAATGTAACCGTACTGCATACGAATGATCGGTCGGAAGCTAATTCTGAGGCTTTTGTTCGGCCTTTACATGAGGCTAAGGCAGTATGGTTTGGCGGAGGACGGCAATGGCGATTAGTTGATTCCTATAAAGATACCAAAGCGGAGGAGTTGTTCTGGCAGGTGCTAGAGCGGGGTGGAGTTATCGGTGGCTCTTCGGCTGGGGCAACCATCCAAGGTTCTTATCTGGCGCGAGGCGATACCAAAAACAATCAGATTATGATGGGCGACCACGAAGAAGGCTTCGGCTTTATCAAAAATATCGCCATCGATCAGCACGTGCTGGCTCGTAATCGGCAGTTTGATATGCTCGATATTCTGAAAAATCGCCCGGAACTGTTAGGAGTCAGTATAGACGAAGGTACGGCAATGGTAGTACAGAAAAACCAATTTAAAGTCCTCGGCGATAGCTACGTAATCGTTTACGACGGTTCTTTCTGGTCGCGGGAGGGAAGCGATCTGAAGAACCTGCCGCCTCAGGATAACCTATTTTACTTCCTCCGGGAAGGCGATCAGTATGATTTGAAAAAAAGAAAGGTTCTCTCAAAGTAACGCCCATCGGTGATGTGGGCTTGCATCAATAAAACCGAACCAGAATTAAGATTAATCTTTCAACGCCTCATACAAAATCTCAGCCGGATGCAGGGCAATGCGGCCGGTGTCGTCTTTGATCTGGTGACGGCAACTTGTGTTGGGGACATCACTAGCTCGTGATTTTTGGACGAATCTTTTGCCTTTTTGAGGATAATTATTAGTATTGTATATATGTAGTACATAATAGCATATAATGCGAAAATTTAAAGGATTAATAGTAGCCACTTTCACTCCCATGATGCCTAATCATGAAGTTGATTACTCCCGAATACCAGCATTAGTTGATTACTACGTTGAAAATAAGCTTAACGGCATTTTTGTGTGTGGAAGCACGGGTGAAGGACCATCCCTTACGACGACTGAACGGATGAAGGCATTAGAGCATTTTGCTTTAGCGGCCTCCGGTAAGTTGCCCATCTTTGCTCATGTGGGTCATACTAGCGTCCACGAGTCCAAACACCTTGTCTCTCACGCAGCTTCGCTAAGTATTGACGCTATATCGGCGATAGCTCCTCACTATTTCCCTCTAGGGGGAGCTCACCAACTCACGGAAACAATGGCTGAGATCGCTTCGGGTGCTCCCAATTTGCCTTTCTACTACTATCATATTCCAGCCCTAACCGGCAACAGTATTAGCATGACTGAGTTCCTCAGACGGGCGGAAAAACTGATTCCTAATCTGGCGGGCATAAAATATACTTCATCAAATTTTCACGAATATCTACAATGTATTGAGTTCGCTAACCGAAAGTACGATATACTGTATGGGTACGATGAGATGATGATTAACGCTCTGGTGGCCGGTGCCCAAGGAT
The DNA here is from genome assembly GCA_937883755.1 of uncultured Flammeovirgaceae bacterium. GTDB lineage: Bacteria > Bacteroidota > Bacteroidia > Cytophagales > Cyclobacteriaceae > Tunicatimonas. Next base: position 32,123 of record CAKZYA010000025.1, on the reverse strand, counting down.
TTATTGGAAGCACATTCAATTTTGCGGCTCCGGTCTATCGTGCTCTCCTTGAAGCATTTTATCAACAAGATTTACCAAGGGCTCGGGAATGCCAGATGAAGTCAATCAGGGTCGTCGATCTAATTACTAAATACGGGGGCTTAGCCGTACAAAAAGCGTTGATGAAGTTTGTTGGCTTAGACTGTGGGCCAGTCCGATTGCCTCTTCCTTCCCTCGATTCCGCAACACTAACCTCTCTGGAAACTGACTGGAGAGCTATGGAATTACCCTAATCCATAATCGTTTTGATATTCTTCTCCTAACTTAAGCTATAGAATGACTAGAGATTTATCACTGAAACCGCTACAAACCTTATCCATGGCAGATCGGGTAGAACTTCGGATACTGGAGTTTCTGAAGAATAATCAGTTTAAGCCGGGTGACGCAATGCCCAAGGAAATTGAATTAGCCGAAGCCCTGGGAGTCAGCCGAAATGTTGTGCGCGAAGCCTTAGGCCGCTTTCGGATGATCGGTATGGTCGAGACGAAGAAGCGCCGGGGTATGACCCTGCAATCACCGGATTTCTTCAAGGGTATCGAGCGGTTGCTTGAACCGGAGATTATGGCGGATGAGACTCTGGAAGATTTGTTCCAGCTTCGCCTGGTGATCGAGATGGGATTGTCGGAGTTGATTTTCTTAAACATTACCCAGCAGGATATTGAGGAGCTAGAAAAAATCGCTAGTAATCCATCTAATGCTACCAGTCAGGTATTTCGTCTCGAACAAGAAATAGAGTTTCACGGTCGGCTGTACGAGATCACCGGTAACAAGACTTTATATCGTTTTCAACGGATGCTACTCCCGGTTTTTGAATACGTAATTCAGGAAGAAATTAAGTTAGGGTCAGACGTAAAAAAAGGGCAGGTGACTCACCTTGATTTAGTAGAGATACTAAAATCCGGAACTCCATCCGCCTTTCGCGAAGGGATGTATCAGCACCTAAAACCTCACTTTGATGGGCTTAAGCGGAAGCAGGACAAAAAATAATTAATAGGTCTTGCATGAGTTTTACAAAGCGACATCGGCTAATAGCTTTCTTGGCTGTTTGGTATATCCAGGGCAGTTCAGGGTGTCTGGCACAGGCGAATGAATTTTTTGCGTGGGATTCTCTGCCTCCGCTACCCTCAATGACCGGACAGCACAATGCCTTGGGAGTAGCTGGACCATTTGTAGGAGTGCACCAAGATGCGTTGATAGTGGCGGGTGGGGCGAACTTCGAGAAGCCATATTGGCAAAGTGAAAAGAGCTGGCACAGCGATATTTGGGTGTTTGAGCAGCGTGCTGATGGAAACCGTACCTGGGTTCGTGGGGGAGAGCTCCCCCGAGCGTTAGCCTACGGAGCTAGCATTGCTACTCCCTTGGGGCTGCTATGCATGGGAGGCAACGACGCAACTACTTCCTACGACGATGTGTTCTTGCTTCAGTGGGATCCAGTGAACCGACGGGTAGTTCGGCAGGAGCTTCCTCGGCTACCTAAGCGATGCACCGCCGGAAGCACAGCGCTGATCGGCGAAACGGTATATCTGGCCGGTGGCATGGAAGGTATCGCGCTTTCATCGGCTATGAAGAACTTTTGGTCGCTGGATTTATCTCGCTACCAACAACCAGGCTTTGGCTGGGAAGTACTGCCACCTTGGCCAGGGCCAGCGCGGGCCTACCATATCACTGTATCGCAGCACAATGGCTACCAGGATTGTATCTATGTCATAAGCGGAAGAAACGCTCGGGGGCTGGTCGGCACCTGGAATACGCTGACTGATGTGTATGAATTTAGCCCTGATCGGTTCGCGGCCGACAAAGACGCCCCCTGGCGCCAGCGGACTGACATTCCTTTCCCCCGAATGGCCGGGTCCGGAATATCAGTCGGGCAAAGCCATATATTTGTTTTATCGGGCGACGACGGTGCCTTGCACGAAGTGGCTGATAGCCTTAGAGATGAGCACCCGGGGTTTCCTCAGCAAATACTCGGTTATCATACCATCACCGATACTTGGTTTTTAGCCGGGGATATGCCACAGAACCAAGTCACTGCTCCCGTCGTTCCCTGGCGTGATTCCTACGTGATGGTCAGTGGTGAGATCAAGCCCCGCACCCGGACTCCGCTAGTTTGGTCAATCAGCACCCGGAAAACTGCCGTAAATTTCGGGTGGATCAACAGTACTACCATCGTTATTTACCTACTGCTGTTGGTAGGGATGGGAGTGTACTTCTCGTATCGGAATAAAAATACTGAAGACTTTTTTCGCGGAGGGCAACGGGTACCCTGGTGGGCGGCCGGCTGTAGTATTTTCGCCACCATGCTCAGCTCCCTTACCTTTATGTCGGTTCCGGCCAAGAGCTACGCTACCGATTGGGTGTACTTTTTTATCAACATGCCGATCATCGCGCTGGCTCCCTTTATCATCCGCTTCATACTACCATTTTTCCGGAAAATTGACGCAACCAGCGCCTATCAATACATCGAAATGCGATTTAACCTGGTGGCTCGCTTGTTTGCCAGTGCTGGGTATATCCTCTTTCAGGTCGGCCGCATGGCGATTGTGATGTACTTACCCGCCCTGGCCCTGGCTACGGTTACTCCGTTTTCTATTGAAGTCTGCATACTAACGATGGGATTATTAAGCATTATTTACTGTACGCTGGGAGGAGTAGAGGCCGTGATCTGGACCGATACGCTACAAACTTTCGTACTGCTGAGCGGGGCTTTGCTAAGCCTGCTCGTTGTCCTTCTAAATACCGACGGTGGAATCAGCAATTTCTGGACTACCGCTCAGCAGGGGCAGAAATTCACGATGGTCGATTGGAGTTGGGACTATACTACCGCTACCATCTGGGTGGTAGTGGTGGGTGGTATCGGGCAGCAACTCATCCCTTACTCCTCAGACCAGGGAGTGGTGCAACGATATATGTCCGTGTCTTCGGAAAAGAACGCCGCTCGCTCCATCTGGGCCAACGCCTGGCTGTCGTTGTTCGGAACCGTGCTTTTCTTTTGCGTAGGCACCGCCCTGTACGTTTTTTACAAAAATAACCCCGCCGCCCTGGATCCAACTTTTCAGACCGATGCGGTCTTCCCGCAGTTTATCGCCCGTCAGCTTCCGGTGGGGGTAGCCGGTCTGGTGATTGCCGGAGTATTTGCCGCAGCCCAATCCACCATTTCTACCAGCATGAACAGCATGGCTACCGCGGTTACTACTGACTTCGTGCGACGCTTCAACGGACTGGGCACCGAGTCGGCTTACTTCCGGTTGGCTCGGTTTCTTACGGTTCTTTTCGGGGTGATTGGAACCGCCGTAGCCTTGCTCATTGCCTACGCCGATATTAAATCACTGTGGGATTCCTTTCTCAGCATTCTGGGACTCTTCGGGAGTGCTATTTGCGGATTATTCATGTTGGGCATGTTCACGCAAAAGGCAAACAGTTCGGGCGCGTTAGTCGGGGTGCTCACTGGAGTTATAGTGTTGTGGTGGGTACAGCAGTATACCGATGCCAGCTTTCTCTTATACGGTGCCATTGGTATCTCCGTATCTGTCGTAATTGGCTACTTAGCCAGCCTAGTGATCCCCAGTAAAGAGCGCGATATCACCGGACTCACCATTTATAACTAATACACACAATGATTAATAACCTAAAACGTCACGATTATGAACAAGATTTTACAAAAAACCAGTAGAATCCTGGTGGTGCTGCTAGCGGTCTTCATAGCTAATAGCAGTTACGCAAAGGAAGCAGAATATGGGGTAGTCGAGAAAACCATCACTGGGCAGGTTACTGACGAAAACGATGAACCGCAGCCCGGAGTCAACGTACTAGTTAAGAATACTGCCATCGGGACGATTACCGATATCAACGGTAATTATCGTCTTGATGTGCCCGATGACGCCGCTATCCTGGTATTTTCTTCCGTAGGTTACACTACCGAAGAGATTACTATTGGTGACCAAGCGATCATTAATGTCGCAATGTTTCCAGATATTCAAGCTTTACAGGAAATAGTAGTGGTAGGCTACGGTACTCAATCCCGCGCTACGGTAACCAGTGCCATTGCCTCCGTTGACGGAGAAAACCTGCACGAGATACCTACCCCTACCGTTACCTCGGTATTACAGGGAAAAGTGGCGGGCGTTCGGGTACTAGCCACCAGCGGGCAGCCGGGCAATCAACTCAATGTCCGAATCCGAGGAGGCTCATCGATCAATAAAAGCAACGATCCGTTGTACATCGTGGATGGATTCCCTCGGGACATTAATGATGTCAACCCTCAGGACATTACCTCCATTGAAGTGCTGAAAGATGCGGCAGCGGCAGCTATCTACGGAGCCCGGGCTTCTAACGGCGTAGTGCTAATCACTACCCGAAGAGGCGAACAAGGTACCAGTAATATTGATTTCCACTACAGCTTCGGTACCCAGGAGTTTCCCCGGAAAATAGAAACCTTAAGTTCCGCCCAGTTTTTGGAAGTATTCCGCCCGCTTGTCCAAACGTCTACTTACAAAGACGGAATTTGGTTCTCTGGGCCGCAGTCGACCGGAACGGGAAATGACGAAAACAGCACCTGGACTACTCGCTTTTTAGAAGATGGCGAAGCTGTGCCCGCCGGATGGCAAAGTATTATTGATCCAGTCACTGGGCGAACGCTGGTGTTTCAGGACAACGACATGCAGGAAAACCTATTCCAAAGAGCTCCGCAGCAAAACTTCTACGTATCGGCTAACGGAGGCTCCGATAAGATTCGGTACGCAGCCGGGGTGGGCTACACCGACCAACAGGGGGTAGCAGTAAATACCTACTGGAAACGCTTTAGCGGACGGGCCAATGTAGATTTCCGATTGAACGATAAGGTGACGTTGACCACCATGACCGATTTTTCGTTCAGCAATACCAACCGCTTCGAGAATGAAAGTGCCCTGTTCTCCCGGGGAGCTTTTCTAGCTCGAACCATTCGCGATGAACTTCCCGACGGCACTCCCGGATGGGGGATCAATGGCTCTCTAGCCAACCCGCTGTGGGTGCAGGCTACCCGCGAAAATGACCGTACCCGTACCATCGCTACCGTCGGAGGAAAGCTCGACTGGCAGATTGTTAATGATTTAAGTTTTCGGGGAACAGTCAATTACCATATTAATCAGAACACCCGCGACTACTTTGAGAGATCGCACGTATTCAATCAATCGCGCCCGGCCATTGCGCAGCGCAACCAGGCCACCAGTTGGCAATATGAGCTTACACTTAATTACGAAAAGACCTTTCTGGAAAAGCATAACCTCATGGCCCTGATAGGATACACTGATCTATATCTTGCAGACGATAATGTTAACGTACAGGGACGGGGAGCTGCTACCGACAACATTCCGACGCTAAATGCCGCTCCCGAACCAACCCGAGCGTTTACGTTTCGGTCGGAAGAACGACTTATTAGCCAGTTTGCCCGGTTAAACTATAATTTTGATTATAAATACTTACTGTCGGCTTCAGTACGACGGGACGGTTCTTCCAAGTTTGGGGCAGACCGACGCTACGGAATCTTTCCTAGTGTCTCAGCGGGTTGGGTAATTTCCAATGAAGCGTTTTATCCATCAGGCATCAGTAACGTATTATCCGAAGCCAAATTTCGGGCCAGTGTAGGGCAAACAGGTAATAATGGAGTTGGCCGATATACTTCGCAGGGTAATTACAACCCAATCTACAACTATGCGGGTAATGCGGGTATTAGCGCAGTAGCCATGCCCAACAGTGATTTGGGCTGGGAAACCACCACGCAGTACAATGTAGGCTTCGATCTGGGCTTCCTAAAGAATCAACGCATCAATGTTCTGGTTGATTACTTCGTGAAACAGACGGATGATCTGTTGTTTACGGTGCAGCTTCCTCGCGAAACCGGATTCAATTCCATAGAAACCAACGTTGGATCGGTTAGCTACAATGGAATAGAATTAGCCATCAGCACCGAAAATATCCGCACCAATAATTTCTCCTGGACTACCGACTTCAATATTGCCTACGTAGACAACGAGGTACTCAAGCTACCCGAACGGGAGGGCATTGACAAAAACCGGATTAACGGACTAATATTTCCGGATGGCACCGGCGTAGGCGGAATTGCCGAAGGAGAACGACTAGATGCCTTTATTGGCTGGAAAGTGAATTTTCTGATTGATAACCAGGAACAGGCCGATGCCGCCCACTTTGATGAGCAAGCCCTGGGTTACGATCCCGCGACGGAGACCTCCACCCGGGGCCGAAAATTTCCGGGCGATTTTGAGTGGCAGGACCGGGACGGCGACGGCCGCATCACCAACCTGGATCAGTACGTTCTGGGCTATTCCCAGCCTCGCACCACCGGGGGATTGAATAATACTTTCCGTTACAAGGGCTTTGAATTAACAGTATTTCTCGACTTCGCTTTGGGCCATTCGATTGCCGACGAATCTAGGGGTTGGTGGAATGGAGTAGGCGCCCGGGACCTGTCGCCTACTACTGATATTCTGAACGCCTGGAAGCAACCGGGAGATGCGGCAATTACTAACCAGCCGCGGGTGGTGTTTCACGACCCCCGAGGACAAAGAAACCACTTCAGAACAAGCGATTTTTACACCTACAGCGCTGATTTTGTGTCGCTACGTGACGTTCGTTTGGGTTATAACTTTTCGGATGATCTACTGGAGAAAGTAAAATTCCTGAGAAGTGCCCGGTTGTACGTAGCCGGAAATAACCTGCATTACTTTACGGATTATCCCGGCTTTTCTCCGGAACGGGGTGGAGAAAATAACCGAGGAGGTAGTTATCCTCCCTTCCGAATCTACACTGCAGGTATCAAGTTGGGAATCTAAAACTTTATAATCATGAAATTTATACACATTATATTTTGCTTAGCTTTTCTGTTTGTTACGAGCTGCGACGACGCCTTGGAGCTCAGTCCGCCTAGTTCTATCAGTAACGCTTCCTTCTGGCAAACCGAGAATGACGCTCGGGGAGCCAATGCCGGTCTGTACTCTCAATTTAGAAACACTTTCGATTCCAAACTGCAGTGGTGGGGAGAGTTTCGCTCCGACTACTGGGATTGGGGCACTTCAGGAGGGGCTTGGGACTGGGGCGATTTCTGGATGAATGATGTCACTCCAGCTACCTCCCGAACGAACTGGTCAAACATCTATATCTTGATTAACGATGCTAATCTTATCCTCAAGTACGTACCGGATATTGCGTTTTCGAATGAGGCTGAAAAAGAGTTTATCTTGGGCAGTGCCTACTTTATGCGGGCGTTCTCTTACTTTCAGTTAGCAAAAATATGGGGCGATGCCCCGATTGCCCTAGAAGGGTTTGAGTCGGCGGCACAAGAACTGGAGCTCACCCGGAGTCCGGTAGCGGAAATATATCAGCAAGCTAAAGACGATGTTGAGCAGGCCGTCGCTTTACTACCTCCGGCTAATCCCGGACAAGAACCGTATTTTGCCACCCAGGCGGCAACCAACATGCTCAAGGCCGACTTATATTTATGGACTGCCAAGGTAGCCGGAGGCGGTACTGCCGACCTGAATACGGCTAATGCGGCGGTGGACGCAGTACTCAATGCTGGATACGCTTTAGAAGAGAATTACGAAACGGTATTTAGAGACGAAAGCAGTTCGGAGATTATATTTTCCGTTTTTTACTCTTTGATAGAGGCCGGCACGGCTGAGGTAGCGAATGATAACAAGAACCGAACGACCAACGGGGCTAATATTTCAGCCATCACCCTGCACGGGGCAAGTTTTGTACCCGAGCAATTTAGAGATACGGTACCTACTCAGTCCGGTCTTCAGTGGCTGATATTGGATGAACGATTTGTTAACGATGTGTTGAAACCGGCAGATATCGACGCAAGAACCCCGGTTATCTGGCAGGAAGAAGAATTGTCGATTGGTGAATTTGTCTGGATTAATAAGTACATTGGTGAAGAGCTCAACGGGCTGCTTCAGCCCACCTCCGATATCATTATCTATCGCTACGCTGAAGCCCTTCTTTTTAAGGCCGAAATAGAAAATGCGTTGGGCAACAGCGGAGAAGCCATCAACCAGTTGAACCGAGTTGCCCAGCGGGCCTACGGAGTAGATAACTTCTACGCAGCTTCTTTATCATCTGAAGAAATAGACAATGCCATCCTCGACGAACGAATTATCGAGTTTGTATTGGAAGGCAAGTCGTTCTACGATATCCGTCGGTTCGGACAAGCCTTTACCCGAATACCTTCGTTGGTAGGCCGAGAAGGCGAGAAAAACGGCAATATTTTGCTGCTGCCCGTAGACCAGGATATCATCAACCGAAACCCTAAGATCAAGCAAACTGAGGGTTACTAATTGGGGCAAAAGTAAAAATGAGTCATCTTTATTATTAGTTCATGGGGAAATTGAAAAGTAAAATGAGGCACAATCGGGCATTACTGTCTAGAGTAAGCATGATTGTCGGGCTCACGGTGGGGTGCGGCGTATTTAGCGATAGTTACGCGCAGCAGCCGGAAAAACTGAATGTGGTACTTTTCTTAATTGATGATTTGGGGTGGAACGACGTGGGGTGCTACGGGAGTGATTACTACCAGACACCCCACATCGATCAGCTGGCGGAGGAAGGAGTGAAATTTACGAACGGTTACGCTGCTGCCGCTATCTGTTCTCCTTCCCGGGCAAGTATCCTCACCGGCCGGTACCCGGCCCGCATGCTACTAACGAACTGGATTCCCGATGGCCGCTGGGACCGTAAGAAACACCGACTCAAAGAGGGGCGATTCGTACGGGCATTACCCCTCGAGGAGTACACTTTGGCTGAAGCCCTTCGCGAAGTGGGGTACCAAACCGGCTTCGTTGGCAAATGGCACTTAGGCGGGTTACCCTTCTACTACCCCGAACATCAGGGCTTTCAGGTGAATATCGGAGGCAACGATATGGGCAATCCGGGCAACTATTTTTACCCCTACAACGGCACTTGGCGAGTCCCTACCACTCCATTGCAGGCCACGTGGCACGTGCTGGGCGACGGAGAACAGTACGACATCCGCCGGGAGGGCGAATACCTGACCGACCGCCTTACCGATGAGAGCATCGAATTTATTAGGAAAAACCAGGATCAACCGTTTTTTCTGATGCTATCGCACTACGCGGTGCATACCCCCTTGCAGGCTAAGGAAGAAAAAATAGCCCGTTACGAGGAAGTACCGGAAGCCGATCGGCAAGGGAAACCTACCTACGCCGCGATGATCGAGAGCGTAGACGAAAGTGTCGGTCGGGTAATGCAAACGCTACAAGACTTACAATTGGATGACCGTACGCTGGTTATTTTTACTTCCGATAACGGAGCTTATTATAAAGCCAGCTCTTCGCGTCCGTTACGGGGCAATAAAGGCTCTTACTTTGAGGGAGGAATCCGAGTGCCGTTTATCATTAAGTCGCCCACCCAGGTTAATAAAGGAATCGTCAGCGATGTGCCGGTGATCGGGAACGACCTGTACCCTACGGTGCTAGCAGCAACCGGACTTCCGCTGCGGCCCTATCAGCACCTGGATGGCGAAAACCTGATACCAATTATTAACAGTACGGGTGGTCTGGAGCGAGAAGCACTTTTCTGGCATTTTCCACACTACAACGGGCATCCCGATGCTGCTCCGGTTGGGGTGATCCGGCGTGGCCCCTGGAAACTGATTGAATACTTCGATGAAGACCGCCAGGAACTCTACAACCTGGAAGAAGACCTTAGCGAGACGCAGGATTTATCTGAACAGCGGCCTGAGCAGACATCCCGGTTATATGAGGAGTTACAAGTCTGGCGAGAATCAGTACGAGCTGAAATGCCCCAACCAAACCTCGAATACGAAGGAAAATGAATTTAATATCTATGAAACCCAATTACCTTAGCCAGCTACTTATTCTCTTTTTGTTCCTGGGCCTATTTGTCCGAGGATATACCGCTTCCTCGTTTGAAAAACCGCGCGTAGTCGTGTTGGCTGATATCGGTGTACAGGATATGGATGATCAAAAGGATCGGGACGATATTCAGTCACTGGTGCGTCTGTTGCTATACGCAAATGAACTAGACCTTGAAGGGTTGATTGCCACTAAATCGCGGAAAAATGCGGTCAGTATGTCGAATCAGAAAAACAATATCATCGATGTCTTCCCGGCCACCATGCATAACATCATCAACGCTTATGCCGAAGTTTATCCCAACTTAATTTTACATGATCCACGGTATCCTGCGGCGGCGCATCTGCACAGTATTGTAAAAGCTGGCAATCCTAACCAAGATATTCGCTGGGGGGGAGGCGATGATATGCTGGGTGTAGGAGCAGGAAAAGCTACGGAAGCTTCCCAACTGATAGTAGACGTTTTGCAAAAAGACGACCCCCGTCCCGTATGGTTTTTAGTATGGGGAAAGGCCATCGATCTGGCTCAGGCGCTGTGGGATCTTCGGCAAGAACTACCCCCCGAAAAACTAGATCAAGTCACCGCAAAAGTACGGGTGTACGATGTTGCTGGGCAAGACAATACCGGAAGCTGGATCGCCCATACTTTCCCCGACATTTTTTACCTACGAGTCCTATCGCAATTCAAAGGGTTCGGTGATACACCTCTTTTGGGAGACGAATCTATAATCACCGACGAGTGGGCTGATGAGCACGTGCGTTCCCACGGTGAACTGGGAAAGAAATATATCGTTAATCATCGGACCCGCAGTGGGGGATTTCATTTCGAAGGAGACTCCCCCTCTTTTATGTACCTGATTCCTAATGGCTTGTCTAATCCAGAGCAACCCTACTACGGAAGCTGGGGCGGACGCTTCTCTAAGCTTGAGCAAAAAAATGTAACCGGACTATGGGCAGCTGATCACGAAAAAAAGTACCACGACTTTTGGATGTTTGCTCAGACGGGTGACACCTGGAAATACCGAGATACCACGTACAAAGATAACATATACGCCCCGATAGCCCGCTGGCGGCAAGACTACCAAAACGATTTTGCTGCCCGGATGGATTGGTGTATTTCGCCCTACGAACAAGCCAACCATGCTCCCCGGGTCGTTGTCAATGGAGATACGACCCTGTCGGTGCTTCAGGTTTACCACAAGCCCAGAAGTACCATTCGTTTGGATGCCGCCGGGAGTGCCGATCCCGATGGCAACGATCTATCTTATCGGTGGTGGGTATATCCAGAGCCCGGAAGCTACCAAAAGCCTATCACCCTTAGCGAAAATCAAGACAGATCGCTCAGCTTTCAACTGCCGGAGGATGCCTTGGGTAAAACTGTTCATATTATCCTGGAAGTTAAGGATAATGGCTCTCCATCACTAAAGTCATACCGTCGCATAGTAGTCCGTGGATCTCATCAAATTTCGCGACAACCCTGGGTTGATCACGGCGCATTACGAGTTTCAGACAGTAGTCGCTACTTAGAGCATGAAGATGGTACACCTTTCTTTTGGTTAGGTGATACCGGCTGGCAACTCTTCAAAGAACTAAGCCGGGAGGAAGCGGATGCCTACTTAGAAAACAGAGGACAAAAAAGGTTTAATGTGGTGATGGGTGTGCTGTTGGCCGAGTACGATAATCAGGTTGAAGAAGATCCCCCAGCAGGATTGGGACCTAACTATTACGGTCACAAACCAATGAATAGGGACAATCCTGCTCAACCGCTAGTGGTACCCGGAGGAAGTCCGAACCAGCCTAACGACTTCTGGGATCATGCCGATTATATCATTGACCAAGCCGCTAAAAAAGGCCTATACGTTGGGTTGCTACCCTGTTGGGGCTGGAACTATGTAAATGGTAGTGGTTCCAGAGGAAATCTGAAAATTTTTGACGAGGCAAGCGCCAAGGAATACGGTATGTTTTTGGGCAAAAGATACAGAGATTCCCCAAATATTATCTGGATCATAGGAGGAGATGACGACCCCATGCTGGATAGCGATTATCGACCTATTTACCGGGCTATGGCCGAAGGTATTGCTCAGGGAGTCACCGGTGAGTCACCGGCCTGGAATGAAAAACACTCCGCCTGGGACAAAGTGTTGATGACCTTTCATCCGCGGGGTAATCGGCGTTCTTCGGAATTCTTTCACGAAGATGCCTGGCTCGATTTTAATTTTATGCAAACCGGACATCGAACAAAAGATAATCCTACTAGCTATCAATACATTTTGACCGATCGCTCACTCGAGCCGATAAAGCCTACCCTTGACGGAGAACCTCGGTACGAAGATCACCCGGCCTGGCGTTCGGGATGGTATACCGATAGTACCCGCTATCGCGATTTTGACATTCGACAGTCGGCCTATTGGTCGGTACTGGCCGGTGCTTGCGGTTATACTTATGGCCATCACAGCATTTGGCGATTTTTCGATGCCGACGATATTCCGGTTGCATTTCAGGACCGATACTGGCCGGAAGCACTGGATCGTCCGGGTGCATACGATATGACCCACCTGCGTAACCTGATGGAGTCGGTACCATGGCATGCCATGGTACCCGCTACATCCATTATTATTTCCGACAACCCTGACGACAGTACCCATTTACAGGCAATACGCGGTGAAAACCATCTTCTGGTTTATAATCCTTGTGGTGTAACTTTCGAGATGCAGATGGGAAAGGTAGCCGGGGAGAAAGTAGAGACCAGTTGGTTCGACCCACGTACCGGTAGAACGAAAGAAATAGGCGTTTTTGCGAATAAAGGTAAAAGAACATTTGATGCCCCAGAAGCCCCTCGCCGAGGCAATGATTGGGTGCTAATAGTAGAAGCCATACAAGAAAATAACAAAAGGTAAACTTTTTAGCAGACTTCAGCAGTTCTAAACCCAAATTTGCACACTAACACCCAATTTGAGCTAGTTGGGGTCAATATCGCGAAGGAAAAGTACGGCACTTCGGAAGTTTTGAAGAGGGCAATGCTTCAGCGATCGAGGCACGGACAAAAGCCATTGGATGGTTACCTTTGTCAGAAAATAAACAAACCTAATGATAAAATTCAGCGCACTACTACTCTTGATTATAACAATAGGGCATATTGGCTCGGTAGCACAACAGGTTCCCTATTTCTCCGAAGATCCTATATTCCTAGCTGGGGATAACGGCTACGCCTGCTTCCGGATACCTGCCATTATTAAGTCTCCCAATGGTGATATCCTGGCCTTTTGCGAAGGACGCCAACACAGTTGCTCGGACGATGGAAAGATTGACATCGTAATGAAGCGTAGCACAGACAACGGGCAAACTTGGACACCCCTAGAAGTCGTAGCTAGTAATGGAAACTACCTGGCGGGTAATCCCGGACCTGTACTAGATACTATGGACCCTGACTACCCCCACGGTCGTATCTTTCTGACGTACATCAAGGACAATGGTTACCACGAATGGCGAGCTATTCGTAAGGGAAAGGGGGTACGTGAGGTGATGGTGACTACCAGTTCCGATAACGGGTTTACCTGGTCAGCGCCTACCAATATTACGGCGCAAGTACACCGCCCCCATGAGCCGGCCATTAATCCTGATTACACTTTTGCCGAAGACTGGCGTTGGTATGCCATCACTCCTGGGCATTGCCTTCAGCTAACCCAAGGGAAGTATGCCGGGCGACTCGTTTTTCCAGCCAATCATTCCATTGAGCCCCACGAAAGCACTACTTCTTCTATGGTTTTCTATACGGATGACCACGGAAAAACCTGGCGAGTGGGCACTGACCTAAAGCCCACAACGAATGAGGCTACCGCTGTGGAGCTTGCCAATGGCAACCTTATGATCAATACCCGCAACTGGAATCCGGGTAACAACGAACCACTCTTTAGAACGGTTGGCATTAGTAATGACGGTGGCCAGACCTGGCAGGAAGTTTATCAAGACGAAGAACTTCCGGAGTCGGGCTGCCAGGCGGCTATCTTGCGCTACTCGACCACCGCGGAATCGGATAAAAGTAGAATACTTTTCTCTAACCCGGCTACCCACCGGGGTCGCCATACCATGACCGTACGCTTGAGCTACGACGAGGGTGAGACTTGGCCAATCAGTAAATTAATCCGCTCCGGAGGGGCGGCGTATTCCGATATGGTGGTGCAGGATGATGGAAAAGTTGGATTACTATACGAACTGAACGGGCCCCGCCGAGGCATTTACTACGCCCGATTTAATTTAGAGTGGTTAACCGACGAAAAAGACTACTTACCAGACTAAATATTCTGCTCTTTAAACTAATATGACATGTATCAGCCATTTATTGTTTCAGCCTTAGTTTTCCTTCTAACCGTTTGCTCTACCATAACTTTTGCCCAAAAGGATACCGATAAACCCAATATCATATTCATATTTGCCGATGACTTAGGATGGGGTGATTTAAGTTGTTATGGGAATAATCGTATAAAAACACCTGCTCTAGATAAACTAGCTTCAGAAGGCACGCTGTTTACGCAATTCTATGTAGCAGGATCAGTATGCTCGCCCAGCCGAGCAGGCATTATGACCGGGCAGTATCCGGCTCGCAACCGAATATTTGGGCACTTCACCACCCAGGAAGGAGTGAATGAACGAAGAGGGATGCCTGACTACCTTGACTCCGGTTTGCCGATGCTGACAGATTTGCTGAAAGAGACAGGCTATACCACGGCTCATTTCGGGAAATGGCATCTTGGAACCGTTACCCCCAGCGAGTACGGGGTAGATGTATTTCGCACCGATAATCACACTAATATCAAAAACAGTGATCCGGTAGACATTTGGTCTCCTGAAGCCCGGCCACACTGTACCCAAGATATTTTAAATGATGCTTTAGAATTCATAAAGCAAGCTAAGGGTCAACCATTCTACGCAAACGTATGGCTTTCAGATGTACACGCTACCTTGAACCCTTCAGAAGAGCAACTGAAGGAAGTAAGAAAATTTAAGCCACGAATGGATGTGCCATTCTACGGGGTAGAACAAGTCTACTATGCCGCTCTACTGGAGATGGATCACCAAATCGGTATTTTCCTGGACGAACTGGACAGCATGGGAGTGGCTGAAAACACCCTTATCATTTTTTCTAGCGACAACGGCCCGGAAGACTATCAGATATCGAACGCGGCGCATAGCGGGGTTGGTAGTGCCGGCCCATTTCGGGGCAGAAAACGAAGTATATACGAAGGAGGCATCCGAGTTCCGTTCATACTTCGGTGGCCAGGTTCAATTCCCGCTAGTAAAGTGAACGATGCATCGGTAATAAACGGAGTTGATTTCTTGCCTACTATCTGCCGAATAGTAGAAGTTGAATTACCAAATGCCCTAGCTGCTGACGGAGAAGATATGAGTGATGTATGGTTGGGAGCCGATAGAAACCGAACCCAGCCCTTGTTTTGGGAATGGCGGTTTAAGGTTTTTGGGCATGTTCTTAATCGGCCTCCCCAACTTGCTGTTCGGGATGGCGACTGGAAATTACTGATGAATCCTGACAGAAGCAGAGTAGAACTATATAACATCCCAAAAGACCCATCAGAGCTTAATAATCTTGCTGATCAGGAGTCTGAAATTGTTAATCGACTTTCAAGAATGCTACTTGAATGGAATGCTACCCTTCCCGAAAGTCCGGTGGATGAAGTAGCTGGACAGAATACATATCCTTGGCCGGAGTAACTTCCTTTAGGAATTGACACAACAGTTAAAAGAGTAGCTAACCCAACTGCACCTTTAAATTTTCATAAGTTTCTTCAGCGGAAATATCTTTCTTTTGATTGGTTTTTATAGCTCCGATAATAGCATCTACGGTATCGGGATCGTAACCGAGTTTCATTACAATATTTTCGGTGATTCGCATTTCCTCGGGATGAACTGCATCATCAGCCAGAATCATGTTAATGAGATAAAATAGCATAAAGAATCGATCTTCTCGCTTACGGGGCGGTTTGTACGAGAGCGTAGCCGGATCGAAATTATCTCGAACATCTTGCAGCTCTTCCTTTTCCATCCCCAGTTTTTTTCCTACTGAATAGATGTACTGAACCTCTACCTGATCCAAACTACCGTCGGCCCAAGCTACCCGAAATAACTGATTAATATATTCTCGCTCGTGATTCCGGCGACTAAAGAAAGCATCCCAAATACCCATATTCGCAATGATTAATTTTAGCTGAAGAATATAATTTCTTCAATAATCAAGCCACGGGCAACAGGTTTTGAGTCGATTGTAGTACACTACTTACTCTAGCATTCGTAACAAGGTAGATAGACGGGATTTCAGGTTACGGCGGTCAACAATAAAGTCTAAAAAGCCATGATCTAGCAGAAACTCTGACCTCTGAAAACCTTTAGGCAGAGTTTTACCAATAGTTTGCTCAATTACCCGGGGTCCAGCAAAACCGATCAGGGCACCCGGTTCAGCAATATTAAAATCACCCAACATAGCGTAAGACGCGGTAACCCCTCCAGTGGTTGGGTCAGTCATGAGCGAGATGTAAGGAATACCTGCTTGGTCAAGCAGCGCAAGTTTGGCTGAGGTTTTAGCCATCTGCATGAGCGAGAAGCCCGCTTCCATCATCCGAGCTCCACCCGATTTAGAGATCATCAGAAAAGGCACTTTGTTTTCCAGCGAGTAGTCAATAGCCCGAGCAATTTTTTCGCCTACCACCGACCCCATTGAGCCTCCTACAAACGAGAAATCCATACAAGCAATTACGATGGATAACCCGCTAAGATTACCGTGAGCCGCCCGAACAGCATCTTTCAATTCTGTTTTCTTCTGGGCGGCTTGTATCCGATCAGGGTACGGCTTACTATCTACAAACTCCAGTGGGTCACCTGACTCCATATCAGTATTTAACTCAGTGAACTGATTGTCGTCAAATAACAATTCAAAGTATTCCTTAGAACCGATGCGTACGTGAAAACCATCTTCCGGTACTACGTAGGCATTGTTTTTCAGCTCACGAGTATGAATGATTTTTCCGCTGGGGGTTTTGAACCAAAGCCCGTCAGGTGCTTCTTTTTTGTTTTCGGTAGGGGTTTGAATGCCTTTATCTTTCCGTCGAAACCACGCCATAGTGTAGTGAAAAAGTGTTGCTAATCCTTAAACCTAATTAAGGCGGGCAAAGTTAGACAGAATTTTGTATTTCTAAAAAATCACAAATACTCGCTAGGCGGTCAGTCTGTACTCTACTGAATTATTCTGCCTAAGGAAAATAGCAGTTCAGTTCTTCAAAATACCCAGATAGTTTATCCACGGCCCGACTTCACCTTTGTATTGTTTAGCCATTACCCTAGAAATTTGTGCGATATGACCTAAATCGTGAACCGTCCAAGTGGATATAAGCTGGGCGAGGGTAACTTTTTCAAGTTCAGGATGTATTCCGGTTAATTTCAAATCATCCATAGTAATTTTTAGGGATTTCAATTCATCCAAGTTTCTTGCCCTTAGCTCGCTAAAATTTTCAAGTAATTCGGCAATAGGTTTACTTTGGTCTTCCTGTAATTGGGCAAACCTGTCAAATGGCTCAAACAATTTGTTTTCAGAGTTCAAGATGATTCTGATTCGCACCATCCAATCGGTTTTCTCACCAATAATTAAGTGGCCTACAATATCATAAGGACTCCAGGTGTTCTCGCCCTCATTACTCCTCAACCACTCGTCAGATAATCCCAGTAAATAGGATTCTAAAACTGCGGGCGTTTTCTCTAAAACTTCTATTGATTTATTGAGGTCGAATCGCATTTGTTCTTACTTCATTAATGGTGCCATCAAGTACAAGAACCACGTCTTTTCCTTACTAAAACTTCTCCCGCAAATAGCGAGCAGTGTGGTTATCTTCCAACTTAATCATCTCTTCAGGCCGCCCAGTAAAGGTGAGGTTTCCGCCTTCGTCACCGCCTTCAGGTCCCAAATCAATAATCCAGTCAGCACATTTGATTACTTCGGTATTGTGCTCAATGATCACTACTGAATTACCCTGCTCAATCAGGGCGTTAATTGCATCCATTAGCTTGCGGATGTCATGAAAGTGCAGCCCCGTGGTGGGTTCGTCAAAAATAAACAGCAAGTGTTCGCTACGGTTACTATTTCCCTTCCCGAGGAACGAAGCCAATTTTACTCGTTGGGCTTCCCCGCCACTGAGTGAGTTAGACGATTGTCCTAGCCTAATGTAGCCTAGTCCTACGTTTTGTAGTGGCTGCAGCTTACTTATCAGAGATTTCTGTCCGGCAAAAAACTCGATGCTTTCGTCTACCGTCAATTCTAGTACATCAGCAATGTCCTTATCCTGGTAGGTTACTTCCAGGATTTCTTTTTTGAAGCGTTTGCCCTTGCAGACCTCGCAGGTAAGATGGATATCCGCCATAAACTGCATTTCTACGGTTACCTCTCCTTCACCCTGACAGTTCTCACAACGACCGCCGTCTACGTTGAAGGAGAAATAAGCCGGTTTATAACCCCGTTGCTTTGCCAGCGGCTGGTCAGCATAGAGTTGCCGAATTTGGTCATAGGCTTTTACGTAAGTAACCGGATTGGATCGGGAGGATTTTCCGATTGGGTTTTGATCCACAAACTCAATCTGAGTAAGCTTTTTAAAGTCGCCTTCTAGTCGGTCAAACTTTCCCGTGCTTTCGCTTACGGTACCAAAGATTTTTCCTAGAGCAGGATACAGAATACTTTTGACAAGAGTCGATTTACCCGAGCCACTCACTCCGGTTACTACCGTCAGCACCCCTAATGGAATGTCTACATCAATGTGCTTAAGATTATTCTCCCGAGCTCCTTTTATTTCGATTTTAAGCTTGAACTCTCGCCGCTTTTTGGGCATCGGAATAGCTTCAATTCCGCTAAGGTAGCGAGCCGTATGGGTATTAGCACTACCGTTCATCTTTTGCAATTCAGCCAAACTACCCTGAAAAACTAGCTTACCGCCGTGGCGTCCGGCATCAGGGCCAATATCAATAATCTGGTCGGCTGCTCGCATCACTTCTTCTTCGTGCTCCACCACAATTACCGTATTACCTAAATTCCGCAAAGTTTTCAGCACTTCTATCAATCGACTGGTATCTCTCGGATGCAATCCAATGCTGGGTTCGTCTAGAATATACATAGAACCTACCAATGCACTTCCTAGTGAAGTAGCCAACTTAATCCGCTGGTACTCTCCACCAGATAGTGTACTGGTTAGGCGATTGAGCGTCAGGTAGCCTAGCCCAACTTTATTGAGATAGTCTAGTCGGCTACGAATTTCCTTGGTGATCCGATCCGCCACTTTCTGTTCGTGGGCTGCTAGTGAAACTTCTTCAAAAAATGTAATCAACCGCTTAATGGGCATTAACACTAGCTCATTAATAGAAGTATCATTTATCTTTACATAAGAAGCATCTTTCCGCAAGCGAGTTCCCTTGCACTCGGGACAGATGGTGCGCCCACGGTAGCGCGAGAGCATTACTCGATACTGAATTTTGTGGGTTTTGGACTCAATATGCTTAAAGAAAGCATCTAATCCTTTAAAGTACTGATTGCCTGTCCAGATCAACTGTTTTTCTTCTTCGGTAAGATCCACATAGGGACGGTGGATAGGGAAATCGAAGCGGATACCATTTTTGAGCAGCGGTTCTACCCACTTTTTCATAGAATGGCTCCGCCAGGGAGCAATGGCTCCTTCGTATACCGAGATGCTTTTATCTGGGACTACCAGGTCTTCATCGATGCCTAGCACCTTGCCGAAGCCTTCGCAGGTGCGGCAAGCCCCGTAGGGATTATTAAAAGAAAACAGATTAACACTCGGCTCTTCAAAAACAATTCCGTCCCGCTCAAACTTATCTGAAAAATGGTGTAGCTCGTTATCTTCAGGTCGAACAATCTCTACCTCACATACGCCTTCTCCTTCAAAAAAGGCAGTTTGCACTGAGTCTGCTAGTCGGAACTGTAAATCTTCATCGTCTGGTTGCACGGCAGCCCGGTCAATCAGAATCCGATACTCGGCTGATTCATCCAATTTACCTTCTAAAGTTTCCTCAATAAAAAGAACATCGTCGTTTACTTTTATCCGGGTAAAACCCTTTTGTAGTAACACATTGAGTTCTTCGGCTAATGATCGCTCTTGATGCGTGATTAGTGGGCAGAGAACCAGCAGACGAGTACCCTCTTCCTGCTTAAAAATAAAGTCTACTACACTTGTTACCGTATCACGACTAACCAATTCACCACTCACCGGAGAATAGGTTTTTCCTACGCGGGCGTAGAGCAGCTTGAGATAATCATAAATCTCGGTAGATGTACCCACTGTTGATCGAGGATTACGGGTATTCACCTTTTGCTCAATAGCAATCGCGGGAGAAACTCCTTTAATGTACTCTACCTCGGGTTTTTCCATACGCCCTAAAAACTGCCGGGCGTAAGAACTTAGGCTTTCCACGTACATCCGTTGTCCTTCGGCAAAAAGTGTATCAAAAGCCAAAGAAGATTTTCCTGAACCCGATAACCCCGTGACTACCACCAGCTTATTACGAGGAATGGCTACATCAACTCCTTTTAGGTTATTAACTTTTGCTCCTTTAATGATAATAAACTGCTTAGGATCTAGGGTATCAATCGAGGCAGGCTGGGTGGTGCTCATAACTATTCCGACTTGCTATTAGAGGATAAGAATCTAATAATTAGTATTTTAGCTAAAAAACTATTTAGCGTATCACTTCAAATCACTTAAGCCAACAAAACTACAATATTTCATTGGCAACCTTTGTGCTCAAAATAAGAATTTTATTCTTTTATTTCGTTCAAAATTGAATAAAAAGAGAAGGTGTAATCACTCGTCTGAAATTTTCCTTCTTTTTTGTTTACTTCTTGCATTGAGCACATATAAACTCGTACATAATTTCACTCAATCATTTATTCAATTACTATGAAAGCTATTTTAACATTACTGCTAACCAGTTTGACTTGTTTAGCCTTCGCTCAGGATGTCCGCATTTTTGATTATGTAAAAACCGGGAGTCAAGACGATCTATTCATCATTGGAGGCAATGAAGAAGGCGTTTTTACCGGAATTGGCGAAGATTACTATTATAACGGTCTCGATAACAAACCACTTATTAGCTACTACAGCCTGACCGACGGACTAGAAGAGAGCCGGGTGCTAAAATCAGAAGACAAGTCACGCGACTATTTCTATACTTTTTATTTCCAGGATCAGTTACATACGTTACTCTTCGAGGATGAGCCTAACGAAGAATTACTGTATCCAATCTACCTGGAAACCTACGGTACTGATTTGAACCAGGTGGGTGAAACCCGACAGATAAGCGGTTTATATCCGCAAATTTTCACGGCCAATGTAGGAAACATATTCCGTAGCTATTTTTCTACTCAGTTTAGCAAGATGAGGCGCAACTTCTTCTTTAGCCATGCTGAGAGTGCTGACGGTAATAAAGCTATGCTATTATTTAATTATGGCTTCTTCAACGATGTGACTAACGATGTGCAGTGTTTGGTGTTTGACGAAAATATGGAAGAGGCTTGGTCAGGGTTTATTGACCTTCCTGACGTGAACGGTAATTACCAAATGGTAGAAAGCTACGCTTTGGCTAACGATGGCACCCTCTACATGTTAGTAGCCTCCTTCGGCGACGATGGCTTTAAGAAAACTGCGGGGGATTTTGAGTACTTCATGTATAAATACCATCCTGACCAGGGCGAAGTTGAGACAATTGATATTCCGACCAATAATCGGTTCATCATTAATTTGGGTATGCAACTCAATGAGCAACAGCAGCCCGTATTTGCCGGAATTTATGCCAACCCTACTAATAATGATCTAGAAGGCGGGCTTTTAATTCAAGGTGGTAGCATCACTGAGCATCCTTTTCCTGCTAAAGATGCCAAAGAAATTAATGAGAAGGATGATAAGAAATACGCAGAAGAATATACCATTAAGCATATGGTGCAGGAACAAGATGGTAGCGTAGTCTTCTTTGCCGAATCTTATAAGCGAGGCCCAGTTATCAAACCCAAGTTAAGTCTGAGCGGGCTCAGCCCCATCGACGCTGATTTAGAACTAGGTGATATTTATAAGAAAATTCTGGCGGTGAAAATTCATCCGCAGAGCGAATCTTGGTTGCGAATTATTGATAAAGATCAGAAATCAACCGAGGAACGGGATGTGTACACTTCTTTCGCCTTGGCATATCATAATGATACGTATCATCTCATTTTTAACAATGCTATTAAAAACTCGACAGATGTTTCGTTGGTAAAAATCACGTCTTCGGGTGATATTGATCTGGAAACGATGCTTGACCGTAAGAGCTATCGGCTGCGACTCGTACCTACTTTTGCCAAAACAGTACACGATGGCTATCTAGTAGTTCCGGTAGAAAAACAGGGGAAGCAAGCACTTACGTATATTCAGTATTAGGCTGATTTTAAGAAAAATCAGTTGATTACAAAGGGAGGTTGGGCAATTAGCCCACCTCCTTTTTTCATTTCAAAGCAAAATCTTACGTAACAGAAGGTTTATTAATTCGATAAAATGTCGGCTATTTGCTAACTTGTTTTAATTATTAAATGATACTTTAAGCAGGATTTTTGTTTTTTTGAAACAAAATAGTCTTCTTAGAACTCTCAAATGAAAAAGTTGCATATTATTTGTTACTTATTTATTTTTGAAAGCTGTCTATAAAGTAATTGTAGTATTTTAATCACTAAACCCCACTCTATGCCTTAAAACTCTACGCTCACTAAACACTTGGATTAATGAAGAAGTACACAGTAAGCGACAGCAAGTTAGTGTCCCTGTACAAGGAAGGACACGAAGAAGCGTTTGAGCAATTAGTTGGACGGCACAAAAACAAAATCTTCACGGCAATCTACATGATTGTAAAAGATGAGTGTATCGCCGAAGACATTCTGCAAGAAACCTTTATCAAGGTTGTTAACACTATTAAATCAGGAAGATATAACGAAGAAGGTAAATTTTTACCTTGGGTGATGCGAATAGCTCATAATCTTTCTATTGATCATTTCCGAAAAGCCCGCCGTTACCCCACCATTATTATGGAAGATGGGCACAACGTTTTCAACACGTTAGATTTTTCTGAAGATTCTGCCGAATCGATTCAAATAAAAAAGGATACACATACGTTATTAAGGCAATTGATTAAAGAATTGCCCGAAGCACAGCGGCAAGTTTTGACCATGCGCCACTATATGGACATGAGTTTTAAAGAAATTGCCGATGCCACTGGGGTCAGTATTAACACGGCACTGGGCCGTATGCGCTACGCTCTCATTAATTTGAGAAAGAAGATGCAAAAACATAATATCGCCTATGATCCAAACATTTACCCTAGATGATGTAGTACGTTATACGTATGAAGAAATGTCGGCAGAGGAAGCTCAACGGTTTGAAGAAGCACTCTGCTTAGATAGCGAATTAATGGATATGTTTCACCAACTACATTCGGTCAAAAGCCGATTAGAGAATATATCCATTGAAAAAGAACCTTCTCGCCAGACGGTAAACAACATTCTGGCGTATTCCAAGACTTTTGATATTCGGGTGGCTGAGGAATAGCTACCTTTTTTTATGACCAAGAAAGAACGGTTTCAGGAATTTATCTCTTATTTCGCAACCCATCAGCCTGAAGCAGAGACTGAGCTAATCTACAATAATCCTTACGAATTACTGGTAGCAGTTATTCTGAGTGCTCAGTGTACTGATAAGCGGGTTAATATGGCTACTCCTGCGCTATTTGAGCAATTTCCTACTCCCGAACATCTGGCTGCTAGTCATTTTGACGAGCTCTTTCCCTATATCAAAAGTATTTCTTACCCTAATAACAAAACCAAGCACTTGCTTGGCATGGCTAAAATGCTGATTGAAGATTTTGGCTCTGAGGTACCGAGTGATATAAAGGAATTACAAAAGTTACCGGGAGTAGGTCGTAAAACCGCTAATGTAATCTCTTCCGTTATTTTCAATCAACCCGCAATGGCGGTTGATACCCACGTTTTTCGGGTTTCTAAACGAATAGGGTTGGTCACCCAAACGGCCAAAACGCCACTAGAAGTAGAAAAGCAACTTATTCGCCACATTCCTGAAGAACACGTAGCCAATGCTCACCACTGGCTCATCTTACACGGACGCTACGTCTGCCTCGCACGAAAACCCAAGTGCGAAGAGTGCAAGCTCACTCATTTTTGTCGCTATTTTGAGAAAAATGGAATAGAATAGTTTCTAATAACTCTATTTTTTCCGTCCAACAAACCTTATCACTGAACCTGTCCCATTGTGATACAATCCCTCACTGAGTTCAATTTCTTTTTCTATTAGCTCTTCAACTTCATAGTTGGCAAAATCAGACTTTATCTCATCTGTTGAAAACAACATTCCTTCATCTTTTGGCCCACCAACCTTGGGATTTACCGAATTATAGTTGATGTGATTTTTACTGAACGCTTCAAAGATCACTATACCACCCTTACGCAAATATTCACTAAGCTTTCGATGGTATGCTGATTTAGTATCTGCCGGAAAGTGGGCGTAGATCAATGCCATTGCGTCAAATTGCTCGGCTCGATAATTCAGTTTGGATAACTCACCCACTTGGTAATCAATCTTTACCTGGTTGGTCTCAGCTAATTGCAAAGCCTTATTTTTTCCTTCAGCGCTTATATCAAAGGCCGAAACTTTCCATTCGCGTTTAGCGGCAAACACAGCATTGCGCCCTTCGCCTTCCGCGGGAAAAAGTATATTTCCTGCACTTAGTTTCTCCAATTGTTCCTTCAGATAGATATTAGGTTCTTCGCCATACGCGAACCCATTTTGGCTATATCGATCATTCCATTTTTCAGTCCAGATATCTTTCATATCTTTTCAAATATTAATGAGTGAGTGCAAATGCGAATGTTTTATGCATGTTCCCCCATAATTAATTCATGATTTAGCATCGCCGCTGCTTTATTTCCTTGAGCCGAAGCAATAGCCAGACTGCGGAAAGGAGTAGTACAGTCCCCAGCAGCAAATACTCCGGGTAGACTCGTCTTTTGAAAATCATCAACTTCTATATGCCCACTTTCATTTATAGTGCATCCTAGCTGTTGTGGAATTGCACAGTGCTGAACGAATGGCGGGCGAAAGTAAAGAGCATCTAGCGCATGAGTTTGCCCACTGTCTAAAACTATTTTCTTTAAAGAGCCCTCCTCATGTTCAAGATAAGTAACTGTATTCTCCATAACCAGAATTTCACGTTCTTGAAGTTCAGCTTGATCAAAAGTAGCCTTTCCGTTTGTCAAGATTATGATACTATCGGTCCAATTAGAAATGATCTTATAAAAGTCAACGGCGGATTCATCGTTTACGAAAATTCCGGTTTTCCTGCCTCGTACTTCGTAGCCGTGACAGTAGGGGCAGTGGATAACGGTTTTGCCCCAGCATTCGGTAAAGCCATCAATATCAGGCAGAATATCTTTAATACCAGTAGCAAAAAGTAATTTTTGGGCAGTAAAAGTTTGTCCTAAGTTTGTTTGAATCTCGAAGCCGTATTCAGTCTTAGCTCCCTGGGTAGCTAAATCGTTGTGGAAACTCACCGTATCGTATTGTGCTACTTGCTGTCGGGCTAGCGCGGAAATTTCTGCTGGCTTCTTTCCGTCTTGGGTTATAAAATTATGAGCGTGGGGCGTGAAACGATTACAGGGCTTGCCACTATCAATGACCAACACTTTTTTTAGTGAACGCCCTAGTGTCATAGCGGCGGAAAGTCCGGCATAGCTACCACCAATGATGATGACTTCAAATTGACTATTATCGTGCATTGAGTTAAATTTTATGAGTTCTTGAGAAGAAATCGGGAGTGTAATGGCACTTACTGTACGCCCAATTTGCTTTAGTAATGTTCGTCTTGACGTTGTTTCTATGAACATATCATTAGCAAAAGTAGTGGTTTTTTTCTTTATTGCAACAAAGTCGCATTAATAAATGAATCGAAGAAATACCGAATCAACCAACGAAATACTGGCTATTCTAAAACAGGCAAAATCGGCCTTGAACCACGAGATGATTCAGGAAAGAGCATCCGTGAAAATGGATCGGGCTACAATCTATCGGGTGCTTAACCGCTTTTGTGAAGACAAACTTGTTCATAAAATAGTAGGCGATGATGGTAAGCAGTATTTTGCTTTTTGTACCAACTGTCAAGAAAAGCACCACCAACACAATCACTTTCACTTTCGCTGTACCGAGTGCGGCAAGATGGAGTGTATGCAAAGTGAAGTAAAAGTGCCCTTGCCTGACGGATATGTTGTTCGTAATTTTAATGGAGTGATATCCGGGGTTTGCTCAAGCTGTGTCTAACTATAACTCGTGCTTAGTTGTTATCCAGAGAAATATGATAAGAAATGAGCACTCCGATTATTGTCCACGACCGGCTTCAGGACTTATTTAACAACTTAGGTATCCCAATTGAGCAGGATGCTGAGTTTACCGTACATCGGTTAGAAGATGTGCACGGCGAAGTGCGACAGTCGCCTACCTTTCGGGCTAATTATTATTCCTTTGTTTTTCTGGAGAGTGGTCACAGTCAGTATACGTTAGATGGTCAGCAGTTTCAGGCCAAACCGCGTACGGTGTATTTTACCAATCCCGGCCACCTAAAATCATTCTATTTGCAAGAAAAATGCACCGGATACCTCGTCACACTATCGGAGAAGTTTCTTAAGCAAAATGTGCACCCTGACGTTTTTGAAGATTTTCCGTTCCTACTAGCCGAGACCGTTCCGCCAGGTTATCTGAACGAAGAAACTTTTGGGGAATATCAAAAAATGGTTAGGCAAATTACCGATGAGTACGAAGGAAACGCTCGCTACCGTTATCGTATCATTGGAAATCTGTTTGTGGTGCTGTTACTAAAAATAAAAGATCGGTTTTGGAAAGACTATAATCCATTGCAGGAATCAGACCGGGGGTCAGTGATTGTGCAGACTTTTAAGCAGGATTTAGAAAAATCGTACCGTAACCTGGCAAACCTCAAAGCACTGCCTAACGTGCAGAACTACGCCGAAACTCAACAGTTGCATCCCAACTACTTCAGCACTGTCATTAAAAATAAAACCGGGAAGTCAGTGAATACCTGGATTAATGAAAAAACACTGCTAGAAGCTCAAGCTCTATTGAATAACAAAACCCTGTCAATAAAGGAAGTAGCTTACCAACTGAAGTTCTCCGAACCTACGCATTTCAGCAAATTTTTCAAGAAACACACCCAACAAACCCCCAATAACTACCGTCAATCGCTAGCATCTTAGCTTTGCGCCATCGATGCTGAGAAATGTGCCTTTAGTGACTGTACCTGTCGCTCTACCTTTGTCGTGTAGTCAATTGAAAACCAATTTAAATCAACAGAACCATGACAAAGTTAGCAAACAAAATCGCACTAGTAACCGGCGGAAGCCGAGGTTTAGGAAAAGATCAGGCATTACGTTTAGCCGAGTACGGCAGCGACGTAATCATCACCTACCGCAGCAACGAAGATGCTGCCCAAGAAGTAGTTAGCGCTATTGAGCAGCAAGGACAAAAGGCGGTAGCCTTACAACTAGATGTAGCCAACGTCAAATCGTTTGACACTTTCTTTGCTCAGGTAAAGGAACAGCTACACGAATACTGGAACCGAGATAATTTTGACTTTTTGGTAAATAATGCTGGGGTAAACGCGCACGGAATGATTGGCCAAGTGGATGAAGAAACATTTGATACTTTAAATAATACGCACTTTAAAGGAGCGTACTTTCTTACCCAGAAAGCGTTGCCTCTGCTCGCCGATGGCGGACGAATCATCAATATCTCTACCGGATTGGCTCGCTTCTCTCTGCCTGGGTATAGTGCTTACGCCGCCATGAAGGGAGCAATGGAGACCTTTACCCGCTACCTTGCGAAGGAGTTGGGTAGCCGAAAAATCACCGCCAACGTAGTAGCCCCCGGAGCCATTGCGACTGATTTTAACCGAGGCGACTTTGAAGCAATGCCCCAAATGAAAGAAATTATAGCATCGCAAACCGCCTTAGGGCGAGTAGGTGAAGCCGAAGATATTGGAGGAGTGGTAGCCTTTCTATGTACCGAAGATGCCCGCTGGGTGAACGCTCAACGCATTGAAGCTTCGGGTGGGATGTTTTTGTAGATCTTCGGTAGACATATTTTTAGTAAAGCTGACTGGGTCTGATACTCAGCCAGCTTTTTTACTCCTCTTTCAACAAACCACGATAGGCTATTTGTAAAGAATTACCAAACGTTTTACTTATCACTTCGTTTAGTTATTAATTCTAAAAATTAAACAGAAAGATATGACTGGTGATGCAATAGTTTGGTTTAGAAATGATCTACGCTTACACGATAATGTGACTCTTACCGAAGCAATTCGCAGATCGGGAAAGGTATATCCGATATATTGCTTTGATCCTCGACACTTTGCTGATACCGAGTTAGACCTACCCAAAACCGGAGCGCACCGGGCACAGTTTTTACTACAATCACTACAAGATCTTCGTGATAATCTTCAGAAAATTGGCTCTGATTTAATCATCAGGCGGGGTTTACCCGAGAAGATCATCCCTCAGCTAGTTGAGGAGCTAGCGGTAACCAGGGTCTTTGCCAGTAAAGAAGTAACTGCCGAGGAGTTATCGGTAGAGAAAAAGCTAGAAGATAACCTAGTTAGTCAAGGTATTGAGTTAGATCTGATATGGCAATCCACCTTACTACACGTAGATGATATCCCCTGGCCCATTAATAATGTACCTGATATCTTTTCGCAGTTTCGCCGGGAGGCAGAAAAGATTACCCAAGTGAGAAATGCGTTACCAGCCCCGACTTCTTTAAACTCAGTTGAGGCAGTTAGTACTGACGCAATTCCTACTGTAGACGAATTAGGGTTATCTGATATTCCGACGGATAGCCGATCGGTACTCGATTTTCAAGGGGGAGAGACCACCGGGTTAGCCCGCTTACACGAATATTTCTGGGAAAGAGACTGCCTGAAGAATTATAAAGAAACTCGCAATGGAATGCTGGGTGCGGATTATTCTTCTAAGTTTTCAGCTTGGTTAGCCAATGGTTCGCTCTCGCCCCGTAAAGTTTATGAAGAAGTAAAGCGCTACGAGAAAGAGCGAGTAAAGAATAAATCGACCTACTGGTTGGTATTTGAACTACTTTGGCGCGACTATTTCCGGTTTATTACTAAAAAATACGGGAACAGTATTTTCCAGTTCGGAGGGATTCAGGAGGCAAGCCCTGATTTGCGGAATGATATCGCTTTGTTTCATAAGTGGAAAAGTGGGGAGACTGGCGTGCCCTTTATTGACGCCAATATGCGAGAGATTAATGCTACCGGATTTATGTCGAACCGGGGGCGACAGAATGTAGCTAGTTTCTTAGTAAAAGATTTGAAAGTGAACTGGACCTGGGGAGCATCTTTCTTTGAAACGATGCTGATTGATTATGACGTATGCAGCAACTGGGTCAACTGGAACTACGTGGCGGGAGTAGGTAACGACCCACGCGAAAATCGCTACTTCAACATTATGAGCCAGGCTCAGCGATATGATTCTCAGGGGGAATACGTGCGCCATTGGATTCCTGAACTTTCGGATATTCCCGGAAAAAAAGTGCACTATCCAACCGAAATTCCACACCCAGAGCTGGCTGATATGGGAATTACCATTGGAGAAGATTACCCCAAGCCGCTGGTAGCATTTAGCAAATGGCTATACTAATAATGAATAGTGATTAATGAGTGATGACTAATCGACTTCCCATTAATCATCACTCATTAATCACTATTCATTACCCTAAAACCAGCCTCGGGCTACTCGGCTCCAGGGCCAAGGAATAGCCGACATTATTAGTACAAATCCGATTAGGTAGAATATAGCGGTGCGCATGAACTTCGCCTTATCAATGGAAGCCCGCTTAGCCGTAGAGTAGCCAATTGTAATCAAAATAATGCCGATGATATTGGTACTAATATGCTCTACCGCCCAAAAGCGAAGCTCAGTGTTTTGCATAGCCGCACCCATGTCAGCTAGTGCACCTTTCACCACTGGACTTACAAAGTATAGAACCAAGCCAATCACCAATTGTAGATGGACTGAGATCATGGTAAACAAAGCTAATTTTCGGTCAGACTCAGTATAGGTTTTACCACCAAACCAGCCCGTAAATGCTTTGATAATCGCTACAATAAGCAATAAAACGACAACGTAACGTAATGCAGAGTGAAGGTGAAGAAGGCCGATATACATAAGAAAAAAATTTGGTGTGCGTAAAACTAGTTAAAACTCAGTAATCACAAAAAAAGCGACCTTAAAAAGACCGCTGCTAATGTACTTATGCTACTTTCCGAGTAAACCGGATCAGCCTCCGATGTCTAGCTGGAGGGGGTGTTGCACCCTCGTTTCGTCCTAACATCAGATGAAAGAACATTCCTAACGTATAAAGCACTCCGGCTAAATACAGAGCTAAAAAAACATAAGAAAGTATTGTTATCATAATAATAAAAATATACAAGCATACTAATCGTAAAACCACTAAAAAAGTTGCGTATTTTGATATGATTAGGTAGAAATATTTTCGGGTTCGGCTTCCCGTTCTATTTCCTGCTTAATTACCTGTACCGCATTCTTTTTGGGAATAATCGTATCCCCGACATGGTGGGAGTATGCTTTGGTAAATTCAGCTCCGACCAGAAAGATAACTGCCGAGTAGTAAATCCATATTAATAAAATTACTAAAGACCCAGCCGCACCGTAGGAGGTTGATAAGTTACTAGTAGTCAGGTACAAACCGATTAATTCTTTTCCTAGAACAAATAGCACCGTAGTAACTAGTGCTCCAACCCACACATCACGCCATCGAATTTTAGCATCCGGCAGTAATTTAAAAACGAGAGCAAAAACTAGTGTAACAATAGCAATACTAATAATCAGACTGGCTAATTGCATTAGATACACCGTATAATCGGATAAAAAGGGTGAAATGAATTCTTCCGACACTTTCAAGACCAAATCAATAATTTGAATAGCGATAAGAATGAGTCCTAGGCTCACAACAATTACGAAGGAAAATAACCGATCAATAATCAGCTTAAGCCAGCCCCGACGAGGTTTAGCCCGCACCCCCCAAATTTCGTTCAAAGCCAACTGAATATTTACGAAAACTGTGGTAGCACTAAAAATCAGCGTAGCAAAACCAATGGTTTTAGCAATTGCTCCTGACTCATTCAGGTTAACGTTACGCAGAATATTTTGAATTTGCTTAGCTATCCCCTCTCCTACATGCGTAGAAATTTGCTCATACAATGTTCCCGTAATGGCAGCTTCTCCGTAGAAGATTCCGGCAATATACACTGCAAATATCAGTAGGGCTGGTAGGGAAAAGATCATGTAGAAGGCAATAGAAGCTCCATAGAGCATGGGGTTATCGTGCTGAAAACCTTTGTAGGTATCCACGAGTAACCGCATTATCACGGTATTTTTGAGTACATCCCAGTATTTTTTCCAACGCTTCATTCAAACAATCATATACATCAGTACAACGTCTGCACCAGACAATTCATGATATCTTATTCTATATGAATTTAGGACTGCAATAAAGCAAAAAGTGCTGAATAAACATCCAGCACTCTTTTAAGAAAAACTTTGTGTTACTATTTATTGAATTACCACCCGCTGTGTATTCCAGCCAATACTACTTTGAGTTTGTACTAGATAAATACCTTTTGGCAGCTCTGAGAAATCCACTGAGGTTTCCTGATACTCACTAAGCTGTCCCTGCTCTATCAGGTGACCTTGTAAATTCCGGACTTGATACGCTCCGGCTTGTTCTGTCTTAATATGAATTAGACCAATTGACGGATTCGGGTAAATATTAATCTCAAATTGTTCCATTATGGGAATAACCTCCTCCACTTCAGCAGTAAGTTCGGTACCTTTTTTCTTAGGAGATTCCTTCCTAGCAGCTAGTGCTGCTGGAGTTTTACTTACAGGCTCACTTTCAATAATCATAGCCCCAAGGAAACCATAGATAGCACCTACCGCTCGGCTCACTTCAATTTGTATTGTACCATCCGCTGCCGGACGTACATTTTCTATGGT
>CAKZYA010000024.1 GCA_937883755.1 uncultured Flammeovirgaceae bacterium | reverse complement strand
GTTCAAGTGTTCAAGTGTTCAAGTGTTCAAGTGTTCAAGTGTTCAAGTGTTCAAAGATATTTGTTTTACCTGAACACAAGAACACGCGAAGACATTAACACGCTTAGGCGGCTTGTTCTACTGGGAAGATACCGAAGTTCAGGCGTTCGCTACGGCGGATTACCGCTAGATCTATCCATTGTAAGATTTTATCTTTCGTCAATTGCTTGAACAAATCGCTGGTAGTGTTGACTGACTGATTATTGAAGCGGACAATAATATCGCCTTCCTCCAACTGCGAGCGGCTAGCTGGAGAGTCTTCCTCAATACCCGCTACAAATAATCCTCTTGATGAAGGTAGATTAAAATGACGAATCACTTTGGGATTCAGATCAATCTCCTGTAACAGAATACCTAAATAGGCCTTGAAAATTTTTCCATCCTTGATAAGCTGAGAAGCAATTTCCTTAGCTGTACTGATATTCACCGCAAAGCTTAGCCCTTGCGCTCCGCGAATCACAGCAGTATTCACTCCAATCACCTCACCCTCGGCGTTAGTCATCGGGCCACCTGAGTTCCCAGGATTTAACGCAGCATCAGTTTGAATAACGCTATCTACCCACCTTCCTGATTGAGTTCGCATTGTTCTCCCCAAAGCACTGACCACCCCGGTAGTTACCGTATGCTGATAGCCGTAGGGATTACCGATCGCAATTACAAGTTGTCCGATTTTCAGATGATCGGTATCACCAAACTGAGCGACTGAGTACTTTCCGTCATAGATTTTGAGAATCGCCAAATCTGTGTCAGGATCATTACCTATCAACTCAGCTCCCACTTCGGTCCCGTCTAATAGAGTAACTCTAATCTGTTCCGCTCCAGTAACCACATGGGAGTTGGTCATGAGATAGCCATCCGACGAGAAGATAAACCCTGAACCTGATCCGGTTGGTCGTTGCCGAACGTTCCCTTTTCTGTCTTTTCGGTTTTTGGCTATATCGATCTTAACCACTGCATTTTTGATTTTTTCTACAGCAGCCACTACTGTTTCCGAAAAACTATCCATTGTAAGCTCCTTTCTTGGTTATGTTGAAAAATGGATAAGTGATTCAGTAGACGCACAACTTGGAAAAAAATTGTAGTATTGAGCCAGTCTACTAAATCAATATTTGAGCAATGGAAGAGAATTTCTTAGTGTCTACTGACCGGGCTAAGCTAGATGTAGATATGATTCATGAGTACCTAAGTAGCGAGGCATATTGGTCAAAAGGTAGAAGCCGTTCGGTGGTAGAAAAATCCATTGCAAATTCATTGTGTTTTGGAGTGTACCATACCAGCGATCAACAGGTAGGTTTTGCCCGCGTAGTAACTGACTATGCTGTGTTTGCTTGGCTCATGGATGTTTTTATCATAGAAGATTATCGCGGTCGAGGGTTGAGTAAACAATTACTTACGAGTATTATGAATCATCCCGACCTACAAAATCTACAACGCTGGGGTTTACTCACTGCTGATGCCCACTCACTTTATCAGCAGTACGGATTTTCATCAATTAATTCGCCCGAATGGTTTATGGAGTTAGTTAAATCTCCATCGTAATTAATTATGAAGCACTATTCTGGGAGCTTTCTATCGGGATAAATCCATGAAGCATGACGGAAGGGTTGCCAGGATACACTGGCTAAATCTACAGAGCTGTCTACCAATGGAGCGCGTTCGTGGCCGTTGAGACTTACTTTACCGTGGGCATAGATCGCTACATCTGCGTAACCCTTTTCTTGGTAAGTTCTCTCCAAATACTGACTGAACTGCCAGATCATATCCGGGTGAGTTGCCAACTTACGGGCTTGCTTAGGTGTAAGATGATCACGCGGTTCCTCCCACCAGGTTTCCCCAGTGTTTTTATCTTCTACCATAAACCGCACCGAACCTGATTTGGTACGCAGCATCATTCGCCACGATAATCGGTGCCCCTCTTCTGTCCAGAATACGTTCCCTTCGTACAGGTGGTGTCGTAGTGGTAGATAAACCTGCCAGGAGAAATATACAATCCCTAAAATAATTGTCCAGGCAGGTAAGATATAACTGGTTTGAGCAGCTACTTCAGAGGTAACTAATGGTTTACGCTTAAAGAACACTTGGCGCACTTGTTCAGGAGGAAAGAAAAATACTGATAAGGCAATAGCGAGGTAAGGAAAGATTCCAATATGGAAGACTGCTGAGTTAAATCCATGAAAAAATACTCCAACCCCAAAAGCAAACAGGCGTGTCTTTCGCCAGAGTAGTGCCGGAACAATAAGCAGATCAAACGCAATTCCGCCGTATACTACCATCGTCTGTAACCAGTCCTGCTGAAGCAAAGGACCAATGAGCCAGAAGTCAGCTTTACCGGCAAACCATAAACTAATGGGAATGCCCGCTAGCCAGTCGGGATACATTTTAGCCAGCGAAGCAAACGTGTACACAATAAACATTTGTACCACAAATAGCACAATACACCAGCGCGGACAAGTGACTGATTGAGACACTCTTCGCTGTCTTACATCCACTGAAAAGTAGCGATGAGCGGGCATCAGTGCCATAATCCAGCATAAGAGCATTAATAAGTAATAGTGATTATTGTAGCTAGTTTTCTGTAATAAATAACTCGCCGACCACAGTACAGCGTAGGTTAGCATAGCCAACCGATAACGATAGCCTAGCATAACCATCAACCCAGCTACTCCCATCAGTCCGTAGACTACGTACATTGTTTCGCCCAAAAGTCCTTGTAGGAAGTCGAGGCCAATAAAATTGAATGTAAATGTTGGCTCAACAAATGTTCGACGTACCCAACCCGTTAGTATGGCTCCAAACCCTTCCGCCGCAATTAAAAACCCAAAAGCCACCCGGAACAAAATAAGAGGGCTATTGTCTACTGCTTCCGTCAACCACGAAGATAAAGCAGTCGCTCGTTGGGGGGGTGAATGAGTAGAAGCAAGGGTGTTCATAGTAACAAAGATACAAAGCTCACACTACTTTTAAGCAAATCTGTCGCAAGTAAGCTATTAAGAAGTTTGGCAATGGAAAAGTGATAGGTATACTATTCATTTGCTGCTTCAACATTCGCTTATTATGACGTATCAAGACTTTAAGAAGTATTCAGTTAGACAACAGATTTACGCTATTCATCAATACGCTCACTTTCTAACACTGACTACCGTAGGAGATTGTATTACCCGACTATATGCCCTAGATGATTTTTACGTAGAGTATAAGTACAATATCACTACTTTACAGGTTAGTGTCGATGCATTCAAGGATACTGATAATTTAACCTCTTACCTGGACGAACTTAGTTTACCCAATTTTGGCTAATTTGACTATATCTGCGGCAATAACTCCCTTTGCACTAATAGAGGCTTAAGCTTACGGCGAAAATTAAGCTGTTGACCTGAATTAGGAAACTCAATCATTTCATCGTGTATCACCTGAAAGCCGCTTTTTATTAGTGGTTCTGCCAATCCCCGAAAAATAACCGCTGAGATTAACACAATAGGCACGTTAGGGCTTGCTATCGATAGAATTTTTTTGATTAATTCCGGTACATTATCTCGATAAACATTTGATCGGAAGGTAGCAGTAGTGTTGGGTAAAGGTAAGTCATGCCCAGGTATAAGGTGAAAACCTTCTTGTTGAAAACGCTTCAGAAAGTAACTTTTTTCAGCGCGGATCTGCTTTATAGTTTCAAAAGCAGCTATTTCTTCAGCAAATAACACCTTCATCGTTTCCAGAAATAGGCTATCTCCCCTATGTACCTTTTCGAAATAAAAGTAACGATTTCTCTCTTCTGGAGGTGGAGCCTCCGTGATAAAAAGCAATTTGATCTTACCGGGACGATATTTTTCCCGGGCTTCAGCAAACTTTGTCATTTGTCGCTAACCTCTATTCACTACACATTGTTCACTGCTCATTACTCAAGCTGAACCATTTCTTTTAGAATACAGTATACTTAGCAAATCTTACATTATGAAAAAGAGAGTGGTAGTCGGTATGTCGGGTGGAGTAGACTCCAGCGTGGCGGCTCACTTGTTGGTAGAACAAGGCTACGAAGTGATTGGCCTATTTATGAAGAACTGGCACGACGATAGTGTAGTGATCAGTAGAGAGTGCCCTTGGGTAGAAGACAGTCAGGATGCTTTGATTGTTGCTCAGAAGTTAGGAATACCGTTCCAAACGATTGACCTGAGTAAAGAATATAAAGAACGGATTGTGGACTATATGTTCTACGAATATGAGCAGGGTAGAACGCCCAATCCCGACGTGCTCTGTAATCGGGAGATTAAGTTTGATATTTTTCTTAAAACCGCCCTAAGATTGGGAGCAGATTTCGTGGCTACGGGGCATTATTGTCGTAAAGCCGAAAGTATTAATGAGCAAGGAAATAACACTTATCACCTATTAGCTGGAAAAGATCAAAACAAAGACCAAAGCTATTTCTTGTGCCAGCTCAACCAAGAGCAGTTGAGTAAATCTCTGTTCCCGATTGGTGAAATGGAAAAATCAGACGTGCGTCAACTGGCTCGTGAACTGGATTTAGTAACCGCTGAGAAGAAAGACTCTCAGGGATTATGTTTTATAGGAAAAGTACGTCTACCCGAGTTTTTACAGCAGAAGCTATTGCCTAAAAAAGGTAGAATTATAGAAATCCCGAAAGATGCTTCTGTCTTCGAGCGTCAACTGGTTACTACTTCTAGTGAAGAAACTGACTCAGATAGTTTGACGGAATTAGCCGCTCCTTATTCGTATCACCCAGATTTGGGCAAAGTGGTTGGCGAACATCAGGGTGCTCACTATTTCACGATTGGTCAGCGTAAAGGGCTAAACGTAGGTGGTAGCCCCGAGCCACTGTTCGTCTTAGCCACTGATACTACCGAAAATGTAGTGTACGTTGGCCAAAGCGATCAACACCCTGGATTGTACCGACCTGCTTTATTTATTACCAATGAGGAAATCCACTGGCTACGAGAAGATTTGCAATTAAAAAATGGGGAAGAAGCTCGCTATCAGGCGCGAATTCGCTATCGACAGGAACTGGAAGATGTTGCGCTGTACCAAACTACCCAGGGACTCTACATCGTATTTGACCGTCCCCAGAAAAGCATTGCTGCCGGACAGTTCGCCGCTTGGTACAACGGCGATGAACTAATTGGCTCGGGGGTGATTGGCTAAGAAAAGGGTTAACTTAATCATTCTGGTTCGAGCACGTCATTTGACTATTCATCTTGAGTAGACTTACGGTTTTTCATAGCTAGTTGACTCAATTCCTCGACCGTCTGATCTGTCCATGATTTTTTTTGCCATTGGGTGTGATCGAACGGTTCTCGTATAATTAAGCTGATAAAGCGCTCAGCCCTAACTTCCCCTAAGCTTACTACTAAAGCTACTAGCCCTTGCAATTTTATCTCGGTATCAGTCATTTTTTATCTAAAGTTTTAATTACGTCTATCGGATTAATTGCCTCAATGTCTTTTATATCAGTGAGTTTACAAAGAATTTTATCATCAGTTGTCAGGAAAAAGTCAGCCCTGCCTTCAATAGCCCAAGCAATGTGTAAAGCATCTTTTGCTTTTAGACCCATTGCGGCTAAGGATTTAGCTGCTTTAAGCACTTGCTCATTTTGCTCAATATCAACTTTTGCAAAAGCACGCCATTTTTTGATCACCCTTTTTCGCTCATCGAAAGGGTTTTGTTCATTTTCAAAATCAAGAATGTAGCTCCAAATAAGTTCAATAGCTCCTTCCTTAATCTTTTCTTGAACGTATAGCTTTGCTTCTGACTCAAGACGAATACGAATTTGGCTTTGATCGTCAAACGGTCGTTTTAATTTAAGACTTCTTAGAGATGATGTATATAGATGCAACACAAATTACAGAACATTTTGTAGTTTAGGTTATCCAAGAAGGTTGCTTTTAGTAATCATCCAGCGTAGGCAGGCACTGTATCCTGCCTACTATGACGGGTAAAGGTAACGCATTACTGCATCACCCTGCCCGGGTGGCCCTCCCCTAAGAACCGCTCGTGGGGGCGCCCCCCGCCCATTTTCCCGGCAAATGGCACTTATGCTATACTCCTCGCTAATGACCCATAACTCACATCAAATACTTCACCAGTCACTTTAGAGGTAGCATCAGTGGCAAAAATCATTACCGCCTTAGCCACGTCTTCTGGCTCGAGATGTCCCACATCTATCGGATTACCAGGTCTAAGCATTTCTGAGACTTTATCGAAGGTTGGTGCCGGATCATTAGGCATCATCTTACCTAGAACGTAAGCATTGTCGGCAAACTTGGTCCGAACCAAACCAGGACTTACCACATTACAAAGTATGTTGTCTCTTCCATAACTCAGCGCAGCACTTTTTGCAATACCGATCACCGCCCATTTAGATGAAGCATAGATGGGAAAGAGCTCATTCCCCATGCGGCCTAATGCAGAAGAAATGAAGATCATTTTCCCAGATTTTTGCTGTTTCATGATGGGGGCTGCCGCTTGGATAGTTTTTACTACTCCTTCTATATTGATGTCATAAACAACACTGATCTCTTCCGGAGAGAATTCTTCAATGGCTCCTACCTGAGTAACACCCGCATTTGCCACTACTATATCCAGACTTCCCAAACTAGCGACCGCTTGTTTCATGGCATTTTCCAGGTCGCCTCGTCTTCTAACATCTCCTTTTATAGCCAAACATTTCACTTTTAGAGCTTCTATTTTTGCTTTGGCAGATTGTAAATCACGTGCATTTGCTACCGCATAACCAACATGAGGGATTTTCCCTGATGCAATATCAAAAAGGACGATATTGGCGCCTGATTTGGCCATCTCTTCAGCAATGGCTAACCCGATTCCTCTCGCTCCACCAGTTATGAAAGCCGTTTTCCCGGATAGCTGATAATTAACAGGATTCTGATCTCTTTTAGAAACTTGTGCTACTCCTGTACCTAAAACGGTCGATGCTGCTAACGCAGCAGCTCCTATAGCACCTTTTTTGATCATGTCTCGGCGTGACGTTTTATTATTCTTTAGCATTTTGTTTAATGTTTTAGTAATTAATATCTATCTCCCTCTATCTCCTGGTTGATAAGGTCATCCAATTGATCAAGATGTTCTTTCGATAGAGAAACGTCCTGAGATGCCCAATTCTCCTCTAGGCGATGTATTTTCCTGGTTCCGGGTATGGTGGCCAGGTCCACGTCTCTGGATAGCAGCCAAGCCAGTGCCACCTGAGCTGGTGTGACTCCAATGTCCCTGGCAATTTCATTTACATGGTCTGCCAATTCAATATTTTTAGCTATAGCCTCCTCAGTGAACCTTGGATTTTCTAATCTCCAATCTCCAGGTTCCAAGTCGCTCCTTGAACGGATCGCTCCAGATAAAAACCCACGTCCCAATGGACTATAGGCCACAAAACCTATATTGAGACGTTTAACAGCCGTTAGAATCTCCGCCTCTACCTCACGTGTCCATAATGAGTATTCTGTTTGAAGTACGCTAATTGGATGAATATTATTAGCCCTTTCAAGGGTCTCAGCATCTACTTCACAAAGACCGAGATACTTTACTTTCCCTTCTTTAACGAGTTCTGCCATTGCGCCAACTGTCTCTTCGATCGGAATATTTGGGTCCATCCTGTGCTGATAGTAGAGATCGATGTGATCTGTTCCGAGACGTTTCAAGGATTCCTCCGCACTTGCTTTCACATATTCAGGGTCACCTTTAGTCCCCTTCCAACTGCCGTCCTCGCCACGAGAAACACCAAACTTTGTAGCTAAGGTGATTTTATCTCGACGACCTTTCATCGACTTTGCCAGCAACTGTTCATTCGTAAACGGGCCATACATATCTGAAGTGTCCCAGAACGTGCTGCCTATTTCGACTGCACGTTCTAAAACTTTCAAATTTTGTTGTTCGGAAGATGCTCCGTAGAATTCGGACATACCCATGCATCCAAGTCCTATGGCCGGCACCTTTAAACCTTCTGTTCCTAGACTTATCTTTTTCATAATTTCTAATTTTTGATACTTGATGAATTAAAGTTCTGGAGCAGCTTCCATTGGGTTGAGGCCATTGGCTGCCCAAGCAAACGGTTGATCTTGATTCAATTGATTCAGACGATCCATGTAATGCTCAGAGATCTCGAAATCAAACAGATCGATATTTTCCTGGATCCGCTTCGGCTTAGTGCTTCTGGTCAAGATGCTGTATCCGCGTTGTAGGCCCCATCGAAGCAATAGTTTTGCCTCCGAAACGGCAAGTTCGTTGGCTACTTCTGTAATCACTACCTGAGCATTTTGCTTTTTCTCGGCAAGCACTTCTCCGCCTTGTCCTTCAGCCATTCTCCAGTTAGCAAGAGGCGCAAGCGAGCTATAGGCGATTGGGGCAATCGAATTTTCATTCATGAATTTCGTCAAGTTGGGTTGTGTGTTAATCGGATGAAATTCGATCTGATTAACCTCAGGCTTTGGCCAACCCGCATTCAAAATCTCATTGATCCTGGTTTCATCGTAGTTCGATACTCCAATGTGCTTAGTCAGACCTAACTTTTTAAGCTCTACCAGTGCCTTCCATTGCTCCAGTCTTAACTCAGCAAGTGGTGCATGAATCAGATACAGGTCTACATGATCTAATTGTAGATCTATAAGCTGTTTTTTCAGTGTTTCTATTGTTTGCTCATACGTTTTTTCAGGGGCACCCCACTGTTTGTTTCCTGGAAATAGCTTAGTCGTTATAAAGAAGTCGTCTCGTGAAAGACTGGAAGCCTTGAGCGCCCTACCAGTACCTTCTTCGTTATTGTAGCCTTCTGCCGAATCAATGTGTCTGTATCCAGCTTTCAAAGCTTCGGTTACGCTTGATTCAGCTTCCTCAGGCGATAGCTGATAGGTGCCAAATCCCACAAGCGGCATGTCAATTTCATTTCGCGAATCTTTTGTCAATGCTTTCATTTTTGCTTCGTTTAAAGTGTTAAATAATTTCTTTTACAAAGCTAATTGACAAGGTTAGTCCACGGTGAACCACGTTCAAATGAAAGATGACCATTTTCAAAGATTTTCTTTTAATCGGTGATTCTCGATGAGTAAAGCAGGTGATTAGTATCCAAAAAAGAAGCCCCAAATAAATTGGGGCTTTCCACAAATCGTGAAATCTTAGAAAAATTTATTAATATCAAATATTAAGCGAGTCCATGAGACTTTCGAAAAGTTGATGGAGAAATATTAGTTTGTTTTTTAAAGAATCTACTAAAATGAGTTGGTTCGCTATATCCCAGCAAATAGGCTATTTCCTTAGAGGAGTAAGTTGTATCAACCAAGAGTGTCTTAGCCACTGAAAGTGTTCGCTTCAATATCCAGTCATTGACTGTTCTTCCAGTCTTACTCTTTATAACTGAGTTCAAGTAATTTGGGTGTAAGTTCAGTTGGTCAGCAATGTATTGGGCTTGTAATTTGAAATTATTGCTCTCACCATTAAGTACTGATGTAAAGACCGACTCCAGGGTTTCCCTAAAGGACTTTACGATACGAGAATTCCCCCTTCCTTCAGCAATAGGGTCATAGTTTGCCCAGAATTTCTCTTTGATCTTTAGTAAAAGAATCAACATGAGATTACCAAGAATTTTGCCTTTGTACTGCGATTCCTTCTTGGACTCATAAAGTATTTGTTCAAAATGATGCTGATACTCTTCAAAATCTTCGAGTGATTGTTCATGGGGTGGTACAATCTCAGCTAACAGAAAAGGAAACTCTCCATAGATTTCGGGATGAACATTTTCTTGAAGAAAGCTTTCTGTTGTCATAATGATAAATGCCTCTTCAGACTCATCTAACTCATAAGATTTTACGTGTCCTGGATTGGTAAAATAGAATGATCGATCTCCAAAAAGAAAGCGATGATCATCCAAATAGTAAGCCCCTGAACCTTTCTTGGTAATAATGAAGGAGAAATAATCTGCGCGTAATACCGGAGATTTAAATGGAATTTCAGGATGGATATCTGGAACACTGAGCATTGAGAAATCTATTTCCTGATCATAAGGCAAACCTATGGTTTGGTACAAATCTGATATGGTATGGGGGGCAACTGGATCCAAAATAACTAATCGTTAACGTTAGAGATTAAAAATAAGTAACTTCTGATGCTTAAACTAAGGTTAAATAGCCCGAAAAACACCAAAGTCAGAAGGAAGACCGAT
This sequence comes from uncultured Flammeovirgaceae bacterium, assembly GCA_937883755.1. Lineage (GTDB taxonomy): Bacteria > Bacteroidota > Bacteroidia > Cytophagales > Cyclobacteriaceae > Tunicatimonas. Next base: position 168,410 of record CAKZYA010000024.1, on the reverse strand, counting down.
ATTCATTAGCATAAATCTGTGTGGAGCAAAAGGAGGCATAGCCAAGCTTTTTGCCCACTGTGGTTTAGGCGGTCAGTTCCTATTGATTGATCCAATACTGAATATTAGTATTTCACGAATGAATTTTGCCAGCAATTCCCTGCTATCATCTGGTTCATTCTTTATGGAAAAAAATAGAGATAGTTGGGTAACTCAGCATAAGCGGCCAACGAGGCTCGGACGGATTTATGGTAGCTGCCGACACGTGAAAGATACCCATTGCCACAAAATTAAAATGGTCGATTAAATACACAATTATCTAAAGAGACCTTAATCACAATATTTTCATTTCTAGATTAGTAAAACTGAAATAGCTATTAATTAAGACGTACCCAATTCTTCAATTTTATATCCTTCCGGATAGGTAGGCCGTTTGCGCTGACTTCCCAAAACTGGCTCACTACGCTCAGGCCAGTAGCGTATAAGTTTGGCGCGTAGCTTCAATCCACCTGTGGTAACTTTTCTCATAAACGAAGAAGGGTGGGGAAAGCCAAATGCATTGAGCAGATTTTCATCCATCATAGCGTAGAGAAATGGGCGACCGAAAGACCAAAATTGCTTAGGTAGGTAGAAGCCCAGAAATAAATCGCAAGTAGCATCTCCTACCGCTCGGTTGGAAGGAGCATACCGAAAATATTCACGCTCGTAATCAATGTTGTACTGTTCCAATTGATGATAGTCATCGGGAATATTCTTGATGTTCATTCGTCGGCCTACTTCCCGGTAAAAGTAGAAAGTAGCTAACTCTTCCTTCTGGGTAGGTTGACGCCAGCCGTAGCGTTTTAACCAACGATTAGGTTCGTAAATGAATGTAGTTAGCACGTACAGCATATCTTCATTAGTGATTGAAAAGCGTCCGTGCATTTGGTTCATTCGGCGCAACGCTTTTCTCCCTCGCTCACTATCATAACCGTGCTCCGCCAGGGTATACATGATAATTTCGGTGTCGTCGTAGCGTTTCTGGGGTCGCTTGGTCAGCTCTCCGGTTTGAGCCAACAGTTTGGAAATGGAAGGTACTGCGTAGGTACGAAACAGCGCAAATTCTAATGCCCGCTCAATATCCCACGGAAACACGTGACAAGTCAGCAAATACACAATTTCCTGATGATCGTCCCAGGCATCTAACTGGCTAATCCGCTGAGTAATATGTTTTCGGGTCATTGCTAAAGCTTTATCGACTGATTATACAACTTCCCTAATTTCCTCAATTTCAAAGTCATCAGACGTACCGTATCTTATTAGATCGCCTAGTTCGTAAGTATCTAACGAAAGTAGGTCTTTTACCCGGTAATTTTTGTCTTCTAATCTTTCCAGTACTTCAAAGCGAGACTCTTCGCCGTAATTGTAAAGGTAGTATTTCTTGCCTATTCGAAGATTGTCTAATGACATGGTCATGATTCCTATGGTTCAATTGCTAGTTGTTGATTGGAGACCGGAATCCGGAGACTGGAGTCCGAAAGTGTAAAAGTAATCTTTTCGGTTTCCAGACTCCGGTCTCCGGTTTACCGCTCCTTAAATTGACGAAAAATATCGGTATTGGTTTGCCCATCAGAAACAATTTCTAGCAGCTTGGTGTGCTGACTGTTTTCGGTGAGAAAACCAGGTAGTAGCTGTTCTAGTTCGCGATGCGCTTCGTTCTGGTTCATATCTACGTGATGATATTCTAAACCAAAATCGTTTGCCGTATTTTTTGCCTCTAATTTTTGTTGGGTTACAAAATACTCCTCCAGTTCAGGCTGACGGCTAGGCCCATCAATCATCCGAAAAATTCCTCCCCCATGATTGTTTAGAAGGATAATCCTGAGGTTAGGAAGCAGATAATTATGCCAGAAGGCATTGCGGTCGTAGAAAAACGCTAAGTCGCCCGTAATTAGAATATGCAGTCGATCAGGAGAAGCCAAGGCAGCTCCCACGGCAGTGCTGTTGCTTCCATCAATGCCACTAGTGCCCCGGTTAGCTATTACTTCTACATCGGCATAGTCACTCGGTAAACCAATTAGGTTAGCGTAACGAACCGCCATACTGTTCGCCAAATGCAAGTTGCTGGGCTGAGGTAGGTTCAGCAAAACGGTAGCAACCGCGTAGAACTCACTAGTTTGGGCTTTAGAGTATTCAAAAAACTTCGTAATCTTCTGAACAGCTTGTTCTTCTTGGGTACGCCAGGCTTGGTAATAATCGCCTAGGGACTTTCCCGACCAATCTTGGGCTATCTGAAAAAAAGTGGCAGGACGAGTATGAATTACCTGGGTTAAAGCTTGAAAAGTATCAGCCGCTACTCCGCTCGGTTGAATATGCCAATGAGCTTTAGGGCGACGTTTCCGCAAGAAGAGTTTTAAGTTTTTAGAAATGACCGAAAGCCCAAAAGTAACTAGCAAGTCAGGTTGGAGCGACTCCGGTGTATTTTCCCCCAGAAAAACATCGGGGTGCCTAATAACTGACTCTACCGGATGAAAATTTGAGATAATATCAGCTATTAATGGAATTTGGTGATGTGCACTATACTCTGCAATTTGCTGATAAAAACCCTGGTCTAAGTTGCTTTGCCCAACCACGATTAGCTTACGCTCGTACTGCTGCCACTCAGCTTGCAATTTCTGTTGTAATGCTGAGGGCAACTGCACCTCTCCTTCATGATATTGGATCACTTTTACCGAATCGTCAAAAGAAGTTACTTCGCTCTTCTCTGGATAGAATGGCTCACGAATAGGAACATTTACGTGAACCGGTCCCGGTGGATAGCTTTGAGTTCGTTGTATTGCTTCTGAAATCTGCCGACTGGCGTACCACTGGTCAGCTTCAGTCTGACCGACGGGTAATTCGTAGCTAGCCTTAACGTGCTTACCGTAAATGGCTTGCTGCCGAATAGTTTGTCCATCCAGTTGATCAATCCACTCGGGCGGACGATCAGCCGTGAGGATAAGTAAAGGGGTTTGCTGGAAGTAGGCTTCAGCTACGGCAGGAGCGTAATTATACGCAGCACTACCCGAAGTACAAATCAACACTACCGGATTATGGGTCTGACGAGCCATGCCTAACCCAATAAATGCTGCTGAACGCTCATCACTCACGGTGTAGGTTTCAATATTTGGATGGCGAACAAAAGCAATCGTCAGCGGAGCATTACGGGAGCCGGGTGAAATAATCGCTTGGCTAACTCCTAATTCAGCGCATATTTGCGCGGTAGCGATGACAGACGGTAGAATCAAGTTTTTTCAAACAAACTTAGCCGTTCCTGTAAAGTTTTCAAATCCTCGCTGACTTTTGGTTTTGGAAACAGAACGCTGGCTATTCCGTATTTGATAAAAACCAGGAACTATGTTTGCTACTCCCTCCCGAAATCAGCTCAACCTTCATATTTTCGACTATAAATTTCAAACTGGGCTGGTAAGGTACTCCGTGATTTTGGTAATTTCCCTAGTCTTGGCTCACCTGAGCCGACAGCAAACCCCGTTCACTCCGTCTTACTCATTTCCTCTTTCTTCTTTAGTTAATTTTTTACTCTTTGGGCTAGTTGTGTGCACTTCGTCCTGGGTTATTACCAATACTTTCAAGCGTAGAATTTTTAGCACGCCTGAAATGCGCGCTGCTAGCATCATCCGATTTCTTGCTTATAATTTAGCGGGCACAGTTATGGTTTATACCCTTCTCTATACTTTGCTATTTCACACTAGTTTTAACCTCATCAACTTCCTTACTTTTTTACTAGTTTCCCTGGGAGTGGTGGTCGTAGAGAATCTGATTTACCTGCTCTACACTGTTTTACAACATAAAGCCGAAGGGCAAACAAAAGATGTCCCTTCTTCACTAATGATTCCTACCGGAATTAAAAGTCTACGGGTTGAACTTGAAAATATCTTGTACGCTAAAATCAATAAGGGGCTGGTTACACTCTACGCAAAAGATCGCAAGGCGATAACAACCCAGTTCAGTACATTAGATGAGCTTGAAAAGATACTGCCTCGAGACCGCTTCTATCGGGCTAACCGGCAGTATCTTATTCATAAAAATTCTGTAAAGCAGTTGATTAAAACTACTAATAGAAAGCTCGTAATTCAGATAAACGAGGGTGATTTCGCTGAAAGTATATCGGTAAGTCGCTACAAGAGTAAAGAAGTTACCGAATGGCTCAATCAGTAAAGAGTTTATTCCTGAGTAGCCTGAAGGTTCGTAAACTCATCCAACGTCTCGGTGATTTGAGCGGTATGCCGCATATTATGTCCACCGATTATCAGAAATAATTGATAGGCATCGGCTGATCCGTAGAGTGCCTTGCCAAAATGGTTTCTAAGAGGTAGTTCATCATTACTTAGGAATTTCAGTGTCTCCGCCCGAGTATTTTTATATTCCTTTAGTACTTCCTCTTTAGATTTATTGCTCTCCTGAGTGGGCAAAGGGGTGCTCACTTTCACGCCTCTATCATTGACTTTACTCAAAAGCCAAGCATCGTTTTCTCGCAAATCTATGTCCTGAGCGGGAGACGCCAATGCCTCCTGAATACTACCGAATACTGCATTCTCTGCCGAAGTAATATGTTCAACGATCTCGCCTACTGACCAACCACCGTCGGATGGTTTTGTACTCCAGGTTTTCTCATCAAGCGAAGTAACCAGTTCTAGCATATCCGATTGGGTTCGTTCCAGATAATCAACCAGGAAAGTCCGTTCAAACTCAGATACTGTTCCGTCTTGGGAATGAGCCGGAAAGATTAAGGTCATCATAAAGCAAAAGATAATTGTTCTCATAGTTACATTTTTTGTTTTCTGAGAATCAACTTACTCTCACTTTCTTGGGACTATCCGGGAAAGTAAAAAGAATTTACTGAATGGTCGGTTTTACGGATTGAATAGTCACACTTTTCTTATGAAGAATACCCATCCCGCAATGCTCGGCGCATTAACTTGTTAGAAGCTGTTCTCGGTAAACTATCTTTCTGAACTACATCCGCAATCCGAAATAGCGGGTTTAACTGCTGGGAAAGCAATTTTTGAAGCTCCTTCTTCAGAAGCTCTTTTTCTGCTGCCTGATCAGTTAGGTAAAAGACCACCAATTGTTCCGGCCCACCTTCGGGTGGGGAAATAGCTACTGCCGCTGATTCTACAATAGTGGAATGCTGATTGAGCACTTTTTCAATTTCTACCGCACTCACTTTTATTCCCCCTAAGTTCATCACATCATCAGCCCGTCCCTGACTGCGGTAAAATGTGGTCTGATTGAGTTTGCCTAAAATTTGATAGTTATCTCCGTGCTTGCGGAGCGGACGGCCATCTTCCAGCGTAGGACCTGCGTAATAGGCTTCGTGATGATCACGATTGAGCAGCTTTTGTGATAATCCGATAGCGGGAGGTACAATGAATACTTCCCCGGCTTGAGTCGGGGCAAGCTGTCCAGTTTCTGGATTTCTAAATCGCAACTCTAGCCCTAAAGCGGGAGTGGTGAAGGTGACTGGGATAGCAGGTTGCACCACCGTTCCGGTCAGGTACCCACCCCCAATTTCAGTTCCGCCACAGTACTCGATAATGGGTGCTTTAAAGTTATTTAGCCACATCAGGTAGAGATAATCTTCGGCATTAGACGGTTCCCCGGTCGAGCTGAATACTCGCACCGACCATTGAAATTTCTCCATCGCCTTTTGGGATCGCCAAACTTTTACCAACGATGGAATTGTACCCAACACGCTTATTTTAGTTTCTTCTACGAATTTGCCAAATGCTGCCGAAGCTGCCGAGCCCGTAAACAGTGCAATGGTTGCCTGATTCATTAATGTAGCGTAAATCAGCCAAGGTCCCATCATCCAGCCCATTCCCGTCGTCCAGGTCACCACATCATCCGGGTGAATATCATGGTGGAATTGTCCGTCCATCGCACATTTAATGGGCGTTAAGTGATTCCAGGGGATAGCTTTAGGTTCTGAGGTAGTACCTGATGAGAATAGAATGCTGATCGTATCATCCGGCTGACCGATATGAGTTTCAGCAGTAGGCTCCCCTAAAAAATCATCCCAAGTAATATCATCTGATCTTAATTGTGTATCTGCTTGGTTTTGTACTACGATGGCTTTTGGGGCACTAGCATCTCTTACCCGGGAGTAGACGTCAAGCTGTTTCTGGTTATAAGCGTAAGCATCTACGGTGATAACAGCTTTTGCCTGGGCAATTTGCATTCGGCTACTTAGTTCTTGAGCCGAAAAGCTATCGGCAATGAGTACCGCTGCCATCCCGGCTTTTACAATGCCCAAGTAAGCAACTACGGCTTCTTTTCCTAACGGCATATACAAAGCTACCGCATTGCCGGGCTTAAGACCTAAATCTTGCAAACCGGAAGTTACTCGATTCACCAGTTTTTCTAACTTTCCGTAGGATAAGGTTTCAGTCTGTCCAGACTCATCCGCCAGGGTTAATGCGGGTTTATCAGCCGGAGCCTGAAAGCAGCTTTCTACAATATTCAATTGCGCTCCAGTAAGCCAATCCACCTGTTCATTCCCTTGGCTGTTGTCCAGTATCTGCTGATAAGGTTTATCAAGCTGAATATTCAACCGTTTGACTACTATCTCCCAAAACGCTGCTCGATTTTGTACGGACCATTGGTATAAATCGTCGTATGATTCTATCCCAATTTGTGCTATCAGCTCGGAAACATTGGCGTTCTGAACGGTAGATTTATCCGGTTGCCAGGCTACTTTGAGTGGTTCGTTCTGGTAAATATTTTGGTAAGTCTGCCAAATCTGCTCAAAGCTGGTTTCAGCCCGTTCTGGCGTGACCCGGGCAATAGTAGTTACTGAATGCCACTGCTGGATTTTTTGGGTTAGACTGTTGGCTTCTGTTTCCATACTCTTAGGAAAATACGATCTTTTCACTTATTTAGAACGAACTTACGAAGTTTAAGATTTTCCTACTAACCAACCTATGTCAACTATGTCGGTATCTCAATTACTATCACTTTGCTTTCTGATTCCATTAATGGGTATTGTTGCTTGCCAGCCGGAGAAGAAACAGATTGTATTCTTCGGCGATTCTATCACTCAGGCAGGTAATGAGCCCGGTGGCTACATTGACCTGATGCGTCAGCAAATGGATACCTCCCACTACGAACTTATTGGGGCGGGCATTAGTGGCAACAAGGTTCCTGACCTTCAGGGACGCGTGCAAGAGGATGTTCTTAGCCACAACCCCGACATTGTCGTGATTTATATTGGTATCAACGATGTGTGGCACTTTTACAAGTTTGAGGGAACTACCGGAACCGAAAAATCAGTGTACGAAACTGGGCTGAAAGATTTGATTCAAACCATTACTGCTGCGGGTAGCGAAGTGATTTTAGCTACGCCAACTGTGATTGGTGAAGACCCCGACAGCCAAGATGAGGCTAATCAGCGACTAGTAGAATATGCGGAAGTAGTGCGACAAGTAGCCCAGGAAACCAACACCCCTCTCTGTGATCTTCGGGCGAACATTAGCGAATATCTACGTGAGAACAACTCTTCCCAGCAATACCAAGGGATACTTACCAGTGATGGTGTGCATATGAACAAAAAAGGGAATCAGTTTCTAGCTGACCAGTTTAAATCATGTTTGCCATAAATGGTGCATATACGGATGTACCCTACATTAATTCCCTGCCCGATTATATTCTTTTATTTCCCGGAGACGGTTTACTAGGTGAGGATGGGTACGGAACTTTTCGCTAAACCACATCCAAAAACCGGAGGAACGCTTGCCACTCTCAATAAACTGCTCAACGTTCACCTTACTGTATATTTCCTTACCTGCTGTCATAATAAGTACACCCTCTACTGCTCCCCGTCGGGAGAAGTGGTAGCCAATGCGATCACAAGTATATTCCCTGCCTCGGGAATAGGCAAAATGTAATAGGGGAATTATATTAGCAGGAAAGAGCCATTTGTCTTTAGTAAGGTGCTTTCGGTATAGATGCCCTAACTCGTGACCGATGACAAACTTTAGCACTTCATCATCACCTGTCAGCGATGTTTCTACAACTTCTGAATATAGCATTAAGTATTTAGAGCGAGCCATCTGCATTACAAAGGCATTAAAGTGCCCGTATGATATGTAGATTTCGGGTAGCTCTTTTAGCTTTAGCGTTGCTGCCTGGGATCGTACAATATCATAAATCTTAGGATACTGTTCCTCAGTTACCCGAACTGAATTTCCCTGAATAAGTCCGACGAAGTAGCCTTTCGCTAGCCGTTGTACTATCCAGAGTAGTAGCAGGTAGGCAAAAATCAGCAGGAGCTGAATAAGAGCCACCCCTTCTAAGGATACAACCGCTACCGCACCCAAGGCAACTAAGACTACGTAGACGAATCCTCTGACTAGTAATTTCCAACGGTAGTACTTTGTCTCTTTCCGGTGTGGGTATACATCTAACTGCTTTGAGCTTTCAACCTGCGGAATAGGATCGGATAATACTTGATGGTTACTTTCTTTGTCTTCTTTCTTAGCCCTTTCCTTATACCAATTTTCTACATTAGTATTAGCAAAGTAATTTTGTTGCAGATATACCAGTAATGCATTCCGGTCGGTGGACTCGAGCGATAGCATTTCTTCCACTCCCGGCTGCTCTATCAAGTACTTGATATTTCCATTCTCACCTACTTCTTTAACAGTAACCTCTCCAATAGACTGCCTGGTCTGAATAGCCCGATACAAATCGTAAAGCTGCTGATAGTGTGCTAAACGGGGGTTAAATAACACCCACTTCTTATAGTCTCTTGAGTACCTCTTTGCGTTTCCATGTGGCTTAGTTAGCTCCTAAAGTTTTTATATCTTCTTCGGTAATTCGGCGAAATGAGAATTTATAGCCTTCGTAGAGTGCAATCCCGTAGAAGAGCAGATCAATAATATTGAAAGTGGCCATCATAATTTCTGGTATCAAGCTATAGTCAACCATTGCGAGCGTTTCCAGATAGGTAAGCCCTTCGGCGTTGGCTACGAAACCGATGATACTTAGGAAATTACCTAGCAAACAACTCACTAAGGCAATGACTGCCCCGCAGTAGCCAAAAATCTCGTCGATGCCTTTACCGAATATCCGTATCGCGTATCCAACTCCGGCCCCAATCGCTACTGCCATGTACCCAATCTGAAACTCAGTGGCTACCGTAATCGCTCCCCAAAGCACAGCTCCGATTAATCCAACTGCCAATCCAGCACCAACGCCCAATGGCAGGTTTTGCTCCACCCGCAGTTTTTCAACTAAATCAGTGGGTAGTCGCTGGGTTACTTCTTCCGCTGTGAGAGCCTCTTCGGTCGCCATGGGTACATCCTCTACCGATTCATCCCGGACAAAATCAGGACATTCTTGCTCAAAGGTAGCTTTCTCACCAGTAAGGCCACAGAGTAGCCCCTGTTGCACATCCATCTTTCGGTTTTCACACTTCTTACAGAACTGTAATTGCTGTTCACGTGTCATTATTACGATTAGTTTTTATTGTTTGATTTTAGAATAAACTACGTTTTTTTGATGTTCTCATTTAGGGTAAGTCTTCTTGTAAATAATTTTACTTTTTACAGCAAAAATAATAATATTATATTTTCTATTATAGTTTTTTTAAATAAAATATAATTAATCATACTTCTATATGAACAAATGTGGCATACCTCTATTTCAGATACTTTACATTTAGCGCAATAAAAGTGGATGGGTACTTTTAACAAAAGCACTCGATTAGGCTTATTTTTGCTCTAGAAGCAATACTGCGCCACAGCCTGAGCATTATACCTTATATGAATAATAATCCCCTAGAAACTGACTATTTTACGCGCATCTCATGTAAGAACACCCACATCTTCAGCTACCCCAGAATTAGCGAACGTCTAGATATCCATAACTTGCTTACCTGTTCTTCAAGAAGAAATTGAGACAGCTAGAAAATTTAACTTGCTACTTCCGAGCGCTTCTATATTTCTTCTTCTTCCTGAAATACAACCGAGCCCCGATTGTAAATAGCTTGTATAACCAACCCAAACAGAACTCCAAACACAATAATGATAATATTGATTAAACCTTCGGCACTGAACGACATCCGGATAAGTACAGTGGATAAGATAAATCCGGTATTTCTGATGAGTTGGTTGTAATCCTTAATATGCTTAAAGGAGACAATTAATACTAGTACGTCGATCAGGATGAGCAGTATGAAAAACTCATGATAAAAGATCCAATTGATATCAGTTACTTCGCTAATCTGCTCAGTTAGGTACCAGTATGTTTCTAGCAGCCACTTTACAAAGCTAAATATGGTAAGCCCGACAAAGGCAGCGAACAACAATACACTCACTCGCCGTTTAAACCTCAGGAATGGCGCGATGCGCTCGGAGAAGCCTATTTTGGGACTTGATTTTGCCTGCCGATTAAATTGCTGGATAATTAGAAATAGCACAATTAGACCGACCAAATCCGCTAACAACTGAATGTTATAATCATACGCAAACCAATCAAGCGATAAGGTAGCATTAGATACATCTTTAAAAATACGTCGCACCACAATTAGTGAAATAATCTCATACTGCTTACTCACAAAGGTGGTGAACGAGGAAGGTAGGTAGTAGATTAGTAGGTAGACCTCAAATACTAGAATAAAGGTAAAAGGAGTATATAATGTGGCAATAGGGTTGGTCAGCAAGCTTCCCTTTAACAAATCGACGGGCAGTACATGCAGCCAATGTAAGAAGACTAAAAAAACATGAATAAGAAACCCGACGATACTTAGGTTGATCATTAACTGATCAAAGCGTTCCTTAAAGTGATCGTCTAGGATCTTATTGGCAATAGCATCTAATGCTTTCATGCTGGTGATTTCAGCAATCGTGAGTGAAGTCAAAATAATACTCACTGGTGCTGACGTCGGAAGATAGTACGGTTATAACCTGCCTACCTTAATTTAGTTTATCCCGCTCCCTTCTGCACCCCTACTTCTTCTGCCCACTGATCGTAGGTCTGGCTCATCTGATCTAGCACTTTGGGGAATTCGGTGCTAACATCATTGAGTTCGGTTGGGTCTTGCTGCATGTCGTAAAGTGACCATTGGTACGCTGGGGCTTGACTTACGATTTTCCACTTTCCTTGTCGCATTGCCTGATGCCCAATATGCTCCCAAAATAGCGGCCGCTCAGAAGGCACTGAGTCACTTTCGATGATGGATAATAGATTGATTCCCCTTAACGCCCGAACACTATCTGGATAGGTAGCTTGAGCCAAGCGGGCAATAGTGGGATAAATGTCTACCACATGGGCGTAGCTGTCTACCCGTTCAGTCGGCTCTATTCCATCAGGCCAGTGCATAATCAGTGGGGAAGCAATTCCACCTTCTTCTACGTAGCGTTTATAGCGACGAAACGGAGTGTTAGATGCGATGGACCAGGGCTTGCGGTACGCCGCGTAAGAACCGGGTAACCCAATTTCTACATTAGGATCATTCAGCTTTCGTCCGGTAATATCTTCCGGCGACCCACCATTGTCAGATAAGAAGATCACCAAAGTATTATCCCAGGCATTGTTAGTTTGCAGTGTTTCAAACACCCGGCCTAACCCCTGATCCATTCGGTCAACCATGGCAGCGTACACTTCCATTCGTCGCTCCCAGTGAAGCGATGTATCGCGCTGATTCCACTCGGGTATATCTTCCTCCCAGGGTGGCAATTGAAAGTTGGTATCGATCATTCCTTCTTTCTGCATTCGTAAGTAGCGTTCTTGACGTAAATCCTCCCAACCATCATCGTAACGGCCTTGGTAATTAGCAATGTCTTCGGGTAAAGCGTGTAGTGGCCAGTGCGGAGCCGTATAGGCGAGATACATAAAGAAGGGTTGAGTACTCTCTTGGGAAAAGTGCTGAGTTAAGAAAGAAGCAGCCGAATCCGATAGAGCGTCGGTCATATAGAACCCCTCTTTAGGTGGAGTCCAGGGCTGACCGTTGTAAGCCATCTGCCGCACCCGGGGCTGATCGGTGATCACCTCGTAGTAGCTACTGGCTCCACTAATCAAGCCGAAGTACTTATCAAAGCCTCGCTTAGTAGGCCAGTACTCCGGCTTTTCACCCACGTGCCATTTGCCCGACATATAGGTGTTGTATCCCGCAGGCTTTAAAAATTCTGCTAATGTTAGGCATTTATTGTTTAAATAGCCTTGGTAAGCTCCCGGTTCAGGATCACTGTTTACCCCACTGACCATTGCTCCCATCCCAGCTTCATGCGGATACAAGCCCGTAAGTAGGGAAGCCCGGGTAGGGCAGCAACGCGCCGTATTGTAGAAATGACGAAACGTCACTCCTGACTTCGCTAGCTTATCCAAGTTCGGAGTACTAATCTCACTACCGTAACATCCCAGATCAGAATAGCCCAAATCATCCGCCATAATCAGTAGAATATTCGGACGGTTATCCGGCGAAGACTCAGAGGCAGGCTCAGACTGACAAGCTGCCGTAACAATAGCGAAAAGTAAAACTGATAAAAAGCTGAAAAAGCGTAATGAAGCAGGTTGGGTATTCATGCTGGTGAATATACGGTCTGCCACCAGAAAATGAAAAGATCAGTAAATGTATTGCTGGAAGAAGGAAGTGAGAAGATGGAAGCACGGGGCGGGGAGGTATGGATTCCGAAAGCGGGAGTCAAGAAATAGGAGTATGGATTAGAGGCTTGACGTTAAAGCAACTTATCTTTACTCCTCGCGCCGAGCACCCAGCGCCACGCTACTCATCCATAAATATCATTCAGAATAGTTGCTAGTCTAAGCCCCGCGAGTAATAACCGTTGTTCTACAATTGGCCAGTTGTGGTACATGTATTCATAACCGAGACGTTTATTATCCGGCACGTCGTACACCGTATCGCGCAGTTCCACTGCTTCATCTAGCCACTGCTCTATGTAAACTGATTGGTTTTCACTCACCAGTTCAGGTGTAACGTACCGGTTGAGGTGATTTGCTAGTTCGGTGTAGCTTAGTTGCTTGGCATTAACCATATCGCTATCCCAGACCCGGTGCAAGTTAGATGAATCAGGTTCATACATCCAGCGTACCCGAACATCATTACCGCCCCGGTCTTCACCCGTACCTATGTGCAGAGGCTGATGTAAATCGCCAACCAGGTGAACCAACATTTTTAAATACTCCTGCTCTTGCTCTAATGATAGAGTATCACTTTTTAAGGCAGAGATAATTCGCTGAGTTGCTTCGTAAGCATTACCTGTTGGCACCTGAATTTCGGGATCATAAGTAGTTCCAGTGGGTACGGTAACCCAGTGCCAAGTGTTGGTGTAATCGTAAGCCGAATCAGAACGGATTTCATCCATCCAGGTACTCGCCATTGCTAGATCTACTGATCCTAGAATTTGAGTAATACGAGCTTCGGCAGTTCGGCTCAAATGCCACTGAGCTAGTTGCCCAATCGCCCGATGTGCTATTGATCCCCACCCAAAGCCAATTTGGTTGATAAAAATAATTAGAGATAGTGTAGCTATTAATTTCTTCATGGTGGTTATCGGTTTGCAGCGAAGATACATCATTCTGCAAAGGAGAAAAGTCAGATAATTACTTTTTACATTCTTGCCTCTTCTTTAGTGACCAAGCCTTTATGCCTAAGCGTATTATTGCTATCTTATCCTAATGAAACCTACCACGTTACTCCTACTATTATTTTTACCAACCTATGTTTTTTCCCAGTCAGTAGATACCGCTATGCTCTGCCAGGGACACCACTTTACCGAAGCTGAAGGCAAAACTGCACTGGAACGCTTCGCCCGAAGTTACCATGACGTAGCCAGTTGGGAGACTCGAGCCGAGCGAATCCGCCAGGGAATCTGGGAGGGTTTAGGATTGAATAGGAACTTTGAGCGCACCCCGCTCAGCCCAATTATTCGCAACAAAAAAGAATTAGATGGCTATACGGTAGAAAATATTGCCTTTGAAAGCTTACCGGGCTTTTTTGTAACCGGTAATTTATATCGACCTACTCGTCAGCTGCCATCGTACCCGGCAGTACTTTCTCCTCATGGTCATTTTCAAGATTCAGTCTACTCCGCCCGAACCCGGGAAGATATGCAGAAGCGTTGCGCTAGTTTAGCCCGCATGGGCGCAATTGTACTGGCTTACGATATGATTGGCTACGGCGAAGCCAGTCAAACTTCACACAGACATCCGCTGGCTTTGGTATTGCAGACAATTAACAGCCTTCGAGCAGTGGATTTTATAATCTCCTTACCGGAAGTAGACCCGGAGCAAATAGCAGTGACCGGAGCTTCCGGTGGGGGAACGCAGACTTTTCTACTCACTGCTCTAGATGAACGGATTGCCGTATCTGCTCCGGTCGTGATGGTGTCGGCTCACTTTTTTGGAGGCTGTGTTTGTGAAAGTGGTTTACCTATTCACCGTAGCCAAGATCATCAGACTAGTAATGTAGAGATTGCGGCCTTGGCTGCTCCCCGTCCGCTGTTACTGGTATCGGATGGTGACGATTGGACAAAAAATAATCCAAAAGTTGAGTACCCTTATATCCGCAATATCTACCAACTGTACGGCAAAGCCAAGCTAGTAGAAAACCACCACTTGCCTAATGAGCAACACGACTACGGAATCAACAAACGTAAGGCAGTATATCACTTTTTAGCTAAACATCTCAGCCTCTCAATAAGTGAGATCCAGAATACTCAAGGAGAAATTGACGAAAATTTTATTACGATTTTACCCCACGAACAACTACTTGTTTTTACCGAGAAATATCCCCAGCCTGCACATGCTATTCAGGGTGATCAGGCCGCTACCAACCTGCTGTCTAACTATTGATTGTGGGACGGCTACCACACGCACCACAAAACTTTTTTAAGAGCCACAAATTTCTGAAAATCAGAATTTTACATGAAATTCACATTAACATCTAATTGAGACTAATTTATACTTTTTACACTCAATTTAACCTTTAAAACCGAGTCGTTTCCCAAGATAAGTTACGCCATCATTTATCAGGCTCTCCATCCCCAGTTCATCTACCGTATGATGGTGGTAATACTTCGGGCTAAGGAAATTTTTTTTCAATAAACCTTCCTGTCAGAAATCCAACTGCTACTCTACCTCCGTAGATGGGTCAACAATCTCAAAGAAATTTTTACCAAAACACCATTCTCATGAAACGATTCATTTTGGTCATCGGTATGATGACTATTGTTGCCAGTGGCATTTATCTCATTGGCGCTGACCACATTGATGCCCCAGCAGTGGGCTCTTTAGCCACTGGAAGCACCGCAGCTGACATCACTGATTTCTATGCTTTTGAAAGCCCCGAAAACGCTGACAACTACGTGTTCGTCTGCAATGTGCTCGGCCTAACTGCTCCATCAGCTACTGCCGATGCCTCTTTTGACGAAGATGTGATGTACGAATTCAATATTGACAACGATGGTGATAATTTAGAGGATTTAGTCATCCAAGCCATCTTCCGTGACGGGAAGGTAATTGCTTTTGGTCCAACTGCGCCCGCTGCTGCTGGATTAAACAGCCAAGTGGCTACCGATGGCACTCGGGTGGAAGCCGCCGTTACTGCTTACGGTAGTGAGCCTACTGTTGGCGAGTCTGAAGGCATTAAAGTGTTTGCTGGCTCTCGGGATGACCCCTTCTTTATGGACTTCTTCAAGTTCGTAGACATTGTAAACGGAGCGGGGGCTGCCCTTAACTTGGATGTACCAGATCCCGCCAATGGCGAAGCCTACGCCACTTCTTTTGACAGCCCCGGAAACGATGCCTTCGCTGGAACTAACGTGCTCTCCGTCGTAATTGAAGTGCCCAAATCATCACTCGGAAGTAGTGACGCATTCACATCTTGGGTTGAATCTAAACGCAAACAATAAACATCTCACAAACAACCGATAAAAGTATTTAACGATGAAAAATATTAAGAACACCGCCATTTTATTTTGTCTGGCACTGCTGGTGACCACCGCAAGCTGCAAGGAAGACGAACCAGATGAGCCCACAGTACCTGAAGTAGAAGCCCCGCAGGCTAATGCCGGAGCTGACCAAACCGTAGACATTGAAAAAGCCGTAACTCTAGATGGGTCATCTTCCATGGGTGATAACATTACTTACGCTTGGACGGTCACTGACCCCAGCGGGGGAACAGTTACTTTAGAAGGCGGCGACTCAGCTATGCCTTCTTTCGTCGCGATGCAGGCAGGTGATTACGAAGCTACGGTTACCGTAACCAATGCGGGAGGAACCGCCTCGGCCATGACCACCATCACGGTAGAGAACCCTACCTTCGCTACGGCTGATCAAATGGGTAGACCTGCGATCAATACCGTTTTTAACTTCTTCGGGGATGCCGATACCAAAAACGGTTATAACCGAACCTTACCTACTGAAGGAGCGGCTAATGCCACGGCTTTCCAAGGTATTCTCGATGCATTGCAAGGCTACATTGGATTAGATCCGGGAAGTTACACCAACGTGCTGGGCTTAGATAATGCTACTACCGCAACCGTGCTGGCTACCGATGTATTGGGTTCCAACAAAACGGCTTCTTCTACCTACGGCCCTGCTGACTTGAATAATCTGATGCTCGGTCAGAATGTGCTGAATGGGCGAGGACTTGCCGACGACGTAGTGGATGTAACCCTAATTCTAGCGTTTGCGGGTAATGACCTGGCTAACCTGAGCGATCTACAAACAGGTCTGATTGGTGACAATGTTGGGGCTAACGATAAAGAGTTTTTGACTTCTTTCCCTTATCTGGCTGCACCCCACTAATTAACTTAACCTTACAGGTGGAGAACTTCCTCCACCTTAATTTCTCACCTATGAAATATATTACAATTATCTTATTCGGCATTATTGGCTTTTCTTGCCACCAGCCTGAGGAAACCTTAGAAATTACTCAGCCGAAAGATTATACCCAATTTCTTCAGAGCGATATATCACACTCCGCTAAAGTTATCTCACTAGAAAAGGAAGCTGAGTTCTGGCAGAAAAAAATTCAGCAACAACCCAATGGCTTTACGTATGTCCAAAAGCTAGCCACTCTACATCGACAACAATTTGAGTTGACCGGAAAAATAGAATACCTACACCATTCCGATAGTCTGTTTAAACTGGCAAATGGTATGCTTAGAGGAAAGCGACAATTAGGCAATTTTATCGCTCTGAGTAGCAATGCCATTCAGCAGCATGAGTTTCAGAAAGCACTGGATTACAGTCAAGAGGCTTACGACGCTACCGACGAAAAATTTGGCCCGATGATGATGGCTTACGATGCCTATGCTGAATTGGGAGAATACGAGGCTGCTGAAAATATTCTGCTAAATAATGCTAATCCAGACTCATTCGATTATCTAGTTCGCCTATCTAAATATCTGGATCAGATTGGCAACCTTGATTCGGCTATTCGGGTGATGGAACAGGCCGTACATTTACCCAGTCGGAAAGAAGTAAAACCTTGGGCACTGACTCATTTGGGAGATTTGTACGGTCACGCCGGACGTATCCAGGAATCTTACGATCATTATTTACAAGCCCTTCAATTAAACTCAGATTATCTAGCACCACTGCGAGGTATCGCCTGGATTGCCTACGCTCACGATCAAAAAGTCGCTGAGGCTGAGGTCATTTTACAAGCAATTCTGCGTAAGACCAATCTTCCTGATACATATTTGTTCTTAGCTGAAATCGCCGCCTATCAAGGGGATACAGGTAAAAAACGAGAGTATCTTACCAGCTTTGTAAACCAAGCTACTCGGCCTCAATATGCTCATATGTATAATCCGTACCTAGCAACATTATATGCTGAAGAGTTTCATCAATTTGACCAAGCCATTGAACTAGCTAAAGAAGAAATACAACGCCGACCTACACCTCAAACCTACGATCTGCTCGCCTGGGTTTATCACCTTCAAGGAAATCACCAACAAGCGTTAGAAATCGTGCAAAAACACGTAGAAAGAAAAACATCGGAACCAGAAGTACTCTATCACTTAGGAGCAATTTATCTAAAAAATGGCGAAAGTGGCCAAGGGCAGGACTACTTACAGGAAGCCCAGACTGCCGCCTTTGAACTCGGTCCCGTCACTATCAGTGATATTCAGGAGCTGACTTCTTCTCAACCATTTTTAAGCAGTCTTTGGTGAAGGAGATAAAGAGCGAGTGAATGAATAAACATTATTCTAATTATTTATTCACTCATTCACGTTCCACGTGGGATTCCATTATTCACTAACTCTATCATTTATCTCTTATCTAATACAATTATGCGATTGTTCGTATTCTTAGCAGCACTTCTGTGTTCAATTCAAGCTCTTGTAGCCCAAAATATTCTTCAAGGTTCGGTTTATGATCTCACTACGGGCGAGCCACTCATTGGGGTTAACGTGGTGCTAGACAACCAAACCGGAACGACAACCAATCGGTTGGGTTCCTTCCGGATAGCAACAGATCCTGGCAATGATACTTTACAACTTTCCTTTATCGGCTATGAATCAATTACCCAGCCTATTGATGACAGCCAAGCTAACGAACCACTAAATATTTACCTGAAACCAGGCAGCGTGGAATTAGCCGATATAATCGTTTCGTCTGGCGAGTCCCTGCTTCGGAAGACTATCTCAGCTTATGATATTAACCTGCGACCGATTCAAACCTCCCAAGATGTTCTCCGGCAGGTACCGGGACTATTCATTGCCCAGCACGCCGGAGGGGGAAAAGCTGAGCAGATTTTTCTGCGCGGATTTGATATTGACCACGGTACTGATATTAATCTAACCGTAGATGGCTTACCCGTTAATATGGTGTCGCACGCACACGGACAAGGCTATTCTGATTTACACTTCGTGATTCCGGAAACAATAAAGCAAGTAGATTTTGGGCTAGGGTCACACGATGCCAGTATAGGTGATTTTGCTACAGCGGGATACGCTGCCTTTGAAACAGTTGACGTACTAGATCAGAGTTCGATAAAACTGGAAGGTGGTCAGTTTAATACGCTACGAACGGTAGCGATGATCAACCTTTTGAATAAAGAGCGCGGACAAATCCGGCAGAATGGTTACTTAGCAGGAGAACTCTTCCGGTCGGATGGGTACTTTGAAAGCCCCCAGGATTTTCTCCGACTCAACTTGCTGGGTAAATATAATCTACTAGTGAAAGATCGCACCCGGCTGACCGCTAGTTTCTCTACTTTCGGCAGCCGCTGGGATGCTTCGGGGCAAATCCCAGTGCGGGCAGTAGAGTCGGGTCGTATCTCTCGCTTTGGAGCTATTGATGATACCGAAGGTGGAACTACCCGCCGAACCAATGCCAACCTACAACTCACTCAGAGTGTTGGTAACCGAGGAACACTTACCAACCAGCTTTACTTCACCCGCTACGATTTTGATCTATTCTCCAACTTTACCTTTTTCCTGAATGACCCGATACGAGGCGATCAGATTCGGCAGAGCGAAACCCGGAATATTTACGGTTACCGAGGTTCATACAGTCTTAATCACCGCGTTGCTGGAATGGACGGACTTACCGAAGTAGGCGTTGGCTTTCGCTACGACGATGTACAGGATGTTCGCTTATCTCGAACCCAAAACCGGGTCACTCGACTAAGTGATCTATCGCGGGGTGATGTGGAGCAAGCCAATGCTAGTGCCTGGGTGCGTCATACGCTGGACCTTACTTCTCAGCTATCGGTAAGTGCTGGGCTGCGCTACGATTACTTCCACTTCTCGTACCGAAATGCCCTAGCGACGGCTCCTCAAAACCAAAGTCAAGCTAAAGGTATCTGGAGTCCTAAGCTGAACGTCAATTATCAGCTCAACGACCGTATTCAGCTTTTTGCCAAGGCTAGTACCGGATTTCACTCTAATGATGCCCGCGTAGTGGTTGCCCAACAAGGCCAGGAAATACTACCCCGAGCCTACGGTGCCGACGTGGGGGCAATCTTTAAGCCCCTGCCCAATCTGCTCGTCAACACTACCGCCTGGTGGCTCAATCTTGATCAAGAATTTGTATACGTGGGAGATGAAGGTATCGTAGAAGCCGGGGGCAAAACCCGTCGGCGGGGAATTGACCTGGCTCTACGGTACCAATTGCGCCCTTGGCTATACTTGGATGCTGACCTTAATGTGACCGACCCTCGTGCCCTGAATGCTCCCGAAGGGCAGCACTACATTCCACTGGCTCCGGTCTTGACCAGTATTGGGGGAGTAGGCTTTAAGTTTCCCAATGGTATTAATGCCCGGCTTAACTATCGGTTTCTGGGTGATCGACCCGCTAACGAAGACTACAGCCTCACCGCGGAAGGTTATTTTCTGATGGATGCTAAAGTTACTTACTCAGTTTCTCGTTACGAATTTGGATTGACCGCAGAAAACATCTTCAACCAGAACTGGCGGGAAGCCCAGTTTGAAACCGAATCCCGATTATTAGACGAGCCCGAACCCGTTTCGGAGATTCATTTCACCCCCGGCACTCCATTCTTTTTAAGAGCGAGCGTGAAGGTGAATTTTGGTAGCAGATAAGTCCTAAGCAAAATCGAGTATAACAGGCCGTCATCGCGAGGCTCTGCGAAGCGATCTTACCATGTGGAAGATCGTCAGGTATCAGTCACTTCGCCATACTTATCGTGATAAAGTGACAATGAAATCTGGTTCTAGATGATTTCATATGGGGGGAGACTTGCGAAGTTTTTGCCACTAGTTTTTCTCGCTACCACTGTGAAAGTAAACTTCGTAAGTCTATGGCAGGGATGAATAAAACCAACTACATAAATTTACCTAGAACCTGAAATTTATACTTCAATTTGATACTGTACTCAAATACTTCTGTATAAGTTGGCTGATTACCCTCTCTACACTCCCATCTTCCCCGATTGATAGTCTTGAAACGCCTGGCGGATTTCGGCTTCGGAATTCATCACGAAGGGACCGTGGGCTACAATGCGCTCGTTGAAGGGTTCGCCGTGCCCGAGAATAAGGCGGGATTTTTCCTCAGCCATTACTTCTATGGATTCTCCGTCCATACCAAACTCCACCAGCTCGTGCATTTGGGCAGTACGACTGTTTACCTCTACCGCCCCACTGACTACGTAGAATAAAACCTGATGCGTAGTCGGGATGTCTACTGCTAACTCGCCTCCATTTTTCAAATCCACGCTAGTCATGGTGAGATTGGTGAGTGATTCTACCGGCCCCGTTTGTCCTCGCCAATCACCGGAAATCAAATGGATAGTCACTTTACCATCGTCTTCGCTGATGTGGGTGATTTCGTTTTTGGATAGTCCCACGTAGTTAGGCTCAGTCATCTTGAGTTTGGCCGGAAGGTTGAGCCAGAGTTGAATTACCTCTTCTACCCCGCCGTGGGCTTTAAATTCTTCTGAAGATACCTCCGAGTGCAACAGACCGCTTCCGGCAGTCATCCACTGAATGCCCCCAGCTTCAATTTTACTCTTAAACCCCTGTGTATCCTGATGCACAATATCGCCCTTAAAGATGTAGGTAAGTGTCTCAAACCCCCGGTGCGGATGCGGCCCAAACGGCAAACCCTGATTGCCCGGACGATACTCGTGCGGGCCATGATGGTTCACAAACAAAAACGGATCAAGATGAGGCAGGGAAACGGTAGGTATCGGACGAAAAGTAGGCAACTCGCCAATGGGATCAGACAAAGTCTGATGTATCTGCTTAATACTTCGCATGATAGTTGAGGTTGGTTTTCTACTCATGCTCAACGGTTCGGTTATGAATTAGTTTGAATACGATATTAAAACGACAGTTTATATGAATCACTTTGCCGGATGAGGTTTTGCGTCCAGTGAATGTTGGTATCTCCTGCTTAGTATTGGGAAGATCTAATTGAAATCATTCAGCACAAAGACGACACTACCAAAACCCAAATGCTGCTATTTTGGGCAGAACTGCTACATACCAGAGTGTTTAGTAATGGTTCTGACGAGA
Source organism: uncultured Flammeovirgaceae bacterium (assembly GCA_937883755.1). Classification (GTDB taxonomy): domain Bacteria; phylum Bacteroidota; class Bacteroidia; order Cytophagales; family Cyclobacteriaceae; genus Tunicatimonas. The sequence goes on along the minus strand of CAKZYA010000024.1, from coordinate 146,439 downwards.
AGAGTTAATTAAACTAATAAAGAGAGAGGCAAAACCGAACTACCATCTTGAAAATTGAGCTATAGTATTTGCTGTCTTACAAATGAACTACTAAAATAGAATGAGTGCTTCTCCTCCTTTGGAAAAGAGGGTGAAGGAGGATTTAGATTACTGGTCAGCACAATAATAAATTGTGCTGGAAAAGTTCGCTATCTAAGTGGTATTGGTACTATTAGAAGAATACGAAAGAGTTACACCTTCTTCAAAGTGAAAAGTAAATTCATTATCTTGATATAGTAACGAATCACCCTTTATACGAGGCACTATGAATTTACTCTTATTACTGATAGCTTGGGCTGCCACTCTAATTGTTATGTTTCATGTAGTGAGAAAAAGATTTCGCACCTACGGTGCTCAGGTAGCTGCTGCTGCCGCAGCTGCCCCGGTGGCTAAAAAGTTTAGGGTAAAAATCACGAGTAATTGTGGTGAAAAGCTGGAGTTCGCTTCCTTACACGAAGAGGACGTGAAGCGAGTAATAGAAATCATTATAGCGTTGAAACAGGAGAAGAAGAAATAGCTCCATATTATAAAGCCAGTAGGATAGAGTTAGCTCATGCCAACTGAAAGCCGACGGTAAAGTAATTGACTCTAAGCGAATGTTAGTTACTCAGTAAGACTCACAATTATAAGTCAGAATGGTTAATACCCCTAGGCAGCATTGTCTAGGGGCTTTTTACTAGTAGGATAATCCTCAATACACTTGAAATGCAAAAAAGAGATACAGATAATAGTAGTGTAAAGAATTCAGGATCCCATCTTTAAATCATGATTTAGACCTGTCTAATGAGGGCTGCTTTCCACTATATCGGTTCGGTAATTTTAACAATTCGTCTAATTACCTGATCTAAGGTATCGCAGGTTTCTCTTAGACTTTCTAGATATTCTACGTTTAAGCCCTCTTCTTTCTCAGAAAGCATTAAACCTACCAACCCCATAATGGTCGAAAGGGGCCCCCGAATTTTATGCGACTGCATCCAGGCAATCTCCTCCAGTTTTTGATTTCGGTCCAGAATCTCGTTCTGATACTCGATAAGTTGGCTAATATCGGTCGAGGTTAATATAAATCTTGAAAAATCGTTTATCTTATTCGGTATCGGCTGCACAATATTTAAAAAGTACTTACCCTGATAGTTAGCTTTGAATTCTACAGTTTGTCCGGCCAGTATATCGGGTAGTATCTGTTCAAACTGCTCGTATAGATCAGGAGATAAAAATGATTGGAGGGACTGCCCAACTATAGTTTGGTGATCAACGCCCATTTTCCGGTAACCATCACCATTGGTATAGAGTATCGTTAAATCTTGATCAATTAGACTGATGGAGCCGTTAGGAAAATTTTCAGCGATAAGCTCTAGCCGTTGAGCCATTACTCTATTTTCATGAATCAGCTCATTACGCTGGGTAATGTCCCGCACATTCTGAGCAATGCCTATAATCTGCTTGCGTTCGTCGTATACCGGAAACAAACTAAACTGCCACCAATACTTTCCATCGAACTTTTCAAATTCAACCGGGTTGCTCGCCAATACCTGCTGGTAATGTTGCTCCATTTCTTGCCTTTGTTCTGTCGGTATGGCATCTGGCAGATAATCGCCCACTTCTACCTCCTTACTAAACATTGTCTGGCTAAATTTTTTGGCGTTTCGGTTACTATATTGTACCATTAGGTTGTTGTTAAGGAACAAGAAAGCGTCGATAGTGCTTTCATAAATGGCCATAAGTTTGTTTCTGCTCTGCTCTTTTACCTTAAGTAAAGCCTGATTTAGTGTTTTTTCAATAGGCATGTAGATATACCTCACTTCCAAAGTGAGTACGGTCAGCGAAAGTAACATCAGCAAGATTTCGGTAACCACAATAAACCGTAACTTTCTTTCAGACTCCTGCTCCAGGAGGTTCACCACTCTATCCATAGAGCGTAAGAAAGTTGATTGGTTTTCAGTAATTGCGGATAAGTTACTGGCCGTAGCCATGTCTGATTCAGTCAATTGGCGGTCGACAAAATCAATATTGGCAGACAACTGAAGTAACAATACTTTAGCCTCTGGTTCTTCTACTGACTCTATCGCTGGGCTTCCCTGCAAAAGTGCGTGATGGGCGGTTTTCCACTCTTCCATCAAATTTTGTAAAGTATCAATAGTAGTGGTTCCCTCAATCAAGCGATAAAAACTCAGATTAATACGCTGGCTCAGCATCCTTTGGCGACCTGCTAAGTTGATAGCTTTAGCGTCGTATTTCTTTTGAGCTAACCAGTATTGAATAAATATTTGATTACCTATTAGAATAAGTGCAGCAATGAAAATCCCTACGACGTACCTTCTCTTCATGGATCACAACCAGTCATAACCAAGTGGATAGTGCGTCTCATTAGCAATGGAGGCACTATCTTAATACTATAATAACTTTGTGAAGTTAAATGTTATTAAGATTTTGGTATAAACTGGTAATTATTGATTCTAGGTGAACCTAAGTAATTACTGATTGCATATAAGCTATTATGCGAAAGGTATCAGCGACTGGCAATCGTTTCCTGGTTCACACAGTAATGAATAAGCCGGATGATATCGGGCTGCTTGCTAAAATCAATGTCATTATTTGTAATGTACCTTCCCACTTGCTTGGCTCTCTCCTCTTCTAACGAGAAAAGCTCGGCCAAATGGCGTCGCCCCGCCCGAAATTTCTGAAAACTACCATCGGGCAGTAATACAAAATACTCATGAGTATATGCTTTTTTCTGGTCGTTCGGATTCTGACGAGTAGGGTAGTTTGCTGTAGAAACAGCAGTCACTGGAACCCCTTTCTCCCGGACAAAAAGCGCGAACCGCCCATCGTACACTAGTTGAAAGAATCTTGAGCGAGCGCGTGTTCGCTTCTCTGAATAGGGTAAGGAAAAAAACTTTTGGGTAAAACCATTGGTAGTATCTACTGCCAGGAATGATTGCACAGAAAACGCACTAAAGGCTAATATCCGTTTGCCCTTCTGTAGTACTACTACATCGTTTTCCAGGTCAAACTTTAAATTTCCTTCAAATTGTTGACCGCTGTTCAGTACGATACTACCGTACTTCCACTTTTCTTTTGTTTTTTTAGCTTGAACTGTGTGAAACAGACATAGGACTCCCAGCAACACGATGAAATGCCTCATGGTGATCATTCTTTAAAAAGTTAATAATGTGGTTTAACTAAACTGACCTTTTTGCTGAGGCTGTTGGATTAGAGAGCATTCTTCACTTTAGCAAAGCAAGAACAATTCAAAGAAAAGCAAAATTTTTTACTTTTCAAGCAATGAAAATCCCGATTATTTGTAATGTATTTAATAAAAATACCAAATAATTGAAAAGCATAACTATTCAAATCTTGCTATAGTTTTGACCAAATTAGCTCAAATTTACTCCTAGCTTAAAAGAAGTTATGAATAATCCTTGATGCGATTGTAATCTTTGGTAGTAGCGTTTTACACCTTCTTCTAAAGAGACAAAGGGCTGGGCATACCCTGCATCGCGAAGAGCTTGTAAGTTTGCCTGTGTAAACGTTTGGTATTTACCCACTAAATGATCAGGAAAAGGGATGAATTCAATCTGAGTTTCCTGGGTTTCTAGCTGTTGAATGATTTTAGCAATATCCAGAAAGCTACGTGCCTCGCCCGTACCACAATTGTAAATTCCGGTTTGAGGCTGTTGAAAAAAGTGAAGGTTTACCCGCACCACGTCCTCTACAAAAATAAAGTCACGCCGGAAGTCGTCGCTACCTTCAAATAGTCGCATCTTTCCACCTTCGCGTAGTTGATTATAAAAGTGAAAGATCACCGAAGCCATACTGCCTTTGTGGTTTTCCTGATAACCATATACGTTAAAGTAGCGCAGCCCAATAACTGGAGAGTCGACTGTATTTTTTTCCAGGTAGCGCAGTACGTAGTGATCAAACATGAACTTAGAGAAGGCATATACATTCAGTGGGTACTCGCACTCCCGCTTCTCAGCAAATCCATTCTCACCGTTGCCGTAAACAGACGCACTGGAGGCGTAGTAGAAAGGAATCTTATTATCTACGCAATAGTGAAGTAGCGTTTTGGAGAACTGATAATTGTTCCGCATCATATACTCACCATCGGTCTCGGTAGTAGATGAGCAAGCTCCTTGGTGGAATACTGCTTCTATATTTTTAAGATCGGGTAGAGCTTGTAGAAAATCGTGTTTATCCAGAAAATCGCTAACTAACACTCCGTTAAGGTTCAGGTGCTTGGCAGCGTTAGCCAGATTGTCAACCACTAAAATATCATTGTGCCCTAGCTCGTTCAGGCCTTTAATTAGATTGCTACCAATAAATCCTGCTCCGCCCGTTACAATAATCATAGATACTTTATTTTGGTTGTGTCAAAAATAGGTCTTCTGTTGCCAGAATTGCAAAGTTTTTCGTCGGTAAGCTCGTCTACCCTACTTCTTACTCTCTTTGAAATTGCCACGTATTTTTCATAAATTAATAGCTTAACCTGAACAATACAACCGATTTACTATGCTGCAACGGTTCTCGACTTTAAGCATCTACGGGTATCTTGCAACTGTATCTTTTTTGATGTTTCTGGTGTCTTCTTGTCAAAATCAGGAAAAGCTCACCGAAGAGGAGGCTGAATTATTATTCGCTCACGAAGTATATCCACTACTGCAAGAGAAGTGTTTTGCCTGCCACGGTGATAAGCCCGATGAGATTGAAGGCGATTTCAATATTCATACTCTAGAAAGTGCATTAGCCGGAGGGGAATCCGGACGTACCGCTCTCGCACCCGGTAGCGCAGAAAAAAGCCTGATCTACGAAGCAATAACTTGGGAAAACCCTGAGTTTGAAATGCCCCCCAAGGAAAATGATCGGCTAACGGGAGAGCAGATTACTTTGGTAAAACAGTGGATTGATGCTGGCGCCCCCTGGCCCGAAGACGAACGGCGAACCTATCTGGTAGAAAATACCGAGTGGACGTATTCCGACGGCATAAAAGTAAAAACCAGCCCAGCCCTATCAGCCACCTGGCAAAACCGTCGTTATAAACCGGAAGACCTTTGGGGATTTCAGCCCGTGCAAGATTATAAAGTACCAGAAGATTATTTGACTGAATCGGAACATCCAGTTGACGCCTTTATTCAGCGTAAGTTGGAAGAACACAATATTGAACTGGCGCCCTTAGCTGATAAGCAAACCCTAGTTCGTCGCGCCACCTTCGATCTGACAGGGCTTCCTCCTACTCCTGAAGAAGTCGAGATGTTTGTAAACGATAATTCTCCCGATGCTTATGAAAAGTTGATTGAGCGTTTGCTGGCATCACCTCGCTACGGCGAACGTTGGGGGCGGCACTGGCTGGATGTAGTTCGCTACGCTGATACCGATGGCTACTCTAACGACTTCGAGCGACCCAATGCCTGGCGTTACCGCGACTACGTGATTCGATCTTTTAACGAAGATAAACCCTACAATCAATTTATTCGCGAACAGATTGCCGGGGATGAAATTAATCCTGCTGACCCAGAAATGCTAGTGGCGGTAGGTTACCTGCGGATGGGACCTTGGGAACACACCGGCATGAGCGTAGCCGCCGAAACCCGACAGTTGTTTTTAGATGATGTGACCAACAGTGTGGGCGAAACTTTTATAGCGATTCCCCTACGCTGCGCTAGCTGCCACGATCATAAATTCGACCCCATTCCAACCCGGGATTACTACCGCATTCAGGCTAGCTTTGCCCCAGTGCAGTTTGCCGACCGGGAAGCCTCTTATCTACCCTCGGAGAATAAAGAAGGCTTTAAAACGGGGAAAGCCCGACTGGAGCGATTGATTGACGAGGCAGAACAGGTTCAAAAAGCCATTTACGAAAAAGAAGAAGCTGCGGCTCGCCGCTGGATGGCTCAACGAGGACTCAACTATGTACCCCGCAATGAGCGGCGAAAACTACCGGATGATCAGAAACCACCCCGATACATCGGTCTTTCTGACCAAGATTTAGGCTATCGCAAAGTACTGCAAAAACGGTTACAAGTTCTCCGCCATCAATTAGGCCGCTACGAACCACTGGCCTATTCAGTATACAATGGGCCAGTAGTGGATAATCCTCGGAGCGGTCGAGCTATGACAATACCGGATAGTATCAATTCTGAAACTCAATCCACTTTTATTCTCACCGGAGGTTCGGTTTACGCCACCGATGAAGAAGTTACTCCGGGAGTGCTCAGTGCCATCCGAACTTTTACTGAAGAACTAGAATCTCCCATCCAAGACTCTATCCCCGATACCCGTGACGGGCGGCGGTTAGCACTGGCAAATTGGCTATCTAGTGCGGAGAACCCGCTTACTACCCGATCTATCGTTAACCGAATCTGGCAGTATCACTTTGGGCAAGGTATTGCGGGTAATGCCAGTAACTTCGGCGTAATGGGCAAGAAACCCACTCACCCCGAGTTACTCGATTGGCTCACGAATTACTTCATTGACCACGATTGGTCATTCAAGGAGATGCACCGACTGATCATGACTTCGGATACCTACCGACGATCCAGTACTCACCCTGAAGCCAAAGATGTTAACGTAATTGATCCTAATAACCACTATTTAGCTTATTTCTCTCCACGTCGCCTAACCGCTGAAGAGCTTCGGGATGCGATGCTAGCCGTTTCGGGCGAATTGAATACTCAGATGGGCGGCTTGCCAATCAAACCCGAAATTAATCGGGAAGTAGCCATGCAGCCCCGGCACATTATGGGTTCTATTGCTCCGGCTTACCAGCCGTCTCGCACTCCTGAAGAGCGCAACCGACGGACTATTTACTCCTATCACTACCGAGGATTACCCAATCCGATGCTGGAAGTATTTAATCAACCAAATTCCGACCTATCGTGTGAGCAGCGAATTGCTTCTACGGTTACACCTCAGGTATTCACGCTGTTTAATGGGCAGGACAGCTACAACCGAGCGTTAGCCATGGCTCAACGACTCAATGAAGAAAGGTCAGATCTCAAGAGTCAAATTGAACGGGCGATGGAACTGGCCTGGAATCGTCCCGCCGAAGCTAAGGAAGTGAAGGCTTCCGCTGATTTCGTTGCTAAAATGGTGGAGTATCATGAGGAAAATGAGCCGATAGACCCGAAGTATCCGGTAAAAATTGAACGAACCATGTTTGAAGAGATGACCGGGGAAGAGTTTTCTTACACTGAGCGACTGGATGTATACGAAAACTATGTAGCCGATGTGGCTCCGTCTGAGGTCTCACCTGAAACGCGAGCTTTGGCTGATCTGTGCCGGGTATTGTTCAATGCCAATGAATTTGTTTACGTCTACTAGCATGAAAAAAAATCGCCTCGATCATATTCAGCGACTCCTAAACCAAAAAGCAGCTGCTACCCTCAACCGTCGTGACTTTCTCTACGGATTGGGAGCTAGTTTGGGAACGGTTGCCTTTAGCAGTATGCTCAGTAATCCGGCCTTAGCGAAAGGAACGAACAACGGTCCCTTAGCGCCTCGGCAGCCAATGCTTCCGGCGAAAGCCAAAGCTTGTATCTTCCTAATGATGGAAGGTGGCCCCAGCCATATTGATACCTTCGATCCCAAGCCTAAGCTGCACGAACTTCATATGCAGAAGTTTACCCGGCAGGGTGAAAATTTTTCGGCTATGTCGTCGGGGAATCGTTACTACGTGGAAAGTCCGTTCAAAACCCGTAAGGTAGGTCAGTCGGGAGTCGATATGAGTGAGCACTTTGTGCATTTGGCCGATGTAGCGGATGATATTTGCTTTTATCGAGGAGCGCAAGCTGAATCGGTAAATCACCCTACGGCTATGTATCATATTAACACTGGAAACAAGTTTGGGGGCGAGCCAGGTATCGGGGCTTGGGTAACTTACGGCTTGGGTACTGAAAATGAGAACCTACCTGCCTTCATCGTGCTGCCCGAAGTAGCGTATCCGCAGGGAGGTGCTTCTAACTGGTCAAACGGGTTTCTTCCGGCTTACTATCAGGGCACTCCTCTCCGCTCGGTAGGATCACCAATTTTAGATATTCAACCACCACCCGGCGTAAGTCGCTACCACCAGCGGGAAAGCCTGGATTTACTGAGCACCTTTAACGAAGCTCACGCCAAACGCCATTCGGCTCACGACGATTTGGCTGCTCGTATGGAAAGCTACGAGCTAGCCTTTCGGATGCAAATGGAAGTGCCCGATATTATTGAGATTGAACAGGAAGATGAAAAGACCAAGGAGCTCTACGGCGTAGGCGAAGAAACCACTGATGCCTTTGGTCGTAAATGTTTGCTCGCCCGCCGACTTATTGAGCAGGGAGTGCGCTTCGTCCAAATCTACTCCGGCGGCTGGGACTCCCACGATTACCTCGCCCGAGCTCACGGCAGCTTAATCCGCAGCGTAGATAAACCCATTGCGGGATTAATCAAAGACCTAAAACGAAGAGGTATGCTAGATGAAACCTTAATCGTCTGGTGCGGCGAATTCGGGCGTAGCCCTGACAACGGAGTTCGCGAAGGTGGAGTGGCTTACGGACGCGATCATAACCCCAATGCAATGGCGATGTGGTTTGCTGGAGGCGGTGTAAAAGCGGGGCACACTATCGGAGCAACCGATGAGATCGGCGAAAGTGCAGTTGATGTAGTTCATCCGTTACAAGACGTACACGTAACGCTACTTCGGTTACTTGGTCTAGATGATAACAAACTCACCTACTTCCACGGTGGGCGTTACAAGCAGCTTTCTCAAATTGGGGGAAAAGTCATTGACGAGTTATTCGCCTAACTATTCTGCTTTCACTTTTTGTAGAACGATCTTCTCCTGGTGCTTCACCAGCATTTCTTCGTACAGCTTTCGTAGTTGCTGGTATTGTTCCGGGGCAATCAGCGAATGATTAATACGAAGTAGACTAACTACCTGCGCTGAAACGGCGGTCACTTGGGTTTGAAATATGAATTGTACAGTGTTACCTTCCAGAGCAAAAGACAGGTTCTGTGGTAATTCTTCTACTTTGTATCCTTCAGGAATTTGGATATTGAAGGTCTGTTTATAGGTTCTACGGTAGCTGTAATCAATCGGATGTTTACGATCTATCGCTTTGAAGGGGTTTTCGGCTACTGGCACACGAGGAAATGTTTCAATATACACATACTCTCCCAACTGAGTGATATCCGATTGGCGAGTATATGCCACTCTGAGTGCTTTATCTAGTTGATCCTGATCAAATACCTTGAAATTATCTGATGTATACCCCGCCACTCGTTGAGGCTGGTCACGCAGCATTTGACGCATGGTCAGTGCACCGTATCCTCTAAATATCTGGCTCACCGAAGTACGAAACTGGTCTTCCGCCTTTTGATATTCTAAAGTATAGTAATTTTCTATCTGATAAACATCGCCTCTCTCCAACGATATCCAGCGCCCTTCATCAGAATCAACTAACAATCCCTGATGATTTAGACAGTAAATTGGAATCATACCGAAAGGCTGAGTTGATTCGGTAATATCTAATAAATACTCTTTACTGTCAGCTTCAATACGCACCACTGAGTAATTGAACTGATTAATCTCAGGATACTTGGTTTGAATTCTGCCGTGAGCCCGCGTACTGAGTAATACTGGGCTAGCCTCTACTCCTGCCATATTGAGCCAATTACACAGCAGTATATTTAGATCCGTGCTATTTCCAGTTTGTTGCTTTAGCAAATCTTTGGGTGAAGTATCTGGATACAGGCTAATTTCTCCATTCCAGCGAAGTTTCTGATTTAGGTGATTATAAATAGCCTGAGCTTTCTCGGTATCAGAGGATAAACCCTCAGTAAGTTGGTAGACAATTTCTTTTCCATCTTTACGCTTTAGAAATTTTCCATAATCCGTGAGAGACCGTAAATCTTTGGTTAGCTCAGGCCAGGAGCTCATGTAATCCCGTACTGCCACTCCTGGAAAATTCTCTTTTACTAGCTGGAAAGTCAGCTTAGCAATATAGTCGTCTTTATTGCCCACAAAAGACTCATCGGCAAATGCAGGAATATCCTTAACTGCCCAATGATACTTGACAGTGCTGTAGGTGTAACCTCGCAACTTTAGCCCTTTCTGATAAACTTCAGCATCATTTTCCTCAAACGGGATGTACCCTCGATAAAGCATCTGATACTCATAAAAGGCGGGAATAATTGCCTCATATTCACTCCAAACCACTGGAATCTCCCGCTGGAACTCCCAGTCGTTTAACTGGAATAAGTAAGGAGAAACAAGGGTGTACTTATATTCAATGATTGAGCCTTCTCTCACGTTAGGGAAAGCAAACTTCTTTAGGGAGTACGCCTCATTTGCTTCTTCAGTAAAAATATCTTTTCTCGATAGTCCTGTTTTTTGAATAGCATCGCCGTCAAGTGTGTAGCTAAACGCTTCAATATCTCGGACTAGCTCAGCTTTGTACTTATCTTTTACGTAATAAGGCAAGGCGACATCAGCCCAATCGAAACCAGAGGAACGATAAATTTTGATCTTTATCTCCCGAGTATAGTACGCTCGGAACCCTTTATCTTCTAGATAGCTTATGCGTACCTTCCCATTATTGCGAAGGATAACTGCGTCAGCAGCAGAATCTAGTGGATAGTAAGCTTCAGAAAGTTCTGCTTTAGTAACCTGTCCAAAGGGCGAAGTGGTATCTGAAGCATAAACAATGCTCACCGTTACCCATAGTAGCCAAAATATCGAGAACTTTTGCATAAAGCTTTTCCGCGAATCTGCTAAAAAAGCTATCTGGTAGCAAGGCAAATTATATCTGTACCTACGGGTGTACTGTTTTGGGTTAAGTTTATAAGAAGAGGCTTTGTAATCCTGAAATTGTTATTTAAATGATAATCAGGTAGATCATTTTTACCAGCGGGTAGCCCGAAATTGCCAATCGGGCTGTACTTTTTGCATTTCTATTTCATCGTTACGATGGGTCAACCCGCACTTCAAAAAATTTTGATGTAGTTTTTCCAGGGCGTCTCGATCTAGCTCTACGCCTAGTCCTGGACCTTCAGGCACTTTTACCGATCCTTCTTCAAATTTAATCCGACCACCCACAATCACTTCATCGGACTGCCAGGGGTAATGCGTATCTAGTGGATAAGGTGGAGTGGGTAAAGCAGCCCCCAGGTGTACCATCGCTGCTAGCGAGATGCCTAAATGACTGTTGGAGTGCATAGAGAGCCGACGACCAAAGGTATCGCAGATGCGAGCCAGCTCCACACTGGAACGTAGCCCACCCCAGAAGTGATGATCACTCAAAATAATGTCTTCCGAGCCTAAAGCGATACTACTGGGAATATCCTCAAAGGAAGTAGTACACATATTGGTTGCCAACGGAATGTTGAGCGTTTTACAAACCTCAGCCATAGCCGCTTGTCCTCGAACCGGATCTTCCAGGTATTCTAACACTCCTTCTAACTGCCGACCGCAGTGAATAGCAGTTTCTTTCTTCCAAATGGCATTGGGGTCGAGCCGAAGCGGAACGTCCGAACCAAAGGCTTCTCGCAGTGCGAGCATAGCTTCTACTTCGTGCTGGGGTTCTAGTGCCCCGCCTTTTAGTTTGATAGATTTGAAACCGAATTCTTTACACATTGCCTGCGCCTGAGCTACTATCTCTTCCGCATTTAGTGCCGATGCCTGGCGAGCCTTAGCCCAACCAGTAGCATCAGGATCAGTACCAAAACCTAGTTCACCACCAGCTCCTTCGTATTTGTAGAACAGATAAGCAGCGAAGGGAACGCTATCTCGCATTTTTCCGCCTAGCAGATCAACTATCGGACGATCGCAAATTTTACCCTGAATATCTAGGCAGGCGACCTCCACCGCACTAAAAATATGCACCAGTTTGCGCTGATCCCAGGGTGCCTCGCCCCGTTCATCAGCTGACTCCTTGCCAAAATGACTTTCTAACTGCTGTTTAATCTGGTTTAGTTGAAAGGGATCCTGACCGATAATAATATTTCTCGCTTCTTCTAGCGCTTCGTTAGTTTGGATATTACCCGGAATTTCACTGATACCTGAGATATTGTCTTTGGTTACTACTTCCAGTACTATTCGCAGGGCGTAAGGAGCGTGAAGACCGGCTGCATTGAGTAGCGGGGGGTCAACGGTCGCAATCGGAGTAATATTTATCTCGGCTATCTCGGCTCCCTTAAGTTGCGTATTCTTAATCTTGGTCATAAATCAGTTGCTATCAGTGAATTTTGAAATGAGGAATATTGGAGACTTGGCTACTAATTGAGCACCTGCCTCATCCGTTCTAGACTTCAGCGTAAACAGCATGCAATAACCCTTTGATATAACCAAAAGCGAAGGCATGCCCCTGAAGTCCACTAGCGGGATCTTCGTGACGGGGAATATGATCGGGCATGAGCATTCCGGTGTATCCTACGTCTCTCAGGGCTCTTACGATTTCCAGAAAATCCATATCTCCGTTATCCGGGTAAACCTCCTGGAAATTATTCCAGCCTCCTTTAATATTCCGCAAATGGATATTAAAAATCTGATTGCGCTTTCCTACCCATTTGATGATCGGAATAATTTCCGTCTTAGGATCTTTCAACCCCTCAGCAGTGGAACCCAGACACAGATTGAATCCATGGGAAGGGCTATCGTACAACTGAGCAAAGCGCTTGATTCCAGCAAATACCTCCGGGCTGTTCCAGCGGGTAATGCCGCCGTAGCCTACTGGGGCAGGAGGGTCGGCAATATGGTTGCCCAGCTTCACATTATACTCTTCCGCCACTGGAAGTACCCGATCCAGGAAATAAGTAATACGTTCGTAGAGTTCATCAATAGAAACGTCACCCGCGATCGTTTTTTCTTTGTCTAGCCCCTGCTTCACGGCTTCCTCGTAATTCCAGGTACTATATGAGGCATTTCCCCGGGTGGGGTCGATGGTTCGCCCGGTGCGTAGAATAGGTAAAATGATGGTATTGTACAGTAACATGTGCACATCACTCTTTGCCGCTACCTGAATCATCTGCTGAATCATTTCAATTTCCCGATCCCGCTCTGGACTTTTTCCCAGCATAATATTAGGGGTCGCTACTCCGTCGATACCCGCTGAAGAGAGTGGTAGGTGATAGGCTTCTACTTTGATACCGTATTTGTTACAGGCTTCTTGCATGGCCAATGAATCATCCAGATCCCAGCCTACTCCTTCAATCATTTTGGGTGAACCAGCATCTACGTGAAATACTCCGTGCCGGGCCCAAAATTCCAGATTCTCTTTACTGGTGCCCCCGTGCTGACAGCCCACATGCATCACACCGTCTTCTTTTCTTCTAACCGGATCGTTAGCTTTTTGTCGAGTGCTGCTTAGAGCAAGAGTTCCCAATGAGGTTGCAGCGCTTACTTTAAAGAAATTTCGCCGTTTCATCGTAGTACAGGTTTTACTGAGTTGACAATCTTTCTAATAGCTTGGCTAAAGCACTGTGATCTAACTCACCTTCGCCTTGAGCTAATACGGCGTCCATTTGAGCAGCTACTAGTCCTGAGCCATGCAGAGGCACTGAAAATTCACGTCCCGCCTGAAGAGCAATATTCATATCCTTGCGGTGAAGCTTAACCTTGAAGCCTGGTTGAAAATTTTGGTCAATAATTCGCTGACCATGTAAATCCAGGATACGGCTTTGGGCAAATCCATCCAAGAGGGCCGCTCGTACTTTTTCCAAATCTACCCCAGCTTTCTTAGCTAATGTAAATGCCTCAGCTACCGCCTGAATGGTCATTCCCACAATAATCTGATTGCAAGCTTTAGTGGTTTGTCCGGCTCCGGCTTCACCAATACGAACTACGTTTTTGCCCATCACTTCAAACATGGGACGTGCCCGTTCAAAGGCATCCTCACTACCACCCACCATAAAGGAGACAGTTCCCTCCTCAGCTCCCACTTGACCGCCCGAAACCGGAGCATCTAGAGCTTCTACTCTTTTATCCTGCATAAGTTGGTGGACTGCCTTAGCCGTAGACGGAGCGATGGTCGACATATCAATAAACAGCGATCCAGGTTGAATTCCAACTAGTACACCCTGCTCACCTTCCACTACTTCTTTCACCTCGGGTGAGTCGGGAAGCATCGTGATAACTACATCCGAATCTCTAGCCAACTCCTCCGCCGTAGTGTAAGATTTCGCCCCAGCGTCGGTGAGTATGGAAGCTGCTCCGCTAGATTCCAATACTGCCAAAGAGTAACCCGCTTTTATTAAGTTAAGGGCCATAGGTTTGCCCATAATACCCAATCCGATAAATCCAATTTTTTCCATAAGTACGAAGTGTAGTTTTAGTTATTTAAAGGTTGATTAAAGTAGAGGAAATAGCTTAGCCGCGATCAAGATTACAATTAGTCCGGTAATGCCCATGACAGTGAGCAAAGGCGAAAAAGTCTTGAGTGCCTCCTGCTCAGTCAGATTACTCATCTTGCACACAATCCAGAATCCACTGTCGTTCATCCACGGGATTAGTTTAGAGCCACAGGCAATTGCCAAGCCGATGTACAGATGATGATAGGGCAACGTCGCTGCCTCTGCTAATCCAGCCAGAATACCTGAAGCGGTGATCATAGATACTGTGGCTGACCCCTGAGCCGTACGTACCACCGCTGCAATGAAAAACGCTAGAGGTAACAAAGCCATCTGAAAATTCTGGGTTAAAACACCGATTCGGGCACTAATACCCGTTTGCTGCAGCATTCCACCAAAAGCACCACCAGCAGAAGTTATTAGAATAATCACTCCGGCAGTCATCAACGCTCCCTGCACTGAAGTCACTATCGTTTCTTTATCGCCTTGCTTTTGTAATACCAGCAAAAGTAAAGCTGCTAAACCTCCTGCTATCAAAGCCAAGTTCTTTTCACCAAGAAAGATGATACTCTCGGTAAGCCAGGTACCAGATTCAGAATTTGATAAATCAACAATAGCCTTCGCTGTAATCAGTACAATAGGAAGTAATATAGGTAACAATGATAGCCATAGCGAAGGCAAATATCTATCTTCCTTTTCTCCCAACGATTGAATGTCAGCTAAAGGGGCATCCATTGAATCTCGCAAGGGAATTGGCCATTTTCGGTTTGCCCATACGGCATAGGTGTATCCAGCAATAATAGTAACTAAGCCTACCAAAAATCCGCCAATCATCATCATTCCAATCGGAATGTTCATCTCACTGACCAAAAATAGGGGGCCGGGCGTAGGCGGCACAAGTGAATTAGCCATTGCTGCTCCAGCCGTTATGCAGAGGACTAGTAATAAGTAATTTTTACCGATACGAGTAGCCATCGCCTTAGCTAGCGGAATCATCAGGTAGAAAACAGTATCAAAGAAGACCGGAATCCCGAGAAAAAAACTACTTCCTAGAAAAGTGATAGGTGCTCGTTTGATACCAGTTATATTTAGCGTAGAACGAACAATACGCTCTGCTCCTCCACTTTCTAACAAGCACTTACCAATAATGGATGCCATTGCAATCAAAATTCCAATCTTACCAGCTGTGCTACCAAATTGCTGGGCAATTCTTCCACCAATAGATTGATTTGCTAACCGCTGTGCCCCCTCAGCACTAGCTCCGGTAGAAAGAGCATACTGTTCAATAGCTGCTTCGGGAGTAAGATAGGCGACAACAAAAGCCCCTAGTAATAGTGCCAGAAAGGGATGCAAGCGCAACCCAATAATTCCCCCTACTACAATGAGCATCCCAACCAGTAATATTAGTAGAGGATCAGTCATGAATTATTGGTTGGACGAGAAGAATCGCGGTACTCAGTAAGCTTACTTACCATAGCTCGAGCCCCATTGGCTACAAAAGTAGCATCTGACCCGCTGGCGATCATCCGAATGCCCATTCCTCGGTAAATCGGATAATCGTCGGGGTTAAATAATAATATACCAGTGGCCTTCCCAGCGCGTTCGGCCGCATCCACAGTAGCTTTAAGCGCTTCTTTGAACCGAGGATGGTCAAACTGACCAAATATGCCCAGGGCCATTGAAAGATCAGCCGGACCGACGAAGAGCACGTCTACTCCATCTAGTCCGGCAATTCCATCCAGATGATTCAGTACCTCCTCAGTTTCAATTTGAATAATACCCAAGATATTGTCCTTGGCACCTTCGTAATAGTTGTTGAAGTTTACGCCAAATTGAGTGGTTCTTACCATCTTCGCTACGCCTCGTTTTCCGTCGGGTGGATACTGCCAACCGGCTACCGCTTGTTGGGCCTCTGCCAGGTTATTAATTCGGGGACACATTACTCCTTCAGCCCCGAGGTCTAACACCCGATGAACCCGTTGCAAAGCATGGTTCTCTACCCGAACCAGAGGGGCAGCCGATGTTGACTGTAGTGCTTGCAACTGATGTAAAACGTCTCGTTCGGCACCAGCTCCGTGTTCTAAATCAATAAGCACCCAGTCAAAACCAGCCAGTCCAACTATTTCGGCGGTTAAAGAGCTACCTAGGTTTAGCCAGCAGCCGTTGAGCGTTTCGCCTTGCTGTAATCTCTTCTTTAAATCTTTCAATGGTAATTCCGTTAATTATTCCGAGTATCTTTGTGGTAAGTTAAGCTTTTTATCTATCCCACCAGATTCGGGTATCTAGTAGATCAGGCCCCTGCCGATTCGTAGCTTCATCCACATTCTCTTTGTTTACCGTTAGTTCAGAATCTGGATAGGTTAGCCTTCGGATAAAATCTTCAGTTTTAAGATCACTGCCCGGATAGGGGTTAGGGGCTACATTCGGAAAGCCACTGCGGCGGAAGTTAGCCCAAGCTTCGGGTCCAATCAGTAAAGAAGAAACCCAGTACTGTGTATTGATCTGCTCCAGCTCCTGTCCTGCTTCTAAAGGATTATTAGCAACATAAGCATTAATCTCATCCTGAGAAACTTCTGTTTCTCCGGGCCAGTTAGCTAACTGCTGCATATGTGCCTCAATTCCCTGAGTATACAGATCAGCCGGGTTGCCAGGTGCCCAGCCTCTGAACGCAGCCTCGGCCCACAACAAAGAAGTCTGGGAGTAGGTAACCAGATAACTAGGGGCTTCAGGATGACCGAGTCGTCTTCGGTCGAGCTGACTATAACTGTAAAAGCTCGCCAACCCAGCAGCTTCAGCCACTGGTACAATGGTGGTATTGTCAAACCCTTGCGGCATACCAATTTGAGCCTCTGCCGAGCGATCGGCAATTTCTTCGGTTTGCTCACCACCGCTTAGTGCCCCAATGTAACGAACGGCTATAACTTCTAAGCGAGGATCATCATTAGTCTGAAGAAAACTCACAAAGTCTTCATCAAGATAATAAAAGGGGGCCTGACCTCCATTCAGGTTTGTTCCCACCGGATTGCGATAGTCAGCATTATGACGTACCACCGCGTTATCTTCATTAGATTCCATAACGCCTCCGTTAATCGCTTTACTAGCAAACTCTTGAGCGGTTGCCACATCAACTTTGCTAAGACGCATAGCGGCTCGCAATAATAGAGAGTAACCCAGACGCTTCCATTGATCAATGTCTCCACTGTAAAGAATGTCTTGAGGCACTTCATCTTTTGACGGATCGAGCGCAGCCGAAGCCGCTTCTAATTCGTTGAGAATATCCCGATAGATAAATTCCTGAGGATCATACTTTGGGAAATTAGTACCTTCTAGAAAACCACGCCCGGCTTCGGTATAGGGAATATCACCGTAGGTATCGGTTAAAGTTATAAAAGCATGGGCTCGCCAAATTCTCAGCATATTGTACAGATTAGTACGCTCAGGGTCGTTCTCAATAGCTTCAATTCCATCAATAATATTCTTTAAAATTCTACGATAGCCATCCTGCCAATTAGCTTGGGTAGCTGATCGGTTATCCTGATTTAGATTACCTCCGGTACCCACTCCTTGAAATGGGGTAATCATCTGCTTTACAATAGTGGTTTCGTAAGTCAAATTACCGTACACCGGAGCACTTTCAATAATGGCATAGTTTAACTGATACGTAGGTTCTAAAGAAAGCAAGCGAACGGGGTTGGTATTAAGCTCGTCAAAGCCTTCTTCGCAAGCAGTAAGCATCAGAAATACCACTGCACAACTGGTTAAATATTTATAGGTCTTTTTCATTTTTATAAGTTTTGGTTGCTAAGAACAATGTAGCTGGTTGAGTTAAAATGTAATGTTCAAGTTAAACCCGGTACTGCGAGTAACGGGCAAACCAGTAGCTTCTAAACCAACTCTATTGTCAGAGATAATTCCATTTTGATCGGGGTGGATATGAGGAACCCATTTCTTTAAAACCGCGACATTATTCGCGACTAAACTTAACTTAACTCTTTCAATATATTTGTTATCCGGTAACAGCGGAGTGAAGTCGTAGCCCAAGGTAATCTGGCGCAATTGCCACGAACCCGCATTGAACACAGACTGTTCCGACATTCTTCCGCCCCGGATAGTTTCGTAAAAGGTTTGAATAGGGGTTTGGGCAGTATTTATTTCGCCATTAGGATTAACTCCTTCCCCCACTACAAACCCTTGCTCACGACCGACTAACGTAGCCTTATCTAAACCGTGCCGATAAGCGTTGGTATGCGTACCTGAAATGAGCTTGTGACCTAGTTTGAAGTCAATTAAGAACGAAAGGCTGACACCGCGGTAATTGAAACTATTAGTAAACCCGCCCCACCACAACGGTAAAGCAGTACCAAAATTTAGTTGTTCGCTAGAACGCAGCGGCCGTCCACTAGTAGCATCAAATACTTGCCGCCCCTGGTCATCCCGAAGGTAGCCCCATCCGTAGAGCTGAGCCATTGGCTTACCCACTTCTTGCCTCAACTCTCCGTGAAATTCAGCGTTGCCTACGGTGATAAATGATCCGTCAACATCATCTCCTAAGCTGAGTACTTTAGAAGTATTGTAAGAAGCATTCGCCATGAATGTCCAATTGAAGTTAGTCGTAGCTATTGGTGAAAAAGAAGCAAACAGTTCTACTCCTCGATTTTGGCTTTCACCCACATTAATCAGTTGAGTAGTGTAGCCTGAACCGTCAGAAACCTGCGCCCGGAGGATTTGATCTGATGAGAGTTTATCATAGTAGGAAACTTCAAAGCGGATGTGGTCAAACAATTGTAATTCTAGACCAATTTCTTTCTCCGTAACTCGCATCGGTTTCAAGTCGGCATTGGGAACTACCGAACCGCTAATGTTACCTACTGGTTGTGCGACACCATTCGAGTTAGGAAATTGTTGGGCATTGATATCATAAAATAGGTTATTAGCGTAGGGTTGCACGTCGGTATCACTACCTACCTCCGCATACGCCAGTCGCACTTTACCAAAGTTAAACCAGTTGGGAAGGTTGACGATAGCTTGAGAAAAAACAAAACTACCGGTTATTGACGGATATAGAATGCTTCGGTTTCCGGGAGATAGAGTAGAGAACCAATCGTTGCGAGCGGTAGCGTTCAAGTACAAGAATTCCCGATAAGAGATTTCAGTACTAGCGTAAAGCGAGTTTACCTGTCGTTCCGAAATGCTATAGTTAGGGGTTACCTTACTGGCATTGCCAATAGTGTAAAGGTCGCGAGTAAAGAAATTTTCACCCAACAATGTATTTACGTCTAAACGACGGTACATGCGGTTACCTCCTAAATTCAGTACCACGCCAACGTCACCGAACGTTTTGTTAGCCCCCACCAGGAAGTCAGCATTGATCTCTCGGAAACGACGAATGTCTTGTACATATTGACCATTCACCAAGCCTGGAGGTGGAGCCGACTGACGACGAGAACCTGTAGGCAAATTATATTCAACATCGCGAGTGTAATAATCTTGACCTATCCGACCTTGCAAATACAGCCAATCAGTAAAATCATAGCGAGCAGTAACATTACCGTATATCCGATCCCGCAGATTATTCTCGAAGCGAGAGAGGGCAAAGTAGGGGTTGGTACGGTTGGTGAAACGAGAGTAAGGGAACTCGTCCCCATTTTCATCAAAAGCAAACTCCTCTAGCAAGTCCATTGGCATAGAAGTGGCCAGGGTATAAATTACTACTGGACTATAATCCTGTTCGGCGATGTTGGGAGGGTTGGTCCGATCTTCTCGAGAGTAATTAATATTTCCCGATATCTTCAGCTTCTTCATATTCTGAGTAAACCCCAGATTGGCGGTAATGCGGTTGTAGTCAGAGCCAGGCAAAATTGCTTTACTGTCCATGTTGGCTAATGACAAACTAAACCCACCATTTTCTCCTCCTGAAGAAAGCGTAACGGTATTGGAAAAGGTAGATCCATTTCGGTAATAATCGCGAACCTTATTAGGCTGGGGCACATAGGGTACTTCAATACCATCGAAGAGAATTTGAGTCATACCTGGTTCAAACTTCTCCCCAAAACTCCAAACCCCCGAAACCGGACGGGGCGCATTAGGTCTCACCCCTCCTTCTCCCTGTCCATACTCATACTGATAATCAGTAAAATCCAGAGGTACATCTACAGTATAATTAGCATTGTACTCCAGCTTTATACCTGAGCCCTGAGCCCGATTACGAGTGGTAATCATGATTACTCCATCTTTAGCTCTCGCACCGTATAAAGCAGAAGCCGCCGCACCTTTCAGTACGGTCATAGAAGTAATATCATCCGGGTTGATACTACTTAATCCATCACCACTATCCGATTTACGATTGCGACCCACTTCATTCACATCACCACTCACTCCGAAATTGGTATTATCAATCGGAACGCCGTTGACTACAATGAGAGGCGAGTTATTGCCACCAAAAGAAGAAACACCTCGGATGCGAATTTTCGTACTTCCTTGAGGCCCAGAACCCATTGAGGTAATGTTTACTCCAGGAATTTTTCCTTGCAATGAGTTGGCAAAATTAGGAGTACGATTTACATTGAATTCTTCGGGTTTCACCTTAGAGGTGGCATACCCCAGCGTTTTAGCTTCTTTGGTGATACCTAGTGCAGTTACTACTACTTCTTCCAGGGCTTGTACATCAGCAGTTAACTGTACATCAATTGTATTTCTGCTGTTGATAGGTACTTCTATACTTTTGAAACCAATTGATGAGAATACCAACGCCTCCACTTCATCCCCTACACTGATTTGATAATTCCCATCAATATCAGTTACAGTACCGGTTACCGTACCTTTCGCAAGTACATTTACTCCCGGTAGAGGTTCATCACTTTCAGCGTCTACTACCTGACCTCGGATTGTTTGCTCAAGAAATATTCTTGGCTGATCGGTAAGCACTCTTTCTAGAGAGGCTAATGCTGTAAGCTCATCAAGATTATCGTTAAGTGAGGCTCCTGATGACCGCTTTGTATCTACCTTTTTAGGAATCTGAACTGATTCTTTTAAGTAGATGTAAAAGTAATTCTTCTGAACTTCCTTAAACTCAAGGGAATGCTTGGTGAGTAGGTCGGTCAAGACTTCAGTCAATTCAACATTTCTCGGAATCTGGACTTTTTGATCCACAAACTTATTTTCCAAATCCTGTACCTGGTAATAGAAGTTGATGTTGTGCATCTTTTCCAGCTCTTCAAGAACTGACGACAGCGTTTTCACCTTGGGCTGAATTGAGGAAGCCGTTTGGGGTTGAGGCAAGGTTAGAGCTAGTTGCTGTGCAATGTTAGGAGTTGTCCATAACATGCTTAACAGCAACAGCCAAACCCAATTTGGGTAGTTAAAAGACTGTTTCATGGTGTTGTATTAGTAGTGAAAAATAGTTGCTTATGAATTTCCTGCCCCTCAACGGTACTCTACCACATTCCCTTTTCGGTGTAGTGAAGTACGAGTTACATTCGCAATAGCTTCCAGTAGCAGATCAACATTATCCGCCGGAAAAGTCCCTCTGAGATTAATGAAAGTCATTCTTTCTTGATCTGAGAAATACAGAGTAAGCCCGTAGTTTTCAGATAGTACGCTACTGATTTCATCGAAACTGGCTCCCTCAAAGCGCAATACACCTTCTTTCCAGGTACTATAATTTTGGGCTTGAACTTGTTGTTGGTCTATCTCTTTACTACTGTGATGCACCTCTATTAGCTCATCAGGCTGCATCAGCAGGGTACCTTCTCTCTCTTCTACCGCCAATTGTATGCTACCTTCTTCTAATACTACTTGCGTTTTCTCTCCCCGATGCTTCACATTGAAGCGCGTTCCTAATACCTGGACGGTAAGCTGATCGGTATGAACTACGAAGGAAGAAGGTTGGGTTTGGTTATGAGCTTTACTTCTACGAACATCAAAAAAACCTTCGCCCGAAAGCCACACCTCCCGCTGATTCTGCTGGGAATCGTAGCGATAACGAAGCATAGAGTTAGCATTGAGCGTAACCAAGGAGCTATCGGGTAGTGTAATTTGTTTAACCTCACCGTAGGCAGTGTGGTACGTAGATATGCTGGAATCTTTCATAGCCTGCCAAGCAAGCCACCCGCCCAATCCAACTAAAAGAAATACCGCCGCAGCTCTCCAGAGCAGTTGCCTCCGTTGTAGCAACTTGGGAGCAGTTTTTTTGTCTTCCGAAATATGGAACTGCGGACTGCTAAAGATTTTTTGGCGAAGCAACTTGTTTTGAGCGTCGGAAAGTGTGTAACGATGTGTTCCTAGTTCTAGTAAATAGCTTCTGGCTTTCTCTAGTGTTTCCTCATATTGAGGATGCTCGACAATCCAACGCTGCCAATAAGCATCGTACTCTTTACCATTGGATTGTACCCAGGATACGAACTTCTCGTCTGACAATAACTTTTCAAGAAGCGAAGAATTGCTACTCATAGGAAAGTATAGCTACTTTATCCATAGAAGCAGACTGCTTAGAATTCTACTGTCTTTGAGAGAAAAAAATTATAAGATTTACAGCTTCATCATAAATCAGGCACTACTTTGATCATATTGGCAAATACTCCTGGCAAATAATTACAATTTGACAATAAATAGCCAGATAGTTTTTTCCAGTTTTTATAAAAGAGAAAAATAGGAGTAGACAGGATAGGGCTTATGTTTAAGAGAGCGACTTAGTTTTTGTATTGCAGTATGCAACAAGTTATACAGTGTTTGGGGTTTGATACTCATAATTTCGGCAATCTCTTGATGGTTCAAATTCTCAGTATACCTTAGCGTGATTGCCTCCTGCTGCTTTGAGGAAAGGCAACTCATTGCCTTTTGAAGTCTCGACTTAAACACTGTGCACTCTTCCGATTCTTCTGGGATTGTAGCAGAATGGGAATCGGCTATAAGAAAGGAGGTATGGTCGCCAGAAAACTGCCATCGCTTTTCATGAGTAAGCAAGCGCAGAAGCTTCTGACGAAACGATTTAAGCAAGTAGCCTTTCACCGAACAAGGAACTGTCAATCGATCCCGCTTCACCCAGATTTCGGTAATTAAATCCTGGATAGCATCCTCAACAATCTCTGACCTAGAAGTAAACCCCTTACCGTAATTATACAGCACGTTTACGTACTTGTCGTAAAGAGCTTCAAGAGCCAAACTTTGTCCCTGCTGCATTTGCAACCAGGTAGTTTGGTCGTTACTATGGTTATTATTCACCGGCAAGGTTGCCATCTATTTATAGTAACGATACGTAATTTGTAGTTAATTATCAAGTTATTCCCCACACCTCCTTCAAGTCTGGATTTCTTCAGCTACTTTATATAACTGCTTTGAGTAACCTAAAAAAGCTCTCAGATGAAAACCTTTTTTGCCATATTATGAATCCTAGTAAACTAGTATCTGTTGTTCTGACCTTGCAGTTCATTTACGTTAACTTCACTTTGGGGAATAGTGGTTTACCAGCGTTCTGTAAGACTGTTCGCTCCCTTGGGTTATCTCAACAATTAAGGTGCTAATATTTAGGGTGTCACTTGCCACTGCAGCAATAGTAACTATAATTTAGGTAATAATTTTAAGGGTAATTAGCATTATGACTGTATATTTTAAGATAATGATGATATTTGTTGTATCAAGTTGCAGAAAATCGCTTAGTATCTTTTTAAGATTTTTCGTCTACTCCCTAAATTATAATCGTTTTTATTCTCAATAAATGCCCAAGAATAAAGTACTCAAAATATGCTACTTGCTTAGATGATCCACTTTAGCACTATCTTTGTCCATTATGGTCTATTGGCTATGTATCTAAATCGACTCTTTTCATCCTTCACCAGAGTACATCTCCAGGCAATAGCTGCCTTACTATTAGTTACCATCGGATGCCAAAGTCCACGAACTACCCTCAAGGCGATACAAGATCAGAAGTGGGAGAAAGCCGATGTTGCGCTGAACAAGAAACTGACTAGTCCTAAAGATAGTCTACACGCCGATACTTACTATCTGTATTCTCTACTTTATTCTGACTCAGCTTACGTACATTACAAAGTAGATACTGCTTATCATTTCATTCTGTCAGCTACCCAAGATTTCAATAAGATCTCAGAAAAAGAGAAGCTCAAATTAGCCAAAACCGTTCCTTTAGACAGTACTATTCTACTCTCACAAAAGAGACGTCTGGATAGTCTAGCTTTTGGGGAGGCGCAAGCAGACTCTACAGTCAGGGCTTACCAAACCTTTTTAGATCGCCATTCCGATGCTCCCCATCGGGAAGAAGCAGTGCGACTTAGAAACCAGCTAGCTTTTGGTGCTGCCCGACAAATGGATACTTACCAGGCTTACCGGGAATTTATGGATACCTACCCCGAAGCTGAGCAGTTTTCCCAAGCTGAAGAGCGATTTAATACCCTGGTATTTCAGGCACAAACCAAAACAGGAAACCTAACGAGTTACTATCAGTTTTTGGATGCTTTCCCACAGTCGCCTTATCGCTTCCAGGCCGAGCAGGCGATTTTCTCTATCACCACTGCTTCTAATCATTTAGCGAGTTACGCTGCTTTCGCTCGTGACTTTCCCAACAGTCCTCTTATTCACAAAGCTGTTAACTGGTTGTATCATTTGTATCAGGCATCTCATCCGGCTGATTCTTTCTTTATTACTTTTTCTGATCTTCCCCTTTTGGACTCGTTAAAAGAGGCTCAGTCAGTAGCTTCTGAGTTTCTCCTTCCTTATTGGGATAAAGAATTTGGTTTCATTAACACATCAGGAGCAACTGCAATTACCCCACGCTTTACTTCAATATTGCCTGAGTATCTATGTCACGGCGTACCGTCTGCCCAACTATTCGGCGTAACCGAAAAGATCGTCTACATGCTCAATAAGAATGGCGATACAATTCACTCGTTTGAAATAGAAAATGCCAAACTGGAGGAAGTTCGAGAATTGGGAGGTGGGCTAATTTGGATTTCATTAGGTAATTCAGGTACATTACTTCATATCTCAGGGCAAGCAGTAATTTCGCCTCAAGAGAATGTAACTAACGTAGAGTTATTGCCCAGCACAAACCTGCCGTATCAATTTATTAAGTACCAAGTAGCTGGTCAGTGGGGACTGAAAAGCTTTACAGGTACCACACTTTTGCCTCCCAATTACGATGATATTTCGGAATATAATCAATTTATCGTATTAGAAGGAGATGGTAAGTTAGCCGTTACCAATCGGGATATTCTGACCGGACAGGTAGCCAATCCAAACTTTCAAGCTGAGTTCCTGTACGAAGATGTTACGCTTTTGGATGAAGATTTTTTACTGGCTTATACCGAAGAATATGAAACCGTACTAGACACTACACTAACTCAGGTAGTTCCCTTGAAAAAGCATACCATCCTTCATCGTATACTGTTAACCGATGAGGATGTTTTTTTACTGAGAACCAACGAAGAAAAACAACGGGTGCAGAACGATAGCCTAATTACTGAACAGGTTTTCCACTATTCATTGGCTCCTCGTACTATCTCTACTTTACCTTCCTCATTTTCTCAGGCCTACTACAATGACCAATGGTTAACTCTGAAGCAAGAGCAAAAGTATTACTTATATGACAAAGATTCTTTAAGCTTTTCTTCTAAAACCTATGACTCGGTTAAAATAGTGAGTGAGCATTTTGCTCTTACCTTTTCCAAGGGAAGCAACTCAACAGATAGCGTAAGACTACTCATCGCTGGTCAGTCCCCAATGTTCCTGCCAACTAGCTCGACAACCGATGAAGAAGTTACCTTTCGACTTCATGCTGCTAATACTTCTATTCTTAGTTCAGTAGAAGAATCTATTCTGATTGATCAACCTGGACAGCCTGATTTACTGCTTACCCAAACCGGAGATACCGTGTTATTTGCTGATGTTGATAGGGTATCTGCTTACCCCGAAGGATTATATGCTTTAGAAAAAAAGAATAAACAGGGCATTATTGACCAATATGGTAACGAAATCGTACCCGTTCGTTACGAACGAATCGGCAGCTACCAGTCTGATGGATTGATTAGCATATTCGACCGGAAAAAGTTTGGTACATATCATCCCCAAACCGGTACTATCATTGAGCCGGCTTACGAGGGCTTACTACGATACTATTCAGTAGTGCTTCAGGATTCAGTGCCTGTTCCAACGTACATTGCTAAAAAGAACGGCAAGTTTGGAATTATTGATGCTAAAGAACAACTTTTGCTTCCCTTTGAGTTTCAGGCTGTTCGTTACTGGAACGCACAGGC
This sequence comes from uncultured Flammeovirgaceae bacterium, assembly GCA_937883755.1. Lineage (GTDB taxonomy): Bacteria > Bacteroidota > Bacteroidia > Cytophagales > Cyclobacteriaceae > Tunicatimonas. The sequence continues at coordinate 119,821 of CAKZYA010000024.1, read as the reverse complement.
AGCCTTAGTCAAGTACAATAATCTTTGGCATATCTACGCATTGGAAAAAGCCTCAAAACGCCGATTACCATTTGATGAGGAGGCTATTCAGTATGCCGACATCATTGAATTCTCTGAACTACCTACCACAAACGCTGAGAAGCTACTGAAGATTTATAAAAATAGTGATTATGGCATACTGAGTAACCAACGGGGAGAGGTACTGAAGCCTACTTTTGATGATATTCGTCTCATAGCCCATCCTCAAACCCAAGAGTCTCTCTATCTAACTGAGAAATATGTATCAGAAGCTAAGTTGCATATTCTTATCTACCTGGATACTCAGGGAGAGATTATCTTTCGGCAGGCATATGATCCCGATGCTTATGATCAACTTTATTGTGATGAATAAAGGTACGATTCGCGATTATTTGTATACTTCGATTTTATCCTGCTCTACTCGCCTTAAAAAAGATTGCATATCCTTCTTGACTAACGGAACCAAGAAGTAACAACCGATGAGGTTAGGTAATGACATACCAAGCAGTACCGCATCAGAAAAAGCAATCACACTACCCAAACTAGCCGAAGCACCTACAACCACCAATAGGCAAAAAATCAGCTTATAACTAAAAACTGCTGCTTGACTATCTCCTAGCAAATAAGTCCAGGCTTTTAAGCCGTAGTATGACCAGGAAACTAGTGTAGAAAAGGCAAATAATATGACTGCTACTGCAAGTAAGTACGGAAACCACTCTATGACAGTGGCAAAAGCAGTGGACGTTAAATCAATACCATCGGGTATTGTTTCATCTTTATAAGCTCCCGAGATTACGATAACCAAAGCTGTCATCGTACAAACAATCACAGTATCAACGAATGGCTCCAGTGATGCCACAAACCCTTCAGTAACTGGTTCACTAGTTTTTACTGCTGAGTGAGCAATGGCAGCCGAACCTACTCCAGCTTCATTCGAAAAAGTAGCCCGTCTTAAACCCTGAACGAGTGTACCAACAAGACCACCTGTCGCTGCTTTTCCATTAATAGCTCCATCAAAAATTGCTAAGAAAGCTTCGGGTACCTGCCCTATATTGGTAACAATAACAAACATAGCTGCCAGAACATACAGACCACACATAAAAGGTACAATCTTCTCAGTAACGTTAGCAATACTTTTAATTCCACCAATAATAACCACCGCTACCAGTATGGAAAAGATGACCCCAAATACCCAAGTATTTTGTCCAAAAAATGAATCTTCACCACCCGAGATATTAACAAATTGCTGAGCTGCCTGATTAACCTGATACATATTTCCCCCACCGAAAGAAGCCAGAATAGCCATAAATGAAAAAAGACTAGCCAGGAAAATTCCTACTCGCCCCCAGCCTTGATTACTAAATCCTCTTTTAAGATAGTACATAGGTCCACCCGAAACTGTACCATCCGCATGAACATCCCGAAACTTCACTGCTAAGGCGCATTCCACGAATTTGGCAGTCATTCCAAATAAGCCAAAAATGACCATCCAAAAGGTAGCACCAGGGCCTCCTACCGAAATAGCAATAGCAACACCACCGATATTTCCTAAGCCTACTGTACCAGAAAGAGCTGTAGTTAAGGCCTGAAAATGAGTAACCTCCCCAGGATCTCCTTCATGAGTATATTTTCCTTTGACAATATTGATAGCATGCTTGAAGCCTCGGAAATTGATAAAATTTAAGTAAACCGTAAATACAATAGCAGCTGTGATTAGCCAGACGACAATGAAAGGAACATCTATTTCATTGATAGAGAATAGCGGAAAGAAGATGATAGCCTCAATAATATCTGCTAATGGAGTAAAAAGAGAATCAATTGTCTCATCAATACTTTGTTCTTCTGCTACCTGCCCGAAAGAAGATAATTGAGTTAATAAAAAGGTACTGGTGAGTAGTAGAAATTTCCGCATGGGATTCTTTGATTTTGGTAAAAACAAAGCGGAAATATACGCATTCTCAAGTATTTTCAGTAGGTCCTACTGTTTTAATCAGCTAATTAGCTTATCCTTTCTAATTTTTTTGCTACAGGCAGGTGACTTTTCCTTACTAGTTGATACTAATAAACGACGAAAAAATAAAACAAAAATAATTTAATATATTACTTGGATATTACATTTTGATTTTCTATTTTAGATTTATTCTAATAAAATATTTAATTTTACTATTATTTAAGATTATAAATAGTTAACTAAATATAATATAGTTTACTTTTTATACCTCCTACCCAAACATGGGTAGAAAAATTGTCAACCTACTACCTTATCTCTTCAAAGTACCTCGCACAGTTAGCATTTGAGTGAAGAGACATAACTAATGAGACGTACACTTTAACTAGCATTCTGAGATAATATATCTCGTAATGCTTTTGTATCAATTAAAAATGATCAACTACGGTAGGAACAGATAAGAAGTCTGTTCTAACCAGTAATCTTTTCAATAAAAATGAAGAATAACTATCAACCTTTTAATTGAAGTATGCTATGGAAAGTTACGTCATTCGCTTAGACAAAGGGATGTATCCCCCTCACACAAATTTTCTTAAAGAAGAATTAGGTTTTAAAGAACTAGTGAAAGTTGACAAGAAGAAAAAGAGGCTAGTAAGCAAAAAGTTTACTATACTTGAGTCTTTCTCCTTTATTGTCTTTTTACTTCAGAACCTGCGCCAAATTCAAGACACTCATACTATTGTTAGTATGGGCTGGTCTTCTCTCTTTCTCAAACTACTTATAAAACTAAAGATTATTCGCTGCCAGCAGTTCTTCTGGTTAGGCTTTTTTATCCATAACCATCACCTTTTTCCTTTACTAAAGCAGATTATGGCTTGGACTGCTATTAACCAAGAGTACTACATTATTAACTCTGAAGCTGATCGCCCCATCTACCGCGAACATCTTAATCTCCCTAATCATAAATTGATCGTATTGCCTTACGGTGATTTTTCTTCGGCTGATATTACCGAGAGTGAGATAAAAGATCAATTAGGTTCATATTATTTTGCAGGTGGATTTACTAATCGGGACTACAGTTCTTTGATAAGAGCATTCCGCAAACTCGATCAAAAGTTAGTTATTGTAGGTTCTCACTTAAATAAAGATTTAGATGTAGAACTACCTCCCAATGTAGAGGTACTACGCGATATACCAAAGAAGCAATTTAATCACTTAGTAAAGAATGCCCGAGCTTGTATTCTACCGCTGAAAGAGGAAACTGGCGCATCTGGACAAATGGTAATGCTAAGTTATATGAAACAAGGAAAAGCAGTGCTTGCTCCCCACATGCGAATCACCCACGAATACTTAGAAGAAGGGCACTCGGGGCTGTTCTATAACGATGCCTCAGAGGAGATTCCCAGTATCATACGGTATCTCGACCAAGATGAAGATAAGATTGTAGAGATGGGGATAGCCGCTAATCAACAGTACAACTACGATTTGGGCGGTGATACTATTAAGCAAAAATTGTATCATATTATGACTGAGAAGTCACTACAACGTATTGCTTAATTTAAAAGAAATTCTCACTAGAAGATAAATATACCCAGTATCTCAGGATACTACTGAAAGTTGCTCTTGTAATGCAACTAGTCCTTCCCGAAATGTGTGAGGTTCGAACCCTAGACTAGATCTTGCTTTATCGATGATCAATCCGGTCTCAGGTGGACGCTGGGCAGGTTGACTAAACTCAGAAGCATCTGTGCGAGAAATAAGAGAACTGTCTAGTTGAAATACGTTGGCAACTTCTAGTGCTATCTGGTAGGGAGTTAATACTTCGCCCCCTGAAATATTATACACTCCCTCTGCTCGCTGTTTAGCTACTAGATAGCATCCTATTGCTAAATCTTCGGCCAGAGTGGGTGTACGGTACTGGTCGTCCACTACCCGAATGGGTCTCTGGGCTTCCAGGCTGCTTTTTACCCATAATACGATATTAGAACGACTCATGCCAAGAACTAAGCCATACACAAGGGCTGTGCGCAGAATAGCATGCTTCACCCGGCTTTGCTGTACTAACGCTTCTGCCTGAAGTTTAGATTGTCCGTAGAAATTTATCGGTCGAGGGGTATCTTCTTCGGTCAGGTACCGTTTGCCCCCAGCGAAAATGAAGTCGGTAGAAAGATGTATAAAGAAGCTGTTGTAAGCTTCCGCTGCATGTAGTAAATGTGCTACACTCTGTACATTTACTTCCCAACATTCATTCTGATGCTGCTCGCAGTAATCCACATTAGTCATGGCTGCGGTATGAATAATTATATCAGGTTGAACTAAGTGGACGATATTAAACACATGCTCTCGCTTAGTAATGTCCAGATCAAAATATTGGAAATCCTGATAAGGTTGATCAAAACGAGCTGCTCCTCGAGAAGTAATTACCGGATAGATAGTATCATCGGATAATAGAAGAGGGATAAGCTTTTGCCCTAATAAACCGTTACCTCCAGTTAACAATACTTTAATTATATCCCTCTTATTTCGCTTTTTTGATAGACTCACTAATAGATAACATTACTGTAGCGGAAATTCGTATCCAAACTGCTGGGTAATCTTTTTCTTTGATACCTCTTTTACCTCAACTGTCATATAAATGTCCCGATTGGGTTTTTCTATTGTCTTTGCACCAGTAGGCTGAGCGGCTATAGAATCTATTACTGCAAACCCATCAATTACTTCTCCAAAAACAGTGTAAGTGTCGTCTAAGTGAGGTGTCCCCCCCCGGGTAGTATAAGCTTCCAATCGTTCAGGAGCATAGCTCTTATCCACTTTTATTCCTAACTTCTCTTCTACATCGGTCTTCAGCGACATGAGCTTCTGGGTATAAGCATCAAACTGTTGACTGTTATACAAACCCAAAAGCTCTTCCCGTACACTATCATAATCATCTCGTTGAAGCAGCTCTCCTACACCATCATTAAGCTTTCGCATGTCAATAGTCAATTTTTCTTTCGATAAAACAGTTCCCTGCACAATATAGAACTGACTACCACTAGATGCCCGCTTCGGATTAGTCTGGTCACCCTGACGAGCCGCCGCAAGTGCTCCTTTTTTATGAAATAGGGTATCCACGAATTCAGCATCAATCGTATAATCTACGGCATCTTCCTCAGTGGCATCCGGACGAGTCGCTAGATCGCCCGTCTGAATCATAAAGTCTTCAATCACCCGATGGAAGATCACGCTATCGTACTTTCCACTTTGAGCTAGCTCTAGAAAATTCTTTTTATGCTTAGGAGTAGCATCGTACAAAACAGCTTGCATGTCGCCGTATTGAGTACTGATAGTAACTAAAAAATCTTTTTCTGAAGAACAGCTTAAAACCATTCCTGAAAGCATAATTACGTTAAATACGAAAAATAATTTCTTTATTTTATATTCCATATCGCTTTGAATTTACAACTTATTATAACAATCGTACTAAGTAATCAAACTCTAATAGAATCAAGGATTTGATTACCACCTTGGAATATTATCTTTTCTGCGAGTGTATTGCCAATTTTTTCTGGCTGCTGCTCATCGCCAATGGCTACATCCTGTAACAATATTTTCCCATCCAAACTCACTACTCCACCTTGTAATTGTATGTTGCCCACTTGTGTAGTCGCTAAAGCAAAGACTGGAACACTGCACCCACCCCGCAAGGCTTTCAGATACGCTCGCTCAGCTCGGAGCTGCTGTTCGGTAGTTTCATGGTTAATAAGTCGCCGAATGGTCTCTTTCTTATCACTACTTAGACTAGTCAGTACTTCTACTGCTACACTCCCTTGTCCTACCGCCGGAATCATCCGATCGAGGGGAAATTGGTGTACGATAGATTTATCGTACTGCATTCGGTGCACTCCTGCGTAAGCCAGCATAAGTGCATCACACTGCCCTGCTTCCATTTTAGCCATACGAGTTTGTAGATTTCCTCGCATTTCCACCATATCAATATGAGGGAAATAGTGTTTGAGCAAAGCGCGGCGCCGAACCGAAGAAGTACCAACTATTAACGATCTATTGCTTTGTAAAGAAAAATTGGATTGATGGCTGACTAATACGTCAGCGGTATGTTCCCGCTCAGTGAATGCAATAATTTCAAAGTCATCAGATAAACTAGACTGTAAGTCTTTAGCACTATGAACCGCCAGATCAATCGTTTTTTGCTGAAGTTGTTCTTCTATTTCCTCGGTGAATACTCCTCGCGTACCAATCTCAGCAATCGTAACATCTTGCCGTTTATCGCCTCGGGTGCTAATGATCACAATTTCGCTATCTACTTCACCTGCCTGTAATTTTTCAGCTATGTAATGCGCTTGCCACAGAGCTAACTTACTACCTCGAGTTCCTATTTTCAGCCTCATTTTCGTTTGATTAGTTGCCCAATGCTTAGTGATATGTCCAGTAATAGAATTTTGGGATTTGCATTTCTCTCTAACTGAATATGCGCCTCGTTAAACCAGTGTAGCATTTTTTCCAGTGTGGCAGTATTCGTTATTTTACTGAAGTTTACAACAAATTCCAGATCTTGTCCTTGCACTCGCACCAGCTTTCGTTCCTTCTGTAAAACATCTTCTATCCCTACTTCAACCAATTGATCTACTGATTGATGTACCAGCATCTCGCGGATCATTGCTAAACCATAAGCAAATAAGGCTTTCTGATTTTCTTTACTCTGCTTATGAAACTTATCAACAAACGGTAACAGTTTTTTGTAATCCTGAAGATAGCATAGTCGCATCCAATCCCGAAAGAGTTGGTGACTATCATCTTCAATCTCTTCGTACAGTTGAAGGGCTTTTTGAAAATTTCCCTCCGCTAAAGTAGCAATTCGCTGCAACTGCTGTAAGTCTGGATTATCTCCAGTATCAATACGGGCTATCAGCATCCGAACGATTTCTTCATCAGAAAATGCCCGAATTTGCACGATTTGAGTTCGAGACAAAATGGTGGGCAAGAGCTGCTCGGTACTGTGGGCTACGAGGATGAACACCGTACGCTCGGGAGGTTCTTCCAGAATTTTTAGAATTCCGTTAGCGGCTGCCGGATGCATACACTCGGGATGCCAGATAATGACAATTTTATAGCGATCACCAAAAGCAGTCAGGCTCAATTTGCGGATGATATTGCGACTTTCTTCTTTAGAAATATTCAACGACTTATTCTCAGCACCCAGATATTCGCTCCAGTCGGCTAGTGAGCCGTAAGGACGTTCTGCCAAAAAAGTGCGCCACTCAGTAATAAAGCTATCGCTAACTACATCTTTTCCAGTAATCTTTTTCGTAGAACAAACCGGGAATACAAAATGCAGATCAGGTTGGGCATATTCCCTACCGGGTGGCTGATTAGTTGGTGACTGATCACCACAAACCCCATCTTTCTGACGATTTTCGCAGTTTAAATATTGAGCGTAGGCCAAAGCCATCGCCAAATTAGACCCACCTTCTGGCCCCAGAAACAGTTGGGCGTGAGCTACCTTATCAGTATCTGCCGACTGTATCAGATGCTGCTTAACTTCTGCCAGGCCGTGTATCGCTGAAAACTGCAAAGGCGGATAATTTCTATCTGGAAAACCACAAAAATAAAAAAGTCTCCGATAATTTTACCGAAGACTTCATAAAGACTGTGATTTTTCCGAAGGTTACTTTTTCTTATAACGACGGTTAAATTTCTCAACCCGCCCGGCAGCATCCACATACAGCTTCTTGCCAGTATAAAATGGATGAGATGCCGAACTTACTTCCACTTTTACTAATGGGTAGGTATTACCGTCTTCCCACTCAATCGTTTCTTCTGATTGCATAGTAGAGCGGGTTACAAATTTATACTCGCTAGAAGTATCGTAGAAAACGACTTTTCGGTAATCGGGATGAATATCTTTTTTCATGATCTATTGATTTTCTAAAGCCCAACAGGGAATAACAGATTTCAGTTTCTTTTCTTCAAAAGGATTGCAAAATTATAAAATTTATCAACCCAAAAAAAGGGTATTCTAAAAAATCAGGTGAGAACGTCCTCGAACCCCTACAAAAAGTACATTAGACTGTAATGGATACGGCCGGGAAGCGTCATCAAAGTACTGCTCGTAAGCCGCAAAGGCTTCTAGCACACCTTTCTTACTCCGAAAGCCCAACCCGGTTTCTAGGCGATAATTCATCTTCCAGGTATCGCCATTATCAAAGAAAATTGGGTTTGCCCAAGCCCGGGCGTAAGTGTTTACCACTTTAGACACTTTGACAGTCCATCGTCCCCCGATGAGTAAAGAAGCTCGTAAATCCTGCCAACTTTGATCACCCTCGAAGTATTCGGGGCGACGACCGTCTACTCGATAGGTATACGCATTAAGCCGACCATAGAAGCGATATTGCATTCGTTCACCGATTGTATAATTAGGAGTACTAAAAGCCGAATAAAGTGCAGTCATCACGAGTAACCTACGAGTAGGACTATATTCTTCATCAGGAACTGATTCGTCAGAAGGTACAGTATTATCAATTTCGTGTCGGCAGTGGTGGGTAACACCAAACTCCAGCACTCCTACTCTGGTCTTGCGAAAAAAAGCAATAGATTCATTCCAAATAGCTCCCCGCATATGAAAGCTGATCTCATTATGAGGGTTGGCAGTAAGCTCGTGGGAGAGTGTTCCGGCAATGGTCGCTTTATCACTAAAACGATACAGTTCTACTAGACCAACATACTTAGCGTTCCAAGCTTGCTCATCTAGAGCAGAACCGAAGCCGCGCATTCCTTCGGCACTAAAAATGATGTTAGGCAAAAAGCCACGCTCACTAGTTGTATCATCTAATGGTACTGGAAAGAAGTTGCGAGCGACAAAGATTTGGGCTGAAGCTGAACTGGAAATTAAGAGTAACAAAAAAATTCTTATCCCAAAAGAAGTCATATTGGCTTTGTTTAATTACCCGGACAAGATACCAACTTAGACTCTAGCGAATAGTAAAGAATATGTACTATTTATTAGATAAACTTACCTCACGGAATATGCATAAATTTATGTGTTTGTAAAGAGATGCGCCACTGCGGATTTTGCTGAACGTACTCAATTATCTGCGGTAGTACTTTTTCAGCTACGCTCCACTCCGGTTGCAAGAATAATTGGCACTGAGGGTTCATTTTTTCAGCAAACTGCTCGGCCCAATGGAAATCGCTTTTATTGTAGATAATAATTTTTAGTTCGTGCGCTCGCTGGTAAATTTCGGGTAGGGGGGCTTTAAATTTCTTGGGCGAAAAACAAATCCAATCCAATTTCCCACTCAGTGGATAAGCGCCTGAAGTCTCGATATTAATTGTAAATTCAGATTGTTTGAGTTCTCGAGTAAGTTCCGCTAAATCGTACATCAACGGTTCCCCCCCGGTAATCACTGCTAACCGAGATGGGTACTTTACTGCCTCTTGCACAATTTCGCCTACTGTCTTTTGTGGGTGCTGACTGGCATCCCAGGAGTCTTTCACATCACACCAGTGACAACCCACATCACAGCCTCCCAACCGGATAAAATAGGCCGCTTTTCCCTGATGAAACCCCTCGCCTTGCAAAGTGTAGAAGGCTTCCATGACGGGAAGTTTTCTGGCTTCGGTTTTAACGGATAATACTTCCACTCTATTTATTGATAAATCTCTTTCTTAGCCGCCAACGTTGCATTATAAAGTAAAGCCGCCCGGGTCATGGGGCCAACTCCACCAGGTACGGGAGTGATATAGCTACATTTTTCAGCAACTTCTTCAAAATGAACGTCACCTACTAGCTTGTATCCTCGCGGACGTTCCGGAGCATCCATACGATTAATACCTACATCAATAACGACCGCACCTTCTTTCACCATATCGGCAGTAACGAAGTGAGCCTTTCCAATCGCTGCGATTAGAATGTCTGCCTCACGGGTAATCTCTGCCATATTTTTGGTTCGACTGTGGCAAATGGTAACGGTTGAGTTACCCGGATTGGATTTACGAGACATGAGTAAGCTCATGGGTGTACCGACAATATCACTACGGCCAATCACTACACAATGCTTGCCTTCAGTTTCAATCTGGTAACGTTCTAACAATTGCATTATTCCCAAAGGAGTAGCTGCTACGTAAGAAAGTAAGCCTTTCGCCATTCGGCCTACATTGATTGGATGAAAACCGTCCACATCCTTTTCAGCTTTAATCGCGAAAGTGATTTTTTCGTCATTGATATGCTTAGGTAAAGGTAACTGTACAATGAAGCCATCAACATCAGGATTATCATTGAGTTTGTGAACTTCTCGCAGCAATTCTTCTTCTGAGATAGATTCGTCGAGACGAACGAGGGTAGAATCAAAGCCTACCTGTTCACAGTCTTTTACTTTGTTACGGACGTAGGTTTCACTGGCGGTATCATTGCCTACTAGCACGGCTGCCAGATGCGGCACCTTTTTTCCTTCAGCTTTCAGTTGCTGCACCTGTTCCGTGAGTTCTTGGCGAATTTTTTGAGCGGTTTGTTTACCATCAATAATTGTCATAGTCGTGAAGTATATCTGAGTAGTCGATAGGATTTCTAGAAAGAAGTGCAAAAGTAAATATAACACTACTGGCATCATAAAAAAGCCGTTGAAACAATCACTCTTCTGGCTTAGGCTATCTAAAGAAACCAAAACGAAGGGATAAACACTTTTTATATACCAACAAACATTATTTTATACCTAATTTGATGCCTATTGAATTTTTGACCTTAAAATTGAGCGTATTAATACTATAAACATCAAATTTTCATTAATTTAATGTTTAATATAGAGACAGGCCTCAACTTACAGGTCTTATTAGACAGTAAACATTAAAAAAATATCAATAATAATGTCTGACCAAGCCTGGATCAATCCTGACCGTAACCAACCCTGGAACACGTTACCGCCTCTACCTATTCCAGAAGAGCACTACCGAAACGTGGAAGTTTTCGAGCAACTAGGCGAAGCCAAAGCGTCTCTGGCTCGACTGCACGGTCGTAGCGCCGCCATTCCTGACCAGAAGTTGCTGATTAATACTATTAGTTTGCAGGAAGCGAAAGCCTCTAGTCAGATCGAGAATATTTTTACTACGGACGATGAACTATACCAAGCGTTTAGTCAAAATGATTTACAGGAAACCTACGGCGCGCCCAAAGAGGTATTGCGCTATCGCGAAGCTTTGTGGAAAGGGTTTCACAGCTTGGAGCAAAAGGCTGCTTTTGACCTAGATTATTTCATTCAGATGTACCGAGAAGTGAAAGAAGCAAAAGATGGATTTCGTCCGGCCTTCACCCGTATCGTTATTCGGCAGGGTGGTAGTGGCATGAACGCTGGACAGGTGATTTATACCCCGCCTCGGGGCGAAGGTATTCTGGAAGAAAAACTTAGTAATCTGCTGGATTTTATGAATGACGATCAGCAGTACGCCCTCGACCCTTTACTAAAAATGGCAATTGGGCACTACCAGTTTGAAGCAATTCACCCCTTTCGGGATGGAAACGGACGAACAGGGCGGCTGTTCAACATTCACTATCTTACTAAAAAGGGACTGCTTGATCTCCCGATACTGTTTCTAAGTCGCTACATCATCGATCATAAAGATGAGTATTATTACCTCTTGGCCGGGGTTTCTCAACGGGGCAACTGGCAACCTTGGGTTTTGTACATGCTGAAGGCAGTACAGTCGACAGCGAACCTAACCTACCGCAAAATCAATGATATTTTACAATCAAAGGAAAGTATTTTGGAGGCTGTCCGTCAGCAAACTCCAATTCAGCGACCGGAGCAGATGATTGAGATGCTGTTTACTCAACCCTACTCTACCGTAAAACATTTTACCAGTCAGAACATTTACGCCGAAAATACCGCCCGCAGCTATCTTAATCAACTCACTGAACTAGGTGTACTAAATAAACGGACTATTCAGGGTCACCACTACTATCTTAATATTGATCTGTATAATATCTTGAGTGAGTAGGAAATAGGTAGAAGTGTATTGTATCTTCAAGATCAATCCAACTTCAACACCGCCATGAAAGCTTCTTGAGGGATTTCTACATTGCCGACCTGGCGCATACGTTTTTTACCCTTCTTCTGCTTTTCCAACAGTTTACGCTTTCGGGAAATGTCGCCGCCATAGCATTTAGCGATCACATTTTTTCGCATAGCCTTTACCGTTTCCCGAGCGATGACTTTTTGGCCGATAGCAGCCTGGATGGCAATTTCGAACATCTGGCGCGGCAGTAGCTCCCGTAGTTTCTCACACAACCGCTTGCCCCATTCGTAAGCTTTATCGCGGTGAACGATAGCAGATAGCGCATCCACTTTGTCGCCATTCAGCATAATATCTAACTTCACCATATTGGACGTTCGGTAACCAATGGGATGATAATCTAAGGAAGCATAGCCTCGGGATATGGTTTTGAGCTTGTCGAAGAAATCAAAGACAATCTCAGCTAAGGGTAACTCAAAGGTTAGCTCTACACGATCTTGGGTCAGAAACACCTGGTTTTTGATCACTCCTCGCTTATCCATACACAACTCAATAATGCCCCCAATAAACTGGGACTTGGTGATAATCTGCGCCCGAATAAAAGGCTCCTCAATACGATCGAGGTAGTTAGGTTCAGGCATCTCGGAAGGAGCACTCACGGGCTTCATGGTGCTGTCAACATCTGATAAATAAACATGAAACCCCACTGAAGGAACGGTAGTAATGACAGTCATATCGAACTCCCGTTCCAGACGCTCTTGTACAATCTCCATATGTAGCATTCCCAGAAAACCACATCGGAAGCCAAAACCTAGTGCCGCTGATGTTTCAGGTTCCCAGATCAAAGCCGCATCATTTAACTGCAATTTTTCCATGGATGCCCGCAGTTCTTCAAAATCAGAGGTTTCTACCGGATAGATTCCCGCGAAGACCATAGGTTTTACATCCTCAAATCCACTTAAAGAAGTAGCCGGATTTTTCACGTGGGTAATCGTATCTCCCACTTTCACCTCACTAGCCGTTTTGATTCCGGAAATAATGTAGCCTACATTACCCGCAGCAATAGTTTCGCTTGGTTGTTGTTTCAGTTTTAGAATACCAATTTCGTCAGCATTGTAAGTCCGACCAGTATTCACAAATTTCACCTGATCGCCTTTATTTAACTTTCCGTTAAAAACCCGAAAGTAAACTTCTACACCCCGAAAAGAATTATAGACTGAGTCGAAAATCATCGCTTGCAAGGGAGCTTCGGCATCACCCTTAGGTGGTTCAATTCGTTCTACCACCGCTTCCAGAATTTCAGCCACACCCAACCCTTCTTTAGCACTTGCTAGCAAAATATCCTCCCGATCGCAGCCAATCAGATCAATAATCTGATCACTGACCTCTTCTACCATCGCTCCTGGCAAATCAATTTTATTGAGTACCGGAATAATTTCCAGATCGTGTTCAATCGCTAGATACAAGTTAGAAATAGTCTGAGCTTCTACACCTTGAGCCGCATCCACCACCAGCAATGCTCCTTCGCAAGCGGCAATAGAACGAGATACTTCGTACGAAAAGTCAACATGACCCGGGGTATCAATCAGATTAAGAATGTACTCTTCTTCTTTTCCCTCCTTACTATAAGTATAATTCATCTGGATGGCGTGACTCTTAATAGTAATGCCGCGCTCTCGTTCCAGATCCATATTATCTAGTAACTGATCTTGCATATCCCGATCATCTACCGAGTCGGTTGCCTGAAGAAGGCGATCAGCCAGCGTGCTTTTTCCATGGTCAATATGGGCGATGATGCAGAAATTCCGAATGTTCTTCATAAGTCTCGTTCTACGGCAACTAGCGGACAAAAACCGCTACTCATTGAATGTTCAAAAATAGCAATAATAGTTGGTGTAGTAACACCAAGGGTCACGTATTTAGTTTAACCAGAAAATGAAACTTTCACATGACTATCTAAACTATTCGATTACGCACTAGGTTGGAAATAGTGTATGAGTGAAAGCAAGGCAAAAAACGTACTAGGTGAACCACTTCAATCTTGTAGTGAATCACCTAAAACTGGATTCTACCGAACTGGCTGCTGCGAGACCGGCTCCGAAGATAGTGGCCGTCATGTTGTTTGTGCTGTCATGACTGACGAGTTTCTTCAGTTTACCAAGCAACGGGGCAATGATTTGAGCACTCCAATACCCGCTTATAATTTTCCAGGATTAAAAAATGGTGACCGATGGTGCCTCTGTGCCCTGCGCTGGAAAGAATCTTTTGATGCTGGAGTAGCTCCTCCAGTTGTACTGGAAGCTACGCACGAAGCGGCTCTGCGCTACATTTCCATTGAGATTTTATTATCCTCCGCTTATTCTTCTGCCAATTAGATCTATAAATATCCTGTTTGATCTATTTTTTCTACGAAAAATTAATTTTTCTTACGTATTTTGGCATAGGTGAAAAATTTAATAGGTTTTGCTCCTCAAGTTTACTTACTAAGTAGTGGACAAAGAGCATTTTTACTGTATTTAGACAATAATTAGCTCTTTCAGCAGTCAAATTTCTAACTATTCTGGAGCCTACTCTAGTTAGTACCATGTACCTTTTTGGTCAAAAAAGCAAAAATTACAATTTATTTTCTCGTATTATCTTAAAAATATTACATGATATTTTAGCTTGATTATAGAGGCTCTATAGAAAGATTTTAGGCTATATACTGTAGTAAATCATTGCGCTTGAGATTTTTCAGTTAGTAGATTTAGCGAGTAAATCGTAAGATTATAGCTAACAAACTCAACCTGACCATGAGTGAATAGAGTGTGTGCTTGAGATCCTAGAATCATCTTAAAAAGTAGATAAATACGTCGGCTTTATCTAATTTCGCCGAATATTTGAATGTTTGGACACACTATGCACAACGCTGAAGAAAATACATCGCTTAATTTCATAGAGCAAATTATTGAAGAAGACCTAGAAAATGGCAAAAACGGTGGTGTAGTTTACACTCGCTTTCCGCCCGAGCCTAATGGTTTTCTCCACTTAGGTCATGCCAAATCCATCTGTCTCAACTTTGGGTTAGCCCAAAAATACGGCGGAAAAACCAATTTACGTTTTGACGATACCAATCCCGTTACTGAAGACACTTCTTACGTAGACGCTATCAAAGAAGATGTTCGTTGGTTAGGTTTCGCGTGGGAAGGAGAAGAACACTACGCCTCCGATTATTTTGACAAGCTGTATGAGTTAGCCACAGAACTGATTAAACGCGGCAAAGCCTACGTAGATGATACTCCGGTAGATGAAATTCGGCGAATGCGGGGTGTACCTACCCAACCGGGCGAGGAAAGTACTTATCGAAATCGTACTACCGAGGAGAACCTGGATTTATTTGAGCGAATGAAGGCCGGAGAGTTTCCAGAAGGCTCGCGGGTACTGCGGGCGAAGGTGAACATGGCATCGCCCAATATGCACTTGCGCGACCCAATTATGTACCGCATTCTGCACCGTCACCACCACCGTACTGGCGACAAGTGGCATATTTACCCCACCTACGACTGGGCACACGGGCAAAGCGATGCCATTGAAAACATCACGCACTCGGTATGTACACTGGAATTTGAAGTACACCGCCCCCTCTACGACTGGTTTGTGGAGCAGATTGGCGAATTTGATCAGGGTATGGTAACCCCTCAGCCCCGTCAGATTGAATTTGCCCGTCTCAATGTGAACTATACGATAATGAGTAAGCGAAAGCTACTGGAGTTAGTCAACGAAGGTCATGTCAACGGCTGGGATGATCCGCGAATGCCTACTATCCAAGGTTTGCGACGAAGAGGGTATACGCCCGCTAGTTTACGCAATTTTGCCGAGCGGGTGGGAGTGGCCAAGCGGGACAATGTAATTGATTTTAGTCTACTAGAATTCTGCATCCGGGAAGATTTGAATAAAACTGCCCCTCGGGTGATGGCGGTACTTAACCCAGTAAAACTAGTCATTACCAATTATCCCGAAGGGGAAACTGAAGATTTATCAGTAGAGAATAACCCGGAGGATGAGAATGGAGGAAGCCGAATCGTACCCTTTAGCCAAGAACTTTACATTGAACGGGACGATTTTATGGAAGATCCGCCCAAGAAGTTTTTCCGCCTGGGTCCTGGACGAGAAGTTCGTTTAAAGGGTGCTTATATCATTCATTGTGATTCGTTTGACAAGGATGATACGACCGGAGAGATTACAACTATTTACGCCACGTATTTTCCTGATACTAAAAGTGGAGAAGACACCAGCGGCAAAAAAGTAAAGGGAACTATTCATTGGGTATCAGTTCCTCACGCTGTAACGGCTGAGGTTCGCTTGTACGACCGCCTTTTCTCTGATCCCGAACCTACTGACCACAAAGACGATCAGGGTGAGCCCATTGATTACAAGCAGTTCATTAATCCTGATTCATTAGTAACATTAAATGAAGTGCAGGTAGAACCTAACTTGAAAGCTGCTCAACCTTTTGAACGGTTTCAGTTTATGCGAAAGGGATATTTCTGCGTTGACCCTGATTCTAGTAACGACAGGTTAGTATTTAACCAGACAGTGACTTTGCGAGATAGTTGGGCGAAAAAGAGTAAAAAGTGATCAGTGGAGGCTTTCGTACTTCTCAGTTATATAGGCGAAAGTTTCCTTAAGCTCTTCAATTTCTTTTTTACATACTTCACGGTACGACTCATCCATATCCGACATATCAATCATACCCTCAATTCGGCATACCGCGCCCATGAAACGGTGATGATTAAGATCATGCAATAGACCGATATGCATAGAGTGATAACTCGGATTTTTTTCTAGATAGTTTCTTTGAACAAATTGAATACCACTGTAAAGAATTACATATGTTCCTGCAATAGCAATAACATCTACATACAAAGGTACATCCTCACCCAAAGGAAGTGTCATATAAGTCATGTAAATTCCGTAGATTGTTAGAGTTGACAGAATGAGTTTCATCATATAGTCTTTACGAGGTATCGTCAACGACCAAACAACTACAACGAGGAGCGAGATAAAATTAATTGAAAAATTCCACCAAAAGATAGCAAACTCACCATAATGGTTAATTTCCCAATCAGAGGGAAAAAACCGCCAACTATTATATAGAAGGGGTATCAATAGTACTAAAGCTAAGCAAGTCCACTTTCGTTTATCGGCCTGGAAAAAGGAAAAGCTTTTAAATAGTGGACTTACTGTTGGCTTATTAATTACCTCCATATAACCTCTAAGTAAAGTTGCGACATAGCTTTAATTGAATAATATACTAGTTTAGTAATAATAAGTATGAAGCAGGCTAAAAGCAAATTTACACTTTGTTTATATTTTTTTTAGCTTTTCAGTAAAAAATCGCTGCCCGTTTTTATAAGCTGATAACAAAGCAAAATGCTGTATGTATTTTACTGCTCGTTTTCTACTTGTAATAACAGCCCTCCTCTTACATACGTAATGTTTCAGTAACTCTCAGATTAATTTATTGAAAAATTCAAAATACATTTGTTACATATTCTTACATACGTAAGGTTTTCTACAAATTTTAACCTTTTAAATATCTGAGCTATGAAAAGTATTGCTAAAACCTTAGGACGAATTATTATGGCAGCATCTATTCCGCTAATGATTCTAGCTAGTTGTGAAAGCGATCTGGTAGAACCAAATCACGATTATGCGCCTAAAAAAAGTAAAATGACACTTCCACCAAGATAAGAGGCAAAAAAATACAAGAATAATATCTTTAGCGACATAGTTATGAAAAGCGGTATAATACGCCTTGATTACTGCTTCCTCCCAAATTACGCTAAATAAGTAAAAGTTCCCTCTAGACTGCAAGCAAAATGAAAAATCGGGGAATACTTTACTGTAGTCTAAGGCTCATTTTGGGCTAAACTACCTTCCGTCCAACGACCTCAGCTACTGACTGAACACTTCGGTATAAATCCCGAAACTCGTCTAAGTTCAACTGCTGAGCAGCATCGGATTTGGCTACTTTGGGATTGGGGTGTGACTCGATGAGCAAGCCATCTACTCCCATCGCTACGCAAGCGCGGGTGAGATCGGGGACTCCGTAGGCGTAGCCCATGGCATGGCTAGTATCTAAGATTATGGGAAGGTTAATATGTTCTTTCAGGTAGGATACTCCGCATAAATCCAGCGTAAACCTGGTTTTAGTCTCAAAAGTACGAATGCCTCGTTCGCAGAGCATTACTTGTTCGTTACCACCGGATAGTACAAACTCGGCGGCTTGTACCAACTCTTGAAGTGTTGCCCCAAAGTGACGCTTCAGAAGTACGGGTTTGCGAGCTTCTCCGCAGGTACGGAGAATGCCGTGGTCATACATTGCTTTGGCTCCAATCTGCACAATATCGGCGTACTCAATGACTGCCTCTACGTGGGTAGCATCCCGCACTTCGGTAATAATGTTAAAGCCGTACTCTTCCCGGATTTGGGCTAGCATCTTTAGCCCCTCCATACCTAAGCCTTGAAAGGAATAGGGAGAAGTACGAGGTTTAAAACAGCCAGCACGTAACGTAGTAATACCCAATTCTTTCAGCATATCGGCGCAGGTAACAATCTGCTCCCACGATTCTATAGAGCAGGGTCCGGTAATCATTAAAGTATGATTCGTGCTACCGCCGACCTTCGCTTGGTTTATGGTAACTTCGCGAGTAGCTGACTGATACGTTCGGCTCGCCAGTTGAATATCCGAAGCCATTACAAAGTGATCAGCAGCATATTCTTGCAAAAAACTGGGCACTTCTTTGACACTGGACGAAGTAATCAACACCGCTTGTCCTTCTCGAATAAAATATTGAGCTTGCGCCTGTTCAGCTAGTTGAGCTGCTAATTCAGCGCTAACCGTTTCTTTTAAATGGATAATCATAGTGCAGTAGGAATAAAGGCTATAGTAAACAAAGTCGCAAGATAGGGATATCAATAAACAATCAGTGCAGTAACTAAGTATTTACTAGGATTGATCTTCCCCGAATAAAAATACCATGAACCAAGGAATAGAGCCTTCACTTACCTCACTGCCAGAGTCATCTAATGACAATGAAAAAATATCGTACCTGACTATACTCAATGGTCAACTAAACCAAAAGACTTTCCAGGGGCATATTGAGAATTTTGCCGGACTGTGCATGCTCCCCGTTGGCCTGGCGGGGCCACTATGCATTCGGGGCGATCATGCGAATGGAAACTTCCGTATTCCGATGGCGACCACGGAAGGAGCATTAGTGGCATCCTACAACCGGGGCTTACGAGCAGGACGAAAAAGCGGCGGATTTTGGGCTAAAGTAATTGAGGAAACGGTTCAGCGTTGCCCGCTTTTTAAGTTTCACAATGCTCAAGAGGGCTTTTTATTTACTCAGTGGATTGATAGTCAGCAGGATACTATAAAGTTAGTTGCTGAAAGCAGTAGCCGCTATGCTATTCTAAAAAATATTCGCACTATACTAGAAGGTAACGAAGTAATCGTATGCCTAGAATACCAGACGGGAGATGCTAGCGGACAAAATATGGTTACATTATGTAGCCAAAAGGTATGCGATTTTATCCGTGATTATACTCCACATTCACCTCAGGCTATCTACATTGAGGGTAACGCTTCAGGCGATAAAAAAGCCGGAATCCGATCGCTAGGTCGCACCCGGGGCAAACGGGTGATTGCCGAAGTCACTATTCCAAAAAAGATAGTAAATACCATCTTGAAAACCACACCCCAACGGTTGGTGAACTTTTGGCAAAGCTCTACCATGTCGCAAATAAAAACAGGTAGTGCCGGAAACCAAGGTCATATTGCAAATGGCTTAGCTGCTATTTTTCTAGCCACCGGACAAGATGTAGCTTGTATCTCTGAAGCTGCGGCTGGTTTCAACCGGGCGGAAGTAACCGCGCAGGGTGAGCTGTACGCTTCGCTAACCTTACCCAACCTGATTATTGGTAGCGTGGGAGGTGGCACTGGATTACCCACTCAGCGGGAATGCCTGGAAATGATGGACTGCTACGGAACCGGAAAAGCCAACAAACTAGCGGTGATCATGACGGCAGTGGCCCTAGCGGGCGAGCTTTCTATTGGAGCTGCTATTGCCGAAGGACATTTTACTCGAGCCCACCAAAAGCTAGGACGATAAGGCTAGTCATAAACCTACCGTTAAATCTTTTCGTAGTTTTTTCCACATAACTCGTGATACATGTTCAATAAATTCTTTCATGAAAAAATTACTTCACTTACTTTGTTTCTATCTGATAAGTAACGACCCGTCGTTTGCCCAGTCACTGGATGAATACGGGGGCTACACCAAGATAAAAGGAACCAAAACCGGGCAGTGGCATACCGAAAATATTGACGGTCGCAAGTGGTTCGTTACTCCGGCGGGCAATGCTATGTACGTATTAGGGATCAACCATATTGAGGCTAGCAGCGAAGACGAAAAGCAACAGACACTAACCAATCTAGCCGAGTGGAATTTCAACTCCAGCGGTTACGGTGCACCCATTCCAATCATTAAGGAGTTTCCCGGATTCATCAGTGTTCGTATCCACGATGCGCCCCACTGGCTACCTGCCGACCGATTTGGGTTTGCCGATGTATTTGGTGAAGCATTTGCCCAACGAGCCGCGCGAATTATCCGGGAGAAGTGTGCGATAGGCAAAGACAATACTCGCGTGATTGGCTACTCGCTGACGGATACCCCCCGCTACGACTTGGATATTGTCCGAGCCCGGCGCGGAAATGATTGGGTATCAGCCATTCGAAAATTACCCGCCGAAACCGCCGGAAAGAAGCGTTACGTAGCCTTTTTGAAGGAACGGTACAACGAAGATTTTAATAAGTTTAAAACCGCCTACCGCCTGGAGAGTGTCAATTCGTTTGATAACCTGCTGAACTACAGTTTTACAAATCTGGAATTAGTACGCCCAGCAATTCGGCAGGATGACGAGGCTTTTTTAGCCATCATTGCCGAGAAAATCTACCAGCTCACCCGTGAGTACTTTGACCAATATGACCCCGATGCTTTATTACTAAGCGAGAAGTTCAAAATACACGACCACCCCGAAGAGATTCTCAAACTAGCCGGAAAATATTTTGATGTCATATCCATTCAACCCGGTCCGACTACTGGCCCTGATGTAGGACAAGGCCCCGATGAATCGGTGTTTGATCCTAGTTACTGGAAGGGCTTGTACGAGCTAACGGGTAAACCCGTAATGATTATGGATCACGGCGCATCATTTCATACGCCAGAGTATCCGCGCACCTTATGGCATCAGTTTCATTCCGAAAAGAGAGCGGCCGATTTCTACGATCAATATGTTAAGCAAGTAATTAGTGAACCCTACATTCTGGGGTATCTAAAGTGTCAGTACCAAAGCCGATACGACCCGCTGCGAACACTGCTAAAGCAAGGGTTGCTCGATATGAACGGAGAACCGTACCCGACCATCACTGAACAAGTAGCCAAAACTAATCAGGCTGTGTACCAGCAACTATACCGATGAAGAAATGCATAGAAGGTCAAATAATGAATAAAACAGTATTAACCCTTTTCATTATCACGGCAGTCTTAGTCCTACTATCAATCATTCCGTCGGTTGCTCAGTCGCCGAAAAAGGAAACTACGTTTACGGTTGTTCAACGAGACGGTCGTTACTTTCTAGCTGCTCCTAATGATTCTATTATTTTTCCGGTGGGTCTTAATCACCTGAATATCCACGAACTTCAGCAGCAGATAGATACGTTACAGACACTGGGAGAGGATGAGTTGAATGCCGTGCTCTATCGGTACCTGACCGATTGGGGCTTTACTAGTTCTGGCTACGACCGGATGCATACGCTCAATAATAACCACAACATTCTACACTACGTAAAAACCGAGATTCTGTCACTTGCCAGTTATCACGGTGAACCCGTTTATCGCGATATTTTTGATAGCAGTACTTATGCTTTCTTTGAGCAGAAAATCCAGCCTCTAGCGGTTTACAACGATGACCCCAACGTAATTGGGCTAATGTACTCCGATTTACCCCGCTACCGCCCTACCGAAACACTCAATTGGGTGCGCTTTTACCGACAGCTTCCACCTACTGCTCCCGGTCGCCTCCGCTATCACGAATTTTTGACCCAAAAGTACCAGCATGATCTTGCTACCTTTAATCGGGTATACCGCGAAAATATCAGCACTATTAGCAAGCTTTCCTCCCTCACGTTTGAAAATACGGATGCCAATAATCTTACGATGCTAAAAGATGATGCGGAATTTGTCAGTATTATCTATCGCCAGTATCTCCAAAGTTTGTACGAACTCCACCAGAAGTACGCTCCCAACTTAATGTTTCTGGGCGATGTCTTCGGACGACCTCGTGAATGGACTGACGAGTTGATCCGAATTGCTGGGGAGTATTGCGATGTTATCTCCTTTCAGCCTAGTGATAATGTACTGGATACGGCTTTGTGCCAGCGCATCTATAAATTGTCGGGAAAGCCCATTATCATTGCCGACCAGAAAGTATCATTTGCTGAAGCAGGTTACGATAATATTCAGGGAGATGAAGTAGCCACCGAAGCACTAGCCGCTACGGGCTATACCGACTATCTAATAGCCTGCTTTGACTCACCTATTGTCGTAGAGGATATAATCGATGTATGTTTAAAAGCAAATTCCGCCCTGGTGGGGTACTCAAGCAGGGATTGCTTGATTTCAATGGCGATCCGTATTCCGTGATTGTTGAGTCCGTCGTAACCACCAACCGGGAAATAATCGATGCGGTGCGGCAACTAAACCAATCGATAGCCCGATAGCATCTCTACACTTTTGTCGACTGCCATCTGATCAGCAGCCATCGCCGTCGTACTTTGTGGTACACACTGGTATAACGCAGATTTACTGCGAACTCCGTCCCCTTGTAAAGCCCTTTTACCTGTACCAAACCATCTACCAAAGCCGTTTCGCCCAAGACCTGCACTCCTGAAGATTGCCGAGGCTCAAAAGATTGATAAACAATGGTACCTGATGCTATACTGGTGACCATACCATCGGCTGATTCCTCTAGCCCGTTGCTGTGAATGAACAGTAGATCAGGATGGAGTACCTCTCGTAATGCTACGGTATCCGCACTGATCATAGCATCAAAGCGGGTACGTTCAGCCATTTGCAGCGATGGATGGACTCGATCTTGCCCGTAACCAACCCGAGTGACGAAACCAATGAACAGGAAAATAGGGATGAGGGATGATAGTAATTTTTTTCTGGACTCCATCAGGCAGCGAATCCGGCAATAAGACCAACGCTGCTTTAGCGAAAAACAGTGCAGGTCAAGTACTTTTAAATACATCATAGTCGACTCCTTAGAATTTTCTTCAAATATAGGCCATCTTCCTTCGTCGGCACTACCAATTATTGTTCGGTTGCTGACGGGCGACTTATTTTTTCGTAAATTCGCTTATCCAATCAGTTGTTGCTAGAATTATGATTGCCGAGAAAGATACCATTCTGAAGCTGAAGCTACCGACCGACCCTCGTTGGGTAGCTATGGCAGATGAGAACCTGGAAGAAATTCTGGTAGACCACGCCTACTGCGAGCAAAAAGCGGCATCCTCTTGTATTTCGCTAATTGTGCAATTTTCTGATCGACTGAAACTAGTGGATGTACTTTCACCGATTGTAGCGGAAGAGTGGGAGCACTTTCAGCGGGTGTTAGAGCAGATCCGCAAGCGGGGTTTCACATTAGGTAGAACGCGAACTGATGAATACGTCATAAAACTCGCCAAACACGAGCGTAAGGGTGGCCCCATTGAACGCCAACTAATGGATAAACTGCTCATCAATGCCATGATTGAAGCCCGTAGCTGCGAGCGCTTCAAAATCCTCTGGAAGAATTTAGCTGATGAAGAACTAAAAGCATTTTATTATGACCTGATGGCTTCAGAAGCTGGGCACTACGTCACCTTTATCAAGCTGGCTAAAGAATATATGCCCGAAGAGGTGGTAAAAGCCCGTTGGGCTGAATTTCTGGAAATCGAAGCTAATATTATCCAAAATCTGGAAGTTCGCCCCGATCGGATGCACTGATGTAGGGTTACCGAGACTTTTCCCTTCTATACCACCAATCTTTTCGTCATTTTTAGCGTTTTAATAAACAGCCGAGCAAGTTTATGCCGACAAAATCATAGTTAGCTGTTGGGTTTTGTATTCCTTATGGTGAGTCAGCAATCGTTTATCTTTATTGGATTAATAATAATCCTGTTTAACCTAGCCGTTTCGCTGCCGGGTTATGGGCAAGACACGGTAACACTGTACTACGATCAGGCGCAGCAGATTCCTAAAGAAACCTTTCAAGTAACAGAGGAAGATCCTACCATTCTACAAGGTAGTTATACTGCGTATTATTACGACGGCTCTATAAAAACCAAAGGTACGTATCAGCAAAATCAACCTAATGGGTATTGGGAATATTTTTATGAAAACGGCCAGCCCAAAATGCAGGGTGAACTACAAGAAGGAGAAAACCAAGGAGAATGGAAGTATTTCTACGAAAATGGGCGGTTAGAAATGAAGGGTGTAGTCAATGGTAGTCAGCGAGCAGGCCATTGGCAGTTCTACTACGAGAATGGCCCGCTGAAGCGAGAGGGTTCGTTTTCGGAAGGTCAAAAGGTAGGTTTATGGAAAGATTACTACGAAGATGGCTCAGTAAAAGTAAAAGCTACTTACCAGAGTGATACTACGAAATACCAGGAATTCTACACCTCCGGCGCACTTAAGCTAGAAGGGTCAGAAGTAAATGGCTCACGAGAGGGCTCTTGGAAACACTATTACGAGAATGAAAAAACTCAGGCAATAGGAAGCTATCAGCGAGGCAAACGGCAGGGAGTTTGGAAGTTTTATTATCCTAATGGGCAACTCTCATCAGTGGGTGATTTTATGGATGACTCCTCAGTAGGAAAGTGGACATATTACTACGAAAACGGAAATATCAGTGCCGAAGGAGCTGAACGCGACGGCGTGCGAGAAGGCTACTGGAAACTCTACCACAGCAACGGTGATTTTAAGGGGGAAGCGGTTTTTAATCGGGGCGAAGGTACCTACCGTGAGTTTTACCCGGATGGCTCCCGTAAGGTAGAAGGAAAACTTACCAATGGTGTGCGCGAAGGCAAGTGGCAATATTTTTACGAAGATGGCACGCTGGAAGGAGAAGCTATCTTTACTAACGGAACAGGGAATTACGTGGGGTATTATCGCGATGGAACTAAAAAAATGCAAGGTGCGGTAGAAGGTGGTGAGCGAGTGGGGGTTTGGGAGCTTTTCCAACCCGATGGGCAACTAGCGGGTTACTATCAAAGTGTGTACGAAAACAATGAACCGACTTTTAAAGCCCTCAAGCCTTCTGATACAACCGCTTCAGAAGATACTACTACCGTAGCCGTCCGTAATCCCGACTATTTATTCCGTAAGAAGAAGAGTCTACGCTACTTTACTCCTAAGATCAACGAAATGCGATATTTTATCTTAGGCATTAATCCAGTAGCGTTGCTAGTACATCGGCTACCTCTTAGCCTAGAGTACCATATTCAGGAACGGCTTGGCTATGAAGTGGAAGCCGGAGTATTCCGCGACCCATTTTTTTCTCTGGATGAAGATATTGAACACAACGTACCCTATCGGCGGGGCTTTTTTGTCAATGTAAAGCAGAAGTTTTACCATAACGATACTCGTTCCGGGATGTTCTACTTCGGTCATCAACTAGGATTAGACTATCTTTATCATTATGCTAACATAGCTGAGCTAGATACTGAAGGACAACCCATTGATCGCCCCCAAACTACTTTATTGGCGAAAGAACAGTCAATTTCTTATTCATTATTGCTAGGAACCCGGCTAATGAAAGACCCCGACCTAATTCAACCTCGCACTCCCAAGGACAAAGCCGGACGTGGCTTAACCTTCGATCTATATGTTGGGTTGGGGATTGCCTACCGGATAATGAACTCCCAATACCAGCCCCAACCATTGTACGATGACGTCATGAGCCAAATAAACCAGTCGCGCTTTCATGTTCCGTTTTACGTAGGCACTACCATTGGATATGTTTTTTAAATCAAAGTGCCAGACGACATGAAATAAGAAATGTGAAATATGCAAGGCGGCAGCCGGGGCGGCCCCAATGCGCTGTTGGAAGCTAGGGGCTTGGTGTAGGGAGGTCTGAAGCATGAAAAAACCTTTATTTCTACTCCTCGCTCCAAGCACCACGCAATAAGCCATTCAAACATTCTCTCAATCAATCATTCAATCTTATGTCCAAAAAAAAGAAAACTGCCATTATTGGCGCTACTACAAACCCGTCACGATACGCTTATCTAGCAGCCAATATGCTCACCGACTACGGTCATCCTATTGTTCCTCTCAGCATTAAAAAAGGTTCAGTTGCTGGAGTGGAACTAATTGATCTACGGCAAAAACCTTCATTAGAAGATATAGATACCGTTACTCTTTACCTTGGCTCCCAAAATCAGCCTGAATGGTACGATTACTTGCTCAGCCTTCAACCCAAACGAATGATTTTTAATCCTGGTACAGAAAATTCAGTATTCTATCGATTGTGCCTTGAACGAGACATTGAACCGATAAATGCCTGTACGTTGGTGATGCTCCGCGCTGGAACTTACTAATGAGTAAAAACTGTTTTCTTACTGACAGTCAGGTAATTAAACTTAAGTGTAAGCAATAGTATCCTGCCTAAAATTTTAACCCAATGCGGTCGATAGAAAAACCGTAAAATTATCGTAATTTTGACTGTTTACAACCAATCATTATATGAGCGAAACTACAGATACTAATTCTTTGGCAAATGTCAAACCCGGCGATTATTCAGCCAATAATATTCAGGTTTTAGAAGGATTAGAGGCGGTACGCAAACGTCCGGCCATGTACATTGGCGACGTGAACACCAAAGGATTACATCACATGGTGTACGAGGTGGTGGATAACTCTATCGATGAAGCGTTAGCTGGCTACTGTGACAATATTGACGTTGTTATTCACTCTGATAACTCTATCACCGTTACTGATGATGGTCGGGGTATTCCTACCGGTATTCATACCAAAGAAAACCGTTCGGCACTAGAAGTAGTAATGACCGTACTACACGCTGGAGGTAAATTTGACAAAAACACTTATAAAGTATCGGGTGGATTACACGGAGTGGGGGTATCCTGCGTAAATGCCCTCTCCCAAGAATTAACGGCTACGGTACATCGCGAAGGAAAAGTTCACGAGCAAAAGTACTCTCGCGGCGTACCCCTTTTCGACGTGAAAGTCATTGGCGAAACTGACCGAACCGGAACCACTGTCCATTTCTTACCCGACGATGAAATCTTCGACGTTCACGAATACAAGTACGAAACCATTGCTTCCCGCCTACGCGAACTAGCATTTCTGAACGCTGGTATCCGAATTAGCTTGACCGACCTACGGGATAAAGATGAAGATGGCGAGCCCGAGAGAGATGAGTTTTACTTTGAAGGTGGCTTGCTGGAGTTTGTGAGTTATCTCGATAACACCCGGGAAAAGCTAATTCCTGACCCCATCTACATCGACAATGAGCGCAACGGCGTCCCCGTACAAGTAGCTCTTACCTACAATACTTCCTTTGCCGAGAATGTCGTCTCTTATGTCAACAATATTAATACCATTGAAGGTGGTACTCACGTATCTGGGTTCCGACGGGCATTGACTCGTACTCTGAAAAGCTACGCTGATAAGTCGGGGTTACTGGACAAAGTGAAAGTAGATATTAGTGGAGACGACTTCCGAGAAGGCCTTACTGCTGTAATTTCAGTGAAGGTAGCTGAACCTCAATTTGAGGGACAGACTAAGACTAAGCTGGGAAACTCTGATGTAATGGGAGCAGTAGAATCCTGTGTAGGCGATGCGCTTTCTACTTACTTAGAAGAACATCCTAAAGAGTCTAAAATTATTATCAACAAAGTAGTTTTAGCGGCGCAGGCTCGTCATGCTGCTCGTAAGGCGCGAGAAATGGTGCAACGCAAAAACGTGCTTACCGGAACCGGATTGCCTGGGAAACTTGCTGACTGCTCGGACAATGATCCTGGAAACTGCGAACTGTATCTAGTAGAGGGTGACTCAGCCGGAGGAAGTGCCAAGCAAGGCCGAGAGCGGATGTACCAAGCCATTCTACCGTTGCGAGGAAAAATCTTGAACGTAGAAAAAGCCCAGGAGCATAAGATCTACGATAATGAGGAAATCAAGAATATGATTACCGCATTGGGAGTGTCTTTCGGAACGGAAGAAGATGAAAAGGCATTGAACCTCGAGAAGCTTCGCTATCATAAAATCATCATCATGACAGATGCCGATGTAGACGGCAGTCACATCCGAACGCTAATCCTCACGTTTTTCTTCCGCTATATGCGAGAACTTATTGAGCGAGGTTATCTCTATATTGCCCTTCCTCCGCTCTATCTAGTGAAAAAGGGTAAAGAAGAGCGGTACATCTGGACCGAAGATGAGCGAGAAGAAGCTGTAAAAGAATTGGCTGGCGAAGGAAAATTAGAGTCAGTATCGGTACAGCGCTACAAAGGTTTGGGTGAGATGAACCCTGAACAATTATGGGAAACCACCATGAACCCTGAAACCCGCAGCCTGAAGCTGGTAACTATTGAATCTGCTGCCGAGGCCGATCATCTGTTCTCTATGCTAATGGGCGACGATGTAGCCCCGCGCCGGGAGTTCATTGAGAAGAATGCCAAGTACGCTAACTTGGATATTTAGTAAAGCGAAAAAACTATTAAATCAAAAGCTATCTGTCACTGCGGCAGATAGCTTTTTTATTTTCCTGACATCGTATTTTTTGCAAACCCACTACCAAGTGGGTAAGTTTGCGTTACAAATCATGATCATGTCTATGTTGCTATTTTTTACACTGACATGCAATAATTTGTCAACTGCCCACTTCAATTAGTATAAGCCTATGTTAGCCAAAGACCGCGTTTCTTCCTCTATTGCAACCAGCGATTTCATTAGTCGCGACCTTAGCTGGCTCAAATTTAATTACCGAGTACTGGATCAGGTAAAAAAGCCTTCTCGGAAGATTTTTGAGAAACTGAAATTTCTTGCCATCACATCATCCAACCTTGATGAATTCTTCATGATTCGTATAGGTAGCCTCTATAATTATATCGATTATGGCAAAGAACGAGTCGATTACTCAGGGCTACGTGAAAAACCCTTCCGAAAGAAATTACTCCAAGAAACTCAGCGATTTTTTCAGGAGCAAAATCGCTACTACACCCAAAATTTAGCACCACAGTTTGAGAAAAACCATTTCAGCATTGTAAAGGATGTATCAAAGCTAACGGAAAAACAACGTAAGCATCTGGAAGAGTATTTCAATCTCACAATCTACCCTATGCTTACACCCATGACTTACGATAGCTACCATGCATTTCCAACATTAATGAATAAGCTACTGGTTTTTGGAGTAGTATCTCGTGAATCCGACGATAAAAAAGATAATAAGAAACTTTCATTCGTCCAGATACCTCAGAACTTGCCCCGTTTTTACGAGTCCGACGACGACGATCATATAACCTTCGTGCCTATTGAAGAAATTGTCCGCACCTACGTTGGCCGTCTATTTCGCAATATCGATATCCAGTCAATCAACCTATTCCGTATCACCCGTAATGGAGACTTCACTTTAGATGAAAGTGATGACCTAGAATCCTCTTTTGTGGAAGAAGTACGGCGAAAACTAAAAACCCGCAAGACCGGTCGGGTAGTACGGATAGAAGCCGAAAGTGGGTATAGTAGCTGGATGATGCGCCAGCTTGTTAACCGTTGGAATATTGATAAAGACAACTTATTTGAGGTAGAACCCGGCGGGCTGCTCGACTTCACTTCACTCTGGCAGATTGTAAAACACCCTGATTTTCGTAATCGGGTGCCTAAACCTCTCCCGCCTGTACCGCCCGTTACTTACCCTGAAATGGGCACTGAAGATATTTTTGAGGTACTCAAGCACCGCGATATTCTACTGCATCACCCCTACAATGATATTGAGCCTCTACTAGACCTCATTGAAAAATCAGCTGAAGACCCTGACGTACTGGCTATTAAACTAACAATTTACCGCCTAGCTTCTGAGTCGCGGATTACGGCTGCATTACTCAAAGCTGCTGAAAATGGAAAGCATGTGTCGGTATTGTTTGAGTTAAAAGCTCGTTTCGATGAGGAAAATAATATGCGGGAAGCCCAACGATTGCATAAAGCAGGGTGCTTCGTTATTTATGGCGTTAGTAGTATTAAAACTCACACCAAGTTACTACTGATTGTGCGTAAAAACGGAAAGAAAGTAACCCGTTATGTACACATGTCGAGTGGTAACTACAATGAGCAGACTGCTAAGCTTTACACTGACCTGGGCTTACTCAGCACCAATGAAGTATATGCGCACGATGTATCTGAATTCTTCAATGTAATTACCGGGCACTCATCGCCTACTGACTATCAGTACCTGATTACTGCCCCCCGCGACATGCGAGAACAGTTAATTTCCCTAATCCGCCGAGAGGCAGAGAATGCTAAAAAGGGCATTCCTTCAGGCATTGCCATCAAAATTAACTCTTTAGAAGATCGAGAAATTATCAGCGAATTATATTGGGCTTCCCAGCAAGGAGCACCTATTGAACTTATTGTGCGGGGCATTTGCTGTCTACGACCAGGTCGTAAAAATTTAAGCGAAAATATTACCGTTCGATCCATCGTAGGCGATTTTTTGGAGCACTCCCGCATTTATTACTTTCACAATAATGGCGAACCGAAGATATACAGCGGTAGTGCCGATGTGATGGTTCGAAGCTTTGACCGTCGGTTGGAATCCCTGTTTTTAGCAGTAAATCCTACCGTAAAAAAGCAGGCAATAAACATTTTATCGTACAATTTACGCGATAACGTAAATTCCTACCTGATGCAGGAGGATGGCAGCTATCAATTGATCACCCGCGATAAAGGCGTAAAACCTTTTGATATTCATAAAGAATTTTACCAAGTAACGTTAGAGGAGCTGGAACAGGTTACACTATTCTGACATCTGGTTAAATATATTGGATTCTACCGTATAGTTGACTTTACGAGGTAGCTGAATGCAGAAAGTAATATATCCACTCCCTGACTCAATACTAACATCACCCCCTACTCGGCGGGCAGCATAGCGGGCAGCATAAAACCCTAATCCGTGGTCATCAGGCTTAGCACTACTTCGGTGAAACATTGTGAACAAATGTTCTAATGTATCATTAGGCAATTCCAAGCCAAACTCCTTTAAATAGATCACATCGTAACTAGGAGTCTCTTGGTATTTCACGAAAATCTCAGTCAGTGTACGAGGCTTAGGGTAACGAAACCGATGAGCATTCGTAACAATTCTCTCGATAATCGTAGTTAACAGAAAAGTATCAGTATGCACTGTGATGCCATTTAGGGAGGAAGTACAAAAATAGGCCTGAATACTTTCCGGAAAATGTGGTTGCTGACTTTGGTGCTCTTCAAAGAATGAATCGAGCTCCACCGATTGTATATTAATATTATGATTATGAATTACTGATATCTGCAGTAATTTCTCCAGCATGGTCTGCATAGATTCAGCTACCTGTTTCACTTGACCAAAATACGCAGATGCATTCTCTTCTTGCCCATCTAACACCGCTACGTTGCATACCCCCCGAATGGTAGCAATGGGTCCGAGAAAATTGTGATACGCTTTGTAGAGAAAGATTTCAATATCTTGATTAGCCCTTTCTAGTTCCTCATGAAGCTTAGTTATAGAAGGTATTTGTTGCTCCTCATCATGCACTAGCTTTTTTGCAGGAGAAATAGCAGGAGTCGTGCGGTTAAGTTCTTCATTTTGCCTTTCTTGCTTTGGGGAACGCACCCAGTGAATGACCTTTTCACTCAGATAGTAGCAGCGTAACCAAAGCATGGTGGCTGTACCAATCAAAGTTATTACAACTAACCCCCAGAAAGAATTAAAAAAGGAATAGATAGCGACACCAAAAATAATAGGTAAATCTTGATTAATAAGCGATAAAAATGATAACCCAGGATTTACAACCGTAAAAAAATCAATAAAAATACTTACTCTCATGGTAGCTTTAATAGAATGATTTTTTTATTTAACATTGTTGCTTTGTTAGTCATAAAACTTCAACTATGCTATATTCATAAATTATAAGAAGTATTAGTTTTTTATTCGGTAAACCTACCATTCTCCTAGATATGTGAGGCAGAACGCTCGATAAACGAAAAACAGACTACAGCCCGACCTATGAAACGACTCGCACTTCTGATATTGATCATTACGTTGCCGATAATAGCTTATTATCAGTATCAGAAGTATCGCCGTTTTCACCCTCCGGCAGATTATGATTATCCAGCCAATGATAGTATCGATGTGCACTATCATAACCCTGAAGTTTTACAGAGTTACTACAAAAACGTATACGAGATTGGCGCATTTGCCCGTCAAATGTGGTACAACCAGCAGATAGACGTTCGCTTTCCTGATCAGGAAAATACAGAAGCTACTAAAGCACTACGCTACTACCAGCAGTTATTGCAAACTACGGCATATCTGGAAGGGCAACTAGTCCGCTCCCAGCAACTCAAGGGCGAAGGATTTACCAATCAGGAGATTAAAATTATAGAAATTGAAGGTCTTAGTCCTCAGTCATTTCGGCTACTCCACCGCCAGTCTTTGGTCGGATTAAAGTTAGGCGATAAAAACGCAGAGGTATGGGAGCTTCAGCAGTTGCTGCGCCAGCACGGACATGATATTCCCCTCGACGGTATCTTTAATAAAATTACCGAACAAGCTCTAAAAGATTTTCAGCAAGCACAGAAGTTCTACCCTTCCGGTCAAGTAGACGAAAATTCATTGAGGAAGCTAATTGGCCTGTAAATCAACCTTTTTGCAAGTTATTAATTACTAATACCATGAGTGATAATAAAAAATCAGCAAAACCACCCAAAACCAGTGATCCCAAGATTGATGCTATTAAGGATATTATCTTCGGAGATACAATTAGTGAGATCCAAGAAGAGTTTGATCAAGTGAAAACTTCTATTCGCGAACACCGACAAGCCTTGGATGAGCAAATGAGCCAAGTACGTCAAGAGTTGGAAAAAACGATTCAGCAGTTACAACAAGAAACTACTCAAAAGCTGCAGGACATAAAAGAAGATACACTACAACGGTTTGGCCAAATGGAAGGAAATGTACCTAGCAATGCTGACCTCGGAAAAATGTTTGAAGATTTAGGCAAGAGGTTACAAAAAGGCCGAAACGAAAATTCGTAACTAAGTCTTCCTTGCTGTTGTAAGAAACAACCCAATTTTGTAGTTTACTTTATCCGCGATACTAACTTTGTACTTATGGTAGAGCAAAAAGATGAGCTATTTCAGCGATTGCGAGATATTCTTCTCGAGAAAGAACACCGGGATCATCAGCAGTTATCGCAAACAGTAAATGAGCTGCATCAGGATATTAACACCCGCCAACGCCTAGAGGTAAAAGTAGATCCCATTGTAGATGATAAAATATCTTATCTAAAAAAGAACTTTCCAGAAATATTTGGGCCAGCTATTGCCAGAGCGGTGTCTGTACAAATCCGCGAGTCGCAAGATATGATGATTGATGCCCTCTACCCAATCATAGGCAAGCTCATTAAAAAATATATTGTGGTCGAGTTGTCAGCCTTGTCTGAAAAGATTGACCAACAATTAGAGCAGGCATTTTCCTGGGAGATGTGGGTGCGCCGTCTTAAATCTTGGGTTACCGGACAGTCATTAGGAAAAGAAATTGTCGCTCAGGCGATGGAGCCAATGATTCAGGAAGTATTTGTAATCAAGCAACACTCAAGCGTATTATTGGGTAGTTATTCCCGTCAGAATATTATGGATCGCGATATGATTGCTGGGATGATGACCGCTATTCGAGGATTTGCCAAAGAGGCTTTTGCGAAAGAACACCAGGACCTGCAAACCATAGAGTATGAAACCTATAAAATTCTGCTCAAGAAATTTCAGACTTTCTACGTAGCGGTAACTGTATCAGGAGCGATGAATGAAGCCTTCAAGCAAAAAATCGATGATCTGGTACTGGATTTTGTCCACAAAGTTGTTAATACCACATCGGCTACTACGAGCGCAGAAGATTATTTATCAGACCCCCTCCGGCAATATTTTTCCCAAACTAACTTATGACCATAAGCAAGAAAGTTATATTACTCGGGCACTACGGAGTAGGTAAAAGTTCGCTCACCCGTCGCTTTGTTTATCAAAAATTTTCTAACCAATATAATACTACTATCGGGGTAAATATTGAGAAGAAAGTAGTGGCTTTACCTACTTGTGAGATCTCCATGATTATTTGGGATATAGCTGGGGAGACTTCTCACCAGAAAGTTCCTCAGTCGTACAAACTAGGTGCTCACGGAGTGATCTACGTAGTAGACCTTACTCGTCCCAATACCTATCAAAAATTAGACACTGAGATACTCAACCTGCAAAAAAGCTTACCCGACGTGCCAATGCTGGTAATCGGCAATAAAAAAGACCTGTTCACCGAAAAAGAACGGACTGATATAGTAAAACAATTACCTTTAGAACCATTCGCACTATCTAGTGCTAAAACCGGCGAAAATGTAGATGCGATTTTTACCGAACTAGCGAAAAGAATGGTATGAATAACTCCATTGTAGAGGAAAAGCTGGCTTATTTTCATCACCGATCCCAATATGTAATCTTTGATAACCAGGGACGAGTGCAGAATTCATGTCACACCTTATTTGCTGCCCCAATCTCTGGCTCACTCTATGAGCAGGTACCTTTTATGGAGGCGATGCAAGATACATTTTTGCAATTACCTATAGGAGAGGATATAAGCTTCCTATGTATAGAAACCGAGCTGATGAGCCGCAAGGGCTACTACAATTTTTATATTAAACGACAATCAGCCAATGAGCTAAAGTGGTTCATTTATGATCTCACTGAGTTTTACTCCTACCTTCAACCTTGGCAACAAGAACGCAACGATCAAGCTATTGCTGGTGAGTACCTACGGATTCAACAAAAAGCAGCGGTTTTAGAAAAGAAATTGCTCAAGTATCATAATGAGGAACTGCGCCGGATAGAACAGATGAAAACCGCCTTTTTCTCCCAGGTGAGCCATGAAATGCGAACCCCACTGAATAGTATTGTGGGATTAGCCCATTTACTAAGTCAGCAGGCTACGCCAGCTACCAAAGCTTCTACTAAAGCATTAGAAGCCACCGCTCGTCATCTGGCTACTATTATTAACGATGTACTGGACTGGTCTAGGCTAGAAAACGATGCAGTTGAGCTTGCTCTTGACCCATTTCTAGTAAAACCCTTAGTTCAGAACACTACTGAAACATTTCGCCCTGCCTGTCAAGAGAAAGGCGTATCTCTTTCTATCAGTATTGCTCCCAATGTACCCAACTGCCTGATTGGTGATGCTACTCGCCTAGCTCAGATACTATACAATTTACTAGGGAACGCAACCAAATTTACCTATCAGGGCAAAGTTACTGTATCTGCCGAAATGACAGAAACTGCTTCTGATGAAGACCAATCTTACTTTCGTCTTACGGTAAAAGATACCGGCATCGGTATGACCCCAGATGAGCAAAAGAAAATTGCCACCCCATATGTACAAGCAAATGCCAAAATCCACCAGCAGTACGGAGGTACCGGGTTAGGCTTAAGCATCGTAAAAAAGCTTATTAACCAGATGGAAGGAACTTGGAACATAGTCAGTTATCCCGGCCAAGGCACTGGTATTACTGTTGATTTACCTCTTTCCGTAGGCACTATGCCCGAAATTGAGTTTGAAGAAACTACCCCTACTTTTCATCATATCCGTACAGTACTCGTTGCTGAAGATGACCCAATCAACCAGAAGGTAGTTAGTCAACTACTACTCCAATGGGGCTTACACCCTACGGTAGTAGTCAATGGACAACAGGCTTTGGAACACATCCGGCAGGGTAGCTACGATTTACTGATACTAGATTATCAGATGCCTGTAATGGATGGAGAGGCAGTGCTTAAAGCTATGCAACAAGAAAAATTAGCGATGCCGGTTATCGTTCTGTCAGGTAATGCCAATTCATCAGTTTTACCATTTTGTACCGACAATTTATTTCACTTACTGTCTAAACCGATACTACCGGATATTCTTCGGAAGAAAATCACCTTTTTAGACCGACAGGCTTCTTATCCTTTAGTAGATCTCACTTATCTTCGCCAGATCACAGATAATACGAGCGAAACAATGATTGATCTGATGAATACTTTTACACTAGAAGCTCCTACGGCTATCCAGAAAATCAATCAGGCTTGGCAAGACAACGACTGGGAGCAGCTTCGTAAACTTGTGCACAAAGCCAAACCCAGCTTTCAATATATTGGGTCTGCCCCCATCACGCGGATACTAGACCACTTAGAAAGTGAAGCGCAGCCAATAAACAGTCCAGCGTACCAAGCTATGATTCATCAGTTAGCAGAAAAAACTCAGCAAGCGATTGTTCAAGTAGAACAACAACTTCAAAAATTACAGAGTGAATAAAGAAATTCATACTAACCTATCTATCCAAAAATTGCGTATACTAAGTAATAGAACAATCTAACTGAAACAATGAGTGCTGAGCCGAAACTGAGTTGTATAGTAGTAGACGACGATGCCATGACCTTAAAAATCTTTGAGTCGTTGGTACAAAAGACTGATGCTCTACAGTGGAAAGGCTCATTTCATGATCCTGTAGCAGCCACAAATTATCTCCAGCAACACCCCGTTGATATTCTCTTTGTAGACGTAGAAATGCCCACTATGACGGGGCTAGAGCTAATTAAAACGCTTTCGCCTAAGCCACAAATTATTATTATCAGCAGTAAGAAAGAGTACGCTCTAGATGCATTTGAATACGAAGTAACCGACTATCTGCTCAAACCGGTAGCTAGCTACGCCCGTTTCCTCCAAGCTGTACAACGAGCACAGACCAAGTGCCAACAGAAACATAGCTCTGTGGTTGCTTCTGCTTCTTCTGAGCATATTTACCTAAAAATTGATTCCTTGCTGGTCAAATTTGACCTAAAAGACATTCACTGGATTGAGGCATTTGGTGATTATGTTAGAGTAAAAACCCCTCAAAAACTGTATACTGTCTACGCTACTCTCAAGTCAGTAGAAGAAACTTTACCTCCAAATCAGTTTCTTCGGGTTCATCGTTCCTTCATTATCCAGGTCGGAAAAATCACTAATATCGATCAAGGTAATCTGCAAATTGACGATAAAATCATTCCTGTAAGTCAATCTTACCGAAAAAAGCTGATGGATTCAATCACTACGCTTTAATGTAGTGTTCAAGTGTTCAAGTGTTCAAGTGTTCAAGTGTTCAAAAGTACTAAACTCAGAGCTTTGAACTCAGAACTCAAAACAAGAACACCATAACACTAAAACACTCCAGCACCATACCACGGTAATACTATTCCCGCTATATTTGCGCTATGAAAGTGACTGAACATATTGCGCAGGCGACTGATACGCTATTTACCATAGAAATTTTACCTCCTAAAAAAGGTGAAGATATTCACACCCTCTTTCAGCATATTGATACACTGATGGAGTTTAACCCCGCCTTCATTGATGTAACCTACCACCGTGAAGAGTATGTCTATAAGGAGATAGGAGATGGAATGCTGAAGAAATACGTGACCCGCAAACGCCCCGGTACAGTAGGCATTTGCGCTGCTATTCAGAACCGCTATAATGTAGATACTGTGCCCCACGTCATCTGCGGAGGTTTCTCCAAGGAAGATACAGAGAATATGCTCATTGATTTAGACTTTCTGGGCATTCAGAATATGCTGGTACTACGAGGCGACCCTATAAAAAGTGAACCCGGTTTTGTTCCTCACCCCGAGGGATACTGCCATGCTAACGAGCTGATCGAGCAAATTACTGCTATGAACGAAGGGCAATACCTCTACGAAGAGGCAGTCACTCCTACCGACTTTTGTATTGGTGCGGCTGGTTATCCGGAAAAGCACTTCGAGTCACCTAATCTGGATACGGATTTACAGTATCTAAAAAAGAAAGTAGAAGCAGGCGCTGAGTTTATTGTGACCCAGATGTTTTTTGATAATCAAGCCTATTTCAATTTTGTGGAGCTCTGTAGAGCCAATGGTATCAATGTTCCTATTATCCCGGGTCTTAAACCACTGGCAACGGTCAAACACCTTACTGCTCTGCCCAAATATTTCTTTTTGGATATTCCTGAAGCACTATGCAAAGAAGTAGCTAAGTGTAAAGATAACAAACAAGCTCGTGAAGTGGGTATTGAGTGGTGCGCCCAGCAATGCCGGGAGCTAAAAGCGGCGGGAGTGCCTTGCTTACACTTTTACACCATGAGCAAATCAGAAATGGTACGCCGCGTAGCCGAACAGGTGTTTTAAGTAACTGCTTCTCTTCAGCCTTTCGGAATTGTAAGGCGGAATCGGCTACCATTCTCTAGTGGGATAAATTCAACAGTACCTCCGATAGAGTCGGTGTTTTTCTTGATAAAATACAGACCTAAGCCGGAACCTTGTGCCGTACCGCCGTGGAAACGTTGAAACATTCTAAAGATCCGGTCATGGTATCGTTTATTGATACCCAAGCCATTATCAGATATTTGAACTACAATTTGCTGATCTTTCTCAAAGCACTCAATATCAATACAAGATTGCTCTTCGGCTAAATCCTGATACTTAATGGCATTAGAAATCAAGTTTTCTAAAATAGAAGTAATTGCTGCTTTCTTAGTCTTAATCAATTCAGTGTACATGAAATGGCTATTGATGCTTAACCGCTCAAAATGATCCATGTGACTAAACTTTTCCAAGGCATTTTCCACAATAATAGGCAGGCTCACTAAGGTATTGTTCTCCTCTGTCAACTGTAGCTTTCTAATTGCCAAAATATCGTTAACTAGCCCCCCTAATTTGGTAATCTGATTCTCAACAATCTTTACAGTTTCCTTGGCTTGCTCAATATCCTCATCAGCTAAGCTCAGTTTGGTAAACTGCAATACCCGTAATGAAGACTCTAATGGACTACGGATGTCATGCGAGAGTCTCATAGAAAATTCCTCTAACTCAGAGTAAGCACGTTTTAGTTTTTGTTCAGCCTCATATTCTTTGGTACGATCCTGCAACTGGGCGATAAAGTATAGCGGTCGTTTCTCCTCGTCTCGCACTAAAGAAACTGTAAGCTGAGCCCAGATAATTTTCTTACTCTTGTGGTAGTATCGCTTATGCAAATTATATGTTTCAATCTCTCCCGCCAGAAGCCGACTGATAAATTCAAGATCACTCTCTAAGTCATCAGGATGAGTAATGGATTGAAGGTCTGTGCTGAGCAATTCACACTCAGTGTAGCCAACAATGTTGCAGAGAGCCTGATTTACTTTGAGCCATCGACCGTCGGGAGCTAGCAATGCTTCTCCAATAGGCGCACGTTCCATCGCCAGCCGGAAAATATCTTGCTGCCGCATTATGAGATCAGCTTCGTAAAAATTAACGCTTTTCGCTTCGAAGTGGTTAGCCATTGTATGGGCTCTCATTTCAATCATGCTGCTATTGTTTTTCTGAATGTCTGTTCGCTGATTGATATAGTCTCCCTATTTTAGACAGAGGGTAATTGAGCTTTCTTAAAACTCATTAGCTACCGAGAACCTATACTCAAAGCGACTACCTAGTTTGCAAAGGTTTAAGTAAGAGTACAATACTACCTTATAAGGACAAATTTGGTGCGAGTATGTCAACAATTCGGTAGAAACCAAGTCGTATTCTACGCCTGTAAGTAAATCTGATGATTTGTAACAGCTATGAGGGCAGATTAGGAAGTAGCTTCGTGGTGACTCTGACTAATAGTACAATGTATTCCAAAGACAAGTGTCTAGTTTCTTGGAATAGTTTAATTTTCCATCTACTAAATAATGTCATCCCTTGGTCAGGTCATCAGGCTATTTTAAAGCCGATGGTATTCTCAGGTGTGAGAAAAATCACCCATTTAAGTGTATTTAGTATTTCATATAGTATTAAAGTACAAGTTTTACAAAAAAAAATATTATTCTTTCTCCAAGTTCATTACCAGTGCTTTTGATAAATACTTTCCTTATGAGAATGAATTGAGAGATTCTAAGATTCTAGCAAATAGTAGATGGTTGGCTGTCAACAACATTTCAATTAATTTTTGCTAACTACTAGCTGTACACTAGTCCATTAAATGTCGACAAAGTAGAATTCTTGTATTATTAGTTGAATCAACCTAAGCTTCAATCACGACGGTTTCCGAAATTTTATCGTGAGTAGTCTGCCGATTACGATCCCAAAGGCATTGAAAAAAACCGTAAAGTAAAAAGGCCGCAGAGGAAGTGTAACCAGTAGCCCGTTCTAAACTTGACCAAAATGTGAAGGGCGCACCATTAATTTTTGCTGCTCTAATGTGCAGTAACCTTTTTCCCGGTGTCTGCCCATCCCACTGCCAAGTAAATAGCCCAAAGTACAGAAATGCCCCCAAAAACCGTATGAGCAAATCAAATGCATCATTCAGGTTGTTAATAGGCTGGAAGACTGACGAGAAAACCTGGTTAGCTTCCTCAGTAATAACCCCGAATTGTTCAGGGCTCATCAGGCTGAAAATCCAGCTAACTAATAAACCTGCCCCCAATACTAATGGAAGATACATAAGTATATATAAATACACGACCATATAGCGAGTGAAACGCCGACGCACTTTTACATCTACTTCAAACGAAGCAATTTGCCGATCGGCTAGTAGCACGCTTCGCTTCATCAACCGTTGCCCCTTCCGTAACGATTTTTTTGCCCTGCCGCGAATAAGCCAGAAGATCAGTGCCAAAGGTAGCATAAGTGCCATCATCTCAGTACACAATACAATGATAATCCAATCGAGGATGAAAGCACTCATCCGCCGGGAAAAGGAGGCTAGTTGGGAGGACTGTAGTTCACCGTCTACTTGTAGTGGATAAATCTCTAGCTTCTTAGGTTTTAGGCTCGATTCAGTAGGCATGGTACTACAAATATACGACTGATGACATTTTTTTACATCTCTTTACTAGAGGATGACACTCCCCAGCCCTGATATTTACTTCTTTAAACTGTGTAAAAATTCCTATAAGCAGTTATTAAGCACCACGCCTTGGCAAGGTGCTTTCTTATTTTCCAATCAGGAGAAAGAACCTACAGTTATTTACCCCTCCGCCCTTATTTTCTACGGCAATTTGCGTAACTTTCAGGTTTATATTTAATTAGTAACCGTTAAGATAGCGATTGACCTTAGCTTAACCAGCACCGTTCATTTATCTACTATCATCTATCAGCCCTGGCTCATGGTCGGGAATCAATTTTTCACTGCTTTTCTATCTAATCTATGAAAAACCTCACTTGGCTAACTGGCTTATTCGGGTTGTTGCTTTGTTTGCCCGGCTTCGCCCAAGACGAAATCTACTCCGTCAACGATGTACGCGACGACCGACCTGAACGCTACCTGCTTACTAATGCAACGGTGGTGGTTGACTATCAAACTACTTTGCAAAATGCCTCCCTACTGATTGAAGATGGCTTAGTAAAAGCCGTAGGTACAACTGTGCAAACCCCAGCAGGTACCCGTACAATTGACCTCCAAGGAAAATTCATTTACCCTAGCTTCATTGACTTATACAGCCACTATGGCTTATCCGAAGTTCAGAAGTCATCAGGTTTTAGATGGGGGGCTGCCGAAAAACTCGGCCCTCAAACCAAAGGACCCTTCAGCCAGAATGATGCCATTAAGTCGCAGTACGATGCCGCCAATGACTTTACCCTGAAAGGCGAACAGGCGGCATCATATCGTAAAGCCGGTTTTGGGGCGGTACTGACCAATAAGCGGGACGGACTAGCCCGAGGTTCTTCAGCGTTAGTTTCTCTCACGGACATTTCAGCCAATGAAGCAGTACTGCTACCAAAAGCCGCAGCTCACTACTCTTTTGGCAAAGGAAGCTCTCAGCAATATTACCCAATTTCTAAAATGGGCTTTATCGCCCTGCTGCGCCAAACGTACTTAGATGCCGATTGGTATCAATCCGAAAATAATCAAGATTATGCTGACCAATCATTAGAAGCTTGGATTGCACTGCAAGACCTACCTCAAATATTTGATGCCCCTGGCTGGGTACAAACCCTTCGTGCTGATAAATTAGGCGATGAATTTGGTAAGCAATATATTATTCGTGGTAATGGAAACGAGTACCAACGCCTCGCGGAAATAAAAGCAACTAATGCTCCCCTAATTATTCCAGTTAACTTCCCAGATGCTTACGATGTAGACGACCCTTACGATGCCGAAAACGTAGCCTTAGCGGATATGATGCACTGGGAGCTAGCTCCGGCTAATCTGGGAATGCTCGCCCAAGAAGGTATTCCATTTACCATTACTTCAGATGGTAATAAAGACGATAAGACTTTTTTAAAGAATCTGCGTAAAGCCGTACAGTACGGACTACCAGAAGATGCAGCTCTAAAAGCTCTCACTTACACGCCCGCCCAGCTTATCCAGGCCGACAACCAGTTAGGTAGCTTGCAAGCGGGAAGGGTGGCTAATTTCATTATCACGTCCGGCAATATTTTTCAGAATGATGCAATGATTTACGAGAATTGGATTCAGGGTAAAGCTTTCGTTATCAATGAGATAGAGAAGAACGATCTGCGAGGCGAATATACCTTGGCCGTTGGCGATGAGACGTACCCACTTC
The DNA here is from genome assembly GCA_937883755.1 of uncultured Flammeovirgaceae bacterium. Taxonomy (GTDB): domain Bacteria; phylum Bacteroidota; class Bacteroidia; order Cytophagales; family Cyclobacteriaceae; genus Tunicatimonas. The sequence goes on along the minus strand of CAKZYA010000024.1, from coordinate 76,937 downwards.
AAGTAAGCGGTAAGCCAGGCAAGCTAAAGTTCCAGATTACGCCCGATGACACTACCAAAATAGCTATCTCGTCAACTGTGACCGAAGAAGCGATAACCTTAGCATTTGCACCTGATTCTGAAAAAAGCGAGCGAGTTCGCCTCTCGGGTTGGATTGAGAATCAAAAATTTCAAGGGCGAGGACAATTACCCAATGGTGAGTGGGTTTCTTGGGAAGCTAACTATCAAAATTCACTGGAAGAAAAAAATAATACTGATACCGAAGAATCTATTTCTACCGATGAACTGGCTGAAATTATTTACCCTTTTCTACCCTACGGCAATCAGCAGCGAATACCCAACGCCTCAACCTACCTGATTAAAAATGCTACCGTCTGGACTAACGAAGAAGAAGGAATCCTGGGGAATGCCGATGTGCTCGTTCGCAATGGTAAGATTGCTGAAGTAGGTGAGAATTTATCAACTGACGGAGCTACCGTGATTGATGGGACTGATAAGCACTTAACCAGCGGCATCATTGACGAGCATACTCATATTGCCCTGTCCAGCGTGAACGATGTGGCGACTAACTCATCAATGGTACGCATGAAAGATGTGGTAGAATCAGACGATATTAATATTTACCGCCAGTTAGCGGGAGGCGTAACGGCTGCTCAACTGCTACACGGTTCTGCCAACCCCATTGGCGGGCAGTCGGCTATCGTAAAAATGCGCTGGGGAGCATCTCCTCAAGATATGCTAATTGATGGAGCTGACGAATACATCAAGTTTGCTCTGGGCGAAAATGTAAAGCGTTCTAGCAACAATAACTCTATCCGCTATCCGCAGACTCGGATGGGAGTAGAGCAAGTTTATATGGATGCCTTTACTCGCGCTCAGGAATATGATCAGGCCTGGATTGAATACGAAGCTCTCTCTAACCGCCAAAAAGCGCAAACTCCCGCCCCCCGTCGCGATTTAGCATTGGAAGCCCTGGCTGAAATTATCAATAGCGAACGCTTCATCACTTGTCACTCCTACGTTCAGTCCGAGATTAATATGCTGATGCAAGTAGCTGAGCAGTTTAACTTTAATGTGAACACATTCACCCACATTCTGGAAGGTTATAAAGTAGCAGATAAGATGGCAGAGCACGGAGCTGGTGGTTCTACCTTTGCCGATTGGTGGGCTTACAAGTTTGAAGTACGCTACGCTATTCCCTACAACCCTACCCTGATGAACATGGCAGGCGTAACGGTCGCTATCAACTCTGATGATGCGGAAATGGCTCGTCGTCTTAATCAGGAAGCAGCCAAATCTATCAAGTACGGTGGTATGGCTGAAGAAGATGCCTGGAAGATGGTTACCCTTAACCCAGCCAAACTACTGCACCTGGATGATCGTATGGGTAGCATTAAAGTAGGTAAAGATGCCGACTTGGTACTTTGGTCGGATAACCCTCTATCGGTTTACGCTAAAGCAGAGAAAACGATGGTAGACGGACGAATCTACTACGACCAGAAAGCGGACGCAGAAAAGCAAGCGTGGATAGCTCAAGAACGGGCTCGCTTAGTTCAAAAAATGCAAGCGGTGAAACAAAACGGAGCTTCCACTCAAGCTGCTAGTCGCACCATCCGCCAACTCTTCCACTGCGAAGACATTGGCTTTGGTCATACGGAACATATTCGCTGATAGTACAGACGCAATATCTTGCGTCTCAACCTTACCCCTCAACTAAGAAATATTATGAAATACTTTATAGCACTCTTCTCTCTTTCACTAATCAGCCTGACTACTTGGGCTCAGGTGCCACCTCCGGGTGAGCCACAGTCGCAACCTATCATTCTAGCTGGGGCAACTATCCATATTGGCAATGGCGAAGTTATTGAGAATGGGGCAGTGGCTTTTCGGGATGGAAAAATTGAGATGGTAGCTGAAGCCAGCGTAGTAGAAGGAATGGATATTTCTGAATATAGTGTCCTATCCGTATCGGGAAAGCATATTTACCCTGGTTTTATCTTACCTAATACCACCGTCGGGTTGAAAGAAATTGGTGCCGTGAGTGCTACCGTAGACGATGCTGAACAGGGCACGCTCAACCCTAATGTGAGGGCACTGATTTCTTATAATACCGATTCAGAGATTATTCCTACGCTACGGTTCAATGGAATATTACTAGCTCAATCTACTCCACAGAGTGGGATGATTCCTGGCACATCTTCAGTAATGCAACTAGACGCCTGGAACTGGGAAGATGCCGTAGTACAGCCTGATGATGCCCTGCACTTGAATTGGCCCGGACGCTTTCGTCGAGAGTTTGATTTTTCCACTTTCACTGTGAAGCGGGTAAAGAATGAGCAGTATGATGAGCAACGCCGAATGCTAGATAACCTCTTTGCTGATGCCACTGCTTACCTTGAAGTGGAGCAACCGCAGGAGTCAAATTTGAAACTGGAAGCTCTAGCAGGGCTATTTGATGGTTCTAAAGCCCTACATATCCATGCAAATGAGGCGAAGCAAATTATAGAAAGTGTCCGATTTGCCGAAAATAGAGGAGTAAAAAAAATTGTGTTAGTTAGTGGATCTGGTGCCCTGATGGTGAAAGACTTTTTGAAAGCCCATAATATTCCGGTAATCGTTAGCAATACCCATGTTCTGCCCAACCACCCAGATAATCCGGTAAATCTACCTTATGCGCTACCCTATGAGTTACAAAAAGCTGGCTTAACGGTAGGTTTAGGTTACGAAAGGGGTATGAATGCTAGCTCTCGTAACCTCCCCTTCTTGGCGGGAACAGCCGTGGCTCATAGTGGAGGAGATAAAGAAGCAGCCCTGCAATTCATTACCCAAAATAATGCTCAAATACTCGGTATTGCCGACCGCTATGGTACACTAGAAGAAGGTAAAAGTGCTACACTGTTTGTTTCCGAAGGCGATGCTTTGGATATGCGGACTAATATTGTAACCCACGCCTTTATTGACGGACGGGAAGTCACTCTTCCCGCCCTGCAACAGAGACTCTACGAAAAGTACCGCACTAAGTACGAAGATGAACCGCTAGTACAAGAAGGTGAAAAGCGCGATGTAGGAAATGAGTAGCTTTGTTAAAAAGGCCTATTATATCTTCATATTCCAGAAAAAGTTTCTGCTACCGGCTATCATTATTTCAGTGTTGCTGGGGTTTATTGGGCATAGTATAAATGGAAAGCCAATTGGTACTAATGCAGGACTTGCCTATCTGTTTATTCTTCCGCTGTTCCAGTTTTTTATCTACGAGCTTAGATATGCTCATGAATATTATTTTTACTACAATTTGGGCATTAGTAAAATAGCGTTGTGGATTGCTTGCATTGTTCATGCGCTTATTCTTAGTCTAGCAACATTGTTACTGTGAGCGAGCTACGCGCTGACAGCATCATAAAAAGCTTTGGCACCAAACAAGTTCTGACTGATGTGTTTGTTTCTTGCAAAAAAGGAGAAATAGTTGGTTTACTAGGGCGCAATGGCTCCGGCAAGTCTACTTTGCTGAAGATAATTTTCGGCTCCCTTTCGGCGGAAAGCAAAATGGTTCAAGTAGACCATAAAATCATCCATAAAGTATCAGATAGTAATCAGCGCATTAATTATCTACCTCAGGATAGGTATCTACCTAGTCATCTGAAGATTGCTAACGTTATCAACATAGTCTGTGAACCAACCCAAGCAAAAATAGTCAAAAACCACCGTTTGGTTAAATCCCATCTAAGCAAGAAAAGCAAACAGCTTTCAGGCGGTGAGCGCAGAGCTTTAGAGATTTTACTCATCATTTACTCCCACAACGAATTTTCCCTACTAGATGAACCATTCAACGGCATAGCTCCGATATATAAGGATGAGATAAAAGACAGAATACAAGAACGAAGCAAAGAAAAAGGCTTCATTATTACCGACCACGATTACCGAAACGTATTGGATATTGCCACCAAAGTTATTTTGATCCACGACGGTGGAACCAAACTAATGGATAGTACCGATGATTTAAGGAAGTGGGGCTATCTGTCTTAGGGTTGGACTACAATACTAGATTCTAGAGTTCGCGAGAACCCTCTTTTCAACTACCCGAGTAAAGAAGAGTATTAGCCTTGTGTAACCTATACTAAACCTCTGAAGTAGCTCCTGCAAGCCTCTATAATCTGGCTTTGTAAGATAATATGGAACCCAACAATGCAACTAACTCACTCAAGTATGAAATATGTATATTTAGAACAATGGAAGAGCTAGCAATTATTTGGCAGGAACTAACCGCAAAGTATAACAACGATAATCAACTGGCTAATGAGCTATGGGAAGAGATTAAGGAAAGCTATACAGCCAAGAAGCGACATTACCATAACCTAACTCATTTAAAATATATGGCAGACCATGCTATGAAGTACCAGAACAATTTATCTGATCTGGATACGGTGCTGTTCAGTATTTTCTATCATGATATTGTCTATGATGCGACTCATAAAGACAATGAGCAAAAAAGTGCTGACATTGCTCACAAGCGGTTATCTCAACTGAGAGTTCCTACCGATAAAATCACCAAGTGTCACGCCCAAATAGTGGCTACTCAAAACCACATTCTTAGCAGCGATTCTGATACCAACTATCTACTAGACTTTGACCTAGCGATATTGGGCGAAAGTCCTAATGTCTACCAGGAATACACCAGAAACATCAGGAAGGAGTACGCTATTTACCCCGGTTTTCTGTACAAGAGAGGGCGAAAAAAAGTGCTTCAGTCCTTTCTGGCAATGGATAGAATCTTCAAAACGGATGTTTTCTACGAAGGCTATGAGCAACCAGCACGAGACAACTTGAAATCCGAGTTACAATCTCTAAAATAAGGCGATAGCATCTTTATGTTCCTATACTACGATTATCTTTATTTAATCTCAACTTTTTGACAGATTCTGCCGTAGGTGGAAAATAATAGACCTTCCTAATACTAATTTGGATAACCTAACCTATTAAACCATGAAAACTGTTCTCTTATCCGCCTTTCCCATTACTATTTTGCTATCTTCTTGCGGAAACAAACCACAACCTGATGAAAGCCAGAATTCGGTTACACCAACTGAGACTGTTTCAGCATCAGTAATGGTAGATACTACACTTAATCAGTTGTATGTTATTGAAGTGTGGGAGACCGAGCCTACTTTGGTGGATAGTACGCTATCGTCTCTACCGGAGACTAACGATAACGCCAATTTAGAGCAGCGCCTGGTGCTTAAAGCCCGAAATGATGAGCGGGTAGTACAAATTACCACCTGGAATTCCGATAAAGCAGCGGAAGACTACGCCTCAGATAAGCCATCTTACGAAGACTATAAAGTGCTTACTTCTAAGGTAGCCAACTACGGAGCCAAAGACGCTACTCCGGCTACTATTGACGCCGGCAGTTCAGTCCAATACTCGGAGTTTATTATGAAGCGAAAACCGGCAATGGATACTCTTTCTACCATTGTGAAGGGTATGACTGGTGCTATGGCCCAGTCGGAGCCTACGTTGGACTATATTATGACGCTCAATAGCACTGATAGCTCTACCATATCGCTATTTGGTGCATGGAACACTGAAGAGGGCTTTGAAGTATTCACTCAAAACAACACCTTCGGCGATCAGCCCTACTGGGAACCCTACGCCGAAAACGAGCATCACATGTTCGAGGTAGTGATTGCCCAATAGCCTCTCTTAAAAACTAAGGGCAGTTAGCCAGAGCCAATCTGGAAGCTGAATTACAAGCCTTAGAATCATATCTCTAAGCCCTTATTCCCGTAAGTACCCCTAGTGAATATCTTCAACCTAACTACTACATTATTATGAAAGTCATTATTACGGGAGCTACGGGCATGATTGGTAAAGGAGTTTTACTGGAGTGTTTAGATCATGAAGCCATTAGCGAAGTACTAGTCATTGGTCGGAACCCCGTCGGAATAACGCATCCTAAACTTAAGGAGCAGCTTCATCAGGACTTTTCTGACTTCACTCCGCTGGCAACAAGCCTGGTTGGTTACGATGCCTGCTACTATAGCCTGGGCATTAGCGCGGCCGGGCTGAGTGAAGAGCAGTATCGTAAAATCACTTACGACTACACGATGGCTTTAGCGGAAGTCCTCTACCAGAATAATCCGGAAATGACCTTCATTTTTGTTTCGGGACAGGGCACTGATTCTTCGGGGACGAGCAGCATGATGTGGGCTCGGGTAAAAGGAAAAGCTGAAAACGACCTGCTCGAGATGGGCTTTAAGCAGGCATTTATGTTTCGCCCTGGCGTACTTATGCCTCTGCGGGGAATAAAGTCCCGAACTAGGGCTTATCAGTTTATGTACGACTATTTTATGTGGCTAGTGAAAGCCATTAAAGTTCTCGTTCCTAGTTACGTAGTAAGTACTACTCAAATTGGTTTAGCTATGATTCAGGCTACCATAGGCGGTTATGAAGGAAATATCATTAATCCCAAGGATATGATTACACTAGCCAACCGCCAGCTTGCTGAAAGCTAACTAAGTATATTGCTATCATCCCTCCGCATTAAAAGAATACTCCCCAACAATACCCCGATGGTCAGAACCAGCTGCGGGTAAGGCTTTAAATTTGCGACAATGAAATTCTGGGGAATAAAAGATGTAGTCAATCGGCACTCCCATTCCCTGGAAACGAGCGGGAAATGTGGGTTGCCAGCCCGTATGGCTATGCTGCAAATCAGTAGCCTGAGTGAGTTCTCGGATAACCGGATTCCAGGGGACTACATTATAATCTCCAATAGCTAGTACGGGGCGATCAATCGTATTAATGTACCGAGCAATACGGCGGATGTGCTGGTTCCGCTTTTGGTAACGCCCGCGATTTCGGGGCGATAAAGTATGAGACGCTATGAAGTGGATGACTTCTCTCTGAAGCAATACGTTCCCAGTAATATTGGGCACATCGTCCCAGTAAATAGTTTGTACATCGTTTATCGGATGCTTAGAAAATACCGCTAATCCGCGACCAGCATTCTTCCTATCGGTTACAATGTGGAAGTAGGGATATTCATCCGATAGCCGTTCTTCCAACTGCTTACCCCAGTCTTCGCTTACTTCCTGAAATGACAGCAAATCAGCCTGAGTAGCCCGCGCCGAATCAGTTGTCTCCTGAAACTGTTGATTGCTACAGAGCACATTAAAGTGAGCTACCCGAACTAGCGTATCTTTTGCGTAGGAGTTAGTCGTCGTAACACTTACTGATGCTTCTTGCATCAGATAAAGGCTTCCGGCAATTAGCAGAACTGCTCCCAAGGAGGCTACGGTCATTAGCATTCTTCGGAAAAAGCTGGCGAATACACCTAGTAATCCGTAGCCAATGATAGCTTGTACAGCAAACGAGTGTAAGATATCGTGCAGATAGCTTTGCGGAGGTAATACAAATATCATTGATACAGCCACGTATATGGCAATTCCTATTCTTCGCTTCATTCTTCTTTCTTTTTGTTGTTTTAAATTTTTTTGATTGTAGGAATATGACGGTTCGCCGGGGTGGCCTCGCCGTGCGATTAATGGCGCGGCCACCGTCATGTCCCTACTCGTAAGCCAGATTGATCATCACCTGTCTATCAGCATAATTCCACGACCGCCAGTCTTGCTGCGCTTCGGTATAGCGAAAGTGACTAATCTCATTCATGATATTTTCTCGGGTATTTGCCGCTATGTGATAATTAGGATTTTTTAGAGCATCTGCCAGTAAATCCAGATTATGATCAGAAAGACGACTGAGGTAGTGAAAATCAATTTGCTCAGCGGGCAGGTTCGTCAGGTTATACTTCGTAATAAAGCGGGGCCAGTTGAATAGGGTCAGCCCCGCCAAAATAGCGTAGAACGCCCAGCTAGTGTACCGCAGTAAAAAGGCATTGGTCTTAATCTGCCGTACTTTCACGTAAGTGAAGAATAATCCTACCAACGTCATTAGTAGATATACATACACACCCAGACGTTTCTGGGTAAATCCATAAGCATCGATATATAGACTATTTTTGTAGGCAGTTGCTAGAACCAAAAATACGTTCTGAGCAACCCACGCGTAAGCGACTAGCTTCAGTTGTCGGCTACGATAGTAGAAATTTAGATTACCCCGGAAGAAGTACATCACAATACCGATAGCTAGCACAATAGAAACAATCAGCGCATTCACTCCCTGATGCACGTATTCGGAGTAGGTCACTCCTTGAGGTAATTTCCCCGTCCACAGATGATAGGTATCTACCGCATTGAATAAAAGCAGTAAGCCATTCAGCAAGATAAATAACAACCAACCACTGCGATACTCATGTTTTAACCCTATCGTATTGAAACTTCGTTGCTTCTTTGCTTGTCGACGGCGCAGCAGCAAGTTAGGGGTACGCTGGTCGAGCTGAATTAGCGCTTTAATACCCGTTGGATAGAAAATGGCTAGCAGCAGGTAAGCGCTCACTAAAGTGAAAATGATACGACCAAGCGAGATAACTTCAATTTCAGTTTGGGTCAGTAAAGCGGCAAAAGCCGGATTACCCCCTATGTAAAGCATCAAAAACAGAACGGTAATAGCTACGGGTACAGCCCAGGACATAACCCGGGCGGGAGTTAAACTACCCTGCGGTTTCTCTTTTCTATTTAACCACTCTCTGCGCCAGAAACTTAGTCCGGCAGAATAAAGACCATTCGGTAGGGCAATACCTAAGGAAGTACGGGGATAGGCACAGAACCCGGCCAACGCGATAAATGAAAACAGGTATAGCAGTATGGCCAGCCAGCTATGATGCCACATAATACTCATGGCGGTAAGTAGGTAGCCCAAAGCAATAAACCAACCAGAAACTGACTGTCGCAAGACTGGATATAAACCAAAACTGATGGTAATAAATACGAGACTATACAAAAGAAAATTCAATCCAGCTCCCTGTCCGTAAAACAAAAAGCTGCTCAGCAGTGAGGTACCAATCCAGAGCCAAGTTTTAAGTGTTTGATTGTTCATAATTAAAAGTACTTTGTATTTCAAAGTCAGTAAGTAAATTTTTTTACTGAGTTTGCTTTTGGGCTTTTAGTAGAGCTTCCAGAGCATCCAAATGAGCGCCAAAAGCTTTCTTTCCAGTTTTTGTGGCTGCATATTGGGTATTAGGTTTCCGACCGACAAATTGTTTCTGTACATCAATATATGCTACTTTTTCCAGGGCTTTTAAATGGCTAGCCAGATTTCCATCTGTTACTCCCAGTAGTTCCTTCAGGGCATTAAAGTCCAGCGAATCATTTACCACTAACGCTGACATGATGCCCAATCGTACCTTATTTTCAAACGCTTTATCAAACTGGTGTAAAAGATGCTTCACCGCTCGTATTTATAATACATAGATGCTCCGTATACTATGTGCAATCCACCAAATCCTATTGCCCAAAATAGTAAACCGTAGCCAATCACAATGGTAGCGAGTAAACCTAAAGCTACTTCGGCTAACCCCAAGTACATAACATCAGTAAGGGTATATTTACTGGCGTTAATCAGGGCCAGACCATAAAAGATGAGCATACTAGGCGCAACAATACCGGTGTAACCCTGACCTACGAGAATTAGGGCAAAGATACCACCAACCGCTAGTGGAATCATCAAATGAACGACTAATCGGCGAGCAGTAGCATCCCAGATTCTTTGCCCTTGCTCTCGAGCCCGCCGCGTTGTGAGCCAGATACCGGTTCCAATTGCCAACAGTAGCACTACTCCGGCAATTAGGAAGAGATAGCCAGCCACTGTCCGGTATGAACCTAGTCCTCCTGCCCGATACAGCGTAAGGCACCAGTGCGCCAACCCGGCTCCTATCAGCGCGTATATCCCAGCCATCACCCCGGAAAGTCCGCTGAGGGAAATAAAACGAGAGGAGCGCTCCATAATGGAGCGGATCTCGCTGATATCTTGTAAGTAATCAGTTTTCTGCATTATAAAAGTACTTTGAAATACAAAGTAAAAGCAGCGAAATCAATTTTGCAAGTATTATAGATATAATTTCACTCAAAGCATTTGCCAATCAAGCTAAGTTGGTAAGATTTTTATTCCATAATGAAATCTATGCGAAGGTATAAATCCATATTTACTACTAACTATTTAGAGTAATGTAGAACCTTCTTCTACTAGCGATTGCCCTTAGTCTATTCTCATAGAGTAGGTATCAAATTATTTGAATCAACCTCTCCATCAGAAAATTGAAATGTACGCTAGATAGTAGCAATACCTAACTCTTCAAGCTGCCTTCAGTTCAAAAATATCACAATTATAGGGCGCTATTTAAAGTTGATTGTTTATTTTTGAATAATATTTATATTTTTTTAAAAAAAATAATTATATTTCTTACAAAATTATGCTTTTTTATATTTAAAAGATTCTTATGAATATTGCCAAACCCTATTTTAGTTCAGTTCCTACTTCTATAAAAGAGGAATTTAAGGGTTTCATATTAAACCAAGAATATCCTTGTTTGGGAGCTAAAGCTGCCTTTAATACTGATGTTTATAGAATGGGTTATTATTCCAAGTTGGGTAGTAATGAAGCCGCTGAGGCAATGGCACCAGACCTTCATAATTTTATTGCTGAGAGGGCGACAATGGATAGTAATTTTACTACCTTTATTGCAGTTTTTGAACGTCCGATATCAATGAAAGAGGAATATTTTGAGAAGCTTCTCTGGCAGCAGCTATCGGCTTTACATCATCTGGACGATCAGCCTTGGAACTCTTCGGTTTCCCATGATCCTGATAGTAAAGAATTTGGATTTAGCTTTGCTCAAACTGCCTTTTTCGTTATTGGATTACACGCTAACAGTTCACGAATAGCGCGCAGGTTTACCAATCCTGCTCTGGTGTTTAACCTCCATAGTCAATTTGATATTTTAAAAGCACAAGGTAAATATCAGAAGATGCGCAAGGTTATTAGAAAGCGAGATCAAAGCTTACAAGGTTACATTAATCCAATGGCAGCTGATTTTGGCACTGTTACCGAAGCGCGACAGTACAGTGGACGGAAAGTTTCTTCAACCTGGCAGTGTCCATTTTTACATAAAGCTAATCGTGATGAGTAACCGAATAGCACCGCAATCGGGAGCAGCCTTTGTAGTGGAGAAGGGTCAGTACTTACGGGTAATAGACCCTACAGGTGAGCAGGTTTCGGACATGGTCTGCTTCAATCGGCATGACAAAAAGGAGTGGCTTTCGTCAGGAAAGACGTTAGACTACTGTAGTACATTACTTATTACGAAGGGGCACTCGCTATACAGTAATAGGAGTAATGTTATGTTTGAAATTATTGAGGATACGAATGGGCGCAACGATTTCCTATTAGCCCCTTGTAGCCCTGAAACCTTCAAAATCATCTACGGCACCACCGATTATCACCCTAGCTGTTTTGAGAACTTGCATACCAATTTAGAAAAATATGGTATTACTCCCGATGAGATTCCTACAGCGTTCAATATATTTATGAATGTACAGTTTGCCCCAGATGGTACGCTGTCGGTAGATCCGCCTCTTTCTAGAGCAGGTGACTATGTGGTATTAAAAGCAGAGATGGATCTTGTGGTAGGGTTAACTGCCTGTTCAGCCGAACAGTCCAATAATTATACTTTCAAGCCTATTGATTACGAAGTGCTGGATACTTTCTAAGCAACTATGCTTTAGTTAATTGTTTAAGCTATACTACTGATGACTAGTTTAAATTTGCCGGCTCTAGTTCTGATGATGTCGTCTTCCTGGACGTAAAAAATATCGTACTGTAACCGTTTCCCCGCTAAATTGCACAGCCTTGATTTCATTTTATCTAAGCTATGTGGACTGAAATGGTCGTTGACAACCAAGTTAATTATAAACCGCTCTCGACATTTTTGGTGAATTTGCGCTAGTTCCAGTCCGTCAATATCTGAGAATGTTGCCCCAATACGGCCAATTTTAGTTCCGTCGGGTAATAGCAGTACATCATCGTGTCGCCCTACAATCTCCTCAATCTGATAGTTACTCCGATCTTTACAAGGAATGATTGTATCGTCTACCAGATACCGAATCAGTGGAAATGAAGTAGAAATTAAACTTGTAGTAATCGTCCTATTCTCTTCGTATTCATTCACTGAGTACAGCGGCAGTTCGTAATACTGACCATCTCTACGTTGCTCTAAGGCAATAGTCCGTTCAGCATTTCCGTACCAATCTACTACGCTGGTATTAAATACCTTTTCTATCTTCTCTCGCTGGTGCTGATATACCTGCTCTGATGAGGTAAAGATGAACGGCACATTTAGTGCTAAACCTCGGTTTTGGAAGAAATTAGCTAAAATCTCTACCGAGCTGGGGTAAGCCAAAATTGCATAAGGCTCAAACTGCTGAATCTGCTGACAGTACCAATCGGCATTTTCTTCTCTCAGATTAAAGCTAGACAAGTATAAGCAGTTTGCGTAGGGATCATATTGCTTCATTTGCCGTCGGTCAAGAATACCTCGTAAAGAAACCGTTTTCATGCCAGGGTGGTAATTAAACAACGCTCGCTGCGCCCATATGTACGCTCCTTCTTTTATTGTCGATCGGTAATCTCTATATACAACTAATGGTGTTCCCGAAGTACCACTGGTATGTCCCTTTGTTTTAACCCAAGGATTACCAATGTATATCGCTTCCAGATGTTCTCTTACATCGCTCTTGGTAATAATCGGTAGCTTATCTATATCAGCTATTGATTTAATATTTTTTATATCAACCCCGTAAGTAGCGTATAATTTCTGGTAGAAGGGTGATCGTTTAGCCGCTTGATGCAATATTGATAGGAACGCTTTATTCTGGCAATGCTGAAGTTGATTACTGTTCCTTTCTTTATGCTCCAAGACTTTCTTAACCTCCTGCTTAAAGTAGGGGTTATAGCGCAGGTAATAGTTTGTGAAATTTTTAGCTCGTCTTAGCATTTCAAAGTTAACTATTTTTCATAGTCTGCTAATTTAGCTAATAAAAATTAATAAATTGTGAGAATATTTATATTTATTGAGAAGAAATGATGTAAAGTTTTAAAAAACTACGGTTTAAGAAAGATGACCTTTTGTATATTAAGTAGAGATTTTTAACTGAATCTCCAGCATAACATTTAACTATCATCCAAATGACCAAAGGGATTGGGAGCAATGCTACTCCTGAAACATAAACCCAAATACTTTAAATAGCTTTACACGATGAAAGCATTAGATGAATACTACGAAAACCAACCAGAGCCTAACCGAAGCTGTTTGCTTACTTTACGAGAAATCATTCTAAATCATAATTCTCAAATTCTTGAAGTCTGGAAGTACCAGACGCCTTTTTTTCTCTTTAATGGCAAGATGCTGTGCTACTTGTCGGTTGACCGACGTACTCAGCAACCATACATAGGTATAGTAGAAGGACGCTATCTTGACCATCCGGCGTTAACAAGTGGTGGTCGCAAACGTATTAAGATCCTTTCCGTTGATCCTGAAGCAGATATTCAAGTTATTATCGTAAGGCAAATCCTGAAGGAAGCTATTCAGGTTTACACTTGACGGCCCTTAAAAGTAAAAAGCCATTGTACCGCTCAAACGATACAATGGCTTAGTGAAATTAATTATTTAATCAGCACTACCTAGCTTCGTAACCTGGGTTCTGTACTTCCAAATTAGGATTGTTTAGCATTTCCTGGAGAGGAATAGGAAATAGCAGATTCCTTTCCTGCAACGCTTGATTAGAGTTTAAATTCACATGACCGACAAAATCGTCAAAACCTTTCGTTTGCTCGTTGAATACCTGGCGTAAACGAACCATATCAAACCAGGTTTTTCCTTCGTAAGCCAGTTCATGCCAACGTTCTTTCCAAACCAACTCGCGGAAGCTTTCTTGAGTAAACTCACCTACGATAGGAGTTTCTAACCCTGCCCGATCGCGCACTCGCTTTAGGGCTTCTTGTGCTTCCTGCGTTGGGCCATTCACCTCATTAGAGGCTTCGGCAAAAATCAGCAATATCTCCGCAAACCGAAGCACTGGAACGTTCAGATTATCCTGAGCCGTACCTTCTACTCCTTGCGTTCCATTGGCAATCACGTTGAAGTGCTTAAAGATATAAGGTGCACCTAAATCAAATCGCGCCCCACTACCGTTTTCGAAGTAAGTGGTATAGAAGTACCCTTCCTGGTCTACCGTGCGAATATCACCTTCTTCGTAGGACTCATAAAATGAGAAAGTAGGTACGGTACTTCCAGTTCCGGAAGGCCCCCGGTAAGAAACGGGCTTAAAGTTCGGAAACATATTGCCCATCGGGTTACCCGCTACCACATTGTTGTACTGAATCATAAAAATATGCTCCACCTGATTGCCCGAACGTTCATCATGCACTTCCATGTAGGTATCAAACAGATCAATCGGACCCGGATTATCGATAATCTCCTTAGCTTTATTCGCTGCTAGTTGGTAGTATTCAGTACCTAAGTTCAGTGGAAAACCCGCCATGGTGAGATACACCTTAGACAGCATGGCTTTAGCGGCTGCCTGAGAAACCCTACCGCTTACATCAGTGAAAGGTAAACTAGCACTTTCGGCATCCTGAAGGTCGTTGACAATCTGATCGTATACTTCTCGCTGCGGAGTGCGAGATGGGAAAAAATCTTCTGAAGAAGCAGTTTGAGGCTGTAGTACCAAAGGAACATCACCCCATAAACGTACCGCGTAGAAATACGCCCAAGCGCGTAAAAACTTGGCCTCACCCAATATTCGAGCCTTCTGAGCTTCATCCATCGGAGTAATATCCGGAACTCGATCTAACACCAAATTAGCATTCGCTACTAGCTGATATATTCCTCGCCACCAGTTGCGAATATGACCAGTATTTTCGTCCCAAGTCAGCGAATACAGATTGTTCAAATCTGAGTTCTGAGCCGTTTCGGTGGTGGCAGTGCCAGTAGGTGCCTCTAGTAATTGCCAGTTGGAAGAGAAGATTCCCGCTCCGTCGCCGTAAAACCGGGTATCATCGTACACCGCGGCAATAGCAGCTTCGGCATGATCGGGTATCGTGAAAAAACTTTCTGGAGTCAGGTTAGAAGGATCTTCTTCGTCCAGGAAATCAGAACAAGCTGGGGCTATTAAGATAAAGACTCCCAAAAGTATCTTGCCAATATTGTTAATTATATGAAATTTCATAGTTGCTAAGTTTTTTGTTTTTACCAGGGACTATAGACCTACTCTTAGTCCAAAAGTGTAAGTGGTAGTCTTTGGATATTCATGCCACTTCATTCCCTGCGAGAATACGTTGTTGCTTACACCGCCCCGAATAGGAGTGATCTCAGGATCACCGATTACTTCGTCATCTACTAATAGGAAGAAGTTTTGTACCGAAGCGTATACTCTAAGATTATCTAAGAAAATTCTCTCAGTAATTGCCCTAGGAAAATTATATCCCAGCACCAGGTTTCGTCCCCGTAGAAACGAGCCGTCTTGTACCCAATGAGAATCCACATTAGTAACATAACCGGCACGAGTATCTCGTATTTGGGCAATCATGGTATTCTGGTTCTCCGGCGTCCAGGCGTTCAGTACAGTGGTGTAGCTGTTGGCTAATGCCTGACGGTCTTCGCTTGAGTGTAGGTTCATATCCATAATATCGTTCCCGTAGGAGAATTGAAGATCTAGTAATAGATCAAAGTTTCCGAATCGGAAGTTATTGATAAAAGCTCCCCAGAATTCGGGACTACCGTCGCCAATAATCATTCGGTCGGCATCGGTAATAGCTTTATCACCGTTTACGTCTTCGTACTTAATATCTCCGGGTAAAATGGTTAAGCCATTACGGTAGCTAGTAAACTCTGCGGCCTCAGCTGCTTCATCCGTTCCCCACACTCCTAATCGGTTTAGTCCCCAAAATGAACTAGCCGATTCGCCTTCGGTGATGATACTGGTTTCGTTGGTGATACCGGGACCACCCACTCCGAAGATGGGTGCGCGGGTAGCCAACTCTAACACTCTATTTCGGTTGAAAGAAATATTAAAGTTGGAACGCCACTCAAGTTTGTCTTTGGCGATATTAACGGTATTAATTGCCAACTCGACTCCTCTATTTTCCATAGAGCCCACGTTACGACGAATAGTAGCGTAGCCACTGGTTTGAGGCACTGGCGCATCTAACAACATATCGGTCGTCTTACGGTAGTAATAATCAGCTTCCAAGGAAACTCTACCGTCGAACAAGCCCAATTCAACTCCTACGTCCGTTTGAGCCGTTTTCTCCCACCGTAGGTCAGGGTTAGCCAGACGGAATATACCGGTTCCGCTTACACGGGACTCATTGATGACCGCAGCGTATCCGGAACCTAGCAAAGCCAGCGACGAATAAGGAGGTATCTCTGAGTTTCCGGTTAGACCGTAGCTAGTACGAAGCTTAAGATTGGAGATCAGGCGGTTGTCAGCTAAAAAGCCCTCTTCGGAAATTCTCCAAGCCAGAGCGGCAGATGGGAAAAAGGCATATTTGTTATTATCACCAAACTTAGAAGAACCATCCATTCGCCCGGTGAAGGTTGCCAGATATTTGTCCATCAGACGGTACTGAAACCGGCCAAAGTAAGAATTCAATGCTTCCCGATTGGCGCTAGAACCCACTTCCAGATTATTACTACCCGCTCCTATGTTGTTGAACTGGAAATAATCAGTAGCGAAATTTCTGGCTTCAGCGTCCATTCCGAAGAAATTTGACTCCTGCCAGGATATTCCTAGCATTCCTTCAAAGGCGTGAATATCTGCAAACGTTTTGGTATACGTCAGGTAATTCTCAAACGACCAAAAGGTGGTTCTATCATCGTCTAACCAGACTCTACCTTGGTCACCCTCCCGTATAGTTCGACCTTCGTAGCGGTTGGTTTCTTGGGTAATCACGTTAGTACCTAGTACTGTTCTAAAGATTAAATCATCGGTTAGTCTAATATTGGCGTGAGCCGATCCGATGAATGTCTGGGTATTTAACGTAAAGTTACGCTCCAACAGGTTATGCACTGAACTACGGGTACCTTCGGCAAACGGATAATCCCGGTTGTCGGCGTAGGTTCCGTCTGAGTAGTACACTGGCAAGAATGGAAAATCCTCTACCATTCGTCGGGGAATCTGGTCATTAAAGTCCACATTGTTTTCCGACTGGAAATTATAGTTAAGCGTAGTACCTATGGTAAGCCAGTCCTTCACTTCAGTTTCTACCGCAACTCGCCCGGAGTAGCGAGTTAAAAAGTTGGTCAAATACAGTCCCTGAATGTCCTGGTATCCTAAAGAAAGAGAGTAGGTAGTCTTGTCACTTCCCCCGCTAAAGTTTAGCTGGTGATTTTGGGATAGTTTACTTTGGGTAGTTTCATCAATCCAGTTGGTATCGAAGTAGGGGTTTCCGTTGCTATCAAATAGTTCAGGATCGGTTCTCTTCAACGCGGGATTCAAATAGGCCCACTTGCCTTCGGCCCAGCCTTGCGGATCAAACTTTTCCATATTTCGCCAGGCTAAGTCTTCCACGGCTAGGTACTGCTCAGTATTTAAGACCTCCGGTCGGTTAGGGCCATAGGTAACGGTGCTCAAATCTACGCTGTAAGAGATTTTCCCTTCGCCCGACTTTCCTTGTTTGGTCGTAATCAGTATTACTCCATTTGCCCCTCTGGCTCCGTAAATAGCAGTTGAAGAGGCATCTTTCAGAACTTCTACCGATACAATATCATTAGGGTTAATATAATCAATAGCTTGGCTGCGCTGGGTTTGAGTAGTAATAGGCAATTGAACCCCATCCACCACGTAGAGCGGGTTATTAGACGAATTGATAGAGCTAAATCCACGAACCCGTATATTAGCTTTTCCACCGGGTCGCCCCGAGTTAACGTTTACTTGTACCCCCGGTATTCTACCTGCCAGCGATTGGTTGAGAGAAACTACTGGGCGCTCTTGTAATTGTTCTACATCTACTGAACCAACTGCCCCGGTAAGATCTGACCTTTTCTGGGTACCGTAGCCAATTACTACAATTTCGTCTAATGCCTGAACATCTTCAGCCATGGTAATATCAATTGTAGACCTACCTTCTACAGGCACTTCCTGAGAAACAAAGCCGATAGAGGAGAAGACGAGAATATCGTCGCTGTTAGGAACATTGATAGTGTACTTACCATCTATATCAGTAACTGTTCCTTGACTGGTTCCTTTTACTAGTACGTTTACTCCGGGCAGCCCCTCATTATCATTGGGAGCGACTACTGTACCCGACACCGTAGTTGTTGATTGGCTTAGGGCAGTCTGCCAAGCGGTGGTACTTAAGAAAAATAAGGCAATAAGAAGCATGTACCCGCGTAATCCGGGCGATTGCGGTATTAATTCCGGTTTCATAGAGTTAGTTTTTAGGTTGAAAACAGGTTGTTTTGGTACAAAAGGCGAGGCTACTATCGGAGCGTTTGTACCAAAGTGATAGTCAGCTATTCTCCTGGAAAATGCTGGTAGTAGGTTGTTGGTTGGGTGTTACAATAGGCAGAATTGGTTTAGTTGGTAATTAGAGTAATATGGGATAAGTAGTGTCAACAGAGGAAAGTATTGGGAAGGAGTAAGTTTGAAACTAAATTAGCGATCCGTGTTTCTAAAAATAGGCTCATAAGTGTTCCGACTAGACGGGTATCAGAAAGGTAATAACTAAGTATTAACTGATTATTAAGTTAGAAAAATTTACCAGAAATGAACCCTATTTTATGGATTAAATTTGTTCTACATGATAAATCTTAATGCTTTTTTAAGGGTAAATGAAAACTTAACAAAATGATAATACTCAGAATTGCATTATTATTTGTATTTATTATGCAAATTTCAGGTGTTGCCCAAGGTGTAGAACCAACGTGGCCAGATATCAGCTATGTGAATGATACGTTAGTCGGACATCAACTAGATATTTACTTACCCTCGCAAAAAAAAGAGTCCTTTCCAGTAGCAGTTGTTATCTACGGGAGTGCTTGGTTTGGTAATAACCGGAAGCACCAAAGTTATAAATTATTCGGGCCATCATTATTAGAGGCTGGGTTCGCGGTAGCTGCTATTAATCATCGTTCAAGCCGGGAAGCGATATTCCCCGCTCAAATCCATGATGTGAAAGCTGCGGTTCGTTTTCTTAGAGGCAATGCTGAACAATATTCTTTGGATACCTCATTTGTAGCCGCGGTTGGTAACTCATCCGGAGGACACCTTTCGGCTTTTCTAGGAACATCAGGTGGTATAATCCAACACTCTGTTGGCAGTGAAATAGTCGCCATAGAAGGCTCACTCGGAGATTATCTAGAAATGAATAGTTTCGTAGATGCGGTGGTAGACTGGTACGGACCTACCACCTTTCTGGTGATGGATTCTTGCGGCAGTCGCATGAACCATAACGCCGCCGATTCGCCTGAATCCACCTTAATCGGTGGTCCCATTCAAGACCATAAAGATCGCTGTGCTCTAGCAAACCCTGTTAGTTACGTGGATGCTAACGACCCACCGTTCTTAATTATTCATGGCGATGCTGATCCGCTGGTACCGCATTGTCAAAGTGAGATACTTCATCAAGCCCTCAAGCAATACAATGTTCCCAATAAACTTGTTATAGTACCTGGAGCAAAGCATGGCTCCGGGCTACACGAACCAAAATATTTTAAGAAGATGACTGATTTTTTATTGGATGCTCGAGAAACAAAACAGATCAACTCATCAAAGTAGATGGGAAAATACAGTAGACTTACCCTTTCATTTCCCGAATATCGTCTACATTAGCAGTTTTGTAGAAGCTGTATGCCTTCAGTATGATTGCCATCGCTACGGCAGCTTCAGCAGCAGCAACTACAATAACAAATAGGGCAAACATCTGTCCTTGCAGTAGCGAAGCATCGTGACGACTAAAAGCCACTAGGTTAATATTTGTTGCGTTCAGTATTAGCTCAATGCCTATTAGTATTACAATAGCATTGCGCTTAGTGACCACAACCGCCAGCCCCACACATAATAGAAAGGCACTAAGTAAGAAGTAATGCTCTAATGGTATCATATAGGGTAAATGGTATAAGGTATAGGGTAAAAAATGGGTTAAGCGAGTGCTCCTTTAATCTTCTACCCTATACCCTCGACCTTCTATTAGTTAAAAAAACCAAATTTAAAATTAAGGAAGAAAGCCATACTGCTTAGATCGCTGTCAGTAATGCCTCGGGTATCTGAACCACTAACGATACGATAGGTAAATCCCCCATTTAACCGGAAGAACTCCGTGATATTCAACTCTGCCCCTACACCGGGTTCTAGTACGAAGAAACTACTTTCTGTACCTTGTAAATCGGGTTCGCCTTCTAAATCCTGTGAGATACCTCCGGCTCCAATCAGCATATGAGCCGTAAGGTGCAACATTCGGTCTGAATGCAAAATATATTCGGTTAGAAAACCACCGTAACCCATATCGTAGTGTAAGTCCTGACCCGGTCGTACTGAGGCTGTAGCGGGTACATCCAGTTGGGTAATCATTCCGTAGCCACCACCGCCAAACATCCATTTTTTATTCAGAAACCACCCACCGTAACCACCGGAAAACAATACCATATCGCCCCCGATTGAGCTGACCTTTAACGCCGGACCACCATAGCCCCCCGAGTGAGTAATACTAAACCCCTTAACCAAAGTCTCCTGACCAGAATCATCATCTTGAGCAAAGGCAATGATTGTGGAAAGAATAAATACTAATGAAAGAGAAAGCTTTTTCATAATAGGTTAGGTTAAAAAGATTATTACAAATAAAGGAAAAGATAGCTAATAGTCGACAGTCTACAGAAGAGATAAATAGGCTATTAACAGTGGACTATTGACTGTCGACCGTAGACTATGGACTAAATCAGAACTCTACCCGATACGTTAAAATCGGAATCAGACCGAGTTGGTACTTAGTGACAACCGCTCCCTCTATCGTATCAAAGTACTGAAAGGCTACATTTTGCTGATTAAGCGCATTTTGCAAGTCAAGCGACCATACACTAGTATAACGATCCGTATTTTTTCGCAGACTGATGCGTAGATCCAGTTTAAAATAGTCAGGTAGCTTATTGGAGAAAGCCTGGTCGTCAATAAATACAGTTGTTTGTTGCTCTCGAGAAGCTATCTCATCAATCGGTGTGGTTCGCAGTCCTCCCAGATAATTCGCCCGCAGGTTAATCCCAATTACTCGTTGCTTATCATTTCTGTTCCAGGGAATTTCTTTACCACCCGTTAAGCTGAACGCGTAATTACCGTTAAAGCGAGTATCCCGCTTCACCCCATCAGCTCCGGTAAACTTTGATTCATAAAACGAGCTACTTAGCAAAAAGTAATAACTATCTACCAAGCTTTTCTCCAGCGATACTTCTAATCCGTAGTTTTCACCCGTACCCTCATTAATTAGTCTTTCGTTGACAAATCCCTCAAACAGGTTGAGAGCCGAGAACGAACTGGTTGGACTGATAGCAATGGGTACGTCAAATAAATCTTGATAATACGCTTCTGCTCGCAGCCGAACGGTCTCACCCAGTAAACTCTGGTAACCCAGCGTATAGTGAAAAGCTTTGGTTAGATCAAGGTTCTGATTAGGTTGGAGTGGAGGCTGACCCAAAATATCGTTAGGCACGGTTGAGAAATATACTCCCGGCTGTTGAATCTGACTATGCAATCCGTAAGCTAATGTGAGTGAATGGCGATCACCGGGAACCCACCGAAGCTGCGCCCGAGGCTCCACTGCGTGGGACTCACTAAGTGAGAAGTAGGTATAGTGCAAACCAATTTGCCCCGTTAATTGACTACCTATTTGCCATTCGCCCTGCACATAGGGTTGAAGCAACCAACCACTTCCCCCACCAGAAACTAGTACTTGCGGATTAGCAACAGCAGTTCCTTCGCTGCTCGATAGTTGGTAGTTCAGGTGGTTTAGAAAGAACCCACCACTCAGTACTTGTCGGGCTGAAGTTCGGTGAGTAATTGAGGAGGTAACGGAAAAACGATATTCCTCGTAAGTGTCTTCCTCCAGAGATAGCGTTTCGTAGGTATCAGTAACCAAATTGCCCTGTCGGGTGCTACTCAAAGCCGACATAGCCACCACTGATTTAACCAAGGTACGTTCATTGAGTGGTAGGGTGTGGGTGACTCCCGCCGCGCCCATGTCATTAGTGAAAGTAACATCAAAACGATCTTCCTGCGCTTCCCATTCCAGCGAGTCACGCGGAGCCTCAAACACATTCCGCCCGGTTCCGCCTATTCCGAAAAATGTAAATGTGCCCGCATTTTGGGTAGGAAACGTGAGGTTAAACGACAAATCCTGAAAAGAAATCGCCTCACCGCCAAAATCTAAACCAATTACGTTAGTCAGCAGTCCAACGGTGGAGTAGCGATAGTTTGCCAAATAAGAGCTTTCCCCACCTTCGGTAAACGGCCCTTCCGCCGCAAACTCTAGCCCAATTAATCCGGCCTGTACGGTGTACTCACGTTGTTGATTATTCCCAGTGCGTAGCTGCATGTCAAATGCACCGCCAATGGTATTGCCATAATTGGCCGGAAATGCTCCGGTCAAAAACTGAGAGTTATCTAACACCTGAGTGCTCAGCACGCTTTGGCTACCGCCGCTGGCTGCCCGACGATCGCTGAAGGTTCCGGCATTGGATAGGTGATTAGGGTTCACAATATCGATTCCTTCTACCCGCCACAGCATACTATTAGGAGAATTACCGCGTACCGAAATATGATTCGCCTGGTCATTCACCCCTACCACTCCCGGAAAGGACGTAGCTAACCGACCGGGATCGAAAAAGGTAGCCGCAAACCGACGGGTTTCTTCTACGGTGAAGCTTCGACTACTTAAGGGGGTGATCATCTTGGGTGGGGACACTCGTTCTTCCTGCACTACTACTTCATCCAAGTTTTGAGCGGTGGGAGAGAGTGTGATTTTCAGTATAGTTTCTTTTCCTGACTTTATTAGCAAGCCTGAAATCTGGACAGTTTCATACCCGACGAAACTAACTTCTAGTACGTAGCGCCCAATAGGCACTTCCTGAATTACGAAGCTTCCCTGTTCATTGGTACTACTTCCTAAATCTGCTCCTTTTAGATATACTGTTGCTCCTACTAGTGGCTGGAGGGTTGCTTGCTCAACAACCGTCCCCCGCACTGTTTGGGTGATGGTTTGAGCACTGAGAGTGGAAAATAACAGAGAGAATAACGTAGAAAAAATGGCTCGTCGCAGCAGTGTCATGTAGGCTTATACTTATTAATCCAACAATAATCCTAACGCGTATTGTTGGTTATCTCTTAGAAGTAGACGTAAAATTACTTCTGAAAAAATTCACTTTTAAAGTTAAGAATAATGGATTACATATAATCTCCAAGGCATCCCAATTTCTGCAATTAATTACTCCTGAAGACTGGCTTTTTGAGAGGCAGGAAATAATGACTTATCAATGCCCGGAATAAGTTGAAGAGCATTCTCGTAATATACCTTGCGTAGCACTTCATCGGGTAAGTTTATGCCGTACATCCGCCAGAAAGCATGGTATTTTTTATGATAAGGGAAGTACTCATCGTCAGTTTCTAGCACCCGAAAATAGGTAGGAAACTCCTCTGGCTTCCAACTATCCTTTCCAAACAATACCCGATCCTGATACTTCACAAAGAAGCGATGCGTCTGCCGCGGCTGACGACCCAATTCGGCAATGATAGCTCCGATGCCCACGTACATGTTAGGATACGCTTCTAAAAGCATACCTAATTTATCTAGGTTATTAGCATACCAGCCCATATGAGCGTTGATAAACTTAGTATTAGGATGTTTCTTAAACACATTATGCTGCTCTTGGATGATCTGCTCCCAGGGAGCCGGATCGGTGGCACTACGCTTACGGTTGGGGCGGGTTTTTAGTTCTAACCAGCGTTCATTGGTGCTATCCATTTCCGCCCAGAAGGGCCGAGGGTCAGCCGAATGAATCAAGACTGGCACGCCTAACTCCCCACATTTTGCCCAGATTGGATCAAGTCGTTCGTCGTCGACAGGCACCCGGTTGCCGTCCATATCCTTCACGCTCATGCCTAGGCTTTTGTAGATTTTTAGTCCATTCGCTCCACCTTGTATATCCTCTTCTAACTGCTTTACTGCCCGCTCCGTCCAGCCTTCTTTACCAATACCCCTAAATGAGATATTTGTAAATAACACAAACCGCCCGGGATACTCGGCTTTAACCCTCGCTAAAGATTTTACTAAATGCTCGGAAGTATTTACATCAAACCCGGCAGGAGTACGCTTAAAGCCTCTACCGCTCAGATTCACCATCACGGCCATATTGAGCGTGTCCATGGAAGTAATAACCTTGGACAAGTCTTGCTCAGGCATATTGTACTGATGACCGTGCACATCCACAAAGGGATACTTCGCTCGTTTCACTGGGTTTTCCGGTACTACCAGCGTAGAAGTTGGTTCGTACTCCTCAAAGCCCATAGTAGTGTCCGGCTTCTCCGTTTGCCCCATTGCTAGGGTTGTTAATAAACACAGAAATAGTACTAACAGATGCTTCATAGTTCAGGAAGGTATTCGAGATGCTAACGAGCGGTAACGCTCAGGTATTTCGCATCGAGATTAGTAAGTGATTAAATTTTGACAATGATATTTCGGCGATACATAATCCAGACCGGGATGAAGCACAATAGTAAATAAAGCAGTGCCCAAACAAATGAGGCCAGTTCTGGTAGTAAGCCTAGCTGTACTAGTCCCTGGAAACTACTCCCTCTTAGGGTTTCCCCCGCCTCATTAACCGGAATATGAAACGCATCGATCAGCGTTCCGTGCAGCACGTAAGCGGTAATGGCATTCATACCGAAGGCGACAAAAAAGGGTGTCCAGCTCCGATAGTGCTTAACATCAATAAACCAGTATAGCGTACCTAGCAATAGTAAAGCCATGCCCGAAGAAACCAACACATAAGAACTACTCCACAAATTTTTATTGACCGGAAAGAACTGATGCCACAAATAACCCACCAGACAGGCTAGTACCCCCGCTACCATCATCCCGATAATCTTTCGCTCAACGGTTTGCGACGAACGCAACCAGTAGCCGGTAAGCACTCCCGTAAAGCCCGTAACAATGGCTGGGAAAGTACTCAAAAAACCTTCCGGATCCCAGGTGACACGGTACATACGGCCGGGTACCAATAGTTCGTCTAGCCAAGCCGCCAAGTTGGTTCCAGGTTCCAAATTAGCCAATCCTACTCCCGGTACCGGAATTAGTACCATTGCCAACCAGTAAGCAACCAGTGTAATCCCACTTAGCCAAGCAACCCTTCGCCAGGATAGTTTTAGAAATAACAAGCTACACACCAGATAAACAACGGCGATACGGGGCAGCACTCCTACGTAACGTAAATTCTCAAAGTCAAAAGCCGGGAACAGTGCCAAAAACAAACCGAGAGCGTAGATGATAAAGAAACGCTTCACGATCTTGGTCACTACTCCCTTCAACGGTGTCCCACTTTCTACCCGTCGCCCCAAAGCCAGCGTAATAGAAATACCAACCATAAACAAGAAAAAGGGAAATACCAGATCAGTAGGGGTAAGCCCGTGCCACTCGGCGTGCTGAAGCGGCGGATATACGTAACTCCAAGAACCCGGAGTGTTCACGACAATCATTCCGATGATCGTAATCCCCCGCAGTACATCCAGCGAGAGTAGTCGCTGTCTGGTTGGTTTTGATTCTTTAAGATACGTTGGTGAAGGAACGGTAGTAGTAGTTTCAGCCATAGATGATTCGTGCTAACGAAAGTGAAATATACAGCAATTTAATGATTGATGGACAGTGACTAGTGAATGATAATTGATAAACATTCATCTACATTGCGGGTCAACCATTCGTCATCAGTCATTATTCATTAACTGAATAGGCTGTACCATTGCCCCATTGGTGGCTACGTCCCAGGCAGCGAAGCGTACCCATTTTTTGCCCTGAGCATCAAAGGGGATTTCAAACCGCTTTTTGCCGAAAGGTAATAAATCCGTAGTGGAAATAACTTGGCGATCGGTAGTTTCGCCGTCGCCCCACACCAATTCTACCATTTCTAGCGGAAATGTCCACTCTACATCTGCCACGATGGCTCGCTGACTTCCTTCGCCTTGCACTTCGTAATGGGGGATTAGCACCTCACCCGAAGTTACAAAGTAGTCACCCTGCTTTAGCGTATTAATGATCAAGCTCATATCTTCCACCGACGGTACGGAATCAAGTTTTAGGTAATTGACGGGTGACATACCGTAGCTATCATCGTAGGGTGGTTTGCCCCAGTGGCCTAAATCCGAGCGGGATTCAGAAATGGCTAGTGCGAATTTGGGAGGTAAGTCACGGGCAGCCATCCAGTTATTAGCTTCGTCCCAAAGGGTTTGAAAGCGGTATTCACCCAGCCGGGTTTCTGAAGCATCAATCCCCATACCCCAGCGGTAGCCCAAACTAAAGTAGTGCGGATGCAGAAACTGAGGCTCGTCTTTAATGGCTTCTAGAAACCCGGTAGAACGCTTCGCCCTAGGGTGGGGCATGGAGATAAGTACGTTTTCCCGCTCGGCCATCTCCATCATATCCATCGGCTCGCCCAGATTGTACACCGTGCCGTACTTAGGATGAGGCTCGGATAATGGCTGGCCTTCCAGACGCTGGGGTCGCCAGTAGATAGGCTTAGAGGGAATAATATCGTAGTGCCCGCCTAGAAAGGGGCGACGCCCGCCAGTACTGTTTTCATCGCTGGGCATTACCAGAAAGTTTTTGTCTGATTGGCGACGAGCAGCTTCGTAGTAGTTTGCCAGTCCTGCCAGATATTTTTCACCCTTATCGTGCCGACCCGGCCCGCGCTCCCCGTCAATCACTCCGTAAATGTCTACCCCAATGCCCTTCATGGTAGTGATATCGTTCAATCGCTGGTCAAACCCGCCCTTTTCCTGAAGCCGAGGAACCAACCCCACGTGGTAGTGGTGTCCCATCACCTTGTAACCCGGTAGCGGACGAAATTGGTCACCGTTGGTAAATTTCAATGCCTGATTAATCGCGTTCCATCCATTTTCAGGACTGACATACAGAAACAGCGGCATCCGTTGCCAGGTACCTGGGCGGGCATTATACAGCGCAAAGTTGTGGTAAAACTCCGGGTCTTCTTCCCCTTCAGCTTGGCGGATACCGAAGGAAAAAGAGTTAATACTGTCTTTGCGGTACCAGCCGTAGCCTAAATTCTGTTCGGTTTCCCGCGCCCAGTAAAAGCTGTGGGGCGGCGGAAAAGCCGCTATAGCTCCATCAGCCAATTCGGCCGCCATTAGCCGATTACTGCTGCGTACCACAGTAGCTTGTTCGTTGACTGAGCCACCTAACTGATACTCCTGCCAACGATGTACAAGATCGCGCCATACTACTTTTGACGGAGATTGGGTTGGCAAACCCTTAAGTCCAGCATCGTACTTAAACGCCACCGAAGGATGGTCGGTCTTCGCGACTAGCATCTGCCGAATCAGGTTACTGCCTTTGAATACGTCGTATTGTAAGTATCCAGAGAAGATACCGACTTCAGCTCCCGGAAAGGTAATTTCAATGCGGGCTCCGTTGGTACGTACTTTACAGTTAGTAGCTTGGTAGCGAGCCGTATCCCGAATGATTTCCTCCGGCTTGCGAGGCATACCGGGATGATTAGCAAAGGGTTCCGCTGCCGGAATAGATGACTGATGTGAGAGCGGGGGCTCATCTGACACGTAGAGCGGAGCATCCCAAAAAGCATCCCACATAACCTCTTTAAGCTTCTTTACTGTTAACGGTACTCCTAGCCGCTCCAGCGGTTCGGTTTGCTGCTGAGTAACCCGCCGTACTCCTGACACCACGCGGAACTCCGGTACCACATCCGTAGCTAACACTCTCCACCCATCTTCTGCGGATTGAACTGCCAGTTCCTGGATAGTAGGCACTCCCTGATTGACGGTAAATCGCAACCGTAGTTCAGTATTGCGATCGCCCTGCCAAGTGACAGTTAATACTTTATTCGCTACTTCTGCCGTCAATCCTGGTTGCGGGCGGTAGGTAGATAGGTCGTAATCTATTGTGTCGGCGTAAGTGGTCGCAACAGAAAGAATGCTGAGCACTACCGAAAACAGTAAGTGCCGAAGTGCTAGCCTATTGATTAGAAATATTACTTCAGTCATACGAATGATCATCAGTAGGCGAATATACCAGAATTCTGAAAAGGGTAAAGTATAGCATGGCTGCCTTGATTATAATGACAAAATTGGAGGGTTCATTCATTAGAGCTAACTTAAGTGAGCTATTCGAGGTAGAAACCTAATTTTCTTAAATGTACCGTAGATTCCTCATCCTAACGACTCGCTATGCCCAACGACATCTTACTTCCTCGCTGGTGAACATTCTCGGTCTCACTACTGGGATCACGATTGGTATATTGGTCTATAGCTACATCTCTTGGGAGCGGGGCTACGATATGTTTTATCCTAATCATGATCGTATCTATCGGATAAGCTTTCAAAAGTTCATTCAGGGCATCAAATCAGAGTCATTAGCTAAATCTCCTTCTGCTCTAGCCAATACTATCCGAGAGGATTTGCCCGAAGCTCATCATACCACCAAAATCTACCCGGCCACGGGCGTAACAATTGAGATGGGCGAGAAGCGATTGAACGAAAAGCAAGTTTACGGGGTAGACCCTCACTTCGTGGATATCTTCTCCGCCACCATACTACACGGAACATCCGAAGGGTTGGGGGTATTGGTTGCGGAGTCGGTAGCTAAAAAGTACTTTACTAATCCAGCCTCGGCTCTTGGTGAATCTATTGAAATTTTGGGCGAAGACCATACGATATCCCAGGTCATTGGGGTGTTTGCGGATCTTCCCGCTAATACGCACTTTCCCTACGAGATTCTTTTTGTGCAAGCCGAAGAAGCAGAGAGTGAATTATCCTGGCACTTTACTGGGGCGTATACCTATACGCTGCTTTCGGAAGGCGTGAATGTTGATCAGTTTGAAGAGCAACTCAATAAGACTGTAACCGAAAAAAGTAAAGGAGTTTTTGATGAGCAGGTAACCACGCGAGTGAACCTTCAGCCACTTACCAGTATTCATCTGCATTCCAACCTTCAGGAAGAAATCGTACCTAACGGGAGTCATCAATTGCTGTTGCTACTCATTATTATCGGACTGATCGTTCCTACCGTAGCTATTGTCAATTCAGTAAATATCTATACCGTCCATGCCTTAGGTCGCACCAAGGAGGTAGGCATTCGGAAAATATTAGGCACCACCCAAAGCCGCTTAGTTCAGCAGTTCTTCGCCGAGGCCAGCTTTTACAGTTTTATCGGTATCAGTTTAGCACTTGGGCTAAGTATTTTTCTTTTCCCATTTTTAGCCGAGCTTTCCGGTAAACCGCTATCCTCGACACAGCTCTATGCTGATAGCATATTTTGGGCAGCCATAGTTAGTGTGTTTCTAATTACGGCGTTGGCATTGGCTCTCTATCCTTCCCTACTGCTGTCTTCGGTAAATCCCAGTCGAGCTATTAAAGGGGTAAGTCAAGTTTCGGGCTCTCTTTTCTTACGGAAGGGGCTCATCACCTTTCAGTTTGTGGCTACTACTTTTGTGATGATTACGGTGCTGCTAATTCACCAGCAGTTGAAGTTTATGCAGGGGCGGGACTTGGGCATTGATGTCGAGCAACTGGTAGCAATTAAAGCGCCTAATATGGAAAAAGAAGAGTGGTCAGAAAAGCGTAAAAGCTACGTTATTGATTCGGAATACAGCCGATTGACGCATCTCTTGGAAGAAAAGTTATCCTCATTTTCCTCTATGCAAGTAGCCTCAGTATCCCACGTGCCGGGAAGCGAACTGGTCTGGGGAACCGAAGGGTTTCGGCGGGAAGGAAGCTCACCGGATGAAGTCCACTTTTTGCATATGCAGGGCATTGACGACCAATTTATAGAAGTATTCGATGCGACCGTGCTTGCCGGACGAAACTTCTCCGAGCGTTATTCTACCGATCAGTTTAATACGGTGCTGCTGAACGAGTCAGCAATACGTACCTTAGGTTTTTCCAGTGCTGAAGAAGCGGTAGGTAAGCACTTAATCTTTTATGATAATAGTCAAAAGCTGATCGTTGGGATACTGCAGGATTTTCACCAAGAATCTTTACAACAAGTAATCAAACCTACGTTCTACGAGTTGCTTCCCCGAGCGTTAGATTATCTGGTGGTCAAGATTCCTGAAAAAGATATTGAGCAATCGATGGCAGTCATACAAGCGCAATGGAATGAAGTATTTTCTGATAGTCCCTTTGACTATTTTTTCCTAGACGATTTTTATCACCGCCAGTACCACGATGAACAGCAATTCTTCCGAGTCTCATCCCTATTTATGCTACTATGCTTAGTGATTGCTCTAATGGGTTTGTTTGGACTATCCATCTTTATTATTTCCCGTAGAATCAAAGAAATCAGTATTCGCAAAGTACTGGGGGCGCCATTAGCACATTTGACTTTTTTGCTAATGAAAGGGCTACTATCTTTAGCTTGCTTAGGATTTCTCTTTGCTGCCCCTATTGCGTATTTACTACTCAATAAGTGGTTACATGGATATGCCTATCGCACTGAATGGCAGTGGTGGATGTTTGCCGTTCCTTTGCTTCTTTTGGTGGGGCTTTCCGTCCTGACCACCAGTGGGCAGTCTGTAAAACAAGCCCTTCGTAACCCCGCCGATATACTCCGAGATGACTAACTACTACACTAAACACGAATGAGCACGATTGACGAAAGTATAGCCTATCCTACCCTGCTCCAGTCTCAGATTGAACAATTGCAGCAATACGGTGAAGTGCAGCCTACCGAAGTAGACGATATTCTCTTCCAAGTAGGTGATAAGGACTATGACTGGTTTGTAGTCATCAACGGTGCTTTGGAAATTATTAGCAACGTAGATACGAATCCAGAAATATTAGCAGTTCGTACCGATGGGCAGTTTTTAGGAGAAATTAGTCTGTTAACTGGGCAAACTGCGTTTCTTACCGCCCGTGTGCAGCAAGCCGGTAGTGTACTGAGAATTTCTTCGGATAAGTTGCGCGAGATTATTGCTACCAACCCTCAAATCAGTGAGCTAGTGCTCAATGCGTTTCTTATGCGTCGCGAGATTTTACGAGGTAATGCAGCTACCTCAGCCCTAAAGATTGTCGGCTCGCGCTTTTCTAGCGATACGCAGCGGCTACGAGCGTTTGCTGCCCGAAATCAGCTGCCTCATCAGTGGATTGACGTAGAACAGGACACACAAGCCGAAGTACTGTTAACAACTTTCCATGTTGCCCCTCAGGATACGCCCATCGTTATCTGGCAAGGAAAGGAGGTACTCAGAAATCCTACCGATAGTGATCTCACCCGCCGATTAGGCTTGAACCGAACGATTACCTCGGGGGAAATGGTGGATTTAATCGTGGTTGGAGCTGGTCCCGGAGGGTTAGCCGCTTCAGTCTACGGTGCTTCGGAGGGGCTTGCTACGCTGACGTTAGAAGCGGTATCTACCGGAGGGCAAGCGGGTACTTCGTCTAAGATTGAAAACTACTTAGGTTTTCCGTCAGGGCTTTCCGGAGCGGAGCTGGCTAACCGAGCGGTTGCCCAAGCGCAGAAATTCGGAGCTCGTATTGTAGTTTCGCAAGCGGCCACTCAGCTAAGGAAAGAGGTCGGACATTATATTATTCAATTAGCGGATGGTGAAGAAGTGGCAGCCCAAAACATTATTATCGCTACCGGAGCCCGCTATCGTAAGTTACCAATAGCGAATCTACCTAAGTACGAAGGTCAAGGTGTATATTACGCCGCTACCCAGACCGAAGCTCAATTATGTTATAACGAACCGATAATGGTGGTCGGAGGCGGTAATTCAGCCGGGCAGGCAGCTATCTTCTTAGCGAGTCATGCCCAAAAAGTATACATCGTCATCCGACGAGAGAGTTTGGTCAGTAGTATGTCTCGCTACCTTATAGATCGTATTGAGCGTACTGATAATATCACAGTGCTGTCTCATACCGAAGTAGTTGGATTAGATGGAGAAAGGTTTTTGGAGGAAGTAATTATTCAGAATAATCAGGCCAAAGAGCAAAAACAACTCCCCATTAAAGCCCTGTTTACCTTTATCGGAGCAGAGCCGCGCACTCAATGGCTACAGGATGTAATCGCGCTGGACGACCAAGGATTTATCCTGACGGGAAGTGCTTTGAAGCAGGCTGGTAGTTGGCATATTACTACCCGGGATCCATTTCTGTTAGAAACCAGCCTACCCGGAGTGTTCGCAGTAGGCGACGTTCGTAGCAAGTCGGTCAAGCGGGTAGCTTCAGCGGTAGGGGAAGGCTCCATCGCGGTTAAGTTTATTTTTGAGTACCAGGCAATTCAGTAGCACCTAAGATCTTTGATTATTCTACTGATTTGTATTATTCTCCAACACCATATAGTGTGGTCCGTTCTTCATCCAAAGTTCACTCAGCGAATCTGGGACGGGCGAGGGTGGTAAGACAAATGAACCTAATACAATATCCAGGTCGCCATCCTGGTCGGTATCTCCAGCATCCATCGTTAGCCAGTGACCGTAAGCCGCTTCGGGAAAGGTCTGAGCGATGAAGCTGAGTAATTTACCTGAGGATTGATTTTCCAGGTACATAAATCCTCGCTCGGGAGTTTGCTCAAAATCTGGGAAAAATGAGATAGCAGCGATATCCAGGTCACCGTCTTGGTCGAAGTCGCGGGCTACTGCTTTGGAAGCTCCGGGCATAGCTAGAAAGTAGCCTTCCTCAAATTTCCCTTCGGCTGATTGTAGAAAGATACGAATACCGTGGTAGGGTTTAAGCACAGTAGAATAGTCAGCATTATCGCCATTGGTATACAGTATATCCAATCGTCCGTCCTGATTAAAGTCAGCCAGTTCAAAATAACTGGAACCGTATACCGGGGGAAAGCGCAGCAGTACTTGTGGCTTGTACTGTCCATCGCCCTGATTGTACCAGATGATGATACGTTCATCACCTTGAGCTACCAACGCGGTCACATCGATCAGTCCATTCTGATCTACGTCAGCAATTTCTACTTTCCTGGTGCCGGGGCTATCCATCAGAACTTGTTTTTGAGCACCCTTCCCTGGTATGGTTTCGTAGTAAGCTAACTGACCCAAGTAATTACCAAATTCAGCGACTAGCCAACCTGACATTTTCCCCTCACCAAAGTTGGTGGGCTTGAAGTGTACTGGTCGTCGCAAATCAGTGGAAATCAGTTGCCACAAACTATCTTGGCTACCACCTTGCCATAGCTTTCCTGTTATCTGGTCAGAGGGGTTCATGATTCCCATCGTTAGCACTTGATGAGTACCATCCGATTGAAGGTGAATATCCGAGGGCGGGCTATCTAGTTGGATTGAATCGAGTACGGAATGTTTTGAATAAATCCTCCTCCCTCCCTCGGAACGATTCCGAGGCAGGCTCTCTTTCAAAAGGGGAATATTTGTTCTCTCTTCAGAACTCGAGTTTATAATAGCAGATCGCTGGTCAATTTTGTACAACATACCTCGGGCATCACCTAGCCAAAGGTGTCCGGTAATAGTGTTAATATGGGTTAAGGTAGTGGTGGGTATCGTTTGCGTAGAGAGTCGAACCGGGTGGATTTGAAATTGGGTTAGTGCTGTATCTACCCGGGAGAGGGGAGTTGCTGAGAGACTGTCAGGAGCTTGCTGCTGGTAGTAACTTACCAGCTTTTGCCAACTGCCTTCTGATAATTGAGGTTCGTCAGGAAAGATTCCAGCTTGCCGCACCAGATAATCGTCGTACATGGATAGCCCTTGGTAAGGTTCCTGAGCATTAGCCCGAATACCCAATCGGTGCCCCATGCGGGGTAAAACGCTCTCCGCCCAGATGGTTTTGGGTAATAAACCTGGTTCGGGAAAAGCATGACAAGTCTGACAGTAGCGGTACGCGAGTTGTTCTCCGGTAAGATGCGTTGTACTGTCGGGATGAGAAAACACGGAAGCAGGTGCTCTCACCGCTTCAAACTGCACAGGCTGTTCAGTTCTACTACAACCTGCTAGTAAAATGATCAGTCCCACCCAAATCCGCAAAATGCTCATCCGGCTGGCTCTAAATTAATAGTTCGGCTGTTTCCCTTAAAATCATAGATGATGACACTTACAGCGGTACTTGGCAATGTAATACGACGGGTAGCTTGGGAAAGATAGGTTGAACCGTAGTAAAATTCTTGTTTCACGGTAGTACCGTTGGCTAGTTCCACTTTTGCCCAACTATCCATTGGCTGTAGCTGAATGACTGGATTTAATTCCTTAGCCGATGAATTTGCAAAAACCAATAGACTATCCTGGTTCTGGGTCACTAAGAATACACTTTCCCCGTTGCCACCCCGTAGCTCCGCCAACCCTTTAGCATCGCCGGGTACGTACCATCCGCTCTCATTCAAAGATTGTGATATGAAATTACCCTGCCCATCTCCTTCCAAGTACAGTCCGTTAAGAGCATCGTAGCGTCCGGTAGCGATCTCAGTAGCATAATTATTTCCTACAGCGAGAATATCCAAGTGTCCGTCCTGGTTAATATCCCGGGCTAACATTCCGAAGAGTGGGGCAAACTGAGCTTCAGTGGGTAACGCCGTTATCGTAAACGTACCGCCTCCCTGATTTTCAATGTAGCTACTCGCCAGATGAGTAGCGTGGTAGGCGATGCCACTGCTTAGTTCTCCTTCCGAAAAAACAGTACTGATAGTCGCTAGGCCATACTTTTCGTAACTAGGAAACCGCTGGCGGATAGGCAGGAGCTGCGAGGTAAAATCGTCTTTAGAATGTACTGGAAAAGGAGACAATTGCCCCGCTTCATCTTTTTTGTAAGTAACCAGTACTGGGTCAATGCTACCATTGTTATCAAAGTCGTTAGCGTATATACTCAGCGGATGCTCTTCGGTGCCTCGGTAGCTGGTGTTTAGTCCCAAATTACCCGCTACGTAGTCGATGTCGCCATCACTGTCAAAATCGCCAGCGGTAAGACTATTCCACCAGCCGACTTTATCCGCTATGCCAGTGGAAGTGGTAGCATTCTCAAAACCATTGCCCGTATTCTTGAATAAGGTAATTGGCATCCATTCTCCTACGATTAAGAGATCAATTAGTCCATCATTATCCACATCCGTCCACAAAGCATCAGTGACCATTCCCAGACTATCCAGTTCAGGAACAAGATCAGCCGTTACGTTGCTAAACGTCCCCCTCTCGTTGCGAAGTAGATAACTGGCCGGAGGTATCGGGTAGCTTCCGGGAATTACTCGTCCGCCCACGAATAAATCTAAATCACCGTCTTGGTCATAGTCCGCCGCTTTTACGCAGGAGCCACTGGTAAGCATCTCTGGTAGAGCAGTTTGATCTAACGTAAACTGTCCCTGGCCATCATTACGATAAAGTTTATCCTGTAACTCCTCACTTCCGGACTGGAATTCGTAGCTACCACTAACCGCATACAAGTCAAGATCGTCATCACCATCGACATCAAACAATAGCACTCCTAGTTCTTCACTTGCCGAATCAATTTTTGGTATTGTTAGACTAAATACTCCATCTGTCGTTTGTAAAAACAGAGTTCCTGATTGGTTAGCTGAACCGGCTATGTAAAAATCATCTAAGTCATCACCATTCACATCGCCTACAGCAATCCCCGGTCCGTTTTGGGTAAGTTTATGAGGAATGGTGCGTTGCCAATTAAAGTCGATCATATCCTGCTCCTGGTGTTCAAACTGAATACCATAATTTTCAGCCGCTTCTCTGAAAAGCGCACGAGCTGAAGCAGAAGGAATAATCTCCTGGTTAATATCCTGACTACTCACCTCTTGAGCATCAGAATACGCCAGTGTCACGGTCTGGTTAGCTAGAATACCTAGTAACAACTGACGTTTACCATCCGGCCAAATTATTAGTAAAGAATCTACCGCACTATACTCGCCTAGCCCAAAGTGCTGTTGCTCTTCCATAGTAGAGAGATAACCTCGGTAACGCACATTTTCTACGTACTGCACTTCTCCCTCTCCGTAACGGATCAATATTTTAGCTCCAATTCCCTGCGGGTTTATTTCGCTTCCCTCTAAAGCAACGCGAAGAAAATTATGCTCATCACGCTCGTTTTCGTATAGCTGATTGCGGTAGACAAAGGCACTATCGTTAATATTATTCACTACAACATCTAGGTCGCCATCATTGTCCAAATCGGCGTAAGCAGCACCATTTGAGAAAGATGGACGAGACATGCCCCAGGCTTCAGTTTGGTCAGTAAATGTCAGACCCTGGCTATGGTCAGCACCGCTATTATGGTAAGCATAGTTCGATATTTTCACTATCGGGATGGAGTCCATCATCTGCGCTGGAGTAGCTACTCCGCCACCTGGCCCCGCTCGGAAATTGGCAAAATCCCGATCAGTAACATCACGAGGGAAACCGTTGGTGATAATAAGATCTTTATAGCCATCATTATCAAAATCAGCCATCAGCGGGGTCCAACTCCAGTCAGTCTGATACACCCCAGCCAGTTGCCCAATCTCACTAAAAACCGGATGTCCTTCAGGGGTAAACCCCTGGTTCAGTTGTAAGGTATTACGCACATACTGATACTCAAAGCCGTAGCGTTCATTGTTAATGTATGTGGTGTAATTACTTGCGCCCTTCATCTGCTTCTGGCGCAGATTATTCTCTGGCAGCATATCCAGCGCAACAATATCTACCAAGCCGTCATTATTAAAGTCTACTACATCTGAACCCATTGCCGAAAAACTTTGGTGTCTTAGGTACTTCCCCACCTGATTGGTAAATGTTCCATCTTGGTTGTTGACGTAGAGCAGATCATTGGACAGATAATCATTGGTGATGTAAATATCTGGCCAGCCATCCAGGTTAATATCTGATACGGTAACGCCTAAGCCGAAACCCTCAATCGTGATTCCTACTTCTTTAGATACGTTGACAAAATGCCCTCCATCGTTCCGATAAAAGCGGTCGTTGTTAGGAGCTGAGCCATCAGTCATTTTTTCCCGATAACTGGTTGGCAAGCGGTTTTTGATTGTGTTAGTTAGCAGATACATATCTAGATCACCATCCAGATCATAGTCAAAAAAGGTGGCTTGGGTAGTATGCCCAGTATCATCTATACCGTATTTCGCTGCTGATTCAGTGAAAGTAGGAATATCTTCATCGTTCAGACCATTATTGATGTATAACAGATTTTTTCGATTGATAGAATCTCTTTTTAAAGTAGCTGAAGCGTAAATATCTAACCAACCATCTTGATTGATATCGACTAATGCTACTCCCGAGCACCAGCGTTCCTCCCCAGCTACATCAGCCACTTGGGTAATATCCTCAAACTTCATCTCACCTCGATTGAGATACAGCGCGTTATCAACTGAATTTCCAGTAAAGTAGATGTCCGCTAGTCCATCGTTATTGAAATCACCAATGCCTACCCCTCCACCATTATAAATATACTCTTCACTTAGTATGTTAAATGTATCGTTCTCAGCAATACGATTAGAAAAGTGAACATTAGAGTACTCGGGGGAGATTAATTGAAAAAGTGGTTGTTGATCAGTAGCACAAGCAACCAACAATACAACCCCCACAATAATAATATGACTGACTAGTTTCATTTACAGCTAAATAGTCTTGGTTAGCAATAATCTTTCGCTGCGCTCCTCATTATTTCTTACTTGGTGGGTTTTCTTTGTTTTTCAAGTCAATACTTCTTTTTGATTTCCCATTGCTTGTAGTGAATCTAAAGCACTAGTTCTAAGATTAGCTAGTATTACCTATTCTTATTGTGCGATAATTGCTTCAACAAAGTGTTCGCTACTAGAGATGAATTTGAAGTGCTAGCAGTGGTTATTAGATAAAAATAGGCCAGACGAAAGCCTAGCCTATTTTCATACTGAAGTAGTAACAACGATTATTTAGTACCCTGGGTTCTGTATCAGAACACTAGTAGATCCATCTGAACCCTCTATTTGTTGTCGGTCAATTTGTTCTTGTGGAATTGGCAAGTATTCATCCTGGTTAGGAGTAAACTCTGCTCCAGCTAAGTTCGTCTGAAGACGAGTGCCTTCATAATCAAAATAGGCATTCATTTCCGAATCAGCAATGCCCCAACGTACTAGATCAAAAAAACGCTGCCCTTCCAAGGCTAATTCCAGCTTGCGTTCAAAGCGAACGGCCTGACGAGCTGCATCCTGACCAGTCCAAGGAGTATCATAGGTACCGATTACATAGTTGGCCGCTGGCCCCTCCGTATCAGGATCCATTACGAAGCTATTAGCCGCCCGGGCACGCACCATATTTACGTATTCCCGTGCTGTCTCTAAGCTTCCTACTTCAATTTCTGCTTCAGCTGCCATTAGTAACACATCTGAAAAACGCATAATCATAAAATTGATGGAGTGATAACCAGGAGTCCAAGAACTACCATCTTGGTAGATTCCTTTATCGGCTTCGTAGTAAGAGTACTTCTTTTGAGTGAAAGGCCCAGCGTAGCCTTGATCCCGAATCCAGTCATCACCAGGATGCTTTTGCCAATCGAGAAACATAATACCGCGACGACCGATAGAATGGTCAAGACGAGGATCAAGAGGGCCTTGATCAGGCTCAAACGGATCGGCTGAGAGAATACCGTAGTCATCCTTCACTGCATTTGCTGCATTGTTATATGAACCATCTAACAATGGTAACCCATCAGCGCTGGTACGGTACGAGTTTACTAACTCAAAGCTAGGTTGATAAAATCCACAGCACTCACCTGGACCCGCTGGGCCAGTATTATATGGGTAGTTCATCGCAATACCATTGTTAGTATTAGCTATGCTACCGGTATTAGAGGCAGCCTGAAACGCAAAAACAGACTCTTGATGGTTTTCATTAGTCCCCCGAAACACATCTTCAAAATTCTCTACTAAACCGTATTTGAGCCCATTAGATGTCTGTCCATTAGCAATGATATCGTCGTAAAGCACCTTAGCTTCATTAAACTTGTCTTGATACATGTATGTTCGAGCTAGAAAGACCGCAGCGGCCCACTTATTAGGGCGACCTACTTCAGCTTGGGTTTCGGGTAGGTTATTCATAGCAAACTGGAAGTCAGCTTCAATATTCGGCCAAACCTCTTCTGTGTTTGGCACTTCGATAATTTCAGGCTGGGTCAGGGTCTCATCTAGCCAGGGAATATTCAAGAAAATTTTTCTCAACTCGAAATAAAAGTGCCCCCGCAGAAAACGAGCCTCAGCTGCCATTGTTACTTTCCTATCCTCAGACATCACTTCGCTTGCAGCTAGACCAGCTAGTACCGTATTCGCCCGAGATATCCCCTCAAAACTAGAAAACCACTTGTCGTTGGTAAGGTTATTGGTTGGGTTTTGTTCATGACGGGCAAAAGGAATAATTGAATTGAAGTCACCAGCATCGGATCCTTTATTAGCATCTCCGCCCCGAATACTGCCCCATAACCAGTTCTCTGCGCCGCCCATCCACTCGGTGCCTCTTCCATTTAGTACTGAATATACTCCGATTAAAAGTCCTTCTAAACCTTCAGGGCTATTCAGTTGGGTCTCAGAAAGCTGCCCGGTTACGGGTACGTCCAAAAACTTGTCTTCATTACATCCAATAGAGTTTAGCATCAAGCCAAACATCGCGATGTAAGTAATCTTTTTTCTAAAAACTAGTTTCATATCTATATCAGATTTACTGTAAGGTTAATTAAAATCCTAACTGAAGTCCTATGTTGAAACCTCGAGTTACCGGAGGGTTCCCCTCATCAATACCAAAGCTTGTATCGGCGGCCCCACCTACCCCAGGGTCAATTCCTTGGTAACTGGTAATAGTAAAGAGGTTCGTGCCTTGCAAAAAGACCTTAGCTCGGTCGATTCCAACGCGATCCAATACGGAAGCAGGAAAATTGTATCCTATTTGCAAGTTCATCAATCTGGCGTAATCTCCATTTTCTACATAATATGAATTAGATTCTGTATTCGTACTAAAATTAGATACGTTCTCATAGATGGGCACGGTATTTCCGCCATTTCCTCCGAGCTCGGTTGGAATAAATGAGTCTTTTACTCGATTACCCTTAGCCGCTCCGGTAAATGAAGGGTAGAAGTCTGTAAACCACTTAGCAAAGTGGTAATTCTGAAGCCCTAAGAATAATGTCATAAATGTAGTCAGCTCCCAGTTACGATAGTTTAATTTGATATTAATACCACCGTTGAAATCAGGTACTGGATCTCCCAAGTAGGTACGATCTTCCGGTGTAATCTCTCCGTCACCATCTAGATCAGCGTAGCGGAATCGTCCAACTCCCGCGCCATTTTGGGTAGGAGCATTGTCCACTTCTGCTTGGTTTTGAAATAACCCTTCTACTTGGTAACCGAAGAAAGAAGAAATAGGCCGACCGGGTTGGTTACGTACTACATTACCAATTCGGGTTCCTCCTTCATCAAAGAAAAATACACCAGGTGCTAAGGATACAATTTCATTTCTTAGGAAGCTCCCGGTAAGCGTAAGCTCCAGATTCACATCGGCACCTAGATCTTGACGAGTGATAATCTGTAAATCAATTCCCTCGTTTAGCATCTCAGCAATATTCACGGAAGGAGCATTTGCTGATGGACCAACTACTGCTGGAAGCGGTACTTGATACAATAGATCTTCAGTATTTTTTCGCCATACATCAAACACTAAATCTAATTTACCACCGAAGAATGACCCATCAAAACCAATATTTGCAGTAGTAGATGTCTCCCACTGAGCCGCCGGGTTACCGATACGACTCCGGAAGAAACCTTCTACTACACTACCGTTAGATCCAGTAACATCGTAAGAAGAATTTCCTAAGCTAGCAGCAAACAGGCTAAATTGGTTATTGGGATCAACGTTAAGAGAGTTACCCATTTGCCCCCATCCTCCACGAACTTTTAGATCGTCGATGAATGTAACACCTGACATAAAGCTCTCTTCTGACATACGCCAAGCAGCTGAGAATGCAGGAAAGATACCAAAGCGATTTTCTGAACCAAATTGAGAAGAGCCATCGCGTCGTACTACCCCACTAATGATATACTTGTCATCATAAATGTATTTGGCACTACCGAAATAAGAGAAGTAATTCTCTCCTCGGAAGAAGTTACTATCTACAATCCGATTTCCTGTATTAGAGAGTGTTATATAGTTAGGGTCGGACGAGAACGGATTCTGACCTGAACCACTAATTGCCCGGCCAGTTCCAGTATTAATAGCTTCAATTCCTGCCAAAGCACTCACTGTACTTCGTCCGAACGATTGTTCATACCGTAAGGTGTTGGTAAATGTCCAGTTGAAGAAGCTACTAGCTCCTTCGTTGTAATTAAAAGTAGTGTTGTTCTCTGAATTCTCGTATTGAGGAGGGCCGTAGGCGTAAAAGTAGCCGTTACTATAACCACCCCCGAAACTACTTCGGAATGTTAATCCTTCTATTAAGTCTACCTCAGCATAAAGATTACCAAAGCCGAAAATATCATAAGCATTATTGTCCTTAATTCGCTCACGGTTAGCTACTGGGTTACGCGGGTTATTAAAGCCTCGAGCTGCTGTACCTGCGTAACCACCAAACTCATCAAATACTGGGATGATAGAAGGCATACGAAACGCTTGTAGGAAATCCGTCTCCTGTCCAGCAGCGCCTCTTCCTCCGGCACCACCAATCAAGCCAAGTGCAGAAAGGTAGGTTCCCTGAAAGGATTGTCCGATACGAATTCGATCTGTAATATCGTGCTCTGAATTAATTCGTAATGAATACCTTCTAAATTTTTGATTGATAATGATTCCATCACTTTCTTGGAAACCTAAGCTTACATAATAAGCACTACGTTCAGTACCTCCCGAGAAACCTAAAGTGTGTCGGTTAAGGGGAGCAACCCGAGTAATTTCATCCCACCAGTTAGTGCCAGCTTTATTAGCTCGTACTACTTGATAAATGGGTCCAGCATTAGGATCAATATTGTAATTAGCCCGCTCGGCTTCTAGATCTACTGTACCAATTACTCCACTTTGCCCACCTACATTGATATAATCGGGCACAATAGGCTGATCGCCAGTTCCGTATTGAGGATGATCAAAAGTGGGGCTCTCGCCTAGCTGCCAGGCAGTATTACGGAATGCTTGCCAAGTCCAATCAGCATCTTCTTGAGGGCTTAGAATACGGTTAAGTTGACCGGGCGCAGTGACACCAAATACCCCGTCATAACTTACATGAAATCCTCCACCTCTTTTTCCTTTCTTAGTAGTAATAACAATTACCCCATTCGCGGCCCGAGCACCATAAATAGAGGCTGCTGCTGCATCTTTCAGTACAGTTGTAGATTCCACATCGTCGGGTTGAACAAAGTTTACGGTTCCTACCGGTACTCCGTCTACTACATACAAGGGCTCATTACCACCAAAGGCACCAAATCCTCGCACTCGTATTTGACTAGTTGTTCCGGGCTGTCCATTCGTAATTACGGTGACTCCGGCTACTCGACCCTGTAATTGCTGCTCTACGTTACCCGAAGGCACTGCTTGTAAGTCCTCAGCCTCTACTGTGCTTACCGCTCCGGTTACATCTTTCCGTTCCTCAGTAGAATAACCCGTTACCACAATCTCAGCTAGTGATTGAATGTCTGGCAACATGGTTAGGTTAATCGTGCTCTGATTACCTACCGCTACTTCTTCAGGTGTGTAGCCAATTGAAGTGAAGACTATTACTGCATCATTACTCGGCACAGTCAGACGATACTCACCATTCATATCTGTTACCGTTCCTTGGGTAGTCCCCTTTATCAGTACGTTGACACCCGGAAGGGTCTCATTGTTTTCACCGTCGGTCACTGTACCTGAAACGGTCTTGTCTTGGGCGTATCCACTCATACTCAGTAGTAGACTGAGTAGAAGCAGATACAAGCACCTAGCGTGTGTAGAAACTTTCATGCTTGTTAGGTTTAGGTTTATGTAAAAGTTTGATTAAAAATCTTGAGCATTCTAAAAGCTATCGGCTTCTCTAGTATGAAAATACTATCACATCTTGCGTTATTGCTATTTTAGCATAAATAGCTACAAGATAGCGCTACATTTTAGAAGAGTATTAGTATAGTTTAGCGAACTAACAAAATTTTTCATTGAAGTTCAACCCAGGCTTATTATAGAACTAGCTAGATCTTGTTTTCTTAAACTTTCTCTAGCCATTAGGTAGGAGTTACTGTTATTGGTTAAGAACCTTAAGCCTGAACACTGTACAGAAGAGAGTGAAGATGAAAATCCAGGTATAATGAAATGAAAAAAGCCGGACATATGCCCGGCTTTAGTTAGCTAAAAAGAGGTTATTATCTTAGTAACCAGGGTTTTGTGTCAGTACAACCTCACCATCATTATTTTGTAGGTCAATTTCATTCTGAGGAATGGGTAAGTACTCGTCCTGACCAGACTGGAAATCGGCTCCGGAAAATGCTGTACCTAAAAATTGTTGCTCGTGAGCTACGTATGAATCTAACGTAGGCTCAGCAATACCCCAGCGAACTAGGTCATAAAAGCGATGTCCTTCACCAGAAAGCTCTAGCTTTCGCTCAAAGCGGACAGCCTCAATCGCGTCTTCTTGACTAGCGAAAGATGGGTACAAGCTGATGACGTAATTAGCTGCGGGAGTACCGTCTTCGTTAGTTACTAAGTCATTTTGCGCTCGAGAACGAACTTGATTAACTAGATCCAAAGCTGCACCTAAATTACCTAGCTCCGCTTCGGCTTCAGCCGCCATTA
Source organism: uncultured Flammeovirgaceae bacterium (assembly GCA_937883755.1). Taxonomy (GTDB): domain Bacteria; phylum Bacteroidota; class Bacteroidia; order Cytophagales; family Cyclobacteriaceae; genus Tunicatimonas. The sequence continues at coordinate 33,044 of CAKZYA010000024.1, read as the reverse complement.
GTAGTACATCTGCATAGCGGATGATGTAGTAGTTGACCGCTGTGTAGCCGGGTGTCCATGAAGTAGCGTCGTTTTCAATACCTTCTCCTTCTTTGTAGTACATAAACTTCTTCGGGGAGTACGGACCGCCATTGGGCTGATTACGAATCCAGTCGCGACCTGGGTGAGGACCCCAATCTAGGTAAGGAATACCCCGACGACCAATGGCATGATCTAAACGAGGATCTACTGGCCCAGCATCTGGTGTAAAGGCGTCGGCACTAGATAACCCAAAGTCATTATCTAACGCGTTTGCGCCGTTATTGTACGAACCATCCAATAATGGTAGACCTGCCGCAGTGGTACGATACGAGTTGGCTAACTCAAAACTAGGTTGATTGAAACCACAGCATCCACCGGGTCGCTCCGGCCCGCTAGAACCGTGCGGAAAGTTTAATACCATCGCTGGGTTGGCATTATTGATAGTACCCGTATTAGCGGCTGCCTGCACAGAAAATACCGTCTCCATATTATTATCATTGGTAGAACGGAACAGGTCAGAGTAGTTAGGCATTAACCCGTAAGGTTCGCCAGTGGCAGTAACTCCGTTGGCAATTACCTGATCAAAGATCGCTTTAGCCTCAGCATCCTTACCTTGAAATAGAAAAACTTTACCCAAGTAAGCACCTGCTGCCCACTTATTGGCTCGTCCGGCAGCAGTCTGCACTTCAGGTAGATTATCAAAGGCAAACTGAAAATCCATCTCAATCATCGGCCATAAATCCTGATCATTTGGAATAGGCGTGATTTCATCCCAAGTTTCATCTACGAACGGGACATCATCGAAATTTCTCTTCAGATCAAAGTAGTAATGCCCTCGGAGAAATCTTGCCTCTGCCCCAATTCTGGTCTTAGCTTCCTCAGTCGCATTTTCGGCAAGCTCAATTAGCGCCAGCGTAGCATTCGCCCGTGCTACTCCTTCATATGTAGCACGGTACTTCTGCTCAATAGAATTGTTATTGGTCTGAGCAGCGTACAGTTGAATCTCGTTCACTTGTGACTGGTCTCCGGGGTCGCTACCCTTGTTGGCATCGCCTCCCAGTACGCCTCCCCAAAACCAGTTGCTGGCATCAGAGTAAAACCCCAACCGCCCTAACAAAGTGGCATATGTAGCAATGAGAGCCCCTTCCAATCCCGATTGAGACGAAAGTTCGGCCTGACTAAGTGAACCCGCCGGAGCTACATCTAGGAAAGAATCTTGGCAGGCTACCGTAACCGAGATTACGGCTACTAAGCTTAAAGCAATTATTCGTGTAATTTTCATATGTAGGTTAACTTATTAAATTAATTAAAATGCGACGTTCACTCCGAATACAAACTGGCGCGTCACCGGGAAGTTACCTCGGTCAATACCGAAGTTGGTATCGGCTCCACCACCGACCTGGGGATCTAAACCATCGTACCCAGTAATCGTAAACAAGTTATTGACTGAAGCGAAAACTCTAAGTTTCTCCATTCCCCAGTTGTCTAATGTTGAAGCAGGAAGGTTGTAACCAAACGTCAGGTTTTGCATTCTTAGGTAAGAGCCGTCTTCTACATAAAAAGAGTTCGATTGGGTGTTAGTGCTAAAGTTAGAAACATCTTCAAAAATCGGAATTTCTGCTCCAGTATTCTGAGGAGTCCAAGTGTCTTTCACCCGTGAACTGATGGCGGCTCCGGGAAATAGCGGATAGAAATCAGTAAACAGCTTAGAGATATTGTAGATTTCATTGCCAGCCTGACCGTAGGTATACGCTTCTAGGTCAAAGCCTTTATAGCTTAGCTTGATAGTCAATCCTCCAGTAAAATCTGGAATAGGATTTCCTAAGTTGGTTCGGTCATCTATGGTGATCTCTCCATCACCATCTAAATCAGCAAAGCGGAAACGACCAGGAGCAGCGCCCTCCTGCGTAGGCGCATTATCCACTTCGTTCTGATCTTGAAATATGCCTTCTACCTCATAACCGTAGAAATTAGATAGCGGTTGACCCAGCCGATTTAACACCGGAATAATCCCTCGGTACTCAGTTCGGTTAGGTAACTCTTCAATACCGGGAGCTAAAGCAACAATCTCGTTCTGAAGAAATCCACCATTTAGGGTCACTTCGTAGCTTAGACCACCGCCTAAGGTACCCTTATTTACAATACGTAGGTCAATTCCCCTATTTAGCATTTCACCCACGTTCACAGATGGAGCATCTGCTTGATTACCAGTTTGCAAGGTTACCGGTACTTCAAACAATAAGTCTTGGGTTCTTTTCTCCCATACATCAAAGATCACGTCCAGCTTACCATTAAATAGTAAGGCATCAAAACCTGCATTAATAGTAACTGCTTGCTCCCAACGAGCGAAAGGATTACCGATACGGTTGCGGTAGAAACCTAACTGGATAGCCGAATTAGTACCATTAATATCGTAGCTTCCCTGCCCTAAGTTGGTCGTATAAAGACTGAATTGGTTATTAGGGTCTACGTTATTAGAGTTACCAATAATTCCGTATCCTCCGCGAATTTTCATATCCTCGATAAAGGTTAATCCATCCATAAAACCTTCGGATGAGATTCGCCATGCGCCTGATATGGCTGGGAATATTCCAAAGCGCTCTTCCGAGCCAAATCGGGATGAACCATCGTAACGAACTACCCCGGTAAGTAAGTATTTATCGCGAAAATCATACTTCACACTTCCGAAGTAAGAGGCAAAGTTTACTCCGTTTGATTTGAATCCGGTACCAGGATTAGCTTCTACTGTATTGAGAGTAATGAAATCGGGAGTTTCGGAAAATGGGTCTATACCAGTGCCTTCGTAGAAGTTAAATGAACCTTGGTTCAACGCTTCTTGTCCTAAGAGGACATCAAATCCATGGTCGCCAAATTCTTTCTTATAACTTACAGTATTAGTGAACACCCAGGATGTTTCATAGAAAGACCTTCTAGTATAGCCAAAAGCAGAATTATTTTCGCTATTTTCATACTGACGCCGCGTGTAAAGCTCGGCGTTAAAGGATTCAAAACTACCTCCGAAGCTAGAGCGGAATGTTAGATCCTCGATAGGTTCAAACTCTAAGTACACATTTCCAAAACCGCCCACGGAAAAGTTACTATTATTCCGCTGCCCATCTAGATCAGCAACTGGGTTACGAGGGTTATTAAAGCCAGGGGCAGCAGTTCCTGCATAGCCGCCAAATTCATCGAAAATAGGAATGATCGGTGACATACGCGAGGCAGTCAAGATGAGATTCTCGTCGTCAGCTGAACCAGCCCCTCCTTGACCTCTGTTATTAGCTCCCAACAAAATATTCACACTTCGGAAAGTTCCTTGAATATTTTCTCCGATACGGAGTTTATTAGGAATAATATCAAATTCGGAGTTGGCCCGAACAGTGTAGCGTTTAAAAACCTGGTAATTAAGAATTCCTTCTTGTTCCTGCATATTCAGACCGAGATAATAGCGGTTATTTTCGCCACCACCCGACAGCCCCAGATTGTGGCGATGTAGCATACCTGGCCGAGTAATAGCATCGTACCAATCAGTACCTTCTTGGTTAGCTCTTACTACTTGGTAGATAGAACCTAAATTAGGGTCAACATTATAAAATTGGGCTTGCTCGTCAAGGTTAACATTACCTATGATTCCAGCGTCAGGTCCTACCAATAGATAGTCAGGAATAATGGGCTGAGCTCCAGTACCGTACTGTGGATGGGTGAAATTGGGGGCTTCTCCTCGGTTATTAGCTCCGTTACGAATAGCATTCCACGTCCAAATGGCTTGCTCTTCTGGGTTTAGTACTTCTAGGCCTTGTCCGGGATCGGTTACGCCGATCTCTCCATTGTAGGTTACTTTTAACGGTTGATTCCTTCCCCCCTTCTTAGTAGTGTAGACAATAACACCACCCGCAGCTCTAGCTCCATAAATAGATGCACTAGTTGCATCTTTCAGTACGGTAGTAGACTCAATATCACCTGGAGCTAAAAACTCAGTGTCTAAGGTAGGAACCCCATCTACTACGTAAAGTGGTTCGTTACCACCTAGCGCACCGAAACCACGCACCCGTACAATACTACTAGTACCCGGCTGTCCATTAGTAATTACAGTTACTCCCGATACTCGACCTTGCAGCTGTTGCTCCACATTACCAGAAGGCACTACTTGCAAATCTTCCGCATCTACGGTAGCTACTGAACCAGTAGTTTCTCTTCGATTGTCTACTGAATACCCAGTGACTACAATCTCAGATAGAGACTGTACATCCGGTAACATGGTTAAATCAATCGTGCTTTGGTTACCTACCGTTACCTCTTCGGCAGCGTAGCCAATGGAAGTAAAAACTAGTACCGCATCATTTCCTGGTACAGATAATCGGTACTCTCCGTTCATATCCGTTACTGTCCCTTGGGTAGTGCCCTTTATCAGCACATTGACACCCGGAAGAGTCTCATTGTTTTCACCGTCGGTCACCGTACCCGAAACGGTTTTGTCTTGAGCATACCCTCCTATACTTAGCAATAAGCTAAGCACAAAAAGGCACAAGCATTTAACATGCGTAGAAATTCTCATACTCATTAGGTTTACGTTAAAGTTTGATTAAAAAAGCATTAAATATTATTGAACCCAAAACAGGTTATTGATTTTATCAAGGTAGCATTGCATTAATAATATTTACATAACCAACCCCAAATCTATATAATATTTTGTTATAATGTCAATTTATCTAGCTGAAATAATAAATTTTTTCATTGAAGTTCAATTATATACCCTGTTAGAATAAAAATAAGTGTAGTATATATTCTGTAGACGACAAATCGGAGTAACTATTACCTTAGGCTGAAGGGCATAAAAAAAGGCAGCTCCTATTTTGAACTGCCTCTCGGTATTCTGAGATTTTACGATACTAGTACTCAGCTGCTACTTTTTCTGATTCAGGTTCAGGTACCGCCTTCTTAGAATTTTTCTGCCAGAAAAAGAAAATCGCAAATAATACAATTAACACGGCAGGAAATATTAGCATATTCTGCAAAGCGTCCTGACCTACTGCTAATTCCAGCGCATCCCCACTAAGCCCTTCGGCTACATTGACAGCCCGGGCACCATCAATCCACCCTCCAATGATAGGTTGAAAAATGGCTGAGGAGAACATACCTACTGCCCCTATCACTGACATACCTAATGCACTGCTTAAAGGAACCCGCTGAGCCGTTGCCCCAATCATCACTGGCCAAAAGTAACCATACCCTAAACCGAAGATGATAGCAGCTAGATAAGCAATAGGACCAGTAACGGTACTAAACAGGTAAATACCGATAGCTGCCAGGATAGCTCCGCCCAATAACACCCCAGTTTGTCCGAGTGATCCTACGACAGGACCAGCAAAATATCGAGCAAGAGTTACTACCCCGTAGGTTAATGCGATTACTAGTAAAGGATCTGCTCCGCTGGCACCTAGAATAAACGTTACCCATTGTCCAGGGCCAAACTCCGTAATAGCAGTGAGTGCCATAGCCACAAATAAGAAGATAAAGACTGGACTTAGCATAGCCTTTGCATTCTCAGCTAAGGAAGTAGCACCTTCTACTTTGGCTTTAGGGAATGTTTTTCCGAAGAATAACACAGCATATGTAATCGTTGGTATCATGATTACCCATATTTGCGCTTCCCAACTCATACTGAAGTCAGTCATGAATTTTGAGATAAGAGAGCCTAACAAAAGTCCACCAGGAAACCACATATGAAAACGATTAAGCATCTTATTCATTTTCACTCCTGAATAAGTGTCGGCAATCATAGGATTGCAGGCAGCTTCGGTACATCCATTACCAATACCAATCAGTAAAGTAGAAATAAGTAGTGTCGTGTAGCCACCAGCATATATAGTCATTAGAATACCTATGGTATGAGCGAAGAAAGCTATATTCATAATAGTTTTACCACCCACTGTGTGGTAAACTAGCCCACCGATAACCATTGAAATGGGAAATCCTAAAAACCACATTGAGTTGATAAAGCCTAATTGTTCAGCGGTGAGACCAAACTCTTCACCAAGTTGAGGTAATATTCCGGCTCGTATAGAGAAGGAAAAAGCTGTAGTGATTAGAGCGAAGCAACTCCCGTAGAATAGGGCGTTCTTGTTAACATTTTCGTTCATAGGTTTAGAAGATTAGTTAAATGATATGATGATTTTTAAAAAGTCGAGGTCTCAAGCTGGTCAATAAAAATATGGAAAATAACAATATAAACGATGATAACTTACTAAAAATACGGTTAGATCACCGACATTCGTTGAAGAAATGGCACAATTGAGCAAAAAAAAGCCAGACAAAATTGCCTGGCTTAATGAAGATCTTAAAACTTTATCCTTGGTTAGTTAGAACCAGAGTTATTGGCTTCAGTAGGGGTAATGCCCATGTTCTTAAGCACTAGATCCGAAATATCGGCTTCATCTTGATTTTCTACGTACAGCAGAATTGGGTTTCCGGCAACGTCTAAGCTAAATACATGCGTGTAGCTGTTTTCTTTGGCTACTGCATCAATAGACTTTTGAATTTTATCCAAGGCTGGCTGCAATAACTCGGCCTCTTTGCGCTGTAGATTTACCTGAGCTTCTTGCTGGTCTTGCTGAATTTGGGTTTGTAAATCCTGCAATTCTTTTTCCTTGGCAGCCCGGGCATCTTCAGTCATCGTGGCAGCTCCTTTTTGGTACGCATCTAGTTGGGTCTGAAATCCTTGGGTAGTGGCCTGAATTTTATTTACTAGCTGTCGCTGGTAGGCTTGCAACTCAGATTGAATAGACTTAGATTCAGGCATTTGGCTCAGCACGTACTCGGTACTAACAAAACCGAATTTTTGCTGGGCTTGTGCCTCGGCAGTAAAGAATAGTGCTAACACACTTATTGCTACTAAAATATTTCGCTTCATACTAATTATAAGTTACATTAAATTTATCGAATAGTGTCTTCTCGTTCGCCTAACCCCAATTCGTCTAACACATAATCAGTATAATCGTGAATAGGATTAGTATAAATCATGACTAAATCACCGGATTTATCAAATACAATTTGTAGCTTGTTTTCTTCGGCTACTTTTTCTACTGCCTCAAATACCTGTTCTTGTATGGGCTTGACTAGCTCCTGCTTTTTGAGGTAATACAACCCCTCAAATCCAAACACTTTTTGCTGATACTCTTTCAGTGTTTGTTCCTTTTGCTGAATGGTTTCATTGCGTTCTCGACGCATTTCGGCAGTTAATAATACTTCCTCGGCCTTTAACTCACTGTACATGTTGTCTACCTCCTGCTGCATTCCCTGTATCTCGCTCTGCCATTGGGTAGCCAATTGATCTATCTCTCCTTGTGCTTCTTGGTACTCAGGCATCTTATTTAAGATGTACTCCGTATTTATGTATCCAAATTTCTGGCCAAATACTGAGGAGGACGCCAATAAAGCGCACAAAGTTACAAAAACTATTAATAAAACCCCCTTATCAAGGAAAACAATCTTAGCCATAGCGGGCAACTTATGTGGTAGACAAAGCGAAGTTAGCGAATTTGCTGGCCTATACGGAAGTGGAACTCTGGTCCAGGAGGGCGAGCCTGCAAACCGGGTATATTTGGAATAGTATCAAAACCATATCCCCAGTCAATGCCTAGCAAACCAAAGGCTGGCATAAAGATACGGGCACCTACTCCCGCTGATTTATACAGATCAAAGGGGTTATATTCATTAAAATCGGCAAAATTGTTACCCCCTTCCACGAAACCCAGTACGAAGATAGTAGCAGCAGGATTAGGAGAAACTAGGTATCTCAACTCTGCTGAGAACTTGTTGTAAGCGATTCCTCCCCGAGCTCCTGTACCATCTAGCGGTCTAAATGCTCGCTCAGGATAGCCCCGCAGTCCGATTTGCTCTTCCGCCACAAAGAAGTTCTGACCAGCCATTCCTGCCCCTCCTAACGTGAATCGTTCAAACGGCGAGTTGATGGTGTTATCTTTGTAAGAACCAAAAAAGCCAAAGTGGATATTGGTATTAAGCACTAAATTTTTACCTAGCTGGGTGTAGTGTTTAGCGTCAAACATCCAACGGTGATACTCTAGCCAATTGTAACGCTCGGCGTATAACTCTTGTCGCTCAGCTGGATCATCAGTAATAATAGGCTCAGTATAATCAAGATCGCTATCAAAGACAGAGAAAGGAGGAGTAAGGGCTACTTCCAGTGATATAGATGAACCGGTACGGGGGAACATGGGGTTATCTATGCTATTTCGAGCAATAGTCGTATTAAACGATAAATTATTAGAAATACCACTAGTGAAACCAATACCAATATCTTGGTACTCATCCAAGTCATAACGTCGGTACACCAGTGAGTTACTCATAGTGAAGTAGTCATCGGGCCAACGAAGCCGCCGTCCTAGACCTACACTAAGATTTGTTATTCGCATTGAGCCGCCAATTTGTGGAACTCCTCCAAAGCCCCCAAATTGACCACCAAATTGATTGAACCCGCCAAGCCCGCCGAATCCCGTAGTACTACGAAGAATTTGGTGAGAAAGGCCAATAGTCAGACTGTTCGGTTTTTTACCTCCTAGCCAAGGCTCAGAAAAGGTAGCAGAGTAATTTTGAAAGAACCGCCCATTGGCTTGCACCCGTAATGAAAGCTTTTGACCGTCACCAATCGGTAGTGGTCGCCAGCGATCAAAGTGCGGAATATTCTTCACTGAGAAATTATTAAATACTAATCCCAGTGTACCTACAAAGCCCATAAAACCACCCCAACCACCGGACAACTCAATCTGATCGCTGGGCTTCTCTACCAATGCATATTCAATATCTACTGTTCCATCAGCAGGGTTTGGAATAGGATTGATACCAATCTGCTCGGGATCAAAGTACCCTAGCTGAGATAGCTCCCGTTGGGTACGAATCAGGTCACTACGGCTAAATTTCTGTCCTGGCAGTGTACGGATTTCCCGCCGGATCACGTGGTCATTCGTACGATCATTACCCGTAATGATAATCTTACTGATTGTTGCCTGTTCTCCCTCAAAAATCCGCATCTCAATATCAATAGAATCCTCCTCTATCTGTACCTCAATTGGATCTACCCGGAAAAATAGGTAGCCGTTATCCATGTAAAGGGCACTAACATCCGCCCCTTGCGGATTGAAGTTAAGGCGTTTGTTCAAATTTTCTAAATCATAAACATCACCTTTCGCAATACCCAAAACTCGCTCTAGCACTTCATCTTCGTACACATAATTACCTGTCCAGATAATATCCCGGAAGTAGTACTTATCACCTTCATCTACCTCAATATCTATACTGATGGCATCATCACCCGATTTGTAAACGCTATCTGAGACAATAGCCGCATCGCGGTAGCCCTTAGAATTATAGAAATCAATAACAGCTTGCTTATCGGTTTTAAAATCATCGCGGATGAACTTAGAACCATTAAAGAAATTCAGCTTCACATGTTCATTCACATAGGAACGTACATCGTCAAAAGACTTATCTTCTTGCTTGGTTACAAAATTGCCAACTTTTTTGGGAGTAATATTGAATAGGCGGTTTACCCAATCTTTGATGAGCGTAAAACGTACCCGCTCATTCGTATTCTTCATCTTTCCCTTCAACTTCTTGCCTGATATAGCTTCGTTTCCGATGAAGTTAACCCGGTTAATTTTCACCTTATCTCCCTTATCCACATTGATATTGAGGGCAATCGCATTATTCAGTAATGTATCTTGTTTTTGCTGAATATCTACCTCTACGTTAAGGTAGCCTTTGTCTACAAAGAAGTTTTTGACAGTAAGGCGGGCGCGGTTAATTAGGGCATCGTCTACAATTTGCCCCTTAATCAGTGTCAGGTCGTCAGTAATTTCCGTTTCCTGACTACTATTTACCCCATCTAGAACAATCCGGCTCAGGCGAGGCTTCTCTGCCAAGCTGATAACTAAATATATTTTTCCGTCCTCAATCTTAGTAGCTGAGACCGAAACATCACCTAGAATACGACTTTTCCATAGCTTTTTGATGGCCGAACTCACAGCAGGACCAGGCACTCGAATTTTATCTCCTACCGAAAGACCTGATAACGAGATAATTGCATTGGCATCCAAGCCTTTGTTACCAGAAACTGTAATTTCAGCAATCTCGTACTCCTGCGGATTATTGTAATCGACCGATTGCTGAGGGGTGGGTTGGGTACGACGGCGCCCTACTCCAATTTGGGCAAAGGCTCCTTCAGTAAGGAGAGCTAGTAGGACTATTAGAGTTACTAAATACTTCATTACGTTTTTACTTGCTCACTGATTTTTCCAAATCTACGCTCGCGCTGTTGGTAGGCAATAATTGCCTCGTATAAATGCTCTCGCCGGAAATCAGGCCAGAGCAGTTGGGTCATATATAATTCGGTATAGGCGATCTGCCAAAGTAGAAAATTACTAATTCGCATTTCACCACTGGTACGAATAAGCAATTCGGGGTCGGGTATATTGCGGGTTGTTAGTTGTTCAGCAATCATTTGCTGGTCAATATCTCCAGGGGCAATCAGCCCATTTTGAGCCATTCTGGCAATGTTCTTTACTGCTTCGGCAATCTCCCAGCGCCCACTATAGTTGAGAGCCAATATTAACGTTAAACCGCTATTATCCTGGGTAAGTTCGATGGCTTCCTGAAGTTTACGGTGGCAGTTACCAGGTAGCCTTTCAACATCACCAATAGATTGCAGGCGAACGTTATTTTTCATCAGTGTCTCAATCTCATTACTGATTGTAGTTACCAGCAATTGCATTAGTGCTTCAACCTCTAGCCTAGGCCGCCCCCAGTTTTCGGTAGAAAAGGCGTATAGTGTCAGAAAACCGACACCTAGCTCGGCACAACCTTCGGTCACTTCGCGCACCGCTTTAATTGCGTTACGATGACCAAACACTCGCTCGGCTCCTTTCTTCTTCGCCCACCGACCATTCCCGTCCATAATAACGGCAATGTGTTGGGGCAAATTGCTAAGGTCTATTTTTTCTTTCATGCTCACTCATCCGAGATTGCTCGCAAGGTACAAAAATTTAGTCGAATATAGCAGACCTAGCGTGCGATGATATTCAGGTATTACAGGGTTAGTGTATTAAAGTTTTGAGTTCGGAGTCCAGTAACTTTCAATACTTTAGTACTATAACACCATGAAGCTATTAATACTAAAGCACTATTTACACCCCGCAAAACTTTTCCGGTGCCAGGGCGTGATACCGTGTTGCCGAATAGCCTGACGGTGGGCTGACGTAGGGTAGCCCACATTACTTTCCCAACCATACTGCGGATGCTCTTCGGCTAACCGCTGCATCAAACTATCTCGGTAAGTTTTGGCTAAAACCGAGGCAGCTGCGATAGAAAAGTATCGCTGATCACCCTTTACAACGCATTCATGGGACACAAACGGATAGGGATTAAAGCGGTTTCCGTCCACCAAAATAAACTCCGGTCGTACACTTAGGGCATCTAGTGCTTGGTGCATCGCTAGGAAAGAAGCATTCAAAATATTGATCTCATCGATTTGTTCATTGCTCACTTCAGCCACCGCATAGGCTAGTGCCTGTGCTTTAATTTCCTTGGCTAGCTGGGTTCGATTTTCTGCCGAAAGCTGCTTGGAATCAGTGAGGATTACGTGGGTAAAATCCTTGGGTAGAATCACCGCCGCTGCCACTACAGGACCAGCCAAACACCCTCGGCCTACTTCATCGCAACCCGCTTCAACCAGGTCAGTAGTAAATGCACTTTTTAACATTTTTTAACGATTTAGCCGACGGTCAACGATCCACAGTCGACAGGTTTTTTACTTTTACATACAGCAAGTCACTGTGGACTGTCAACTGACTGCTATGGACTAATCACCAAAATTTTTCTCACCCACCGGAATGGGAACCTCTAATACATTTTCCCGGGGAGGCAGTGGACAGCTAAACGTAGGATTATAAGCGCAGTACGGATTGTACGCCAAGTTAAAATCTAGCTCCAAACTTTTCTGTCCGGTACGACTCGGCATCTCTACATTCAGGTAGCGCCCTCCACCGTAGGTTTCTTCCCCACTAGTAGCATCAGCAAAAGCAACGAATAGCATGGGGGGCTGCTGTTGTTCAAAAGGTTGCAGTACCAATAACTTTTGGGATTGCCCATTGATATTAAAAGTCGCGTAGCCGTACCGAATGTATTTTTCATCTTTTCCGTCGGAAGTAGGCAAGGTCAGTAACTTATGGTCGTCAATACGATCAAGACGAGCATTCACGCGATAAGCCAGATTCGGCTCATAGTAGTTTAATTCTTTAAACGAAATACTATCGGGTGCGAAAGGCGACTCACCTGAGCCTCGCAAAAAGTTACGGATGTTTTCCCGCTCCTTTAAAATCCGTTCGGTGTAATCTTCTTCGCTTTCTCCACCTTGTAGTGAGTAAGCCAGTACACCAACAGCAACTAAACTGATGACGATGATTACTATTTTATTCATAAATCTTTTATTGACGACTTGGCAAGATAAAACATGCGTGATACTACTAAAAATACTCTTTCCTGTTGACTCAGCGTTCGACAGCACACATCTTTCATGAGAAACTTTGCCAAAATTAGAAAGTGCGCACTATTTTTGCCACTACATAAGCTATCTATTTTTCACCAACGAAACGTTTCTTCACGCGAGTTCGTTGCAAAGTAAATACCCAATAAAATATGGCGAAATCGCGAGAAACCTTTAGTAAAAAAGAAAAAGAGAAAAAGCGTTTAAAGAAAAAGCAAGAAAAGCAGCAAAGAAAGGAAGAGCGTCAGGAAAATGCCTCGAGCAGTGGTCTCGATGATATGATTGCTTACGTGGATGAAAATGGAAATATTACTGACACTCCACCTGATCCGGATAAGAAGAAAAAGGTAAAAGCCGAAGATATTATCATTGGCATTCCCCCCAAAGAGAAAGAAGAAGAATCAGCCGTGCGTACCGGACGGGTTGAATTCTTCAATCACGAAAAAGGGTACGGCTTTATTAAAGATGCTGATAAGCATGAAAAGTACTTTGTCCACGTTACTGGCTTGATCGACGAAGTAGATGAGGGCGATTTAGTAACCTTTGAGTTGGAGCAGGGCATGAAAGGAATGAATGCCGTTAAGGTCAAAAAGTAGCTTCAGCATCTGCTCTTTCCAACAACTCATTTCCAAGTAAGGAGTAGGCTCAGTATACGTCTACTCTATTGTTTTTCTATCCTACCCCATATCACAATTATTATTTAATTCATTAGACTTCTGAAGAGAAGACACTCACTTTCAGAAGCCTACCCCCTATTGATTTTACAGAGCCAATAGGGAATACTGATTTCACTTATAAATACCAAAATGACTTTTCAAGACCTAAAAATTACTGCCCCCATTTTAAAAGCCTTGGCGGCAGAAGGATATACCCACCCCACTCCTATTCAACAACAAGCGATTCCGATTTTATTGCGTAAACGAGATTTACTCGGCTGTGCTCAGACGGGTACTGGCAAAACGGCTGCTTTCGCTATTCCAATTTTGCAGCATCTTCACCTTGACCAACGGAGAGAAACAAACCGACGCAAAATTAGAGCTTTAGTAGTGACTCCCACCAGAGAGCTAGCTATTCAAATAGACGAGAGTTTTACAGCTTATGGCAGATTTACGAGTATCAGAAACACTGTTATTTTTGGCGGAGTAAAACAGGGTACTCAGGTACAAGCTCTTCAGCGGGGAGTAGATGTGCTGATTGCTACGCCCGGACGGTTGCTCGATCTGATGAATCAGGGCATTATCACGCTAAAAGATATTGAGTACTTTGTGCTGGATGAAGCTGACCAAATGCTTGACATGGGTTTCATCCACGATATTCGTAAGATTATCGCCCGCTTGCCTGAACAACGACAATCCTTGTTCTTCTCCGCTACTTTACCACCTGAAAGTCTGAAATTATCGCAGAAAATTCTGGGTAACCCTGAAAAGGTGACGATCAAACCAGAGCAAACCACTGCCGAGAAAGTGCAACAGTCAGTATACTTTGTGGAGAAGAAAAGTAAAGCAAAACTACTGGTCCACCTATTGCAAACTGAAGCGATAGACTCCGCACTGGTTTTCTCCCGAACCAAACACGGGGCTAATAAAATTGTAAAGTTATTAGGGCGGGCTGGTATCCAGTCGAATGCCATTCACGGAAACAAATCCCAAACGGCTCGGCAAAAAGCCTTAAGTAGCTTTAAAAGTGGGCAAACGAACGTATTAGTAGCCACTGATATTGCAGCGCGAGGTATTGATGTGGAGGAGTTGTCGCACGTAGTAAACTACGATCTACCCAACGTGCCCGAAACTTATGTTCATCGTATTGGCCGAACCGGGCGAGCCGGAGCCAGCGGCATTGCTCTTTCGTTTTGTGACGCTGAGGAAAAAGCTTACTTACGCGACATTCAGCGAACTATTAATCAGAAAATTCCGGTGGCAGACGACCATCCTTTCCTCGGAAGTAATACTGAATCTATTGCTGGAAGTCAGCCAAGCACACCCCAGGCAAATTCGCGAACTAAATCAACTGAAAATGCTTCCGTAAGTGTAAAAAGTAAGAAACCTCGTCATCCTTATTGGAAAAAACGTCGCCCTCAGAAATAGAAGTATTCGGCAGGCAAACTTAACACAAGCATAACACAAAAATTGAGAGAGAATCTTGACTGATTAGTTTAGTAGGGTATGAGTGAATTACTACTGAGCTTACCCTTACTAGCCTCTCATCTGTCGCCAAAAGAATATAGTAAAATGCGGTATCGTCGAGGGGATTTTATCTACCTGTCTACTGACCGCCTCAACCGACTATTTATTCTCAATCAGGGAGCTGTCAAACTTGGAAGTTATTCGCCTAAAGGGACTGAAATCACCTACGATATTGTGTGTCCCGGTGAGTTTTTTGGTAACCTTCAGTATCTGCCCGGTAACGTATTCAGCGAATTTGCTAAGGCACTGTCCTCTGTGGAAGTACACAGTTGCTCTACTTCGCTGTTCAAAGAGTTGATCCAGGAAGACAAAAATGTAGCTGAGCGTTTTCATAAAGTAATGGTACGCCGCTGGTGCCGAGCCGAGACTAAACTGTTTGCTAATGCTTCACTTAGCCCTACCGAGCGGGTAAAAAAATTGTTGCAACAGTATCGGCAGGAAGTAACCATTGATATGAGAAAATCTGTTCCAATTCATACTTTGCTTACCCAAAAAGATATTGCCAATTTAACTGGACTTACCCGCCAGACGGTAGCCCAAATCACGAAAAACATGCATGTTAAGGCTGTATGAAGTCTATGTTAAGAATACTTAACTGTTAATTTTTAACATTCGCCCCCTACCATCACTCGGTAATTTCGCGCTTTTAATATTCACCTAAACTTTTTAGCGATGAAAAAAGCGTGTACGATGTATCTAAACAGGGTGATTTTTATCCTGGTAATTTCATTACTGCCAGTAGGTTCGTTACTGGCCCAATCAACCAACGCCTCCATTGTGGGGAAAGTGAACGACGAAAATGGTGACCCTCTGCCAGGGGCTACTATTCTGATTAAAAACACCTCTACCGGATTTAGTACCGGAACGGTATCCAACATTAAAGGAGAGTATCAGGTGCAGCAGCTACCACTGGGTGGCCCCTATACGGTAACCTCCTCGTTTGTTGGTTACGGTGATACCCGCAAAACGGGTTACCAGCTTAACCAAGGCGACCAAATCACTATCAATTTCTTCTTGCGAGAAGCAGCCGAAGAATTAGAGGAAATTGTCATTACCGATCAGTCGCTTCGCTCTAGAATGCAACGGGAAGGAAATGCTACCACAATAGGAGCGTTACGAATTAAAAAGCTTCCGAACGAAGGTCGTAATTTCACCAATCTGACTAGCTTATCACCTTTGCAAGGAGGTGGTTCAATTAATCTCGGAGGGCAACGACGCACTTCTACTAACATTACTGTCGACGGAGTAAATGCCCGCAATCAACTTACCGCTGGGGAAATTGGTCGGGGACCGTACACTATCTCCCTAGAAGCTATTCGGGAATTTGAGGTAGCAACTAACGTATACGATGTTACTCAAGGTCGTCAATCAGGTGGTGCGCTCAATGCAGTTACCAAATCAGGAACTAATGAGTTTGAAGGAACAGCTTTTGTGTACCATCGTAACGATGCCCTAGCAAGTGATCTTGATATTCGAGGCAATGTTCGTGATGAAGATTTTTACAACTATCAGTGGGGGTTCAGCCTAGGCGGTCCAATTATCCGCGATAAGATGCATTTTTTCGTTGCCTACGATCGTCAGGATGCCGGTGAACCAGTGTTTATCGCCGACATTAACAATGAAGCGGATGAAGAGCGCATTGGTATTCGCCAGGATACTTTGCAGAGATTTATTGATGTAGCCCGACGAGTGTACGGAGTAAGCGATGACCAGCAAGTAGGGGAGTTTGGTCGGGAAACAGTAGCCAATACGCTATTTACTCGAATTGACTGGCAGTTGAATGACCGCCACCGCCTCACTCTACGAAACAATTATTCGGATTGGAACCGTCCACTGAGCGTTTTCGATAACTCCGATATTGAACTTGCTGAGTCAGTGGGCAGCTTTTCTTCTGAAGAAAACAGCTTGCTAATATCGCTTCGGTCTAACTTCTCTCCTAATTTCACCAACGAGTTTAAGGTGCAGTACCAGCGGGCTGAGCGAGCGTTTGCCCCAAACTCACAGCTACTCTTTTCCAATATTCCTCGCGCGATTGTGGCGGTAGAATCTTCATTTCCCACTGAAGATAATCCTGATGCAACTAATACAGTAGACGTACAGATTGGGGGACAGCGGTTCACTCCTGAAACCAACCTAGAGCAACAGGTTCATTTGGTAAATACAGCATATTTGCAAACCGGCAAGCTGAATTTCACTTTCGGAACAGATAACATGATTACTTACCTGGAAACACTGCTATCGAACGAGCAGAATGGTCGTTTCTTCTTCAGCAGTTTGCAGGATTTTGAGAATCAGAATCCTTCTCGCTACGCTCGTGAAGTGCCGCTACGTGGATTACCTATCGTAAAGCAAACCGTACTGGATTTATCGCTCTTTGCTCAAATGGATTTTAATCCTACTCCGAATATCAGTACGATGATTGGGTTGCGCTATGATGCTACTGCCTTTCTGGATGGTGCCGATTACAATCCGGTGCTTGACGAAGACTTGAATATTCGTACTGACCGTAAGCCCGCTGACTGGAATAATATTCAGCCTCGCTTCCAGGTTAATTGGAACGTAGGTGGCAACGAACGAGATTTCATCAAATTTGGTGGAGGTATTTTCTCATCCCAACCCCACTACTACGCGCAGGTAAATAATATTCAGAACAGCGGGGTGCTGCTTGGAGCAGTTGATGTCAGCGAAAATATTCCTACCCCTAACTTTGTATCGTACCGAAACGATCCTAGTACCGTTCCCGGAGTACCCGCCGGAGTACAACCGTTTTCTACCATCAACTCCGTAGGCGAAGACTTTGAAGTTCCTTCTACTTTTAAGGCTAATATAAGCTATACTCGTCTCATCTCTGATCGCTTTAGTATAACCGTAAACGGTTTGATTAGCCGAACCTGGAACAATTATGTCTACCAGGAACGCAATTTGGTAGATGAGCCATTCTTCCGTATTGTCAGAGAAGATAACCGAGGTATATTTGTTCCAGCAGGAACGATTGACGAGAACGGACGCAATAATTGGTTAGATTCCCGTAAAACCGAACGAGCCGGTCGGGTACTGGAACTTACCTCAGAAGGTGAACTTGAGCAGATGGCACTGATTATAGAGGCCAACTACCAACTTGGACAAGATGGTTACATCAGCGCTAGCTACACGGCTAACCGGGCACAGGATAATTCATCGTACAATTGCTGCGTGGCTAATACATCCACTTTCCTTCCAGTAAAGGACGATCCTCGGGATTTGAACTTCGGCTTCTCAGATAATCACTTTAATTCTAAACTTGTTGTCAATTTCTCCAGTCCTAGTGTTTATGGCTTCACCTTAGGGGCTACACTGATTGGCTCGGGTGGAACCCGTTATTCATTGCACGCTGCCGGAGCTGGAAGCAGCTTGAACGGAGACTTTAACCTTCGGAATGATCTAGCCTACATTTTCGATCCGAACGACCCAAGCACTCCAGAGAATGTGCGAGAAGACTTACTATCAGTATTGAACGATCCTGAAACTACGGATGGTTTTAAGGAATATATTCAAGATAATGTTGGGCGTATTGTGGAACGAAACGGGGGAGTCAATCCTTTTGCTGCCACACTAGATCTGCGGCTGATTAAGCGGATTACATTGTTTGATGACCACGGGCTGGAGCTCTCGGCAGATATGTTCAACTTCACTAATTTCTTGAGTCGCGAGTGGGGTGTGAATCATAACTACCGACGAAGACAGGACTTTCTCCGCATCCGGGAATTTGACCAAAACACTCAGCAATACGGCTATACGGTGAATACCACCCGAGGGAGGGAACCCATTGGTGGTGAGCCTTGGCGCTTGCAGCTCGGGTTACGTTACAGTTTCTAATTCTTCTTAGATTATTTTACAGCTAAAGCACTCTCAAATTGGGAGTGCTTTTTTAATTAGAGTGATAAATACCCAGAATTTGTTCACGCCACTCAGCAAATTATGGTACAGATGCAACCTTGATAGCCGATATTCTGTCTTATTAGGTAGTGGCTATAGATTTTAGCCCTACATTAACTACTGAAAATCAACCCTTTAACTGTGAGAAATAACAATATACTCTTCTGGGGGCTGTTGGGTAGCGGGCTGCTATTTATACTGCTCCTTATTATTATCGGCAACATTCTGACTATTGGTGATAATATCGCTGAAATACACCCCTACCTTAGTTACGCATTTTATTTAGTGACGGTCTTACTACTCTTTTTCCTTATCGTTCGCCCACTGTTCAGTGTCTTTTCCCTTCCAGAAATAAGAGCAGGGCAATTTTTAGATGAAGATATGAGCGATCCCGGCTCAAAAGTAGCTCGCAAAGTAGCCAAGCAACTCATTAACCAAGGTCAGATAGAACTAGCTGAGAAGAATGAACTAAATCAATTACTTAAAAATAACCAAGACCCTTCAGAAGCCCTAGGAAAAATATTTGACGGTCGGCTCGACCGCATGGATGACATTATTCACCGGCACGCCAAGCAAGTTTTTATCTCTACTGCCTTATCTCAAAATGGACGCCTGGATGCCATTTTGGTACTGATGATTAACTTCCGCATGATGAAGGAATTGGTTCGTAACTACGGCTATCGACCTACTTACGGACAACTAGTTAAAACGTACACCAAAGTACTGGCGGCGGCTCTAATTGCTGATGGTATTGAAGATGCCCAACTGGCTGAGATTTTTCCCCAAATTAGTCGGGGCTTTTTAGGGGTGATTCCTGGGCTCGGCACTTTGTCTTCTTCTATCTTGCAGGGCACAGGTAATGCTTTCCTTACTTTGCGGGTGGGCTACATCACCAAGGGCTATTACGCCATGGCTGGACAAGGTTTATCTCGCCGTGAGTTGAGAGTCTCAGCTAATAAAATGGCCATTAAGAAACTCTCTCTGATTGTACGTGAGTCATTATTAGTATTTCCCCGCGAGGCTCAGCGAAAGGCTCGGGAAGTACTGAAGTTCGTGTAATTCCCTACAAAATACTGCTCTAAGTATTTCTAGATAATAGCCTTTTTCGGAATTGAAGGCTATGTGTATTACTCCTTTCACCAAAATATCTTGATTAATTCTTGCAAAGATATTGAATGTACCCAGATCAGCATTGCTGTATTCGTCATCTGGAACCTCAAACACTAAACTTGAATGGGTATACTACAAGGATGTGATAGGTGAATATCAGTTCACTAATTGGGATATCTGATTAGTGTGGACATTCTTATCTAAAGAGGGTAGATATAAGGTAAATGTAGTGCCTTCCCCCTTTTGGGAGGCCAAGAAGACATTACCACCTAACATCAGCGCCGTCTCCTTCACGATATATAACCCTAAGCCCGAACCACTCGCCCGGCTAGTTGCTCGGAAAAACATATCAAATACTTTCTCCTGTGCCTTTCTTTCTATTCCAACACCATTATCTTTTACTATGATCTTCACTCCTTCTCGGTGAGATTGAACTGATATAGATACGAAGGACTGCTCTACGTAAGGATTGAAGTATTTAATAGCATTGGACAATAAGTTATTAAAAATTGTTTGTACGCGGGAGGTATCTGAAAAGAAAACTATTTCACTATCAATATCGAGGTCAACTTGAATATTAATTGTATTTCGTAAGAAATAAAGTCCGTCTAATACTTGAGCCACAATCTTTTGGAAGTGAACAGGCCCAATAGTAAGGCTCATACGAGCATTACGGGAATAGTCTATAATTTCCTGAATGGTCTCATCCAACCGATGAATGCTGCCTTCAATGAGCCGTAGGTATTGCTCACGTTCATCCACATTGCTAATCCCTCTAAGTACTGATATTAGTCCGAGTACCGAGGCTAGGGGCGACCGTAAATTATGCGATGTACTGTAGACAAAATGATCGAGCTCAGCATTAGATTTCTCAAGTGCCTCTAAGTTGTCTCGTAGTTGCTTCTCAGTATTCTTCAGCGTGGTAATATCTAGATTTATTCCAGTCATACGCACAGGTTCTCCATCTAAAAAGGTAACTTTAGCATGCGATTTAATGCACCTTACTTGACGATTATCTTGGCGAATTATTCTATACTCTATATCGTAACCCTGTTCTCCCTTTAGAGCTAAATCTATTTCGTTCCGCATACGCTGCAGATCAGCCGGGTGAATTATTTCTTTCCAGAGTGCTTTATAATTTGTCTTTGTCTGTGGGGTAATACCGAACATTTGCAGAGTTCGCTCATCCCAAACTATATGATCTTGGAGAATTAACCAGTCCCAAATACCAATATTAGCTGATTCAGTAGCAATTGCGAGACGCTCTGAGTATTCTTCAACTGCTTGCTCATTTTTACGTTGTTTGGTAACATCCCGAAAGTTCGATACCAACCCCTGGATATTCTCATCCATGAGCAAATTTGTCATAATAGACTCTATCCAGATGACCTTGCCGTTCTTACAAATTATGCGAGACAGACTGCTGAGCCGTTGTTGAGGTTGCGTGATTGCATTATGAAAAACTCCCTGCACCAGCGTTAGATCTTCTGGGTGAATATAATTACGAGCGTAAGTGCCTACTAACTCTTCTGAGCTATACCCAATAACATTTACTACTGAAGGGCTAGCGTAGGTAATTATTCCCTCAGTATTGTACATCATCACTGCATCGAAGCTCTTTTCGGTAAGGCTTCTGAACTTTTTCTCACTTTTTAATAACAGTTCATTCAGTTCCTGAGTACGGAATAGGGTTAGTTCTAACTCTTTCTGGCTATCCTGCAACCTTTTATTTAGTTGCTGACTTTTAGTGAGTAGCTTAGCATTGGTCTGTTCAGCTAGTTTTTGCTGATGGATATCACGCGTTGAGACAATGATCTCTTTTTTTCCTCCATCTTCAACCAGCTTCGATGTTACCTCGACCCAATGGTAATGGCCGTTTTTATTACGCTTTCTATATTGGTGACGGATAATACTTCCTGAAAGTGTGGTCATCAGGTGTTCCTCTGCCTTGGAACGATCATCTGGATGAATAAACTCAAGTGCAGAAGTTCCTAACAATTCAGATGGTTTAAAGCCTGTTAGGTTTTCCGATGAAGGCGAAATATAATTATATACTCCTTGCAGATCATGCTTACTTACCATGTCTGTTGCGTTATCTGCCAACAACTTATATTGACTGCGGCTATTGATCAAGTCTCGCTTAAGCCAAACATGATGAAAAGTGCTTCCTAAAATTGTTCCTAGCGTTTTGAGAGATTTTAGTAATTCACCAGCTTGTGGATCAACCTTCGTAGAACTTACAAATAATATATAGCCAGTTAATGTCTGTTGATAAACAATAGGAATAGCCAATAGCGACTCCGTATCAAGTAATCTAAATAACAATGTTTCACGGTATGCTTCTTGGGGGAGGCTTGTAACATCAGAAACCTCAAAAGGCTGACTACCTAGCACCTGTTGCTTCAGCCAGGGAAAATTCTTTATCGAGAGCCTATTAACTTTATTACCTAGGGGAAATAACGTTACGTCTGAATAATCATAAGCCAAATGTCCTTGCAGTTCTTCTTGCCCAACTTCGCCTGTATACACTAAGCCTCGCTGGAACCCCAAAAACTGAGTAATAGTTTTTAAAGCCCGCTGTACGGCATCACGTAAAGAGGTCAGTTCAACCTCCATAAACTGTACAGAGATATTAAGGAGATGTTGGTTTAATTGGCTGATCTTTTCTAGTTGGTATGCTGACTGACTTTCCTCACTGATACTATGACCTAACCCCTGTACCCCTATGATTTTTCCTTCTTCATCAACCATCCCCATAAACTCCCAGTACGTGACAAAATAAGTGCCATCACGTCTGGATTTGCGAAGCTCAATCGGTATAGAAACTCCTGGGTTCTGAACGCACCTGAATGAAACCTGTTCGTATTTATCTATGTCTTCAGGGTGTACAGTCGCCTGGAACAGCTGCCCAACATATCTTTCTTCAGTATGTATATCTAGCTCCTGAGCATAGGCTTGATTTACAAATACAATAGTACCTTGTAAATCAATCTGAACTAGATAATTTACATGGGAATTAAGAACAGAATACGACACATTTCCATAATCTTGATCAGATACAAGCTTACGAAGTGACGAAACTCCCGGCATAAGCGACGAATATTAGAGATTCCGAGATTTTAATTTACTACTTACTAGAAACGCGTGACTAATTTTGTACCGAATAAATTACTTGCTAAAGATTGTGTTTAAACAACTTGTGTAAATTGATAATGTAATTTCGCGTATTCGTTGTACTCTTTTTGAGAAATATGGCGGTTATTTGTAAGTAGAGATTCTTTTAAGGTGAAAAGGTAATAAATATTGCAGGAAATATACATATCTATTTCGTTTTTCTACACCACACATGTTCTACTTACGTTATTTTTTGTTCATCCAGAAAGGTGCTGTAGCAAACCAAAGTATGGCTCCAGCTAGCATAAGATACTGATGAACTGCCAGTGAGATGTAAGTAGCAAAGTATAATAAGGAAGGAATAATAGTAAGTAATAGACCTAATGCAGATGTTAACTGGAGTAATAATTTCATATCACTTTCTCAAATGAGACAGAAGATTGTCTTTGTAACATTTTACTAGACCCAATATACAATAGCACTGCTAAGAACCAACCGGGTAACCCTAAAAAGAAGATATCAATGCCAAATATTAAATTAAGCAATAAGCAGCAAGTGAGTGTTGCTATCCAGGCAAAAGCCGGGGCAGCATAGAATGATAAACCTTGCTTAGCTGCGTAGTCTTGCTTTAGCTTTAACCTAGGTAATAAGTGAAAGTCTATGAAAATCACAGCTCCCATAGGCATAAGTATTAACCCGTATATTGCCACAAATTCTAGCAGCCTCATTACCAATGCCGGAAAACAAGCCGCTACAGTGGTTACTAACCCTACTACTAAAGTTACTTTCCACCGTCGCACCGAGGGCATAATTCCTTGAATGGCCAATCCCGCTCGATAAATAGTAGGGTTAGCAGTAGTCCACCCCGCAATAATAACACAAATAGCTCCCGCCATACCCGCTGCACTGTAGGCAATTGGACCCGGAGCAATAGAACCGGCTGCTGCCGCACACAAAATACCCGAAGCCAACCAGGCCACAAAGTGCCCTAAGAACACTCCGGCCGCCGAAGAAAAACCATACTGCCACTTGCGAGCGTAGCGAAGAATAGACATATCGGCCATCCCAATGTGCATAGCCATGTTACAGAACCAAGCAAAAAACATCACGTGCCAAAACGTAAATTTACTTTCACCCTCCAAGGGTACTCCCGTCCAGATTTTTTCGTTGGCTACTTGCCAGAAATCACCTAGTGAGCGTACTCCTAAATCTGGCAAGGCAGCAAACCCTGCCGCAATAAAGACTAGAATCATCCAAGGGGCAGCGATATTAGCAAAGCGGGAAACTTGCTCATAGCCCAACATCGCTACTACTGTAATTACGGTGCCCACCGCAAATACGGTAATAATCCAGCCTAAGCTTGTGGGAAGCCAATCACCTAACTCTGGCATAGCGATATTGAATGGAATACCTACCGCGGTGGCTGAAACAGCAATCATAGAACCTGCTAAAAAGCAGAACATCATCCCGTTTACTAGATTATACAGAGCAACTAGATTGCGTCCGCAAATTTTCTCTAACTTGAAGTAAAGTGTTTCCCGCACACTAGCTGCAATAGGAGCGCAGATAAAAGCCCAACTACCTACGGCGAGTAGATTACCAAAAATCAACCCCCAGATTAAATCCCCAGCGGATACCCCGTGAGCTACGAAGAGCGGTCCAATGACAAACTCTGTGCCGGCCGTGTGCTCGCCAGCATACATACCTACAAAGCTTTTTACCCCTTTGAGTCGGGAAGCAGGAACTGGCTCTCGCTCAAACTCATTGATGCTATTTAGCTTATCGACTACCTTATTTTCGCTCATATGCTTACAGGTAGATAGGTTGATAGACTAGAAATAGCTAAGGGCTTAATTTCTTGAGATTGAAATAAGTGCGTAATAGGCTGGTCGCGATTCCAGTGACGATGCATCACTAAAGCAGCTCCTAGAGCCGATGCATTATCTAATTGAGTAGTGTAAAAGCATATGTCTGGAAAATGAGTAGCTAGCAAACGCATAAATAACTGATTAGCGCAGAACCCACCCGAAATAAAGATTTTTTGAGGAGGTTTTCGACCTATTGCTAGCTTTAGAGAAATAACCTGCATTCCTACTAGATCAAGCATGAGTTGGTGATATGCTTCTTCGTAACTAGCAAATTGCTGTAAATCGGTAAGTGGGCCGGAAAAATTAGGAAGCGGGCCGGTGTGCTGCATTGTCTGAGGATAAAACCGTTGATCAAGACTACCATTGGAAAGTAATTTACTCAATAATACTTCATCCAAGACGATAGAACGGTGATACTCAGGAGTTTTATTGAAGTATTCGGCTAGTCGGGCTTCCTGATAGTCATGCTCGTGCCCCATAAAAATACGGGATGCTTTCACGGGTGTGCCCCGGTAATTAATATATTGTAAGCAATCTTTTTTTAGCTCTTCTTCAGTAAGCGGCTCTTCATTAAACGGGTTTAAGGTAATACTCCAAGTACCAGTAGAAAGTAGCATGAATGACTCTTCAAACGCTAAAAGGTAAGGTACGAGTGAGGCTGAACTATCGTGAATACCCACTCCACATAACATTTCACTATTGTAATTAGAAACCACCTCGTAGGAATGTGTAGCTACTACTGGAGGTAGTGTGGCATCAATTTTTTCGGCATATACCCAGTCGTGACTCCGATCACGCGTAAAATCCCACAGAGCAGTGTGGCACCCTAGACTGGTAATCTCATTAAAAAACTTCCCATGAATCAGATAAGCAAAATACTGAGGAAGGTGCAATGACCGCCAAATCGTATTATACATTTCAGGCTTACAATGCTTGAGCCAGTATAGTTGTAATCCAGAATTAAGCATCCCCATTCGAGGAGAAGCGGTTTGCCGAACAAATGTAGTCTCACCACCATATTGTTCGTAGAGTTGCTCAGCTAGTCCCTCTGGGTAGGGCTTCAGGTAATTATACAGTGGAGTAGCTGGGCGGCCTCGCTCATCTAAATGAACAAAAGATGCTCCGTAAGCAGATACATTAAGTGCCCGTATAGCAAACTTTTTGTTTCTTTTTATGGCTTTAAAACTCTTTTTTACCCACTGGCTAACATTATTTACATCTTCGCAGGGGTATCCATCCTCGTCCTTAATCTCTGGCAAACTTACCTGGTCTTGGTATACTACTTGATATTCCCGATCATAAAGCAGTAGTTTCTTATTAGTTCTTCCAATATCGTAAATGGCAATAACGGGTTCGTTCATATTCTTCTGTTGGGTTGCTATTTTCAAAACTCAAAGGCCAGTAGCCAATGCTTCTGCGCCCCGGTCATTAATTAACGTCTGTCGTACCTGAAGCTTACGGTACAGTACCAAGGGTCGCAATGCCGCTCCGACTCGGTAACGTACCTCGGCTAGTAGTGGTCGTACATCTGTACGAAACGCGTGTTGAATAATCTCCTGACACATCACTACATCATTATCATCCTGAGCCTGATACAGTGCCTCCCGATCAACTAATAGAGCCTGAGCGTAAGCAATCAGGATGGCTTCAACCGATTGCATCAGATCTTCTAAAGGATCTTTCACATTGTGACTGGCATCAATCATCCACGCCAACGACTGATTTTCCATACCTTCCAGCAGCTCCAGAAAGATCAAGAATAACTGATAAGGCTTGATGCTTCCTACAGTGAGATCATCATCTCCGTACTTGGAATCATTGAAGTGGAAACCACCTAACTTGCCTTCCATCATCAGCCGACTGACAACTTGCTCGATATTGGTATTTGGCAGATGATGACCTAAATCTACTAAACTGAGGGCTTTTGAGCCTAATTTGCTAGCCAGAAGTAACGAACTACCCCAATCCTGAATAACCGTGCTGTAAAAGTTAGGCTCATACGGTTTATACTCTACTAACATCTGCCAATCATCAGGCAGATGACCGTAAATCTTCTGAAGACTATCCAACGTCCTCTCAAACGCTCGCCGAAAATGCTGTTGTCCCGGAAAATTAGCTCCGTCGGATAGCCAAACTGTAATTGCCTTTGAGCCTATTGCTTTTCCGTAATCGATAACCTCCTGATTATGCGCTATGGCCTGCTCGCGTACCGCAGTATCAGTATGCGACAAAGAGCCAAATTTATACGAATGAGTTTGGTCAGCCTGATCCTGAAAAGTATTAGAATTCACTGCATCAAAAGTAACCCCTAGTTCTTCAGCTATCTGACGAATATGATTGGTATTCTCAGGAATATCCCAGGGAATATGGAGCGATATAGCTCCACAATGACCGTTCAGCGCGTGTAATACTCCTACGTCTGCTAACTTTTCTTCCAAGTTACGAGGTTCACCTCCACCCGGAAACCGTCCAAAACGAGTTCCTCCAGTGCCTAATGCCCAGCTCGGAATAGCAATCTGCATAGCCGAAAGCTGTTGTATACACCGATCCCAAAAAGTATCCGAATATGATTGCAACGAACGAAAGCTATCCCATTGATCTTGATGAGTAGGAAGAGCCAATGCATTCTCTTCGGCAACACGTTGTTTGTTTAGGTTCATACGGTGGTGGAATTTGCCGGATAAAAGCTCATTTTTCAGGAAAAGCCATCCTGCACCATCCGGTAATTTTATCAATTTCTTAAAATATATCCATGCATATTGGGTGACCGCTAATAAGCAGGTATAAAAATATTCCCTTTTTGAAAATCACAAAACCACTTGTACTATTCTTGTATTTAGTCTTTCAATTCTTAAGATGAAGAGAAATAAAAAAGCCCGCAGCGAATCCCACGGGCTAAATAATATGATACAGTGCTTCTAATGAGTTAGTAACTCACCGAAAATAAATCGTGCTCGGGCCAGGTATCAAGTTGGCTAAATTCTTTTTGCATGATGTAACTAATGCGCCCTGTAAAGTAACGGCTGCGATGATTAGTAGAATTTGCTAATACTACCCATGAGGTACCGTCTTGATGTCGCTTGATCAACGCTGATGTTCCAGCAAGTGTGCCCGTGCGCCACCAGGTTCCGCCTACTTGAGCACTACGCCACCCGTAGGGTCTACCCCACTTAGTTTCTATCATGCTAAGTAGCGATTCATTACTCAATAAATCAGGGCTGTCTTTGAAGCCATCGACTGCTACCAAAAATTTCATCAGATCAGCCGTGGTGGCCAACCAACCTCCCGCGGCTCCTAGAGCTTCAATATTAAAACTATAAGCATTAGAGACCAACTCGCCTGAACCGTACATATCTGGGCGCACATTGTTCACGGAAAGGTCGTAGTAACTCACTTCGTTTTCAAACCGTTCTTCTGGCAGATTCTTAGCCAAGTGCATATTAGTGATGCCGAGCGGAGCTAAAATCTCCGTTCTCACATAATCTTCGTAGGGTTTGCCTGACTTAGCCTCAATCACCCGCCCCAGTAAGCAGTAGCCAAAATTGGAATAGTCGTAGCGGGTTCCGGGGCGATATGGTAGATTTTTAGATAAGATAAATTTGATAATGGTATCCAAATCAGGAGTACCCTCAGTGCCCATAGCATCAGCAATGCGCAGGGGAATAAATAGAGGGTCGCCAAACGAGCGTTTGCTCCAGCCTCCGGTATGGTTAAGTAGATGTTCTACTGTAATCTTGTAATGCTTTTTGTCTTTAATTCCCTGATAGGTTTCGGTATTTAAAACTCCGTCTTCACCAAATACTTGCTCATCCATCCGCAAAAGACCATCTTCCCGCAGTTTCATAATGGCTACTGCCGTAATCAACTTAGAGACGCTTCCTATCCGAAACAGATGATAGGGTTGCACCGCTTCTTCGGTTTCTTGATCAGCATAACCAAACCCTTTGGCATACATTAGTTTACCATCCTTAACAATACCCAAAGAAGCTCCCACAATGCCCTGTCGCTGAATGAATCGATTCATTGCCTTATCTATGGGCTCAAAATCAGCAATGGCTGAATGTTTATTCGTCAGCAATTCAACCTCAACCGGGCGAACGTAGTAGTCTTCGTAGCTATCTCCCCAAACTACTGGCCCCGATTCAGAAATTGAAAATGGCACTCCCAAAAGGACTAGCGTAATCACACCCGTAAAGGATAAAAAGTGAATACGGCGAGGAAAGTACAGCGATAAGGATGTAAGTTTTCTCAATATTCCTTGCATGGTTTTGGTCTAAAGTTGACGGTGGTTGTGCTACGAGTTTTTTGTCCTCAGTTTACTATCAGATTTAACGCTTGTTTAGTTCATTAGTGTAAAAAAATACACGATCGTAACTACTAATTAGTACAAATATTCTTACGTTAGCAAGCCACTTATTTCAAAAAGACAAAAAGTTATTTAGATAGTTCAAATAATAATTCATTAGTTTTGAGAGAAATAACTAATTCAAAGATTAGCGACTTAAAAAGTTTAAGGTTGATGGCAAGTAAAAACCAATACCCTGAGACATTCAAAACCTGTAATAAATAATCAAACAATCAATTAAATGAACTACCGAAAATTTGGCCGTTTGGGTTGGCAAGTAAGCGACATTGGCTACGGTATGTGGGGCATGGCCGGGTGGACCGGCTCTGACGATGACCAAAGTGAAAATTCCCTAGATTTGGCTGTAGAACTAGGCTGTAACTTCTTTGACACAGCCTGGGGTTACGGAGAAGGAAAAAGCGAAGAACTGCTGGGCGCATTGGTTAAGCGCCACTCTGATAAAAAGGTGTACACAGCTACCAAAGTACCCCCTAAGAATTTTACTTGGCCTTCTCAGAGTCATTTCAAACTAGAAGAGGTATTTCCTTACGATCATATCATTGAGTATACCGAGAAGAGCCTGAAGAACCTGGATGCAGAAACGGTAGATCTACTACAATTTCATGTGTGGGAAGATGCCTGGTCTGAGCAAGACGATTGGAAACGAGCGGTAGAGCAACTTAAACAAGATGGTAAAATTCAGGGTATTGGCCTGAGTTTGAACCGCTGGGAACCGAATAATGGCCTGAATACGATCAGAACCGGTCTGATTGATGCTGTACAGGTAATTTACAATATTTTCGATCAAGCCCCCGAAGACCAACTCTTTCCGCTCTGCGATGAACTAAACATTGGAGTAATTGCCCGGGTGCCGTTTGATGAGGGAACCCTTACCGGAACATTTACGCACGAAACTACCTTCCCCGAAGATGATTGGCGCTCAACTTACTTTGTACCCGAAAACCTGCATTCCAGTGTCGATCATGCCGATGCCGTAAAAGCTGTACTTCCCGAAAACATCAGTATGCCTGAAGCGGCTTTAAAGTTTATTCTGGCGAACCCTACCGTAAGTACTATTATTCCCGGAATGAGAAAAGCCCGACACGTGCGTTCTAATATTGGTTGTAGTGCTAGTACTCCTTTATCTACCGATTTGATAGAAGAGCTCAAGAAACATCGCTGGGATCGAGAACCTACTGAATGGTCGCAGTAAGGAAGAAGTAGGGAGCACGAAGCGGGAAGCGAGAAGTAGGAAGGGATGGATTGCAAGAATCACCTACATTCTATCTCCAGTTTTCAGTCTCTAGACTTTTATCTTCCACTTAAGTGAAACTAGTATGCGATCTATTATAAACAAAAAACCATGCTTCATTGCTGAGGCATGGTTCAAGTACTTACAAAAGTGAGGTTTACGTTAAATCGCTAATTTTTCTAGATTTTTCTGAGTCAATGGTTTGTTGATATACTGCTTCACGCTAGCGTATTTGTGCGACTTATTTACATCCTGAGGATTGATAGACGACGTGAGCATTACAATTTTACAGTAATCTTTAGTCTCGTCAGCCAGTTTCTCAAATTCGTCTAGAAACTGAAAACCATCCATAAGCGGCATGTCAATATCCAAAAAGATAATCTCGGGAAGCACTTGTGCGCCAGTATCTCCTAGTTTTTCAATATTTTTCAGAAACTCGATAGCACTTTTCGCTCCGGAATGAGTGTAAATATGATCACAGATGTTAGCCGCCTCTATCATCTTTTGATTGATAAGATTATCGATCTCGTTGTCATCAATGAGCATGACTGAACGATGTTTGTTTTCTTGTTCTGACATATTATTTCTGTGCTTGTTGGGTGATAGTTAGAAGTTACGCTTTGTTCAAAAGTGCTAGGAATAATATAAATTTACTACTTATGTGCTGTTAGTATCAAATATGGTGCAAATTACAAACTTGTAGACATAAAAAACTAAATAAATTACGATTATACTTACCTTATAAAAATTATATATTCCTTATAATTCGTGGTAACAAAGCAATAATAATTGAGTTTATCTAATTAATTTATTTGCAATCAGGTTGAAAAAGTACTTTATCGGAAGAATCTTTAAAAAGATTCTGGTAAAATTCCCTAACCTACTTACCAGCCAACCCCATAAAAAGCCTTCTCACCATCAGCAGAAATACCTTCAATCAGGATGCCTCCCTCTTTGTTTTGCATCATTTCTTCTAACTCTTTCGCATTTTGAACAGGTATTTTATCAATAGAAGTAATAATAAACCCCTCTTGTAAGCCCGCTTTTTTCCATTTACCATCACCAAGTTCTAGTAGTTGAGCTCCCCCTTCCAGTTCAAATTGACTCAAAATCTCGGGAGAAGGATTACCAAAAACTCCTCCTTCAACCTCAATACGGCGCACCCGCTCCACAATATCAGTATTACCCATTGTATTTTTTAGCGTAGCGTTTACCGTCTCGAGTGAACCGTTTCGCCAAAAAGTTACTTTCACTTCGTCACCCGGTCGGTTACGAGCTACTAGTTCTTGAAGTTCAGATACATTATGTACAGATCGGCTGTTTATCTCCACAATCACATCTCCGGCTTTCATACCTGCTTCGGAAGCAGCACTTTCTTGAGTCACTCCGTCTATATAAACTCCAGAAACTGTCTCTAAGCTTTCTTCTTCAGCTAATTGAGCATTTACATCCCGAATGCGCACTCCTAGTAATGCTCGCTGTACTGACCCAAACTCCAGTAAGTCATTCATTACTTTTTGTACTAATGACACAGGTACAGCAAAGGAGTAACCCGCGTAAGTACCTGTTGGAGTTGCAATAGCTGTATTAATTCCAACCAGCTCGCCTTTTAAATTAATCAAAGCCCCACCGCTATTCCCCTGGTTCACCGCTGCATCAGTTTGTATAAACGACTCTATTTGCCGCCCATTACGGTCACGTAAAATGTTGATATTGCGAGCCTTAGCGCTAACGATACCTGCCGTCACAGTAGATGTCAGTGTTCCAAACGGATTACCAATAGCCAGTACCCATTCACCTACTTTTACTTCATCAGAATCGCCAAAAGGCACAAAAGGAAAGGATATACTACGATCCTCAATTTTTAGCAATGCCAAGTCAGTAGTGGGATCAACCCCTATTATTTCAGCCTCATAAAAACGGTTATCATCCAAAGTAACTTCTACCCGATTCGCCTCTTCAATTACATGATTATTGGTAACAATATAACCGTCTTCTGAAATCAACACTCCTGAACCTGATGAGCGGGAAGGGCGGTCAGCATCACGATCTCCGTGGTATGGGTCGCCAAAAAAATCCTCTAACAAGCTGTTTCGCGATTGTCGGGAACCATTATAAATTGAGCGAATAAATACTACGCCGGGTTTCACCCGATCAGCCGCATAAACAAAGTTAATTCCGTCAGGTACTGAGAAGTTAGAATCAGCTAGAAAGTTCACATTCGGGTACTGGACATTCTGCTGCTTATCTCCAAAGTTGGCATACGTTGACGGTGGCTGCCACCCCATGTAGCTTACTATTCCCACTGCAACTAAGCCTCCTAATATGGCTGCTGCTATAATTCCAAAGAAAAATCTGCTCTGTCTCATCAGCACAATATTCTAAAGTACACTGTTTACTATGTAACGCGACTGCTGCGTTAGTGTTATAAAACTGAAAATAATATACCTGATCTTTCTTAACTATACAACTAGCAGCAGTAGTTCAAGTAGTGATTATTAGCAAATAACTAAGCGGAGAATGCTCCCACTTGGCTAATAAATTTTATCAGTAAAAATATTGGAATTTTCGGGATAACCCGCTAGTATTGCAATCCCAAAATCAAACACACTCCTCCTTAGCTCAGTTGGTTAGAGCGGCTGACTGTTAATCAGTAGGTCCTTGGTTCGAGCCCAAGAGG
>CAKZYA010000023.1 GCA_937883755.1 uncultured Flammeovirgaceae bacterium | reverse complement strand
CTCGCCAGACTGGGTCTCGCCAGACTGGGTCTCGCCAGACTGGGTCTCGCCAGACTGGGTCTCGCCAGACCAGGAGATTTCCGTAACACGCTATCCGCGACTCACCGTCCACCTAAAATCGCGGGGTGGGCCAGCCAATGGCACGCTATCCCTAAGTGGGCGGCACTAAGAACAACACCAAATGAAATGAAAAAAACCATTATTACGGCAATTTTACGTTGAACGCTTGGAGTAACTTGTAAAAAAATCAATAATGACGGATCTTGACGAAAATTTAACAAAATAACAAACAATGTCTGATGATCAACCCAGAGTAACCGGGGTGGGTGGAATATTTTTCAAATCCGAAAATCCATCCGAAATGAAAGCGTGGTATGAAAAGCATTTAGGACTGAAGACCGACCAATGGGGAACCAATTTCGAGTGGTTTCAAGGAAGGGATGCCACTAAAAAAGGATTTACCCAATGGAGTCCCGTTTCCCAAAAAACCCAACATTTTGAGCCTTCAAAAAAGGATTTTATGATCAATTACCGAGTAGTCCATTTAGAAAAGCTTTTGGATAAATTACGGCAAAATGGAGTGAAGGTGGTGGATAGCATCGAAACCTTTGAATATGGTAAGTTTGTGCATATACTCGACAATGAAGGGAACAAAATTGAGCTTTGGGAGCCTAACGATGTTGAGTATGACAAACTGGTAGATGGGAGAACCAAATGAAGTGTTGTTCCCAGAAATGTAGAAACTGACAAGCAGCCTAAGCTCACTTTTGTTGATACTTATTGGTGCTGTATTGTACTTTCCTAAACGAGTAGAGAAGAGCCAGAGGTAACCCAGATACAGGGACACCCTAATGTGGAAATGGTATTGCCCGTACTTGCCCGTCGCTTACCCACCATCTCTTTAACTCCCAAGCTTAGTAGCCAATGAGCCTCACCATTTTCTGATACCTGAATATAGCTTATCGTTGTGAGCCTATCAGACACGATAGACAACGAGCCAGTCACCACGCACTGCTGACCGAGGATTCGTTCAACTAGGCTCTTTCCTGAGTTTGAGAAGCTGACCCGCTTAGGAAACCCACCCTCGTTTTTGGTTTGATTGTTCTTTACGGAGAAAAGCCCGAATTTTTTGACCTGAATATCCATGTTTTTTAATTTATTCAAGCTGTGGATGAGGCTTCTTTTCTTCCCGTCAGTCATAAGGGAGTAGACCTTCTTTGATTCTTCGTCCTGGCTGAGAAAAACCTGGAGTTCTTCGGGCACCTCAACCCCTCATTGGTCCGCGGCTTCTTCAATCCTGAAATGTACCTGACCACCTACCTTCGGGGGCAAATCCTGAAGATATTGGCCAGCCACAATGATAAAGAAGTTACCTTCGCCTTAATGGTTTGGTCCACAACGCCAGGAAACTTCGCTATTGCGGGTACAAACCATTCTGGTGGCTTTTTTACGGGCAAAGTGGGAAACTATATTGGATTCAGTGATCAGATAAAAGTATCCCGCTTTTGGCTTTTCTAGTTGCTTGATGGCTTGTCGCCCAGGGTACGAGTACAAATAGTTGTTTTTTCGGATAATCACCCAGTTGAGATTGCTGCCGTAGTTGGCTTCCCACGGTATTTGAACGAATGTTCTACCATTTCATTTAACCCTACTTGAGGAGTTCCAAGTAGCAACGGGTCATTGGTTAGATGAGCTCTAAATCCTGTAAGTGCCGAATACCTTCTTCATTTACTTTGAATTGTCCTTGACGGATTTTTACCACCTTTCTATAATCCTGATTAAGCTTAATGAAGTGAGCGACGTTCTTGAGTTCAAGATCGACCTCGCGGAGAAGTTTGTTTACTTCACCCGTCGTAAATATGCCGAGGGTATTCTGTAACTGGATAAAGTAACTGGCAAGGAGCACAATATCGGTTTTAGTGGCGGTTTTAGGAACCTTGTAATACCAATCGCCAAAAGATGAAGGAGTGTGCCGAGTAACCGGACTAGTTTTTACCATCGCCATCTTGGGGTGTGATGGCTCGGAAGTGGAAGGGGGTTTTTCGGCTTGCCCACTGCCCAAAACCACCAAAATATCCGCTAAAGCCTTAACCGTGTCCGAACAAGACTCAATGAATTGCTGTGGCCCTTCTATGTCAACTTCACAAGCATTCCAGGTAATACGAAGACGAACCCGATTATCTTCCATCGATTTAGGCAGTTTTTCATGTAACGAACGCAGTCAATATACACTTTTTTATGGCATCAAATCAATAAGTCTCGCCTCGATTACCGAACCAACGAAGCAAGGTTTTACCCTGTTCTTGTTTTTCCTCAACCCCTGGCTTTGGTTTTTTCAAGAGCTTTCCAGTGATTTTCGGTTGGTATTTGCTTTTCTTACTACTAAGCAGTATTAGCTGCCGTGCCTGGCTTAACGAAGATCTGAATTCGCACTAGAGCGATTGCAGTGGAGCCTCTCGCTAAGTAACTAGGTCTCAATCAGCAATTATTCAAACAGCAGGCAAGAAATGTTTGCCTTACCAGACTACCTCACCAACCATAACAAGAGCGATAGCATGGAATTCTTACATGGGTACCATTCTGCTCGATCCTATCGTTTATTTTCTTGTTTTAAGGATTACCTTGACGATGTGGTTATTCTTTCCAACGGAAAAATGCTGACAATTTCCCCCTTCGCATTGCGGAGGGGGTTTTTGATGTTCATTCAACTGGGCTCTCTTGAACGGCGAGAAGTTGAATAGTCCATCCGAAGCACGAGGTTGTACTGGCAATGGAAACCTTGGTGCCTTCCTTCGTGCAAGCTAGTGATTGCCAGGGATCCAGCCTTGCTCGTTTACCTATTACGCCTCCAACCCACTGTCTATCTGGGTCCTGCTAGAGAGTCTTTGATCAAGCACCTCCCGATGTTTTGGTTCTTGGCAGCTGGCC
The DNA here is from genome assembly GCA_937883755.1 of uncultured Flammeovirgaceae bacterium. Lineage (GTDB taxonomy): Bacteria > Bacteroidota > Bacteroidia > Cytophagales > Cyclobacteriaceae > Tunicatimonas. The sequence continues at coordinate 177,155 of CAKZYA010000023.1, read as the reverse complement.
ACGTTCATGGTGATAGTTAAGGTGCCTCTTTCCCCGTGCTTGTCCAGCAGAGTATCGCTTAGTGCTAGAAAGGATAGAACAGCATTGTTCTATCCTTGCCAACCCTAATCTGTTTCTCCTAACAAACCTTCAATAGCTGAGGGGAATCTTACCTAAGTACTATTGTCGCTATTGCTGCTATTTTTTTCCTGATAATCCTAGTAGATTTACCCTTCGTCAATGTTATTCGTAAATAGATGGTTATCATTAAATCCCCTCCGGAATCCGGGGTGGGATTTTTATTGCTCACAGATTGTGTTAAAACTATGCACTTAGTGTGACCTACGCTAGGTGCAATTCGCTTTAACTTCTAAAAAATCCACCTTTGCTGTAAGTCATATCTGTGTACCAATGGATTCCAGTGTGGTGATTGACGATGCATACCTCGTGGCTACCAGATATCGCTACGCTGTCTTGAAAGGAAACACTAAAGTAAAGTATGGTGTAGATCATTATCACGATTTGTTTTTACCCTGCTCTACCTTTCAGTGGTAATAGTCTTTTCATCTTTTTATTAGCGATATGGCTTACTCTAGTTCCACCTCTAATACTGATTCCTGAAATGTGCTGCGTCGGCAGTCCGATCTAATGGATCGACTCCAGAATAGTAGGCAAACCTACAATGTTCTGGCTGTAGATTCCCGAGTGCTCACGGCGGGGCTGCCCCAGCAGATCCTACTATGCTCAAAAACACTGTTGTTGTCAGAACATGCTTTCTTACAATTTTACTATATTACAAACCTAAAGGCGGCGGCCGCTGATGTATATCCTAGCGGAACACGATGGTAATATTATTCGGGAGCGTACCCACTGGGTGTCGGCCTAGCTGGACTCGCTTCGGCCAGAGTCCGAGAAAGAAACGGAAGAACAACAGATTTATGAACCATGAAACCGTAGCTCCGAAAAGATTCGGGAGATATTTGGCACCACAAGTCAACCTACTTTGTACAAGATTCTACCATTTGCCGATTTAAACATGGAGCATTTTACTAAGACGCGAGGTTGATTACCTATGAAGGGCATCCCTGTTTACCATGATATTAACGATCTTCATCTGCTTACTGGGTCATCTTTGCGTACCAAGAACCCGTTGTTTCACTGCTTCAATATGAAGGAAGCTAACGATCTGAAGACGACGCACACTGCACCGCATCGGGCTAATTTCTATACCTTAGCTCTTAATTCAGGGACAGAAAAATTAACGTATACCCTCAATGAAAACACCTTTCATGAACCCAACCACTTCATTCTATGCGTAGCACCTGGTCAAGTAGTAAAATGGAAAAAACAGGGCGATTGGTTTGGCTATTGCACCTTCTTTAAAAGCGAATGGTTACTATTTAAAGAACAATTGAACTTCCTTCAGCAGTATCCCTTTTTCCGAATCAATGAAACAAATTTAATTCAGGCCGACCGCAGCTCTCTTCAACAGTTTAAAACGCTATTTGAGTTAATCCTGAGCGAACAAGAAAGCGAGGATACTTTTGGGGAAGAAGTCATTCGCTCCTATTTTCAAGCCATTCTGTGGAAAGTGAGAAGAATCTACGAAACAACGCATAGCAAAAACTCTTCTCACAAAGCTGCTTCTACGATTACGGCTCAGTTTCTGTATTTAGTCAATCAGCTTTTCCTGAATAAAACCACCGTTGAAGAATACGCTAACCTGCTCAATATTACCCCTAACCATCTCAGCCAAACGGTTAAAGCCGTTACTGGGAAAACGGCTCGGCAGTTTATCCAGGATCGAAGAGCCGACGAAGCCAAGTATCTGCTGGCCTTCACTAACCATACCGTCGCTGAGATTGCTTACCAACTCAGTTTCTCGCAACCAACGCACTTCAGCAAGTTTTTCAAACAAGCGGCTCATAAGACCCCAAAAGAGTATCGTACTCAAGCTACGTCCTATTAAGGGTTCTTAGGTTGACGGTAGTGACTCGACCGGATGTTTTCCCCGGCAAGTTTGGCGGTTTCAGCAATACTCTTTTTCGAGGAAAATCGTCAAAGTAGTGTTTTGCCTGAGGTGTCTGTTCTCGGGCTTCTTGCAGCTCTTTAGGAACTACTAAATTATCTACCGCATCCAGGGCGTTCCACGATCCATTCTGTTTCTCTTTTTCTATCAATGCCAGTCCGGCAGTTGGATAGGCAAATATTCTTTCATAATTTCCAATTGCGGGTCGGTCAGTCTCGTGTAACGAGCCGCCGTGGCGGTTTGCATAAACTTTTAAGTTTTGGTTGACCCAAAGTTTACATACCGGCCTGCTCTTTTCAAAATTTAAACATGCTCTTATTCATCTAATATGATGGCATAGAGAAATCACAGTAATTAGAGTTTTCTCTAAAGTACTGAATAATACAGTGGTCATCTGGCTCAGACTCACCTACCGAATAATTCCTAAATATAGCATTCTGAATAAGCTGTAACTACCGAAGGGATCATCTGCTAAGGATTCTCATTTCCTTATTTGATACTGCAAACATACCTTATATGCCGTAGCTACATCTTAATTTAGCAACTTCCATTTTTACATACTTATGGATATGTTGCCAAAATTACTGTTTACCAAATGAAGGAAATAATTTATAGCTATAGCTCAGGTATTTCCGTGATAACTACCTGATTTTCCTTCCGAACGATTCCATAAACGTGGATTCTACCATCGCTTACTTCGTAATCAATCCCTTGTCCAAACGACCCTAGTGGTAGGGTATCAATCCAACGAAGTGTATAGCCTTTGTCGGGAAACGCCATTACGTATGCTTCCGCTTCATCATGCCCAGTGATTAGCAACTTACCATCTTCCAAGATCACTCCTCCCGAATTGCTACGGGTGGCAAATCGTTCTAACAGTTCTTTAGGAAAAACCCAAGCGGCTACGGCCTGCCAGTCATTAGTAAATTTGATGATTTGCGTCCAGCGATTGTCCTTCCCGGGTTCGCTACCTCGTCCAGTATAATGAGCAAAAGCTACGTACCAGTGGTCTTGATAACGATCTAGCCAAGTGGCCGAACCAAACTGAATACCAAAACTATGACTGCCCGTATGCACGAGAGCTTGAGGATCAAATATTTCTATGGAACTAGCCATTGGAGCCTCTGGATAATTAGAATGACAACTGTAAAGTTTCTCGTTTAAGATGATACCGCTGTTCAGATGCACCAATACTGAGTCCTGATCATGCCACTCTTTTATCAGTTTGCCATCCTCCTTATCGTGTTTAGTAATACTGTGATTATTGATTACATAAAAATGATCATCATCTACAGCCACCGCTTGTTGGGCTTTCTCTACATCATAGGCTCTTATAATATTGGCAGTAGAAGAATGCTGGCTGAACGAACGAGTTAACGGAAAAACAAGAAGTAGATAGAAAAAGGTAATCCTTCTAATCATAGTGGCTACAGCTTAAATTCAATGCCTAGCACTCCCCACATACCGTAAGATTCGGTTTCTGTCCAACGGGAGAAAGATTCGGACGGTTTGCCGCTTACTTCGGTATTCGCTTGGTCGGTCAAATTATTTAGTTGGAGCTTAAGCGTCAGCGCATCGTTGAACCGGTAACCAAGCGACATATCCAAATGAAAGGTGCGATCTAACCATATTTCCTCATTTCCCTCCTGAGCGTCGCTGGTATCCTCAAATTTATTAAAAATAAAATGACGGTATACGCCTCCTACCACGGCAAATAAGCCGCTTTCTTCGTTGTCGTACAGTAAAGATAGGTTTCCAATGTGCTGAGGGCTATTTGCCAACGGCAGATCGTCCCGATCATCCTCGAAATCAGCTTCGCTATAAGTGAAAGTGTAGTTAGCGTTGACCGTTAGTGGTAAACTGAGCGAGGCTAAACTTTGGTTCATCGCTACTTCGAAGCCAAACACCTGAGCCGAAGCCCCGTTTACCGGACTGATAACCGGAAAACCATCCTCAGTACCTACTTGCTCAGTAATAATCTGGTTCTCGATAAATTTAGCAAACAAGCCGAAACTGAAAAAGCCAATATTGCTAGTATAACGCTCGTATATTAAATCCAGATTAGTAGCGGTAATGGCTTCCAAGTCTTCGTTGCCCCGGTTAATTTCGTCTTCCCCGATGGTTTCAAAGGGTACTAATGAAGTATAATTCGGTCGGCTTAAGGCTGTGCTAAAGGCTGCTCGCAACTGGCTTTGATCGGTAAAGCGGTAGGTAAGATGAGCCGAGGGTAGAATATTGGTGTAGCTGCCTTCTCCCTGTAACTCATTGTCGGTACGGGTATAATCGGTTTGGGTACTTTCAATTCGTACTCCGGCTACGGAAGTTAGCTTGTCGGTCCAATGGGTAGTATTCATGAGGTAGCTGGCAAACACTTGCTCCGAGGCACTGTAACCCTCCATTTCTTCATCCAGATTAAGATCCGACGGCAGTAGGTCAAAGCCCAGATCAGCGAACGCAGCATCCGTAAAGCGAAGTTCTGGAAACGGAAATTGCCCATCGGGCACAGTAGGCAGCACTACGTTCTCCAACGGTTCAGGTCGGAAGCCTCCATCCCGAAAAGAACGATCTAGTAAACGGTACTTTGCCCCTACTTTGACAGTAGAAAAATTATCTTGGGCTACGGGGAATTCCAGGTTTAAGGCAGCGGTAGTGTTGGATTCTTCCGTGAAGCGAGGCTCAAACTCTACTCGATTAAATTCCAATGGAGTATCCAGACCAAAAGCAGTATTTGAGGAAAGAGCATCTTGCCCTGCCCGATCCAAGGTAGCCAGCACCGGATTGTCCCGTCGGTAGCGCCACTCGGTACGATCCGGTAAATCTTCCTCTCCGACCGAATACGAAGCCGAGTAGTCTAGTTTTATCCGGTTAAACTTGTGTTCGCCTTTTAGCATAGTGAAAATGAGTTCCTGGTCCTCTATGCGGTTGCGGGTTCGGCGTTCTTCCCGCTCATTATCCCAGGTGTAGCGAGCCTGTAAACGAATTTCATCGTCGATGTAGCGATTGTAGTTGGTAGTTAATGTCCATTTATTGGTATTGTTCAGCCGATAATCGATATTACCTACCAAGCCATAGCGTTCCCGATTTACATCGTAGTCGGTAGTACGACGACGTCTCAGAACATTTTCTTCAATATCTACGAAGCGACGAGAGTTGAACAGACTGCCTCGGTCAGTGTTAAAATAACTTCCCGCGACTAGCACTCCGAGTTTGTCGTCGAGCAATCGTTTACCGCCTACCCCATAGAAGGAAAGAATGTCACGACCGAAAGTCTCGTATTCCGACGCTTGTTGATTCAGTCCATAGCCTGCGTAGAGTTCTAATTCTTCATCCCGGTTCGCTTCGCGCAGCTTAAAGTCAATCATTCCCCCAATTGCATCGGCTTCCATATCGGGAGTGAGTGCCTTGCTGACCGTAATGGTTTGGATGAGATACGATTGTACTAAGTCCAATCCAACCGCCCGCCCAGCATCGGGTTCTATACTGGGCATCCGTTGTCCGTTAATCGTCAGGGAATTAAATTGCTCCGGTACCCCCCGAATCTGTACAAATTCGCCTTCCCCCTGGTCACGGGTGATTGAAATACCAGGCAGTCGCTGCACGGTTTCGGCAGCACTCACGTCAGGGTAGCGAGAGAATTGCTCCACATCCACGACGTTGACAATGTTGGGAGACAATTTTTGAATGTTCAGAGCTTTAGCCTGTCCACGGGTAAGTTGTCCGTAAACTACCACGTCGTCTAATTGGGCGGCATCGGCTTGCAGGTCAATGTTTAACTCCAATGGCTCATCGTTTACGTTGATGGTCATTTTTTTGCCCTGATAACCGACGTAAGAGATTAGAAGTGTATGTTCACCTTCGGGAAGCCCCAGGCTAAAACGGCCTTCGGCATTGGTATTGGTGCCCTGGTTGGTACTTTCTATTGCTACACTCGCAAATGGTAAAATGTACCCCGAAGCATCAGTCACTACTCCGCTGACAATGCGAATGGGATTGGACTCAAAAGATTGTCCTTGTACGCGGTGTGCTAAAAAGCAGATGTTCCATATAACTAAAAGCGTGGGGTAAAATTTCATGGTTTGGGTTGGCTAGTACTTACAGGTGAAGGTACCTACCCAACATTATCTGAGTGTGAAGGAATTGTTATTTTATCGTCAAACAGCGGCTCTTACAATTCTTTTCTTAACAATTTCGTAACCTATAATCGCTCTGGAGTTCACTGGCTAATTGATAGTTTTGATTTTTGCACCTATATGAAAAGCCACAACATGAAACATCTATTACACAGCTTTTCCTTAATCTCTAGTTATTGGGATAGGTGAAATCCCACATCCCGGCGGGGAACCGCTTTAGGCGGGAACCGACGGTCGGCTCCGTTTAGTACCTTTGTGAGATGTCAAACTATCGAAAAGGCTCTCACACTCGCTATGATCTAACGATACACATTGTCTGGATTACCAAATATAGAAAACCTGTTTTGCGCGGTATGATCGCCAAACGGGTGCGAGAACTTATACGAGAGATATGTTTAGCCAATGAGATACAAATTATTAAGGGGCATGTATCAAAAGATCATATTCACCGCCCGGCGGCCCAGTTGCTGATTAGCTATCCACCACGGTTGTCAGTAGCAAAAATAGCGCAGTATCTGAAAGGTAAAACATCCCGGAAGCTGCTTCAAGAATTCACCGAAATCAAAAAGCAATTTTGGGGGCAACATGTTTGGGCAAGGGGTTATTTTGCGGTCAGTACGGGCAATGTAACCGATAAAGTGATTGAGCAATATATTGAGAACCAAGGCAAGGAGCCACCTGATGAAGACTTCAAAATACATGACGAGCCATAGGCTTCAGTCAGCTTTAGACGAATTCAAATCTACCGGGCTTTCAGCCGGTATGTAGTTTAATCTTTTTCCAATGACTGATTCCATACGTCATTTTGTCAAGCAAGTAGCTATTAACTTTATGACAATATGCGCTTTTCTTCCGCTCGCCATTCGGGAATGAGCGACTTTAAAAAACAAACAGCAGTACTTGTAAAGCCGATTAAAAGCATTACGCCAGATACAGTGAAGAATATGTGGGCGTTGGCAATTTGACGTTCCATATCAGCTTTGCCTGAAACTCATTGTGTCAGCTCGACAATCTGTTCTACTAGGCTCATTCCAATAACAATCGTGACCACATTGAATAGTAGATGAAAAATACCGGTACGTAGGAATATATAAACAGCACTAGTCCTCCAATGAATTTCAAACTTAGGTTCAATCAATAGTTACCAATCTACCTTCTATCACTGAAAAAATAGTCTGACAAAAATAACGCAGGGAAAGCTACAGAATAAGGCTTGCTGACTGATCTGAATAGAAATTGAGAAATGATTATGTTTCTGTTAAGAAAGCTCAATTTGAGAATTTCAGCAGCATCTATGTCATAACCTGTACTCGGAGCATTTGAGTAATGTGGTAGGGCAAATAAACGGATTACTCATGCAGCCCCTTTTCTCGCAAGTACGTAAGCAGTGCTTCCGGACGGTCAGTCATAACAGCATTTGCTCCATGATTGATCAGCCATCCCCAGGAAGCATCAGCGCCCTCTAGCAACATCATTTCATCGGTATGACCCGCACACAATTCATCCCAAAGGGCAATTGCCAACACCGTAATTTTATCTCGGTTCATCTGCGGAATGGCTTGGAATACCGGAGAGGATTCCTGGTCAAAAATCATCTCATAAGCGATGGGGGATAGCTGTTGGTTATAGTCTGCAATATACTGCGGAATATCCGGAAGGTCGTACCAAACTTTGGGCATGTAGATAATGGAATCCATTAAGCTTCCGTATTTTATTCGTATTACATCTACTGGATCATTGCCCTTAAAAATAGCGTGGTCAACAGTTCCGGTTTCTACCAGTACTTCGTAAGCTTCGCGCACGGTCTCGCCTTCAGTTTTGTCCAGGTTGATCATAATCTTTCCCTTCGCCAGATCCATGATTTCGGTAAGCGTAGGAACCTGCTGTCGTGACCCTTTTACCCCACAGGCATTTTTCAACCGTAACTCCTTAATTTCAGCTAAGGTTAAATCACTCACGTTTCCACTTCCGGTAGTGGTTCGGTCTACCGTTAAGTCGTGCATAGCGACCAGGTGCCCGTCTTTGGTAAGTCGCACATCAATCTCTACGATGTCTACACCCAGATCAATACAGCGTTGAATAGCCAGCAGTGAGTTTTCAGGAGCATGCCGCCAGTCACCCCGATGCGACACTACGAGTACGTAATCATCTGAGGGGTTCTGTAAGTGATGTAGTACCTCCTCTGCCTGTGTGGGTGCTTCTTCCGAAATAGGAGAGAGGGAGGCAGTCACTGACTGCCCCCATGCTGATAAAACGACAAAATTGACCAGAAAGACGCTTAGGTAGGTTTTTAAGGTATTCATCGCGCTAGTATCCTATGTTTTGGGTGATAGCGGGGTCGGTATCAATCTGGCTCTGCGGAATCGGCATGAGTAAGTCATTTTCGTCAATCCGAGTGCTGCGACCTTGCTCGGTAAACCAGGCGTTCATTACCGGGATAGCCTGATTAGTTCGTAGCAAATCAAACCAACGGTGACCTTCGGAGATTAGCTCAAACCGCCGCTCGAGAGCGATAGCCTCCCGAATATCAGTTTGATTATTGGCTACGGCGTTGGGTAAACCAGCCCGGTTACGGACAGTATTCAGATTTTCTAAGGCAGCTTGGGTATTTCCGGTTTCATTCTGGGCTTCGGCCAACATAAGCAACACATCGGCATAACGGAGTACAATAAAGTTGCTACCACCATCTCGAGGATCGGTAGTAGGTTCTTTATACTTCTTACTAAATGGAATACCTTCATCCGTAGTCCCTAAAAAAGCGTCAAATCGTAAATCACTTTGATCAAACAGATTGTATAAGCTCACAGTGGGTAAGCTGTGCCCCTTTGCACCATTTACAGTACCTGAGGGAGCAGTTTGTTGAAATAAATCGCTTCCTTCGCTATTTCCGTTTAATCCGCTCTCAAACTGAACAGCAAAAATAATTTCTTCATTATTTTCGTTTTCCAGTGTAAAAATATCCGCAGGATTAGCAACCAAAGTGTGTTTTCCGGAAGCTTTCACCGCACTCAAGTGATTGGTAGCTTCGCCATAATTACCTAGCGTCAGATGCACCTTACCCAATAGTGATTGAGCAGCTATTTGAGTTACTCGCCCGGCCTCAGATTGGTTTTCAGGAAGTACAGTGATAGCTTCGTCCAAATCGGTAATAATACGAGTGTATACATCAGTCGTTGGAGTTCGTTCCTGTCCGAAGAAATCGTTAGGGTTGCTCGTTTCTTCAATGACCAAAGGAACATCTCCGTAGAGCCGCACCAGATTGAAGTAGAGCAACGCTCGGATAAACTTCATCTCACCTCCGCGGGAGTTCTTAACACTTTCTTCCTCAAAATCAATTTCATCAATTCGGTTCAGTACAGTGTTCGCTCGTTGGATACCTCGGTAAGAATCTCGCCACAAGTTGGTGATCACCGGATTTTCGGTAACCGTTGTGAATTCATCCAGTTGTCCGTAACGTCCACCGTCGTTGGCTGGAACTTCATCAAAGGTGTTATCCGAAGGAATTTCACCAATAATTGGGATGTATACTCCGTATAGATTGAAACTCTGAAGGGTAGCGTACACCCCATTAACTGCCGACTCAATTTCTACTTCGGTTTGAAAAAAGTTATCCGCTGACTTGTCGGTAATGGGCGACTGGAACAATTCGTCTTCGCAGGCAGTGAAACCTACAACTGAGATAGCAAGAGTGATATAAATGAGTATCTTTTTCATGATTTGTTACTTTAAAGTGATGTTAGCACCAATAAGAAAAGTTTTGGCAATAGGGAAGTTATCCCGCGCATATCCCGCCCGAAGAGCCATTTCATCTCGGTCGGTGGTAGAAGCATCCGGGTTAAAGCCTTCGTATTCGGTAATCGTGAATAAGTTGTTCGCCGTGACGTACAGCCTTAGATTCTCTAAACCAAACCGAGAGATTAGTTCGGGAGTAAAGGTGTAACCGAGCTGCAACGAACGCAACCGTAAGTAGTCGGCATCTTGCATGTAAATATCGGCAGCACGAGTGTTCCGACGGGCCGACGAGAAATTACCCATGTTCGGCTGGGCAAAGTACCCGTCAGGATTATTTACCGGGTGATAGCGATTGTCGAAGTAGCGTTGGGTCGGCATTCCGAAGCCCTCGCCAGTCTCGGTAATAATGCCCTGATCCCAGTTGTACAGGGTACGCCCCCCGATACCATTGAAAGCAAAGCTCAGGTCAAAATTACGGTAGCGGAACTCACTGCTGAAACCGTAGAAGAAATTGGGCGCATAAGTTCCTTGCGACACTTGATCGGCTTCATCAATGACCCCATCATTATTTATATCGGCTACGATATAGTCACCAGTTAAGGTGCCTTCCAGATGAGGAGTGTCTTCTATTTCTTGCTCGGTTCGGTATACACCGATCACATCGCAGGAGAAAATTTCCGCAATCGGACCGCCAATACGGGTAACCCAAGCTCCACCATTGGTGCTCCATTTAATTTCTTCCTGACCTTCGCCTAAGGCAAGTACCTCGTTTTGATTAGAGGTAAAATTCGCCGAAGCTGACCACTGCACTGGCCCCAGTTGCAGACCACTAGCTCCCAACTCTAATTCAATACCTGAGTTTTGTACCTCACCAATGTTTTGCAGCGAAAAGCTATAGCCAGATTGTTCTGGTACAGGAACTTCTAAAAGTAGGCCGTCTGTATTGGTCGTATAGTAGTTCGCTGAGAAAGAAAAGTTTTCAAAGAAAGTTAAATCAACTCCAATATTAACTGAGGTATTGGTTTCCCAAGAAAGGGCACTGTTGGGTGAAGTGGTTGCCGCAAAACCGGGAGCCAAAGCTCCCCCGAACACATAGTCTGACGAAGTGACCAGTGCTTGGGAGCCGTAGGAGCCGATCTGGTTGTTACCCGTTTGTCCCCAGGAAGCTCGGATTTTAGCAAAATTGATCAGGTTAGACTGAGGGAAGAAAGGCTCGTCCGAAAGAATCCATCCGGCGGATACCGAAGGAAACACTCCCCATTTGGTTTCATCCCCAAAACGAGAAGAACCGTCTCGTCGCAGAGCTAGTGATAGCTGATAGCGTGATTTATAGAAGTATTGCAATCGACCAAAGTACGACAGCAGTGTCCAGGTGTAGCGGTCGGCATCTATATTGTAAGAACTGGCTCCAGAAATATTCGTGATATTATCATCGGGAATATCGGTTCCGGTAATTTGGGTATCACTGCCTTGCTCTTTCTGAAAGCTGTACCCGGCCAATACATCAAATTCATGATCGCCAATATCTTTGTAGTAGGTCAGAGTGTTTTCAGACAGGATATTTGTAATCCGAATGTTAGTTTCTACGGCTTCGGCTTGGTCGGGAGCTGAAGCCCGGTATTGTCCTAGAAAAGACGGATCGTAGAAATCGTAGAAGTAATTACGGTAATCTCCGCCAACAAGAAACTTGAGCTCTAAGCCTTCCAATGGCTTTACGGTTAGAAACGTACTACCAAAGGTGCGAAAGCGGTTTTTATCATCTTTGATTAGATTGGCATATCCCAACGCATTTTCCTGCAAAGAGCCATCTTCGGGGGTATTCTCTCGGATCTGCTCACTAATATTGAGCGAGCCATCGGGTAGGTACGGGCTAAAAAACGGATAGCTGGTATAGCTTACGGCTACCGGGTCGCTTCGCCAATCGCCCGAGTCAGTATCGCGCTGCTTGGAGTACGATGGATTTAGGTTAATTCCAAAATTCAGAAATTTGTTAAGCTGAGTATTAACCCGGATGGCCGCTGTGTACCGTTCAAAGCTAGTTCCTACTGCAATACCATCCTGGTTAAAGTAACCGCCCGAAACATAGTAATCAGACTTCTCTCCCGCACCTGAAACTGAGGTGGTAATACTGGTCATAGGGGCGGTGCTGAAAACTTCATCTAGCCAATCAGTATTGGTTAAACCGGGTTGGCCCTCTAGGTACGGATCAAGGTAGTGCAAAAGAAGCTCACGGCGGCTAGCTCCATTCGCTAGTCGGGTTTCTCGATCATCGTTTTCGCTGCGGTTGGCCGGATCTCTAGAAACATAGCCCCAATCGCGGGCTTCAGTGAAGTACTGGGCAGCATCGTAGGCATCTACGTACTCCACGTTATCAGCCCGCGTCTGCAATCCGGTGAAAGCATCAATGGTAATCTTCGGTTTGTCACTGCTACCTTTCTTGGTCGTAACCAGTAAAACACCATTACTGGCACGTGAACCGTAGATGGCGGCTGAAGCTGCGTCTTTCAGTACATCAATCTTTTCAATATCATTTGGGTTGATAGAACTCAAGGTAGACCCTTCGGAAAGCGGTACCCCATCAACGACTACCAGCGGATAGCTTCCGGCGGTGAGGGTTCCCACTCCCCGGATAACTACCTGAGCGTCGTAACCGGGTTGACCACCCACTTCATTGATTTGTACTCCGGCTAGCCGTCCGGCCAATTGCTGGTCTACGTTGGGTGACGAATACTTTTGTAGGGCTTCGGATTCTACCCCCGCCACTGCACCATTTATTTTAGCCTTAGACTGAGAGCCGTAACCAATTACTAATACTTCTGAAAGAAGTTCTGAATCTACGCTAAGAGCAACATCAATAATAGATTGGTTACCGATAGTTATTTCCTGTGTTTCGTAGCCCACAAATGAGATTGTAAGTGTCTCGGCATCGTCGGGGGCTGATAAGCTGTATTCTCCGTTAATGTCTGAAATGGTACCGATGGTAGTTCCCTTGACCAGAATAGTAGCCCCTATAATCGGTTCACCAGATTCGGTATCGGTAACCTTTCCTGATACTTTCTTTTCGTTCTGAATGATGAACTCTTCCACTTTTCTTTTTTTTGCTACTTTCTTCACGACGATTAGGTCGTTAATTCGCTTCACGTGAAGGCGATGGGCATTCGCCAAGTTTTGTAGCACTGATTTAAGGTCACCACTCAAGGTAGTCGTTACCTTTTCCTCGAGTGGTACTTTAGAACGTACATAGGTAAAATTGAAGTATGTCTCCCGCTCCAGTCGGTCAAATACTTCTCCCAGCGTCAGATTTTTTTCTTCCAACGAGATGCGGAAAGTTTCTAAGGCCCGGTGCTGACCAAAAGAGTCGGCTAGGGCTAGGGTAAAGAAGAGGCACTGGACAAGCGTGCCGTACAGCAAAAACTTTGTCACTTGCGTTATCGTAAGTAAGATAAATTTCATAGTTTAGAGTGTTTTAGCGAAAAAAAGAGGTTCGTTAAGACATGGAAAATCCGATCAGGGCGAAACGCTGGCAGGTGTTAATATGCTCTGTATCCAATGATCCAAAGGAAGGCGCCTTGGCAGAGGCGCTTTTTTTGTTAGTAGGGTTCTTCGGTTTTACATAGGCGACTTTGATGATTGATGAGTAATGATTAATGAGTGGGTTGATTTAAGGGCACCCTTTCCCAAATAAGGTGATTTTGTTTTCTTCTTTAATCTCATACTCAAAGTCACCGGCAAACTTTAGTGCTTCTAGCACGCTGTATAAAGTCTCGTCCTGAAAATCGGCTTTGATGATACAGTTGAGTACCGCAGAATCGCTTACGTGAAAATCAGCCCCGTACTGTCTTCTTAGTGCGGGCAGTACATTGGCTAGCTTCTCATTATTGAAGATTAGCGTATTATCCTTCCACCCTACGGTTTTCAGTAAGTCAAATACCTGAACTGTAAGTTCTTGAGTCTGGTGATGGTACACGAGCTGTTCACCAGATTTCAGTATTTTAATCACTTTTCCTTTTCCGTTCAGCACTTTAATACTCCCTTCCACCAGTGAAATATAAGAGGTGTTTTCCGAAGGAAGGGCTTCTACGTTGAACTCAGTTCCGAGCACTTCCACTTGTAAATCTTTGAAGTTTACTACGAAGGGTGCATTCGGGTTGCGAGCTACAGCAAAGTAGGCTTCGCCCTCTAAGCTAAATTCCCGCAGATTGTCTTGAAACGGCTCCTTGAACGTTAAGCTACTTTCTCCGTTTACGGTAATCTCCGAATTATCAGCTAGGGTGAAATTGGCCTTTTGCCCCGGTTGGGTTACTTTTTCCTGTATAGTAAAAGTAGGTTCATCGGGCATTTTCTTCACGGTGGAGTATACGAAGTATGTAATGGTACCAAGCAGTAGAGTAGCCGCTGCTACCCGAGATAGCTTTCGGTACATTGGGAGGGTTTTGCGCTCACGCTGCGGGGCGGAGGTAAAGCTGGGTTCGTGTTGCTTAATCTTTTCAATAAGTATTTGGTAGCCTTTATCGTGAGAAAATTTAGTGGAATTGCCAACCTCCTTCGCGTTATCCCACTGACCTTTAATAAAATTGAATTGCTTTCTATTTTCTTTTTTCTGAAGAACCTCGTTCAATTGTTCAACTTCGTGAGGTAAGGCTTCGCCCGACAGGTATCGAGTAACTAATGTTAAAAATTCTTGGTCTTTCATGGTATTCTGTACCTATGACAGATCTGCCAACCTGAATCTACTATTGGCCTATGTTAAGAAATTGTTAAGTAATGGTTGGTGCCTACGAAAGCAATAGTAGCAAAAGAGAAAGGGATGATTCCCAGCGAGCCACCAGGTTGGGGTAGTGACTCACGAGGTGTTTTACAGCAGCTACCATCTGGTTTTGTACCGTGTTAGAAGAGATTCCAAGAATCTGGGCGATTTCTTTGTATCGAAGCCCCTCAAAGCGATTGAGCCGAAAGATTAGTTGCCGTTGTTCAGGTAGGGTGCGGAGCAGTGTATCTACTTCTTGTTCAAACTCTCGATATTCTAAATCGTTAATAGTAGAAGGAGCCTGGGTGGTTGGTGGTAAGTGGGCAGTTTCAATATCCTCCCACGGCTGGTCTTCTTTTTTTAGCGTGTTGAGTGCTTGATTACGAACCGCAGAGAAAAGGTATGATTTGACCTTGGTGCGAATGGTAATATCCGATCGCTTGAGCCAGAGTTGTAAGAATACATCAGACACTACTTCCTCAGTGATAGGAAGGCTATTTAAAATATGATACGCAAAGTCACAAAGCCGTTTGTAGTACCGCCGATGTAACGCTTCCAGTGCTTTCTCGTCATGGCTGGCAATGAGTTCCAGCAGTGCTTCATCTGTTGTCGTATCCCGCATCAAATTACCAATCTATCGTAGTCTCTAAGAAAAGAAAAACTGCGGAAAGTGATGACTCTTTAAAGTTACTTTTCTGTTAAGAATGTTGGCATGCAAGAGTAAACTCACTCTATCATATATGAGGTAGTTCTACCTGAAGTGTTACTATGAATACAAATTCTATACTATCAGAAATAGTCATCTCAAAAATATTATTTCTTGATGAGTACGTTCAAATCAGGTTTCAATACCTTGCAAATTAAGTAACCGTAGAGCTTGCTGATGGTAGGTCGCTAATCTTTCCTTATGCTCAATAGGATCATCAATCATACTAAGAAAATAGTACGCCCCGTCGGAGATGACAAAGATTAAATCAGCCACCTGATTAGCATTTTCGACTTCCAGCTCCTGCTCATCTACACAGTCCTGAATAGCATCAGCTAGCCATCGTCGCAACAGCAGTGTCATTTCTTTAAATCGCGACCGCACGCGGGTATCCCGAAAAACAACAGCAAAGCAACTGTAAAAAACCCCATCGTCAACTAGGCTATTCCATTTGCGGGAAAAGATATTATCCAGAATTGCTAGCAAGTGATCTGGTGCTGTAACCTGCTTACGAGCTTTTAGCTGGTAAATATGCTGGTAGCGCTCAACGATAAAATCGATCAGCCCTAATAGCAACTCCTCTTTAGTATTGAAGTAGTGAACCAGCAAACTGGGGGTAATATCAAGTTCTTTGGCAATTTTGGCAAAAGAGGTATTCTCTACCCCTTCCTGCTGCGCCACCTTATAGAAAGCTTCGATAATTTCTTTTTGGCGGTCTTCTTTAAGGCTTTTCCGACCCATATGAGCAAGTTACAATCCCGTCAAGCCGATTACAAATAAATTGACTGAACGTTAAGTTAATTTTTATTAATACGCCATTCACACTGAGTTAATACGCCGATACTACTTTTACGGCCTACCCTAAACCACTTTTACTATGAGAAAAATGTACGCTTACTTAGGTGCTCTTGGCATGTTGTTTTTTGCCGGAGTTGCTTGGGCCCAAAACACTGTTTCCGGTAAGGTTGCCGATGAAAATGGCGAGACCCTAATTGGGGTTTCTGTGCTGGAAAAAGGCACTACTAATGGAACGATCACTGACGTAGATGGTCAGTTTCAGGTTCGACTAACGCAGGAAGATCCTACGCTGATTTTTTCCTACATTGGTTACATGACCGCCGAAGTGCCGATTAATAATCGCAGTCAGTTAGACGTTACGATGCGCGAAGATGTGGCTCAGCTACAAGAAATTGTCGTCGTAGGTTACGGAACCCAGAAACGGGTAAATCTTTCGGGTGCGGTAGACCAGGTAGATTCGGAAGTGCTGGAAAGTCGCCCGATTTCTAATACCGCTCAAGGCCTGCAAGGCGTAATTCCCAACCTGAACGTGGACTTTCTTTCGGGAGAACCCGGTGCCGCCGCTAACATCAACATTCGTGGCCTCACTTCTATTAACGGCGGTAACCCACTGATTTTGATTGACGGAGTTCCTTCCGACCCGGTAGAATTGAACCGAATTGCCCCTCAGGATATTTCCGATATTTCGGTGATCAAAGATGCTTCGGCAGCGGCCATTTACGGTGCCCGGGCAGCCTTCGGGGTAATTCTGATTACTACCAAAAGCGGTACTGAGGAAGGTATTAACTTTAGCTACTCCAATAACTTTTCTTGGGATACGCCTACGGTGCTGCCTCAAAAAGTAACTGATCCGTACATCTACTTACGAGTGCGAGAAACCTCTACCGATAACACTCCCTGGGATAACCAAAACTACAGCGACCAGATGTATCAGTTTGCTCGCGAACGATCTAACGACCCCAGCATTGCCCCGGTGCGAGTCAACCCTACCGATCCTACTCAGTGGGAGTACATGGGCGGGCAGGATTGGATTGGATACTTTCTGAATGATTATACCACCTCTCAGAACCACGATATATCAATTAATGGAGCTTCGGATAAAGTAGGTTACTTTATCTCCGGGGGATACAATCGCCAGAACGGGGTGCTGAATATTGCCGAAGATTACTTCGACCGCTTTAGCTTCCGCAGTAAGGTAGACTATCGTCCTAATGACTGGTTAACCATTGGCAATAACACTTTTCTTATTAGCACGATACGGGAAAATCCCTCGGCGTTAGCCCCGTTAGAATTTCCGGATGAAGACGATGATACTCAGCGAGCCTTTGCCCAATCTTCTATGACCGACATTTATGACCTACATCCTACCGACTGGAACATTAACCCGGATGGAACGTGGGCTAATACGGATGCCGGACGGCTGGAAGCACGACTGATAGATGGTGGCACTACTACAAATAGATACAACAGCTTACAATCCCGCTTTAACGCGCAGGCATCGCTGTGGCAAGATGTATTGCGCATCAATACCGACTTTACCTACCGACGGGGAGCCACTAATTTTGACTATCACACCACCAAGTACAACATCGGCTACGGTCCCGTAGATGTGCGCGAGGAAGGCGAAAACTACGCTTACCGTAGCACTACTTACGATGACTACAGTGTTTTCAACATCTACGGCACCCTGAACAAGCAATTTGGCCGTAATCAGCTAACCGCTATTGCCGGGTTCAACCAAGAATATTTCCGCTCGGAGTGGTTTAGTGCCGCTCGCGAAAGGGTCATTTCCTCCTCGCTACCTACCATCGGACTAGCTACCGGAGAAGTAACCGTGGACGAAGATATTTTCGACTGGGCGATTCGCGGTTACTTCTACCGCCTGAACTACATTTTTGACGATAAATACATCGTAGAATTTAACGGGCGCTACGACGGTTCCTCCCGTTTTCCCGATGGCAATCGCTACGGTTTCTTCCCTTCGGCTTCGGCTGCTTGGCGAGTCGATCAGGAGTCATTTATGCAGCCTCTAAAAAATTTCTGGAGTACGTTTAAGCTACGGGCTTCCTACGGTTCACTGGGTAACCAATCGGTAAGTCCTTTCGGCTACATTGCTACCATGAGCGCTTTTCCGTCCAACCATCTAATCGGTGGGATTCGTCCTCAGCGGGTTACCCCTCCTGGCTTGGTTTCGCCCAACTACACCTGGGAAGAAGTCGCTACCCTGAACTTCGGGGCTGATTTAGGCTTCTTTGGCGACCGGCTGATGGTGAACTTTGACATCTACGAGCGTAATACTACCGGTATGCTTACACTAGGTCGGGAGCTGCCGGGGGTGCTAGGAGCTTCTGAACCACGCGAAAATGCAGCCGATCTGCAAAACCGAGGTTGGGAGCTAAGCCTGAACTATCGCGACGAAGTGCTGCTGGGAGGTAGTCCACTCTCGTTTGGGACTCGCTTCGTGCTTTCTGACAGCCGAGCCTATATTACCGGATTTGATAACCCTAACCGTAACCTGACTCAGTTCTACGAAGGGATGGAGCTTGGTGAGATTTGGGGCTTAACCAGCGATGGTTTATTCCAGAGTGAAGATGAGATTGAAGCACTAGATCAATCCAGTATCATTCCCTGGGGTGCTCTTTCTATTGTGCCCGGCTGGCCTCGCTACGTAGATCAGGATGGTAATGGAGCTATTGAAAAAGGACTGACCGTAGACGATCCTAAGGACTTATCCGTCATCGGGAATATTTCACCTCGTTTCCGCTTTGGTTTGGATCTAAATATGAGTTGGAAAGGGTTTGACGTACGAGCGTTCTTCCAGGGGGTAGCCCAGCGCGACTACTACCCGCTGGATTATCTATACTGGGGCTTCTACCAGCAGCCCTATGCCGGTGGTGCGCCCCATACGCTGGATTACTACCGCGCTACTAGCGATAGCGATGTAGACCGCGCCAAGCACTCCGATGCTTATATTGCCGCCGGACTAGCTGACCAAAACCTGGACGCTCAGTATCCGGTACTGCAATCCTGGCTGGCTGACCGTAACTTAGGGGAGCGTATTGACGAGTCGCAGGGGCTAGCAATTCCGCAAACCCGCTACCTACTGGATGCTTCTTATCTGCGGTTAAAAAACCTTACGGTTGGCTACACTTTGCCAAGTACCCTGATAGACCGGTTGGGGCTTTCTCAACTGCGCATATTCTTCAGTGGCGAGAACCTCACCGAATGGTCAGCTATAAGAGACTTTTACGATCCGGAAGCGATTAACGACAACCTAAAGTTCGATCCTTCGGTATCCACCGGACGAGGCGAGGGCAAAGGCTACGCCTACCCCATTCAACGCCGCTACGCAGTTGGTATCAATGTAAACTTTTAATGAATAACGATTAATGAGTAATGACTAATGAGACATACAACATTATTTATTACTCACTAACCATCAGTCATTATTCATCACTCATCAATCATTACTTATGAAACGCATATATTTCTTATTCATCAGCACAATCTTACTAGCTAGCATTTCCGCCTGCGAAGATGACTTTCTGGATCGGGTGCCCGAAACGGATATTGGTGCCGAACGCTTCTTCAATACTGAAGAGGATTTATCCATCTACGTTAATAACCTCTACGACTTTCCGGGATTTGGGCAGTACAACGCCGACGGTGGGACCGACAACGCGGCTACGACGGGTAATACCGAACTCAAAACCATGATGGTAGGTAGTCCCTCTTCTGCTAATATTAATGGCGGCTGGGAGTGGGAACGATTGCGCACCATTAATTTCTTTCTAGAAAATTTTGGTAAAGCTGATATTCCTCAGGAGCGGTTAGATCATTATGAAGGCTTAGCCCGTTTTTTCCGGGCTCAGTTCTACGTAGAAAAGGTAAAACGCTATTCCGATGTACCCTGGTACAGTATGACGATTGCTTCCAACGATGAAGAGTTACTCATGCAGCCCCGCGACCCAAGGGTGTTAGTGGTAGACAGCATTATGGCCGATTATCAGTTTGCGGCTGAGCATGTTTCCACCGACGGGTTGGAAGGCGAAGTAACCGCCTGGGTCGTCAAGACCTATCTAGCCCGCTACGCACTTTACGAAGGTACGTTTCGCAAGTATCATCCTGAGCTTTCTTTACAAGCCTCCGCCGATACCTACCTGCAAATGGCTCGCGATGTAGCGAAGGATATTATGGACAACGGCGGATTTGCGCTGCACAATACTGGGAATCCGGTGGAAGATTATCATCAACTTTTTATCAGTGCCGATTTAGGCGATAACCCTGAAGTGATTCTGGTACGCGCTTTCGAGACTGATCTACTGAACAGTGATTTTTCAGCAACTATTTTCGGTAACTTTGAGGTAAGTCCCTCTAAAGATTTATTACAGTCATATTTAATGGCCGACGGTAGCTATTACACCGAACAGCCCGATTACGAGACCAATCTGTTCGTAGAAGAATTTCAGGATCGTGACCCTCGCCTAAACCAAACTTACGCTTATCCGGGCTGGGAGTTGATCTTTACCGATACCTACTCCCAGGGGGGCGGTATCTACATCCAGCAACTGGCTAAAAACTTTACCGGTTACCACCAGATCAAAGGCTTTGTAAATGATACCGATTTAAAGGTACGAAACAGTGCCGATGTTCCAGTACTACGCTTCGCCGAAGTACTGCTCACCTACGCCGAAGCCCGCGCCGAACTGGGTGAACTTACTCAGGAGGATTTAGACATGACGGTAAATCAGCTACGAAACCGAGCGGGTCTGCCTGTTTTAACCATGAACCCTCCGGTTGACCCAGTACAAGCCACCCGCTATCCTAACATCAACAGCTCACAGGCCAATGAATTACTGGAGATTAGGCGAGAACGACGGATTGAGTTTGCCCTGGAAGGCTACCGCATGGATGATTTGATGCGCTGGCACGCTGGTACTTTGCTGGAAAATGAGCCGGTTGGTTTGTACTTTCCTGAATTAGGCAACTACGATCTCACCGGAGACGGTGTAGCGGATATAAAACTGATTGATGTTTCCGAATCCATTCACGAAGATCGGGAGGTGAATGAACTGGGTGAGCCGCTCATTTACTACCGGGCGGGTACGTTCGGTCAGGATGCTTCTTTGTTTCTGGAAAACGGCAACTCAGGAACTATTCAGGCCATTGCTGAGCGGGGCACTTTTGTAGAACCCAAGTACTACTATCGCCCTATTCCGCAGTCAGAGGTAGTACTTAACCCGAATTTAACCCAGATATTTGCTTGGGACTAGCCCACTACCTTTTTTTGGAGAAGACCTAAGCTTGACTTTAGCCTTATGCAGCACGAGCCATCATAGCACACAAATGTTTAACTAAGGGTTCATTGAAATAATCAACCTCTACCGCTGAGGACGAGGTTAAAAATTGTTGTCTAGTCCAAAGCTGCTTTCTTACCAGGGCCAGCGCATCCGAGAATGTTGGGGTCACTTTTTGATACCAGGCACTACATTGTGTTTCAATACTCTGCCGCTGTTGTAGTTGATCGGCCCAAAGTGTTGTGATGCTGAACAAACCCATTAGTACGGGGGTAGTTCTGGCAATCGCTAGATCACTCCATTGGCGTTGTGACTCTACGCCTAAATGCCTTCGCACCTCTTCAAAAGTCACCTCTACTGTCCAGCGACGGATGAAATAGTTAATGATAGCCTGGGCATCCAAATGCTGATCAGTGCAGAGCAAAGCCTTTGGGGGCAACTCTCCAGCAGGGTCTTGAATAAGTACCCACCGCAGCGGTACTAACGGGTCATTGCTTTTGTACCAAAGGGCCGTGCCGGTAGCTACCTGCATAACACGTGGGGTATTGCCATACCATTGAGGGATAATCAACTGCTGCCACTGAGTAGTCTGGTTCGTCAACCGTTGCTGCAAGGTGGGTTGCCGGGGACCGACCTTAGGTTTGCGACCGCGTTTGCCAACGGGCTGAGATAAGGGCTGATCAAACAGACGAGCATCCAGGCGCAACGGTGTGATCATACAAGCATGCCTGCGTACTGCATCTAGTAAAGCGTAGCAGGCATACGAACTGTCAGCAACCACAACGAACTGTCGGCTAGGCAACCATCGTTTCAGTTGAAGAATCATTTGCATTGACCAGACAGTAAGCTATTTATGCTGCTTTCCTTGTTGTTGGCAGTAGCGTACTGAGGGGGCTAGTACGGTAAGAAATGGCAAAGCCCAGACGCGCTTAGCCCAACTCATCGGGGTGAGCAGCATCAAACTTATCCAACGCAGTCCACTACATTTCACAAAGTGACTATGACTAGAACGAACCGCGTCACGGTAAATACCCCGAGCCTTGATCTTACGGCCCCATCGTCGCTCTAGGGTTTCGTCCAGGCCAAAGACTAACGGCTCATCGTGGGGTAGCAACTGATCCACCAACAGCTCCAACAGAATGCGGGCCCCTTGATAGGCTGACCACTTAGCCCTGCTAAGCACCCGATGGTACTTATGAAACTGCGGCTCTTGTTGTAGGCCCATGGCTCGTAAGGCACTACATACCGTACGGCGGCCTGTTATTAACAAAGAACCCATCAGTAGAACTTTGGCATGGTTGAAAACTTTCTTGGCAAATAAAGGCGCGAATGATGATATTTGGGCGGAGAACTCTTCGGGAATGATAAGCATAGATTTGAATCGTAAGACAATCCAAATTTAGCCACTTCCTTAGAGTTCTTTTTATCTCTCACAAAAGGCTAAAGTCAAGCTAAGAGCGTGTTTGAATTTTGTTTTTGAAGGTGAAAATTCAAGATTTGATTGCTGAACGAACCAATTTTTGAAGTCATAGCCTAAGCTATGGCAGATAAAATTGATGAAGTACAGCTGTCAAAGATGAATTTGCAGCCCAAAGGCGACTGCCGCGCAGATAAAGTTTAAACACGCTCTAAACTATTTCGGGTCTTTTGGCTTTCTAACCCTCGTTATCATGCCCTTACTTCGTAATTTTTGCTTGATCGCACTTATAACATTCAGTACCTTTTCTTTTAGTTTAAGCCAGACTCCCCAGAAATGGATTGTCGAGTCGCCCGCTCGATCAGAATACTGTATTATTGACCGGGAAGGTAAAACTATTCTTCCCGATGGTCGCTTCATCCAGCCCTATGGGAAAACTACAACGATCGCTCCTCATCCATTTGGTTTAATTCTTTCTCCGGATGGTCGGACGGCGGTAACCGCCAACTCGGGCACCGCGCCGCTCTCGGTTACTATTCTAGATCAAGTATTTTCCGATAACCCGAAAGTTCGCCAAATCCCGGACGGTTACGCCACCGACGAAGGCATACTAGCCTCGGTGTTCATGGGCTTAGCGATTGACGATACCGACAGCATACTGTACGTTTCGGGCGGACAGGAAAACAAAATTTACCGATTTCATCTGGGAACAGAAGAAAATTTAGGGACGATAGACTGCTCGACCTTTCAAGGTGATACGTTGTATCGCGACGGGTACATCGGCGACCTAAAACTCTCTCGAGATAAAAGCACCCTATACGCTATTGACCAGATTAACTTCCGGTTAATCGTTATTGACCTAACTACTGAGCAAGTGACTGCTAACATCGGTACCGGTCGGTATCCGTTCGGATTAGCATTATCACCGGACGAAAAAACCACTTACTTAGCGAATGTAGGTATGTACGAATACAGCATTTTGCCGGGAGTAGACCCTAAAAACCTAGACGGTACCGCCTGGGATTTTCCACCCTACGCTTATGGCTCAGAGGAATCTACGCAGGGTACTACGGTTGATGGTAAATTTGTTCCGGGCCTAGGCGACCCTAATGCACCGGAGTCTTTTTCGGTCTGGGAGATTGATCTGCCTTCCCGTCAGGTGACCGCTAAAATAAAAACTGGCTTTCTGGTAGGTGAAGTGATTGATGGTATTCCCGCGGTGGGAGGAGCCAGTCCAAATTCTTTAGCAGTTACCGCAAACTATGTTTTTGTCAGTAATGGAAACAACGATTGCATCTCGGTGATTGATGTTGCGGCGGACAGTGTGGTACATACCATCTTTCTAGCTCCTGATGAGCGATTGCGCACTTTTCGAGGGGTGATTCCCTTCGGGCTTTGTTTATCACCCGATCAGAAAACCCTGTATGTAGCTGAGTCAGGAGTAAACGCCGTTGGGGTGATTGATACAGAAACCTTTGAGGTACGGGGACATATTCCAGTCGGATGGTTTCCTTCTAAATTAGCGGTGAGTCCCGATGGGAAGCAGCTAGTTGTAGCGAACGCCAAAGGATACGGCAGCGGACCCAACGGCGGCGAAGCATTCGCAGGTAATCCGCTAGGGAGCTACATCGGAGGACTCATGCGTGGGTCAGTTACCGTAATGGATATTCCCGATCAAGCCCAGTTGGAAGAATTGACTCAGCAGGTCATCTCCAATAATTTTCGGTTTACGTTGGCTGCCAGCGAGACACACCATGAACGAGCGGATAACCCAATTCCGCTGTACCCCGGAGCTAGTCAATCGCCTATTCGGCACATTGTATTTGTGACCAAGGAGAACCGTACCTACGATGAAGTATTCGGGCAAGTGAGTGACGGCAGAGGTGATCCCTCGTTGGCTCGCTACGGCTCCTCGGCAAACTTTAGCAACCGCGATAGCAGTCGCGTACTGGAGGATATAACAGTCATGCCCAATCACTTAGCCTTAGCAGAACGTTTTGCTATTAGCGATAATTTCTACGTGAATGCTGACCACTCTGCTGATGGTCATCGGTGGCTATCGGGAACTTACCCCAATGAATGGGTGGAAACTAGCGTACCGGCGGCCTACGGCGGGAACCGCGATATGATTCCCTGGTCGGACGCCCCCGGTGCGCTGGCATTTGAAGGAGCTTCGGGAGCCATTTACCCGGAAGATTATAACCAGGCGGGTTCTATGTGGGAGCATCTGGAGAGAAATGACATAAGCTTATTCAATTTTGGTTGCGGAATCATGTTTGCCCCCCACATTAGCGGCGACCCTAAAGCGTATAAAAATCAGGGCTATCGCTACGCAGCAAATTATCCGCTGTCGCAGACGCTGTTTGATCATAGCTCACGTCGCTATCCTACCTACCACATGGGTATTCCTGATCAGTACCGTATTGATCAGTTCATCGAGGAGTTTGAGGAGAAGTGGATGAATGGCGAAGACACCCTACCGCAAGTGCTTACTGTCATGCTAGGGGCCGATCATGGTGCTCAGGAACGTCCGGAGGCAGGCTACCCCTTTCGGGAAAGCTACATGGCTGATAACGACCTAGCACTAGGTCGCCTGGTAGAATTTCTCTCCCAAACGCCGTATTGGAAAAGCATGGCTATCGTAGTGACCGAGGATGACTCCCAGGGAGGAGTAGATCACGTGGATGCCCATCGTAGCCTCCTGATGGTGGTCTCACCTTACGCTAAAAGAAAGTATGTGGGGCATCAGCACTATAGTTTCGGGAGTATTTTTAAAACGTTCTGGAATATTTTAGGCGTGCCCTACCTGAACCAGTACGATGCTTCAGCCACTGATTTGAATGACCTTTTTACCGCTGAGCCAGATTTTACCCCCTACCGAGCCCGTCCGGTCGATTCGCGAATGTTTGACCCTCGGCGAGCTTATACGCCCTTGGACGAAGAATTCAATTGGAGTGGTTTTGAAGACCTACCTCCGTTGGATGATACCGAGTTTCTAAGGAAGGAAGCTAAAGAGTTTGATAAGGCTCAATACTATTAAAACCTTTCCCTCAAACAGGTATTGGAGTTAAGGCAGCTAGCAGTACATACCATTCAGTTTGGACAAATTCCACCAATAGTGCTATCGTAGGGGAAACAATATCGGTATGATTTTTCACGTCAGTCGCTATGGGTTTTCTACCTCTTCAACAAAACCATTTTGGGCATAATGCTTTTTTTATAGCCTCAACATCTATTTTTGTAAAGGCAGATTTACAGTCAAAAGTGTAATATACTTTAGGGTATACTACGATAATATTGGTTTAGCAGCGAGTTTTTTTGATTAGTATAGTTGCTGAACAGGAGCAGGTAGTGCAAGAGACCTTCCAAGAATATTTCAAAACTCTGTAAATGATTTTGCCATTTATCCAGTCCATAGTAAAAGATGCTCATCTCAGCATATCCATGCTTTTTAAGGGGGATACGCCAGTACCATCACCACGATTATTATACGCACTTTGTAGGCTCTCTGTACGTGCAGGCTTCCAGATCGAAGCCGTTACTTTTGAGATGCTTAAACATAGTTTCTATGCGATAGCGGTAGCCATAGTACTCAATAGCCAACGCGGGTACTATACTACTAATCAGGTGTAAGTATTCTATCTTACCACCTCAGCTACGGTAGCTTCTCAACATGTAGTAGTAAGTATACCCTACAAGGGTATACTTCTTCCAAACTACTTGCCCCACCCTGCAACGGGCTTGGTCTTCTAGTCGGACTACTGATTTGCCCTTCTGCTCAATAGCACATTGATAGTTGCCCTTTCGCAACCGTATCACAAAACCTATCTTCGCTTGATACAGCATCTCAAACCAATGAGTGCCAATATTTTCATGATTACTCAAGAGTACTTTGCCCTGTAGTTTCAATACGTTAAGTCTTGCCACCCCACTACCAGCTAGTACCGTCAACAATGAGACACTTACTCTTTTTTTCCAGCAGACTCACTAAGATTTGCAGCATCCCTATCCAAACACGTTTAGTGTGGGCAGCCGGCCTAAAGCCATTGCTTCAAACGTTGATAGTGGGAGCTGCTATCAGTCTCCACGTTGCCCAGTAGCTCAGCTACCGATCCTTTTAGTTTCCAGAGGTTTTCGGTCTTTTCTTCCGGAAGTAGTGCTACCATCGAAAGTGTGTTCTTTAACTGCGATGTTTTCCAATCTGGTACTACTTTCTTAAATTCGTTCAATAAGTGAGTGTGCATACTTGTCATTATTGTTCACACTTTAATAACAAGTTCTTGTGCCTCAATTATCCATTTGTACCGTAGTATATATCTTGGGTTATATCCTCAATATGTCAGCTCCTACTTACGTTGTTTCACATCTCACCGTAGACTGAAATTATTATCTTAAAGCATGACGCGAACCATGAAACCTACTCTTTTGCTGTTTTTAACAGCTTTTCTTATAGTAGACCCTCATCACTCGACAGCACAGGTAGCTAAAAATCAGCTAGTCGGCACTTGGCACTTTTCTCCTCATTACACCTTACCAGGAAATGCTTCCAATGTACCCGGTCCTTTTGTCAAACCTCCTACCACAGTTTTCAAAACCGTGGATACTGATGCGTATCCCTTCATATTTCATGGGGAAGAACCCAGCGAAAGAATAAGAAACTTCATCACTGCGGATAGTTTACCGAACGCCGCCTTCAGCCTGGAGATGTGGCTACTAGATCATGTCAACCAGCCTGTCGGGGTACTGGTCACCCTCAAGGACAGGCTAGACAAACAGGAGCCTAATTGGCTGCTGGGCTACTATGATCAGGATATTATTTTTACCCTGCCTACGGAAGATTCCCCCATGGGATCCATACTGCACTCCCATTCAGACAATCCCTGGAAGCGGTACTGGCACCACTTGCTGGCCAGCTATGATGGTAAAGAGATGCGACTGTACCTCAATGCTAAACTTGTGGCCAGCACCAACGTAGCGGCTCGACTACCCAACAACTTACCGAATCCAGAAATTGAAGTGGCTTCCTACACGCTCCATGAACAGCATATGCGTACCGGGAATCTCTTGCGGGAGCTCAGAATATATAACTACGCCCTGAATCAGGATCAGGTTTCTGAACGATATAACTCGTTACAGCAGCAGGTAGAGAGCGGAACATTGTACCCCGGTCAGTTTCATTTTAATGCAGGCCCTTACCTACACTACGCTACCCCCCAAAGTATCAACCTGGTTTGGGAAACAGATCAGGCAGCCCGTGCGGTGGTCAAATACGGTAAACGCTTACCTTTGGAGCATACGATTGAGCTGGATGAAGTAGAAAAAATTCAGGAACTTAGCTTGACCGGACTTTCTCCGGCTACTCCGTACTTTTATGAAGTGACAGCTTTACATCCATCAGGAGAAAAAATTGAATCAGGTATTTTGACGTTTCAAACGGCTGTTAATGAGGATGATTCCTATTCATTTGCCCTGATGGGAGACACTGAAGCCCGACCTCACATTAATGACCATATCGGTAAGCTGATATGGGATGAACGCCCTAATTTTATCGTCAACCTTGGTGACCTGACCGATGGTGGCTTTGAGGAACATAAATTCCAATGGAATTATGAATACTTTACTGGTACTCGCCCTCTTCATAGCCGGATACCGGTATTTCCTGTGGCTGGCAACGGTGAGGGAGACCTGTACTGGTATCGGAAATATCATAAGCTACCGGGCGATGAGGAGTACTATTCCTTTCGCTATGGCAATGCGGAGTTTTTTATGCTCAATAGCAACGAACGAGAACGAGAGTTTATACCAGGAGGTAAACAATACCAATGGCTGGAAAAGGCCCTAAAAAATTCTACGGCTATCTGGAAGTTTGTCGCCCATCACCACGCTCCTTACTCATCGGACGAAGATGACTATGGTAACAGTTGGCAGGACTCTACGGCGTACGGCGATGTGAGTATGCGACCGATCATACCTTTGTACGAAAAATACGGAGTGGATATGGTTTTTTTCGGACACCTGCATACGTACCAACGCAGCTTGCCTTTGGTAGAGGAATTGGTACGGGAAGATCAAGGGGTCGTTTATGTACAATGCGGTGGCGGCGGTGGAAATCTGGAAGATTTCGCTCCCTCTCGAGCCTGGTTCAGTGCCAAAACATACCGGGGACACCACTATGCGACGGTCACTATTCATAGCAAGAATTTGAGATTGCAAGTTTTTGATGACCGGGGGCGCATGAAAGACCTGATGGACTTAAAAAAAGAGTGATTGCTCGATCTTGTAAGGAATAGTCTAGTTGAATAGCATGAATAATAAGGTGACTAAACCACACTCACTTTGAGTCTTGCAATTTTCTGGAGATATTCTTTTTCTTTTCTAGCCATTTCTTCTCGAGTAGCCCACAACTCTTCATTGTTTTGATGAATAGTTGCTTCTTGCTTCGCTAGTGCTTCTGCCTGTCGACGAGATGTTTCCATTAATTGCTTGGTTTCTTGCTGATGTTGCTGGGATAGTATAGCTATCGCTAGTGCTTCGCTTACCCGCTCTACTAATGCCAATTGGTGCTCTTGGAAGACGGAAAACGATGCTATCTCTATTACTCCTACAACTCGACCGTCTGTTTTTACCGGAGTAATTAATAGACATTTTGGGGTGGAAGTACCTAAGCCAGATTTTATCTGTAGGTAATCCGGTGGAATTTCGGTCAGAAGTACCCGTTCTTGTTCTAGAAATATCTGCCCGGCTAATCCTTCCCCCGGAGTAATAGTTTGGCTAATGTACTTTTTCCGCTTCCAGGCGTAGCAAGCTTCGAGCTTCAGTATGATTTGATTCTGCTCATTGATAGATGAAACAAATAACCCGCCTAGTGTAGCATCAGTACTTTTTACAAGTAGCTGAAGCGCGCGATCTAAAAGATCCTCTGGTTGTTGACGGATAAGGGCAGAAAACTCGGCAACTTTATCTAACACAAAGCGCCGTCGGGTCTCTTGCTCACGCAAGGTACGAAGGTCAGCTTGCATATTTAGTAGCGCTGCTCCTAGTTGATCTTCGTCACTCAGTTTTTCAAAAGTGCTGTCAAAGTTCCCCTGACCAATAGACTGGGCAAACTGAACGTAGCGTTGAACTCCTTCGCTAAGTTGATTGAGCGCTGTGCCAGCGATGTCTAGTTCATCTTGTCCTTGTATTGAGAGAGCTTTTGGAGTTTTCCCTAAGGACAATTGCTGAATATGTTTCTGCAACGCTCGGATGCGTTGAGCTAGTCGTCGCGAAAATTGAGAGGCTAGGATGACTCCTACTACAAGTTGTAGTACCAACACAATACCTAGTGTGGCGTAGGCTAGGACTTGCTTACGGTCACTTTCGTCCTGAATAAACGCCTGCATTTGGTCAGTAGCCGTTTCAGTAGCCGTAGCGGCTTGCTCGAGCGTGGCCATAATACCCTGATTAGGATTGAGACCAATCTGCCGTTCAATTTGGGTGACTTCAAGAAAATTATCGTGATATTGATCTAGCCAGGAAAGTACTAAAGCCAAGCTATCAGAGGGTAGCAATTGAGCAGTAAGAGTTCCAGCTACCTCTGATCGAAAGGAATCAAAAGATTCGGTAAACCTTTTTTCGTATCTAAGATCCCGCCGAAGTAAAAAATCCTTTTCATGCCGCCGCAACATCAGCATCTTGACTTTATCGTAGTCGTAAGGCATCTGCTCCAGCCGATGGATAGCCTTCCTTAACTTGCCAATTTTTCCGTAGTCCTTATGCCCTCGTTCCCATACAGTTACTACTAACTGATCAAAGGTGCGAGCATAGTTTTGTATATCAGCTTGAAGATTAGCCACCAT
The DNA here is from genome assembly GCA_937883755.1 of uncultured Flammeovirgaceae bacterium. Taxonomy (GTDB): domain Bacteria; phylum Bacteroidota; class Bacteroidia; order Cytophagales; family Cyclobacteriaceae; genus Tunicatimonas. The sequence continues at coordinate 146,482 of CAKZYA010000023.1, read as the reverse complement.
TGAAGCAGTGGGGGAATAAGCGGCTAAGCCACTTTGTTGAAGTTGCTGTTGAATGGCTTCAATGCCAGCTTTTATATTCCTATGATGCTGACTTTCCTTCGACTTGTAAAAGACATCCTCTTTTACTTCTGAAAGTAGGAAAGCTTTTTCATTTTTACGCACTTGCTGTATGATCGTTTGAATACAACCTGCCGCTTGAGCCATGTGGTGGTATCGACTGATGGCCCTTAGCTCCCAAAGACTTCCAAAGGCTAATATTAACGATAGCATCAACAGAAGCCCAAATGCCAGAAAGGTTTTGGATCGGATATCGGTTGACCGAATAAGACGTTGCATCGTGTCGATTTTCTTAGCTATGAAGTTAGGTTCAAAGTACTACAGTGAGTAAGTAAAAAAAATGAAGGTTACGCACATTTATTACTTTACCAGGAAAAATGTAAGAAAGCATGCAAGCATAAAAAACAAAGTCCTTATAGAATAAATCGTCAGGCCTTTTCCATCTCGGGAGCCCATTTCATGGCGAATAGCGTTGCACCCAGCGATAGATGATAGTATGATCTACCGCGTCACGGCGACTTCCACACCGCGCTCCAACATCATTTCTTATAGATCCCAATGACTGATACCCAGTACTTACAGTACCACGGGGTCGCCCGCCGACGAATACACTGCAAGATGACAGTCCCTTTTAAAATGCCGTCCCTTAAAGTTAACCATGACGAAATGATTTCCAGTGAAAAGTGAAAATACATAATCTTAAACTTTGCAACAGAGCCATTTATCTAATAGAATGTGCCCTGGCAGTCGCTGACCACCAAGGATTTCTCCCGTTTGTATACGGATACCAAAACTTTTGCCACCAGTCAGTTCTTGTTCGCTACTTTTCCTTTTCCACAAGAAGTCGACAGCTTTCTAATCTTTCAGGAGTGGCTCTTCATTCTTCTATTTCCAGCTTTCTTTCTGGTATAGGCTAAGGTAACCCGTACTAATAGAACCCTCCTGTATTCTTAAAAGCTTAATAAATTGGTAACATCCATTAAGAATATTATTCCTTTCTCTGCTCTAATTTAGACTTAGAGAAACTAACCGCTTTAGTTCATGGATAAGGTCGCTACCAACATACAATCCAATGGTTTTATCTGGGATTGTATGAGCAGTAGATCTAAAAAGGCTTATGAACTTATCTTCACCGGTTCTTGCCTAACTCATGACTTCGCCATTCTATTGAAAAGCCTCTCTGTAAGCCCTAGCTTTCAAGTACCCCGAGTCCATCAGCAGCTTCTCATTCAAGAAAACGATATTCCGTAATACCTCATCAAAACCTACTATTTATAAGCCTTAACTACCTGAAGTATGAAACCATTTTATTTGTCTTATTGTCTCACTTGTCTTTTAGTGCTCAGTATTTTGAGCCCACTGATGAGTGAAACCCTTAGCAGGGAAACAGTTCCGACGGGACTGGTAAATGAAACTAATTTGATAGGGGTAAGCGGCCGGGTAACCGATGAAGCTGGTGAAGGCTTACCAGGCGTCAATGTTTTGGAAAAAGGAGCTTCCAATGGCACTATTACCGATGTCAACGGTAACTTCAGTCTCGAAGTAGCGGGCAGCTCCTCAGTGCTGGTATTTAGCTCTATTGGGTATCAAACCCAGGAAGTAACCGTGGGTGACCGCCAGACTATTAACATCAGCTTGCCAACGGATACGCGCGAACTGTCGGAGGTGGTCGTCACTGCTCTCGGTATCGAACGTGAGGAACGCTCGCTGGGGTACGACGTGGCGAATGTGGATGGTGAACAACTTAGAGAGGTATCTCAGGAAAATGTGATCAGCTCACTGGCCGGCCGGGTTCCCGGAGTAACTATCAACCAGACCAGCGGTCCGGGTTCTTCTCTGAGTGTAATCATTCGCGGGGCAACTTCACTGACCACCGATAATCAGCCCTTATTCGTCGTGGACGGAGTGCCCATGACCAACAGTCTGAACAACGTCTCTGAAAGTGGTAACGGTAACCAGGTGGACTACGGAAATGCCATCTCGGACATCAACCCTGATGATATTGAGAGCATTAACATATTGAAAGGTCCCAGTGCGGCTGCGCTTTACGGGACCCGTGCCGGTAATGGGGTCGTTATTATTACCACTAAATCCGGTGCCCGCAACCAAGACCTGGGCGTTTCTTTTTCTACTTCCAACGTATTTGAGCGTCCTACCCGCCTGCTGGATTTTCACTATCGCTACGCCAATGGCCAGCGTAATGGCGTATTTAACGAAGGCTCGGCTTACTGGGGAGGACCCAACCTGGATGAGGGAAACATGGCGGTACAATGGAACAGCCCCCTAGACGAAGACGGAAATCCCATTCCTACCGAATTGCGGTCTTATCCCGATGCGATGAGAGATTTCCTCCAGACTGGGATCACTTCTAATAACAACCTGGCCATTAGCGGGGGTAATGAAAGCGGTAGTTTCCGGGTGTCGTACTCCAATATGGTGCACGAGGGCATGATCCCCAATTCGGATCTCTTTCGTAATAACCTTTCTACCGCGATTGACTACAATATTCTCGATAAGCTGACCTTCAGCTCTAATATCAACATTGGGCGAACCCATTCTAATGACCGCCCCAGTACCGGTGACCGCCGGGCCAACCCACTGGAAGCCGTATATGCCTCTTCTCACGTTGACTTCAACCAGATGCGCAACTACTGGGTACCCGGCCAGGAAGGGATTCAACAACTACGTACCGATGCCATTGATAACCCTTACTTTATCGCCTACGGCATTGAGAACGCTTTTGTGAGAGATCGTGTCTACGGAAACATATCGCTGACCTATGATTTTACGGACAATTTCTCCCTCATGGCCCGCTACTCTCTGGATCGAGTCAATGAAAACCGGGAAACAAGAATCCCTTTCAGCTACAGCCGGGCGGTACGCGGTGGATATTTTCTGACCGACATTGCTGAACAGGAATACAACGCGGACTTTTTGGCCACTTACAACGAAGATATTGGTCTATTTGATGTGAATGTCTCGGTAGGGGGAAACATCATGCAGCGCGATTTCTTTAGCTCTAGCATAGGTTCGGGTAGTAATCGTAACAATGGCTTGGTCATTCCTGGTGTCTTCAATGTATCAAACATTCCTCTAGACAATATTAGTGTTAACAATACTATCCGAGAAAGAGCAATATATAGCCTCTACGCCCTGGCTTCGGTCGGATTCAAAAATCAGCTTTATCTGGATGTTACCGGACGTAACGACTGGTCAAGTACGCTGCCGGCCAGTAACCGTTCTTATTTCTATCCTTCGGTTTCACTGAGCTGGCTGGCCAACTACACGTTTGATCTGCCGCAAGAAGTAAGTATGCTGAAATTAAGAGCCGGATGGGCGCAGGTAGGTAACGATACCGACCCTTATCGCCTGGAGCCTTCCTTGAATACAGGCAATTACAATACCGTGACAACCGTAACCGTGCCGGCTGGCTTACTGAACCCTAATCTGCTGCCTGAGCAGGCCACCTCTATGGAAGGGGGTATTGACTTGAACATGTTTGACAATCGCCTGCGCTTTAGTGGTACCTACTATAGCATCGATAACGAAAACCAGATTTTTGCCATCAATCTGCCGCAATCATCGGGCTACAGCAGCAAGTTTATCAATGCTGGCCTGATCCGCAGCCGCGGCTGGGAACTTACCCTGGGGGCAACGCCTATTCAACGGGATGGCCTTACCTGGAATGTGGACTTCAACTGGAGTAACAACATTACGACGGTAGAAGAACTGAGCGATAACCTGGAGTTTATCACCTTATGGGGCGAGAACCGCGCCGGGGCAATTACCGACGTAGGCGAAGAGATCGGAAACATGTACAGTGCAGGCTATGCTTATGTGAAAGATGAGAATTCTCCGTACCACCGCTGGCCAATCCTAAGTGAAAATGGTGGTTGGATTACCCTCTCTGGTCGGGAAAATATGCGGCTGGTAGGCAACTTTAACCCTGACTTCATTATGGGCATGCAGTCTTCACTCAGCTACAAACGCTTCACGCTGAATGTCAGCTTTGACTGGAGACAGGGAGGCGAGTTTATGTCCCACACGTACCGCTACGGAGAGTCGGACTGGAAATCGCAGCGGCAACTGGATAATCTGATCCCCGGCGGCCTATATTCTCCGGATGAACTGGTAGCGCTCTTAAAATCAGATCCAGAAGCGTACATCATCCCTCAGGCGGGTAACTACCCCCGAGTGGGTGGGCATGAAGCTGAGACCGGCGGCTTTCCCATAGATGATGACGGCAACGACGGTGTCTTTATACCGGGCGTTATCCAGACTGCCGGGGCTGATACCCCGGACGATTTTAGTGATGATGAATACCAGGAGCATCTTGGTGGACCTGGCACTAACTTCTACCCAATCACGAATGGCTACCCTTGGCGATTTAATGAGCAAATTACCTTTGATGCCTCTTTTATTAAACTAAGGGAACTGTCGCTGGCCTACCGTATCCCTGATCTGGGTCGGATCAAAAATGCCTCTTTCGCCATTTACACTCGTAATATCATGCTCTGGACAGCAGCCGATATCGGCATTGACCCGGAGAGAGCATTTCAGGCGCATAATGGTACACAGGGAGACACCCGCAGCCAGTTCCGCCAGGGTATGGAGCGACAGAACGTGATGCCCTGGACAATACCTTTCGGTTTCAGGCTTAATTTCAATTTTTAATTCAAGCAACCTATTTAACCATGAACAATATATTTAATATCAAAAAAACGCTTCTACTGGTAATGGGACTGCTGCTGGCTACTGCCTGTGAAGAGCAGCTTACAGAGATGAACATCGACCCCAATGGTATTAATCCATCGGATGCTAATCCCAACCTTTTGATGCCTGCTGTGCTAGCCCCTGCTGCCCAGCGGTATCTGGAACTTGGTTTTAACAATATGGCCGGGGCGGTACAGCATACGCAGAAAAACGGCTGGTACAATGCCCATAACCACTACGAATGGACTGCCTCCGAATGGGATAACTGGTACGCCATGCTCAGAACCAATGCGTTGCTAGAAAAGCGTTCGGAAGAGATGGGTTTCGATTTCTTTACTGGTGTGGCCTTGACTATGAAGTCGTTCATTTTTGGCAATATCACCGATATTTGGGGAGATGCGCCCTACACCGACGCGGTGAAAGGTGACCTGGGTGAAGAAGGTTTTGAATATCCGGCTTTTGACAGTCAGGAGGTGATCTACGACGGTATCATCGCTGATCTGAGCCAGGCGGCAGACCTGTTTGCATCAGCCGATGTAAGTGTGGTCAATACCGCTTCCGACTTTTACTTTGGCGGCGATACCGACCAGTGGCAGCGCTTTGCCAACTCGCTGCTGCTACGATACTATATGCGAATTTCCGAGAAAAAGCCGCAGGTGGCTCAGGCCGGAATTGAAGCGATCTATAACTCTGGTATGTATTTCCAAACCGCCGACCAAGACGCTACGCTAGACTACACCGGAGGTGCCAATGATGTGTGGCCTTCTCAGTTTACCGATGTAGACGACTTTACCCGCTGGCAAGCGTGTCAAACACTAATAGATCAACTCGTGGGTACAAACGATCCTAGGTTGTCCGTTTGGTTTTCTCCGGTAGCAGTGCAATGGGTGGCTGATCCTACATTGCCCATGTCAGTGGATACCGTACTAAGAGTAGACGGAGAATTATTGGAGAGTGGAGCGGTTACTTTTTCGTACTTGGAGTTTAAGGAAATGAGCGATACTGACTTTACCCGCCGCTTCAATCCTAATGACGAATCGTTTGATACTGGCTTGTACGTAGGGCTACCTCCTGGCCTTCTCATTCCCGAATCCTACAACGGCAACCCTGATCCGGGGCAAGGCACCCGCAACCAGCACGTATCGCAGCTAGCACCAGTGTATGCTACGGCCGGGGCACCCGGAGATATTCTGCAGGCTCGGGTCATTTCTTCGGCAGAAGTAAGTTTTATCCTGGCCGAGGCGGCACTGAAAGGTTGGAATGTGGGTAATGCCGAGGATCATTACAACAATGCCATTATGCAGTCTCTACAGACCTGGGGCAAGGCAGATGACTACGAAAGCTTTATAGCCCAGCCTGATGTTACTTTTGATGGTAGTATGGAGCAGCTTATGGCCCAAAAGTGGGTAGCAAGCTGGACTGCCGCTACCGAAGCGTGGATGGACTACCGCCGGACGGGGCTGCCCACGCTAGAGGTAGGGCCAGCTTCTGGTCAGCCCGTGGTTGCCCTTCGCTACCCCTACGGAAATGACGAACTGAACAATAACACCACCAATGCAAATTTGGCTATTGATCGTTTAGAAATCACGCAGTATTCCGGACCCGTAGGCGCTGACAGTCCTTGGTCAAAGATGTGGGTGTTGCAAGGAACTAGTAAACCTTGGTAGAATGAATACTTCCTTTCATCGGTAGAAGACCAGGGAATAGCCGAGTTGTTTCGCTCGAATCCAAAAGGATGATAGGTCTCCTCAAGAATGTACTCAACAGAAAAAGACCATCCTCTCACGAAGATGGTCTTTTTCTATTGGTGATAATCCTATGCTAGCGAATCACGCGCAGAACCTGACGATCTTCCCCTAACTGCGCTTGAATCATATATACCCCAGTCGGTAAACTAGAAATATCTAGCGAGAAATTTACTTCGTTATCTGGTGGAGTATTGAATGATAACGTAGATAGTGGAGTGCCGTATTGATCCATGATAGCGACCTCTACCCGGGCCTCCGGATGATCTATCACCTGAAGATTCACTTCCGAAGCTCCCGGATTAGGCGAAGCTTCTAGGTACATCCCGGAAGTATTCATCGCTTCACTGGGTGGCATCAGCACCTGATCAATTACATGGGCTACTCCGTTACTGGCCAACACATCGGGGGCAATCACCGTAGCATCGTTTACTTTTACTGTTCCATCAACAATGCTAATGGTTACCGGGCTGTACTGTCGGGTTTCAATTTCCTGACCGTCGCTTAAATCAGCCGCTCGTAGCTCCTCCCCAATTACGATATGATAGCGGATCACTTCCCTTAGTACTGGAATAGGAATTTGTCGCACGTCCGTTAATCCCATCTCCGTTAAAAGTGATTCAAAAGCGGCATTGTTTGGAGCAAATACGGTAAACGGCCCTTCGCCACGCACCGTTGATAGATAGCCGACTTGTCGCAGAGCAGTTGCCAGCATAGAGAAATCATCATTGGTGCGGACAATCTCGGCGATGGTACTTCGCTCCACTACCTCAAATGATATTTCTAGCAGAGTTCCGGGAATTCCGGTCGCTGTTCTTCCCGAATAAGGAATAGCCGATAATACATAACTGCCCAACTCAAATTTTCCTGACTGGTAGTCGCCTTCATCGTCTCCAAACAAGGCGTAAGGAGCCGCATTCTGAGGTTGAATCATCTCCCCGTTTAACGTAAACTGTACACTTTCCGGATGTCCGGCTACTTCTGCACGCACATTTAGTTGATGAGGGAGCTGAGTTAGATCCAGCACATCACCATCTACAATCTCGCGAATGTCGTGATTGGTACGGGCGTTCACCAGCACAAATTTGGTAACATTCGCTACCGGAACTAGTACCTCATCAATGCCGTGAATAACCCCGTTGCTAGCGTCTACATCCGGCAAAATGATATTGACTCCGTTTACGGTAAGGCTTTCCGTATCATCTTGACCAATCACAACAGAAAGTCCCTGCGCGGTTTCGTACTGCTCACCGGGCATTAAATCAGCCGCGAATAATTCAGTAGGAATTACGTGGTAGAGTAAGATTTGGGTAAGCACATCTACCGGGACTTCATCCAGGCTCTGAAACCCTAATGCAGGTAGAGCATTCTCAAAAGCAGTATTAGTAGGCGCAAATACGGTAAAGGAACCTTCCGAAGAAAGGGTTTCAGCTAAACCTGCTTTTACTACTGCTTCTACCAGCAAACCAAAGCGTTCATCTCCCTGAGCAATTTCTACAATCGTCTGTCCACCATTACCACCGTCAGCGTTCAGGTTGAGAATGCGGGTATCTTGGTCTACTGGAGTTTCTTCCTGAGCGAAAGGCTCATCAGAAAAATTAGCTAGCAAATACTCGGCTAAAGCATCCTGCTCCGTGCCCGGATCGGTGAATGTAGCTTGTCCGGCATCGGTCAGGCTATCTAGCACTTCGGGTAAGTCTACTCGGTTTTCACCTAGCTCGGAGTACGGGTAGCCATCACCGCCTCCGGCCAAGAAATCTAAAGTCACTACGCGGATTTCCCGCTCGGCATCGCCTACTACCTCACCATTCTCGGCGATAGTATCTTCTACGTTTCCTTCTTGGTCAATAATTTCTACCGTCTGTACTCGATTACCTACGTCCTGAGTAATGTCAAAGCTAAACCGAACTCCGGCTACCTGAGGGAACTGACCAGGAGTGGCGTCTGGTTCGGAGGCGGATACAGCATATTCTAGCACCGCTAGTAAATCAGCCGCCGATAGCGTTAGCAACGATAAGCTATTGTTGAACCGAAGTGTGTTTACGATATCTAATTGAGAGATGTCTCCTTCCTGCTTACCCGATTCGGGGTTTGCCTGAGGTGGAGCAAACCGAACATTACCGCCCCCTAAATCTACTACTTCACCAATCGCAGCCCGAATGCCACCGCCGTTTCGGAGTGATACTTTTACACTGGCATCAAACTGCTGGGCAGTAGCCAAAGAGGCATCAGCGGTGAGATTACCCAAATTGGTTTCCTCAGTACGTACCTGCGCCCGACGACCGTCGAGGTACACGCTGGTTTTTCCTACAATAACTCCGTCCTGCTCATTTACAATGGTCTCTACCGAGTTAGTCAACCTTTGAACTAGCTCACCCTTGGTACCTTCGGCAAACGGGTCTTCGGTTTCCCAAAGTCCACTTACCACTTCTTCTACGGTGGCGTAGGCTCCGCTCATTTCGTTATCTAACGAACTTTCTACCAGTACTCCTTCGCTGGTAAACTCAATCAGTAAGCGACCTACGTAGCTATACTCTCCGTCGGTTCCAACCACTACGGCGGGGTCACCATCCGCATTTTGGGTAATAAATGGATACGCTTCTTCAATTTCGTCGCCACTGCGGAGCACATCATCTTCCTGAGCGAATAGCACATCGGAACCACCCGCAATCACTACGTCGACTCCCGAAAGCAGTCCGATCAGTTCTTTCTCTAGTGCGATTTGCTGGAGATGGGTTACCAGTACAATCTTATTAATTCCCTGACTCGCTAGTGCATCAATCGTCGGTTGTAGCACTTGAGCTAAAGCAGGCATATCGTTTTCGGTTGGACCTAAAACCTCTACTCCTCCAGCAGAGGAAATGGACTGTACAATCTGGGTCGTTGCGCCCACAATGCCTACGGTTTCACCATTGAATTCAACGGTAGTAGCGGGAGCAAACTTGGGAGCTGCTGCTGCCGCATCTAAATCATCGGGAGCTGAGATAAATGTGCTAGTAGGCTGAATCTCACTAGTGAATAATCCGCCAAGATCACCGTCGCCACTAAAGTCAAGGTTGGCTGATAAATACGGAAATTGTGCTCCCAGCCAGCGAACATCGCCTAACGTAGTGCCACGAATGTCGGTGCCTACAATATCCGAAAAAGCGTTAGTACCAGCATCAAACTCATGGTTACCCACCGCTGAAGCGTCAAAACCGATGATGTTCATGATGGTAATATCCAATCGCCCCGGGGTTTCCCGAATGTTAGTCAACCCTGCTTCGTTGTACAACTCTTGGTAGATTTCCTGAAACACGGGGCGCAAGCTACCGTCGCCCGCCGCTCCAAAGAATGGGCCAGGAATGTAGTTATCACCGCCGGATATGGTCAGTGTATTTTCTTCTTCCTCTAACCGATCAACAATAGCTGCAAAGTTAGGCGCATTGTCAATGGCTTCTACGCCACCTTCCAAATCAGAAGCGTGCAGAATTTGCAAAGTGAAGTTCTCACTACTCATTGCATCGGGAGCTAGTGGAGGGGCATCCGCTTTAGCAGCACTCTCTTCGCCTTCGGTTAGATAGTTGTTATCTGCATCTGATCCCCAAGCGGAAGCAAATTGCTCGGGTGAGTTAGGTTCCAGAATGGTTTCTACGAAGTACCAGTTGGCTTGGGCACGTTCCTCCTTCACATCCAGAATAAAGTAGCCGTGCTGATCCAAATCATTGTAGTGCATATGCGGATTCGGGTTGATACCATCGAGTGGAGAACCAGGAGCAGCCAGCGGCTTGTTAATCTGAAATTCAAATCCGGCGGCACCTTCGGCTCCCACGTTTTCGTCAAAGTTGGCTGAGTTCACACTGGGAGTGGCAAACTCTACGGCAACCGAACCTTGGCGGGTAGTCGGATTGTAGGTAGGAGTTACGGGAACCGGGGCTTGTCCGGCAGCAGCAATAGTGGGATCATTACCACTCAATGGCGATGGCTGGCTGGTCACATCGTAGGCAAAGGTAGAATGAAAGTCACCCGTAAGCACTACCACATTGTCCAGGGAATTCCCGCTGATGAAATTGATAATCTCGTCTCGCTCGGTAGGGTAACCATCCCAAATGTCCAGGAAAACACTTTCAATACCATCTGGGGTAAAACCACCGTTTGGGTCTAGTCCTGCCCACCAAACGTTGAAAGGTGAAAATATTACTTGATTACCAATTACTTTCCACTTAGCAGTGGAGTTTTGTAGCTGATCAAACATCCATTGCTTTTGCGTATCACCCAGCATGGTCCGGTCGCTGCTGTATAATTCAGCATTAGTGATACTCATACCTTGAATATCTCGCTCTTCCAAGCGGGTATCGAGCATAATTAAATCCATCAGCTCGCCGTACTGAATAGTGCGATACAGAGGAATTTCGTTCAAGTCGCCCCGAATTGGCATCCATTCGGTATATACTTGTCGGGAAACTGACTTTCGTTCGTCCCAAGACCCTTCTTCATCAGGTTGGTGGTTTTCTGCTCCGTCTTCGTAAGCATCATTCGCCGATTCATGGTCGTCCCAAATGGTGATAAACGGATGTTGCTGATGTGCTCGGCGTAAGTCAGGGTCCAGTCGATACTGAGAGTAGCGGGTGCGGTAATCGGCTAAAGTCACAATTTCTTTATCGGGTAAATGTCGCCGCTCACCAGAATCACGCAATCCGGCATCACCGTAAAAATCCTCCCCGGTAGCGGAGTACTCGTAAATGTAGTCACCTAGGTGAATTACGGCATCCAGATCGGCTCGGTCAGCAATACGTCCGTAGGCACTAAAGTAACCCGCTTGATAATTACTACATGAAACCACGGCAAATCGCAGATGATCAGCAGAACCAGTAGGAGTAGTTCGGGTACGACCGATAATAGAAGCCTTACCCATTGCTTCAAATTGGTAGTAGTAGGTGGTATAAGAAGCCAGCCCGGTAACATCCACTTTAACGGTGTAGTCACGGGCAGCGTTGGTCATAAGCTGACCATTTTGCACTATATCGGTAAATTCCGGATCAGTAGCCATTTTCCAGGATACTTCTATCTCTTGATCGGAGCTTTCGCCTTCTGGAGTAATACGAGTCCAGATAATTACCCGGTCAGCCAGCGGATCGCCGGAAGCTACACCATGGTAAAAGGGAGCCAATGCTAGATCATACGTCAGGTTCTGGGCATTTAGCTGAAGGGATAAGAAAGCTATCCCCCACAAAAATAAGCATGCCCAACATTTTCGAAAAAATACAGGTGTCAACATAAGTGAATAGATTGTATAGAGTTAATTGAAACTATCCACTCCAACCCACCACAGTTGCTTTCGTTGTTATCGAATTGTTAACTTTATGTCACTAAATGGTAATATTTACTGATTCAACCGAGCTGAAACATGTATCTGGGCAATTAACTTCAAATTGATGAATTACCCACTGATAGGCTATAAAACTCTTTGTAGTAATCTGATGGAACGAAAGGGTGAATCTTCCCCGTGAAAACTAAACCAGATGAGAGAGGCTGCAACTAAGATGGCAAAGTAATGAAAATCAATATTTTAAGATTGCACTTATAGCATAGGTCACCGAATTGTTTGGTATGACTTATTGTGTTTTAGTTAATTATTAATTTTGTTATGCTATCCTTTTCTAATTACCCCGTTATTTTTTCCAAGAGCATCTCATAAATAAGATGCACTAATTAGCAATTAACACTCGGCTAACACAGCTCCTATATTTCTAATCTACCTTCAGCGTATGATAATGATGTCGATCAACACTTGGAAATGCAGTGGAAATTATCATTACAGGTTAAAGCTAATGGCAGCGGAGCTAAGGAAGCTTTCACCAGATGTGGTCGTCTCTTGGAAGGCAATGGAAAAGGAGGGTAAAGTAAAAATATGGCTTAGTTCAACTAATCATTTTAAGGATTATGGAAAGTCAGACGAGTATAGGTTGGCAGGAGAAACTTTCTTATCCAATGAGCAACTTACCATGGATCTTACCGAACCTCAATCAACATTTCACAAAGTTACAATAGAATGGCCGCATAACACAGTGAACCAGTGGATTGTAGGGGAAGAAGAATAGCCCGTAGCTGAATTATGGCGTATCTCTTGTATTTTTGTATGGTTATCAATTAAGCTCATGGCTGTTGAACCTCCATCCTTGTTCACTATCTTGGGTGCACTGCTTTAATGATTAATAATTCGCTACCAAGTAAACGATATTAAAAAAAACTTGAAGTAAGTATCCACCTATATTAGGTGACTTCTAAGGGGCAAATTGAACGGTAGTTTGAGGAACAAATTGGTAACCTTTGCCCGTGACCGTTTCAATAAATTGCGAACCAATTTTTGGCGAATTTTGCGGATGTGGACATCCAAGGTACGGGGTAGTACTAGTACATCTTGTTCCCAAACCTGGGTAATTAGTTCACTTCGGCTGAAAATCCGGGAGGGGTTACTGGCTAAGAGATAAAGTAAGTTAAACTCTTTCTTCGATAAAAAAAATGTTTCACCCTGTTGGTGAATAAGATACTGGTTAGGGTCTATATGGAAGGTTGATGAAATCTTCAATGATCGTTTTACCCGCTTATTTTGTTCACGTCGGATGAGGGCTTCCAATCGTTTTATGTAGGCGCGGATACGAATAGGCTTGCGCAAGTAATCATCAGCTCCGTATTGGAAAGCTACCACTTCTAAATATTCTTCAGGGCGATTACTGAGCACAATTTTATGGCTTTGGGAAGCAATACTTTGCTCCTGCATCCGTCGGATAACCTCAATCCCTTCCATGTCGGGAAGTGTCATATCGGTGATGAATAAAAAAGGATTGTATTGCTCACAAACCTGTAAGGCCTCTCGTCCAGACGAAGTACGGATCAACCGATAGTTCATATTCTGAAAGGCTTGCTGTAGTTGGTTGGTCAGGTCAGGTAGGGGTTCAGCTAAGACAATGATAATTCTATCATTCATAGTAGTAAGTATATACAAACTTGCAATATACTAACTTAAGGATGATTAGTTTGTTAAAATGAAGTGTGTGGTTGTCGGGTAATCAAAAATTGATGTAAACGTAACCTGCCCTTGATATTGGGGTAATGTAAGCCCAGTAGTTTTGCGGTTATGGATTTAGCCATCATATTTGGAATGTTTTAGAAATTCTGGCAGCGATGCAGTCAGTTTTTTCTTCACCTACGTAGATAAATGTATCTCATAAGCAAGGAAACCCAGTAGCATAGACTGCTGGGTTTTTTGCTTTCCTAACCAATTCAAACAATTGCTTACCGGAGGTACATTCATAGAGGATGTACCACCAATTAATAATAAGGTAACATTGGAGAAGTACGTTTGCTCTGGTCGATGTATCAAATTCGGAATGTATGCATCAAAAAACTAGTAGGATAGGCTATTGGCTTTTTCTTATCGCTGTGAAGATTTTCACTAGTATTCCTCTGAATCATGGTTACTGTAATGTTTCGTGCTAAATAATTGAGAAGAATACTCTTCAAGATGCAGTTTGGCTACCCAGCATTTCTATCTTTAGTATTGCCTTCTAGTTATTTTCATCGTTATATTGCGATAAAGTTATGGGCATTACCAAAATACAGAACTACACCACTGAGCAGAACGAACTAGCACAACTGGGAAAAGCCTTTTCGCACCCTGCCCGAATTGCTATCCTTCAGCATTTGCTAAGATCAAAGCAGTGCATTAATGGTGATTTGGTGGAAGAATTAGGGTTGGCGCAGGCTACCGTTTCTCAGCACTTAAAAGAGTTGAAGAATATTGGCCTAATACAAGGATCCGTAGAGGGTACGAGTATGAACTACTGCATTAATCCGGAAGTATGGCAATGTATGCGTCAACAGTTTGAAGCGATCTTTGCTTCGTTTGACGGATCCGAAGGACTGTGTTGCTAGTATTTTTTATCTTATTCTATCGCAATATTACAATAATATGATAAAATATGAAGGCGTATCTTTTAACCACCGTATTTGCTCTCATATCCTTCTTTCTGGTAGATATTCTATACCCCCCAATGGATTCAGCCTTTAGCTTAAATAACGATGTCATGACCTACCTACAAGAGGCTACTCAAAGCTTTGATCAAATTCCCAATGAGCGTAAAGAAACGCTGAAGGAATTAGCCGCATTCATCCGTGAAAAACAGGGTAAAAATGAAGAAGCCAAACTCATCTTCATTTGCACCCACAATTCCCGCCGCAGCCACATGAGTCAGATTTGGGCCAGTGTGGCTGCTCAGTACTACCAAATACCGAACGTACAGACTTTTTCGGGCGGCACCGAAGCTACTGCGTTCAACCCCAGAGCCATAGTGGCACTGCAACGGACTGGATTAACGATTGCTAAAAGAACCGAAGGAAACAATCCTCGCTATCAGGTTCGGTCGGGCGGGAACGAGCTTATAAAGGAAGCTTTTTCTAAAAAATACGACTATCCCACTAACCCTCAAGAAGACTTCGCCGCGATTATGACCTGCTCGCAAGCGGATGAAGCTTGTCCGTTTGTCCCAGGGGCTGTATTACGACTTTCTTTACCCTATGAAGACCCTAAGGAAGCCGACGGCACTGCCCAAGAAGCTAGGCGCTACGATGAACGTAGTAAGCAGATTGCTACCGAAATGCTCTACTGCTTTTCACAGGTTAATCCGTAGTATTGTTTCCAGTACTAAATGCTCTGACCAAAGATACCAGTTGCCCCTTTCAGGATGGAGGATAAAAGTATTTTTATCGTGTATGCCGTTTAGTAGGTAAGCTCGCCCCCTCTCAACCCCCAATTTTATCTAGAATCATCTGCACAGGAATTTGACACCCAAGTGCCTTAGGATATTGCTATCCATCCCAGGGGGTTAGTGTCTATACTACCTGCCGACTCACGATGGTTTTTCAATAAAAATGAAAAATGTGCCCAATTTTTCATCCGATTGACCGTGCGTAATTGTCAGAGAGATAAATGACTGAATTAGCTAGTCGGCATTGATCAATTTGTAACTCTTTTACCATGAAAAAACCTAATATCATGCATCTGTCCACCTTCGTATTTACTTTCCTTACATTCTTCTCATGCTCCAATGAAGACCTATCATCTCCTGAGGTGATGAAGAACGACTTGGAAACTCTTTCAGGAACGTATCAAGATTTGGAACCCTATGTGTATGGTAATGCCTTTGGGCAACGAATATTCACCTTTGAGAATGGGCATTGGACGTTAGAGTTCACGCTTGGACTCGACCCAACTCTTGAAAAGCAAGTGTTTCAGTTCAGAACCTACGGTTCCTACACCATCGAGGAAGCCTCAACCTTGGTGGAAAATGCCTATCATGCAGCGTTTGGGGAAGACAAAAAGTTTGTCACGCTCAAAACAGATGATCCTCAAATGATTGCGGCATTTGGCTTTGCTGATTGTGGACTTACGCCCTTTGTGGAGAAGGATATTTCCGCAAGCGGATGTGCATCATGGAAATCGGTATCAGCATGCCCGGTTGATTATGATCTATTGTCACTAGATGAAGACGGTCTTCTCTACTTTGGGCAACGACCGGCGGACAACGATATGTGTTCGGCAGATAAAAGACCTACATCGCTTACCCCTCCAGTAACGAAGGTTCAGTAATCTCAACATCGAAAGAACATGAGAATATTCAAAAATTCAGTATACAGTGTAGACTATCTTGAAGCTTCTAAAACCATTCAATTTAATTGGGAAGAAGGGCACCTCAAGATGACCTACGAAGACTTTCAAGAGGCCTGCTGTAATTTCCTGGGCTATGGCTTTGAGTATCAAGCCCGAACTATTTTAATTGATGTACGAAACTTTCAATTTCAACTGCCTCCCCAGTTTCCCGAATGGCAAGAGCAGGAGCATTATCCGAGATACTATAAATTAGGGATTGAGAAAGTAGCCTATGTCATGCCTGAGCAATACGTATCCAATGCCAAGGAAATTGCTCAAGAACCCGGTAAATTTGAACTGCGTAATTTCTCGGATTATGATGCTGCTCTGGATTTTTTACATTCATCATGAAATACCCTACTCCTAAACGGGTGTTTTAATCGTTTCGCTATGAATAACTCATTCAATAAAATACAGCAAGCGCAAGAAGGAGACATCCATGCTTTTCAGGATTTGTTTGTCGCTTTTCAAGACGCGCTGAAATCGTACCTTTTTAGGATCATGGCAAGCCGGGCTGATGCTGAGGATATTGCCCATGATACGTTTATTAGGGCCTACGACCAGATAAAAACCTTTCAACACAAATCATCTTTGAAAACCTGGGTCTTTCAAATTGCTACCAATTTGGCCTATAACCAGTTGAAAAAAAGAAAACGATGGACAGAAGATGTATCTCAAAGGGCAAAGGCAATCGTAGTAGGGAATCCTACCTTAGCTGGTAGAATTGAACAAGTACATCAACATTCTTCCGGTGGTTCTTATGAAATTAAAGAGCATATTGACACTTGTTTTACGTGCATTGCTAAAAATTTACCCATCGAGCATCAAGTCGCTTTATTACTAAAGGATGTGTATGATTTTTCCATTCCAGAGGCGATGCAAATCATTGACAAAAGTGAAGGTCAGGTGAAGTATTACCTACAGACGGCAAGAAAAACAATGGCAGATATTTTTGACAAACGATGTGCGCTGGTCAACAAAGATGGAATATGCCACCAATGTACTGAACTCAATGGTTGGTTTAATCCGAAGCAAAATCTAAACGAAGAAAAACTGAAAATTAAAATGGTTCGGGAGGCAAAATCAGAAGATAAGGTAACCCTTTTCAACATGCGAACGGCCTTGATTAAAGCGATTAATCCGCTAAAATCTGCTGGCAGCGAATTACAAGAGGTTCTGTTAGATTGCAATCGGATGGCCATGGGAGAAATCAAGATGAAAAACTATTAGATGCAACGAAGAATGTTTTATCTTCCCTCTTGCCCATTGACATGATTAGATGGTGGTGAGGAGACAAATTGATAGCCCTTGCCAGAAACAGTTTCAATATAGTGAGGACCGATCTTTTGCCGAATCTTACGGATGTGAACATCTACGGTACGGGGTATTACCACGACATCTGTTTCCCATACCTGGGCCATCAGTTCCTCACGACTAAATAGTTGAGTGGGATTACTGGCTAATAGGTAAAGAATTTTAAACTCTTTCTTAGGTAAGGTGTATGTTTCTCCGTGTTGATGAATCAAGTATTGATTGGGGTCAATGTGAAGAGTAGGTGAAATCTTCAATGGTTGTTTCACCCATTTACTTTGTTCGCGTCGGATCAGAGCTACTAGCCGTTTGATAAAAGCTTGCAGGCGAATCGGGGTCCGTACATAATCATCCGCTCCATGCTGAAAGGCGGCTACCTCTACATATTCTTCGGGGCGGTCACTGAGGATGATCTTGTGGCTTTGAGAAGCAATGTCTTGCTCCTGCAGTTGCCGGATGAGTTCAATCCCATCCATATCCGGAAGGGTCATACTGATGATGAACAGAAATGGATCATACTGTTCCCCGAGCTGTAAGGCTTCTTCTCCAGAAGGGGTATGCAACACCAGGCAGTTTTTATGAGAAAAAGCCGATCGGAGTTGATCGGATAGGTCAGGGTGTGATTCAACAACTACGATAGTGATTCGGTGATGCATAAAAAAAATCCAGACTACCTAGCAATATACAAACTTTTCTTGGAATGGTTAAGCAGATAACGATAAGAGAAAGGCTACCAAGAATTAACGTAGACTTGATGTTTAATTGATATTCGGGTCATAATGTCTTGGTAAGTTTACAGGCGTAGACTAAAGCTAGATTTCAAGGGTTGGGAAATGCTAGTGGCTATGCCGCCAGATCTTTCTTTTTTTCTGTAGATTTATTCTCATAAGCAAGGGAAACCCAGTAGTAGTCACTGCTGGGTTTTTTACTTTAGGTGTCCATGATCATCGCATTTGCAGCGGTTATCCCCTACCCTTACTTCTCTGAAAACGTATTCCACTGGTTTGAGCGCATAAAAATAGGGTCGCCCAGAAGGGGTCGCCCAGAAGGGGTCGCCCAGAAGGGGTCGCCCAGAAGGGGTCGCCCTGAAGGGGGCTCCTT
Organism: uncultured Flammeovirgaceae bacterium; assembly: GCA_937883755.1. Lineage (GTDB taxonomy): Bacteria > Bacteroidota > Bacteroidia > Cytophagales > Cyclobacteriaceae > Tunicatimonas. The sequence goes on along the minus strand of CAKZYA010000023.1, from coordinate 127,867 downwards.
ATCAGAACCAATCTCACCTGGAGCGTGCCACTGCGACCACGAAGATGCATGCTTAACAATTTAGGCTACTACTGGTACGCCAACGTACCACTGGATTTGAAAGTTGGGGATCATTTAGTATCTTGTACAAGAGCACCACTGGAATAGCACCTACTCAATTCCAACCGATGCAACTGAAGTACCTTTTGGCATGGAGTAGATCTTTCCTTCCTTACCATTACTAATACCGCAATGAGAATCACCCTAATGAGTATACCCGTCCGTGATCAGGAAAAAGCACTTCGGTTTTATACCGAAAAATTAGGATTTATTAAAAAGCTTGACACCCCCCTTGAAGACGGAAATAGATGGTTAACCCTCGTTTCTGATCAAGCAGCTGACGGACCGGAATTAGTACTGGAACCTGCCCCCGTTCACTTTGAGCCCTCGAGAGTTTTTCAAGATGCACTACTGAACGCAGGAATACCCTACACGCAGTTTGATGTGGATGATCTACAACAAGAGTACGAGCGATTGATTGGGCTGGGGGTAGAATTCAGGATGAAGCCTAAACAGGTAGGAACCGTCAAAGTCGCCGTTTTTAATGACACCTGCGGAAATTTTATTCAGCTGGTGGAGAAATTATAGCGCCCGAACACCAAGGCTGGCGAACCTTGTATCATGAGATAACAGGTCTGCGCAAGGGTGCTGCTGAACCACCAGCGTGATCGTCTGCCCGACTCGGCTAACCAGGCTACCCGCTGGCTACCAACTCCAGAACCATGGTTACCATAAGATCATAAGTGCCGCAGATACATTTCTGGCTGGTTTAAAAAGTTTTTGGTGAGTTGAATATGCTCAAGTTCTTCCCAGGGTGTTTTTTGCATACCATCGGAGGTAATTTCGTAGAGCGTGGCCTTCGGAAAAGCCATCAGGATGGGAGAATGGGTCGCGATGAAAAATTGGGAAGCGAACCGATGGAGATGATCCTTCAAATAATAGATCAGCGAAAGTTGTTTAGCGGGGGATAATGCTGCTTCGGGTTCATCCAATAAATATATGCCCGCTGATTGGGTTTTTTCCTCCAGAATCTTCAGATAGGCTTCCCCATGGGAGAAGGAGACCAGCTCTTGGCCGTAATTTCTTTTCATACGGTAGAGTTGGGAGTTCGCATTGTCTTTTATCTCCTGAATAATGTCTTGGGGAACCTCACCTTGGAGGGAGTCTAATTGTGTCTGCAGGGTCACGTCCCGCCGATCCACACTGTTGATAAAATCCCCAAAGTCCTCGGCACGGAAAAAGAATCCCACTGTTCGCTCTCGCTGGTAGGAAATAGAAAGCAGTGGGGCTAGTGTTACCGCTGCTTGAAAACACCTTTTTGTGTACGAGGATCCATCCATATGAGGTAGTTGAAACCGGAAAGCCAGGGCTTCTAATAGGGTTGATTTTCCTGTTCCATTTTCTCCTACAAAGAAATTCACCTGCGCTGACACATCCAACTGCTGGGCGTGGCGGATGGCCGGTAGGTTGTATGGGTAAGGAGTTTGGCGATCAAGCTCCAGGGAGAATTCTGTAAGAAAGCTCATTGTCGTATGTTCAACGTATGAAAAAGGGGTTACTAGGCAGGCTTTCCCCCTAAAAATCCACAAAAATGATACCCACCTTTTGGTTGCTAATTACTGAATTTTTCCCGTTCATCCAACCCGATACATTGGGTAGGTAGTTCACTAATTTGACCGATTGGGGGCAGTTAGGTGCGGCCGTCACGTAAATTATCATCGGTAGTTTCCGTTGGTGGTAAACCTCATGGATCACTTGCATCAGCCGATACTCAAATTGCTCTAATGCCCACCAACCACCCGTTTGTTGATGATGCCGCCGATCCATTGAGTCTACTCTGCGAACGCTCATCCCTGCTTCACCTATTTGTTGATACTCCAGAATTTTTCCCTCTACATCACTGATTCACTTCCATTATTTTGCGGCTCTCGCCCGAAAGGGGCATTGACCAAATGCATTGCCTCCGTTTTTGTCACCTCTCCGGCAAGCTTACTTTGGTTTGATGTAGATCACGTGTTTTCTTCTGTAAACCAGAGCGCTAAAATCCCCGATAATTTTTGCCCTACGATCGTTTATCGCACCCCCAATTCAACCAAGCGAGTACAACACGACTCACTTGAACGGGGAAATGGGCTCCAAAAGTACTGCAGAAACAGGATCATCGTTCCCCATCGGTGAATAAGATGAGTAACGACGAGAAAGAATCGTTCTGGCTAGTTTTTAATCAGTAGCTTGATCTAGCCATCCTGCTATGGTTTATTTCACTTGATCTAACGACATATACCCTAGGGCTATTTGGGCACTCGCCACAGAAAAAGGTTTCTTTAAGTAGGCGTCAATGATGGAATATTGATTGAGCGTTAAACGGGCCTGGGGGGAGAGGTCAGCCGACAGGATGATGATCGGAAATGGGGGTCTTCCCATTCGAGCAAGCTGATCAAGTAGACTTGTATCGAGTTGGCGACGATAATACACCTCCATCAATAATAAGGAGGGGGATGATCGCGGGTGCACGCACAGGGCTCTCCAGGCATCTTGCCTGGTGGTCAGCGAATGAAATTCCACGTGTGGTGCCTGGCGACGGATCACCCGTTCTACAATAACTTGATCGATGGTATTTTCATCAAGGCAATAGACAATCGGTTGGGGCATAAGAATACTTCTGGTTAGTTTTTAAATCGTCAAAATTTCGTCTCGGTAATCATATCATTGATTGAAATACCAATAAAACAATACTGAGCGGGGAAAATAGATATTTTCGGTATAAATAAAAAACCATGTTTTTTTTGATGGCTCCTCGCCGTCTCTCCTCATCCATCTTATTGCCGTTTTCTCGAGTCCGCTCAAGGTTCCATCTGGTGTAACCGCGTGCCTGCAGCTGAGGTGGTAAGACCTTTTTTCACAAACATTATAATTTCCGCTTACTAATGTTTGTGCGAACTGCCCTTTCTTTACCCAAGTCACGTCCCTGTACTACCTGGATATCGCCGCTGATGACCGACTACCCACACCTTGCTAGCCGAGTCTGAGCCTACTTACGTCCATTAGGAACCTACCGTAGAACGGAGCTATTGGATTTACACGAGGTATTTATGAATTTTCAGATTGAGATGATGATGCGTGATGGGGAAGTAGTGAGCAATAGTGGCAAGCACCCTAAATTTAGCGGGGATGCGGGCGATTCAGAAAACAGTACGAAGCCTCGCCTAGAATTACGATTGTGAAGGTGGAAAATGCGTCATAGATGTAGCGGATGATCTTGGTTTAAGCCTACTGCTATTAGTAGGCTTTTCTTCCTTGCGGGTTAACTACCCCAGTAGGTACCATAAAGCGGATTTTATCCGGCCACGCTGGCAAGTATAATTAACGTACCGCATCATGGCCAGATGCCACCAGCATGATCGCCAAAGTAGTAGCAATGGTTGATTTACCTCTATTGCCGCTAGTGCCACCCGTTGCCGAGCCCAATGTTACATGAACGTAGTATCATATAATCGTACAGAGACCTAAATGGATTTTTACTAAAAACAGCAATTTACCCTAAGGTGGCAGTAGAATTAGAAAGATAAGTAATCATTTGCTTTGTTTTATGCTTTTTATGACCGATAATTATCTTAAAGCAAAGAAGTAGAAGAATTCAGTGCCCCAAAAACCTTTTTGGTTTACCGTATTCGGGTGCCGCTCTGCTTTAAACCCATATTCGCCCAATACCTGGGAATCGCTTATTAGCCGTTTTCCGCTGGATCCACCAAGGTTCTACCGGAGGGTATCGGTGACCACCTACTTCCGGGATTAACCAACGGTTTACTGGCACTACAGCAGACGCGCTAAAATGATAGAACAAGCTGGATGAGCCGCCACCGATTTTATACACTCAACGGGAAAGTCTACGAACCTTGTCCACCCGAGGTAGCTCAAGCCCAATGGGAAGACCTTTCCCAGCTGGTTTTACTGGCTAGCACTATTTCCGAGGAAGTCAGCGTCTTTACCATTTTTCTCGGCATTGACCATCGAACCGATCAAGGCGGACCACCAATATTGTTTGAAACATTGGTGGTGGGTGGACGATGGGACGGGTGCTATGAACGGTATACTAGCTACGAGACGGCCGAAACACGGCACCACCAAATCGTGAGCGAAGTACATGTCACCTTAGGACAAGACGAGAATAGGTCAGAATGAGTCTCTCCCCTTACCGTCCAACCAATCCAAGCGGTTCGTCCAGCCCATGTTTCTGTAGCCGCTGAGCGAATACAAAAAAACAGGTGATTACTCACCTGCCTTTAACATTGTCCTTAAACAAAACCAACATGTAGGGTACGATCCAAGCATTTTTCCCTGGTAACCTGAACACGGGAAAGCCGCTACCAAGGCACTGGGCACTCCAGTGAATGAGAGGACAAGTACCTAGACTGGCTCTAGGATATCCTTTAAATTCTTTAACCCATGCTCAAAGTCATCTCCGATCATGGCCTCCATATCCATCAAAATGAGCAACAAATTCATGGGATAATCCATATGACCGGAAAAACCCCAGCGTACCCTTGCCTGGTTCTGGGTGAGGGCATTGACCTCCATATACGCAGCAGAACTCGAGGCAAAAGGCTCCAGAAACCGAAGTTCGTAATCGATACGTGTATCACTTATGGCTGTAATTTCCTGTTCTCCTTTACCCACCTCAGGGTGATCACTCTCCCAAGCAGCAATAAAACCAACCTGACCATCTATACCGGTGAAGGACTTTTGCATCCCCGGATCAATACTGGCCCATACACTGTAGGTATCTTGATTTTTCAATTGCCTTACATACTGGTAGACCTGATTCTGAGGCTGCTTAATGGTAATGGTCCGCTCCACGGAATACTCCTTCGGAATAAACACGGCACCTAGCAGGGCAATAGCGACCAGGCAAACAACTAAAAACAGAAAATACGATAAGAATCTTTTTACTTGCCTCATACGTATGCTTAATGGTTAACGATCCAATGCTCCTAATTCTACTTTTGGGTATCAAATACTGGGTATCAAATACTGGGTACAAAATTGATCACCCCAGGGAATGTGAAGTGGATAACGAATAAAATCTATCGCTTACTAATCTCGATAATCTCCGGGGCAATGTCAAGGAAAGACCTGATAAAACCAACGCTTACCAAAACCAGAACCTGCTAGGTAAGGTTAACAAACTGAAACAAACGATCCTTCGTTACATATTTTATCATGACCCCTGCACGTGCCTGCCTCGATGTTGGCAACAAATACCACAAACCATCACTATGTATTCCGTGGCTCTTTTGTTAAACAGAAAAACTTGATTATGAATACACGTTCTACCGAGGGTCATACTGATTTCATTACGACGCTGCACCCACTAGAAAATCGAGGCATCCGATTACTACAAGCCCAGTATCAACTCCTTAAACGATGTATCTTGGAAGCACTGGAGTTGGGGAGTAGCCGGGAGTTTCAGCCCCTCATTCACGAAATCACCAATCAGATTGCCCCGAAAGATCCATTGGCTTTTAGAAAAAAAGTGATTGCCGTCGCCTTTGATTTGGAAGTTCGAGGAATGATTTACTTCCCACCACTGGCCAACCCTTCCCGAATCCAAAAGTCCGGGAACCGCCCTACTGTCTAATCCCAAATCTTGGTGGTTGACCGAGACCTGACAAATTCTACGGAGTCATTTAGGATCATTATCTTGAAACTAGCGTTTTTCCTAGCCAAGGCTGCTCATAGGCATTCCTAACAGCACACTTGCCTATGAATAACACATTTCGCTACTTCCAAACGTGCCTTGGAAAGGTTTTTATCGCTAGTAAGTTCTCCTAACAATAACCTCCGAACCAACACACAAGGTATTCAATTACAAGCTTCCCGCCGAATCAAAGTAGTCCAAGGGAAGGTAGCGCGTACATTTGTATCGAGTCTGGGTGATCTGAAGGCTCGACCAAAGGAAAGGAGGATTAAAGGGTACTTTCGCTATCTGGATCGTAACCACCAGTGAAATTACGTCATCTTTGGTGTCATCAATGAGATAGTCTACAACATCCCACGGCTGAAAGGCGTGCTTGATCAGTTCGGTCAGTTCTTCATATTGTTGATCTGTTAACATAGCCTTAGGGTAATCATTCAGTCGGAGCGAACAATGAACACATATTAATAATAAAAAAAGAAAATAGCTTGTTTCGTCCGAGGGTTTGATAAGTAGCTTAGGACAGTGCGATCGCCGTAGGATGTCTCTAGGGTTCCCACCTTCTGCGCAAGTGACCTGGATATTGTTGGGCGAGCAGGTGGATTTGGGATTCGGTTAGCCATGGCCATAGTTGAATGATTTGCGACGAAGATAACGATAATAATTCTTGGCACTCAGCGCGGTTGGTAGTAAGCACCTTGATCGACAGCTTTGAGAAAGGAAGCGGTGTTGTCTGATGAAACGTTAGGAAGCGAATGCATTGCCCTGCCAATAAGCCTTTTTTTTGAGCATAAGTTGGAGCCAGATCACCTAAGCTGGCCTCCATGGTGCCTAACTTCGCTAAATAGCAGCCCAATGCGTGATAGTGGGCTTGCTGGCGGATTTGCCGCAGGGAAGTGTATAACTGCTGCTTCTCCTGCTGCCAACTCCCAGGTGTGTCGGATAGCTTTCGTTGATCCCACCAGTACGAAAGGCAGTACAACCCAACGGTAAGTTCACGATGGGTGCACGTGTTATACAAGGTAGCACTCACCCGTAGTAGTTTATTCTCACACCACTGACAGTAGCCCCGCGGAAAATGCAACCACTGGGGCGGGGATCCACAGCGCCATTCGTGAATAGCCCGGTAATAATCCTGTTGCTGACTGTAGCTTAGTAGCACTTGCTGACGATGTTGAGCTAGTGTCATGCTGGTGGAGCGGAAAGCGAGAGTCTCCCTGAGCAAGTCGGCAGGTTCCTTGTGGCATTCGGGTGAAATACCGAGACAGGGTGCCTTGTCTTACGACCGTGGCATCGCCGGCTACTATCCATACCTAAGGGTATTTAAGAGGGGCAACAAATCCTTGATATCCTGGTAGGTAAGCCCGAGCTTGACGGTCTGCACCTTCGTTGGGTAGTGCAGCCACCACTGGTTGGGCATGGGATAGGTGGCTACGTAGGCATTCAAGGAGGAGCCGCTGGATCCCACAACCTGATTCCGGTAGGCAATAATAAAGAACTGGCGCGGGTTTAGCTTACCGTAGAACAAGTGTGCGTCCGAACCGTAAACCGCTAGGCGGTCGCGTTTGCTCAGCATTTGACAGGATAAAAACGTCGCTAAGGAGAAACTTTCTTGAGAAGGATCATGGGTAAAAGAATCAAAGCACATACCGTAGGGGGTCTGACTGTACGGACAGGTATTTTCCGGAGGAAAAACCCTTTTCCGCAAATATCGTTTGAAACTGTACATTTTTGCTTATCCACAAAACTAGTATTTATTTCTACATCTCCTCCCTTCAGGGGCAGCATTTGTGGTGAGTTGTCTAAAAATTGGAACGCTATGGGAATGGTTCAGCTGGGGGTGTTGCTCATGATTAACCGTGACACCTACGACCGTCTGAGGACTTCGGAAGCCTACGCCGACGAGTTTTTTCTAAACGTGCTAACCAGAAGCCATCCTGATTTGGTTCATCTGGAGCAAGATTGGGCGGGGTTGCAGTATTTACTCACTGAATACCAACGGCATACTCCGGCTCTACAAACCCTAGCCCTGTCGGATCTGGTGACGGGCAAACAGTATCTGCAGCCAGGCTACGATCTTGGCTATGGGCCGGTAGGTTATTTATCCTGCCAGCAGGTTCAAGCTCTAAATTCGGTGCTACACCGCGTCTCCCCGGCCGGGGTGCTCGACCACTTTGATCCCCCGCGAATGAACCAGCAAGGGGTCTATCCCCAATATTGGGAGTCGCAGCATTGGGAGATTTTGTGGAACGCGATCAGTGCGATCCGACGATTTTATCACCGCGCGGCGATCCAGTCCCGAGCGGTTTTGGCCTTCCGATATTAGTCGGCCACCCTTGTCCTTACTGTGCCTCGACGGTTAGGGGCTGAGCAGTTCCACCTCGACGCGAATATTGCTTTTTCCTAAGGCAGAGTCAGGATCATACAAGGGCTTTCGGCCTCCCCAGCCTTGAGTTTCAATCCGCTCGGAGGCGATACCCCGAGAAACCAAATACTCCTTGATGGTGATTGCCCGAAGCCCCGAAAGTTTCTTGGCTCCCACCCCTCGCTGTTTATGCGCGTTGTTCTGGTGCAGGGTAAAGAAGTTTTGGCTCAGGGGATCATACTGATAAATGTAGCCCCGCCCGCTACCATTGGTATGGCCGTGGAGCTTGATGCGTTGAGCTGGATGATTGCGTAATAGCTGGATAAGCTCCTCCATCTCAGGTTGCGAACGAGGGCGCATTACCGAAGCATTGGGATAGAAATAGGTTCGAAATAGGACTTGGATATCCCCGGGTTGCCAGGGGGTCAAGAGCAGTTGAACCACTAGCGTATCCCCTGCCAATTGCATCAGTGGATCGGCCGCTGGCCCGGACACGGCGGGATGAGAGAGCACCCGCGGTAACGAGCGGTATCCCAGTGCGTAGGGTTCAACCTGTAGGGCACTGTCGTGCCATAACACTGCGGGAATACGCATGATCGTGTCGCTGCTAGTCTGACCGAGGAGCTGACGCTGCTGGATATCCAACAGTTTGATTTCAGCCCTGACTTGTTCCTGGGTACTTGAGGATACCGTCCGAAAAAAAAGATATTGGGCGGCTGTAATAGGGTTGACACCGGATGTCTCAGCCGGATGTATCTCCCGTTTGGAGGCAACTAACCCCTCGGTCGGAAAACGCATATTGCCTGGCGCGGGTTCTGGATCCGGTAGCCCTTGCGCAGCGGTTGCCCGCTCGGATACCGTTGCATTGGATTCCATAGCGGTCGGCTCAAACAGCCAAGCCTCAGTAAAGGAAGGGTGCTTCCGGATCTCCTGTAGTACCCTCTCCAAGGTCTGCTTTTCCTTGGCTTGGCGAAGGTAAACGTATACATAATCCGTTGGGGGATAATAGCCTGCCTGCGCCGAAAATCCTTGTGCCACCAGGGATTCGGTGTATTGCTGGGCATTGTCTGAGTAAGCAAACACACCAACCACCAAGTAGGCACCCGCCCTGAGGGTGGATACTGGCTCCGCGGGCAGGTTGAGTGGTATTCCTATCCATACCCCCACATGTAGAGCTACCCCGACCATCCAGCCGGTGGCTCCCCGTCGGGGGGTTATTTTCCAATAACGCATGAAACAAAAAAGGTTTTTCCTGGCCAAAGTTGCTCCACTTTTTAGGATTAATCACCCCTATATTCCATTAAATTGTACTTATGTAATTTTATTTTATAAATAAATGAGTTTAATTCGTAGGTATCCCCTATCGCTTTTGGCAGGCCCCCGCCTGGTTGCCGATCGCGGCTGGGTACCTTATGACCGGGAGCTCGTCCTGCAGCTGGCTTCACCGAATCCCAGCGCATTCCGGCGTACTGTTGGATCCACCCGGTACAGCTGGTACCTAAATCTGCCCAAAAAACCGCTGTAGGGTGTCCTAGGGGCATACGGTAGGTGCCCTTTCCGCACGGGTGTCAGGTCCGGCTACACCAGCGTGGCAGGTAGAAACCCGGAGCCGGGGTACTAACGGACGGGTTGGTCCCATCAACAGCACCCCAAAAACCTGGATGCAGGATGGGGAGTCGTTCCACGGTGTACTTCAGGATGATGTTTGAGTATTCCTAAGACCATCCTAGATAGCGTGTTTACAAAAAAAATAGGTTAGGCTACTAAATGAGGGCACATTCTTAACAAAAAAAAGAAACCTTACCTGCGGCCAGGCAATATGGTCAGGCTCAACAGGCTGGTATATACCCTATTCTGATTCAGCAACAACCCCTTTTTACCCATACCTGAGGGCAATGGTACAAAATATTTCGGTGGGTCGGTAGGGTGGGTAGAAGGATTTTTCCACTCTATTCGGTAGCCATTTATCCCCCATTAGTGTATATTCGTAGTTTCAGCACGAGGAACCTGACCTCGCCTCACGAAGAATTTTTCATCCGACTGATTGATTGTTTATGGAAAATGTACCCCCCAGCACCCCTCGGGAATTGACCTGGCTACTGTGCCAGCAGCAGTACCAACGCTTGAATGAACAGCTCACCGAACACGTCCAGCAGTTAGTACAGCGACACGGTTCGTTTTCCTTGCCTCGGCTTTTCGCCGTCCACCCCAATGATGCGTTAGAGCGCGACAGCGATCATTATGATTTACTGGTGCTCAAAAAGATCTCCTGGGACGGGGCTGAGGTATGCCTACACGATGTTTTGGGAGCCGAGATCTACTTTTTTGAACTGTTGCTAGAGACGAAACTGGCCATTTTCAAGGAAATAGAGCGCAGTTTGGTGTACGATCACTACCTCCGAAAAACAGCGGTTCAATTGCCTGCAGCGCGCCATGTAGCCAAGGAAAGGGAGCCAGCTTTCGTCCCTGAAAAGTAACCCCAAGACAGCGGCCGATCAGTTGCAGGTTTTCATTCAACCCGTTACTATGGCTGACAACCGTTTTCGGCAACAGGTAATCTCCCGCTATCAGGTATCGGGGGCATCACTGTATTTGGGCACAGCTACTGCTAGCCCATACTGTGGGAATCTCCCGTTGGGCGATGGGTTCTTTGCTTGGGAGGTTTTCAATGACCGAGGTGAAGGGTGCGGGAAAACCGGTTAAGCTGTGGGGATCCCATCGGTAGAGGTGGTGGAAATCATGAAAAGTAGTATCTTTGCTCGTAACGCTGGCTACCTGAGAGTAACGCAGCTGTCCTGGTTCATTTTATTTTCCCACTGGTTATGCTAGAAGTATCACTACGCACCCCGCCTGCTTACGAAGAGTTATTGGAGTTTTTGGCCTCAGAACCCAGCCTGAAACAGTTACGACACTACCACTGTTCCGCCCGGGCGGAATATCGCGTCCACCGACTACTCGAAAAAGAGGCTGATGAGCAGCTCTCGGAGGCAGAGTCCGCTGAACTGGATTGCTACTTCCGACTACGGGATTCTCTCGAGATGATTCAGGCTCGGCTCCGGGGGGAACGATAGCCTGCCGAGACGTTTTCTGGTGATTAGAAGAAAATCTTACTTGGTGAAAAATTGCCTGGTTTTTTTGTTGGCTCCTATAAGTAAGAATCCTACCTTTAGGCATGGCTAGTGTAAAACTAGCTTGCTAAATAATGTTTAGATATACTGCCTGCTAAATAATGTTTAGATATAACTATAGACACCTAGGTTAGACATGACATCCCCTGCTAGCACCCTGCACATCCAGTTGACGGAACCAGGACAGCTACGTATTCCGACCGCACTACGCTCGACCAGTTATCCAGTGGTCAAGCGTAGTGCGGTCGGATACGCGGTTCGGCTACTGGACGGCTCGATGATACATATTTTCCCCGAAGAATGTGCGCAGGTCATGCCACGATCCGAAACCTACGGCTCAGGAATGAACACTCCCTCTGGTTGAACCTAGCTTTGGTTCTCCCGGTAGAATTGCTTATCTTTCTTTGGTTAAATCTAATGTTTTCACGCTAACCTTACTTTTCCATGGAGACTCCTACGACGACCCAAGAAGTAGCTGATCGCTTCTACACCTTAGCCCAGCAGGGGGCTTACGATCAGATTCAAGAAGAACTTTACGATGCCCAGGTCCTCAGTCTGGAACCCGATCATGCCCCAGGGCCGTCGCGGGTAGAAGGTATGGAGGGTATCCGGCAAAAAGCCCAACAATGGCAAGAAAGTATTGAACAAACCTACGGGGGCTATTGCGAAGCACCCATTGTCGCCGGAAAGACCTTTGCTTGCGCGATGGGCATGGACGTGGAAATGAAAGGGCAAGGCCGAGTAAAAATGGATGAGCTCGCCGTCTATCAGGTCAATGATCAAGGTAAGATTATCCTTGAGCAATTCTTTTACTAATACTGAGGCTATCCATTCCAATGGGATCTGGGAATTACCCCCAAGCCTAGCCACCCCTGGGACTACCCTTACCCGCGATATGCCCAGGGGTAAGGGTTGCCCTTGGCGTTGATCTGCTGGTCACCTGTCGTGCGTAGATTATTCATAAAGTGGGGATACGGTCACCTGCAACTGGTATTGGTCACGATCTACGATTCGGGTAGGTTACCCCTGATCCGAACGAGCATCCCCTAGGGTCATTGCCCGTTTCCCCCTTCCTTACAGCGGCTCAACAGGCTCGCCCCAGTGATTAAATAGCTCCTCTACCTGCTTGATGGTATAGTAGCGACCTAGAGGCTGGCCTACCTCAGATTCCACGCCCTTCAGCCAATTGTTCAACGTACGTACACTGACCCGGTAGGCTCGAGCCAACTCCGATTTGGACGCCGGTTTGGCTTGGATACGATGCTTCATTCGGGTTGGGTTTTAGCGGGTGCTGCGGGGTTGGTTCGGGGACTGGGTGCCAGGGGCTGGCTCAGCAGTTGAACCCGAAGGGCATAGATTCCTGCCGCTGGAAAATTGCCTGTCTGGGCAAATGTCGAACAGTCGCGCTCCCATTCTTTTTCCCCAAACAGGTAGGTAACCGCGAGCCGCTCCAACCATAATGCCTTCCCTTGGCAAGGGGCGTACCCCACCCGAAGGGTGGTAGCCTCATTTAAGCAGGGGGCGATTTGCACCGCGACGGTGCCCTGCAGCAGAATCGTAAGCTGGGATTCATCCACGTGGAGCCGTCTTAACCGCGGGTGGTGATCCGCCGAAGAGTCGCCTACCGGTAGGAGACTGGGCAACCACTCCAGCGTGGCAATCCCCTGGCGCAGGCGGTATTCCAGGGTAACGATTCTTGGGTAGGACAAGGAAAGTATTTTTTGTATCATACGTTAGGAGATGAATCGAAAGGGTTTTTTAGCATCGGCGTAGCGGGGGTCGGGAACCATCGGCAGCTTCTCCATCCCGCTCACCTGCACGGTGGGCACCCCGAAATCCAGCGTGACTTTCCCCCGGATATCATAGCAGCCAATGCCTTGCAGGGGAAACTTCCGCAGACTATCGGGAAAATGGACGGTATCAAAAAAATCCCCGGCCGGATCGATCCAGGTGCCGAACGCCATGCGCTTTTTGTGCTTGGTATAGACTGGTTTACGAGTTACGTAGTAGCCTACCAGCGAGACCGTTTTTCCCGCCTGCTGTTTTAATGAGGCGGCGGGCAGTCCTGAAACTGGTTCAGCCAGCAGCTGAAAGGGGGATACCAGCGGAAAGCCCAGCAACTCCATATGCTCAAAGGCCTCCTCGAGCGGGTCGTACTCCAGAGCCGGCATTGGATAATCCGGGGTGGGGGCATCAAACAGCGTCCACGTGTGGGGCTGGGTAGGCCGGTCGGTCAGGTAGCAGTTCTTTTCCCATAGTAACACTTGCTTGCTTTTTCCTGTACACCGAAAGGCTCCGATCCGGATCAATAAATCCAGTTGGCTACGGCTGACGGGCAAGCGGCGGATAAAATCCTCCAAGCTGCGGTACTCCCCCCGGCACTGCCGCTCGAAGACCAGCGCCTCCCCCACTCTGCTCTCCAGCTGCTTGATGTGCTGAAAACCTACGTAAATGTCGCTCCCGTAGATCGTGGTCAGCATATCGGAGCGGTTGATGTCAGGGGCATGAACGGTGGCTCCGGCCAGACGGGCGGCATGCAGGTAGATCTCCGTACGGTAAAACCCTCCAAAATTATTCACGACGGCCGTAAAAAACTCCAGCGGGTAGTAGGTTTTCAGAAACAGCGACTGAAAACTTTCCACCGCGTAGGAAGCCGAGTGGGCCTTACAAAAGGAGTAGCCCGCAAAGGACTCCATCTGCTGCCACACCGTTTGGGCCAGCTCGTCCGAATACCCCCGTTGGTAACAGTTCTCGAAATATTGCCCTTTGATCACTTCAAAGTGCGAGCGCCCCCGGTACTTGCCACTCATCGCCCGGCGCAATACATCGGTATCATCCAAGGAGATCCCCCCGAAGGCGTGGGCAATTTTCATCACGTCTTCCTGGTAGACCATTACCCCGTGGGTCTCGCCCAGTTGCTCTTTAAAGATAGGATGCAGGTACTTTACTTGTGCGGGAGCCAAATGGCGCTGGATGAACTCCCGCATCATCCCGGACTGGGCGACGCCCGGCCGGATCACGCTGCTGGCGGCCACCAGACTGGGATAATCGCGGCAACGCAGTTTGAGCAGCAACTGGCGCATAGCGGGCGACTCAATATAAAAGCAGCCCATCGTGTTACCTGTCGCCAGCTGTTTAAGCAATTGTTCATCTTGGAAGAAGTCCTGCACCCGGTGGATATCGATGATTTCTTGGCGGTTCTTGCGCACCAGTCCCACTGCTGTTTTGATATGCCCCAGCCCCCGCTGGCTAAGAATATCGAACTTGAAAAACTGGTAGTCCTCGGCGGTGTGCATATCAAAGTGGGAGACCGGGAATCCCTTGGGCATCATTTTTAACGCGGTGTACCGACTTAGTGGCTCTTCGGTAATCAAGATACCGCCGGCGTGCATGCTCAAGTGCGAGGGCAGTCCGATGAGCTGCCGAGCCAGAGCGGTAATTTCTTCTGAGAGCGGATGATGCAGGGGGGTGAGGACGGGCTCTTTCACTAAGCGGTCAATTTCGGCTTTGGGCAGCCCGTAGATCTTGGCGACTTCCCGTAGGGCCGAATCCCGTTTAAAGCGGTTGTAGGTACTCAGAAATGTCACGTGACCCTTCCCGTAGCGGCGAAAAATGTAGTCCAGAACATCGTCACGATCGGTCCAAGAGAAGTCCATATCAAAGTCGGGGGGCACGGCCCGATGAGGATTGATAAAGCGCTCAAAGGTCAACTCCAGAGCGATAGGATCTACGTCGGTGATTTTCAGGCAGTAGGCCACCATCGAGTTGGCCGCGCTGCCCCGACCGATCCAAAAATAGCCCTGCTTCTCGGCGTACCCTATTACGTCCCAGACAATGAGGTAATTGGCCGTAAAACCCATCGTATCGATGACCTCCAGCTCGCGGGTCAGCCGCTGCCGAACCACTTCCCACTCCCGGTACGCATTAGAGGACTCCCCGAGGGACTCTCCGAGGGACTCCCCGAGGGACTCTCCGAGAGACTCTCGGGGCGGTTCGGGGTAGCGGTAGGCAAAGCCCGTCCAGGCCAGCTTCTGCAACAGCGCATAATCATCCGCGCGGCTACGGGTGAAGAAACGCTTATTTTTTGGAGCTTGCACATCCATTTTCCACTGGCAGGCTCGGTGCAGTTGTTCGGCTTGCTGTAGTAGAAAAGGAAAGCTGGCAAACTGCTGCCGCAGCTGCTGGGGGGTGATCAGGCAATCTTCCGCCCGGGCTCCCCCCCGATCGTCCAACTGGGTGAGCAGGATATTTTGGTCAATGCTGCGCAGCACCCGGTGGATCGTGAGATCCTGGGGGTGGCGCAACGTGACCGGATGCCAGGCCACGAGTTTCTGCCGTAATTTATGGGGCACCTTGCGAACCTGCTGGCACTGGGTCGCGCGCAGGCCGAGATACTCATGGTCTCCAAGCTGCTCGGGTGGGCGGCTGCCCCAAGGGTAGATGATCACTACCTCGGGCAAGCAGAGGGTGTCGGGCCAGTCAAGCTCCCGCTCCGAGGCCATCGTCAGGGCTTCATTCAGTGCCTGAAAGCCGCGGTGGCTGCGGGCAAGTCCTAGGTATTGTAGCCGGTGCTGGCTTCGGAACTCCACCCCCAACGCCCACTGGATGCCAGCCGCTTGACAATGATGGATAAAGTCCAGAGCCGCACTGGTGTGGTGAATATCGGTCAAAGTGAGCTGGGTGACCCCCAGCTGAGAGGCCTGCTGCACGAGTGCTTCGACCGATAGGGTTGCGTAGGTAAAGCTAAAGTAGGTATGACAGTTCAAAAACATATCAGGAACATCGATCTTGGTAGCTTGCCCCCCGCATTACCGCGCGGCGGCCGTACTTGGCCCGGACGGTATCCATGGCCTGGTGCAGGTCAATGATTTTACCCGCATCACTGAATAGGTTAATTTGGTGGTCGCCGTAGGCTAAGTGGGAAAACCGCACCCCCACCAGGCGGATGCGCTGCCGCCGGTCGTAGAGCTCCAGTAGCAGCTCCCGTGCCACTGCCAGTAGCGCGGGATCATGACTGGTATAGGAAATCTTGCGCTGGCGGCTGACGGTGTTAAAGTCACTATAGCGGATTTTCACCGCAATACAGGAAGTCACTTTTTTGTCGCTGCGTAGCTGAAAGCCCAACTGCTCGGTTAGCCCGGTCAGCAGAGTCATCAGCACCGAAAGATCGGTCGTGTCTTCGTGTAAGGTATGCTCGTGCGATAAGGACTTCTGAGCGCGATAGGGTACGACGGGCTGAGGGTCCCTCCCAAAGGATTTTTCGTGCAAGGTTCGCCCTAAGCCCCCCCCGAACTCCTTTTCCAGCAGCTTCAGCGGAATCTGCCGCAGCACCCGGATGGTGCGCACCCCCAAGCTGGCCAGTTGCTGATAGGTTTGGCTACCCACTCCCGGAATCTTTTGTACGTTCAACGGCTCCAAATAGCCCTTAACCCTTCCCGCCGCTACCCACTCCACCCCCTGGGGCTTCACTTCGTTACTAGCCATCTTGCTGACGAGCTTATTGACCGAAAGCGCGTAAGTCAAGGACAGACCCGTTTCCTGCACAATCCGGGTTTTCAGTTCTGAGGACCATTTCAGGTTTCCGATATACTTATCCATGCCCGTTAGATCCAGGTAAAACTCATCAATGGAGGCCTTTTCGTACAGCGGGGCTCGCTCGGCGATAATCTCAGTGACCAAATCAGAGTAGTACGTATACTTTTCCATATCCCCCGACAGCACCTGGGCTTCGGGGCACAGCTGCCGCGCCAGCCGCATGGGCATCGCCGCCCGCACCCCGTATTTGCGGGCTTCGTAGGAGGCCGAAGCCACCACCCCACGGTCAGAACTCCCGCCAATGACCAGTGGTTTCCCCCGCAATTCCTGATTATTGAGCACCTCCACCGAGCAAAAAAAGGCATCCAAGTCCAAGTGCATGATCGTCCGCTGTTCAGCATCCATTCGATCCGTTGGGTTAGTTCTAAAGCAGATTCGCGGGTAAATATACGGGGAATTCGTAATTTATACTTAAATAAAGTATATAATGTTTAAAAAAAGTCTTATTGCTGCGTTTTTACCCCTCCCGGGGGTTGGGAACGGTCTCGCTGCGGCTACCTCCTAGAAGCCGGATCTTAGATTTGCGACAGCTGGGGCTGTTGATCCTGGGTGGGATGGAGGAGCGTGCACGCCGTTTTTTCCAGCTGCCCCCAGCACTCCTGCCTGGGATCGTTCAAACTACGGCTGGGGTCTTGCCGAAACCCAATGTCCACGCGCCACGCGGGTAGAGCCCCCTGCAGTTGATTCTCCCTAACCCAGAGCGTACTGAGCAAGGGGGTAAGCGCAGCCGCTCCAATGGACAAGCTGCTCAGGTAGTAGTGGGCTTCATGGTGGTCGGTGCCGTTCTCTTGCCACTGAACTTCCACCAAGATGACGGATTTCAAGCCCGGCCACCCCTCCAAATCATCCAGAAACTGTACCCCCGGCATCACGTAGACGGTTCGTTTTTCCATACGGCCGTTCCCCAAGCCTTGCCAAACATCGGAATCCAAGGCGGATTTTTGACGGGCTACTTCGCTAGCAACCTGTTCGTAGCGGGTTTTTTGGCGAGGGGTAGCCCGCTCTTTTTCAAGCAGGAGTACGTAATCCCCCTGCTGTTGCAGGATTTGTTGGGCATAGCTTGCCCGGCAGACGCTGGCGTGGATCATCACGAGCGTTTTTTCTAAATCAAAGGCCGCGAATAGGTCGTGGATGGCTGCTTTCTGCTGGGACATTTTATCCCCTTTCGCAGGCCCCACCGTTACGCCCTGACCGACCATCCAAGCACTTACTCGGTAGCGCCCCACCGGTTGTTCATCCAAGTGCAGGTCCGATAATTCCCGGCAGGGAACCGCTTGGTTGGTACTCGATGGCTTCGATGCTAGCTCGGTGCTCACCCAAGGTTGAAGCATGGGCAGTAAAGCCCCTGGATGGATGAGCTGAAAAAGCTGTTCCAGGGTTCGACGATCAGCTACCTCACTTGGCTGAGACAGGCCGTTCCAGGAAGCGTTTTCAGACGGAAGACTGCGCTGCTCTATGGCCTCAAAGCGATCGCTACCTGCCATCAGCGCCCCTAAGCCCCGCAACAGGGTCTGTTCTAAGCTATACCAGCTCCGGCCGAAACCAGCTTCTTCGGCCGTACTTGTTAACCATGTTTTTGGCTCCATATCGTTTTTTTTGTTTCGGGCATCCACCCTAGTCTCTGCGCCACCCGCAAGGAAGCAACGTGGCAAGGAGGCAAGGTGGCTCCTTTCGGACGGGCTGACGCTTGTCTAAATAGGTTTATAGAAACTTCCCTCTACGCTTTGCAGGTAATCACGACCGACTTTGAGAATGTCGTTATCTAAGTGACCACGGATGGATTGCAGGGTCTGATGATCCAGTGAAAAGAATAACTTATAGAGTAAAGGACGCTGCGATTCCTTGTCCTTGACATTCGCGTAGGCTTGATTCAACTGATGACAGGCCTTAATGAGTAGCTGCTGCTGCCCATCCTTTCGATGCATTCGATTCAACCAACTGCCTAAGCAGTCCGCCACCACTTTGGGGCGAGATTCACAAAATTCTGGATCCCAGGCAAGGGTCTGGGTAAACTCAGGTACTTTTTTCAGTAGGATACCGGTGAAGAAGTCTGCTGCCATGGTACGTTATGATTTAGGGTTATAATT
The DNA here is from genome assembly GCA_937883755.1 of uncultured Flammeovirgaceae bacterium. GTDB lineage: Bacteria > Bacteroidota > Bacteroidia > Cytophagales > Cyclobacteriaceae > Tunicatimonas. Next base: position 108,958 of record CAKZYA010000023.1, on the reverse strand, counting down.
TCTCGAGAGCCAGTTCCCGCAGGGAAGGATCTAAACTCTCACCAAAATGCTCGGGCATAAAACGGATAAATTCGTTCAGAAGGGGACGAAAATTAATCTCTTTGACCGAAAAGAACCGCTGCATATGGCCCCGCTCGTTCACATCGGGAAACAGCCGCTGCGCCCGCTTGCGGCAGTCCGATTGAAATACAAAATAGATCAACAGCTGATCGGAATACGGGGCAAGCGGTTCAGGCGGCATCAACACATGCGCTACACACTCTCCTTTGAGCTTGACGAGCCACTCGAACCCATTAATATCCATGGATTCGGCCTGGGCATGCTGAAACAGCTCCCGAGCGTATTGACTGGTAATCGAGTAATTGTTTTGAAAGTCCATGATTAAAATGGTATTAAGTAAAACATCCCCCATGATGGTTCAAGAATTTGCTTTCCGCCGCAACGGAAAAAAACAATGCCTAGTCCTCACTACTTGCGCCAACTTATGCTATAAACCAAAAGTATCCCGGAGGAACTAGGACATTGTTCACCCTTTTCACCCTTTACTTTGTGGTGAAAAACTAGTATACCTCATCATGGATTATTTACCCACAGTACAAGGCAATTTTTAATCCACACAGCCTTCCATCAGCACCCATAAACCCCGTAAACCTACCTATGACCCAAATCGGGTATAAAGAAAAAAATAACTTAATAGTTTAATTAATTCTTATTTTTGTATAATATTATTGGATGAATTTCGCCGGCACTCATCCCAAGCGGGCACTTTTTCCGAGTAATTTGTTAGAAAATGAACCAATTGGCTCATGCCCCCCCCCAAGAACTGCACGAGTAGCCGTAGTACCAGGGCACCCATCGTAGCGTTGAAAAGCACCGGCCAGCGGGTCAGCGAAGTCTTTTTTGGAAACAACCAGGCCGGAAACAGCAACCCCAGCAGGGTACCAACCAACAGGACAGTACTGATGTCTTGGAACCCTAGAACCAAAAGCCTGGTAGCGGATGTGAAGGCAGGCATGCTTTTTTGAACGAAGGACAGTGGATGGGGGGTAGGCTGCCTGCCCTCAGCCCATCGTTGGGTCAGTGACCGGGATGGAACGGCTACCGACCCCACCGAAAAAAAGCTAGGAAGATGCCTTCGAACTTGATTATCCGCTCACAAACCTGTATACTCGCCCCATGTGGATTAAGATCCATGATTATCGGGCACCCCATGCCTTTATTTACAATAGATACCAGGATGTTACCCTGTTCCGGGGAGTCCGGGGCCTAAACCCTACCCTGCGCTCGTTGTACCTGTTTTTATCCAGCACCCATCAACTGGCGCATTATCCTCGGCTGCTCTCCACCTTTGTCCCCACCCTGAGTCCCCCCGCGCACTTACTTCTTGCGACCCTTTCGCATGAGACGTTAGCTTCCACGACCCTACCCCAACTACTAGCTCAGTTGATGACAGAAGGGATCACCCAAACCGCCCTGGATCACTGGCAGCACTACTTAAGCGAATGTCGGCCGCCGGATAGCGGCCCCCAAACTTCCCCTCAGAATATCCGAATCAGTTGGCAAGACGAAGCCTTTGAGTACCGATTACACTGCCAGGCTCACCAGATTGGCGAGATCCAGGTGATCCCGCGCCCAGCCGCCATGGCCGCCTACTACGATACCCATCAAGGAGGATGGATGATCCGCTGGGGTGAGCACGAACGCTTTTATCCAGGATCGGATCCGTTTCCGTGGGATCGCTGGCAGAGCGATGCCCTGCACTTATGGTTCCAGCACTGGCGTACCCACTGGCCCGCTCCCCACTTTATTCCGGCTGACCGGGCGGCGCAGTACCCCCATATCAACGCCAAGGTTACGCTTTGGCAATCCTTGGGTTCCCATCGGCAGGAGCGAACGATCCCTCAGGTCCCCCGCACTGTTAGTGACTTTTACACCCGGTTACGCCAGTTGGCCGAGCAATCCAATTCAGCGGATGCCCCTCGTCCCGCCGGATTGATACCCGGCGGCGGCCGGCTATTCTGGCACCCACCCTTGAGACAGTGGCACTACCAGCCGAATCAACACCTTCGGCCGGAACCCTTTCACCCCACCTCCGTGTTGCCGTGGGACGCCTACTTGTTGATGGCCTACTTGCAATGGCTGCCCTTAGCCCCGCAGCTGCTGCTGATCGAGGAGCCCGATCAGGGCGTGCCACCGGGGATGCTCAATCGTTTTATCCGAGGACTGCTGCACACCCAGCCCCCCCGTCAAATGCTGCTTAGTAGCCACAGTGCTACCTACGAGCGGATCAGCCAACAATTGATGCGGGAAGGCCACCGCAAATCTCACAGTATCCGCATTTTTCATCAGGGTACCCCCACCCGCAAGCGGTGTACCTATCCGGGACTACGCTCTCGTCCTTCCCAAGCCCTAAGTTTGTTTGACGCGGTAGAATAACGCGGGCTAAAGAGCGAGAACCACTTTTCTCTGTTCCACAACTACGCACTTACCCCTACCCATGGCAGTGAGGCAAGCATTGGGAGTGACGACTCCTAGCCGGAATGCTGATCAGGCTGAACGGACCAATTCGGGGACAATGTTACCGTTGGGGCATCGGTGGATCCACTAGATTCAACGGACGGCAGCGATTCTAGGGCAGTTTGGGCAACCTGGCGGATGGCAGCTTGTAACCGGGTTAACCGCTGCTGGTGCTGCTGTTCAGCCTGAATCCAGCGCTGATTCTGCTGCTGCCGCTGGGTTTGGATCGCTTGCTGTTGGAGCCGGGCTCGCTCGAGCAAATCCGCCGCTTCTTGCTGGGCTTGCTCTACAATGGTATCAGCGGTTTGTTGTGCTACTTCCAAGACGCGAATCCACTGATTACGAAAGTCAGTGATCTGTTGGTTTTCTTCCCGTAACTGCTGGAGTTGGGTGGTATGGTGGGCGAACGCTCGGCTATTCTCCTGCCAATAAGCCGAGAGCAGCTGAAGAAACGTCGATACTTCTTGGGGGTCTAATCCATGACGCGCCGAGCTAAAATTGGGCTGAGGGGGGGGCTGATGAAATTTCATATCCAGGGGGGGATTGATTCAATTTGGTGAATGCCAGGGGGTAAGGTACTGACTTTTCGCCCCAATACCTAGACCATGTAGGTTTTGCTACCTTTTCGCGGGGCAGCAGCCCCTAAACGACTCGACGGCTATCCCCTTGCGCCGTTCTGCTGCTAACGGGTGACGACTGCATTCGTAAATTAAGCATATACTCATGCATCAGAAGCCCTATATTTAGCATTTTATTGTAATATATTAATAAAATACTTGTTTATAGAAATATGTCAACTTGTCTTATTTCTTTTTTCAAGTACACTGAATCCGCTGACGAGGTAGTGCTGGTGGGGTGTCAACGGGATTTACCGCTCCTCGAGTAAGCCGGGATATTGGCTCAATACGCTAATCGTACCACAACCGGGTCGGCACTGGCCAAGAAAGCAACCCCAGGCGTCATTCTATGGATCTACATTTTGATGGTTGGTGAAACATTTGCGTCCAAAAATGAGTAATATTGCTACGCAAGAAGTTAAAATTGCGAAAAAAATTACTAATTTGAGAACAAAATTCGGATTTTATTCTTATTACAAGTATATTTGTGTGATGGTAAAACGTTTGATTGATACGGCTTTAAGAATGTATTCATTAGAAATTCCTCAACATGCAATTGCCTTTCGGCGGGATCTAATGGATCGTATCACCAACTTTGCCCAGCAGGAACCACTCCAACCCGTGGATTCGACGGCTTATCGATGGACCATTGACCGGTACTATGACGCAGTGGCCGTACATGTTTTACTGAAGACCGAAAAGTGTACTCATCGGATTTTGAACCGATCCAAAACGGTGTTATTCGAACTGGAAGTTTCGTAGTAGGTGGTGGGAGAGCTTACTCTAAGAAGTATTCCTTCCGTTCCTGGGCATTCAAGACGCGCTCTTGCGGTAGAACCAGCTGAAAACGGGCTTCCAGGTGGTGGTAGCCTTCCGAGAGGAATCGTTCTTGTAAATTGAACAATTGTAGGTAGTTTTTGATGTCCGCATAGGACTGAGCAATAGGCCAGGGAATACTGAGCCGAAGATCACAGGCCGGATGCATACAGGGTAGGACATCCGACAAATGCTTTCTAAATTCCCAGGGTGAAGCAATCATCCAATGAAATTCTAGCATCAGGTGCCGATGATCGATCAGATACTTCCGCGTAATCGGATGCGGGGGCAACACCAATTGCATCTTTATTTGGTATTGCTTAAACCAAATATAGGCTATTCCGTTTTCGTTCATAGTCGCAAGAATGGATCGTCAAGCAGCCGAGCGTTCGTCTTCGGTTGCCAAGTGTACTGAGCACCGCCCTCTAGTCATGCGATGGCTCTGTAAAGATGAACATTTTAGTTAAAAATCAATGATGACCCGCCAAGAATTTTGGACTTTTATCAAAGATGCCCAGTGGGAAGCGGATCAGCCCGCAATACTACCTATTCTGGTAGAACGATTAAGTTACTTGTCGCTCTCACGGCTAGAGCAGTTTCACCGCCACGTTCAACGAACCGTGCAGGTGAGCTGGTCACCCCAGCTACTGAACGCCTGCTTTCTTCTCGCCCCAACACTTGGGACGGATGGTTTTTCCTACGCCCAGGCCATTGGCTTTCTGATGCGCTACGGAAAAAGTGCCTTCGTACACCTCAAGCAGAATCCCGATCGGCTGCTTCAACACTTGCCCTTGGGCGAGCTATTTCCAGAACCTAGCTTGCTTGAGGTTTCCGCTGAGGCCTACTTTCTGACGCATTCCACTGAGCAATCTCTGCCTACATCCCTAACGATTGCTGTCCCCAAGGCTTGGAGAAGTCATTGGCGCAGCATAGATCAATTTCGCCAAGTGCTTCCCCAGTTAACCCGCCAGTGTTGGAGGGCTGATCATCAACGGGTTCTCAATAGCACTTCTAGTAGTCAACTGGATCAAAATCCACGGTAGATCAACTGCTCCGGTTCCCCCGCGACTTTGGCCGTAATCGCGTAGATAGAATCGTTTGGAATCTTGAGGGGAATGTTGGTTTGAAGCTGCTCGGATTGAGGGGGTTGATTGATCAGAATTTGGTCATTGGGCACCCGCAGGTCCTGGTCGTTAAAATAAACTTGGCAGTGGATAGAAGCTTCAAAACATGCTAGTTGACTCTGGTACTGCTGGCCCACAGCGATACGGTTAACGGGCAAGAAAAACGTATTATTGGCCTGGGCTTGCTGCTCAATATCCTCCATAAATAAGGGCTCTTCGGACAGACCGGACGGTAAATACACAATAACCATCTTTTCAATGCCAAGGTAAAACACCGTATCGGGGCAATGAACGGCCTGCTGAACCTCGTTCAGGGCGGCAGATAAGGAGTAGTGGATTGGCGCCACGGCTGCGGGCGTAACTAATTGCTCCATCATGTGAATATAGTTTGTGAAAGAAAACCCAAAGATACGCAAGACCCACTAGATTTGGGCTAGGGCAGCCGGGTGAGGTGAGAAAATTCCGTGATTTAGGTATTTTTCTACCCTGTAGGCTGATCTTACCCGGCTTCTAGTACCCTAAAAACTAGACTAAATCGATAATCATTAGCGTTATTCTAGTAAAAAATGGGCTGAGCCAGGGTGAATCTCACTAGGTCGACCGACGACCGAGTCCCGCTAGCGTGTAAGAAATAACCGGAATGGCAAGGAACCGTATCCTGTGGAGCGCAAGTTCATCCGTTAGGAGGGGAGGGATCCTTGTAACAGCAGCTCCATCTTTTGTATTTTTGCAATCGCTTCCCGCAATAGAACCACCTTTTCGTTTACGGACTGAGTCCCTTCTACGGCTGCACGCACATTACTAGCAATACCGGCACGCAGCTTTTTCAGTTGCTGCTCCCGGGTCAAAAACACGGGTTCTAATTCGGATAGGGTGGCTTGCGCTTGGGCAATGCGTTGGGCTTCAAGCTGCGTGTCAGTAAGCTTGGCCAACTCCTCCCGGCGCCGAGCCAAGGCGGGCTTGCGACGCTTGAGTTCGCGATCTCGCTCGCGTTTTATCCGTTCAATTACCTTATCAAGTTGTCCCATTTCAATCAGTTGACGGTGTTTGCTTAGATTTTCTTGTTTTCCGAGCAGTTCGATATCCCGGCTGGGGATGGCTACCTCTTTGAGTAAGATTTGCTTTTTCAGTAAGGGGTTATGTTGGTCAATGGCGTTGATCCCCAAGTAATAATCTTCGTTGCGGGAGATCGTTCGTTTACTGGTCTTGTACTCCTTCGCTAACTTTTCGGCGGTGTCACCCTTGTCCTTCGTTGGATTGTAGCCTATCCGCTTTTTGCTGTGGTTATACTTTAACCCTCGGTAGTACCTAACCTGTTCTTCGTTTAAGTTACGCCGGCCGAGCTGGTTGTCGATCATATAGTCTTTGATGGCATCCTCCGAGACAAACTCCAGCACCCGCACCTGAAAAGGAATAGCATGCCGCCGGCAAATCTCGTAACGGTTGTGACCATCGATGATCCATAACTCGGAAGTCACCAGAATGGGATCTAAACAGCCGTGTTCTTGAATATTTTGTGCTAATTGTTGCAATTCATCCGGATGGAGGGGTTCAATCAGATCTCGAAAACTGGGCTTGATATGCATAGCCTCAGCATCCAGGTCTTTGCCCACCTGATACAACCCGGGGGGAAACGTTCCCATGGTTTTCGTCCTTTTTTTATACTACTTTTACTAGCCCGGTGAGGTACCTCCTCACCACTCAATATACTTATCCTAGTAATTATTGCAATAATATATAAAATAACCCGAATAACAAACGATGGAACAGGTATTCTCCGAACCAGAACCTTGGATAATCCCGTAAATTAGGGGATTTTTACCCTGTGTCGGGACCATTGATCGGAAGGGTTGGGTCAGAATCCTCTAAAAATGGGCGGATAAAATATTCCAACTCTTTCGAAATAGCAGAAATCTTCATTTTATGCAATAAGGCTTGGTCAGGATCCATTTGCTGACACTGCTGTGACAGTCGCTCAAAGACCGCTATGGCCAGACCCCAATCTTCCTCTAGTTGCTCAGCAACGGTGATTGGTCTCATATGAAAACTATTTTTATAATTTATTATTGGAAAAATACAAATTTTATCCTTCAACCGCGAAGCAACCTGGTCTATAATTCTATGTGCGTAAGATTTGTTGAAACTTTACTTTTTTCTTAATTTCAACCACTGAAGCTTTTTTACTACCAGTCCTAATCGTATACTTTCTATGCCAATCATCCTTTCCTTTTGGAATACCAAAGGTGGTGTTGCCAAGACGACCACCGTGGCTCACTTAGCTGCATTTTTAGCTGCCCAAGGAAAGTCCGTGCTCAGCGTGGATTTGGATTGCTGCCATTTGACCGAAACATTGCTGCCTAACACCGACGTTGCGTGGTCGATCCAGGATGTTTTGCACAATATCAAGACCCTTGAGCAGATTACGGTTACCGTCTCTGAAAAGCACCAACTGGCTCCCGCCCGCATGGAGCTCAATACCAGTTTACCTTCGGAGGTGTGTGTGCGTTTGAGCGATCAACTTACCCAGTTCAGTTGGGCTGATTATATCCTGATCGATTGCCCCTCGGCGATGACCTTACCCACCCGGGCGGCTTTGATGGCCGCAGACTATCTGTTTATCCCTTGCCAGCCTAGCTTTCATAGCATCAACGGCGTGCAGCAAGCCATCGAGATGACCGAGCAGATCCGCACGCGCTTTCATTGCCCCGTACAAATCGGAGGAATCTTTCTAACCCTGGTTCCCTACCACCAGCAAGCCACACTCCCCTATCAACAGGTATTGCAAGAAACTTATCCTCGATGGATGATGAGCGAGAGGATACGCTATGACCCGAGCCTGGTGAATTTCCCGTTGTTCGGGTCATCGATATTCTCGACCCGGGGCAACGAACGGGCAAAAAATGACTACCAACTCCTAGGACAAGCCATCCAAGATCGCCTAAAAACCGATGCGGGCAAAAAAAAGCCGTCTTTGTTCGCCACCGCAGGTAATCGTGGCGCTGCACGCCGCTTCGTGCCGTTGAAAGAAATTTTATCTTTCTAACAATTTATCGGGTCGGGAATCGGTGAAAAGCCGGTAATTCTTGCAGGTAAAATTTTTTCGCTGACCCCTTGAGGTGCTGGGTGAAATAGTGGGTTTAAACCACCTAGCCTTCAACCATTTAGGCGAAGGATTAGCGGTTGTTATCGGCTTGCTTCTGAGTAGAAATGACTAATTTATCTAATTGAACCTTACATGGGTAAGCTTGATCGGTCTTGTATATCTGGTGAACAACGTTTACTTTTGAAAAAGATGATTAGGGATAATTTAAGTACTAATATGCACAATTTGTACGTATTATTACCTAGGTAGTATAACGATTGTTCAACAGTATAAAAAAAGGAAAATATGCAATTGTCAATGTTTAGTCACCAGGAAACAAGCAGCGATCCTACCGTTCATTTCCGGTTTTTCTACGCCCTGGACTACCTTGGATTAACCCATCTTGAACTTGCTACCCAATTGAACACTGATCCTCTGCGTATTGAAGAAATGCACCGTGGCCTGACGGCGATTCCCCTCTCCTTTATTGCTGCACTCTGCCAGCAGTTCCAGCTCTCTCAGTGTTGGATACTTACCGGGCAGGGACCCGTTGAGCAGGAGTTTCACGGCTTATTTCACCATATTGTCCGTGCGGCGAAAACCCCAGCTACCCCCGCCACGAATCCTCTTCAAACCAAGAGTCTGGGACAAAAGATTGAGAGCATAGAAAACATGATTGCCCATAATCTGGTGACCCTCTCCACGCACGAGAAGATTGAGGATACAGCGGCCATTGAGGAGATCATTGAAAATTTTCAGGAGGAGCTTTTTTCGGTCAAGCAGACCTTGCTACTCACCCAACCGCTCAACGATAAAAAAATTGATCAACTCTGGGCGCAAGCATCCGCGTTGGAAGAAGGCGTGACGACCCAGTTGAAGTCCTTATTGAACGAAATTTTCCCCGCTCCCTTACCCAGTACCCCGGTAGCCACCCCACTGAGCGTGGTAGCTCACTAATCGCCCCTGCCGTATGTCCAACCAACCTGCTTCCATGCTCCAGGGAACCCTGCGTATTTCCCCCCAAAGCGGGGCGATTGAGTTACACGGCACGCAGGATTTTTTGCGTGCCTGCTCCCCACTGTTAGACTATGTACAGCAGCGGGTCGAACAACCCATTGTACTGCTTCCCACCCGCTCCGAGGTTCCTCAGACAACGCATGAAACCCCGCCGGGTTCATTGGATACCGGGTACGCGGGACTGCCGCTTGATGTTGAATCCATGCGGCAAAAGTTGAAGCAGATCAGCCACGAATTGGCCTGCCAACGCCAGCAACTCCAGCAGGCAGTACACCAAATTCCTCAAATTCTAGAAATCCAAAGGAAGCACCTCCTCCCCTCGCCCCTCCCGAAGGAAGCGCCCTTGAATTTGGTAGCTGCTCGGGCAATAAAAGCTCCGTGGCCCGAGCAAACCAACCATATTCATCAAAAAGTACTGGCCTTGCTTCAGCAATTGCCGCTCGAGCGGTTTACCCGTTTCGATCTAGGGTTACTGATTATATACCTCTTGCAATCCTTTCATCGATCCGATACAATAAGCAAAAAAGAAGGCAATGTAGTGTTCTCCCAAGTGTACCGAGGCAAAGTATCCGACCTACCCACCTACGAGCTAAAACGAAAGGGATGGATCTGGGAAATCAACCAACAATTTGCCCTTACTCGGGCGGGTTACCAGCAGTTAAAAAATCACCCCGTACTTAGAATCTTGCAGGTGGATTCTTATGGTCGCTTGCCGAACGTCCAACACTGGAGACTAAATTCGGCTGAAGACGTTCAACAAGCCGTACTGAAGCAGTATTTACGACTCAAGCACCCGCGGTCTTCGGCGCGCCCTTCTGTGCTACTGTTGATCTACCTTACCCAAGGGTTTGGTAATACCCTAACGGTAGCGTTTCCTTTGCTGGAAACCCTGATCCAACAAGCCAACCTATCGCTCAGCTCCCCCCGTAAATTTTTGCATCGACTAGGAAAAGAACCCTATTCTCCCGTATTCCTAAAAGGCGGAGAAACGATTGGACTCACCCGACGTGGCTTACACGAATTGCAAGAAGTGTATTTCCAGCCCACCCATGATTCAGCCGAAGCCGGAACCAGTTCAAGCCAGAACCATCATAACGGGATGGCGTCCAGTTACGCCTGGTAGCTGGATCATCGCCAGAAACCTGCTGTACTGCCGAAGTTGATTGCATCCGCTTCCTCTACGGCAGTTCCCGGAATGGACGGATTCCTATGAGCATATTTTCCAAGGATCACTTCTAGGATGCCTAGCCGGTAGAGAACGGGTACTTTGTGGGGCAAACATTTTCGGCGAATGATCAATCATCGATGGGCCCTTTCAGACGATCTTGCTGCCGGATGTTTGGAATGACTCCTCCCGGATTGCCGAGCGCGAAGACGAGGCCTACCTTGAGTCCGTGGGCAGACAGCTGCCCGCCCGATCATCTAGTAAAACGAATGCATTTCGATACGCCCGGCAGCCACAGGCACTGCGTGAGAAAAAAATTAAAGAAAGTTTTTCCATCGGGTTATCATCAGCCTACGTTTTGGCTTATAAAAAATTTTGTATCTTTACGCGGTTGGGTTCACAGTATCCTACTGGAACAATCACCAACTCTCCGGGTTGGATTCATCATAAGGGTAATCAACTGCAAAACATAAAAAGATGTCTAGAATTAGACATCTTTTCACGAGCTTTTTTTTATACTACTTATTTAGCGGGTCAGCGTAGCTGGCTCGCTATCTTATTTTAAAGGTCTAGGGTTGCACCTCAACGCTGGATCAATGATCTTGCACCCTAGCGGTAATCCAGCGAATAATCGCTAAGATAACTGATTATTACACAAATATGCAACATTCGCATTGATATGCAAAACATTACCGAATTAATTATGCATAACGTAACGCATAATGTTATGCATAATGGGTTAAATAACTGTTTGAATACCTAGATGTATCCTTTGTTTGCTGCAGAAACGTCAATTGATACAAAATACTTAAAACCTTTTTCTTCTGCGGATCGTATTACAACCTACTTTGCTTTTTCTACTGCCATTCGGTACAGATATTGTTATACTAAGTGTTTTAGTATGGAAATTCACCAAAACAATGATTATATTTATCAAAAATTGGGCTCGGTATCGTAGCAGGTTACCCCAGTCCCGCTAACTATTTGACATATGAATAACGGAAATGGATACAAGCCGCTTGGGGCGGAGGAACAATTGAAGATCATCAAGCAGGAAAAGCCCAAGATTGGCTATACATCCGTGCGTACCCGAGAAGACCTGGTGGAAGCCGTCAAGCAGATTGCTCAAAACGAAGGGATCAAACACTACAGTAAAATTGTTGACACGGTACTGCGGAGCTGGGTTCACGAAAATTTTCCTCATGTGGCCCATGAGCTCGAGGTGAAGACCCCCTTAGAAATCCTGCACTACGATTAAGATGACCTTGATCTAGTGGCTACCCAGTGCAGGTTCCCCCGCGATCCAAGGCTGATCGGTAGGCTGGTAGGAAAACTGGACGGTAAATGCCACCACCCGGTGGCCACGAAAGCCAATATACGTCCGATAAAATCCATCTCCTAGCCCCGTCCCCGTCATCAAATGCGGTTGGCTCGGTTGTTCGGAGGTTAGACAACTACACCAATCGGTGGGGTGACCCTGATATGATTGGCTGGCTAATTGCTCACCAATATCGTGATACTGTATCGGTTGTTCCCCGTTCCGCGTCGATGGGTACAGGCCAATTAAGCCAGTGTCCGTCCAGACCCCAGGCTGCCCTTGGCGGCTGGTAGCTACTTCCCAACGCGTAACCCTGGTCGTATCAAAAACAATACTGATCCCCTCGATATCGTAGCCCGTAGCGTAGGGATTCAGGTGTACCTTCACCGGAAACGTGCCCCGGGGTAGGGGCAGTGGAAAGAATTGTTGAAGTCGGGGCTCTAAAGGATCGCTCACCCACACCCCATTACCATCGGGGTTGAACTGACCGATCGTAACTGTATAGGCAGTATCGTGATACTGTTTTTGCCACAGTTGGGATACTGCTGTAGGAACTGACCCATTGGGATTCCCTAGGGTAGTGAGCTGGGGAGGAATCGATGGGGTATAGGCACTAAATAAATACAATAGCCCACCCAGACTTACGATCCCGAGCCATTCGGCTTGGGATAAAATGCGGATCAAGTTCATCATGGTACACGACTAAAATGCACCGCTCAGTGGATCGGAGCCACAGGATTCGAACCCTCTGCTCCACAAGAGCCGGTACATCGACCTAATAATGCTGTTATTTGGATCTGGCAAACGAGTGAAAAGCTAATATATTGATATTTTTTGTCTTTCCCTGCCTTGCTTTCATCTTTTTGCCAGGATTGCAATCCAAGTGTCGTCCTGCTTGCTGATTCGTTTCCTTCCACGGCTCCGCTTGCTTGCGCGTAGCCCGCGCTGAGCGGGTCTGTCCGGAAGAGCCCTTAGAAAGGGCGCGGCCTGTGATTCCTGATGACGGTATACGGGCGGTGGTTGGGGGCAAGGCGGAGTGCGAAGCTTGGGCTATGCCCTACCACTAACGGCGACGCGTACCTAAGGCACCCAAGAGTGAGCGAGCAATTTCGCGGGCAATGGTGCGTCCCATTTGCCGCACCAGGGTATTTTTACTCATGGACTCCCACCAAGCGGGGGCTTCGTGCGCTGGTTGAGTACCAGCTGAATCAGCTTGATTTTCGGGTTCACCAATCAATTGGGTCATTCGCTGCTGTAGAAGCTCATGGGCACTGAGCCGATCCAGGGACGTTTGGTAGCGAGCTACCAGGGCGGACTGCTGGATAACCGCCTGGGTTTCTTCCGGACGCAGCACTCCCATCCGGGAGCGGGGAGCTTGTAGCAAGGTATGCACTGTCGGAGTAGGAACCCCCTGTTCATCGAGGGCACTCACCATCGCCTCCCCTACCCCGAGTTGGGTAATCAACTCTGCTACCGAATAATACGGGCTAAGCGGAAAATTCTCGGCACTGGTTCGGATATTGCGCCGATCTTTGGCGGTGAACGCCCGGAGGGCATGCTGTATTTTAAAGCCCAACTGTGAGAGTACGGCCTCCGGGATATCGGTGGGTCGCTGGGTACAAAACACCAAGCCGACCCCCTTACTGCGGATCAGTTTGACGGTGTACTCAATCTGATCGAGCAGGGCAGCAGTCGCCTGTTTAAACAGCAGATGCGCCTCATCAATGAACAGCACCAATTTGGGCTTATCCAGGTCGCCCACTTCGGGCAAAGTGGCGTGCAATTCGGCGAGTAGGCCCAGCATAAAGGTGCTATACAGCTTGGGACGATCTTGCATATCGGAGAGGCGAACCGTGGAAATAATCCCCTGTCCAGTGCTGCGCTGCCGGAGCAGATCGTAGATATCCAAGGAGGGCTCCCCAAAGAAGATGTCAGCCCCCTGCCGTTCTATCGCACTGACCTTGCGTAGCATCGCCCCTAGGCTTGCGGGGGAAATGCGTCCAAAATTTTTCTCCAAGGCCGCTTTACCCGCTTGCTGGGCAAACAAAAACAAGGACTTTAAATCCTGTAAGTCCACCAGGGGCAGTTGCTGCTGATCGCTGTACTGAAACAACACGGCCAGTACCCCCTGCTGGGTATCATTGAGCCCCAGCATCTTGGCTAGCAGCATGGGCCCAAACTCACTGACCGTGGCTCGTAGTCGCACCCCATTGGCCTGGGAGAGGGAAAAAAACTCTACCGGAAACGCGGCCGGGCTAAACGGGCGGCCCAGCCGCTGGTGCCGCTCGTCAATTTTGGGATGCTCGGCTCCCGGGGCAGCCAGCCCCGAAAGATCTCCTTTGATATCCATGAGCATGACCGCCACCCCCTGATCGCTGAGACTTTCAGCCAGTCCTTGCAAGGTTTTGGTCTTGCCCGTACCGGTAGCCCCAGCGATTAATCCGTGGCGGTTGAAGTTTTTCAGAGCCAATTGCACGGGGGGATACGGGGGGGAAAGGCTCGGATGAAGTGCCCCGCCCAGATACAGCGATGCCCCCGACACCTGATAGCGGGGCATTACCTGCTGTCGGAAATGATTGTCAGCCATAGTACTAGTAAAGGATATGAATAAAGATACCAACACAAAATCCGGGGGAAGATACGTAAATTTCCCCTTCGCTCGAGGGTCGGTTCCTGAAATTCTACCCCCTTGCTTGAGAAACAATCTTTGAGGATGGATAGGCACCGCAAGGTTGACGAAAAAGAGCTACTTTATGGAAGGCATACACAAGTGAGTAAGTAAGCCTATATCGAGGTACTAGATCGCTTGCTTCCCGAGCGCAATCTACAGTGATAGCAGCAGCAACGAATAGTCGGCAGCCGGGAAGGCAGCTGATAACTACGGTGGATGCTACTGCTAGACTACGTGGCGGGCTCCACCCGTTTATTCGTCCTGCCCCAGCGAGTACTACGCCCTGCACATGGTTTAACAGTGGCCGGCTGAAGCGATGAGCCGTCACGTTGGTGCATTTGGGTGCAGGCTATCCCGGCTACTCGTTATGTTTTATTTTCTATTCTTTTCTAATCCGCTGAATCGCCTACTTAGTGGGTAGAGTCGGTGTTAGCATTACTGTTTCGGTGTTTTTAGGCAAAAATCCGAACGTTGTCTCGGATTTTGACCAAAACCGGAAACCACTACGGGCCACGGGCTTAGGTTGAGTGGATGCGAAAAACCCACTTCGACCCGCTGCGGAAGGCCTGCCACCGTCAGCGCATTCGCTTTTTCTATAACAAAGACGCGGCGGGCTGCTACACGGCCTACCTGTAGAAGCTGGGTTGCCCGGTGCGAAGTAGCAGTGCCGATTTCCTGCAGGCCCAGCACATCCTGCGCGAGAGTACCCGCTTTGGGCCTAAGCCGCCGCTGGTTAGAGCCACCCCTCGTCCGCGGGGCATGATCCCTCATCAGGGACGACTCCATCGACGGCCCCCTCAGGGCCTGAACCTCCTACTCTTCGGGGTGGCAACCGGTGGTACCGCTTCCAAAATCCAAGAAGTAAGCCTGCGAGGTAATACGTCGTAATACACCGCCAGCGACTGACTAGTACTGGTTTAGATCACCAGTAGGCATTTTTAAGATAAATTCGGGAGTGCCTCGTAGGCGACAGGTTCTTTGATCGAGGGTAGATTGCCCGCATACTCCCGGCCTCGCAGGCGCGCAACGGTATGGGCGGCGAGTTTTTCCTCGGGATAACTCCTAAGCAACGAGTCCAACACCGTGGGATAGGATAGATCCAGCGCGGGATCCAACCAGCGATGCCACTGCTCAGGCGGCAGAATGACGGGCATGCGCGGACCCGCCAATTTAGGATTGTTATGGATTTTGGTCAGCAGGGCGTTGCCCCGCGTGGTCACAATACTAAAGGTGAGTAAGACCTCGCCCGTTTCCCGATCCACCCACTCACTAGCTAAGCCTGCTAATACCAACGGCGAAGCGTCACGGGCGTAGATATAATAGGGATAGGTTTTTGCTTGATGGTGATGATGTTCAAAAAAGCCGTCAACGGGAATAAGACAGCGAAACTGCTGGGCCGCTTCCCGAAAGGCAGGCTTAGAAACCATGGTTTCCCCCCGCGCATTCAACGTCTTTGCCCGCCACTGCTGGGCTTGTGGCCAGTCCTTGGCCCAAGGGGGTATCAAGCCCCACTGGGCGACGTGTGGCATCTGGGGTGAGGCCTGGGTATAGGCCAATA
This sequence comes from uncultured Flammeovirgaceae bacterium, assembly GCA_937883755.1. GTDB lineage: Bacteria > Bacteroidota > Bacteroidia > Cytophagales > Cyclobacteriaceae > Tunicatimonas. Next base: position 93,073 of record CAKZYA010000023.1, on the reverse strand, counting down.
ACGTAGGATGCTCAAATCCGCTGCTGTGGTGCAAGGGCAGATCAGTTTGCGGGACTAGCTTCAGCGCGAGCTGCTGGGCCACCTCGGTTCCTGATTGTTCTTCGGCCAGAAAGAGCTGGGTCTTGATACTCACGCTAAGATCGTAGCACATGGTAAGAGGGTTTAACTAAAGATAATAGACAATTTTCGGGAAGCAAATACCAGCTCTGGATTATTCATTATCAAAAGACCTATATTTTGATCTTATCGTTAACTTCCTACCTTACCCCCGGCGGTTGGGAGTGGTATGCCGGGCTAGAATCCGCTTAGCCTCTTGTTGTACTTCGGGCTGCTGCTGGATCTGCCACAGCGTTTTTTGAGCCCAGCGTCCAGCGGAGGCTGCCTCCACGATCGGATCAGGATAATCCCGACCCAGCCGGCAGTGAAACAAGCCCTGCTCTAGGGCATTCATCCGCCAGGGCTCGTGCACCAGGCGAGCGGGCAACTGCTGTAGTTCGGGAACCCAGCGTTTTATAAAGTACCCCTGAGGGTCGTGTTCGAGCGATTGTTTTACCGGATTATACGTCCGTACCGTATGAATGCCCGTCGTTGAGGCTTGCATTTGAAACTGGGCAAAATGAATGCCCGGCTCAAAGTCCAAAAACTGCCGGGCTAAGAACGCCGCCCCCGCTTGCCAGGGCTGCCATAAATGGTGGGTTAAAAAGGTGACCAGCATGGCGCGCCCCCGAAAATGGAGGTAACCCGTCTGCTGCACGCAGCGCATACAGGCGTCAATGAAAGGAAACCCAGTTTGACCCAGTTCCCAGGCCTGGATCCAATCCTTACGAGACTGCTGACGGATACTATCGTAGCCGCGGTTCATATTTTCGCGCTCGATGCGGCATTCGGATTCAAACTTTTGAATAAAGTGGGCCTGCCAGCGCAAGCGGGACAGAAAGGCCTCTAAATCCCGGTTACCCCCTTGTTGTAGCTGAGTGGCCTGGTAGACTTCCCGGACGCTGAGGTTACCCCAGGCCAGATACGGGCTCAGCCGGCTGCAGCTGATCCGGCTTGCCTGGGGCTTGGAGAGGCTGGTACGATAACCCCGGTGCCGGGTGTCTAAAAAGCTGGTGAAGTATTTTTTTCCGTACTCCCGCCCGCCGGGTTGCTGCTCGGCCACGGGTAGGGTGGCTAAGGCCGAAGCCGCCAGCGGCTGAAATGGCGCAGGGTTTCCCTGTGGCCATTCCGCCCAGCGGATACGTTCCAACAGCACCTGATCCTGCGGGCGAGCCATATATGAGTCCCATTCCTCTCGCCACGTTTGACGGTTGGCTCGGTTGCGCTGGATCGCATTCATTTCACACTCTTGCCAGCGGATAAGGTTCGTTCGGCAAAAGGTGCTCACCGCCCGGTCCCGGCGGTAGGTCGCGGCCAGACCGGTTTCCTGGTAAGAAAGAAGCTCAGCGATTCCCACTTGCTGGTGCAGCCAGCCGAAGACCGGTAGCACCTCGTAGGCCAGTACATACAGCTGGGTTTGGTATACCGAGAGTTGCTCATTGATGGCTTGCACCGACTGCTGAACAAACCGCCAGTGGCGAGCATCGCAGCAGGGATCCGCCTGCAGGGAAGGCTCTAAAAAAGTAAGTAACAGCGTTGGCGCTTGCCGCAGCATGGCAGCTCGCAACGGGGCGTGATCGCTGAGCCGAAAGTCGCGTTTAAACCATACCACATTGATTCCTGGCATAGAACACTAACCCACGATCGGTCGTGGTTGTTCTACCGGATAAGGATTTAGAAGGAAAGCTAACCAAAGCCGCCGTGGTGCCGGTAGATGGGTAGTATATGATAATTGTATGAAACAGTAGAACGGGTTAGACAGGTCTATTTATCACCAGAATACAATCCGCACGTTTACCATGTCAACCTGAGCGACCACGGTTACGTAGAACTGCTACTTACTCCGCAGGCTGCCGAAATTCGCTGGAAATATCTAAATACACTGGGCGAGCGAGATTATTCGCTCAAACAAACGCATGTGATGCGCGTCCCTGTCCAAAGTGCCCGACTGGAGCCACCCGCTTAACGGGCATATGTTAACAAAAACTTAACATAAGTATTCACCGATATTCGGTAATTTCACCCTTGTCAGCCAGTAAATAAGGGGGTGTTGAAGTAGCCCCTTTCGTCCGTATGAAATAGAGAATCTGCTTTACAACTCGCAACCAACTCTATTTCCATGTATACTACTTTTTTACTGTCGCTTCACCCTAAGGTTTTGCTAACCAAGGTACCTTGGGTGATCTTACTTTTGTTACCTAGTCTCGCCTTTTCTCAAGTAAATACGGTTCGAGGAACGGTTACTGCCGACACGGACGGTGGATCACTACCGGGGGTGAACGTCATCATCAAAGGAACCAACACTGGAACGGTCACCGACCTGGACGGTTACTACGCACTGGAAGTGCCGGAAAAGAACAACGTACTGGTTTTCTCCTACATCGGCTATACCGCCCAGGAGGTAGTAATAAACGGACGATCTCAAATTGATCTAGCCCTGGTGGAAGACGCCACCCAACTATCCGAAGTAGTCGTTGTGGGTTATGGAACCCAGGAAAAGCGGGATGTGACCGGAGCCGTTTCTTCGGTGAAGGGCAATCAGATCGAGAACTTACCCGTAGCCGGAGCTTCTCAGGCCTTACAGGGCCGGGCCGCCGGGGTAAATGTGGTGCGTAACGGGGGCGCGCCGGGTGCGGGTGGTTCTATCCGAATTCGGGGAACGGGAACGGTTAATAATGCTGATCCGCTGGTTGTCATTGATGGAGTGCCAGCTGGGAATATTAATGATGTCAACCCCAACGATATTGAATCCATTGAAGTTCTTAAAGATGCTTCGGCCTCAGCGATCTACGGCACCCGGGCTGCCAACGGGGTGATTATCATTACCACCAAACGGGGTGATTTTCAGCAGGATTTGGAATTTACGGTCAACGGCTACACCGGAGTTTCCAATGCCATCAACACCATTGATGTGCTAGACGCGCCAACCCTAGCTGAGCTGAAGCGGGAACGCTACATCAACGACGGTATTGACATTAACCCGATTTGGGAAGACCCGCAGTACCAAACGCAACGTACTAACTGGCAAGATGAACTATTGGGTAGTGGACAGGTGCAAAATATTGATGTGTCCCTAAGAGGAGGAAGCGAAAACTCTTCCTTTCTTATTTCGGCAGGGTATTATAATGAGGAGGGGATGGTCAGAAATTCTTTTTTCCGACGGTACAGCCTGCGGGTAAATTCCGATCATAAAATTGGCTCCCGGTTCCGCATCGGAGAAAGTCTGCAATTGACCTCCCAGAACGAAAACTTTCTTAATACAAATTCCGCTCAAACCGGAGTGCTATGGAGCGCGATTCGCTTCCATCCGGGCTTACCGGTGCGCACCGATGAGGGTGGTTATGGTTCCTCTCAGGTCAGCGGCGAATTCGGCGATATTAACAACCCTATTTTCACGGTAGATACCGAAGACGAACAAACCACCCGTCACCGTCTATTGGGTAGCCTGACGGGGGAGTTTGATATTCTCGAGAATTTAACCCTGAAAGCCAACTTCGGACTGGATGCTACGATCCGCGATCGCCACGATTTTGACATCATTATTGATGAGCAAATCCGTCAAAACGACCGAAACCGACTGGAGCGGCAATACCGGGAAGATTATTCTTTACTGATGGAATACTTCTTATCGTACAACCGAGCTTTCGGGCAAAACCACTCGTTGAACCTAGTGGGTGGCTATACTTCCCAAACGTTTAACATTGACGAATTCTCAGCCCGTGCCTTAGATTTTCCCGATGAGTCGCCTGACCAGCGTTACCTAAGTGCCGGGGATACTCCCGACCGAACTCAGGGCGGAAGAAGTTACGATGCCCTAGAGTCATGGTTTGGACGAGCGAATTATTCTTTCGCTAACCGCTACTTATTAACCGCTACCTTCCGGGCCGATGGATCTTCCCGCTTTGCCGATGGCAATCGTTGGGGCTACTTTCCCGCATTCTCAGCGGGTTGGCGTATTTCGGAGGAAGCCTTTTTTGCCAATCATTCATTTATTAGCAACCTAAAACTTACTGCCGGCTGGGGGCAATTGGGTAATCAGAACGTAGCGCGGCTCCAGTACTTAGCCCTGATCAGAAGTGGAGAACGTTACTCATTTGGAGGACAAGAAGTGGTAGGAGCGGCGCAAAGCCGGATTCCTAACCCGGATATTTCCTGGGAAACTGCCCAGATGCTCAATGTTGGTCTGGAGGTAGGCTTACTGGAGAATCAGTTACTGGCCAACTTTAACTACTTCATCAAAGATACCCGCGATATGCTGTTGGCGCCACCTACCATTGGCACTATTGGTACGGCTAGTGTGCCCGACCGCAACGTGGGCGAGTTGCGGAACCAGGGATTAGAGATTGAACTTTCGTACCGGAAAACGTTCGGTGATTTCAGCTACAGCATCAGCGGTAATGCTTCCTTCATTCAAAATGAAGTAACTCAGTTATTTGATGGTAATTTCCTAGCGGCTCGTCGCTACGGCCGGCCCAACCAGGAGATTGTTCGTACCTTTGAGGGAGAACCGATTGCTACCTTTTTTGGCTGGCGTACTAACGGGCTTTACCAAACCGAAGCCGACATTGAGGCTGATCCTAGCATCGCCAACGACCCTCGTCGAGCGGATGGGTTAATTCAACCGGGCGATGTGCGCTTTGTGGACTTGAACGGTGACGGACTGATTGACGAGGAAGACCGGGAGATTATCGGTAGCCCGCACCCGGCGATGGTGTACGGTCTGAACGCTAATGTTGGTTATAAAGGATTTGATCTCGCTCTGTTTTTCCTTGGTAATGCTGGAGTAGACATCTACAACGCTGACCGCATGCAAGGGCTTGACCCAACCTATCCTTTTAACATGTACGCCGAAACAGTGAACCGATGGAACGAGCCCAACACCAGTAACAGCATTCCCCGGATGACCACCCGGCGAGATAATCTCAATCATCGTACTTCGGACTTGTTCATTGAATCAGGAGATTTCTTCCGATTGAAGAATATTACGCTAGGTTATACGCTACCCCAAACACTTACTGAACAGGCTGGTATTTCTCGCGCCCGCTTCTACGTGACGGGGCAAAACGTCTTTACCATCACGCAGTATTCCGGACTAGACCCTGAGCTAGGATTCTTGGACGTGAATGATCCGAATCGGAACTTTCAGTTAAATGTAGATTACGCCCAGTATCCGCAGGCTCGTACCTGGACGCTGGGAGCAACTATTACTTTCTAAACCCACTGAAGCAACTTTAGATAATCATGAAAAAACTAAGCATATTTTCTCTGATTGGCTTAACGATGTTATTCGTAGCCCGTTGCCAAGACGATTTGCTGGAATCAACCCCTTACGGACAATCTACTTCGGCTGACTTCTGGCGCAATGGCGATGATGCGGTGGCCGCGGCTAACGCCATGTACGAGGTCTTACGAGACCACGATTTTTACGGACACGCCGAACACACCTTCGATATTCCATCGGACGATCAGTGGCGAGCGGGCGATCACGGGGAAGATCAGGCCATTGAAGAGTTTACTTTTGATCCGGATAACGCTCAACTGGCTTTTAGCTGGCGACCTAAGTACGAAATTATCTCTCGGGCCAATGCCGTGCTGATGAACGTACCGGATATTGAGATGGATCAGACCTTGAAAGAGCGAACGCTGGGTGAAGCACACTTTATGCGAGGTTTCACCTACTGGCGACTAGCGGTCATCTACGGGGGCGTTCCCCTAATTTTAGAAGAAGATGTGCGGGAGAACAATTACAATAAGCCGCGGGCTAGCTTAGAAGAAACCTACGGCCAAATTGAGTCCGACTGGCTCCGTGCGGCGGATTTGCTACCACCGACTCACGACGAGGCTAACCTAGGACGGCCCACTCAGGGAACCGTTTGGGGGTTTCTGACCAAGCTGTATATGTACCAAGAAGATTTTGCCAATGCCCTTGAGGTTGGTACCCGCGTGATTAACGGCCCCTACGAATTGGCTCCTTCCTTTGGGGATAATTTCGCTATTGCCACCGAGAACAATCCTGAGATGCTATTCGCCGTACAAGCACTGGACGGTTGGGCGGGAACAGCACACCGGATTTACACTACCCCTCGTCCCTGGGGCGGCTGGGATTTTCACGAACCAGTAGATAATCTGGTAAAAGAGTTTGAGGAGAACGATCCTCGCCTAGACCACTCGCTATTGCTACCGGGCGAAATGGTCGACTTGGGCGGTGACCAGGGTATGACCGAGTACACTTCGGATTTATCCCAAACAGGCTATCACTTTCAAAAGTACGCTTCCTGGCGGGAAACTGGCGGCTTAAATGACGGACAAAATGTGCCAATTCTACGGTCAGCCGATGTGTATTTGCTGGTAGCCGAGGCTAAAATCCGCTCGGGTCAAAACGGTGATACAGAACTCAATGCAGTACGTCAGCGGGCGGGCTTGTCGCCCATCACCGGGGCAACAATGGATGATATTATTCACGAACGACGGGTGGAGTTGGCGGGAGAAAACCAACGTCATCAAGACCTCATTCGCTGGGATAAAGCGGGACTGGTAGACATCGTAGCGATCTACGCGGAAGACCGGGGAACGTTCGATCCATCACGAAATTTTCAGCGGCCTAAGCACTATTTATTCGCCATTCCCCAACGGGAAATCGATTTGAGCAACGGGGTGCTAGAACAAAACCCAGACTATTAAGTACTTGATTGAAGCTTCTGCGGTCTTTCCCCGGATCTGTTCCAGGGAGAACACCTTTTGTCTTCAGAAGTTGGTAAATGTACATCTACCCCATTATGAAATATGTGCTTCTGCTAACGCTATTATTGTCGGTCTCGTGCCAGTCTGATCATGCAGAAACTATTATCGGGCAGTGGCAAGTTGACTCGGTGGCTACCTTTTACAACGGGTTTACGTACCGTAGCCCCGCCCAGCACTGGAACGAAACGTATCGTTATGACTCCACGCAAGTAACGATGAAACGCTCCGAGGGTAGCCAGACCTTACCGTACTACATTGAGAAGGATACGCTATATTATCTGGATCAACTGCGTTCGCCGCTAAGCCAATTTACGATTGTCCGGTTGTCTAATGAGCAGATGATCTTGATGAAAGAAAAAACACCCCTCTGGCAAGGCGGTGAGCAAACGCGCTACGAAATCCGCTATTTTTCCCGCACCAATGATTCACCGTTAACGACGCGCGTTTCTCCCTGAATGTTGGTTATTTGTACTGAAGTCACGGCTTGGGGTACTGGCAGATGTGCTGAAGACTGACTAAGGTAGCCCTGCCCTTGGTATCGTTCTCTTTTTTCAGTGCGTCCATCAGCATAGGTAAGCCGCGCATAGGCATCATCAGCCTGCCAGGGTATAGTTTGAATAGGTAAATTTTGCGCTAGCTCGTAACTCAGTAAAGGATCATTATTTTGGGTTACTAAATACCAAGGCTTACCGTCAACTCGGGAAAGGCGAGCGATAGACTTAGCATCTCCGGTTACCCAAAAGCCACTTTGAGCAGAAGGGACAACTGCGAAGTTTCCGTTACCATCACCCCACAAACAAAGCCCAGTGAAGGCATCGTAGCGTCCGGTGCGCACTTCGGTAGCGTAAGAATTTCCTACCAGCAGAACATCCAAGTAAGCATCTTTATTGAAGTAGCCTACTTCCATCCCGAAGACTGGGGCGAGCTGGGCTTCGGTGGGTAGCCGATGAACGGCGAACTGAAAATCTCCCAGATTCTCCAGATAACAGCTTTCCAGAAGAGTAGCCTCTAGGACCATTGCTTCCCGTAATTGAGCAGGCGAAAATACATCCTCTAATTCAGCCTGAGCGTAGTCATGGTAACTGGTGAATTGACTTTTTAGCTGAGTAATCTGATGTAGCATATCATCCCGAGGGGCAACAGGAAAACGCTTGTTTTCAGTTGATGGATTACTCAGAATAGCATCAACCGTTTGATCTTGATTAAAATCATCTACGTAGAGTTGCAGTGGGGCTTGTTCAGTAGCAGTATAGGGCGAATTCAACCCCAGGTTACCCGCCAGATAATCCGTATCCCCATCTTGGTCAAAATCTCCGCCTACCAAACTGTTCCACCAGCCTTGAGCAGAAGAAACGGTATCCTGATAAAAAAATGAAACCTTCGCTTTCTCAAAATGTCCACCCGTATTTTTAAACACAGTGGGCGACATCCACTCACCTACCACCATCAAATCCACCTGGTGGTCATTATTGACATCCGTCCAAAGGGCGGAAGTGACCATGCCTATACCAGCCAGATCAGGGGTTTTTGCGAGAGTCACATCCACAAAAGTGCCTTGCTGATTTTCCAGCAGGTAACTTCGTCCGGGCAGAGGAAACTGCTGGGGCAGATTTCGCCCGCCAACAAACACATCCAGATCCCCGTCTTGGTCGAAATCATGGGCACTAATGCTCCCACCGGGCGTAGTCAATTTCGGTAAAGCATCCGTAGCTAGCGTGAAGTTGCCTTGTCCATCATTGGTGTACAGACGATCCTGGTAGTAGGGTGAGTCCGCTTGAAACTCATTACCTCCGCTTACCACGTACAAGTCTTGATCACCATCCTGATCCGCATCAAAAAGCAAAGCTCCGTGATCTTCGGCAAAGGCCGTGCTATCCAGGTCCAAAGGGCGAGAAATAAAACTCTCGCCTGGTTGCTGGATAAACACTTGACCCGACTGGCGGAAAGCCCCGCCAACGAAAAAATCCTCCCACCCATCCCCGTTCACATCACCGACGGCCAATCCCGGCCCTTGTTGGGAGTACTTATGCGGTAGTAAGGGCTGTAGGGCAAAATCGTTGTAGTGTGGCTCTTGATGCTGGAAGTCTAGACCAAAAGAAGGGCTAGATTTTTGAAAGAGATTTCTTTGGGTACCTAAGGGAGCTTTTTCTTCCATACGAGAAGCGTCTTGATAATGAACGACTACCTGCTGGTCAGCAGGAATATTCCGCAGCGTTTGACGCTGACCATCCGGCCAGCGGATGATTAACGAATCAACCGCGGCTTGGTCGCCTAGACCAAAATGTACTCCGGCTTGTACCGTGGACTGGAAGCCCCGAATGGGATAGTGCTCAGCGTACTGGATTTGCCCGTTACCGTAGCACCAGACTTTTGTCCCAATCCCCCGAAGATTGTTTTCCGAACCCGCCAACTGAATGGACAAATAATGGTGATCCAGTCGCTCATTCGCCTTGTTTTCGTACAAAAAGGCTGGGGCGTTAGTATTATTCGTTACGTAATCTAAATCACCGTCACCATCCAAGTCGGCGTAGGCGGCACCGGTAGAATAAGAGGGTTGGGTAAAGCCCCAGTCTTCAGAACGGTCGGCAAATGTCAGATCACCCTGATTCTGGAATACAACGTTGGGCAAGTAGGCTCCTTCCAGGCTTTCCAACGCTTCCATAAAGCGCCGCTGCATCGTGGCATCGTAGCTGGCTTGTTGAAACTCCTGCATTTTGTAGGAGGCAAAATCCCGATTGGTGATGTCGCGCGGATAGCCGTTGGTGATCGTCAGGTCGCGCCAGCCGTCGTTATCAATATCCATCCACAAGGCACTCCAGCTCCAATCAGTAGCGTGGATACCCGCTAGCTGACCGATTTCGCTGAAGTGAGGCTCACCCCGAGCATTTAGTCCTTGGTGCAACTGAAGCGTGTTTCGCATGAACTGAGGATGATAGCTCGCTCGTTGCTCAGAGTAGTACCGATTGTAATTCGTCGCCCCAATCATCAGTTTTTGCCGATAATTATCTGGCGGTAGCATGTCCAGGGTGATAATATCCATCTGGCCATCGTTATTGTAATCAGCAACATCATTACCCATCGCCGAGTAGCTTTGGTGCTGCAAGTATTCGCTGGCTTGTTCATCGAAGGCGGGTTGCCGCCCAGTTCCATCTCGGTTATTGATGTAGAGTAAGTCATTAGACAAGTAGTCGTTAGAGACGTAGATGTCCGGCCAGTTGTCCTGGTTAATATCGGCAATCGCTACTCCCAGGCCGTAGCCTTCGTAAGTAATTCCGGCTGATGATGATACGTCCGTAAAAACCGGATGACCATTACCCCCAACTCCCTCATTGCGGTACAATCGGTCGGTATTGACCATGTTCCCGTCATTACGTTTAGGCCGGATCACGTTCGGCCCGGTTTGGTCAGTAATGTTAGTCAGCAAGTACATATCCAGATCACCGTCTTGGTCGTAATCAAAGAAAGTCACTTGGGTGCTATGCCCCGTATCAGCCAGTCCGTACTCCTTGGCCTGCTCGCTAAATGTTCCATTTTGTTGATTGATGTACAGTTCGTTAGCCCGCTTCCAAGGATCAGCCAATGGCCCGGCGTAGCAGACATACATATCGAGCCAGCCATCCTGATTAATATCGACCATCGCTACTCCGGTCGCCCACTTTCCGGGGGCACCTACTCCGGCTGGTTGGGTAATATCTTCAAACTGCCAGCTTCCTTTATTCAGGTACAAGCGATTTTCTCCCATATTCGCCGCGAAGAATAGGTCAGGTAAATTGTCGTTGTTGATATCCCCTACCCCTACCCCAGCTCCGTTATAGAAGTACTCAAAGGTGAGGATGTTCAGTGCCTCACTTTCGTGGAGTTGGTTCGCAAAAGTGACTCCGGTTTCTTCTGGCGAGTGCAGTACCAGCAGCCGCTCGTGGCTTGACTCACCGTGAGGCTGGCAGGCTAGAAGAAACGAACCAGCTATCCATCCTACTACGTGGGAAAATCGATGTATCACGATATTGTGAGAAATATTTTAGTAAGTAGTCAATTCCGGTCTATTTGCTACGCCTCTTCGATGTTAAGCTTATGTTAAGATTCACCGCTAAGTGTTGCCGTAAGTTAATAAGCAGAACTTAAGATTTTTCGCAAGAGGATATAACTTTCATCGATGATCGTTTCACTACCCAAACAATGCTTATGACCCGATCACTCATTTTGGTTGGCTTCTACCTCAGTGTATCCTGCGCCCTTGCTCAAATTCCTCCGCTGTTTCAAGCCTTTGACTCACTACCAGATGCTACTCCCTGGACGGACCTGGATTTTGACCAAGATGGGGATGCGGATTAAGTGGCAATTACCTTCGGCTAGGGGTTGGAAATTTACTCAACTAGACTGGTATCATACCCCGCAATGACAGTACAAACCAATCCGCCAGTAAGTATATCAAATTTTGACTGTATAGGCCGACCACTCATTTCATTATAGCCATTGACGACGAATTGGAGTGAATGTAGTCGCTAATCCTTACGGCCAAGGGTCGGATATTTTTCACTTTTCAGTAACAATTTTACGGCTGATAAAACAGCTTTAGGTGCAGTGTAGTTAGGATGACTATGGAAAATAGCTACATCATTCATGATCATTTCTACTTCTGATTTGGTTTGATCTACCTCACCCTTATCGGCAAATTTTAGTTGGTGGGGTTGAAACCAATCTACCTCAATACAGTAGTTAATATGCTGGGCACAACGGCACGGATTAGCTGGGTCGTACAATCCACACTGTTTGGCCATAAAGCCTCTAATCCGTTTCCTGGCTAAGGACAGACGTTTGCGAAAGGTGGCTGGTTCGATATCCAAAATGTAGCTCCCTTCGTTACCGTCAAACTCTAGGATTTCCCCAATCAAATAAGCTAAACGTAGTGGACGAGAGACACAGATCAGCATACTGGTACTACAGGCAATTTTTACTTCTTCTTCCAACAGAGCTTTATCCGCAGCCTCGTACTCCGGACGAGTAGCTCCCTGTTTCAGATGTTTTTCCCCTTCTTCAAACGTTAAATATTCCGTAGAAGTACGCCGAGTATTCAGTAAATAATTGGTGGCTACCCGATAGGCCCAAGTGGTAAAGCTGCTTTCTCCTCTGAATGAAGCGAGGTTGGTGAGTATCTTCAGTAAAATCTCTTGGGTAGCGTCTTCGGCATCCGGCGGGTTCCAGAAGAAGCGAACAGCTAGGTTATAGATGGGTTGCTGGATGCTTTCCATCAGCTGTTCCAGCGCTTCTTGCTCCCCGTTTAAACTGCTGGTAATCAGTTCGGTGTAATTGGGCTTTTTCATAAGCTAATCTGATGAATAATATGTTCAAAATCTACTCCCGGCCAGTTCTCCACAATCCGTTCGTTTTCCAACCGATAGATATGGATTTCCTGCCACGTCACATGTCTACCCATAGACGCTATTCCAAAATACTGCCGCCGATGCGTCGCTTGCACCTGATTTACCTCCACCACATAATCACCCTCCGCAATGAGTTGGATCAGATCTACCTTTACATCGCGAAAAGCGTACAAGAACTCCTGTCCCACACTAATAAACGTGGCTAAGGTACCATCGCACCCCGGAAAGTTGAAATGGTGTCGAAACTTTTTGGGTTGAAACAACTTCGGAAATACCAAGAACTTCTGCTGGTTCTTAAAGTCTTCCACGTAGCGATAGATGACTTCTTTGATCCGGGCTGCTTAGCCTTCTTTTTCATTTTTTATGGCTGGAAGCAGCCTATGCATCTCGCTAATGAATGCTCCCATCAATGTATTTATTACCGACTGGGCGGGCTGGTACACTCGATACCTATCGCTCAACTGGCCCATCATCTGGCCTATATTCACTTGAGGAAAGTACTGCTGTATCTTCCCATCAGCTAGCTTGAATACATGAATTTCGTTCCACTGTATCCGGCGGGTGGTGGATGGTATCCCTCTGAAGTTGCCTAAATGAGTTCCGGTTACTGCTACGCTAACTACTACCCAATCCGCTTCTTGTAGCAGCAACTGAGTAGAACCCCTTACATCAGGAAAAGCCCGAATAACTAACTGACTCCATTGCTTGATCCCTGCCAGCCCCGCCTCGATGTTAGGCAGAGTCGCATAATGGACAAAATCGGATGAAGCATAGCGATCCCAGGCCGCTGGCTGATGATGGTTGATGGTTTCATCTATCATCTCCTGAAAGGCAGCTTTATTGCTTACAGCTTGGCTAACGGGCATAATAGAATTTTTCTCGTTGAACGAACCCACCCTGCCAGCGCCTCACCGCTACTTCCGGGTAGTTGACCTTCTCACCTGCTTCACTCGTGTACTCAAAAAGTACTTCTTGGATGCTTAGGGCATCACCGTAGGCTACGCTCACCACCGTGAGTTTTAAGTCGGAATGGGCTGCGACAAAGCCCGCGCATTGCTCACGGTTTAAGGCTTTACCTTTTCTTGGCTCCTGTTCATTTTCTTGCATAGAGACATTCTCGGCGTAGAAACGCTCAAACGCTTCCATTGCCTCTCCTTGTTCCAGCAGTTGGTTTAACTGTTCGTTGTTTTCTTGGAAGTTATTCATGGCTATTCTGTTATTGGTTTACATAAACGTTTTGCGGACAAACAGTCGGATGTTCGGATTGACTTCAGTAGTTAGTTCATTACGGATAGGGTCCATAAAAGTGGGAATCTGGGTGTCCGCCCCCACTCCAAATTGAAAATCTTGGTATTCTAAGCCCAACCGGATTTGCTGAAAACTAAAGTTATGTTGGCTAAAGTTGAAGTTCGAACTAAACGTTAGTTGGCTAAATAATTTCAGATAATCGGTTAACTTCGGCGTGAACACGAATAGGCCAAACAGTTCGTAATTAGGACGACGGCTCAGCTCTACGGTAGGAAAGACATTCAGGTCCAGATCACCCTTTTGGTTGAAGTACTGATAAGAAAAGGCGGCAATGGGGACAAACCCAGCTTGCGTCATATACGCCCCCCCTGCTACTCCAAGGTTCTGATTGAAGTTGAACGTAATGACAGAGTAAATAAACGGGTCAACCCGATTTTGGTCTTCGTAATCAACTGTAAAGTAGGTCAAATTGAAGAAGCTAATGATCCCTAATGAATCGATGGGCTTGGAAATGAGTAATTCGTGCTGCGCTTGCCGGTGGCCGCCGAACAGTTCAGCGTAGACCAACTGTCCCCGAACCCTGATCGAACTTGATACCAACAATAACCCGATTATCAGGGCTTTCCACTCAGTTTTTGTGACTTCCATACCCTTTTGACACAATCAATAGGGGGAGTGTGAACCTCGTGGCTATTTTTTTCTCTCATTTGTTATGCAAAAAAATGCAAACGAATACTCAAAAGTAGGTAAAAAACTAAGGATGAATTCACCCCAAAGAACTGATCGGTTGTGTATGCCAAGCAAGCTACTCAAGTAGAACTACTGGGTACCTCATACTCCGCGAAGCGTTTTTTCGTTTTGCACCCGTTGAGCAGCTTTATGGTATCGAACATCGTTTACAGTAGAAACTGCTTCAGACAGTGTTGCAGGTGAAGTATTTACGCCCTGAAGGACTATCCCAACATCCAGTGTCTGGCAATGCTTGGCGTTCCAAGGCTGATCAGCTCCAAGTGGCAATAGTACCATCGGCAAACCGTGCGTCAAGGCTCCCAACACACCCTGTCACCCGACCAGTTTGGGCTCGTACCCACCCGATGGTTAGCAGCAGCAGGGCTAACACGAGGCAGTGCGGCGAAGAAATTAGGAGTAATGTTGCAATCATGCTTATCTGATTTTTGAATTGTTAGTGCGTAAATTCACTTGCAAAGAAAAACTAGCCTTCTTTCAAGAATGTTAGAAACGTAGTAATCTTCCGTATTTCTGTAACGAAGTTTTCTTAACTATTTCTTCACGTTACGTTAATATCGCACTGCCATTTTAGCCCCTTATTGTTTACAGCGATGTGTTTTACCGCGTTTTTGATAGATTTCTCCGGCTTTTTGTCCACTAGAGAAGATCCCATCAAATTGAGAAAGTGTGGACTAGGTTCTAGCCCAATGAGATGCGATACTATAGCTTACGTAAATTACGCCTTTAATAGCCCTACACCTTCGTATTTCAGTATCGTTTTATCCCGTGTAATGAAGGTCAAATTTTCAGCCATTGCCTGGGCAATCATAATGCGATCAAAAGGATCATGATGAACAGGCGAAAGTTGTTCCAATGTGGCTGTGTGTTCGTGCGTAATGGGAAGTGGTTCAAAAGACAACTGAGCCAGAATAGCCAACATATCCCCAGTAAAGGGTAGTGTTCCTTTCGCTCGTTTGGCCAGAATTTCCCAGCTTACGGCTGCACTCACATAAACCATGTTTTCGGTATCTTCTAAGATGGATCGGACTTCATCAGAAAGCTTACTCGGATCACGAAGACTCCATAAGAAGATATGGGTATCAATCAGGTAACCAGTCATTAATTTTCATCAGGAAAAACCGGACCATCATTGAACAGACGAGCGATTTCCTCGTTCACCTCATCGGAATCCCAATCGTCGGTCATCCATATTTTATCTTTCAACAAGCCCAGTGGTCGCTTTTTGGGCTTTTCGGGGGAGGATGCCTCTGCGTGGAATTCCTGCTCTAGCAGTTGGTATAGCTTTTTCAATTGCGCCTCATTCAAGTGGGCAATTTGCTGATATACACGGGTTTTTAATTCAATAGCAGTCATAGTTACAAGTATACCGCTTT
The DNA here is from genome assembly GCA_937883755.1 of uncultured Flammeovirgaceae bacterium. Taxonomy (GTDB): domain Bacteria; phylum Bacteroidota; class Bacteroidia; order Cytophagales; family Cyclobacteriaceae; genus Tunicatimonas. The sequence continues at coordinate 77,484 of CAKZYA010000023.1, read as the reverse complement.
AGGTACTGTCTTTCAATAGAATACGAGCTAGAAGGCATGTTGGTTCAAAATCTGATAATTTCCACTATCGCTAATTGTTAAAATCCCTTGACATTGTACAACTTAACTTGTACGATTGTCATATGAAAGAATCTATTGCCTATCAGGGGACACGGTACGTCATTGAGTGGTTTTACTCTGATAAGGGCAAGAGCCAAGGCTTAGAGTATTACCAATCACTCGCCCCGGCAGATCGATAGAAAGTGTTGCGCCTCTTTCAGTTGATGGCAGATTATCAACAACGCGGACAGGAGGACAATTATTATGAGCAAGAAGAAGACGAATAAACTAATGAGCACCTTTGAGCGTGAAATGCAAGACCCGGACTTTGCCAAAACCCATCAAGAAGAATACCGGGAACTAGCTTTATCCGAGTTGCTTTTGACGTTGATGGAAGAAGATGATAAATCAGTACGCCAATTAGCCAAAGAGGCTGGAGTATCGGCCATTGCTACTCAGAATATCCGGTCGGGTAAATCCGAAGATATGCGCCTGAAAATCTTTGTTGGGGTGGTATCGGCGCTGGGTTATAATATCGTATTAGAAAAAGACGGCCACCGGATTCCGTTTTCGCCGAGTCCATCTTAATAGAGCGATGATATTAAATTTATAACCTTACAATTTTACACATGAAAACTCTGGAATTGGAACAACGAGATATAGCCGTAGCATTTTCAAATGGAGATTTTGAACAGATTTACCCCTATTTGTCTGAAACAATCACGTGGAATATCATCGGTGAAGAGGTGTTTCAGGGTAAATCAAAAGTCGTTGAAAACTGTAAGCGTACTGCGGAATATTTTGGGTCAGTTGAAACAGATTTCAGAACAGAAGATACCATAGTGACCAACAACAAGGTAGTTGTTCGGGGAACCGGGGAATTCAAACGGGACGGAATACGAGTAAATCTAATTACAGCGTGCGATGTTTACGAGTTTAACCAAAAAAATGAGCTAGAGAATATTTCGTCCTATTGTATTCCTGAGAAGAAATAGGGCACTACCGTATGACCTCTTACCAAAAGAATCTTCCAATTAGGTTCTTCGATTTCTAAAGCAGATGTACTATCTTTCGTACATATACCGATCCTTGGAACAGAAAGAATCTAAGGCATGAAACAGCATTCCACCAACTACCAAAATACGCTGATTGAAATTGCTGAAGATAGTCGCGCAGTATCTGGACAAGTACCCCCACCAAAGGCGATAAAAAGTCCGTAGCCAACTATCAATTTGATTTGCTGCATAATCATCCCTACCAATATACCTCGGATGATATATTTTTCACCGTACATGCCATCCGAAAAGAAATCGGCGAAAGTGAGCACGCTGAAGAACGAGAGAAATTCTTTTCTAAAGGGCAACCTTGTTTTCGAGCTTCCCCCCTAACCAAACAGTACGGTTGGGGCATCCATAGTGACCAAGACGGGAAAGTAGCGATGTACGGGGCAGAATCTGAAGAGTATAAAAATTTAGTAGCCGACACGTCCGTTAAGAAAGTAAAAGCCATGCGTTCTAAAAAGAAATAAACCAGTATGAACCTCGCATTTTCCGAAATCAATTGGCTGGGAGTAGTGATTGCTACGCTTACCTATTCTGCCTTTAGCGGTATGTGGCACCGACAATTTGCTTTTGGTAAACAATGGGAAAAAGCGATGGGGTTTGAACGACCCGACCAATGGAAAGAAACCAATATTTACTACATTATCCCCTTAATCGGCTGTTTTATCGCTTCAGTATCTATTGGCTTACTGAACTATCATTTACGTATCAACTCCTTATCCTCGGCTATTTTTCTAGGATTAACGGTAGGCATTGGCATTGCTCTAACCACCACCTTTACCAATGCCGTCATCCCGATCATGAAAAAACCTACTACTTTCGCCCTCATTACTGGAACCGCTCACGTAATTAGTCTAACGCTGGTTTCAGTCCTTATCTATCTAATTTGATAACAAAGAGCATAGATATTCCTTCTCCTAGTCAGTCCATTATTCTTAAAAAATTCTTATCTAGTTAACATAAACTTGAATTACGTTTATTCGATGTTACTTGCAAGCGATGAAAACACCAATGACAATCATGATCATGGTAATGATAAGTTCTTGCCACTCCCAGACAAAAACACACATGGATGAAATAGACAAACTGTTAACAGAACAAGTACAAAGCAATAAGACACCTTCTGTTCAGTACTTGTATTTTGATCAAGACAGCGTTTTAAAATCCTTTCAAATGGGTTTTGCTGACATTGCAAAAAAAAAGGAAGTGGATTCGTCCATCACTTACCATGCTTTTTCTGTAACCAAAACATTTACCGCATTAGCTATTTTACAGCTATTCGAGAAAGGGATAATAAATATAAACAAACCCGTCAGTCAGTACTTTCCTGAATTTTCGTATGGAACAGTAATCACTGTGAAGCAACTGCTTCACCATACGGCAGGAATACCAAACCCTATTCCACTCAATTGGATACATTTAGACAGTGAGCATACAACATTTAACAGAAACGACTTCTTTTCATCGATTTTCGAAAAAAACGCTAAACCAAAATCTGAACCTAATGAAAAATTTGCTTATTCCAACTTGGGCTATGTTATGTTGGGGCAACTAATTGAAAAGGTATCGGGAAAAACATACGAAGAATATGTCACAGAAAATATAATCCGAAAGTTACCAATTAATCCTCACAGCCTGACTTTTGAAATTGTTAACAACGAAAGGCACGCCAAAGGTTATCATAAAAAAATATCATTCTCTAATCTTGTATTGGGTTTTTTTATAGACAAGTCCAAGTTTATGGGAGAAGCCGAGGGGAAATGGCGTTCGTTCAACAATTTTTATGTGAATGGGGCATCCTATGGCGGACTCATTGGAACGCCAACCGCATTTGTAGCCTATCTTCAAGAACTTCTAAAAAGCGAAAATAACTTAATATCGGAAGAGTACAAGCTCATGCTTTTTCAAGAAAACAAAACTAATAAAGGTGAAAATACAGGCATGTGTTTGTCTTGGTTTACGGGAGAATTAGATGGTAACAAGTATTTTGCCCACGCAGGTGGTGGGGGTGGATATTATTGTGAAATAAGAATCTATCCAGACATTAAAAAAGGAAGTGTAGCTTTTTTTAACAGGACTGGGATGTCAGATGAGCGATTTTTGGATAAATTGGATAAGTATTTTACAAATGAAAAAAAGCCAGCAGGTAACAATGTATATACAAAATAGAGGTGAAAGCAGCCAAATATTCAAAGAGTATCTTAAAGCTACAGGCTTAGTTGATATCAACAGTCCAATAGTGACCTCTTACCAAAAAATCGGACAGTGTAAATTAGAGAAATTCGGCTTTTAAATCGTAGTATTAACTAAATAGCAAAACGATGAAAAAGTCTAAGTTTACCGAATCACAAATCATCTTCGCCCTCAAACAGGCAGAGACAGGAACCAAGGTCGAAGAAGTATGTCGGAAGATGGGCATCAGCGAGGCTACTTTTTACAATTGGAAAAAGAAATTTGGTGGTTTAGGGATCAGTGAATTACGCGAGCTCCGTCAACTTAAGGAAGAGAATGCGCAATTAAAAAAACTAGTAGCTGATCTGTCTTTAGATAAACAGATGCTTCAAGATGTCATCAAAAAAAAGCTCTGAAGCCTGCTAAGAGCAAGGAATTAGCCCAGCAAATGATGGATGATTACCGAATCCCAATACGACGAGCTTGTAAGCTTGTCTTGCTGCATCGATCCATGTGGTATTATCAATCGCAAGCTAGAGATGAGCAGGCCATCCGAAAGCGTATGCGAGAAATAGCGATGACTAGAGTGAGATACGGTCTAGACAGGATTCATATTCTACTTCGTAGAGAGGGGTGGAGAGATAGTAGAAACCGAGTTTATAGGCTCTACAAGCTGGAAGGGTTGAATTTGCGTAGCAAGCGCCCCCGAAGAAGCAGAAGCTGTTCCCACCGGTTAGATCGAATTGCAATGTCTACTATTAATCAGTGCTGGAGCATGGATTTTGTCTGCGATCAGCTCTTCGACGGACGAAGATTCCGTGCCTTAACTGTGGTGGATAATTTTAGTAGAAAGTGTCTGGGCATCTATCCTGGTAAGTCCATAAAAGGGGAGGATGTTGTTTCGTTTATGCAGCACCTCGCTCAGATAAATAACACCCTGCCGAAGCGCATTCAGGTAGATAATGGTAGTGAATTTATTTCCAAGGCCTTAGATAAATGGGCTTACGACAATAAAGTCACGCTAGATTTCTCCCGGCCAGGAAAACCGACCGATAATCCGTATATTGAGTCGTTCAATGGAAGTTTCCGAGATGAATGCTTGAATGTCAATTGGTTCTTATCGCTAGAAGATGCTCGTGAAAAGATTGAAGCATGGAGACAAGAATATAATCGGTTTAGACCGCATAGTTCTATTGGATATAAAACACCCCAAGAGGTGCATAACAACGTAGTCAATAACGGCCGATTTTCTATTTTTCCACGGTCCGAAATTCAGTAAAGGGTCATTACCGTAACAAACGGATTTATATACTTTTTCTTTAGCGAGCAAAGATGATTTTCGGATACGCCCGCCCATCGCATGGCGTGTTTCTACTAAAGACCAGAAATTAGACACGCAGATTGACGCGCTTACAGGCGCAGAAGTGGAGAAGATATTTTCCGATGTGGCCAGTGGTGCAAAATCTTCCTGGCCTGATCTGGACAAGCGGTAGGATCGGTGGCCGTAAGCGGGTGTTATCCGATAAAGATCAAAAAGAACTGAAATTACTCTATGACTCCAACGCGTTTACGATTCCAGAATTAATGGTGCGGTTTTCTTGTAGCCGGGCAACGCTTTATAAAGTGGTCAACGGGGAATACTAACAAATTAATTTAGACATGGTATATAAAGATCGCATTGTGAGCTATATGGCACTTTTGGGAACCCTTCCCGCTTCATGGTGATAGTGTGCCCGAGCGGATTATCATACCATCGATCGTTGGTCATTTTCAGTACAACCGTTTGCTCAAGATAAAGCAATGAACGTTGAGCAATAAATCGTTCACATAATAGAAAGACCGAATTGGGAAAGAGAGCGTCCATGTTCTTTATATAAGAACTATGTTAACGGTATTGTTTTGGGTAAAGCCAAAGAATTTACCAGTCCCCTGTGGATAAGAATTTTCCGCTCTCTGGTTAAACCAATCAGAAGGCCGTAGACTGGTAATTGTGACAGTATGATGAAGGAGATTGTTATGTCCGGCCAAGCAAGAGCGTATTACGATCTGTACGGCTATATCTGAAAAACCCGCACCAAGCTTGGCTATGCCTTCAAAACCAAACGCGGCACTATTCGCATTAAAGTGGATGAGCCGTCCGATAAGACCAAACTCTACAAAGCTCTCACGTGGGGCGGGGAAATTACCAAACGTAAAGGCCTGTCCGCTCCGCTACGCAGCCACTCATCACTTACACGTATGATTTAATCGGATGGATGGACAAAAAGGTAATCAACATCGGCCATGCTTCCCATACCGAACGCGGTACACTTTTGGTGAAGGTTAGCCCTCATATTGATAAAACCAAGCTGTATACCATGATGGTGTCCGGCGTTGAGATTAAGAAAAGCAAAGCCGACCCAATCTATCACAGTGCCGCCGATCAGTACGCGGCCTGAGCGATGAAGCCCCTACTCTACTTTGCGGTGTGCATGGTGATCGTTCTCACTTTGGTTGTGGCCAGCACTTACGCCAAGCAGAGCGATAAGCTTACCCCCAATAAAGACCGAGGCCGCGCCAATTATCGCTTTTACCCGGTCAGCTATGTGATTGACGGCGATAACTTCATTAGCGGCAGTCAGAAATTCAGGGTGTGGGGCATAGATGCACCGGAACGAGATGAGCCGTATTATCAGGATAGCCGCTTGGCTCTACAATCGCTGATTGGCCGCAATCACCCCGAATGTTAAATGATGGACGTAGACCGCTATAATCGCCCGGTGATGCATTGTTTTATCAAGGGGGAAGACTTGGGCGGGTTGATGGTCAAACAGGGCTATGTGCGGGACTATACCCGCTACAGTGATGGATTTTACGCTGAGCAAGAAACCCACGCCCGCACTCGTAAAGCTGGGCTGTGGGAATAATTCCTCTTGCTTGCTATGGCATTCATGGGTATGTTCTGTATATGTTCCCATATCACTGATAATCAAACAGATACACTTTCAGTGTAAGGTGTTGTTATTATTTAAAGAATAATATTCTTTAAATAAGAAAACAATTTGGGTGAAATTCCTATTTTTACCTCAAAACCACAAACTGATATTCTTATTATGCTGTATCGCCCCGTTCAAAATACCAAGATCAAACTTCCCATATTTGCCGGAGGGGTTGCCGCAGGGTTTCCATCCCCGGCGGAAGATTACAAAGAAAATAAAATCGATTTGAACGAGGAGCTTATCCAGCATCCGAGTTCCACCTTTATGATACGCGCCAAAGGCGATAGCATGATCGGTGCAGGCATCTTTGATGATGATCTACTCGTGGTAGACCGAAGCTTAACCCCCGTACACGGCTCCATTATCATTGCCGCTATTTACGCCGGGTTCACGGTCAAACGCTTGCAGATTGAACAGAGCCGATACGGCCAGCAAATGATCTTAGCCGCTGAAAACCCCGATTATGATGATACCGTCGTAGACGATGAAGAAGCCACCATCTGGGGCGTGGTCAGTCACGTGGTGCGGGATGTCCGGGAATAATAGTGAGCGATGATCGGACTTTTAGACGCGAATAATTTTTATGTTTCTTGTGAGCGGGTGTTCAATCCCGATATAGTCAATAAGCCTGTGGTGGTTCTCTCGAATAAAGACGGCTGCGTGGTCTCGAGATCAAATGAGGCAAAATCACTCGGTATTGGCATGGGTACGCCCTTCTTCCAGATCAAGGTACTGGCCGAAATGGAAGATATTCGGGTGTATAGTAGTAATTATACGCTTTACGGTGACATGAGCGGCAGAATTTGTGCAGAGGTCAAATCGCTGATACCCAATGTTGAAGTGTACAGCATTGACGAACAGTTTTTAGATTTTGGGGGCTTTGGTGGTCATGACCTTTCGGCTTTAGGAAACGAGGTCAAAACCCGCGTCAAGAAGCATATCGGAATACCGACCTGTTTAGGGATTGTCAAGACCAAGACGCTCGCCAAAATCGCCAACCACATCACCAAAAAAAGTCTGACCCACAACGGAATTTACGTGCTGGAACACCCGAAACTGGTGGAAGCCTTCTTACGGCTTACGCCCGTAGGCGACTTGTGGGGCGTAGGCCGAAGGTATCAAAAGAAACTCGCCGAACATAAGATATACACCGCCCTTGATTTGTATAACACGCCGGAGCACTTCGTCCGCAAGCAAATGACCGTTGTTGGGCAACGCTTATGGCATGAGCTACACGGACGGCCATGTATTCCGCTTGAGCAGATCAGCAAGCCCAAGAAGAACATTTGTACGTCTAGAACCTTCGGGCAGCTTGAAACCGATCTTTCGGCCATCAAGGAAGCCGTGGCCACTCACGCGGCCTCATGTGCCGAGAAGCTTCGCAAAGAGAGCAGCATTGCCAATTACCTGCAAGTGTTCATTCAGACCAACCGTTACCGGAAGGACGATCCTCAATACAGCAATCGCGCGGCGAACCGTAGTTTTACGTGGACATTGCCGATTGCCAGCAACGACAGCCGTGATCTGATCCGCTATGCCACCCAAGCGTTAGAGCAAATATTTCGTTCAGACTTTAAGTACAATAAATGCGGGGTGATCGTTTCGGGCTTAGTGCCGGAGAATGAACGCCAGCTCAACTTATTTGAAAGTACAGACAAGCAGCCGGAGCCGATCTTTGAGCAGGTGCAAGCGGTATGCCGCCCAGATAACCGCGTCATGAAGGCAATGGATGATTTAAACGGACGGTTTGGGGCGAAGACGATCAAGCTGGGAGCCACCATGAGCACCCAGAAAACACAAAGCTGGCAATTAACGCCGAGCTTGCTTTCCCCGCATTATACCACCAAATTTACCGACATACCCATTGCGCGATGCTCTTAACCCCTACCCTGCTGATTATGGAACTTAGCAAACATGAATTATCGGTCTTGCGCCACCTGTGCCGTTATCCGGATAAGACCTTAGAAGAAACCTGTCTGAAGCTTGGGATTGCCCTGATTGAGATCAACGAGATTGAATACACCCTACTTTCGCAAAAGCTTATCCAGGTGCAGCAGGTCAAATACAAGAAGACCGCCGATGATACCTTTAAGCTACGGCTCTACCGGGCAACCCAAGACGGGCTGAAGGTGTCTAAGATTGCCGTCAAGTCGGGGTAATTCTGGCTTTATTCCTACAATTAGGCCGTTTCTCGTTCAGTTGAGGGTGTAATGATACGGTCATTGAACACGAGATCGACGAGAACGCCCGTCATTCTGCATGTTTTAGCGCATTATTGCCGCCGCTGGCTTTTTATTCAGTCCGGCTTATTGTCTTCGTTATAGTGAAAGTACAACTCGGTAGAGAGCTTATCAATCTTACCGCTTAAGCCTTCCATTGTGACCGTGATTTTATGTATCTGGACAGACGCATCAATCAAGGTATCAATCGCTTTGGCCAGTTTTTCTTTGGGAATACTTGTTATGTAAATGTTATAGAACATTCACATGGGTATTGTCTAGCCTGCTTAACAGCAGAGTATTTTTTTTCTACCCGTTTCCATGGCAAAGCCATGATTAGTTAAGGTGTTGAATGTAAAGGTAACATTGAGAGCTATACGGCACTTTTGGGAACTCTTCCCTACACTGGGTAATCAAGTGACCAAGCCGCCCGCAATAGATGCGTTTTTCGGCCATTTCCAAGACGGCGGTTTGTTGCAGGAAAAGCAACGCCTGTTCTTTGCGGTGCACCTCATAGAGCGAATACGGAAGACTAGGAATCACCTCAATCATGCGTGAAATTTTGTTGGATGAAACACAGGTGATTTTTAGGAAAATGCCAAGAATTAACCCCCCGTGTTTTTATAACCAACTTTATTTTAATAATACTATTTCTAGACAGGGGGTACACTTTTTTGCCAACTCCCCTACCCTATCAGTGAAGGTAGTGCAAAATCCGTTCAGGGAGAAAACGTCCTTACGATTTTCTTACATAAGTGAGAATTTCCCGCATGTTTACCCGTGAGGAAATACTGCCCATTTTTGCCGCAAACCTGAAACACTACCGAAACCTTGCCCAATTATCACAGGCCGCTTTAGCGGGAAAAGTGGATATTGACGAACGCCAGATCAGACGCTTTGAAGCCGCCGAGCAAGCCCCGACCATTGTTCACGCCTACCGTATGGCGCAGGTGCTTAACATCAAAGTGGATGATTTCTTTACGAAACGCTAGTCCTCTACTCTGTCTTACACGACTGCCGCTTTTCTTCCATGTAATCCATGATCGTTTTGCCCTCAGCTTTGAGCTGTGCATAAAGTTCATCGGATTGCTTACGGTTCAGTTCCTTTTGTTCTTTGGTGAGGACTTTAGCCGAATCCAATACCGCATCGACATAAGGGGTAACTTTTTCGTAGACGGGTACACCCAAAGCCATCGCGATTTCAGCGACTAATGTATGCTTATGGTTTTGGACATCTTGTAATCCGCCAAGAGCTCGTTGTAACCAGATGAACGTAGAGCTTAATTCCCGATAGCCCATTTGTGCCGCTCGGTCATGTTCGCGCCGATCTAAAACTTCTTCGATAGCATCCAGATTTTTACGCATTTCATCCATTGCCCTGGCTACCCCGATGGTTTGACCTACAAATTCATTATCCAGCTTTTCCAGTGCTGGTTTGAATTCCTGAATAGCGGCCTCTATCTTTTCTTTTTCTGTCATGATTGTTTTACTTGCTCTACCGCTACAAATGCCCGTAATGCGTTGTTAATACTGAATTAATGGCCACGACCACCTTTACGGAAGAAATCTACCATATCTTTATCTAGCAATATAGTTACTTTTACTTTCTTCGGTTTCATAGCTATCCTATGGCGATACCTGATGTAAAGGAATACGCTGTTTGCCCTGATCGCTGACGAGTTCCAGATGATAGCTCAACGCTTCGGTGATATACATAAAGTTAGTCAGCTTAATATCTTCTTGTTTGCCAGTTCGGATGATTTGTATCACCGAAGGGGAAATACCCGCTTCTTTGGCAAGTTGACGCACTGATTTCTGGTCTTCTTCCATCAGGGCACTAAATAATTCTGATAGAACCAACTCTTTTTTAGTGGCCTCGTATTCATTACGGATGTCGGGGTCTTGGAGTCACTTATCAATAGTTGACATCGGTTTAGTTTTCTTGCATCCCTTGCCCTGAATCTTTTCTTTCAATAACATTATTTTTCCCCTAATTTTCTTATGTACATACTACAGTTAAGAGCGTTTACCTATGACTTGGAATTAACGCGTTAGCCAGCGCAAAGACAATAGCCTGAACATCCATGAAGACTTTTAGCGGTATGGCAAGCCATTGAGTGGCCTCCACCCGGCGTTCCTCGCGGGGCGTTCCTCACTGGAAAAAATCCGACGTTCATGCCATGAGGTGGGTGACCAGCCACTTACTTTTCTGAGCATTTAAACAGCTTCTAAGAAAATAATCTTACCTTGCCCTTAGGATGAATGCTCTCGAGAAAGAAACCCTGTTATCCCAAGTGGCAGCCCAGCTTCAGCTTCGGTCTAATCAAGACTACTTGGTCAGCTACCAGGGTGACGCCCTCTACATCCGCTGTGCCAGTCGTACGACTGCCGAATTCTTCGCCCAGCGCTTGCCCCGCCAGCTGCCCGGTAGCAGCACCTCCCCCATTGAGAACCGGCAGTCCGTACAGCATCCTTTTTTACTGGTATGGCAAGAAGATACTTGAAATGAGCACCTCTTCTTTTCCAGTGCAGTCACTTTTTCAGAATGAGAGCCCAAATCTTGGGCTTCCCTTTTCACTTTACTGGGTAAAAACTTTCATCCCCCCCAGTTTTTTACTATGTTGTCTTTGGTTGAGGCTCGTTCCACCATTTCCTGGCTGTCCCTTAAAAGTATTGTCTAATCCAACTCCGTTGTCCTTGATGAATCCTACTGTGAAAAATACTTTGGCCGTACTGGGCGGCTGGATCATTGGGAGCATTGTCAACCTGGGTCTGGTGCAAACTGGCTACGCCCTGTTGCCTTTACCAGGGGTGGATGACCCCCAAGATATGGAAGCTATCGCCCAGGTCATGCCTACGGTAGGCATCGAGTATTTTATTTTTCCGTTTCTCGCCCACGCGCTGGGAACCCTGTGCGGGGCTCTGACCGCTGGCTGGATTGCGGCGACCCGGAAAATGCTCATGGCCCTGCTGGTGGGAGGGGTGTTTCTGATCGGAGGTATTGTCGCCAGTCAGGTAATTCCAGCCCCCGTCTGGTTTGTTGTAGCGGATCTGACTTTAGCCTATATTCCGATGGCTTGGTGGGGGGGTAGTCTAGCCGTAAAGCTAGGCCGCTCGACGCGTAACTTTCAGAACAACCGATAGGGTTTATCCAGATAGCATATACTACGATACCTATTACAGGCAGCTTGCTATCCGAAAGTAGTGTGCCTAACAAACTTGCCAGCAAACCAGCTAGAATACCCAAGTTTCGTTGTTCAATATCTTATCCCTGGGGGCTTCTTTTGGGTTAAACTCCTGAAGGAAGGCGTGCTGGGTAGATCTTAAAAATTGACTAGTAGCAGATCCTCGCCGCCGATTGTACTTACTACTCGGATAAGGGTTGAGTAGCGGCTTTGCGTAGTAGAAGGTTTAGGGTATGTAACAGTTTATCGCAGTAGCTGGTTGGATTTTCGTTTTCCCCTAAATCGCAGACGAATCGGTAGATTACTGAGTATAATTTGGATTCTGGTATTTCTAGCTGAAATTCCTCGGCTTGCAGGGGAAGTACACCGAACCGTATCAGCCACTCATGGATGTACGCCGTCCGGTGGGTAGTCAGTATGGGTGCTGCTGCATCCTGAATGGTGGAAATAGTAGCTTTTCTTTTCTTTGGAGGGGAGGTTGACTTTTTCACGATTTTTTTTCGCAATTTTCCGGCAAACGTAAACTTAATCTTGTGAACACTGCGTCCCCGTTTAACGGCCTGATAGGTAAACCGCATATCCGTACTCTCTAATTCCTTTTGGGCAGGTTCCAAGACGCGGCGCCGAAAATTGGAAAAATTGGGATATTTATCCTCCAACATCATCATGTTCTTGAGCTCGGCTAGCGCAAAGGTTCGTTCCCCAAAATCGGAATATTGCTTCAGTAACCAATAGATTCGGTACCCAAACGCCGAGCTAACCCGCATCAATTGGTTAAACTGAGTATAGGTGAAATTCTTGGTTAAGTTCAGTAAGTACTGTTTGGCTTGGTCATTAAAGCGAGCCCGAACGAACCCTTCACCATCCTCATAGACACTGATGGCGAATAAGGGGATATTGATTGTTCGTCGCTTCCCCTTTTCCGAAATCTCATTGACATGAATCACTTTCTCCGTTAGTGTCTTACAGGTATCCCGAATCTGGGAGTAGTGTACTTTAGCATTTGCCCCACCAATGATCCGGCACGGAATGTGAATTTCTCGAAATTCTTTATCCCCTTTTTTGATTTGTAGCAGCATGTAAGTAAACATCCGCAGCTCGTTGAGTTGGAGCATAAACCGACCCGTCACAAACTCGTTATGTTGGGCAATCGTTTTGTCGGATGGAAGATACGGAAACAGCATAGTTACTAAATTTTGGGCAAATTAGCCTTCTGCACCAGAATTCCTATCATTTTCCGCATGACCCTCCTCCAATGTGTTTTAGTTCACCTCCAATTTGTTGCAACACACCTCCTTTTTGTTTTAGTTGTTAAAAAGTACTTTTCATAAGTATAGCGTGTTTTTTTGCTTCAATAACCAATGTTATCCAAATAATATGAAAAAATAACATTTACTTTTAATTATTGATTTTATTATAATTAGTTATTTACACTGCTCATAACCAATTGATTTTCAGTAATTTACATTTTTGTTTAAAACAAAAAGGAGGGATATTGCAACACAAAAGAGGCAAATTGCAACAAAAAGGAGGTATGTTGCAACGAATTGGAGTTCATACTAAAACTTAGAGGAGGTCAGCGGGCAATTGCAACAAAAAGGAGGTTATTTAACTAACTGATAATTAGAGATTTACACTGATACTAAAACAAGATGGAGGTTATAGGTCAACCCGATCAATTAGTAATGATCATGATGATCTGGGCAAAAGGGCACTTTTCCTACTATTTTTGGCTCATTCCTATTAGAATACCTTCTGGTTCCTAGGGATCATATGAGCTGTAAGCAGCTCATTATCAGATTATTGCGAAGATAATTAAAACAAATTGGAGGTTAGGGACAGCTAGCAGTCCCTATGGTTTCGATTTCCAGCTGCTCCTTTGCAGGGGGACTAATGATCGCCTTAGTTGAACCATGTAATTATAAATTTCCTCCATTTGACCTACTTCTAGCCCGAGCAGGTGCGGGCAATTGCAACAAATTGGAGGTCACAATTGGTAAGCCAGCGTGTTTCTCTTGGTACAGTAAGTAGTTTTGGCCATTGGATCCAATTCAGTGAATCTACTGTACGAGAATAGATTCTTTTACTGGTCTGGTTGATTTCTGCTGTACGCTGCGCTTTTTAACGAATTGATTGAGGTGAGTCCGGCTTGGATCAGCGTTCGCAACTGGGCGTGTCCTATCGATATGCCGACCAAACTGGCCACCGATGCCTTTACCTTTCATCGCATGAAATACCGCGAATTGTCTCATCAATCAATGCAATTGAATAACCTTATGCATTTTTCAGTGAACGCAAGCGAAGGCGTTTCCATAATCAGAAAAAGATATTTCTAGTTTTTGATGATACGAATGTGGGCTAGCGATTAATAGATCTAAATTCTTTACGAAATTGAATGTATATATTCCTTGCAAAGACAAGCATCAGAATGAGTGAGATTGTTTGAACAATCACATTCAAAGCAGGAGAAACATAATCAGTTAAGAAAAAGTGATAACCATACCATACTAGAAAGGTTATAAAAAAATAGTACCAATTTCGATTAGTTGTTTGTAAGCCATGCCATTGGCGTTGAAACCATTTTCCTGCTATTAAGGAGTGTAGTACCCTATATAAAGCAGTAGCCACAAAACAGTAAATGACAAGCGAATTAATACCAAATAAGATACCATAAAATGCCGCAGCCCCACCAACTAAATAGGGAAGTCTAATTAATACAAATCTTATATTTTCTTTTTTCATGATAACATGGGTTGGAGTAGTTAAATAATGCTGAGTATACTGTAAATAATAGATATATTTCAGGGATTTCACAAAGACTCGAGAGTCAATCATTTTGTTCTTATCACCGTTAACATTTCTACTCAAAATTATGTGTATTAAATTGATTGCATGAAACAAGTTATTTTGAAGATTAAATAATTGAATTTAAACTTGACTTTTAATCCAAATTAATTCCTTTCTTATTAAGTGTATTAGGCGCCTCTCTACGCGATGTTCAGCCTGCTGATACGTATACTTTTTTTTCGGCAAATACTGAATCCCCGTCTGCTTTAATTCCTTTCCATTTCCCTGCTGCTTTACCTTCTGAGGGTTATTTTCGTCGTAAATGATCACGTCATTGGATTGTAGGAACTCAGTAAGTGTTTCAGCTATTCGGTATTCTTGCGTGCTCCTCATGCGTATAAGTTAGTAACTATCATCCACTTTTTCATAGTATCATTACTGGGTCAGAAACCCTCCGCTTTAACGGAAGACTTTAGACGTCAATTTCAACCTGATTGCTCGGGGACAGTGGCTGGTTTGGTTTTTTCTCCATCATCGTTGCATATCGGGAAATTTTCTCTTCTGATAGATTAGGGTAGCTTTTCCTTAGTTCGGTATGCTGAGTACTAGGTTTACCCTTCCCCCTTTGTTGAGCATTAGACTCAGAAGTTAACCCTGTGCCTTGCGTGACGAACTCAGTATTCAATCCCTCAAGTCGTTGATGCTTTACTAAACGCTGCTCCCTATCTACTTTACTCAGTAGCTTTTTATAACCATCTGGTAAGGATGAAGAATGATCCGTTGTGTGCTGTTTCAAACCCGGTACCCCCCCTTTCGCTTGATTACTTGGTTCAACAGTAGTTTTTAGCGCACTGGTAACAGAAAAAGCGCGATCTAATCGTTTGTCCTTAGTAGATACAAGTCGTTGCACACCCGAAGCATGGTCTACCGATTGATGCATGGTTTCAATCGTTTTAAACTGACGGGTTACTTCTTGGTAGTTCCGTTGACTAAGCTGGTGATGATCCTGTTTTCCCAGCACAATTTCTTGATAACGGTTGGGCTCTGAAGTAATACTTACGTTCCTAGTAAGATGACTAGCTAGTTCATTAAGTGCTTTATCATGCGTTTTTCCTTGTTTTCTGTGTAAATAGTAGTGTTCAATCAATTCGTTGGATTGCAATGTTTTATTCCCCATTGTTTCGATACGAGCTCTTTTATCTTGATATTGGGTAGTATCCTGACCGTGGTTCACGGTGGCCGCGGCCACCGAGGCAACGGCGGCATTCCGGTGATCCACAGGGGTGCCGCCGCGTCCACAGTGGACCACCTCAGCGTTGGTAAGGGTTGGGTCTTGCTCTAGTTCTTTTCGGAGCTGTTGTAGTGTTGAGGGTGCTACGTGGTGCCGCTTTTGCCACATCCTACGATACGCCTGATCGAGTATTTCTTCTTTTTTTGAGGTGGCGGGAAGCGGTAGCTGATCTTGATGATGACCACTTACAACAGAAGATATCTGCTCAATACGATCTATATTGTAGGAAGCTTTATGACCATCTTTCATCGTAAAATCATTACGCTCATGATCGGTCAAAAAAGTGTTCCGTCCTGTTTTTGAAAGCGAAGTGCTACGTTTCACATACGCTTGATTTGCGTTCTTTTCGCGTTGCATGGCCTCCAAATAATCCTGCTTCATCAATCTAGAAGACTGACGTAGTGCTTGCACAAACGATGTATTTAACGTGTTTTTTGTTTCAGTAGTCTGTACAGACACCGGGCCGCCGGCCACTGGCTTCTCGAGTCCCTCCTGAAGAGACTTCATCAACTGCGTTGTTTCCTGGGTTGTCCCGGAATGACGTTCCCGGTCTTGTAAGTAGTATTGGGCCTCACGCGCTGCTTCATAAGCAGGATGATTGCTTTTGAAGGGTAAGCCTACCTCACGGCCATCCTCCAATTTCACATAATAGCTAGACGGTCGTTTGGTCAAATTCACTGGCGCAGAGGCAAGCTCTTTTTTTATTGATTCATATTGACGAGTAGAAATCGCTTGCCACGAGGTTTTATTAGCACTGGGGTGAATCTGGCTAGTAATAAACCGTTGATTCTCTTGGTTGGTTGCTACGTAGAAGGTGGGGATTCCATTCGTATTTTGAAAGGCTTCGATTTGTTGGATCGTGTTACGCATCATTGTACCATTCGGTTAGGTATAAAGTATACCGTGAGACATTACTTTTTTTTCACTTTAGCCACGATCGCCGTGAACACGGGAGACCTTTTCGTCAAGTTCTTGTTCTTCCCCTTCCCTATCGTCTAACAATGCGCTCATCTGCTGAACAATTTTCTCAAAGCTCATCTGTTGCTGAGCGGGGAGCCGGGATATATCTAAGCGCTTGAAGAGGTCACGAAAATGCTCATTCAAAGAGCGGGTTTCCGGGCAGTGGGGGTTCTGTCGAAGGCGTTTAACCAGTTCAGTGTACTGGTCGTAAAAAGCCAGATATTGCTTTTTCCATAGCACGTACATACGAGGTGCGGTTTATTCTAAAAAGATGGTCAAGACCAGTATACCCCCCTTTTCCGTATCCAATGGTAACATACATCCATACTACAGGCGAACCTTGCCCTTGGCATTGCTTTTTCTGTTGAGAGAGAAAATCAACTATGTTCTTTTTTGGAGTTGATGGAGGTAGTGGCTTCTCAGGTTGAGAGAGTGGGATGATAGGATCAGCCTGTTCACAATCCATATTTGAGCAACCCTCCTCCTCTCTCTGACGAAGAAACCCTTCTTCTTGACAGTGTGTCATTATTAGACACACCAATGCCAGGCATGAAATGAATACATTTTTCATGAATAGGAAATAGTGATAATGTCTTTGAAATACCTGCTATCAGCGGTATACAGTACTTACCGATTCAGGCGGAGAAGTATTATTTTTTACAAATCACTCAATAGCCATTCGAAAACATGGTAAGTGTATTAAAGCTGTTGAATAGCAACAACGTTAGCCAAGTTACATAAACTTTTTAAAAACACTAAATGTTTTTTATATTTTTACTAAGCAGCAGTATCAAAGTCGGCTGATAAGGAATTAATACTGGATTGCCATTTGCGCTCAGAGAATTGTTGAGCCTCTGAAACCGCATCAAAAAAGTCTTGTAAATAGCGGAAATACGTGAGCTGCTCATTCACTGTTTCAAAGTAGATATTGATCTTCGCCGCTACATCCACGTAATGCATTACGAAATCGCAAACTGTTTCGATTTGAAAAAATTGTTTTTTGATGGTGCCGGGCGTATGTTGGATGGAAACGATCATAGCAGCTAGGTTGAGAGGGTAATATAAATGTATCGCAGAACTGTCTAGGGTTTTGCTGGTACCGTCAGATGTTTTACGTCTGTGGTTTTGCTTACCTGACTTCATTATATTAGTCAGTTATTGTATAGCTCTTTCTGACCGTCAAACAATTTCAGACTTTTGCCGTCTAGTTATTGAACAACATTGTTTTGAATTACCAAAATAAAAAGGGAGAGTACAACCAATCCGTGACTAACGGGAAGCTTCGCTACATGTATTCGTTCAAAACGATATGAAAATGGTCATTCCACACATATGGAATACGCGTATAAGACATGAAAAAGCGGAAAAAACGGCATTAATAATGGGAAAAAGTCATATGAAGTGTTGCCCTGTTCAATAAACTTAGACTCAAATGTCTTCATTCAAAATTTCATCAACTATACACTGTTTCCCCGAGTAAACTGCCGATTTTAGGATATTGCTATCGCTATTGATCACGCTAATAAGGACACTTATGCTCACCGTACATACTAGAGTATGTGATCATTCTCAGAGGCTGTATTGAATAATAACCGTAGTAACCACATCGATGTTGTTGATTGTTTTAATCGATCCTATCGACCTTTTAGAGCTGCGTAATATCTTGATAATCAACTATTTATATAGCTAAAAAACCACTTTTTGAGGACGAATTGCCATTGAACAGGACAAATCGTCCTTTTCTGGCTTTAATCGCCTAAAAAAGCTTATTCTAATCGGCCTGTAACGCTAAAGCAACCTTTTGGGGATTGTTAAAGCAACTTTTTGAGGACGAAAAACCACCTTTTGGGGATATATCATTAATCATCTGATAATCAGAAAGATAACAATATACAGCAACCTTTTGAGGATAAAAACTATTTAAACCTTTGGTGTATATTTTTTCCGGCGGAACCTTGAAAAGCAACTATTTGAGGATGTTTACCCTAGCAGGCTACCTGTTAAAAGCCACTTTTTGAGGACTAACTTGTGCCTTCAGTGCCCCAAAACCTTGGTAACGAGCGGGGCGATTGGTAAATTTTGATACAATTGTTACTTACTTGGCTACTAAAAAGTAACTGTAAAGTAACTGTCTATCAGATTATTATCTTCGTTTCAACCAAGTAAGTAAGCAGAAAAAAGTAATGATGGAATTAGAAACAGTAAGCTTTGCTACACATTACCACGGTGATTTGCTAGTAGCGTTAGTAAAAGGGTATCCCGACTCTTTGCCCCTAGTTGCTCCGGTGGTGGATTGAGAATCTGTTGATAAAGATAGGATGTACGTAGTAGATACCGTAATGGGCGATTTTTTTAGTGAAGAAGTCGGTCGGGTGTCGGTAATCGTTCCCGCTGGTTTTTGACTTACTACAAATTTCCTACACAAACAGGTTGCCCCGACCTTGGACTAGTCCCCGTAGGGCTTGGGTATTTTTTTGCAGAACTGGAACAAATTTGGACTGCAACGCATCTTGCAACGATCCAGATTACAGATGGTTACCCTAGGATGTTTGGGACACACCCTACAATCCAAACTCTACAGCTATCTTTCTTAACGGTTCGGAAGCCTTCATAAAATTGGTGATTGGTTTTAGACATTTCCTCTACCCTACTACGCCGGAATGTTATCGTACAGGTGCTTGATGGCGTGGCGATCAATGGTTTGTTCGGATTGCCATAGATCATAGTCTTTTTGCAGCCCGACCCACACCTCCGCCGAGGTATTGAAGGCTTCGGATAACCGAACGGCCATATCGGTACTAATACCCGCCCTTCCATTCACGATAGCCGATAAGTTCTTACGGGCAATCCCTAATGCTTGGGCGGTCTCGGTAATCGTCAGCCCAAGCGGTTCCATATACATTTCTTTTAATATTGCACCGGGATGTTCTGGTTGCATACCCATTTTCAACATTTCTTAATCCTTACTGGTAATCAATATAAACTACGTCTTTAAATTCACCTTCTCCATAGCGGAAGATAATCCGGTAGTTACCAGAAATCTTCACGGCATAAAATCCGGCCAGATCTCCGGTGAGCTTATGTAAGCCCGACCCCGGATAATTCATATCTTGCAAGGTCTGCACCCGAGTCATTAGCCCTAAGACCATTCGTATCTTTGGCAAGTGCTCGGCGGGCAGCCTTGAAACATCGTTTCGCTCATAGAGCCGCTTTAAGCCCTTGTGTTTGATACTCTCAATCATACGTAAACGTAACACGATACGTTACGGGTGTCAAGTGTTTCGTTCTTCAATTTTTCTTTTTGCACCCCCTACCCTCTCCCAAGCCTACCAATAGTATCGTACTATTACCTCCCCTTTTGCTTATCTTCATGCTATGTATTTACTGGATACCATAGAGGCTACACTATCTCAAGTGGTTCAATTTCATTTGCCAGCAACGCTCAAAAGTAGATATGATCTACTGCACTGCCAATCGGTAGATTGCACGGGTGTGTTCCCGCTGCCGCAAACTCACCCAAGAAACGGACACCTGGCCAGCTCGCATGATTCTACAAACATGCCATGAAGATTCTGAGCGTAGCCAGATCGTGGGAACAATATCCTCGCCAGGGCATTGGCGAGTGTCTCTCAACGTAAAGCATTAGCTTGTGCGTGAGCGCTTCCCCGCCGGGGCAAGAGGATATCAGGGAAGAATGATGCCTATTTTCTTGAGCAACTCCTTTTCTTCCTCCGTAACGCTTGATTTACCGGCTTTTTGCCGAAAGTACCAATTCTGAAGACGAACATCATCGGGTAGCTTGTTGGTCAGGCGTAATGACTCAGCGACTTGCTCATATTGTTCCCGCCATTTCTGAGCCTTTTTCGCCGCTTTATCGGACTTAAATTCAAACCCTATACTTTTTAAGCGGGCCCGACGGGACTCCTCCAGCCTACCTTCGTTTTGTCGTAAAGAGCGTACCCAATTAAATAACTTCTTATTGGGGTAATATATCGTTACGTTGGTATGGCCGTGCTCATCCTTGAATTTCTTTAACAAATTGAAGTATACCTCGAAAGTCAAATCCCGTTGGCGGGGCATGTCAAACTGAAACCCTACATCGGTTAACCGTTTTTTTTGGTCGGCAGTCAGATTGTCAGAAAAACGACGCTGGCGTTTCACCCATTCCGCCAACCGTTGGTCAACATACGTGCTCGGTACCTGGGTATGGCCATGCTTCTTGTAAAAGCGCTTCAGCATTTTGAACATTTGTTCCCAAAATGAGGAAAAAGAACGATCCCAGGAAAAGTTAATATCGTCCAGCATTGCTTTACGGGTGGGCGATAAGGAAGCGGCTTGTTGCCGTTGACGAAGTATCCAGGCATATAGCCGTCTATTCTGACGGTAAAGATTGGATATATTGTCATTTCCATGATCACGCACATGTTGGCGTAATAAATAATAATTAAACATCCAGCGACACGCATAATTGTCCGCCTCAAAAGGAAACGCTAATTCACTCAGACAGCTCGGGGCTTCTTCCGGATTTTCCCTAACAAAAACCGATTGTCGGTATAGATCGGAGAATTCCGGGTACGGGGGTACATAGGTATGGCCGTAGCGTAGCTTGAAATCGGCAAGATCCTGACAAAAGTTACTAATATCCACCCAAGTATGATTTTCTAACGAGTAAAGGTAGAAAATCTAGGGTAAGATGACATACTAATCCTGGGTCTGTAGTTGCTTTTGATGCTTTTCTATGGTGCGTTTCGCCTCATCAAACGCTAACAACCCCCGCAAATATATCGTATCGTATTCCGTTCTAACGAGCAAATCAGCCAAGCCTAACCATCCATAGATTCGCGGTTTATGCACGTTGATTTCCTTGATCTCGCCGACTTTAACCGCCGCAAATTGCGGGTCTTGTACCATAAGCCATTCGGTATTTAAGCGGTAGATTGTCCGTTTGGTCTTAACGTAACAATACAGGGCATAGGGAGCCGTAACGAGCAGAAGACAGGAGACAAAAACCCAAAAATTTACCGCTGGGTGAGGATGACCTTTCCAAAGCTCTTTTACCTCAGTATCGTTTTCCATGGTGAAGTCTAAAAATTAATACGAAATCCGACCGCCGGTTGGAAGACAATAGCATCCTGTTGGGAAGCGATATAAAAGTCGGCCCGATAACGCGAGAAGATGGTCAGGCTTCGAGAAAGGTACCATTCTGCTAACAGATGGAGGTGTCCGCCAAAACGAAATTTTTCTTCCACGTCATAGGTGTCCGGGTCAAAGTCCTCGGGTTGCCCTTCGTTTTCTATCCCTACACTATCCCGTTGGATACCTGAGAAGGTTACTTCTTCCACGTGTCGAAAGCGCTGCGTAAGGCCAACCCCCGCGTTGATGTAGAGGTGGCGAAAAAGTCGAAATAGCGCATAATCGACCGATTGACGCAGTATATAGTCCGTTTGGCGGACATCTACCTGCGCGGTATACGGAGCACGGTTGTAGTCATAGCGTTTCTGGTGCGGATGATAGGCTCCCGTAAACTCGAGCTGAATCGATCGGGTAAGGAACACCTGATAGCCAAGCCCAACCCCGAAGTCCGAGGCGGGTTGATGCGGAAAATAAGAAACCAGCACCCCCGTTTCCCCTGGGTAATGAAATTGCGCCTGGGCAAATAGGGTGCAAAATAAAAGAAGCAGGGGTAGTAGCCAATAATTATTCATCGTCAAAATATTGTTTAAGTTGCAAATACTGGGATACCAAGCGATGCGATTGAGTTTTTAGCGGGTCCCCCCGCTCTTGTACGCTGAGTAGAATGCTATCACTTTTTTCCACAAACTCGTAGCTCAAGGTAATGTAGTGTTGAGCAATCCGTTGGGTCTCGATGCGTTCCAGGTCGGTCATGGTAAGCCTTCTGTCCTGCAGTACGTTCTGGGATAACTCAGTACCTTTTTTTCGGTACTGTTTGGCCCACTTACGATAGGCTTGAGCAACCTGTAATGCCCGTTTGTCAGCAAATTCATGGTAGTATGTCCGCAGGGTCTGTTGGCCAACGGACAACTGACGGAAGGCATCCGGATCAGTGGGTAGTGCTTCGGTCACATAGAGAAAATCAGCCAATGTTTTAGCGGCGACCGCTACGTTTCCTTGCTGGTACAAATGTTGAATACCTACCGAATACGGATGATCGGGTACCCGGCTGACGTAGGCTTCCATATCATTCTTCACATCGTAGATCGTGAGTAACTCTTCCGAAAGGTCTGTCACTCCCAGGTGCGTAACCGTATGCACTAGTTGCTTGGCATGATCTAACGAGTCCTGTAGTGTATGAATCAAGTCATACGTTTTATCAATGACCTCCTTGATTTTTTCAATCTTTTTCCAAAGAATATGCTCACCTAAGGAAGAAGCAGCATTGTTCATTTCTTCTTTCTGATTCTTTTCATCCGAAATGACTACACACTTAGGACTTATCAGGGTGAATGATATCAGAAAATACCCTAACACCCGAAAGAAGCGCTTATGGAGAAAGTACCGCATCAACCTTCTGGTAACGTTGGTAATACTCTATGAGGACATCTTTATCTTGAGGACCCGATGCCGTTAAACTAACTTTCACCAAGTCCTCGGCTTTGGCTTGGAGACGAAGGCTTTCGCTAAGATACTCCTGAGCGATTTCCGCGACCCGGATCCGATCACTGTCACTCATCTTCATAAATTCATTCCGTTGAGACTGATGGTTCAAATCTTCTCCATAATCCCGGTAGCGAACGGCCAATTGCTGATAGGTTTTTGCCAGTAGCTTACGACGGGTATTGACCATCTCCTGGGTTGTCAGCTTATTAGCAAAGATGGCAGCAGCGTCATCCTTTAGTTCGGCAAACGAAGTAGGGATATCCAAATCGGTGTCCAGCGCTGTTACGGACTGGTACAGTGCCTTACCCGCCCCAACGGTTGCCTGGGCAGAAGTATAAATATCCCGGACAGCCGATGCATAGGATAATAGTTCATCGGGTACCTCCAATCCAAAGGATTGCGCTAACTCCCAATCCGTCAACGTCATTTTTAAATACCGAACCACTCCGACCTGTTGCAGTAACTGAAGCTGCTCCCGTTGCAATTCGTATTTTCCTTCTGCATTCTTTTTAAAGATGTTTTGCATCACATTTTCAGCCGCCAGTTTAATCCAGTACGTAAAATTCCGCTTCCCCTCTCGTTTCTCTTTTACATTTTCTTCTACCGGATCATACGCCGGCACCCCACCCATTGGGGGAATAATAGCATCTAAAATTGCTGCGTTTTTTGCCTTCAATGCGGTTAATACCGGTTCAAGGGCTACATACAATGCCTCCAGGGCCAAGATTTTCGCTTCTTCACTTAATTCGTCTTCTAGTGTTTCAAGAAAACCATGTAATCGGTCGGTGTACGCCTGGTCAGACTCGATATAAACATTTTCAGATTCAGGATCATAGGTTAGCTGACCGTACCGTTGGGGCATATTAATTCCTTCTTGCAAGGCTAGTTGGTATGCTTCAGCCCGTTTCTCAGTGGCGTTCTTTTCATTATACAACGCTTCATGTTCTTTGAACTGATCCTGCCAGTCACCTTTTTTCCAATCTCGTTGGTCAATATGATGTTCAGCTCCTTCTTCATCAAACTCCGTCTCATCAATTTCTTTCAACCAGTCAAATGGATTAACATCTGGGTCGTCGAAAGGGTCATCTTGGGCATAGCTCGATGAATAGAGAAACCCTAGCAATAGCCAACATGAAATATATTTAGGCAACATCATCGTTAGTTTGAACCGGCTAGTACCGCATCCATTCGTTGAAACTGGGAGTAGATCTGTAGAACTTTCTCTTGAAGGGGGCGAGCCCGGCTCACCTCCTGTTTGATGAGTTGATCGCACTGCAACTTTAGGTCTAGCGATTTACGAACGTAGGAAGCTGAAGTTTCAAATAGCCGTATTCGTTCGGCCTCGTTCATTTTTAAAACATCGTCTTCACTATTGCCCGTATTAATCCCTCTTCGAAGGATTTCATTAAGCTGGGTAGCTTTAGTTAGCATGACTTCAGCCAACTGATTATACGTCAGCGCAATTTCAATTTTCTTTCGGGCGGAGGCGTACTCGTATATTTCCCGATTGACTACTTTTTCCACCTGCCCGGGAATGAGCTGTTCGAGCGCAGGAAGTGACTCATCGATACCGTACTCAAACACCTGCTGAAGCAGATCGGCTCCTAAGCTCACATTCACATTTCCATAGCCAACGATCATGTCGTGTTCACCAGGGAGCAAACCATTCATGTAGGCCCCGATATTGGTTTCTATACGGGCCGTTGCATCCATCTCAAAAACGATATTCGATATACCAAGTGCATCCCCCTGGATTAACGCTTTTACCTCATAGAGTGCACGATCAATATTTTGCTGCAATTCGCGAATATTATGAACGGTATTGGAAATATTCTGGGCCAGCTCATTGGCGTCTTTAATGACCTGATTCGTTTTTACCAGAATACCCCCGTTGACGATGGTAGCAGCGATATCCCCCGGATCTATGACAATAAATTGAGCACGTGATGGAATTACAAACACACAGACTGAAAAAATGATGACAAGAGTTCTCATACTGGTCTAAATTGAATGTTTACGTCCGGTAAGTAGTCTCTATTAAACTCACCAATAACGTTAATACTGTCTAAACTTAAATGATTGAAATTCCAAGTCATATGATAGTTACTTGATGCACCGGAACTTTCCAAGTAAAAACCGAAGAAGCGGTTTACAGCTTGATTTTGATCTAGTTCGAAAGTTAAATTACCAATTTGGCGAGAGTCACTTAACTCAACCCTGAAGGCTAAACTATTCTTCACTTCTTGGGTATCACAGATTAGTGAGTCATCATCAATAAAGCATTTTAAGGTACCATCACTGTATACAAAGCTGTATTTATCATCCTGGCGACAGCCCCGTTTAGCCCCCAGTAGGTCAGTAAAGTAAACGGTATCGCAACGTACATCTCCGAAAGCACACTTTTGACTAATTAGAGTTGAGTCAACAAGTTGGAGCCGGGTCATTCTAAAGGACTGTCCTTCCAACGCCTCCAAGAAAAGCTCAATAGATTCCGGATTAGTCATATCCGGGGTTGGTGTGGGTTCAGGTTCATCTTCCCGGCAACTAACGACCACCAAGAAGAAGATAACGAACATGGGAAGCACACGAAGCTGTTTCATCGGGTTGATTATTGGTTTAACGCAATATACACTCGGTCACCATCCGAGAACTTAACGATCCTATCTTTTTGTCGGCGGTTACGAATAATGTTTCGGGTAACATCCTGGGCTATGTCTACCGGAATGTCGGTTAAACTGCGATCTCCGGAAAGGTAGAGACTCCGGTTCAACGTTTCGTTCATATCATCATTGGGAGTTCGGTTCAAAATTATACCCAATGAGTAATCCCGATCATAGATCAAGGCACTGACGTTGTGTTTTGCAATTCTATCCACCGTAATGGTTACGACATTTTGGCTCATATTCGCTTTCCCACGAAATACCGTTCCGGCGGGTACTACATCGCTGTTTTGTAAGGTTAGCTCTTCAGCTAATCGGAAACGTACTAAGGAATTATCCGCTATCTGCTGATCCCCGTAGATAAAAGCTTGCACGTACTGCTTGCGATTATCTTCCAGGGCAATGGAAGCAAACAGTACCGGTAGTTGTTCAATGGTATCTAATTGAATGGTGTCTTCCACTGGAGCAGGTTCAGGAACTTTTACGTACTTGACGATCGTACGCACTTTTGGTGGTACTACTTGTGATGTGTCCACTTGCGTGGTGTCAGCTACATGCGTGGTGTCGGGCTTAATTTCTTCTTTCTCATCAGACCAAATTACCTCACCAAAATTTGCGGATACGACGTCTCTACCACTGACAAACTTTTCATAGCGCCCATTTTTCTTCGCCCGCTCTTTCGCCATCAACTTATCTTTCATAATCGAGAGATTATCTTTCCCCTTCATGACATATTCATCAAGCTCGATCGTTTGATCATAGGCCACTTCGAGCGAAAACTTCTCGCTCAGTTCCTCTCGATAAATCCAGAAGATACTTCCCAAGGCAACGAAAAAAAGGACGAAGGGAATATAGTAGATGTTCTTGCGTAAAAACGTTACGATCCGCTCCTTCCAGGTAACCTTTTTTTCAAAGCGTTCGGGATTATCGATTTTCTCAATCATGCTAGAATAAGTTGCTTTTTAACAGCAATCCACCTGGTAGTTCTAGCTGTATGACCCGAATGCCCGAGGTCTCTCGGATCGTTACTAGAACCGATCCCTTCTCCCCTACTGCATAGGTTGGAAGTGCCAAGAAGTAATCTTGATGGCTATACGCCGGCACATCGACCACATTACCTTCAATCAGCTCATCTACCGGAATACGGTTTGATTTCCGTTTGGAGAGAAATCCTTTCTTATAGTATTCAACATTTTCCGCGGAGATACTTTCCATGCGATACACCAATCCGGAGTTATTCTCCATTCGAAAACGAAGATAGATCGCCGTGGCATCCGCTCGGAAGTTAACCAAGGAGAAGATGAGTTTATCTTTCTCTATAGCGATATCAAAGACTTCTCGCTTAATCGTCTCTAATTCATACAGTCGCTCTTCCACCAGGTCAATGCTTACCTCAGGAACATAATTCTCACGATTATAGGATGCGGCTTTATGTAGTGTCTTTTCCCGTAAGTCCACCAAGGGTCTCTCTACGATGTCCCGGTAACAAAGTACCGAAACATACACTTGCCTTCCCGCCTTTACGTAAAGCGTGGTAACATCACATACATCGGTGCGTGCTTTTACGTATACCGCAGTCCCTTCCGCTTTCGCGGCAAACGATTTGGTGAATACAACGTGTTCATCCGGAAGCTTATCGGCAAAATCTTGATTTTCGCCCCCTAAATCCAGATCTTCTACTGGCTCATCAAAGACTAGGTAGGTACTTGTTTTATTAACATATAGCGTATCGAGTGCTATAGCCGGCAGATTGAACAACACTGAAAATAGCAGGATTACGAATGGTAAAGTTTTCATCACTCTTCTTTTTGATGGTACGCAATAAAGTTTACATTACTTAGCAGCAGCCCGTGGGGGTTTGCCGAATGGCGATAGGACTTAATAATATCGTACTCTATCGCAATAGCTAACTCAGTTTTTAAATCCTCACCGATGAAATGTCGTTGTTTAAAATACGCTTTGTAATGCGGGGGCACTCCATTGGATAACCGATTGATCGAATCAATGGCTATTTCAGTTCTTGAGCCCCATTTAATATAGTTAGCCAGCACTTTGCCTTGTTCAAATTGTTCCACAATGGCCTTTCCACTGGGTTCATCGACTAAGTTTAGCGCATCATTTACGTGTTTCTCGTAGGTATCCTTATCGTGCCCGAACATCGCATAAATGAATGCTCGCGAATGAAGATCACATTCATGCGTACTTACTTCTTGCTCAGAAGTTAAGTAAGCACTCATGGTACCTCGGTCAGTAACTACGTATACCGATCGTTTCTTTTCGGCTTCCGCTTCGGTATGCATCCAAAACATGGTTACACCACCCACGACCAATGACAAAACACTGACGAGTGTAATAGCACGCATGGTGCTATACGTGCGGTCATAATTATTACTCTTACGCATAACAGTTAATCATTTTTTTGTTGTAATAAAAATTGAGGTTTTTTCGGGGGAAGTTTTGTCTGAGAAGGAGAATAGTTTTGGTTCGATGATTGCCTATAGACGTGACCACTACTGCTTTGCGGCGCACTAGCTCCATAATGGTGATGTTGACTTCCCCTGGATACATGATCGATTCGGTGACTGGCTGGAGTAGAAGGAGCGGAATCAATGGCCGGGGCACGCCGGGTGGTTGGGGTTGCCGTATACACGGTTCTGACCCCATCGTTTACGGGTGGTGCCTTCGCACTGGAGAGTGATGCACCTGATGTTTTTTGGGAAGCCGCAGCGGCGGGCTTTGCTTTGGTAGCCTGTGTTGCTGCTCCAGCACCACCGGTTCCCACATAGCGTGCTACGGTAGCTGCCACCGCTACTGGTGTCATCACCATCTTACTACCTGCCATCGCTACCACGGTTTGCCCAATAGCAAGACTAGTCAGGTAAGGAACGAACAAGTACATAATAGCCGTCATCATGGTTAGTAAGCCAATACTCATCTCCTCATCACCATTAAAAGCAAAATCACGAAGCATCTGATAATTCAGGGCATTCATAATCACATCAAGTAACGCTATCGTGACGTTCCAATAGCAGACCACAATGAAGTTTTTAATCCAATGAATCGCGAAGCCAGAAAAAGCAGGAAACAAACTTAGAATAAGCGGTATTGGTCCCGAGAAGATCATCAGACAATACACGATATTTTTGAAAATGACCATTCCCCAGCGAAGCAGTAGCGCAGTGGCTTGCCAACTCAGCATTGTAGCTAAACCAAACCAGTTTTGTAACATGTCTAACCCGAAGCTGACGGGACCTAGTGGGCCAGAGATGGCATCATTTAACCAATTTGTAGCAATATCGTATACCGAAGCATTTTCACCGGGCTCGCCGTAATGATCTTTGATCGCTTCCCATAACCTAGTAGCGTTGAATTCCGTTTCACCAGCCCCTCGCAAGGCAGTAGCGACATCAAAGAACGCATCTCCAATCAGCGCCGTGAACTCCTTATACGTTAAAATTCCTACTAGCGTAACCAAGATACTAAGGAAGCTAGGGATATGATAGCGATAGTTGTTGGCAAACAACCCCTTGTTTATCTCCAGAAGCACTCGTATCAGTAGTATCGCGGATACTAACCCCAGAGAGCCATTTAAAATAGCATCCAAGGTACTATCCACCATCGTCGCCAAGTCCCATCCTTTTAATACTTTCATCAGGCAGCAGATTTTTTAATCGTAGTAAATTCTTCCAGAGCGGTATGATGATCCCCTTGATGTTTGTTAAGGAGTTGAATAAACAAATTCCTTTCTTCAGGATTAGAGGTAAGAATAGCATGATGTTCAGGCGGTACTTCCATCGTATACACAGTAACGTGGTTCATCATTTTTACCAAAATATCCCGGTACCCATCCCCTTTTCGCAGTGAAGCGAACATAGCACGATAGTGCGCTGAAAACCCGAGTTGATCCGAGGTTTTCCCCCTTAATTCTTCTTCATCATGACGTAGTATAATTCGAGTAGCAGCATTCGAGGTAATGGCTACATGGTGAGGCGATTTCACAATGTCATGGTAGCTTTGCGTGATAATCCATATGGCACCTTTTTGCTTACGGATGGTTCTAAAGGTAGCTTCCATAAAGTCGCCCAGTACACCGTCAAGCATGGTCCAAGCCTCATCCATGTAGAAAAATTTCTCCTCATCAGGAAACTGTTCTAATTGATCTAAGACAAGTTGAATAACCAATTGTGATACAATAGGACTTAGTATTTTATTCTTGAAAACACCCTGTAGGTCAAAACAAAGTAAGTTGTAGGAAGAAAGGTCTTGAACCTTATCGGCATTCAGTAGGTGTTTATACGCCCCATCGTGAAATGGTTTAAGCACCAAGAGGAACTCATCTATATCGAGATACGTGAAGGATCGCTGTATGATAGGATCCTGCTCGGCTAGTATACGACATTGATCAGCGAACTGATAAAATCCAGAAAAGGAAGCCTGCTCCTTCTTTTTATTAATATCGTAATAGTAGCTCTCCAGTAAATCTTGTAGTACTGTTTTTTCTGATTGCCGGATTTCGTGGACATGCTTATTACCTTTCCATATGGTTGTTAGTAAACTGGTTAGGAAATCCAGCCGATTATTATCCAAATCATATTGTCCGTTTCGATGCTTGGGAATGGCAAACGGGGCATAGCTCATCGAACTATCGGAGGTTGTTTCAAAATAGGTGTCCTTATAATCTTTCCCATTCAACAAGGTCATGATATTTCGATAAGTACCCCCCACGTCTAGGATCACTTGACGACATCCCCGTTCTTTTCGCTGAATAATGAATTCTCCAACGGTATAGCTTTTTCCAGAACCGGTTGGTCCGACTACAATCACATTTTGGTTGGTTAACCAGGTACGGTTAGAAAAATCAACCCGTAACGGATTACGAAAACGATCGCACAGCACGTCCCCTTTATAGTGCGTATTCGTCCTACCCATAAACTGTAAGAAAGGTACAGCCCGGTGATTATCCATCAATAACGTTCGATAGTTATTGAATCCATTCCCTGGTACATTCGCTAGATATAGGGCTAGCGTATCACAACTTTCCTGTACAGCTTTGCATCCATCCATGGTTGAAAAACTACTATCCGCTTGATCGATGTAATAGCGAAGAATTTCTTGGTTCAGCTCGTAAAGCATTACATTCTGTGATAGGGTTACTATTGTTGCATCGGTATCCCGGATCAATGCCGTGAACTCATCTAGATTCCTTTCGGCTATTTCATTACTTTGGCTAGAAAATGCCCCCCACGTAAATGATCGATTAAAAAATTTCTGTCTATCAAGGTACATTAACTCTTTTTGGTTATTCAGTACCCGAAAAGTTGTTGTGGTTACATGAGGAATTTGCATTGCTAACCCCAATCGGTGTGAAAAGCTGTCGGACACCCCTTCAACATTTTTCATGGAATGATGTATCTCACTTCCCCGTCCCGTTAATGATACAATTCTTAGTTGGTTGTGACCATGTTGCATCCCCGTAGGGTCAATATTCATCTCGGCTAGCTTTCCTTCTTGATGAGACTCTTTGAAGTCTAAATTGTAGTATTGTGAGTACAAGTACGCAAGTTCAGTTTCCCGTAACCGGGAGAAACGAACTCCGTTAAATTCATCCATTTTCGCGGAAAATTTATTCCCTATTTCCTCACAGATAAATAGGGTTTCTGGGATTTTAGCAAATACATTTCCCAGCATACTTTTGGTCGCATTTAATAGCGTGGAAAACGGGGTCATCCGACCTCTAGATTTTCCGCCTTTTGGAGGGACCGTTATGAATATATAGCTGGACTGACGAAGTTGTAATGAGTGATAGAAAAAGCGATTGGTCATTAACTCAAAATACTCCTGCGGGTTATCATAGACAGTGTTATTGGAGTAATAGTAAAAATCACTTTTTTGAACGGAAGTATCGGGTGGAAGCGTGGTGACGAAACGGGCTAAAGCCGTATTGAAGCTTTCGTACTGGTCAGGTGACCAAGTTTCCATTTCGGCATTTTGAATTTTAAACCCCACCC
Source organism: uncultured Flammeovirgaceae bacterium (assembly GCA_937883755.1). GTDB lineage: Bacteria > Bacteroidota > Bacteroidia > Cytophagales > Cyclobacteriaceae > Tunicatimonas. The sequence continues at coordinate 45,506 of CAKZYA010000023.1, read as the reverse complement.
CTACTCGACCGTCTTTGAAGACTGTTTTGTCATTCTCTAAGGCGAAGATTGGGTTAATTTTCCCGAATGTTACTCTTCGCTTTTTTATTCTCAATATATCCATCGGGTATAATTTTATCCTCGGAAGAAATAATTATTTGTCTGGGAACAGCAATCCTATAAGCAATTCGGGAATGCATGTACATAGCAACCTTGTTTTTTCCTAATCGTCTAAATAGTAAAAACAAGACCATAAAAGAGGCAATCAATAGCAACAGTACCTTACCGGGTAAAATGACAACCTTGAGTAACATATTGTAACTGAATAAGGACACCAGAACAACCGAAAGGAATAGCGAGAGATCATCAAAGGAAACCCCTAGTATTCCTGAAGGCCGATCTAACGATTGATAACTTTTCATGAAGTTACCAATCTAGGTAATTACCATGCCGCCTCCGAAATAGCTGAATATTTCGTCGCGGTAGGTATTGTAGCCACCCCAAATAGCGAAGGCTACGAGCGTGAAAATAAAAGCACGTTTCCAGGCCGGGTTTTGCATGAGTGCTAAGCCTACTGAGGCCAAGACACCCGCTACTGCTAATGCTGGAAATAATACATTGGCAATGGCAATAAACTGAGTCACCATGTTCTGTGCCCCCTGAGCAATGCCCTGGGCATTGGCCAGCTCGGGTATCAGGGTAAACGCCGCTACAAAAAAGTACACGGTTACCACCTTGATCAACGGAATCTTTTTCATAAGAAACAAGAATTACGGGTTATACATTGGATTTAAGTTCTTGAAGTCTGCGAAGCCTTTCCTCAATATTCACGGATGCTGAGACAGCAAAAATCTTATAATATTCCTCTTCCCGCTTTTCTACATCATCCTTGTCCTCTTTCAGCTTCACTGAGTAGGTGACCCGTTGAAGTTTTGAATAGTATGCAGGCTTACTTTTAAAAAACATCAAGTTGTTATTATGTTTTAACAAACATAACGTATTTTTACAGTAATCTCCAAAAGAAATCTTTGCCTACTTTATTTTCATTTCTAGAAAACATGCTTTAAGCCACTGATTATCAGCAATAAAACTATTTTTTCAACATGAATAAATTATCGAAAAAAGAGCAATTGGACGTGCTAAAGGAAACGATCGATATTCGTGACTACCTTCAGGATCACGGATATACCGTTGATAAAAGCCGAAACACAGCCCGACATGCTGCTTTCACCAATGAAGCTACGGGTGATAAGTTGGTCGTACCGACCAATGGTAATAAACAGCTAGCAAGATATTTTTTCAATCAGTATGATAAGCAGGATAAAGGTTCCATCATTGACTTTGCCATGAGCAGGCAAAATAAGTCTTTGGATGAAGCCCGAGAATATATTTTGCAGTACCAGGGGGGCGGCATTGACCAGGTCGCCACTTCGCCTAGAAAGTCTAACAATCGTACTGAATCATTGGATGAAGCCGAAAGGAATAAGCGAGTATCGTATGTCGTAAATAAAATTGCCTCTGATAAAGGTAAGCAGGATCTTGCCGAGCTGGAATATCGTTTCCTTTCAAAGGAAACGATTCAGCATAAGGCGTTCGAAGGAAAAATCAAAGCGCATCAATTTAAGGGGAATCAATATGTAGCCTTTATCATGCAGGATGAAACACTAAAAACGCAGGGTATTGTACTTAAAAATCGGGATGAAAATAAATACCTGGGCAAAAGAAATGGGGTTTTTATTAGCAATCCCACGAACCATCTAGGCAAAATTGATGCTCTCGTGGTGAGCTTTGAGAATCCCATTGAGGGGTTAAGCCACTTTCAAAAAGAAGGTATTGGGAAACAACCTGATAACTATATCTATCTTAGTACCGCAGGAAATCCAGGTAAAAAACAACTACAAATAATTCATCATAAGATTAATGAGCTGAAACCGAGTAAAATAATATTACTCAACGACCGGGATAAAAGTGGCCTGGAGTATGATCGTCAACTGAAAAATGCATTGAAGGATACTAACATACCAATTCAAGTTAAAAAGCCAACCTTTAAGGATTGGAATGCCGACCTAGCTGCTGAACAGATGTACAAGTCACGGTTCCTTAACAAAAATATTCGTGATCCCGAGCATCCGTATCCTCCAAAAAGCAAAGTTAATCTTAGTCTGATGAAGGCATATCTTCATAAAGATTATGAACAAATGAATACGTTGTCTAACGGTAGATCTGCTGACAATTTTATCCACTACACAATCAATAATAAGCAGGTTCAATTTACCCTTAAAGAGTTAGCAATCATTAATAATGACCGAAAATCACTATCCTATTTTTCAAAGGAAAAAGATGCCCGTACTGTAAATAATATACGCAGGGCTAACGCAGTTTCTAGTCCTACTCTGGTTCAACCAGTAGAAAAATTGCCTCAATTAAAAAGTGATGTACAGCGAGGAATAACAGCTGAAAAAGCATTGAAACTGGAACAACAATCACCATCTCCCAGACAACCTAATCCGACCCTTACTAGAAAAAATATGAATGCAGAAAATGACCCGCAAAAAGCTTTTGCAGCATTACGAAATAAATACAATCAAGAAATAGACGCTATTCAAAAGCAGATACAGGGTAAACCAGAATTTGAGAAACTTGCTAAACGGCTTCGATACTACCGGGAGTACCCTCACCTGGGCGTGAAAAAAATTGATCAATTCATCAAGATGGAAGATAAGCGTATTCTTTCACTAGATAAGCAAATTCAAAAAACACCGAAAACTAATCAACAAGAAATCAAGCATTAACAATAAGCTCCCACCCTACCCTATTACGAAGTGACTTTCTAGTGTTAACTTTCAGTGAAAAAATCATTTTGAATCACCCAATTGAATAACAAAAGGGAAAAGAATCTTAGTTGCTTTTAATGATGGCTAAATAAGGTTTTGGTATCAATCCTTTTTTTGTAAGTTGTTCTACATGGAACATGATGGCATCGTGGCAAAATTGATACTTATGTATCCCTAATAAAAGTGCATCCATCTTAGCCAATTTATTGTCTTCTACCATGATTTGAAGGAAATCCATTGGTTGATCATTCTTTTCTTTGTCCCCTTGTGTAAAAGACGATAACTTTCCTTTTTTTAACAAATGTTCATGATATGAATTAACTGCTTGTCCTACAAAATCGTACTGGTTTTCTCGTAGTACACTACATAAAAAGCGAACATTGTTAACTGTATTTTCATAGCAACTGAACGTTGTAAATGATTTACTTTGTTTGTCATCAACTACTTGCTTTTGAGTTTGATTTGATTGGCTTTTCGTTGCCCTTCTTTTTATTGGCTTTTTGGCAGTTTTAGGAGCAGACTTTTTCTTCTTACTTTCCTCATTTTCTTTTGAAGTAGCTTTATCAATAGCTACTTTTTCTGTTGTAGCTTCTTCTGACGATGTTGTATCATTACTTTCTACCGTGATTGACTCATCAGTTGAAGTATCCTCAATATTTGGATAGGTCTGTTCTAGTGTTTCATCCCTTATTTGCTGTAAAGAATCATCATCAACTACCAGCCTTTTTCTTCGCTTTTTACGTGAAGCAGAAGGCAGATTAGATAATATTTTAGACTTGTCAATACTATTAGGCATATACAGGTAGGTCGAATCGGTTGATGAATTCTTTTGCAAAAGCTTGAACTTCTTCCCGCACATCCTTCTTATGCGCTGGATTACTCACAAATCCTTCGTAGGTATTGAATCTGGAGTAGGCGACTAATTCCCGAAGGCTGCTATCGAACAGCGGTAAATCAATCTGATTACAAAACGCTTCAAAGTCTTTCTCTTCATATCGGTTACGTAACCTGTTTCGAACCCCCCAAATATCAAGTTCCTTTCCGATTTCTTGATTCATTATCTGCATTTGTTTAGCGGTAATACAAAAATTCAATGTAGCGTTCCGATCAGCTGTATCCGAAACTAAGGGAATCAAAAAGGCATCCATAAGTGCAAGAGCATGTAAGATCATTTTATCATCTGTCCGCCCTGGTATATCAACCAGTATAAGGTCATACTCATCTTCTTCAAATTTTTTATCAAGAAAGTCTTGAAGAACCTTCTCTTTCTTTTTACCCATATCTACCCATATCGGCATAACCTCTATGGGGTAGGGAAAATCAGTCTCATATTCCCTATCCATTTTCCGAACATCAAGAATCGTTTGTTGCTCATCAACTTCTATAATCATGACTTTCAAGCCGAAGTCAACTGAAAGCGTGTTGGCCAGCAAAACGGTGAGAACTGACTTACCACATCCCCCCTTTTGGTTCATTACCGACAGAACTAACATATAAGAATCGTTAATTTAGAATTTATTGTAATTTGATGATTTGAAGATACTCAAAAATTTTAATCTACATTAATTCTAAAAAGAATTTTAAAATAATATCCATATATGTAAATACTATTTATTCAAATATTTATTTATTGTAAATGAAATTTTCAAATATATTTTTTAATTGTAAAAAGCAGTATTGCAGTATAAAAGAAATATGAAAAATGTATTTATTGAAATTGAATAAATTGTGTTCACCAAATATAGTATTTTTATAAATACTATTTATCTTATTATTTAATATGCTATTTATGAATTAATGGATAACCACTATTCTAAATAAATGCATAATTAAATTAATTTTTAAATTTTATTTACTGGATTGCTACTTTAAAATAAATTTTAAAATTTTATACATACCTATAAATTGTTATAACAATTGCCTGGACTCTAATTGCTAAAGCCTGCACCTGAAAGCATGTAGTAGCCTCACAGCGATCAGAAGGGTAGAAGTGGACAATTCCCTGATTTTGACATTGAAGAGCGCAGAGAGCCTCTAAATTGCTTCATTTAGTATTTCTTAGCAAGAAGTAATTTAACATTTTTGATCAAAATCATTAATTTAAGTAAATTGGACTGAAAAAACGTAGCTTTTTTTATTTAAAAAGTTGTGTAAAATTTATAAATAATTGATTATCAATATATAAATGTATACAAACTGAATGAATCAACGTTATACGACAGAATTACGTGATGAACGTTTAAATATTAAAGTAACAGAGCAATCTTCGCTCTGTGGGCTGAGTAAAAAGGAATACGTTAGTAAGTGTTGTGAGTTTTTTGCGCTCCGTCAAATTAACCCGGAGCAATATGATCCGAAAAATGATGCTGAACTGCAGCTGGAACTACGGACTGGCGTGGATTTAATTCTTAAACAATTGCATGATATGAATTCAAACGTTATCAAAGATGTAGCTCACGAAGTAATCCATAGCAGACTATGGTTGGAAGCCATAAGTACTCAATTCACTGAGCTACTAGTAAAGGATGAAGAAAAGGAAAATGTTACTAAGTCTATTTTGGAATACATCAATGAGAACCTAAAAGAAAGGTCGAGGTAAAAGGTATGCACATAAAAGTAATTCAACCAGAAAAGGATGGGAAAAAAGTTTATGACAATTCAGAAGGGGTAGATGCATTGATTGAGTATCTAAAGCATGAAAAGAAAGAGGAGGGGAAGACGCTCTTATTTTTTAATCAGGATCGAAGCAATATTACCCCCAACTTGGCAAAAGAAATGATAAACAATAATGTAAAGGGTCTGAGAAAAGGAGGTGCGAAATTTTATTCCATCGTAATCAGTCCATCAGAGGATGAGTTACGACATATAGGTAATAGCAATAAGCGACTAAGACAATATACCCGTATGGTGATGCAGCATTATGCTGATACCTACAAACTAAAAAAAGGTCGTAGGATTGAAAGTAAAGATGTAGTGTGGGTCGCAGCTATTCACGAGGATAGGAAAATCAAAGCGATTGATTTAAAACAGGATGAATTGCTCAGCGAACGAGAAAGGGAATTGATGCGGGGTGGTATCAGTCAGAATGAAAAAGAGAAAATCCATAAGAGAGCAGAGAGAAGGGATGAGAAGCGGTATGACCCTGAATTATTTAGGGTAGGGGAGAGGAAGCCAGGGCTAAATAAACACATCCATGTAATTGTCAGTGCCAGAGATAAAGCCCAGAAAATTACGTTAAACCCCTTAACGGTTCGGAAACGGTTTCATATTAAAAATTTTCAGTTACAATCTGGAAGATCGTTTGAAAAACTGTTTGGCTACGAACACGATACAATGAGTCGTCGCTTTTACGATAAATACGATCGTAAGGAAAGGTTGAGATATGAAGAAAGAATTGACCGCTTTGTGGAAAGGTTGAGTAAAGAACATCCGGATATAGCGATAGACCCAGAAATACTAAAGAACATAGGGGAGAAATATCAATACAGTAAAGTGTTTTTTATTAATTTGTCTAGACTGAGTGGAAAGTACAAAAGGGGAGAAGCAGTTGGTGATCCATACTTCTTTGTTGAGAACGGAAGGGTAGAAAAAGCAAGTGAGCATTTCAAGCGATTAGAAAATAGATATCCCATTGAAAAAAGTAATTTCAATACTATTCGTATTCAATCAGCTCAGTTAAGTACCCTGATAAAATCAGCAAGAAGTCCTTTGGCAATCAAAGAAACATTGTTGCTGGCTAGCGAAAGGAAAAGAATGAAGAGGCATAAGGAAAAAGGTCAAGACGGGGATAACATTGAAGTTAGTTAAAACAAAAAGAAATGCTATTCAACCGACAACTACAGGGTTTTTTGCTATTCATGATGATCGCTTGTATAGGCCTTCTATACATTGACTATTATCTGCTAATTTTTTACGAAGGAACTATTGAGGGGCTTGCTTTTAAAGCGCTAAAACTATTAGAAGGGGCGATACCTATACTACGAATAGGGATAGTGGCAGGGTATGTTATACTACTTTATCTTTCGCTGAGTATGACTCGATACGATAAACCCAGCCGAAAACGTGGTGTAACACCCTTTCCGTTATGGGTACAAGTACTCGGCTTTTTGTTAGCACTTATTGGTGGGTGGTGGTTTATAAATTTTGAGCGCTTCTTTCTGAATTTTCAATATTTCTACCCCGTGAGCTTTTTGATGTTTTTTGTTGGGTTGCCCCTGGCTAAATTTATTCTACCCAAAAAGCCAACAAGTTTTGTCAAGAGACCAAAATTAAATACGGAAGACTCGATCAGTTTTCCAACCAGAGGGCGAGGGTATATTAACAATGTGGAACCCTATCGCCATACTTTGGTCGTTGCCGGATCGGGATCAGGTAAGTCAGGATCGATAGTAAGGCGAACGATGATCAGTCATGTAAAAAAGGGGTTCTGTGGACTGATATTTGATTATAAGTATCCCGCTCTTACCAACGAGCTCCATACCATCTTAGTGGAAGAAGGGAAACGAGCTAAATTTCCATTGTATGTATTAGATTTTAATAATGTCCGGAAGAGCCACCGGGTGAATATTCTAGAGCCGGCCTACATAAAGAATATGAATTATGCTGAAGAGTTTGCTACCGTCTTCATCAATAATCTTGATAAGTCTACCATAAAAAATCCAGACGGTTTCTTTACGATTAGCGCAATTCGTTGGCTTACGGCCATTATCTATTTTTATAAATTGAATCATCCTCAGCAGTGTACGCTGTCACACGTCATCAATACGATACTTTACCACGATTATAAACATGTTTTCTCCATGCTCAGGAGCGAGCCGGTGTGCGATGAACAAATACGCACAATCATAACCTCTATAGACACGAATGCCGAACGTCAGTTAGCAGGTCAGATATCAACTTTGCAGGGTATAATTACTAAGTTAAATACAGAGGAATTAGCCTGGAGACTATCAACGAGTGACTTTACCTTAGATATTAACAATCCAGATAATCCTGTTCATCTTTCAATAGGTATGGACCCCAAAATTCGTAAGAGTTTAGCACCAGTGATCAGCTGCCTATTTACGGTTGCATTGCAACAGATGAACGTAGCTAATAAACACAAAAGCTATCTTACGCTGGATGAAGCGGCAGCCCTCTATTTGAATGATATGGATCATTTGGCAGCTGTTGCTCGAGACAACAAAATTGCCATAACAGTGATCTTACAGGAATTGGCTATGTACAGAGAGCAGTATGGTGCTGATAAGGCGGAAAGCATCATTGGTAATTTGAATAATGTATTTTATGGTCGGGTGAATTCGACACGTACCGCAGAGATGATCTCAAAAAGCATTGGTTATGAACCTCGTGAAGTAGTTTCCAAGGGGGAAAGTATGAACTATATGAAACAGAGTACTGGAAACTTGAGTCAAAACTATAGTATCGTTGATAAGCCAATCATTCGCTCAAACGAGGTACAAGCTTTAAGAAAGGGAGAATTTGTCGGAAGAACTACTGATGAAAAGCAACCCTACTTTTACGTTAGGTTTAAAGAGAAAAAATTTAAGAAAATTTATCCAATTCCCAACTTTATAGGGTTTTTTGGCAAGGATAGTGAGCTACCATTAGAGGATAATGAAATTGAAGAAATGATTCAAAAGAATTTTGACAATATTCGTCAAGAGGTAGAGACCATCATTTCGGGCTATAAAAATATATACGAAGATGCAGGCGAGACACAATCATCCAGCGTTGCCTGACGGTAAGGCAGATTATATCAATAAGATTATTGAACGGGAACTCACATTGGGTAGTAACCTTTGCTTAGCGCAAGTTGACCGCCTTTCAATGGGGAATAATGAACCTGAATTAGTGACCGTTTATTTGCACAAGATACAAAGCTTCATGCAAGCGACCACTGACTATATCACCTATCCAGATACTTACGCTATTATTGCGGATGGAACGGCATTATTAGCATATAATATCGGCGGATCGCCCAGCGGTTTGGTTACGCTATTTGATAAAAAGCACTATGATCAGTTAATTAATCGTTCTGAAAAATTAGCGTACGTCACCCATACCTGCCTAGGTACTGTCCCACTGAGATCAGGATCTGAGCTCAATGTGGTTGATCAACATTTGAAGAAGTCATTAGATTACATCATGGCAGGATAGCATGGAAACAACCAAAAAATCTAAACCAATTGGTGGATATATCGCCATTGCCATTGCCATTCTTCTGCTTAGCTTTTTTATTCCTTCACCTAAAAAGGAGTTAAAGTCAGTTGTTGTAAAATATAACCCTAGTAACTCAGATTCAGTAGTCTACCAAGTCAAAGAAGGTACTACCCGTAGGATAGGGGAGTGTATCAGTTTTACTACTTCTGATGAAAAGCAGTTTAACTTTTGTGACAATTACCGGGAGAGGGTGGTTGAAAAATAGCGATACGTGTTTTCTATTTGAAAAGAATGTTTTTGTACTTTGCTAACGTTCAATAACATGCTACTTCAGGGAGGCCTTCAGGAAGAGAGGCTGGACTATTTACCAGCTTTCCAGTATATATAATATTTCTAATATAAAAATTCATTTTTAATTGTTATAGAATTTTTTTTATGTTAAGTTTAGTAACAAACTTAACCTTATATTGTAATAGGATGATTCAATAGTCATCGTAAAGTTAAACTATTATTGATTGATCAGTAAATTACATCCACTTGACATAAATTGCTGACTTGATTGCACTTCCCTTCCACATCCCGTAGTTTTGAAGTAATGGCCAAAGCAGAATCCCAGCAGCTAGACTACAAACAGCAGTGGCAGGACAGCCACCTAACCACCCTCTGTGCTTTTGCCAATACGGATGGGGGGGCGATTCATTTAGGCAAAGATGATCAGGGCGAGCTTGTCGCGCTCGATAGCCCCAAGAAGCTTTTAGAGATCTTGCCCGGCAAGATCATCCAGAAGTTAGGCGTATACCCCCGCCTAGATCTTCAAGAGGAAGGTAATGCCGCCTATGTTATCATTTCCGTAGAAGCCTCACCGCTACCGGTTGCTATCAACGGCAAGTACTACCGAAGGGTCGGTAGCACCAATCAGGAACTAAAAGGACATGCACTCGCCCAATTCCTGTTAGCCCGAACAGGTAACCGTTGGGATGACCAACCTGAACCCCAAGCTACCGTAGCGGACTTAGACCGCCAGACCCTGCAGCGATTTCAGCGGTTGGCTGCTCAGCGACTGCCTTCTATTCAAGGCGAGCCCCTCAAAACCAGTACGGATATTCTAGCCCTGTTGGAAAAGCTGGAATTGGCCGTCGGAAAAACCCTGAAACGTGCTGCTATTCTGCTGTTTGGCAAAAACCCTCAGAGCTTCTACAGTGCTGCCTATCTTAAAATAGGTCTGTTCGCCTCGGATGCTGAACTTTTATCTGACGATCACATTAAAGGAAATCTGTTTCAACAGGTAGACCAGGCGTTAGAAGTGTTGCGCTTAAAGTACCTGGTACCCAAAATTTACTACGAAGGGATTGTACGCAAAGAAAAAGCGGAGTACCCGGAAACCGCGCTGCGGGAAGCCGTTATCAATGCGCTGATTCACAGGGACTACGCAGGACCCACGTTACAGATTAGTGTCTACGACGATAAGATGATCCTGTGGAATGAAGGGGCACTACCCGAAACGCTTTCCGTGGAAGACCTACAGCGAAAGCATCCTTCACGACCCCGTAACCGCTTACTCTCAGACATTTTCTATAAAGCGGGCTACATTGAGTCCTGGGGTAGGGGAACGATCGCGATCCTGCAAGACTGTGAGCGGGCGGGATTACCTACCCCGCAGTTCCGCGAAGCCTTTGGCGGCTTGGAAGTCACCTTCTTCAAAGATAGCCTCACCGAAGAAAAGCTCGCGAAGCTTCCGCTGAATGAGCGGCAACGCAAGGCCATACAGTATCTAAAAGAGCGCAGCCGGATTAGCAATAAAGACTATCAGCAGTTAAATCAGTGTTCCCGTAATACGGCTAGTAATGATCTGAAAGAGCTGATTAAGCTAGGGCTGGTGTTGCAAGCCGGTAGGAGAGGGGCAGGCTCCTATTATGTGCTTGCTTGATAAAAGGTTCGTTGACATTAGGGGTAGTTACCTCGTGTACGGAACTCTCAACGGTGGCCTCACTGCGCCATAGAAATTAGTTAATGTACAGATAATCAACACCTTCCTCGTCAAGGCCAAATAAGCAGAATCCGAAAAAATCTCAGTGGCTTTCACCCAGTAGGAAGAACACCATTTTCTGAAAGCTTGTATCGACCAAGAAAATATACATTTTTCGTGTACTATTTTTTTATTCAAAACATTATAAAAAGGTACGTAATAAGTAATTCCTTAATTATAGATAAACAATTGCATTGACCATAGCAAATGCCCCCTTATAAGAGATATATCTAATATATAGACACATTATCTGGTCAAAAACAGCAAAAATATTACGTTTAATATATAGAAAAACATGTCCTGAAATTGACTTTAAATTATTTCTTTGTATCATTGATCCAACTGAAAGAAATAACACGTCCTTCTCATTTCTTCTATATGGTTCAGTATTAGAAGATTTACTTTGTATTAACAATTATCGTTAGAGTCTCCAAGTATGATGTTATACTTGGACTGCTACATCTATTTGTCATGTTGGAAATTAGGCATGTACAAGCAGATTGATTAGCAGTTTACAATTTATATGCTCACCACTCATGAAGAGTTGTCATGGAGTGAATATTCTAATTTGTATCATATTAAAATTCGTATACTAAATAACCTACTACTATTTCTTATGAAAACATCAACCATAGTATTTTTACTATTACTCTCCATATCGATAATTCCGGCTCAGGCTCAACTAAAAGCTCCCGAAATTAAAGTAGAAACTACAATGAATAATCGGGTAGAGTTTCGCTCAGATTTACACCTTTTAAATTCCAATACTACAGCGTATATTAAAACCAGCGGTGAGGCATTAGTCAAAAAACTTACGGTCACGCACAATGGCGATAATTCAGCTATGCGGTTTCAAACAGCTGATCCTAACAAAAAAGGAGCAATTGGTATACAAGATGATGGAGATGACGGCCTTTACGTCGCTGTGAACGGTTCTTATCGGCTGCATGTGAATATGAATGGTAATGTAGCCATTGGACGCACAATTGCTTCGGAGAGGTTACACATTAACGGTAATATCCTCGCTAGCAATGTTAGCGTTACCTCCGATGAAAAGTTAAAACAAAACATACAAGAATATAATGGTGGTCTAGCTCTGGTAAAGCAGATTAAGCCCAAGAAGTATAAATACAAGCCCCGCAAAGAGCAGAGGATAAAAGAGCCTACTGAAGGTGAAGAGGATGGAGATGAAGTAGTAGAAGAGGAAATACTTGTAGCTGATGATCGGGAATATATTGGCGTAGTAGCCCAGGAGCTAAAAGCTGTTGCCCCTGATTTGGTTGGCAGCTTTAAAGATGAAGACGGTAGTGAAACCCTCACCGTTGATCAAACGGCGTTAATCTTTGTGCTTATTAACTCAGTAAAAGAACTTAGTAAAGAAATAGAAGAGTTACGGTCGGCTATAAAAACAAAATCAGAAGTCAAGGAAAAACTGAGATGATCTGTAATAAATTACACAGGTGAAATGAAACACTTGAGAAAGTGATAGCTAAATTTTGGATTAGTATCTTAGGGGAAACATCGAAAATTAATTATCCATGCGTCTAACTCTGATTTCAATAATCATCCTTACCATACTGACCTCTCCTTTGTTATTATTGAATTGCCGTAGTTCACAAGATATAATCGAGCCAGAGCATAGCCCGTTGGTTGTGCCTACCAATAAAACAGGTAGTATTTATGGGAGGATTATGTTCGCCCCTGAAGCCAAAACAAATACAATACATCACTTTACACTTTTACATGTAAAACAAAATAAAGTGATTGCTTATACAAAGGATTCTGTTGCTAATGAGCGGTTTTCCCCTGCCTTAGGCGATGGTATATTTACCTTCGATAACATCCCTGCAGGTACTTATGCCTTAGCCATTCGCCGCGAACAAGAGGGTGGTGGGTTCGTTCACTATCCCGATACCTTATCACCAATTGTAGTACAAGAGAATCAAGTAACGTTAGTTCCAGTAACCCAGTATTGGCGAGAAAAAACTGATCTAAACAACTGGACTCACGCCACGATTCCAGAAGAGGGCTTTTTTGACTGCCGAGGAACCGTGTTAGGGCAGGTCAATCCTGAAGTATGGGCGAGTGCATCTATGGACGAGTACGCACTAAGCCTGACCTCAGATAATAAACAATCAGAAAGAGTTGTAGTGAATGTTCGAGCGAAAGAGGAGATACTACTAGAGTTGGATGAACAGGGACGGTTTCATTCGGATAGTGTACCATGCGGTATCTACACCGCAGTGGTTTACTCTAACAACAAGGGAGATGATTTTCAGCAAAGCGAGCGCTACTTCGATGTTCTGGTTTTGCCTGGAGATACAGTTCAATTACACATTTCAAGTTTTTCTAGTAACGAAGTACTCTACCGACTGATGGATGAATTGAATAACGATATCAACATACCGGCTCACATATACACTTCTAACTAATTCAACCTATTACTATGCGATATGTACTACTTTGCCTGCTAGCCGGGCAAACACTCATTGGTTGGGCACAAACCGTTGGGCCTACCGTTGACCCCTATCTTTTACGCCTACGAAAAACCGTGTACAGTGCGAACAATCCCTATGCTCGTGTTTCAAAACGGTCATCGGCACAACGAGCCACTTTACGCCAATCATTCGTCGATATGGGTGTCTCAATAATGGAGGAAGATCCTACTGTTCAAACGATCGTGGAGTGTGCTTGTGATTCAGTAAGTTTAGCCTTACCAGGAGTAGATGTACATTCGCTTTGGGGTGACTTTTTTGTCGCCCACTTTCCTGTTTCATTACTGGACACATTGGCGCAAGTTCCAGGAATTCAAGGATTAGAGCTGGCCAAACCGGTAGATACTGATCTCAACATAAGCCGACTCTATGTAAATATGGATCAGGTAGAAACGGCTTATCCTAATATAAAAGGCAATGATGTCATTATCGGGCTAATTGATTCAGGGATTGATATTACCCATCCAACATTTCAGAAACCTAACGGTGATACTCGTATTCTGAACATCTGGGATCAAACAGTAGAAGGCACTCCTCCCACTGGGTTCATCTCTGGTACAGAGTGGAGTGCTACGCAAATTAACAATGGCACTTGTACGCATCTAGACGAAGTAGGTCATGGAACCTTAGTGGCAGGTATTGCAGCAGGAAATGGTCGTTCCAATTTTGGAAGCGGCCAAAGTCCCTATATTGGTATCGCCCCGGAAGCCGATATCATCATGGTGAAGTTTCGGCAATCAAATCCTCTTTTTGTTCGAGATGGTAAAAGTATTCAAGTCCTAGATGGGATGAAGTATATCGCTGAACGAGCTCAAGCATTGGGCAAGCCCTTCGTAATCAACCTAAGCTTAGGTAGTAAATATGGTCCAAGGGATGGTACCAGTCTATTCGAGCGAAGTGTCTCGGCTTTTGTAGATGATGCAACGTTAGGGAAAGGACGGATTGTTGTTAAATCAGCTGGTAATGATGGGGCTAATAATAACGAATTAGATAATGCTATTCACGCTGAAGGTAACGGAAATAAAACCGTGGAATTCAGAGTAAATATATTGGAAGCGAATCAGAGGAACGGGTTAGATCTGGACATTTACTATGATGAAAATGCTAACTACAGTATTTCCTTAGAATCGCCTGGAGGGACTGTGTACGGCCCTATCCCTTTTGGACAGTCAGGGATATGGAATTTCGGTAGTCCTGGATTTGACCCCGATGAAGGACTTATTTTTATTGATAACTACACACAACCACAGGATGCTGACATATTCTATTATGGGGCAGCTAATCCACTAGCACAGATCAGTATTTCTGCTGCTGATGTTGATTTAAATGGAACCATTGATAATACAGTTCAAGACGGTACATGGAAGTTAATTTTGTCATCAGGCAGCGGTGGATGGGATGCCTATATTGTAAATCGGCAACGAGCTGGAGCTCGTTTTAGCATTGGGGATTATAGCAATCGAGAATTAATTAGCGAACCAGGTAATGCCGAAAACGTTATTACCGTAGGGTCAATCAATACTAATGATTTGGGTGATTCGAGGTTTCCATTTGCCCAGGAGAGCTTCTTTTCTAGCCCGGGACCCACTCGGGATGGTCGTAACAAACCCAATTGCTATGCTCCAGGAGCCTTCATTGCTACAGCAAGATCAAGCAGTTCTAGCTACTCGAGTTTGCCAAATTTTGCTGATTATACGTATCAAGCAGGAACCAGTATGGCAACGCCTCATATGTCGGGAGCAATAGCCTTATTACTGCAAAAGATGGAAGAAAGCAACATCCAGCCTGGTTACCCTAATGTTAAAAGAACGCTAGAAAGCAGTAAGGGGCCTGATAGGCATCTAAATGTTTTTGAACTGCTATCTGAACCAATAGTCACTGGTATTGAAGATAAGATTGTCATTACTGACCCCTCTACAGATTACAGGGTAATTGTCCCGAATAACAATTACTTTTTTGATGCAGATTTTATAGACAATTCACCAACAGGTGATTTTGTCAATTCCTACCGCTGGACTGTAGAACTTCATTACAGTGGCTTTGTTGATCAAGTTGCATCGTATACAGTAGGATCATCTGGTTCAGTGACGATCTCAATACCATCATCCGTTTTGGGTGATAATAACTGGACCAGAGATGAAAATGGGCATATATATGGAATAGTTCGGGTAGAGGGTACCGATAATGACGGTATTACCCATGAAGACGAAATTACCATTGGAGTACCTTACTTTCCTAATCGTCCAGTAATTTACAAGCAAGAAGTCCAAAGTGATCGTATTGCGTTAGCTTGGTTTGGTGGAGGTGGCGCAGTAAGTTACGACGTAGCGTATCGGAAGGATGGCGGCCCATCAGAGCTCACTGTAGTAGATGTTGGTGCAAACACCTCTTACACCGTAACAGGACTAGAACCTTGTAGTAAGTACTTTATTGGTGTCCGAGGGTATAATGCAACCGATGATTTTGTAGGAACACTGCTTACGATAGAAACCCCCGTCTCAGAAAGGGTTACTCGAACTGAAAAGACCAATGTCCCTGGAGGTACGACCAAGACATACCCTATTGAAGTGCGTGCTTCTGAGTCTATTCAACTCAAAACAGGATTTCATTATCGAGCTATTAATAATTCCCGTTTTCATGCATTTATTACTGATGAATGCCCTCCGAATATACCCCTACGCGTAGACTCTACGAGGAAAGTTGTTACCAGTGATACTTCAACGATATCAGTTGTTCCGAAGCTAGAGGAATCTATTAACCTTTTCCCCAATCCGGTTACCAGTCATGTTACTATTCGTACACAATTAGAAAGCTCTTATCAGTTGCAGATTTATCGGTTAGATGGCAGGTTATTGTATCATAAATTGGTTCAACAAAAGGATTACCAAATTGACTTAAAGAGTTATCATCCGGGGCTCTATGTTGTGGAGATTATTACGGCTACAGGGAGTCGTTACCAGGAAAAAATTCTTAAGAGGTAAATAGAGAAGTCTACTAAATGTGCAAAACCTGCCTTCATTTCCCGATTGGGCTAATAGTCGGGAGCATGAAATCCTTTGCTGTATTGGGTGAATAAGCCTGATATAGCTTCGTCTACATAAAGTAGAATTGCCCAAGAATTGCACAAATTGCACAATAGGCGAGGGGCAGCCAGACAGTTGAAAGCAAAGTAGGGTAGGGGAGCGGATAAGAAGAAGGGAATGGATCGTGCTTACTTTCGGATAATTAGAAAAGTATACATAGTAAACATGGTTCGTAATACCCTGTAATCCCCACCTTTCTGGTTGCGTTAGACAAAAATGTAAAAAGGGCCAGTACATTTTATAGTATTTCCCACCCAAGGTGCCCATACTGGTCACCAAATGGCCCATGAATACCAGAACTATCTATCCCATCTCATTTTATATATAGACCGTAATCTACTCGGACTTAGCAAAAACTATCTTTTATATTTAATTATATTTTTTTGCATCAAACAATATTATACCGCAATAATATTATTACATTTGCTAGAAAAGTATAATTATTTTTGATGATTAATGTCGCGAAAGGCTATCCTACTAGCATCTTATTTCTTTACCTAAGCCTCGTTTATACTGCCTGTACATTTGATCCACAAGGCGAATACTTCGTTGACGTGGATGAGAATCCAACGATCGCTGTTCGGGTCGATTTAAATACAGCACAAGATACGATTTCCCTCATTGAACCTACTACGTTTTCATATTCTATTGATGTTGGACAAAGAACACTTAACAGTCTAGAAATTTGGCTAGGTGACTATCTTATTGAAACCTCTACTGAGAATTTCGGAGATTTTTCTTTACGACCTGAGAATTACCAAACGGGTGCTTATGAATTACGTCTGCTCTTCAACGCCAACTCAGGAACAGGAAGCTTGGCCGATGAATTAGGGGCACAAATACTTACTGGAGAAAGAGTATGGCTGATCCAAATTGATAATGACCCTATTGCACCTATCCTCATTCAAGAGGTCAAACCCGATAATGGTCGTTTACTAATCAAATGGAATACGTACGAAAAGCCTAACTTTTACCAGTATTCCATTCATAGAAACAATGCATCCACTCCCTTTGCCATCATCGATGATCAACTCCAAACATTTGTTTACGATAGTCTTTATGTCGGAGGAAATGTCACCTACCGGGTAGATATACAAGGATATAAACAGCGGTCTCAGGGAACCGTATTTACTTACTCAGATAATTATCCTCAACTCAAAGTAGCGGCCAATGATCGAGTTTCTACCGTTACACTACGCTGGGATGAAAGTATGTACCATGCCAACTTTGGCAGTTATACGTTGTTCAAGCTCGAGAATTCAAGCCCTCCGACGCTCATTAAAACGCTAACCAATGTAAATGATACCAGCATAACCATCGATAACGTTCACTTTGGTGGACCAATAAGGTTTAAGCTCATTACGTCCGCCCATCCGACCCCTTTCTCGGGTGCCGAGGGAACGTCGGTATCAGTAGTCATGGGGCAGCCATTTCACGCTTTTACAGAGTTACAATACGTACCTCAAAATCAATCCTATTACCTACAGCGGTGGGATAGTATCTTTCGGTTTGATGAGCAGGTCTTAACAAGTCCGGCAGCTGCGCTGGGTATCGACAGCCAGTCAAGTGGATTTTTTAACCGACTCAGTATCTCAGAGGATGGTCAATATGCCTACCTAAACGAGGTAGGTACGATTACTGAACTAGACCCTATGACCTTGTCATTGGGAGTAAAATATCCTGTTGAAGATCTTCTAGGATATACTGTAAGCCCACTTAGACTAATGGTGTCGAATCAAAATCAATTGTCTTTTAGGTCAGCATACATCGTACCGGGAGGAGTAAGGGCTGACTCTACCTGGTACATCGATATGAATAAGGGTGCAGCAGTTCTTTCTCTAGCAGACACGCGGGTCACCTGTCTCTCGAAGAGCGGAAAGTATCTCAGTTCTAGAACGCAAGTATTCCAATTAAAGGCTGGGAAAAAAGATACGTTAGGTGCGATCCCACCGGCTCATCGTCAATGGTTTGTAGGAGAGGAACCAGAAGAACTTTTACTGCTTCAGCGAGAAGCTCAAGAAAATGAGACCAGGTTCACCTGGTTGCGACTACCCGATTTAACAACGACACGAGAACGTTCCGTACCGTATTGGCTGGACAATGTATCGGTAGATGAATTCCATAACGTAATTGCTGGAGTGGGTACTATTGAGGAAGAGCCTACCTACCTATTCTTTGAATTAAACACTGGACGATTACTGAAAACGATGCCGATCGCCCCTGATGCTAGATCAAGCGTTTACTTCTTGAACAAAACGCTGTTCTCTACTGATGGAACCTATATGGTCGTGGATATATAGCACAATATGACAAAATAGCTTGTACTTGTATGAAGTCTTTACTTGCCCTTAGCCTATGTCTAAACTTTTTACTGCCTGCCTTCGGACAGTCCATCACGCTAAGTGTTAAACAGACGTATGGTAGTTTTTTAATGAGTGAGTTAGAAGAGATACAAAACCACATTGCTGAACCTTCACTTGCGAAAGTCACCGAATCCTTTCCCAACTATTATGGTTCACAAATTACGTTGGCCGTTGGTCTACGCTCCAATTCCAATGTAGGTGTCTTCTGGGACTATACATCAACCGGCGGACGAATGGCGTACCAGGATTACTCGGGGAAATTATCCTCTGATTTACTTGTTTCCAGGAACGCGTTAGGATTACGATATGAAGAAATATTACGCCTTAATGAAGCATTTTCATTGGTGGGAGGACTCCAATTTTCAGCCTTGTTTTCCCGTCTGGTTATCCAAGATTACCTAGAAGTTTATGATGAGCGTCAGTCTCAAGTAACCCATATGAGGGCGCTAGGTTTCGGGGCTGAGCCTGAGGTCGCGCTTCAGTTTACCAAGTATCGGGTACTATGTCGAGTAGGGATGGGGTATCAACTGAGTTTTTCCAAACCTTTTCAAAATACCCAGAACCTCTTCCTGGTCGTGAACGATGACACAGTAGAGCCTGAATGGAGTGGGTTTAGAGTAGGCTTTACCCTAGGCTATGAAATTCCTCTGAAAAGTGAGTAACCTTTTCCATTCTGCTTATTTGATACCTTAAAAGGGGTAGATTACAGGATTGCCGCAGTAGTTTATTTATTTAACATAACCAAACTTACTTAACTTTTAGTCATACCCTAGAATAGGTCAACACAATCTTTTCGAGATTAGGCCTTCTAAATGAGAACAATCTTCGTATAATTGGGACTTAAAGGTTTTAAAATGGACTTTCTTTCACCATCAAATGAAGCTCAAAAAGAAGCTAAGAATCATCCAAATGGCTATGTATATGTCATTGAAGATAAATATAAAGGAAAAGAAAATATTCCGCCAGAAGCCATCATAGGTGCTTGGAAAGTTGATAAAAACGGATTGATTATTGGAAAATTTATCAAGAATCCAAGCTACCCTTCTAGTCTACCTTAAGCTCTCGATCCATCGTTTGTAAAAAGCTCTTTGATCAGCCACAGTACCTATCTGCTCAACAGAAGCCGGGGTAAAGATATCGACTACATCATTCTCTTCAGCCTGTTTACCAAGAGTCAATTGATATGCTTTTCTACCATTACTCATTTGAATACTCATGCGAGAAGGATATACATCATATCGTGAACCTGTACACAAAATCTTTACATTATTTGACTCTAGTCTTTCTCGTAACAACAATAATGCATCAAATAAATTGTCAGCAACATACTCTCTACCTTCTACCGCAATAGATGACCTTTCTCTCTTATTATTGATAACCAGCTCTATAGAATTGTCATTACTAAGTAGCAAAGTTATTTTCTTCATTTATTTTTGATTTTAAATAAATCTAGGACAGGATAGTTTATTTGAACTTGCTTTACAGCATCAGCAGGAACAATATAGGGTACAGCTATTTCTTGTTCATGGGGATAAGGGCTACTTTTACCTAAAGCTTTATTCACGTCTACCCCTCTGACCTTAGTAGCATCTATTTCGTACACAAATCCTCCTGAACCTGCAAATTGTTTTGCCACTTTCTTGGATTTCGATGTTGAGACAAATGCACTTTGATCACTCCCAAACAACGCGGAAGCATGATCTAACAGATCTAAATTGTCGCCTTGAGATTGAAATCCTTCCTTAAATATTACTCCCGGCCCTCTTGAATCTCCACGGTAGATAACGTTAGGTACGTCGTCTGCTTTCGTTACTACATTTCTTTTAGATGAAGACCCTGTTGGCTGAATATCAATTGTAGAAAGTTCTAAATGAGCTGTTAATACATCAACGAGGAATGTTAAACCGCTAATTCTATTTTCTTCTGGGGATGCTTCTCCATCACCAAATAATTGGTTGTGCAATTCTCCTGTTTCCTCTAAATATTGAGATAATGCATAAAGTATTTTGCTAATACCAGAAGGCTCCTGATTATTATCTGAACCCTCTGGGCAATCACCTTCTTCGCATGCGCCTAAACCTAACCAATCAATAAATCTAATAGAATTGTTTTGAGCATAGTTGTAAGGAGATACATGTACAAACTGATCAGAAATGGGGTCAATAGTTGGAAATCTACCGATCGCCGGGTCATACATTCTCGCGCCATAGGCATACCATCCTAACCCTAATTCGTTCTGCAATTCCTTTCCATTATAAAGATATTTATTCGTCGGATCGTTCAACGGCTGTTGGTGGGTCAGGCCAAACGGGTAGTAGTCATTGTTCTGCACCACGGTGGGCTGAGACGAGCTCATGCTCATTGTCATCTGATCAAAGTGTACATCCACATCCCAGTTACTCTCGTTAGAGACGTAGGTGTATAAATACCCATTTTCGGCAATATCCAAGTCCACTGCCAGCGTCTCATGATTCACACTATCTATTCTCAATACCGGACTCCGGTCACCGGACTTCCGGTTTCCCGTTTCAATCCTGGCCGCTTCACTCACCGGAACAAACCCTTGATCCACGACTTGCTGATCTTCATTTAAGACTACATAGTTCAGGTACGCCTTCGGCACCCCCGTCTTATCTCGGTTTAACAATGTCGTCCCGGCTAAAGCTTCATTCAGCGTCTCCGTAGCCCCCACCATCTCGCGCCCCGCCGCCGAAGGATTAAACAAGCCGGTGATTGCCCCCAGGATGCCCCCTGCCTGCACTTTCTTCTTGCTGTGCTCTTCGTAGCTAGCCTTGACTTCCAGATGGATGCTATCGCCCCGATGCACCACTTGCTTCAGACTCGGGCCTTGGGTGCGTCCATTTGCCGCATTCAAGGTCGCTACTTTGTTGGGACTTGGCTCATCGGTAGTGGGCTTGGTGGCATTATGAAACTCCAGCGTTTGCCGCGTTTCAGCAATGTTGTCAAAGTACTGCTCTTCTAGAGCCGGACTATTGCCCCCCGTTTCCATGCTGGCACTCATGGACGCTTGCACGGTCTCGGATGAAAACGTCAACCGCACATTACCTAGGTGATCTTTGAGGTCATAGTGCTGCACAAAACTGCTATCACCAAAGATCGTCCGCCCTTCGGCGTGCATCAGTAAGTCCAGACTGCCATTCTCATACTGCCGACCGGAAATATAATCTGTCTCGGTGGTGGTACCCTCATTACTTACTTCCTGTTGAAGCTTACTGCCCTGAGCATCATAGTAGTAGCGGATCTGGTTACCACTGCTAAAGCGTACCAGCTCGGGCAAATTCAAATGATTATAGCCAATACTATCCAAGGCTTTGTTGAGATCCTGGGTCAAATTCCCGCTGCCGTCGTAGAGGTACTCTACCGCTACGGTACTACCATCCACAAAGCCCAATGTGTCTATTCCAGCATCCTCTACGCTGATGAGCTGGTTACTGCGATTGTTCCCCGTGCCGTAGCCATACACCAGATCATCCATGCTACTGCCATCAGCCGCATTACGTTGTAAGGCAGTGATGTTGCCGTTCTTATCATAGGTCAGTCCCGCCACATCAAAATGGGTGGAGGCCTGCCAGGCAGTGCCACTACCCGCAAAGTAGTTACCCGTGGTCAGCCGATTCGCAGAGTCATACCCGTACACGTAGGCGGAAGGATCGGCTTGTCCCTGCCGCTGCCAGCGAATGGCGTTGATGTTGCCATTGTAGGCCGGATTGGTGGTTAGTCCAGCGACCGTATTATCGTAGTCCAGTGCCTGGGCAAACAGATCATCGGCACTTGTAGCGTCAATGATCCCCGTCGCCTGCTGCTCGGTAACCCCCAAGCTATCCCCATTGATACGGGTCAGCCAGCCCCGGATGCCGTAGCGAAAGTCTACCGACTGCAAATACTGATTGGTGCTTTCTTCATGCAGTCGCTTATCGATCAGCTCCCCGATCTCATTGTAGGCGTAGCTGGCTAGTTGCAGCGTATCGTTCGCATCGATGGTTTGATGCGTCGCTGTTAGGCGATCAGCTTGGTCGTACTCGTTGCGGGTATGCACGGTTCTATCTTCACTGCCGTGGCGGCTATCACTGGTCTGGCGATGCCATTCCCCTAGCACCAAGCCATGAAACGAGTACTGGGTGGTGATGATGTCTTGTCCGCCAATAGAGTTTTCCCGCTGGCTTTGCACCACCCGGCCTTTGTCATCGTAGAACATTGCCTCGGTCAGCCAGAGTCCAGAGTTTAATACTTTCGTCTTAGTACCAGTAAGCTTACCTGTCAGGATAGGAAACAGATCCACCTGCTGGACAGTCAGCTCACTAGCATCGAAACTCGCGTCAGGGGTAGCATCCCCGTCAAAGTCATGGTCATCGTAGTAGTAAAGCTGCAAGGGCTGCGTGTCTGCCAGGGGCGGAAAGGTAGGGTTATTTACTACAGCGGGAGCCGGGGCAATGGCGAGCGTGACGGACTCATCTGAGAAGTTTTTGATAGAAAACCCGGTAGTAAGGGTGATCGAACTATCCGCTGTAATGCGGTGCTGCCCCTCGTAACTATTCAGCGTCAAGCTCGGACTGCCGTGCAACAGGTAGTTGGCACTATCTTCGGGCAGCTCTTCGCCGTTGTTTTCGTTACTGGTAAGAAACGTAGCGACCGTCGCCTGCATTTGGGAAAGGTTCTGACTGCTGTAGTAGAGCCCTTCTACAATAGGGCGGTTCAGCGCATCGTAGTGGGTGAAGCTCCATTCATCTTGCTCGCGCTGCCGTCCGTCCTGGGATAAGATCACCCGGTCGCGGCTATCATAAATCATATACTGCCAGTCTGATCCGGGCACGCGCTTCCGGGTCATGTTGTTGCGCTCGTCATAGTCGTACTGAAAGGCCCAATGGTTCAATAAGGTGCTATCTCCCGCCGTTGGAGTGCCCGCGCTTCCGGTATAATTATCACTGCCTTCGGGGGGCAAGACATAGCTCAGCCGGTTCACCACATCGTAGACGTAGTAGGTATCTTGAAAGCTGGCGGTGCCCCCATCCAGCACGACCCGGCTCAGGACCGTGCGCCCTAAGCGATCCGTATAGATCTTGGTCACCCTGCCATCTTCATCACTTTGTTCAGTCACCGATAACCTTCCGGCCGGATAGGTTCCTTGCTGATAGGGTAAGTTACTGCCATTGAGTAGCCACTTCTTGACTTCCCCTGCGGTATTGACGGGGTACTGATAGCCCATCGCTTGCCCCGTACCAGGCTGAAAGTTGGTACCGGGGGCTCCTTGCTCTAAGGGGCGCGATAAGGGAGAGGCTTCAAAGACAGTGGCCCCGTAGGGGGTCGCATCTTGTACCACCCCTTTATCGGCATTGGTGCCGCTATTGTAATAGTTGATAGCCTGATTAGTGCCATTGTCCTGGAAGTAGCCATTACTACCCCCTACGTAGGGCAGATACTGTTGGAATTCTCGTCCTCTACTGTCGTAGGTGCGGGGGGCAACCTGATCCGTCACCTGGGGACTGGCCTGCCAGAGCACCTCTTGCATCGGGCGGCCTAACGCATCTAAGTAGGCGATCGACTCATTTTTTTGAGTAGACGACAGCGTGTACAAGTCGTTTTCTTCAATGGGACTTCCTGAGCCATTGTCTTCTACCCGTAAGATGCGGGTAATCACGTAATTGTGGTTGTTTTCCTGAGTGACACTGGTGACTGCCGAGCGGGTGGTGCAGCCGTTCTGGGTCACATCCACTTGATAATCCCCCGGCTCAAAGGCATTGAACATCCGGCTGGTTTCTCCCGGAAGAGGCATGCCATCCATCAGCCACTGGTAGGAAAGTCCCATACCATCATTGGCTACCAGGGCTAATGTATCACTGCCCAACGGTAAGGATGTGACCCCCATGGGGGTAATGGTAGCCGCAGGCGGGGCAGTGACTTGCACGGTAAAGGAATCGGATACTTCCGTTTCGGCGCAGCCCAAAGCTTTCACCGTCACCGTCGCCGTTCCACTATAACCACTTAACCAGGTGATCGTAATCGAGTCCCCCAGCGTGGTGAGGTTATCAATGGTGTAATCTGTATTCTCAGTCGCATTGGTGATTGTCCACTGATACAGGTCGGTGTTGGCAGCAATAGCCCGATAGGTGCGGGTATCTTGCTGACAGACCTGCTCATTGCCCGGGGCAAATAATGTACCTAGGGTCGGGCGAAAGGTCACGGGCAGGGAAGCTGAATCCAGTGCCCCGCAGCTACTAGTGGCAATCACCCGGTAGGTACCGCTGCCCTGATCAGGGGTATAAATGATGGTATTGACCGCAACCACTCCAACCTGCCCCAGCTCATCAATGTACTTCCACTCAATACTCTGGCTACCATCGGTATTAAGTGCCATCAGCATGAAGCCCTCATCCCCTTCACAGACATCGGTGTTACTCTTACCTCCCGTAGAAATACTGATGCCTCCCGACCCGGTGACCGTGTAGATTACCGACTGAGCCGCACTTTCTACCCCATCACATACAATGGTGACGTAAAAGGTATCCGTCTGAGTAATATTGACCGTATAGCGGGATGCCCAGGTGGTAGTATTAGGCCCGCCCTCAAACCCTTGGTCAATCAAAAGTGGGTCTATCGGAATGGTCAACGCAGCATCCTCGTACCAGCGGTGGGTTGGAATATCAAAAGAAGTCACATTATTGGTCATGGCCATCAGGGTAACCGAACCAGCACAGCCCGACATATTAGGGGCATCATCAATGACACACTGAGCAGTAGCGACCCGGCAAGATAGTACTGACAGTACTGCCAGCAGGGGGAGTAGAATAGCACGTAAGTAGTACATGGATATAGGAAAAGTAAGCGTTCAGGAAAAAAATTAGTCTTGATTGGCGTAGCGGTAGAAATAGCTTTGCTCAATGCGGTCTTGATGGTCGCGCACGAGCTTGAGCCGTCCTAAGCCATCGTAACGGAAGCGGCGGACAATCCCGCAGGCATCACTGAGTGATGTCTGTCCGTAGAGCCGATCGTAAGTCAAGTTGCGCATCAGTGCCCCCACCGGATAGAGCCGCACGTCGTCAATGCGGTTGGTTCCACTATTGATCGTGGTATTGGCCGAAATCGTATCTGACTGCAATGCCCAGCCACTGCCCGTATCCTGCCAGTAGGTAAGCTGATAGGTGCCCGGCGAAGGAAGCTCTACCAGGTAGTTACCCACGTGAGCTTGATTGCCGCTAAAGGCATCCAGGCTAACACTACTGGTAGCCTCTTCAAAGCCCGTATACAGGATCTGGTCCGAGGTCGCATTGAGCACTTCGGCAATGGGGAACTCACCATTGTAGCCCCAGATAAAAGCCGCAGGCAAATCATCTTCTTTTTGCACCTGGACAATATTACCTATCGTATCATACTGGTAGAACATCCGGATAGGATCAATGCCTTCTCCACTGGGATAAGTAATGGTGCTGTCTAGCACAATCAGCTCGGTATTGCCCGAAGCCCGGTTCATGTACCGCTCTACTTGAAAGCTCTGCCGGCTACCCACCGAATCTACCTGCACCACCGCCGGGGTAAACACATGCCGGGCGATCAGGGTATCCCTATTGTACAGGTTACTGGTCAAATCCGGGGGGTAGGTATAGCGGGTCACTCGGATGCTGTCTTCACTGTCAGTCATCTGGGTGCGGGTGAGCTGGTTATGCACCGGATTATCGTACTGATAGGTATAGACCGTTTCTACGAACTGACTGTCATCTTCGGGATCGTAGAGCCGCTCAGTCTTGGAAGTCATGTAGGGGGTGTAGGTGTATTCCACGTAAGCGGTAATCCTAGTTTCAAAGACCTGATCAACAAATTGATTCTCACCCCCAATGTAAAATGATCGGTTTTTTACCTCTACAAACCGAACAAACTCATTAAAGCGGTCTGGATCGCTGTTATACGTATATTCTTCTTCCATGACAACACTACTATCGGCCCGGTACATCGTTTTAGAAAGCAGATTGCCTCGCTCAAGCTCCCGGCTTGTGAAGGGGTCGTAACGCCAGAACCGATTATCCAGGGGTGCTATATTTGCTTCGGCACCTTTATCCTGATAGATTGAGTTCTCATGGTTGGTGTAGCGATAGATCGTAAAACTGCCATCCGAGAGTTTCTCGGTGACTTCGGAGTAAGTTACATGGTTACCATCGGTCGTCAAGAAGGACTCTACCGGCACACTGCTTAATTCGTATATATCTAGGGTATCACCTTTAGATATTGTTGTATATTCCGTTACATAGCGAGCACTATCACTAAGGATGCCGCTTGATTCAGTGCCGCCGTTCAAAAAATCATTCACATAATGATAGGTTTTTATTACTTCCGGAGCACCATAGCCAGGCACGGAGATGATACTATCGATTCGCAGCCCACCAGCTATTGGATTACCCGAAACAGCTTCTATCCCAAATGGATATTTAGTAGCAATCTGGGAGTAGTCATGCGGCTCATAGACAAAGCGGGTACTGCCACCCGTAGGGTACCTTATCTCAGTTAATATTTCCGCTTTCATCAAAGTAGTATCCGGAATACGGGAGGTGTAGTAAGCCGTGGAATCATCCCGGGTATAGAACAGTTGACCACCTCCTAGTGGGTTATCATCTATAAAGTTTCGTCCATTATAGTATCCCCAATGATCCTGTTCCAAAGTATTATAATCGGGAAGCGAAGTGGTATTATAAGTAAACGTGTAGGGCCCTTGGGCTGCTTGTGTACCCATTACCCGAAGACCTAATAAAGTAAGTCGCTTGTTCTCATCCTCACTGTAGGTAAAACCTACATACTGGCGGCATTCATCTTCTCCCTTGGCGACTAACCGAATGCTATCTAACTGATACCAGGATGGACTTCCGCCTTCATCAATAATTTGTAATGGCAAAAATTGTAGAGGATTTTGCAGGAATTGGCCGAAATCATATCCTAGCTCTGTGGTTTCTGAACGCGAAAAATGCACTTCGGCGTTTGGGGTACTAATCTTTTTTAAGTAAACAGGATTAATAAGGCTAGCCGAATTGACGTATGGGTTTTGCTGACGGGATACACTACCCGCCAAATTAAAGTTGTCATTGATAATACGTTCATAAAGTTGAAACAAAACAGTTTGTTCCGCTTGCCAAGGTCCGGCTTCGTATTCTAGGGTGATTATGCGACCATCCACTGTTTCAATACGGGTCAAATACCATGAAGTAGCTACTACCCCTGAAAAGTAGACCGGATCATCATCACCTAATCGTTGGGTAAACTCAATATTGCTGGTATCCCCCCCAAAGGTGTAGCGCGTCCCATTCTCTGTTGTTAAGATAAACCGTTGTAAAGCTCGGGCAACCTGGCTCTCTGCTTTCACTCTTTTACCAATAGTGAATACACTTATGGGCGCTGGTTCATCTACTTCCACTTGGATGGCAATGTTTTGGTCACTTTTCACTTGCCATTCCCCCAAATGATTCAAATAAAAACTGCCTGAGTAACCCATAAATGTAAAGCGAAATTCATCCGGAGTGGGTTGAGCAAGACCGGTATCTACAGTATCAAATCGTTGTAGACTTTCCAAGCTAAACCACTCAGCAGTATCGATCACATCAAAGTTGGTATAATAAGAATAGCGTAATGAATCAGGACCAAAATCGCTCACTACTTCATCGGTAGTACCTCGTTGACTTCGAGTAATTACCCCACCCGCCTGTAAACTCCAGCCCAGACCGACCCAACCAGGGTGCTGCTCGGGATTGATGCCTGAGGCATGATAGGATAAGGTAATGGGTAAGCGTAAATCACGGTCACCCACTTCCATCAATGGAATACTGATGTTAGGTAAGCCATTGAACAGGGTGACGGGTACATCGCCATATTGATGCAAGCTCTGCGCCGTGGGCGAAGCGGGAATAATGTCAATCGGATACGGTCGGGGTGGATCCTGCGCCCTCAAGGGAAAAAAAACGATGAGACAGACCGCAGGTAGCAGGAACAGGGAGATCAGTCCCTTCCAAAAAGGATACGTCATGGTAGTTAGCGTATTGGTAAAAAAATAGCGTTTAAAAAATGGCTAATCTGCGTAGCCAAAACTTCGGAGGTAAAAGTAGCATCCCTTTTTCACAATTCATGCCCGTTTTATTTCCGTTTTTTTGTCATGTATTATTTCTTCTACTTTTGATAGTAAAACTATCAAGCAGTCCAATTGCGTCTTTTTTCACTTTCTAGTTTCCAATCTGTCTCTTAGATCATTACTAGGCAAGAGGGTGTAGGGTATTTTAGTAGATTATTTTATTGTGTTCTGATTTCTGCTTTTGTTTAATATTTCTTACACACGTTTGTTTTTAAAGCGATTGCAACCGTATTTTTGTCTAAACGTTCACACAGAATGTTTCATTTTTTGCGATCTACCTAGTTTATTTTTTACTACCTACTGGTTTTCTGCATGTTACCTATTTTTTCTTCTTGGTGCGTGTTCCTGGTTCTCTTTTTAAGCTGCGGGTGGGTTTTTCCCCTTCATGCGCAGAAATTACCCGAAAAGTTCGTATCACCCACTAACCTTACAGTGTATGATTCTGTAGGGGCTGATTCAGCGATCACGGCTGCTCAAGCTCGTGTTATTGCTATTCAAGACTCAGTGGCTTCCCTGGCTGATCAGGCTCAGCAAGCCCTCGATCGCTTGGATGCCCAGCAATCGCTAAACCAGGTACCCAGAGCCGGACAAGACTCGTTGCAACAGTTACTTGACCAACTAGCCCAGAAAAAGCAAGCCGTGCAGCAGCGAGTGCATCGTGGCACCCAGCAGGTTAGGGATGTACTAGACAGCTTGCCTATCCCCCAGGGGGTGCCTCCATCTTTGACTCCTGCTCCTTGGTCGGGCTTCTCTGTAGAAAACAGCTTGCCCCCAGTAGCCGATGGAGAGATGCCCCAGTCTTCTTCTGGTTTTCCTTCTTTACCAGGGATACCCAACTTACCCGCTTCTCTGCCCAAGGTCTCGGAAAGCGCCATCATGCATCAAGGGAAAGAATTCGCTGATCCTGCCCAAAGGTATGGGAAAAAATTCCAGGATACCAAATCGGGGGTACTGGATTCCATCAATGCGGTCAAAAATCTGGCTCAGCCGTATCAGCAGTACATGCCCCCGGATAGCCTTTCGTACCAGCAAGTGCGGGATACCCTGCTAAGGGAAGGGACTCAGCAAGCAGAAGCCTGGGCAAAGAATTATATGCAAGACCAACTGGAGGGTCAATTACCGCCCCCGGCTATGCAAGCCGTGCCTGAAGAAGAGGCAGTCCGGCAACAGCTTACCGGGGAAGCTACCCGGTATTTTGATACAAATCATCAACTTCTTACCCAGGTGCAAGAGGGATTGACCAAACTCAAGCGCACCTACCGACAGGTGCAAACCGGGGATAGTATCTTTGTAAAAAACACTTCGTTAGAAGGGGTGCCCATGCGTGAACGGTTTAGCTATGGGATGAATGTAAATTTTAGTCAGCTTTCTACATCTTCCTTTCAGCTACGGCCTCAACTGGGCTATCAGCTCAACCGGGTCTGGACCACTGGTATAGGGGGCGCGGTACAAGCCTCGGGGCAGTGGGAGCCACTCTCCGCGCAAGTGAGATTCTCCGCAGGTTCGGCGTTTGTGCAGCGGCAAGTGAAGGGGCAACTCTTACTCTATACCGAATTGCAGTACGGTACGATCCCCACTGGGCAAGAGAACTCAGCACCTGTCTCTACCACCACATTAGACTGGCAGGGCTTTGTGGGGGTGGGTAAACAACTGGCTCTCTCGGATAAGTTAGCCTTACAACTGCTCTTTTTGTGGGATGCGCTTTCTAGTGCTGAAATTCCGCTTCAAGATCGGGTGCAACTCCGGGTGGGGATACTCAAACGTAGTGCTCATTAATTTAACTAAACATCTATTAATTCGACTCGCTAAATTTTTTATATCATGAAAACCATAGTATCCTTTCTGAGCTGTACACTACTTTTATTTTCTTTACCGGTATGGGGGCAACTCTATGCACCTGAAGTCAAAATTCAAAATACTGGCACAACTGCCGGTAGTATTGGCATTGGTACTGAAACACCCGGAGCAAAATTCGAGGTAGATGGCCAAGATGTCAACTTTTTCAATAATGGGGCCCCTGACAACAATTTTTCTATCGGAAGAAATATCAACGAACGAGTAGAACTAAAAGTGGAAGATCTTAACGCTTACCTTCTCTATCATCAGGATGCCGATGAAGGTAATAACCATTCGTTCATTATTGAGAACCTTGATACCGTGGGAAATGAAGGAAGTGAGATAAGATTTAAGACCGATGCGGTAACTCGCATGGTCATTCAACAAAATGGAGTAGTCAGATTCCGTTTTGGGATTCAAGATGATTCGGACAGAATCTTGAAAAACAATATTAAGCAGTTCTCGCATGGATTAGATATTTTAGAGAAAATCAACCCTGTGACGTTCCGCTTTAAGTATGGGTTTGAGTATAAGCAGCAGAATGACTTTCACGTAGGGGTGGTTGCGCAGGATGTTCAACAGGCAGCACCCTTTATGGTGAATACGTCTTTAGGTGATGAAGGAGAAGAAACACTCGCAGTAAGAAGTATGGATTTTATCTACATTCTTATTAATGCAGTCAAAGAACAACAAGCCCAAATTCAAGCGTTGCAAACTGAAGTAGATGAACTACAAAAAGACAAGTAGTAATACCTGCAATACGGTTAAAGCTTGTAAATAACCCATGCTAATACGCTTCTTTTCAAACTGATTTATGCGGGCATAGAACAGCAACCCTGCCCTGAACGGCTACCGAAAGAAGTTATTCTACTCATAATAATGAAAGACAACAAGCTTGCAAACACATCTACTTTTTTCTCTATCCTCTTCATTAAACTTAACAAGACAAAACAATGAAACACCTATTTTTTAGTGGACTGATGTTACTCAGCCTGACCACGCTTGCCCAATCATTACCAGGCGATCAGGATCTTGTCGCTTACTACCCCTTCAATGGTACCCCTGCCGATGCTAGTGGCAATGGACACAACGGTACTGTGTTCGGGGCAACCTTAAGTGCCGACCGCTACGGAAACCCCAACAGTGCTTATACCTTTGATGGTACGGATGACTACATTGACTTAGGGGCAATGAACTACGATCCAACTTTGAGCGTCTGGATGGGTTGGATCAATTGCACGGCGAATCCTACGGATAAAGTCACCCTCTATTCGGGGTATGATGGGACTCAGCAATTAGTCATCAGTGTGCAGCAGGGGGTCATTGAAGTCGTCTACAGTAGAAACATTTCCACCACTGAAACCGCAACTACAGGTGGAACGGTCTTACCTTATAATACTTGGACGCACCTAGCTGTTGAAGTTGGTACTGACTTGGAGGTATTTATCAATGGGAGTAAATTAAGCGATATAAATATTCCTACAAATGGATTAGACGAAATTACAGAAAGCTATCTAGGGGTAGAAAAAAGCACCAATCAGCAGTGGTTTACGGGCTCGCTAGATGATGTACGTATTTATAATGATCGATTAGCTGATACGACTATTTTGGCGATCTACAATTTTGAATCTCAAAACCTTGGAAATAATAACTCGCTATACTGGACCAAAGACAATGATGACTTATTCTATGAGGCAGGCCGCGTCCGTATTGGGGATGTCACCACCCCCACTGGCTACCAGCTCTATGTAGAAGAAGGCATCTTAACCGAAAAGCTCAAGATCAGCCTGAAAAGTACAGGTGAATGGGCTGATTTCGTATTTGAGGATGACTACACGCTACCCGGTTTGTCTGAAGTAGACCACTTCATTCAGCAACAGGGGCATCTACCAGGAATTCCTTCGGCTTCAGAAGCTGTCGAGCAGGGTTTGGATGTGGTGCAAATGAATGCTAAGCTGCTGCAAAAAATTGAAGAATTAACTCTTTATCTTATCGACCAGGAAAAGCGACTGGCTGCCATAGAGCAGGAAAACCAACGATTTAGAACGGTAATAAAAAAACTGAAGACCGATGAGAATGACTGATACTCAGAAGGATAGACATCAATATGAGTTGTGCGAGTTTTAGTTTGCTAGAAAATACCATGCATTAGGTAAAAGGCCTTAGTTTGCAATCGCACGGCGACCCGATTTGCAGATAAAAACCTACAAGAAAAGGAGGGACATCGATCGTGGAACGATTTGATTTACCGAGGGTCGGCCATCGCTTATGCAGGCCGATCCGTAATTCTAAAAGGGAAAATAGAGATAATTATTTTAGATAACAGATAAAAGTATAGATTCATTAGAAGGCAATTAGTGACTGATTTTATTTACAGTAATGTTGGTAAAAAAATCATAAAAACCTCATATTTTTAATGTAACTTTATCATGTCTTGTAACCAAAAAAGCCGCTTTGCTGTAACAAAGCGCCCCTAAATAAAAACTCAGTTTTTTGCTAAGCAATCTTTGTTCAACCTTTAAACTATTAACTAATGAAATCATTTCAAATCCAAAAAATTATTTTGATAAGCTTTTCGCTTGCTATCTTTTTGTTCTCTTGTTCAGAGAAAGAAGATCAACTATTTGATGTTAAAGAGGAGGTTATTCCACAAACAGCAGATATAAAAGATACTCCCGTTTTAACTTTTAATACAAGAGCCGATTACGATGCTATTTTTACTAATCCGCAACTTTTGGAAGATAAATCAAAGGCAAATAAAAGTTTTGTTTCTTTAAAGTCACGTATTGATGGTTTTCGTAGTGGTGATGGTTTACGTAATAGTACTCTACAGATCCTAGAAGACACACTTTTTGAAGGGTATGGCATGTTGCCCAAAATCTTAAACAAGGACAGGATCGTAAAAATCGGTAAACATTATATTAAGATAGATTTGCTCGAAGAACGTGCCTTGGTTCTGAAAGAAGAACATGCGGATCAATACACCGATTTAGCAGCAAGTAATATTGAAAATGAAAACATCATGCTTTTCAGCACCAATGATGAAGTGTTGGAACTACTTTCTATCGGCTCAACAGGCAAAGTACAACGCATAAAAAATAGTTGTGGTGATCCTACAGCAGTCAGAAAGAATTGTGATCCATTTTCATATAATGGAAACAGAAGACGTTTGAAAGCCAAAGTAGTATATCAGCGTGCAGCCATTTATTTTAGTGTGTTAGCAAATGCTAAAGCAGAGAAAAGGAGGCTTAGAATATGGTCTAGAGATCGTAATGCTACCTGCAATACCAATTATGATTTTCGTTTTGGGTTAAAATGTAGTCGAGCTTATAATGAACAAGGCTCTGTTTTTAGTAGTAGTGGTGAGGCAACTTATAGACCATACGAAGGTACAACTTCTTTAGCATACTATAGGCTTGCAGCAGATTTATCATCTTCTAACGCTAGTAGAATACTTAGTTGCTTGATTCAAGACAACTTTTAATTTCATTTATTTAGTAACACTATATCTTATTTTAAGATGTAGTGTTACTATTGAAAAGCGATAATGAACTGAATAAAATTATCATCAATTTTAAAGAGATTATATGGTAATTAATACGGCGTGAGCTATGTAGTAATCTCTGATACCCAATATAACCAAATCATCAGTGTAATTGCCAGCACTTCATCTAACAACGATTTGATGAAGCTGGAGGAACATCTTAAAACGCCGTTTATTCACCTAAGAGTAATCAGCCCTGGGGTGATGCTGTGACCTTAGCGCCTACTTACGCTGAAATCCCTTATCAGGTGCTGTTTGATGATGAGGTAATGTGCGATAAGTTGCCCGAGTACGATTGGCTACATCTGCATCACGAGGATTTTACCGGACAGCACGGTAAGTTTTATCGCATCTACCATAATGCTCCCTGGTACATTGAACGACAGCACAAGATTGTATTATAAACGATTGGAAGCCGAGACATTTCGTCTGCCCCGGCACGCGCAAAAAGCGATCACATTGGGCTGCAGCGAACTCTCCCTGCTGCTGGAAGGCCTGTAAGTAGAGGTAAAGCACCACTGAAAGCGCTATCAGAAACCTATGGCAAAAGCGACACTTTTGCTTGTCGAATTAGTTCGTTGACTATATCCCTTCTTCCGCTTCTGTATCCGGATTTTCAATCCAACCTCCAAGGAGGCTATCTCGTTGGGAAACCCATCTTCTTTCCGCTGGCCACCGGTGGAGCCAATCCGACCCCACTCGCGGATCAAAACGAAGTTACCGAAAAGATTAGGAACAATAGTAATATAGTAGTAGCGATGCACATACTTGGCATCATCATGCCGTTGAAGATAACCCAGTTTCACTCTGTTTTCCTTTCCTGTTGTTTCATCTCGTTGACTACATTGTAGAGCGTTTTGCGACTAATGCGGAGCAGTTCACAAATGGACGAGATCGCCTCCTTATCTTTATATAACTTGAAAGCCAGTTTCTTCTGATCAGGCGAAAGGGCTGAAGGACGACCGCCCCGACGACCACGAGCCCGAGCGGCTTCCATCCCCGCCCGGCTTCGCTCTCGGATCAGATTACGCTCAAACTCAGCCAAGGCCCCAAAGATATGAAAGACTAATTTTCCAGTGGGAGTGGAGGTATCAATAGATTCTTGCAGACTATTCAAGGCAATGCCTTGTTCTTCTAAATAATTGACCCATTCAATCAAGTCTTTCAGCGAGCGCCCTAATCGGTCGAGTCTCCAGATCACCAGCGTATCGCCTTGTCGCAGATGATCCTTCAACTGCGCCAGGCCAGGGCGCTCTGCTTTGGCCCCAGATAGCTTGTCCTCAAAGATGCGCTTGCATCCGGCAGCTGTTAGAGCATCTCGTTGTAAGTCCAGATTCTGTTCGTGGGTGGAAACCCGGGCGTATCCAATCAGCATACTTTCTATTTTTCCTCAAAGATAAAAAGAAGCTAGCAGAGTTGTGTAAAAAGTCCAGTGTAATAACAAATTGTTACACGTTGATTTTTACTTGGTTTTTTACACAAGCCAAAGAAAAAAAGAGTAGATTTTTCTGCGATGGGATGAGGTAGGGGTAGGGTGTGTAGAAAAGGGTCGTTTTTTACACACTTCCCTACTAGAATTCAGTTGATAAGTATTGCACCATGACCCTTTGCTACTATTGCGTATATTTTCTGGCTAACAGAACTCGTGCTACCTGAGCATGGGTTATGAGTGTTCTTCAACCATATAATATTGTATATCAAACCAATATGAAAATCCGAATTGAAGCTAGAGATGAGCTAAAAGATGGCGATTTACTAACTAAAAGTGATCTCGAAGAAATAATCAAAACTAAAGATGATAAGCGGTTGGTACTACTTGGATACCGATTCTCTAAAAAGAAGGATTTATCATTTTTCACTTCACTTTCCGTCGATTTTATCAATTTTATAGGCTGTCTATTTGAAGGTCAACTTTCTGCTTACCAGATGAGTGTAGATAGTAATTTACAATTCCGCGAATGCATTTTTTGTGGTTATGTAGGGTTTAGCAGAGTCAAAATTTCAGGGGATCTGATATTTAATGATTGTCTCATCATGTCTACCTTGAACATATATTATTGTTCTTTAGGGGGTAGTTGTGCGATAAGTAATACGTTTGTGCAAATAGTGCATTTGAGACACAACTCCATTAGCTCCTATATTGGTATTTCAAGAACTCCTTATTCCGCCATTACCAAAACTGCCGATGATTCCAAACTACTAATCAATGAAGCGAATCAGTACGATTTTATAGCCCGCGATATTCGCGACGAGCCGATTGGCCCTGCTAAAATACTACTTAGTTACCCTGATGTATATCAATTGAAGTTAGAAGATAAACAAATAAAACCCCACCTATATCACTGTAGAGAGGTTTTGATACAAAATAATGTAGGTGGAGAAATATTGGTGACTGAGTGCCAATTTGAACAAATTAATTTAAGAAATAGCAATAAATCCCAATTAGTGATAGCCGATAATGCTCTATCGTATTTTGGGATTTCTGAATTAACCAACTCAAATCTTGTTAAGATTAGTAATATAAGAACATACAATAATAGCAAAATAGCCAAAACATGTAAATGCACGCTTCATGTCACCAATTCTATTGTTGGACCGATAACAATGGTTAACTGTAGTGAGAAGTTTGATTCGGTAATGATTTGGAATTCATCTTTACAGGAGTTGAAACTAGTCAATTCTATAATACTTCCTCACGAATTAAAAAACGATGCCGTCTGGAAAACCTCAGAAGATGTGTACCGGCAACTGAGCTTTGCATACGGAAATAGCCAGAATAAACAATATCAGATAATCTATAAAGCACTGGCCGATAATCTTTTATTGAAAAAACTAAGCCGCGAAGGCTTCACAAAGCATCTTTCCGACTATTTCATCTTATGGACAAATAAATACAGTAATGAGCATGGGACTAACTGGTGGAAACCGATTATTCTACTACTAATATTTAACCTGCTTTTCTTTACCATGATAGAGGCAACAGTCTTAAATGAACCATTCGCGTACTATCGTCCCTACTTAGCATTCCATTCAATTTTGTTTCTATTTAAAAATTTATTGCAGAGCATGATAGACCATTCAACAGTCTATTTAGACTTAATGAATCCAGCTCACAATTTGGTAAGGTCGTATCGACCCTATCCTGACATTATAGTAGACTCAAATTTTGCTGCTCAACTGTTTAGTTTAGTTAGTAGAATCTTTACATCGTATTTTATTTTTCAAACGCTACGGGCTTTTAGAAAGCTGATATAAGCCTTTGTGAGCTGAGGAAGGTTTTTTGCTGAAAGAAGATTAGTCTAATTGTTTATTAGGTCAAAGCAGAAGGTATGCAGCTCTCATACTATTAGGGCACGATAACGTTGAATTATCGTACCTTATTTTACCCCACTAGTGCGCCCTGGCAACACTGTGATAAATCAGTATCAAAACCCGGCTTGGGCGTGACATTTGTGCACGTTGATAAGTGAACAGAGATAGGGGACTTGCCAAAGGAAAAAGAATCAATCTAGGCGGATCGGGTAGGGGGATATATAATACATTTTTGATAGTGTCTTGATGACACCTATAGAATCGAGCTAATTTTAGATAGGCTTCTTTTATTCTTATTTAGGTGAGTCAATACAGGTAGTCTGACCTCCAGGATTTAGACAACCTAAGAATTCTTTAAACTGATTGAAAAGTGCTACGACTTTAAGGGCAGTTTCTTCTTGCTTTATTTCAATAATTTTGGCGGGAATATTTCTGGGCCTAGAATTTTTACCATTATGTCCAATACAATTTCCATCACAACAATTCACACGGATAACATATCCGAATTCAGAACTACTAAATTGAGAACTACTAATAAGAGATATTTCAACTTCATTCAGAGAGTAAATATAATAATCTCCTTTTGAATCTTCCTCTAAAATAGTACACTCATCAGTTAGGGTAAATTGGGAGCGCAAAAGGCTTCCGTTAGTCTTTATATTAATTTCATCAAGGCTAAATTGGGCATAACATAGTTGGTGGCTTACTATGAAATATAGACAAATCAATATTATTCTCATACTTAGCGTAGTTTTTTTTCAATGAACTCAAAAACCTTTTCGATCTTATTTATTGAGGTTGTTTCGTTTTTCCCCAATTTCTTTTTCATTTTCTGAAAATCAGATGAAATAAATAGCTCTTTATAGTCATCTATCTTACTATAAAAACTACCCATCGAAAAAACAATTCTACTCTTGAATTCCTTCTGATTCTGTTCATCAGCAATATTTTCCAATTCTTTAAAAATAGTATTAAAATTTTCTTCATCTATACCTCTTCTTAAATTTTGTACTCTAATCTTTTGTTTACCTTCCCGATTAATAAACTGAATAAAAGGTACTACACTGATAAGTACAATCACTATAATAAATAAAAACCACTTAAGAGTGCTACCCTCCGATCCTGAATCTACAAACCATACAATAAGTATCTTTATTGCATCTAAGAAAAACAGCAATAGAGAATCCATGTCTGGTGTACTCTTGATCCAATTATCAATTATCTCGTAGATTCCGTCTTTGATCGAAGAGAACTCGGCAATCAATCGTGTTATCGCATACAATATGAGATAGTTCCAAGTTTTGGGTTTGATTATCCATCTGAAGATTCCATATAAAACTTTCTCTATTAACTCTACAGCTTTATCGATTAAATACTTGAAATTACTATCACTTGAGGACTCTTTGTCTGGTCTATTCTCGACATTTGACATGATCTATCAATTTTATTTTGAGTTCTTGTATGCCAGAAATGCACTTGCATAACCTTCTGTAGAGGTCTCCATTAGCTCAACTGGATAATTAAACAAATAAAATTCACCTTTAGAAGCAAATAGATTGAAACACCAAAATAGAACAGTATCTACAAAACCAACCTTTAGTACACTCCTGGCTAAACTAAGGGTTCTAACATTAAATGAATGAGGCTAATATAGTCGTATCTTAGAAGGAGGCTTTGTAATGACTTTCTTCTTGATTTTGAAATCCTAGCTATCAAGTAGCGTAACCTCATGAAATGTATAATTCCATTCCGGATACTGTGAAGAAATATGTTTTTTAGCATGTTCTGGACTATCGAAACTCCCAGTTTCTTCGTACCACGGATGATCTGGTTCTTCAGGATGGCTCATTTCATAGACAACGTAGAATTTAGGCATAGCTACTCGTAACAAAAAAATAGCTGAGTGTCAAATACCACCCTTTCTTACACCGAATAAGTACAGTGCTCCCACTAGACCGTAATGATTAATAACAGCTTTCCATAAGGTAGAGAGAACCAAGAGCACACTGGAAGAAAATTTCGGAACAATGATATTACTATTACCATAATGGGATATATGAGTTCAAAAATACCCAATATCGGGTATTGTAATAATGTTAAATAATTTCTTTATTCCAAAATGATATTTTCATCAAAAATTCTGAATTTGTTCTTCTTAAAATTATCAGGTTAGCAACCTAAACAGAACATATTAGAATAGGTATCTATGAATTTTCTAACATAAATACTATTATCATGAGTACATGTCCAAACTGTGGTGCTCCTGGCGGATGCCTTACAAGTTGTGGTAGTTGCTGTCTCAAGATAGACCAAAATGTAGGAACTCATATTGTGGGTCAAGATAGAATAAGAGCCGAACAGGTGAAACAGAGAAGTCTAGATTGTTTTCCTGAGTAGATGGAAATTTTAACTTCAAATGGTAATATTGCTATCCCTAAGTTATCCTTAGGGTAATGAAAGCTCTTAAGTCATGACCTGGAGGTCTGGAGTGACTACTGGTAAGCAATTGGTGACGAACACTGCTTCATCCGATTGATTGAACAAATCTTGTTAGACCAAATGTGAAATATGATATATTACATAATATATTTAAATAGTTTAATATAATCTTATTTCAATCTTTTTATCTGTTCTATATGTGGATAATTGAAGAGTTACATATATTTTTAGAATTTTTATTTAAAATTCACTACTTCCTAATCAGGTGCAGGTATTTCAAGGTATTGATTTATTCTCTGGTGCTGGCGGGTTATCTCTTGGAGCAATAGACGCAGGTATTGATGTAAAGGTAGCTATCGATAAGAATTCATTTGCCGCCTCAACTTACCATCATAACTTGCCAGAGGTAAAAATGATAAATTCCGACATTAAAAATATTGATATTGAAAAAGTAAGACATCACATTGATCAAAAGCTAGTTTTGTTTGGGGGACCGCCTTGTCAAGGTTTTTCTGTATCGAATTCAAGAACACGGAATTTTAAGAACCCTAATAATTGGCTTTACAAAGAATTTATTCGGTTTATTGAACATTTAAATCCAGAATGGGTAGTGATCGAAAATGTATCTGGCATCAAAGAAACCGAAGGAGGAGTCTTTTTTGATAATATCCTTCATGAGCTAAATATACTAGGGTTTCAAGTTTTTTATGCCTTGCTAAATGCATCAGATTATGGAGTTCCTCAAAAAAGAAATCGATTTTTCATTGTGGCCAATCGGATTGGATTAGAATACAATTTTCCGCACAAAATAAAAAAAAGAATTACGGTTTCAGAAGCAATTGAGGATTTGCCTTTAGTAGGTAATGGCAATACAATTGACCAACTTCGGTACTCGAAAAATGAACAGGTAAGCGAGTATGCCAAACTGTTAAGAAATTCTGCTCAAAGTTGTAGTAATAATTTGGTTACAAGGAATTCAGAAACCATCATTACCAGGTATAAACATGTTCCTCAAGGTGGAAATTGGCAAAATATTCCAAAGGAATTAATGCAAAATTATGCCGACAGAAATAGATGTCACACAGGCATATATCATAGACTATTAGCTAATCAGCCCTCAAAAGTCATAGGCAATTTTAGAAAAAATATGCTTATACATCCTTTTGAAGATAGGGGTCTA
Organism: uncultured Flammeovirgaceae bacterium; assembly: GCA_937883755.1. GTDB lineage: Bacteria > Bacteroidota > Bacteroidia > Cytophagales > Cyclobacteriaceae > Tunicatimonas. The sequence continues at coordinate 4,133 of CAKZYA010000023.1, read as the reverse complement.
TCAGTTAGAGAGGCTGCAAGGCTTCAGTCATTCCCAGATAGGTATATTTTTCAAGGCTCAATTGGATATCAACAGCAACAAGTTGCTGATGCTGTTCCTCCCTTACTAGCAAAAAAAGTGTTTGAAGAAATATTGAACTTAGATGGCAATTTGGAATAAGCAAAATTTTGAGGAACTGCTTGAAAGAAAACTTAATAAAGTTTTAACTAAAAATGAAGCTGAGGCTTATTATCAAAAATATACCTCAGCTAGAAATAAATTGATTGAAGAAATATACGGTGAAATTGCAGCTGCTGAACCTGATCTTACGCGCCATGATTCATCCCACATAAAAAATGTTCTGAAAAGAGTTTATCACTTAATAGATGAGGATAGTCTTAATGCTCATGAAATATACGCCCTAGGAATGATAGTATTGTTTCACGATGTTGGCAATATCAAAGGTAGAGATGGTCATCAAAGTAAGAAGAGGGTTGCAGAAATATATAATAAAGTTCGAGGAGAAGACCACACAAAATATATACAAGAAAGAAATTTGATACTCTCGGCAGTTGAGGCTCACACTGGAAGGGATACTAATGGAAATGTACTTGATACGCTCAAAAAAGTTGATGAATTTTCAAACCTGGAAGATGGTGAAAAAATAAGGTTGAGAGAACTAGCCGCAATTTTACGGTTTGGTGATGAATGTGAAGAAGGGCCTCACCGAACTTCACTTTATAGGCAAGAATTATCAGGAGAAAAAGGGGGGTACAGCGAAGAGAGTCTTAAGTATCATGAGTACTCAAACATAGCGAATATTTTTATTGATCGAGGCTCTGGGAGAGTGGTAATAACGTGTCACCTTAACTATAATCCTATTGATGATCCTGATGGATCCAAATTCAAGAGCTCACTTGAAGTTGCTTACGGAAGAATAATAAAACTCGATGAAGAACGAAAGTATACTCGTTATTATTCGAACATTTTAATACCATTTAAAAAGACTGAAGTGTCTTTTCAATTTAATATAAATAACCTACCAATAGAGAATTTATTGATCCAAAAAATTGAATTGGAGGACGATATACCCGTGCCTGGAAGGAATGGATCTCCATCCAAAAGTATTGTGAGTAAGTATCCTGAATGTGACATAACAAAAGTTTTTGAGAAAATAAAAGCTGAGGTCGAATCATGAAAAATCCATTTGAGTACGAAACAGCCAAAAACTTAACTGTTAATGAGATACTTGATTACTACGAGCCTCATTTCAATTATTCAAGGTTTCTGGAATCAAAAAGAAACATATTCCTTCTTGGAGAGAGAGGGTCAGGCAAAACAATGGCTCTTCTTTATAGCTCTTTTAAGATAAAATATCAGGATCCAAAAAGAAACAAAGATGAAGATCTGTTCGAGAAAGTGGCGGTACATATTCCGTGCATCACCCCCTTGTTTCACAAAAGAGAATATTTATTATTAGACAATGATTATAAAGCCCAGATAAGTGCGGAACACTATTTTGTACTTTCTATTGCCTATGAACTAACAGACTCTCTCAAGGATTTAGAAGAGGTTAAGGAGGCTTTCAAAGATTTAGATAAAGAATTCAAAGAAGATTTTGAATATATATTCTCAATTGAATTGAACAAAAAATTATCATTCCTAGACGCTGTAAATAAGTGGGTTATCAAAGAAAATATTAATACCCAAATACAGGCAAACGATACAAAAAATGATGAATTTTATTCTAGGGCTTTAACAATGTCAACGCTCCTCATACCATTGATGAACAAGATAAAAAAAGCTAAGATACTCAAAAACACCCATTTTATATTCTTAATTGATGATGCTCAAGATTTAAACATTCATCAAGTTAAGGTGCTTAATTCATGGATTGCGTATAGAGATCATTCAGACTTCAGCATTAAAGTTGCTACAGCTAAAGTCAATAAGCCTAGACGAATAACTACTACTGGAGGAGCTATATTAGAAGGTCACGATTTTACTACAATAGACTTAGAGAAACCTTTTTACAATAAGGATTCAGAATTTTCAAATTTGGCCAAAAGCATTGTGAAAAGGAGATTAAAGAAAATCAATAACTTGGATTGTGAACCAGAGGCGTTTTTTCCAACCAATCCAGATTTAGAAAAAGGAATTGAAAACTTCAAAGAAGTTGCCAAAAAAGAGGGAGAAAAGAAATATGGGGAAAGTGAAAAAAAGAAAGTAACCGATCATATATATAAGTATGGACGGGCATACTACTTTCGTAGTAGATCCGCCAAAGCAAACCTTCCGCCTTATTCAGGGTTTGATACAATAATCGACGTTTCAACAGGAATCGTAAGAAACCTTTTAGATCCATGTTACTACATGTTTGATTTCATGATTTCATCGACTAAGGGTAAAAAGAATATATCTTCCATTCCACCTAAAACTCAAAAGCAAATTCTAATAGAAAGAAGTGACGCAATGTGGAAAAGACTACAAGAAGGATTGGAAAATGAAATAGAAACGTGTTCCTTAGACCAATCCAAGATGGTATATAAACTTTTCGATAATCTCATGATTCTATTTCATAGTAGATTAATGCGTCACAAGTCTGAACCTAGGGCAATAATGTTCACCATATCCCAACAAAATCATGAAAGATATGACGAACTCCTTGAGCTTCTAAAGATAGCTCAGTTAGCACAGGTATTATACACCAGACAAGGCAATGCTAAGGATGATGGCAGAAAAGAAACTTATTATGTTCCAAACAGAATTTTATTACCTACAAGAGGCCTAGATCCAAAAGGACAGCATGCTCGAGTATCAATAAAATGTTCAGATTTATGGAATGCAGCGTCTAATAATATTAAAATACCATATAATGATAATGATGGAGATGAAGAAGATCAAGATATCCAAGTAGAGCTTTTTGGATGAAAACAATTAGTAACATATTATTTGCTGGACTTAGCTGGGAAGAGCGAAGCTTTTTAGGAATTAAGGAGGATTGCAAGCATTTCAATCAAACAAAAAAAGTATTTCTTTTTGTAAATATTTCAGGCTCTCATGATGAGAATCAAAATAAAGCTAAAATCCAAGAATACTGTAAGAAAAAACACATTCATTTCGAGTTAGTTGAGTTGAATTATGAAGATCCCTTTTTCACTTGGAAAAGGCTTGAATCTCTTGTCGATGGAAATCATAAGAGTCTTAAGAAGCCGGTAGTTGATATTAGCACAATACCAAGAGAGGTTATTTGGACTCTGATTTTTTTTCTTAGAAAGTACTGTACTAGAGTTGATTGTATCTATCACTCACCAAAAAAGTATACTAAAAAATGGTTGAGCAAAGAACCTAAATCTCCTAGACTGCTCCTTAAACATTCTGGGATAAGTGAGTTCAACAAGCCAACAGCTGTACTTCTAATTACTGGATTTGACGAAATAAGAACAAGAAAGTTGGTTGATTATTATGAACCGAAACTCATGGTATTAGGTATACAACAGGGTAATCAATTTGAGAATAAGGTTAGAAATTCCAAGGAAAAACATTTGAGTGCTATTAAAGGTCAAACTGATCTAAAAACCTTTACCATTGATGCATTTTCTAAAGATTTTGGACTAAGTATCATAAACTCTGAAATAAAGAAGCTCAAAGAGAAGTATAATATTATAGCATGTTCGCAAGGCCCTAAACCAACATCAATAGCACTCTATAAAAGTCAGTTATCACACTCTTACGTCGCCTTATGCTATGTGCCAAGCGGCGACTTTAGTCGGGAATATTCTTTTGGAATTGATCGAAGCTATAAATATGAGTTAGATTTTTAGTTGATACGATTCAGAATGACGGGTTCGTTGCACAAAAGGGTGAAATTCCTAGTAACATGTAATTCAGCTACGACGCGCTTCGCGTCGTAAGTCACAGAAGCCCCTTCGTCCTGATCTACAGGATCAGTGAGGTGTAAGATTCCCCAAAAGTGGGCTATTTAAGGGTAGGGGAATGCACCAAATCACCCTTTAGTGGATTGTAAAGAAAAGGGGTATGATACTATCACCCCCCACATTGCCCTCAGTAGGCTTCGTCTACATAAAGGAACCCCTAATTAGTCGTCCCTGATAAAAGCAGTTGATGGGATTAACTATTTGAAAGTCAGAATT
>CAKZYA010000022.1 GCA_937883755.1 uncultured Flammeovirgaceae bacterium | reverse complement strand
GGTGATGGGTTAAAGTAGTTTTCTGCATATCTTAGCTAAAAACTGATGGTCATCCAAACATTACAATGTCGTTACTGTCAAAGTGAAAAGTTAATTAAAATGGGCAAGCAAAGCGGGCATCAACGTCTGAAATGCCAAGACTGTAATAGAACGTTTCAGTTAGAGTATACTCATGAAGCCTATAAACCTGGCGTCAAAGAAAAAATTGAGCGTATGGCCCATAATGGAAACGGAATCCGAGATACAGCCCGAGTACTTGGTATCAATAAGAACACCGTAATTAGTCATCTGAAAAAAAAGCGAGCCAAGTGAGCTATGTCAATCATCATTTTATCGGCAAACTACCCGATGAAACTGAGCGTGTTGCGCTAAAGCAGCTAGATGTAGAAGTCTGTCTGTCAGCCGAGTGTGATGAGCAATGGAGCTTTATACAGCATAAAAAGAACCAGCGTTGGCTATGGTATGTGCTGGAGAAAACTACCCGTAAAGTACTAGCCTTTACCTTTGGTCGGCGTACCAATGCGACCTTTCAAAATTTGATTAACTTACTACCAGAGCGGCTCATTGACCGACTCGATACCGACGATTGGAAAAGCTATACGAGCATCCGGTTTACGCCTATTCATCGCATCGGCAAGGATCTAACTTGCGCATAGAGCGAAAGAATTTGGATCTACGTACTCGCATCAAACGCTTGGCTCGGCGGACAATCTGCTTTTCTAAGTCCGAGCAAATGCATGATGCTATAATCGGGCGGTTCATCAATTTATATCTCTTTTGAAAACTACTTTAACCCATCACCCGACACTTTACACACATCGTGAATAAATCTCAACTTTTCCATTACTGGGTCCGAAATTACGAAAGGATACATATCGGGCTGACCCATACTGCGGTTAATGCTGTTCATAGCAATGGTCAGCGGAAGCCATAACTCTAAAACGCGATCAAAGTTTTTCATTTGATAGGGATCACGATCAATGTCCGCCGTTAGATTATCTTCTTCGGTAACTCGGGGGTCAATTTGAAGTCCAAAGGCATAGGCGGTAGCGACAGTATCTACGATATGTAGATAATGCGCCCAGGTTTCAGCCCAATCCTCCCAGGAGTGGGTACTAGCATAAGAGCTGATAAACTGCTGTTGCCAATCTGAACGAGGGCCCTGTTCGTAGTGCTTCTTAAGCGCTGCGCCGTAGTCTTCTCGTTCGTCACCAAACAAACGGCGGTACTTAGCCAGGTGCTCGTTGTCAGCAATCAATACTTGCCAATAGTAGTGCCCTACTTCGTGCCGAAAGTGCCCTAGAAGAGTCCGGTACCGTTCTCCCATCTCCTGTCGCATCTTTGTTCGTTGAGCATCATCTGCTTCCTTTATATTGATGGTAATCAACCCTTCGGCATGTCCGGTAAGAATAGCTTGTTGTTTACCCCCGGATTCGGGTGGGTCAGCTAGAAAATCAAAAGCCAGTCCGATATCTGGCTTTTCTTTTCGTGATACCATTGAGAGTTTCATCCGTAACAAAGAGTAGATTAGCCGGTGTTTAGCCACCTCTAACTTTTGCCATAGGCGAAGATTGTTTTTGTCGGATAAGTTCGGAATGGTACGGTTAAACTGACAGGCAGCACAAAACTCACCATCACTCGTGCTAGGAACCAGCCAATTACAAGCATGATACTGTGCGTTAGAGCAGTAGCGATACTGACCACCTCGTTGATCGTATGGTTCCAATATACCTTTATCTTTCGAGGTCAGGGTCAGCAACTCCCTAGTTTCTGAGGAAAAGCCTAACCGACTCCCGCAACGTTCGCAGTGGTCGTTCTCAAAGTAGAGTAGCTGACCGCATTTCTGACAAGCAAATAGTTTCATCGTGTGTACCATTGAATAGATGGCACAACCAATACGTAAAAACCAGTAGTCTGGTTTACTATTCTTTGCCTAATAATCAGTAACCTACCGAATCGCAAAAGTTACCAAAATATTCGGTGTCGTGCTCCGCTACATGCCCGTTGTGAGGCTATCTATTTATTGTTTAATAACGTGCCGGGTTTCCGTCCAATCTCGACCAATCACCCGCATGATATATTGTCCCGATGGTAGGTGTTGAGTAGAAATTCGTATTCTCTTCTTCTCCTGGATAACCTGTTGCTCCAGTACTATATGAAGATCGTGGCCTTGTACTGATTGAAACTGAATTTGAACTGGCCTTTCTTTTCGAGGAGTATCAAGGAATATCTCATTATTGAAACTATTCGGATACACTTGTAAAGTCCTAGCTGTTGGCTCTGCTATCGTAAAGTGAATGGTAGTTGGACTACTGGCTACAAACGTGCTATCATCGTCTTCCGTGTAAGGCGTAGCGGTTACGGTATAATCGCCTAGCAGTGGATCTTCTCCGTAGTAGTCACCACTCACATCGCCAAATAGAGTGAAAGGGGCATTGCCTTCATCTTGTGTACCGCTATGGGAGCCACTGTGCTCAAACACCACCCGCACCACATTTGCTTCTACATTAGCCCGTACATTGAACCCAGCTCCCCCAAAGATACTCGGATCAATGACTGCTCCGTCCACTAACGGCATAAGATCCTGATCGGTATCGGTACGTACGAGGGTAAAGCTCTCAATCAAGCTAGATACCATCCTAAAAGTTATTAACTGAGGAAAGCCAACCACTCCATTCCTGGTGGCAGTAAGAATGAGCTTATATTGACCCGGTTGAGGAGACTTTCCAGTAAAAAACTTGCCCTTTTCCTCAAAAATCCTGAAGTGGGGGAGAGATCGCGGTAAGTTTCACTAATAGGCCCTTTCAACTCAAACAGTACCTCATCAAGTGTAAGCGGGCTACCTTCGGCTCGTAGCGTGAAACTCGAGAGCCTCATTGACGATAGATCAATCACATCTCCCCCCACCATAGGTTGAACTGGCCGATTAAGGTCTGTATTTATTAAAGTAAGGCTAGTAACTGCCGGGAGAAGTGTATTTAGCTGGTTCTCATTCCAGGCAATCTTATCTTCGGAAAAAGTAGTTGTAACGGGATCCAGATCCCCGTCTCCATCTAGGTCGGCAACAAAGATATTATAGGCAGCATTGGAAGTAATCTCAATAACCTGTTGATTACCAAAGTTACCCGTTCCTAGATTCTCATACCAAGCGAGCTTATAATCATAAGCAGATATGGAAAGTACATCCGGATCTCCGTCTCCATCCAAGTCTGCGGCATATAATCCATATGCTAGATCCGCCTGGGTAGTAATTACTCGCTGGCTACCAAAGGTACCTAAGCCATCATTCTCGTACCAGGCAATTTTATCGTCATACATAGAGGCAGAGAGCACGTCCTGATCCTCGTCTCCATCCAAGTCCACAAAGCGTACTGATTTTGCACCGTCTGCCAGCGTGGTGATCACCTGCTGCGCTCCAAAGTTCCCCAATCCATCATTTTCGTACCAGCCAATCATATCGTTACTCGAGAACGCAAACAACACGTCCTGATCCCCATCTCCGTCCAAATCAGTAGCATCAATATCACTGATGTAATAACTCTGGTTGACTATAACCTGTTCCACACCAAAATTCCCTAAGCCATCGTTTTCAAACCAGATAATCTTATGGTCGTCGTGAGTAGTTGCCAGCACATCTGCGTCGCCATCCCCATCCAGGTCAGAGGCTAACACATTGCGAGTACCGTTTGCTTGGGTGGTGATCACCGACTGAGGATCGAACCCACTGGTATACTCAGCTAACTGAGCCAAACCTGGTTGAGTTATTCCAATCCCTAGGATCAGAATCAACCATCGAGAAATATGGGTGATTATCATAAATGTAGTATTTAATAGGTTAGTTATTTATTCAGCGTATCAAAAGTGAAAACCCGAGCAACCAGCTAGGCGTTTCTTATCATTAATGAAGAGACTGTGAGTTCATAAAATCCCAGTAGATAAGGATACAATCTTCCCGATTGTAGGCAGGTAGCAGTTAGAGTAGATATCACATGACCAAGTTCATTTACCTTTTGGAAGAGGGCTGGTACTTCGTGTGGGCTTTCTCCTGACAAGAGAAGAAATCAATGGTGAAAATGATTAGCAGATTGTCACATAGTTTTTCCATGAGATTTATGGTTAACAGATTGAAGCAGTTAGATCATACTGCTAACCTAAGGCATTAAGCAATCTCAGAGTATCTACATTAAATAAATGGTTGTTTTGAATGTACTAGTGGTTGAAAAGAAGTATAGCTGTAATTGGTAGGAGTTACGAAGAAAAGTCTCCTACTTAGCTGCAATAGAGCTACTTCTCGGTTTGGACACTAATTGCCTGATCCAGTGCTTTTCTAATACTGTTTTGTTCCGGTCAGCGGCCCAAATTTCAATATCTAATGTGGAAGATCCTATCGGTATGACCCTGATCTCCTTTTTGGAAATTTGACAACGAACTTCCTTAGCCAACTGGTTTTTGGTAGTGTTTAGTCCAACTACAATACGCAGAATGTCCGAAAGCACATCAATGATTCTGTGGACTGTGGACTGTGGACTAATATGTGCTATTTAGTTCGAAATCCTCTCGTTGAGAATCGAGCAAGCGACCGTGTTCGCATTTGAGCACCCGCGCGGGATAATTACGGACAAATTCGTGACTATGCGTAGCCATCAGCACGGTAGTACCCCGCTCGTTAATCTCTTGAAAAAGCTTCAGAATCCCTTCTGATACGCTGGGATCTAAGTTTCCGGTAGGCTCATCGGCGACCAGTAGAATAGGTTCATTGATGAGAGAACGGGCAATGGCAACCCGCTGCTGTTCACCGCCCGAGAGCTGGTGGGGCAGTTTGGTTCCGGCCGAACCCAGTCCAACCTGCATCAGTACTTCGGCTAAACGTTTCTTCATTTTAGCTCGATCCTTCCAACCCGTGGCTCGCATCACAAAATTAAGGTTTTCGTCTACGGTACGGTCGGCAAAAAGTTGAAAATCCTGAAAAATGATGCCCAATCGCCGACGAAGGTAGGGAACGTCAGAGCGACTAATTGTTTTAATGGAATAACCCGCTACTTCCATCTCCCCAATCCGTAAAGGTAGGTCTGCATAAAGCGTTCGCATCAATGAACTTTTGCCACTACCCGTGCGCCCCACTAAGTACACAAACTCGCCCCGGGCAATAGAAAAGTGAACATCTTCCAACACTACTTGGTGCTCTTGAAAGATACAAGCGTTTTGTACGTCTACTACTGGCTTATCATCTAAGAAGGACTCTTCCATCAGATTTCTAGTTTTTGAATTTTCCCGAAAGGTAATGCTGCAATTACTTTCTCCAAGGCTTCTTCTTTTCCTTCTAATCCGTACTTATGTAGGTTTTTCAGGGCACGATCTGCCCGGAAATAGGCAATGAGCACAAAATTATCGTCCCGCAACTGAATATAATCAGGAATTTTTGCTTTCCCTTTTACTTTTATAATGTACATGTTTCCCCCCACTTTTTTGCAGTGAAGGTAGTAAAGGAAAGATGAAATGTGAAATGAGAGAGATGAAAGTCAGGAGACGGAAGACCAAAGCTGGAAGCTAATGGAAATGAAGGATTAGGGATCAGAAATTGATGTTTGGAAGTGGGAAGACAGAAATTAGAGGTTAGAAACTAGAAGAAATTGTCAGTAATTACATTCCGTAGATCAGGCGCTGAGCGCTGTTGACAGTGGACTGAAAGCTAAAAAGAAAAAAAGCGGGTATCGCACCGCTACGACCGCCTACCCTTGCTCCATTCCTGGCCTGGGGGAGTTCAGCAGGAGCTGGTCGTACCCGCACTGCAAAGGTAGAAGATTTCTACGGTTTGTCAAAAGGCCGTAAGCAATGATACAGAATACTTCCTCAATAATTTTAAATTGTAACTTGTTCATCCCGGATCATGTCCGGAACAAGCTGCTAAGTGTACATTGTTAATTGAAAACTGTCACCCTTGCCTATGAAAGATGATTTGCCCCACTCTCTTGCCCACTGGGACGGAAAGCATATTGATCACCTGGTTTCCCTATACAATAGTCACATCAGCGACGCGACCTTTATTGATGACATTATCCAGCTCTACCAATCTCACGAAGATTTAAGGCGGGCAACTTCTTGGCTAATCAAACATCACTACGATAAGGCCAATACTCTATCAGTCAAACAAGTAAATAAGATATTGGGCATTGTCAATCACCTCCAGCATTGGGAAAGCCAATTACATGTACTTCAGATCATGCCAAAATTCAATATTGATTCTAAAATGGCAGAGCACCTGGAGCCGTTCGTGAGAGAGAAGATGAGTTCTAGTAAAAAATTTGTGAAAGCGGCAGCTTACGAGGCTTATCTGGAAATTGTCAGAAACATACCTGAACTACGGCATGAGTACCGACTAATTTGTGAAGAAGCACTCACTCACGAAAGCGCATCCGTAAGAGCGAAAGTCAGAAAGATACTGAAAAAAATACCTGACTAAAATTCAATATTTTTGAAACCTAACCGAAAATGTTATCGTATTTGTAAGTAATTACTCACTTTATGACTGAGAAAAAAGAAAATATCATTCAAGCCGCACTGGATCTATTTGCCCAACAAGGGTATCACGCTACTTCTACTAGCAAGGTGGCTCAGCAAGCAGGCGTATCTGAGGGGTTAATCTTTCGGCACTTTGGCAATAAAGAAGGTTTACTGAAGGCAATAATTGCTTTAGGTGAAGAGCGTTTACGATCACTATACGCCGATGTTGTGCTAGAAACTGTCCCAAAGAAAACTATTGAAAAGGCACTCAGACTTCCTTTTTCGGTACCTGAGTCAGAATATGACTTCTGGCGACTTCAGTATAAGCTAAAGTGGGAATTACCAGAACACACCTCAAATAAGATGGAGCCTTTACGAGTTGCTTTAACCAACGCTTTCCAAAAACTCGACTATGCCTCCCCCGAAATGGAAGCTGAATTTCTAATTCACTTTCTGGATGGGTTAGGTAGCGGATTACTCAAAAATGACGTTGCTCAAAAAGAAAAACTGCTTGAATATCTTATGAAGACATACAAGGTATAAAAAATTTTAATAAAAAAATAAGTGATTACTTACTCAAAACTTTATAATAATGAAAAACCAACAAGTCGCATTAGTCACCGGAGCATCTTCTGGAATAGGTAAAGAAATTGCCAAAAAACTGTTGCAAGATGGTTTAGTCGTTTATGTAGCGGCCCGTCGCCTTGAGAAAATGCAGGATTTAGAAAAATTAGGTGCCAAGGCCCTAAAAATGGACATCACCCAAGAGGCCGATATTACCAGTGTGGTAGAACAGATTAGCCTGGAACAAGGAGGAGTAGATGAATTAGTCAACAATGCCGGATTCGGGAGCTACGGTGCAGTAGAGGACACTCCGATTGATGATGCCCGCTACCAATTTGAGGTAAATTTATTCGGGTTGGCAGCCCTCACCCAAAAAGTTCTACCCTACATGCGCGAGCAAGGCTCAGGAAAAATTATCAATATCTCATCTATGGGTGGCAAAATTTATACACCACTGGGGGCTTGGTACCACGCTACCAAACACGCTCTGGAAGGATGGTCGGATTGCTTACGGTTAGAATTAGAACCCTTTGGTATTGATGTAGTCATTGTTGAGCCAGGAATTATCAATACCGAATTTGGAGATGTAATGACAGGGCCAATGATGGCGCGTTCGGGCAATTCAGCCTACGCCAAATTAGCTAAAGCCATGCAAAAATCAGCTCAGGATTCTTACGAAATAGGAAGCGGTAGTTCGCCTACAGTCATTGCTGATACGGTAGCAAGAGCTGTGAGGGTTAAAAAGCCTAAAACCCGCTACGCAGTGGGCAGTATGGCGAAACCTCTTATGTTCATGCGCTGGCTGCTAAGCGACCGCCTGTTTGACCGAGCTGTAATGAGTCAGGTGAAGTAATTAATGCCTTGTTTGTGGGTTAGCGTGTTTATGTATTCATGAAGTTGAGTAACTTTGAACATTATTTCATGACGACCTAAATTATGAGAAAGATAGAATACTACGTAGCTGTATCGTTAGATGGATACATTGCTGGCCCAGATGAAAATATTGAGCTATTTGCTACCGAAGGCGCATTAGTTGAAAAATACATGCAAGACTTACAGAATTTCGATACGGTAATTATGGGTCGCAAGACGTATGAATTCGGTTATAAGTTCGGTTTACCTCCGGGACAACCTGCTTACCCTCATATGCACCACTACATTTTTTCTAACTCACTGGAGTTTGAAAATCCAAACGAGCAGGTAATGGTCGTAAAGCAGGATTTATCAGAAGTCCGGAAATTGAAAGCAACGGAAGGAAGCGATATTTATCTCTGCGGTGGCGGAATATTTGCCGGTTGGCTCTTGGAAAATAAACTTATCGATACGGTTAAGCTCAAGCTCAATCCTATCATACTCGGTGGAGGGACTCCGCTTTTTGGAGATTCTCAGGTTGCTATTAAGCTCCATCAAACCAACGCTGAAGAGTTTGAAGGTGGTCTATCGCTACGCACTTACGATGTGCAGTACTGATTTTCAGAAATCAACCACTGAAATAGAATAATTGCCAAACATTTTCTCAAGCCTCTTTTAACAACAGTGACTGTAATTTTCAATTATCCACTTACAACTCCCGGAACTTAGTCCGGGATAAACTTGCAATTGAATATATGTTAGAGACATTTTTTGAAAACTTATCCAAAAACTTTGAAGGCATTTTTGATAACAATACTCCCGAAGATTATCTGATTGCCCTAGGTATTATTTTACTGGGCATAATTATTACCCGGATTATTCGGTCAATAGTTATCGGTCAACTTAAGAAGGCAGCAGCTAGCACTGAAACTGATATTGATGATTACATTGTTGAAAGTATCAGCCGTTTCGGAATACCAATATTGTATTTTATCTCGGTCTACATCGGAATAAAATACCTTACCCTACCCGATACAGCGAATGAAGCAATCCGCATCGCTGCGCTAGTAGTCATCACTTTTTTTAGTATTCGGTTTATTTCCTCAGTGGTACTGATGTTACTACGCTCCTACGTCCTCCGGCAATCAAACGGGGAGGAAAAAGTGAAACAATTAGGCGGAGTCATGCTGATATTCAATGTGCTCATCTGGAGTGCGGGTTTACTAGTGTTGCTCGATAATTTAGGAATTAACGTTACCGCCATGGTAGCCGGGTTAGGTATTGGAGGTATTGCCATTGCTCTAGCAGCTCAAAATATTCTGGGTGATCTATTCAACTACTTCGTGATTTTCTTTGACCGTCCCTTTGAGATCGGCGATTTTATTATTGTAGACGATAAATTAGGTACGATAGAGGCCATTGGAATTAAAACTACCCGGGTGAAAAGCCTCTCAGGTGAGCAATTGGTATTTTCTAATAGCGACCTTACCAGTTCCCGAATTCATAACTATAAGCGGATGCAAACCCGCCGAATTGTATTTAGTGTAGGAGTGGTATACCAAACTCCGCTTGAACAAGTAAAAGAGATCCCAGAAATTCTGCAGCGGGCGGTAGAAACCCAAGAGCTAGCCAAATTCGATCGGGCTCACTTCAAAGCCTACGGTGATTCTAGCCTTAATTACGAGGTAGTCTACATCGTCCAGTCTGCCGATTTCAACGAATACATGAACGTACAGCAGGCGATCAACTTTGAAATATTTGCTGAATTTCAGAAGCGGAGTATTGAGTTTGCTTACCCTACCCGCACCCTGTACATGGCTGGTCAAAGTGTGGAAGAGAATACAAATCCTTACGAGTCTTGAACGTAAGCTATCAAAGCTCCTTAGTCGTAAATACTGGTTGTACCGCTGTAAGTAAAGCACTATCTTGGTCAAGTAAAAAACGGTAGAAGAGGTATATCTATGACTGGGAAACAAGCTGGGCGTATTTTAATTATTGACGACGATGTAGACGTACTGCACTCGGCTCGCATGTTTTTGAAACAATACTTTGAGCAAGTTGATACCCAGGAAGATCCTACTCAGGTTAATTCGCTTGTTTCTCAAAACCATTACCACGTAGTGTTGCTGGACATGAATTTCCGACGGGGTGAGCACGATGGAAAAGAGGGATTATACTGGCTAGAGCGCATTCGGGAGATTGACCCAGAAACTGGCGTAATTCTAATTACTGCCTATGGTGACATTGAACTAGCAGTAGAAGCTATGCGCTTAGGTGCTGCTAATTTTGTACTCAAACCCTGGAAGAATCAAAAGCTACTGGAAGCGATAGAAACTGTTTTAAGCCGACAGCAGGTAAAAAAGAAGCGAGTAATGACTCCCTCAAGAGCCTCCCCTACGATGATTGGCCAGTCGGAGGCCATTCGTCAAGTGTTTCAGCTGATCAGTAAAGTTGCCCCTACTGATGCCAATGTGCTAATTTTAGGTGAAAATGGCACTGGAAAAGACTTAGTAGCCCAATTCATTCACCAACAGTCGACCCGAAAAAATCAGCCTTTTATGCGGGTAGATGTCGGTGCCCTTACCTCCACCCTGTTTGAGAGCGAATTGTTCGGTCATGTGAAAGGCGCATTTACCGATGCCTATCAAGATAAAGCTGGTAAATTTGAGCAAGCCTCGGGGGGAACGTTATTTTTAGACGAGATCGGGAACTTGAGTTTAACTCAGCAGGCCAAATTACTATCGGTGCTACAAACCCGAAAAGTTAGCCGGATTGGATCGAATCAGGACACCTCGCTAGACATTCGGCTGATTTGTGCTACTAACCAGCCTATCAGTGGAGCTTCAGTTGACCAAGAACTTGCTTTTCGTCAGGATTTGCTCTACCGTATTAATACGGTAGAAATTCAGATTCCCCCTCTGCGGGAACGCACTGACGATATTCCTTTGTTAGCCCAGCATTTTCTGGAACAATACGCCGAAAAATATCAGAAAAAGCAGTCTTCGCTACCTGATAAAATGATCCATTATCTGACTAACTATTCCTGGCCGGGTAATGTGCGGGAATTACAACATGCTATTGAGCGAGCTGTGATCCTCAGTACTAAAATGGAGTTACAGCCCGAAGATTTTAATCTTGGCGAGGCAACTAATTTATCGGCGGATAATGAACTACCCAAAACACTGGATGAGAACGAGCGCAACTTCATCAAACAAGCTCTAGACCGACATCAGGGCAACATCACGCACACTGCGAAGGAACTGGGCATTACCCGAACCGCCCTTTACCGCCGACTCGAGAAATTTGATTTATAAGAGAAAACAACGCTTTAAGAAAACCACCCCTAAGAAGGAATCGGTCAGTATTTTATTGCATTTTCCAATCATTTTGTAGATTTAAGCCTACTCAACTGATAAAGTACGCCTAATATCAGCCTAAAATAGGTAAGCAGCTTAACCATATCGATGAACCTCAGCTCATCGCGCTTTTAAAAGAAAAAAAGCGATCAGCACTGGAATATCTCTACGATCACTACAATGAAGCGCTTTACGGGGTAGTTTTCCGCATCGTTCAACAAGAAAAAATCGCGGAGGAAGTACTGCAAGACACATTTTTAAAGATATGGAATAATATTGCCACGTATGATTCGGGCAAAGGCCGATTATTTACCTGGATGCTAAATATTGCCCGCAATCTGGCTATCGATAAAGTACGTTCCAAGGAGTTTTCTTACAAAAGTAAAACCGATTCACTGGAAAATACCGTATCTACAACATCGCCGGATATGTACGTGGAACAGCGTATCAAAGATCATGGGTTGGTGAACTTATTGCAGCATCTAAGTTCAGAGCAGCAGATGATTGTAGATTTAATTTATTTTAAAGGATATACTCATTTAGAAATAGCCAAAGAGTTTGATATTCCTTTGGGAACAGTCAAAACCCGCTTGAGGTCGGCCTTAGGTAAATTACGTAAAATACTGAATATCACTTGAATGTTTCAGAATACATAGCGTCAGGTATCTTAGAGATATACGTTTTGGGAGAGTTACCTCCCGATGAGGCTACTTATGTAGAAGAAATGGCGGTTCAGCACCCAGAGATACAGAAGGAAATTCAGCGAATTCAGGAGACGAATGAGGCTCTGGCGATGCAGTCATCAATGAAGCCCCGAGCTTCTTTACGTAATGAGATACTAGATCAACTAGCTCCAGAGCCCGAAAAGACTGAGGCAAGAGCTGAGGTTGAGCCACTCGGAAAACAGCGATCTTTGCTTCCCTGGCAGATGGCAGCAGCAGCATCCATTCTGTTAGCGATAGCATCAATATTCACTTCTATTTACTTTCGGCAGCAGTGGAAAGAAACTGAACTCGAGCTTAATCAGGTGCTGGCACAAAACCAGGAGATTGCTTCCCAGTACAATACCGCCACCCAACGGGAGCAACAGTTAAGTAACGATCTGGCTATTGTCACCTCCCCTGATTTTCAACAAATCACACTAAAGGGCACCGATGTTTCGCCCAACAGTTTAGCCCAGGTATTCTGGAATGCGGAGGCTTCCCAACTGTACCTCAATCCGGGTAGCCTGCCCGATCCGCCATCTGGAAAACAGTATCAGCTATGGGCAATTGTAGACGGTCAGCCCGTAAGTGCCGGAGTGCTAGACCTGAATGAAACCCAAAAGTTGGTGGCTATGCAAGATGGTATCAGCAAAGCGGGTGCTTTTGCTATTACCTTAGAACCCGAAGGAGGAAGTGAGTCTCCTACCCTAGAGCAAATGTACGTGATGGGCACAGTGGCTGAGTCGTGAGTGAAGACGGAAGACAGAATTTAGAAATTGATGGAAACTAAAGAAAGAAAAGTGCTATTTTTCCGCTCTCTGTTTTCCTTTCCACATGGCGTCTGCCCCTTATTCTGATCTCCGATTGTAACACAGACAGGTCATTCTGTGGACTGTCGACCATGGACTAAAGACTAAGGTCAGTCCCTTCAATTTTTCAGATCATAATAAAAATGTAATTTAGCCTTCAACCTAACAACTTTCTCATGAAGATATACTTTTTGAGGCCTGCTAGCCTCGTTATTCTTTTCAGCATCTTTTCTATTCCATTCACCTACGGTCAGGCAAATTCTTCTGACGAGCTAACTGCGTTTATCACTAAATCTGCCGAAAATGCTCAACAACTGGTCATGAGTTTTGACCGGGAGAGACGCTCTGATATCCTTCTCGAATTTGATGATGCTGACCGTTGGGCGTGGAGCAATCTACCTATTAATGAGTATCCTCGCCGAGGTGTTCCTCTCAAAGAAATGGACGATGCCCAACGGATTATGGTGCAACAACTACTCAAAACTACCTTGAGCGATCGGGGTTATCTGGAAGTAAACTGGATTTTCTGGAATGATGAGCGCCGCAAGCGTGACCGTGAAAAAGCGAATAACCCCACGGCTCCCTACTACGGTCACAATAACTACTGGGTCACGGTTTTTGGCAACCCATCGGCTACTGAAGACTGGGCTTGGCAACTAGAAGGCCATCACCTTTCTATTAATGTATCGTTCGTAGACGGAAAAGTAGCTACCACTCCCCTATTTCTCGGCGCTGACCCTGCCGTAGTACTCGATGGTCCCTTTGCGGGACTAGAAGTCATGGATGTACCTTCCAATATAGGGCGAGAACTGATGCAGTCACTGAGTTCTGAGCAACAGCAGCAAGCCACAGTTTCGGAAGAATTATACGAAGATATTTTAACCCGTACCGGCGATGAGCCGCATACCCAACAGCCAGCAGGGCTACCTGCCCAAGAAATGAGTGATAACCAGCAGCAGATGCTGCGCCAAATTATTGAGCACTACGTTGGGACCTATGAAGAAGCCATAGTTCTGTCCTACTTTTCGGATTGGGAGGATCTTTTACCCAAAGGATTAACTTTTGCCTGGTCGGGGTCAGTAGACCCGGGAGCACCAATTTATTACCGTATCCAAAGCCCGGATTTTCTAATTGAATACGACAACCGCAGCGGCGCACCCAACCATATTCATTCCGTTTGGTACGATCTAAAAAATAAGTTCGGTCAGTCGTTCTTGGGGATGGAATAAATATGTGTTCGTGTGTTCTAGTGTTCATGTAAATGTGGATAATTTGAACATTGTAAGGTAACTACTTGAACACTCGAGTACATGAATACTTGAACACAATTTAATTATCATGATCCTAAAGCGCTTCTCGGTATTAGTTATTTTACGAGTAGCCTTATTACTAGCTACCCTCATTGGGTTTGCACTGATCTTTGGGCGAGCTGACCTGTTTTTTAATCAGATTATTTTAGGTAGTCTGATTCTCTTGCAGGTATACGAACTGATCCGCTTCGTTACTCAGACCAATGCCGAGTTAGCGAAATTTTTACTCTCCATAAAATACTCTGATTTCACTATTAATTTTTCTCGTAGTAATCATTCTGCATTCAAAGCCTTGCACCCAGCTATGCAAGAGATTATGGAGGCCTACCAGCAGGTAAAAATTGAGAAGGAAGCTCAGTATCAGTATTTACGCTTACTGGTCAAGTATCTGAAAGTGGGAATCATCTCGGTAAAGGACGAAGATGAAATCACGCTAATGAACCCTCCGGCTTTAGCACTGCTTAAAACCGGCACTTACCATCACTGGAAAAATATTCAGCTGAATCGCCCTCAACTTTCTCAAGCAGTAGAAAATATGCAAGATGGAGAAAGCCGTTTGGTAGAATTGTCTATTTCAGGTGAGCTGCGACGATTATCGGTACAATTAAGCCGGGTGCGCTTACTGAACGAATCGTACCAGGTTATCACCCTGCACGATATTGAGGATGAAATTAACCGGAGTGAGACCAAAGCCTATCATAAGCTCATTCGGATTCTCACCCACGAGATTATGAACTCAGTAACTCCGATTTCTTCCCTGTCAGAAACCCTGCTTATGATGCTCGAGGATAAACCAGGTATAGTAAAACCAAAGGAGCAGCTTGGTGATGATTATCTCGAGGAGTTAGCCTACTCATTACGCACCATTCAGAAGCGAACCGATGGATTGCTTTCGTTTGTAGAGGATTACCGCCGTCTGACCAAGGTTCCGCAACCGCAACCGCAATCATTGATAGTAGAATCGCTCTTCAATAGCGTGAGCCAACTAATGCGAGGAGAATTTGAGAAATTAGGCATCGATCTACAAACTCAGTGCGAAACCCAGGATTTGTCCGTTTTTGCTGACCAACGGCAACTGGAACAAGTCCTGATTAACCTGCTAACTAACAGTATTCAGGCAGTAGCTCACCAACCCAACCCTAGCATTATTCTTCGGGCATCTCAGCAAAATGATAAAACTGTACTGGAAGTGGCTGACAACGGTTCAGGCATTCCGGATGATAAGTTAGATCAGATTTTTATCCCTTTTTTTTCTACCAAGGAGAAAGGTTCTGGAATCGGGCTTAGCCTCTCCCAACATATCATGGGCCTACACCAGGGCAGTATCCGGGTACAATCCCATCCCGGTTTAGAGACAGTCTTTTCCCTGGCTTTTCCAACCAAAACCGATATTCCTTCCGAATTTGTAGCTCCATGAGAGACCGAACCATCATTTTATTATTCGGATTATTGATAGCTAGTACTGTTTCGGCTCAAACATTAGATAATCCATTCTTTGTGTTTAACAATGGGCTAAGGGATAGTGTATACAACACCGTAGAAAAACAGGTGCAGTTACTGTTAGATAATAACTATCCTGGAATGGAGAAAGAAGGGCTTGATGGTTTTAGAGAAGTGTATCAGGCTCTTCAAAAGAATAATTTGCAGCTCTACACTATTTATGTCAATATCAATCTGGATAACCCTGAGCAGCCTTACGACCCTCGGCTGGTTCATGTGCTTAAGCAAATTGCCGGGACGAACACTATACCTTGGTTCTACGTCACTAGCCAGCAATACCCTCCCTCCTCATCAGAATACGACTCACTGGCAGTTCCCATATTACAGCAAGTGGCCGACCTAGCGCATCAGTACGGAGTTCGGATTATGTTGTACCCACATCGTAATTTCTGGATTGAATCGGTAGAAGATGCCATTCGGGTAGCTAAAAAGGTCAACCGTCGGAATTTAGGTATGACTTTTAATCTATGTCATTACCTAGCTGACTGTCACTCTCAAGAGCAAGACCCAATGAGCCAACTGCCAGTACTGGCGAAAGCAGCAGAACCTTACTTATTTGCTATCAGTCTTAACGGTGCCGATAGTATACCCACCGATACAAATGATATCTGGGCTTCATTTATTCAACCATTAGGTGAAGGAAGCTTTGATACCTATGCCTTTCTAAAGACATTTTTAGATCTGGGTTTTGATGGACCGATTGGCTTACAGTGCTATAGTATTGATCAGGATAAAGCCGTTCACCTACAGCAGTCACGACGAGTATGGCAGAGGTTTCAGCAAAAATATGCAAAGGGAAAGTAACAAAAACGTAAAGTAGCATCGCTACAACTGTGATTTTTAGATAATATCTTTGGTGAAAAAAGATGAAAAAGCTATCAGCCCAATCAGTCGTTGATGAAATATTTGCCAAGTACGAGCAATTTGGCAATGAAGCTTACGGCGAATCGGTCACTCAGCTAGAGCATATGGTGCAAAGTGCTCAATTAGCTGAGCAAGAAGGTTACGACAACGAAATAATACTAGCTGCCTTCTTCCACGATATTGGCCATTTTCTGGAGCACGAGCCTGCTGAACGAATGGGCGAATTAGGGGCCCAGCAACACGACAAGCTAGGTGGCAACTATTTGCGACAAAATGGCTTTTCTGAACGAATGGCTCAGTTGGTAGAGAGCCATGTGGAAGCCAAACGCTACCTGACTTTTCGCCATCCCGACTATTACGAAACTTTATCTAATGCCAGTAAGCAAACGCTGAAATACCAGGGCGGACCAATGACTACCCAAGAAGCCCAAGCGTTTGAGCAGGATGAGTTATTTGATCTGAAGATTAAGATGCGCTACTGGGACGATGAAGCTAAAGTACCCAACCAACCGATAGAAGACTTGAGCTACTACCGTAAAATATGCCTTCACTATCTCAATCAAATGCAAAGAAACCCATCCTAAAAGTAATCTGTTTGGGATATGTATTTATGCTCTGTTAAAATAGCTTATGGAACAGTATATTCAAACCATTGTTGACTCCTACACAGGTTATGCTAACTACCTGTGGAATGAAATCACTCACCCTTCCTGGCATAGCTACTTTTATTGGCTTATTGGAGTGTCCACTTTTTTCCTGCTGCTAGAATGGGTATCGCCTTGGCGGAAAGATCAGCCTAAGTTTCGAAAAGATTTTTGGCTAGACTTTTTCTACATGTTCTTCAACTTCTTTCTGTTTTCGCTGATTATCTACAACGCAGCTTCCAATGTGGTCGTCAACCTATTTAACGATGCTCTGGCAGCCGTAGGAATTAAGAATCTGGTAGCCTTTGAGGTGATGTCGTGGCCAGTTTGGGCGCATTTGCTGCTAGGCTTCGTAGTGCGTGATTTTGTACAGTGGTGGACGCATCGCTTACTTCACCGGGTTCCTGCCCTTTGGGAGTTTCATAAAGTACACCATTCGGTAGAGCAAATGGGGTTTGCGGCTCATCTTCGGTTCCACTGGATGGAAAACGTAGTCTACCGTACAATTGAATATATTCCGCTGGCACTGATTGGAATCGGGTTACGCGATTTCTTCATTATCCATATTTTTACGCTAGCCGTAGGTCATTTTAACCATTCTAACATTCGGGTTAATCTAGGTTTCTTGAAGTACCTTTTCAATAATCCGCAGATGCACATTTGGCATCATGCGTACCATTTACCCAAAGACAAACATTATGGGGTAAATTTTGGAATCACCTTAAGCATATGGGATTATATTTTCAAGACAGACTATATTCCCTTCGAGGGTCGGGATATTAAATTAGGCTTCCCAGGAGTAGAAAGTTTTCCTCATGACTTTATCTCCCAAAACCTGCATGGCCTCAAATCCAAAGATGCTAAACCTTCACCACCCCTTCAGAGAAATAGTAAGGTGACCAGTTAGAATTTGTATTGTAAACGGTATAGTGTAGCCTGACTTGTTTTCGGACCGCGGAAAAGTAGAAAATCGGCTGTTATTGGTAAGGCTTCACAATCACTCATAGTTTTCGTGATTGTTGCTGTGGGTTAAACAGTCTAATTCATTTTATATTTTTCTCTATACTCTGTTGGGCTGATGCCCTCTTTCTTTTTGAACAGTCTTGAAAAATAGGGTGGATACTCAAAGCCCAATTCATAGGCTACTTCGGAAACCGTTTTGTTGGGGTTCAACAGAATGTTCTTGGCTTCGTCTATCAGGTACAATTGCAAATGCTCGATAGATGTTTTGCCTGTTTCTTTTTTTAGGGTATCGCTCAGGTAGCGCTGCGAAACCGATAGTTTGTCTGCGATTTGCTCAATGCTGGGAATTCCATTTTCCTGTAATTGCCCAGAATCAAAATAATTTTCCAGTTGCTGATTAAAGCGCTCCAGCAAGTCGTTTGAAAGCTCTTTGCGGTTCAAAAACTGCCTTTCGTAAAAGCGGTTGGCATATTTTAAAAGTGTGCTTAGTTGCGAAATAATGATGTCTTTGCTGAATTCATCATGATTGTTCTGATATTCCATGTCAATGTTTTCCACGATGGACTCAGTCTGCTTTTCTTCTTTGGGCGAAAGATGCAGCGCTTCATTGGCGGAGTACGAAAAGAAGCCGTATTTCTTAATCTGATGCGCCAAGTCAGTTCCTTTTAGAAAATCTTCGTGGAAGTTGATGGAAAAGCCTTTTTGCTCAAACACCACGCTTTCGTCCCACTGAATCACTTGCCTTGGTGCGATGAAAAATAAAGCGCCATTGGTAAAGTCGTATTTGGTGCGTCCGTAGGTTAAATCCCCTTTCACAATCTTTTTTAAGCTAATGGAATAGCAATCGTTAGTGATAGGAGGTGAGCTTTCTTTTGGACAGGGTAGAAAACCTTCGCCCAACGCAGAGAATACGCTAAACATGGGGTGCTCTGGGCGTGGAAGCTCCAAGTATTCTAAATAGGCCGATAATGTTTTGAAGTGCTGCATTTTAGTTTTTCAATTCTTTCTCTGCTTGCAGTAATTGTTTGTTGTAATCGTCAATTCGGGCGTGAGCCATACCGTCAATCAGCAAAATAACCGCCAACATAGCAATGGTAGAAATCATACTTGCGCGCCAAATGGGTGTGTTCACAAAGAACATAACCAAAGCACAAGCCACAATGATGAGTGGTATAGCAGTAAAGACAATGTTTTTATATTCCTTTAAGGTGCTTTCGGCTCGTTTCAATTCTGATGCTACAAAAGCCGAAGCATCTGCGTTGTAAGCCGTTTCAAATTGTGTAATTCTTGCTTTGTTGGTAAAAAACAACCCAAAACCCACGGTCATTAAAAAGGCTCCTGCTACCAAGATTGGGATGATATAGGCTCTCGCCAATTCGGTTTTTCCAAACTGCCAAAACCCGAAACTTGCCATAACGAATACAATTCCGATAATGATAAAGAAAGAGGTTGAAACGAGTTCGGCTTTCGCCCAATCGGTGGCTGCTTTTAATATATCCATGTCTAAGATTTTAAAGGTTCCACTTAAAACCAGTTGCTTTTTCTGATACTTCCCACAACTTTTCTGCTACAGCTTTATCCTTAGCATGTGGTTCTAGTTTATGTGCTCCAACAGGACCAACCCAGTTACTTCTACCGGTAGGACCATAGAACTCTTTTTGATCTAAGTCTTCTTCAGTAGCACACATCAATTCAGGATAAGCACCTTTTTCGGCAGATTGTGTCAGTGGTGACAATTTCATCAGACCAAATATAATCCTCATCATTAAACTACCACTTGTACTGATAAGGGATGTTCTAGAAGAACCAGGATGACAAGCATATACTTTTACGTCAGTCTTACCCACTTTTTTCAACCTATCTTGCAGTTCATAAACAGTCATTATTTGCGCTAATTTACTCTGGCTATAGGCGTCATTTGGGGTGTAATCTTTATCCCAGTTTATATCATCAAACTTGATGGTTTTGATACCCATATTATAACCCATACTACCTACCGTCACGATACGTCCTTTAGATTTTTCAATTAGTGGAAAGAGGATTCCTTGTAGTGTGAAATGACCGTAATGATTCACGCCAAGCTGGCTTTCAAAGCCATCAACAGTAAGTTTCTGAGTGGGCACCTGGGCAATAGCACCGTTACACATCAATGCATCAATACGGGTCACTTTCTCAAGTACTTCTTGCGCTGCTTTTCGCACAGAAGCCTGTTCTGCCAAATCCATCAGGATAAATGACACATTTATATGATTGCCGAGCTCTTTTTTCAAAGTAGCAATAACATCTTCTGATTTTTTTGCGTTGCGGTTGAGCATCACCACTTTTGCGCCCTTGGACAGTAGTATCCGCGAAGCTTCAAAACCGGTACCGCTGGTAGTGCCAGTTATAATGAAAGTTTTACCACTTAAGCCCTTTATTTTATCAGGTGTCCACCCCTGTTTTCCAAATTGATCGTTAGTATTCATCTCTGTCTTATTTTGTTGAGACAAAGATCAATACATTATTACGCTTCGGTCTTATACACAATCTCGAAAGGTGTATACTTTTTAGTTTTCTTTAATCGCACACAACGGTCTGCGTATATGACTTGTGGCCGTTTTCAAAGCACTTTCCCGTCGGTTTGCAGTTAAATTTGCTTAAAATCACAAGGCTATAATTTACTGCCTTCCCCGCCATAAGTTATATACACTGTTAGCAGCTTGGGCTTTTTTCCTTGTTAGTTCTCGGTTGTTTCAAGTTTCATTCTCAATAATGGATATTCTTTTCCTTGGTCGTCTTTGTCTGTTCGTTCGTATGTTTTGAACCCAAGCTTTTCATAAAATTTTACTGCATTTTTATTTTGTTCATTTACATCTACTTTATCAGCCTCCAATTCTGAACAAGCAAACTCAGTTAGTCCTCGACCTAAACCCTTTCCAATATATTCAGGCAAAAAGAAAAGCATTTCTATTTTACGTTCAACGAGACCAATAAACCCTGCTACTTCGTTATTTCGTTTGAGACAATAAACTTCAAAATCGTTAAAATTAATTGTCTGTACTAGCTTTTTGATTTCTTCAAAATCAGTCGGTTTGAGAAAGTCGTGAGTTGCTTTTACAGATTTTTCCCAAATCTTGAGAATCTGTTCTCTGTCTTTATCTGTGTATTTTTCTATTTTGAAATTTTGATTTGGCATATTTTCACTGGTTTGTTTGATGGATTTGTTTTTCTATTCCATTTTGGAAGCTTCAAATCCATAAATTTTGAAACCCTTTATTGAATCACCGTTTCGGAGAAAATTGACATATTCACCATCATTTTTGTTGAAAAAAGTGCTGTCAGAAGCGGGCAGTAAAAAAAGAGGTTCATCTACAAAAGCTGCTAGATGTTCTAGTCCGTTATCTTTTACTTTGATCTCTATATCACCAAGATCTGGAATAGTATACTTACCAGTAAACCTTTGCAGTTCCTGAGCTGATTGTTCCTGAACTACTCTTTTAACGGGCTCCATACCGGGCAGTCCATATTCCTTAGCGATGCTCAACTTTATTTCCTGAATGATTCTCCCATTATCTGAATTGACCATGATCACCACTGCTACGGGGTGCTCTTTCCAGGCTACCAAATCGGCTCTGAACCCTTCATCTGCACCTCCATGGCCAAACGTGTGTTCCGTCAAAGCTGGCCCTAGCCCATGATCGTTCATTCCTGGCGTAAGCATTTCATTTACCGTGTTCACCTTCAACAATCCATTTTGTTGGGTTTGGTAGATTTGCTGAATTTCTTTCGCCCAAAGTATGAGTTGTGAAGGAGTTATCCAGAGTCCGGCTGCTGCCATTTCAGGATAAATTGGCCATTTACCTTCCACCTCATTCCCATTTACGCGATAGCCAGTCGCCGCTATGGGATGATACTGTTGGGGTAGCGGATTTTC
This sequence comes from uncultured Flammeovirgaceae bacterium, assembly GCA_937883755.1. Classification (GTDB taxonomy): domain Bacteria; phylum Bacteroidota; class Bacteroidia; order Cytophagales; family Cyclobacteriaceae; genus Tunicatimonas. Next base: position 152,407 of record CAKZYA010000022.1, on the reverse strand, counting down.
AAAAGTACTAGCGGTTATTCCTAAAGGGTCTAATACGTGTGACTGCATTAATTCGGGGAATGACTTTCTCTCGATGTCGGTAATCATGAGCTGCATAATGGTATACCCTCCACCGGAGTACATCCAACTTTCTCCCGGTTCCTTGTAGACCCGAACGGAATCGGTGTTTCCTTTGCCATCCAATACTTCGGATACACTGGGTATTGTATCACCTTTATCGTATCCAGGAAACCCCCAAACGGTTAATCCTGCCGTATGATTCAATATTCTTCGGGTAGTGACTTTTTCTTTTTCAGTAAACTCATTGTCTGGTAGTTTCCAGCTTGTGAGGTATTTATTTACATTCGAGTCCAAACTTATGACACCTTCTTCTGCCAGTTGATGAGCCCTAATGGCAGCCACTGGCTTACTGATTGATCCGGCCAAGAACATAGTCTCGGTGGTTACCGGGCGATTTTCTGAACTGTCTGCGATCCCATAACCTTTCGCCCATTCAAGTTGTCCCTCATTGATAACCGCTATACTAACTCCAGGAATACCTAGCTCCTTCAACCTTTCTTCAATATTGTAATTTGGTATACTATCCCCCTGTATTTGGAGATTAGGCTGAAGACCGTTTTCGATTCTAGAAATTCGCTCGGTCAATAGTTCCTCACCCTTTTCGGACTGAGTCACACAACTAATCAGCGTTAGTAGAAGAAAGATAGGAGTAAATGCTCTCATATTGAATTGGTTATTGTGGATAGTGGCGTCTAACTAAAATGAGTATGCATCCCAGAGAAGTACAAAAGATTCCTTTTCGCATGGGCGCGCCCAGCGATTCATTTTAGCGTTTGTCATGATCTTTTATTCATCCGTTCAAATTTACAATATTGCCACGTTTAGGGTCAATTTTCCCGTTCAACATATCTGAATACAATTGCTCTAATCCTTGAGCTCCAATATGTTCTTTAATCGATATTTTTGATTGTACAGCGTCCATAAATTGTTGCCAAGCTACCCCAACCTTTTGTTGAAATCCTGATAGCCCCCACTCTTTCTGACGCTTTTCGGCCTGGGTAGGAGCAAAGAAAAATTCGCCCTTTTTGGGTAGTGGACTTTCACCTTCCAAATTTTGCCAATCAACCAGCCCTACTAGACAATTATACACCAGATTTTCTTTCAATAAAGTTTGCAACTCGAGTTGGGTGCTATGGTTGCCGGCAAAGTCTATCACAGTGAATTTTTCGTTGGCATTCAATTGAGCCATTGAGTCATAGCTTATGGTTTGGTCATACCAACCCAACTGCTTGACAAATTCTACATTCTTTTTTGACGTAAGTCCTACAAGATTCCAATTCAAAGTATTTTCTTCTTTACGATGGGCTAACAGGCAGGCTAATGCTTGAGCCGTTTTACTGGATGCACTAGTGATTAGTATTTGAGAGGCTTTATAGAAATTCTGTTCTGCCAAATAATCATCAATCAAAAAAGAAGTGACAAACAAAGGGCGAAATATGGAAATTAACTGCTCAGTTTCTGTACTGAATGAAGGGTCTTGTGCTGTATTCGTATAAAAATTGTAGATGGGTGGAAGAGCTTGTCGGTGTTCCGCATTATCTACAAAACCTTTATTACTCACCTGGTTGGTGGTAACCAATAAGTGAGTGCTCATGGGGTAGTATCCATAAAATCGTTGACCTACTTGTACATCCGGATGGTTAGAGATGACAACATTGGCAAACCCCCAAGCTGGAATGATTCCGTAATCTGATTGAGCTGGAAAGAACTTCCAATAGTTCATTTTCTCACCTACCACACCATAGGTTATGTTATTTGAGGTAAATGAAAATTGATCAATTTCTAAAAGTACTTGATTTGATGACAGTTCGTCAGAATAGGTTTTTGCCAAAAACTGAGTTTTTTGAAGTTCATCAACCTTCACAGTAAAGTCTAAGGTATGAATCGTTGCCATATGTTAATAAGTCTTTCTTGGTAATATTTGATGAATTCGCGCAAGCTGAGTAATTGATCATAACAGTTTGTGTAAATGGCGTTGTGGCGTTTAGCCACTATGAGCATTTTATACGTTGTTGGACGTTCGTTTTTATTTGTCTTTAAACCTTTCTTCGTATTCTTTTACATGGTTAGGAAATTCTTCTTCGTAAAATGGATAACTAATTCCCTCGATCATAACTTCAAATCCTTCACTATTCATTCCGGATATTTGATTTCCCAATCCTTTGATTATAAGTCCTTCTGGCGAAATAATTTCTAATTGTTCAATCGTTCTTGTTGAGATTAATTCGTCCCTAGGATAATCCTCAACTAATTCAATATTATTTACCTGGCAGAAGGCCTTTATGAATTCGTAGTTGACTACTTTGTCAGAATCAATTATTTCTCCGAAAACAACTCCCATTGGTGGGTCAGCTTTCTCGAAATTAGTTTTGCCAATTATTTCACCTCTCAGCTTAATCATATACGCCTTATTCATCGTCAACTATATTTAAATAGGTACCTCCTAAATTAAAAATATGGTACCCACAATGTTCAGTAAAAACTCCTACTTCATTAAATTCAGGTGCATTTATCACAAGAGGGTAACGAAATTCTGCAAATGAATCATCCTCAAATTTGATTTTCACTTTACGATTTGGAAAGAAATCATATGCACTTAACCTACTTCTATTTCCTTCACCACTCGCTTTTAAATATTCAATTATTTTTGATTTCCACCTTTCAGGTAAATCTCCGTGTTTCATGATTTTTTTCTTAATGATGCACAACGCCTAAGCTAGCCATCAGACCGGGCCTTTTTGGCATTTTCTTATCAAGTTACAATATTTGTACTTGGAGAAGCAAACTTTCGAGTTCACTTATCTGCCCGGTTGGGGCTAGGTGATGTTAGCGGGAGTGCTGCCTTCCTTCAATTTTTTTCATCATAGTAACTTTGACTACTGATACTACTTCCCAAAGTACTATAGATGTCCATACAAAATAGATTATGTATTTAATCTCTCTAGATAGGTCGCCTCCACCCGCCGGATTAGCATGAAAATCATTTGTACTTTTATCTACCCATATCGCAAAAATTAATAAAAAGCCTGAGGATATAGTTACGATTGTGCTCAGTAAAAATCGCGTTAATTTCGATCCTTTTACTATTTTAAATCCAAGATAAATATGCGGTAAAATAAATATAACTGAAATTAAGATTGCTAGTCCAATCATTCCGCTATTACCTAGAGGAGCTATTAATATCGGTAGTCCAATCACAACGACTAGAATAATAGTTGCAAATTTTATGTACAGCCTTATCCGATCTTTCAACGATAACATTTCGGCTTTTTTATTCCTGCTAACTAATTGATAACAGCAATATCTCCGTTACACGCCAATATCAGGCTAGTAACAGACACTCATTGCCGTTATTTTTCCTATCTCACTAACATTCTGTGAATAAATCTAGCGAAATTTTGATGCTTCGCTGGATGGAAGATGACTCGAGAAAATTTCCGATGGTTAATAATAACGCCCTATCAGTTCGTGTTCTACAATGGTCTTGCGGAGTGCTAAAGGCTCAATGGTTCCCTGCTTACTATAGATGCGTTGCCCTCCGGGTTCCACTAGAATTGTGTAGGGTAATGCTCCCTCCCACTCCGGGTCAATGGCTTCAATCAGGGCGTACTTATCATCCTTAGCGAAAAGATAGTTCTGGACGGCCGAGTTTTCTTTATCCAAAAACTTCTGCACTTTTTCTTGCTGCTCGGGACGGTCAGCACTAATCGAGATAAATTCAAAAGCCCGATCTTTATACATCCGATGCATCACCACAAATTCAGGATACTCTAGTACACAGGGCCCACACCAGGTGGCCCAAACGTTGATTAACCGAAGCTTATCGGTGTCGTTTTTTAGCAAATCGGCAATGCCCGCTTCATCAATCATTTCTACGCTCACTGGTTGAGCTTCCCACTCGGCGTATACTTTATCTTTGTACTCATCTTTCCAAGCCCATTTCACTGAGCAACCGAAGGTTTTAGTCTTAGGCTCAGCCACTCCCTCCCCAGCTAATACAGCATCTAAAGCTGCCCGGGCATCTTCAGCATTGGCCGAGCCTGGTTTTTCAGAGGCATCTAGTCGCCCCACGTACTGCAAAGCTCTTGCCTTATCAAAAACAAAAATATGCGGCGTAGCTATTGGTCCGTACTGAATAGACACGGCATGGTCGTCACCATCGTAGAGGTAGGGAAAGTTATAGTCCATATCCGCCGCCCGAACCTGCATATCTTCGTAAGTATCGCCCAGATCTGAGTAGCCCAACTCACCATAAAGCAGCGAAAGTGGACTGTTAGGCGAGATAGCTACCACGGCTACCCCTTGATCTTTATAATCATTCGCTAAATCGATAACCCGTTGTTCGTAAGCTTGAGCCGTAGGACAGTGGTTACAGGTAAAAACAATAGCTAATGCTTCCGCATCATCAAAATCTGCTAATTCGTAGTATTTTCCATCTACTCCTGGTAGCCGAAAGTCAGGAGCTTTAGCCCCAATCTCTAAAGTATTTACTTCTACTTCTTCCACCGCCTGGGGCGAAGCTTCAAAGGAAGCCGTGGTTACCGGAGTGGCTTCTTCTTCGGTGGTGGTTTCGGTAGCCTGCTCAGGTTTAGGTTGACAATAAGTGAATAAGATAATAGCGACCAGAACGGAAAAAACCTGCGAGAAAAAATTTTTATGATGCCGTGTGTCCATTGTAATAGGTTAGGTTGAATGAAAGCAAAAAGTTACGGCTTAGGCTAAGAGAATGCAAACGAGGACGAAAAATTAGGATTACGATACCGACAAATGACAATTTATGAATCACATAATGTCATTTTGACATTAAAATTCTACAAAAATCACTTAATTAAGTCATTTTGTCAGCTTTTTATTCTGAATTTTAAGTTTTTGGGTATTGGTATTCCATTTGTTTCTATGATAGCGTAATCATTTAAACCAAAACTAAAATATTAAATACTATGAACTTGATACGTTATAACACCGCATTCCCTCGCTTCTTTGACGATTTCGTAACCAAGGAATTGGATCAATTATTTGACAACAGTGGACAGCGAGGCCGTCGTTTACCGGCTACTAATGTAATGGAAACAGAAGATCACTTCGCACTGGAACTAGCAGTACCTGGTTTTGAGAAAGATGATTTTAAAGTAGAGTTAGACCAAGACGTACTGACTGTTTCAGTAGAGAAAGAAGACCATAAAGAGGATAAGAATGACAACTTTGTGAAGCGGGAATTCCGTTACCACAATTTTACTAGGAGTTTCCGTCTACCTGAAAATGCGGTAGATGGCGATAAAGTAGAAGCAAAATACGATGCTGGTATCTTAACCCTGACCCTGCCTAAGCGGGAAGAGGTAAAACCTAAGCCAGCTCGTACCATCAAGATTGGCTAATGAGATAAATGAGTTAATTGAGCAAGTAGTAAAGAGGCGGGTGGTTTACTCGCCTTTTTTTTGGCCAAACCCAACGCAGGCTATCTTTTTTTCGTGATAAATAGCACACTACTAGTTGTATTATTAGTGCAAGAGCTTGTTTAAATTTTTGAGAACAGTTTACAAGTAACTGATGTTCTGTGCGTTGGCCGGAAAATTCAGCGGGCGTGCGCTGGCTTTATGCGAAGAAGCATTGAATTTTCTTGACTTTTTTGGTTCGTTTTTGTGTCAAGACAAAAATGAACAAGCTAAAAGTCAGCATCTTTGAAAAATAATTTCATGCTTGGAGTACTATGTCAAATTAAATTCTTCAACATGCTCTAACCGAACGACATATGGAATACAAAGACTATTATAAAGTATTAGGAGTAAGCAAAACCGCTTCGCAGGAGGAGATTAAGAAGAAGTACCGTAAACTAGCGGTAAAGTACCACCCGGATAAGAATAAGGGCGATAAGGCCAAAGAGGAAAAATTTAAGTCCATTACCGAAGCCTATGAAGTGCTGAAAGACCCCGAAAAGCGCAAGCAGTATGACGAGTTAGGCGAAAACTGGAAATACTACCAGCAACAAGGCGCCAACGGACGTCGTCCCTACGGAGGGCAAGGCGGAACAACTACCCAATTTGATGGCGATTTCTCTGATCTTTTTGGCGATGGAGGTGGCTTCTCTGATTTCTTTGAGAGCTTTTTTGGAAGAGGTTCAGGCGGAACCGGAAGTAGAACTAGTGGGGCTTTTAAGGGAGCTGATATTCAGGCCAACGTTACTATCTCGTTAGAAGATGCCTACGAGGGAGGCACTCGCTTAATCAACCTAAACGGTACTCGGCTACGCCTAAAGCTTAAGCCCGGAATTGAAGATGGTCAGACTTTGAAAATTAAAGGCAAGGGTCAACCCAGTATTCAGGGCGGACCTGCGGGTGACCTTTATCTGACGGTAGACATCGCCAAACACTCACAGTTTGAACGTAAAGGTAATGACTTGTATGTTGCTCAATCGGTAGATATGTACACCGCCACACTGGGCGGAAAAGTAGGTATCAAAACGCTGAAGGGTACTACGGTGAACGTGACTATCCCCAAAGGAACCGATAGCGGAAAAGCACTGCGTTTGAAAGGTTTAGGAATGCCAAGTTATCAAAATCCTAATCAGGCGGGTAATCTGTTTGTGCAAGTGAAGGTAGTTACCCCTAAAAACTTAACCACTGAAGAAGAAAAGCTCCTAAAGAAGCTAAAGGCTCTTCGCCGTAATTCTTATAGCTATACTTCCTAAAACTACGCTGCCATTAACGCAATTCTAGCCTTAGTTAGCCATATCTTGGTACATATCGATGTACTTCTGATCCAGCTCTTTAGAGTCTTTATACTTCACCCGAAGCTCGTCTAAATCTTGATGAAGTTGTTCAACTACTTCAGCGTAAGCGGAGTCGTTGTAGACATTGTTCATTTCCTGAGGGTCTTTCTTACGGTCGTACAGTTCCCATTCGTCTACATCATAGTAAAAGTGAGCCAGTTTGTAGTCTTCGGTCACAATGCCGTAGTGTCGTTTTACCATATGCACTGAAGGATACTCGTAGTAATGGTAGTACACCGCATCTCGGAAGTTCTCAGTTTCGCCTCTGAATAGCGGAATTAAACTTTCGCCCTGCATATCCGCAGGCGCATCTACTTCCGCCGCGGCTAAAAAGGTCTGGGCAAAGTCAAGATTCTGTACCATTTGGGTATTAGTAGAGCCAGGTTCAACCACTCCTGGCCAACGGACTAGTAATGGGGTTTTGAATGACTCATCGTAAATAAAGCGTTTATCAAACCAGCCGTGCTCACCCAGGTAAAAACCTTGGTCGGAAGTATACACCACAATCGTATTTTCAGCCAGACCGTTTTCCTCCAGATAATCTAATACCTGCCCTACTCCTTCGTCAACTGATGCTATGCTACCTAAGTAATCCTGCATATAGCGTTGGTAACGCCAGCGCATCAATTCTTCCTGGCTCATGTTAGCGTAATTTTCCTTGAAATGCTGATTGACGGAATCGTAGACAGCATCCCAAGCGGCTCGTTGGGTTTCATTCTGTCGCCCTACTTCCCGGGCAAAAGCTTCATGATCCCAATCTTCCGTTTCGGGTATCCCCAGGCTATCAAGCAGACTCGGACGGATTTTAGAATCCCCCGCCCAATTCATATGCTTTAGCAGGTTCATCTCGGCCTCCTTGGCTGCCGAACCACGACCTTCGTAGTCATCAAACAAGCTTTCGGGTTCAGGAAAGGTTTTCTTCACAAATTCTTTATAGTGGCGTTCGGCAGGTAGCCACTCCCGATGGGGGGCTTTGTGTAGATACATTAGGAAGAACGGATTATCCGGATTTCGTTCTTCCTTCAGCCAACTCAAGGTCATGTCCGTAATAATATCGGTAGTGTAACCCTTAACCTGTACCCTGCCTTCGTTTTTGGTTATAAAGTCAGGATTGTAGTAGGTTCCTTGGCCGGGCAAAATCTTAAACTGGTCAAAACCCTTCGGACTATTACCAAAGTGCAGTTTACCGAACATAGCCGTCTGATAGCCTGAATTGTGCAGCAACTGCGGAAAGGTTACGTTCGTCGTATCAAACGGAAAACGGTTATCAATTTTTCCGTTCAAATGGCTATGCTTCCCGGTCAAGATGACCGCCCTTGACGGCGCGCAGATAGAATTGGTTACGCAGGCATTGGTAAATAACATACCTTCCTGGGCAATACGATCTATGTTGGGAGTTTCTATCAGTTTATCGGAGTAAGCACTGATTGCCTGGTAGGCATGATCATCCGACATAATGAACAGAATGTTCGGGCGCTGGGCAGTTTCTTCTTCTTGCTGAACTTCTGGCTGACAAGACCAGATTACAATTAATACAACTAAGAAGAAAAGTAATTGACGTAGGTTGTTCATAGCTTGTTAAGAGGATTTGACTCTTGCAATAGTACACAGAATTTGAGGTATTTGGTAGCCTTTCGTTATCTGTTTTGGCACAATAAAAAGTCTCAAACTTTTTTGACTGCCTTAGATTCTATCATCAATAACCAGTAAAAATTTACCTAAGAGAGATTTTAATACAGTTGATATGAGGCGTAATGGATATTTATTGAATTAGTTATACTACCATTTACTCTAATTTCTTCTTGATTACCCCACCTTTAGTATCGTTCACATTATACTCTACCATAAAAGCTTGAGGATCAATACTTTCCACTAAGGTATGGATGCGGCGCAAATCTAAGCGAGTGACAATGGTATGAATAATATCGATTTCGGCAGTGAGGTGAGGCATCTTTCTGTAGCCTCGTTTTCCTTGATAAATGGTAAGACCGTAGCCCATATTTTCGGTAATCGCCTCCCGGATTTCCTCGCTTTTAGCTGAGATAATAGTTACACCAATGTATTCCTCAATACCATGAATAATATAATCGGTAGTACGGGAAGCTACCAAGTACGTTAGAATTGAATAGAGAGCTACTTCTACATCAATCACCATGGCGGCGATAATGAATAATATCACATTAAAGATCAGTATAACGGTACCAATAGTAGCTCGTAATTTTTTGCCTAAGTAGATAGCCAGAATTTCAGTACCATCAATTACTGCCCCACTTCTAACCGAAAAGCCAATACCCGCACCCAAAAATATACCACCAAAGATGGCAATCAGTAGCTTATCATCGGTCATCAGTGGCACTTCAATAAAGTATAATGTTATGGCAAAAGCGATGATTGATAAGGTCGACTTTACTGCTAACACGTTAGATATATGCCGATAACCCAGCCAGATAAAAGGGGCATTAATTACCACGATCAGCCAGGCAATATCCCACCCAGTCACATGGTTTACCAACAGCGAAACTCCGGTTACTCCGCCGTCTAAAAAATGGTTGGGCAGCAAAAAACCTTTAAGCCCCACACTGGCTGAGGTAATGCCAACCGCGATTAGTAAAAATTCAATCGCCCTTTGCCGGAGTAAAAATGATTTATCCACCGTGTCCTCAGTTAGTTTACAAGAAAGATACGGTGGGAAGGCGAATAAACGACTATCTTTTAAAAAAATCTCGCTTTTGCACAGCCACGATTCGTAAACGTTTACAAATCAATTATTTTAAATACTGATGCGGAAACACCCCAGCTTTGAATCTGTAACCACTACGAACCGTGACTGGCTAGCTATCTAATAACCATCATTCTGGGTGATTCCATCAGCCAGGTCGATCTCGCTTTGGGGGATAGGCCGAACCAGGTGCTTTGCTTCCAGTGCATTGTTCAGGGCCGCGTGAGGGTTGAAGTTTAGTACCCGCTCTATCAATCGTCCAGTACGTTTCAGATCCATCCATCGGCTTACCTCTCCCAGCAACTCTTTAGCACTTTCGTTCAAAATGAGGTCTAGGCTAACCGCATTGGCATTGATATTATCTAATCCAGCTCGGTTTCTTATCATGTTGATATATTCGGCAGCCTGAGAGGCATCGCCCGCACTAAAGTAAGCTTCCGCCGCAATTAGATACGCTTCACCTGATCGAAAGATCACCGCATCCCGAAATCCCCCAGCATCGCCGTAGGGCACGGTAGGATCGTCAAATTTTTGAAACATTGGGTACCGAACAGGAGTAAACGCATCCGGGGTATAGTACTCATCTTCGTTGACTACTACGTAAGGCACCGCTGCTCGCTCAGCATCCGACCAAGGTTCTTTTGGAAAGAAGACTGCGGTGTCCCCGGTCATGATTTCTCCTTCATCTTCCAACGCATAAATCACCCGGCGAAGCGTGGCGCTTTCCCGCTCGTCACCAGCTTCAAATAAATCAAAGTACTGCGGCGTAAGGCTAATTCCCGCACCTCGTCCGTAAACATTTGATCGGAGAAGACCAGGATACACGTCGTAGGGAAACTTGAATAGCTGATGTCGGGCATTCCCATCTCCCTGAGAAAGCGCATCAGCACCGTATAGTAAACTAAATACTACTTCCGAGTTTCGCTGATTATCAATAGCTACCAAGTCACTAAATGAATCTACCAGCGGATGGTTAGCAATCACCGTCTCGGCCAGACTAGCTGCTTCCGCAAAATCGGTGTCTTCACTGAATGATTTATACCCCCGGGTCAATAACACCTTTGATTTAAGATGGCGAGCAGCATCTTTCGTCAGCCGACCGTAAACTTCTACTTCTTCGGGAAGGTTAGCAATGGCCTCGTCTACGTCCGTAATGATCTGGTCATATACTACCTCCTCTGAAGCCCGCGTAAAATTGAAATCCGCAGCCGTAACTTCCTCTATGATTAGAGGAACGTCGCCAAAATGTTCTACCAAATGAAAATAGGCAAATGCCCGAAAGAATTTAGCTTCGGCTAGCCCTGTTGTCTGTTGTGGCTCGGTGAGTCCAGCAATTTGGTCTACGCGCGACGTAACGGTATTAGCTGCATCAATTACTTTATAGTAACGGATCCAGTAGTCGCTTATATCACCGTTATCAGTAGCGATATTAACGTAATCATTAAGCTCGCTAATACCTGCAATAAGTGCTTCTCGCGTAACCATATCAGTCCCCAAATATTCCATTTGGAAATCCAAAAAAGCATCTCGGTATTCGCTATACACATTATTCACGAATTGATCAAACACTTCAGGATTTTCAAAGGCATTAGCATCAGTCAGTGACTGTCGGTTTTCTTCCTCTAAAAAATCTTCACAGCTAGTCAGAATGGTTAATCCGACGATTATAAGGATGTATTGATAAATTACTTTCATGATAGGTGTACTTTACAATTAGAATCTCAAATTTACTCCAGCCATCAGGGTGCGGGACAAAAAGGCCGATCCCCAAGAGTTCCTTCCGGCACTTTCTGGATCCCATCCTTCGTAATCAGTGAACACAAACGGATTTTGCGCTGTGGCGTATACTCGCAAACTGCCTAAACCCAAACGATCTACTAATCCGCGAGGTAAAGTATAGCCTAGCGTCATGTACCCGATTTTTATAAAAGACACGTCACGGTAGAATAGCGACCGCTTGTACGGACCGGAGTTACCAGGCTGGTGCCAGACATTAGTGGGGTTATTAGGTGTCCAATACTCAGTATCCCATCCGTTGAAACGGGCTGGGGCGTTATCCTGATCCCACCCGTGCGAGCGATGAAACCAGCTGTACGACTCTACCCCCTGACGGGTATAGGCGAATACGGTAAAATCAAAACCTTTAATGTTAAAAGTATTGGTGATGCTACCAGTCCAGTCAGGCTGTAATGAACCAATAATAGTACGGTCGTCAGCCGTAATAATACCATCTTCGTTTACATCCCGTACCTTCACCTGCCCCGGTTGTTGCCCTAGTGCCTGAGCCTCATCAGCTTCGTCTTGTTGCCAGATACCGATTGGTTCAAAGGTATAGATAGAACCTACATCTTCTCCTACCTGATGAATTAGTTCGGCATCCCGCACAGAGAAGACTGGAAGTTGATCCAACCCCCCGTACAGTTTTTCAATTTTATTTACGTTTCTAGCGAAGTTTAAGGAGGTGGTCCACTTAAACGCTCCTTTATCTACGTTGATGCTACGGATGTTAAACTCAACTCCCCGGTTGCTAATCTCCCCTACGTTATCGAAGATAAATTCCTTCCCAGTAAGGGACGGAAGACTACGGGACAGAATAAGGTCGGTGGTATACCGGTTGTATAGCTCCAATGCACCAACTAATCGGTTCTCCAGAAACCCGTAATCGATGCCTAAGTTAAATTCACTAGTTCGTTCCCAAGTCAGGTCTTGGTTGGCGATCCGCGCCTCGAAGAATGCAGTCTGCACTGCCTGATCACCCAGATTGGTGAAACCCGAACCGATCAAGGCTTGAGAACCCAGAGGGTTTAATCCTCCACCGGAACCGTTGTTGCCAGTCTCGCCGTAACTCAGGCGAAGCTTTAGGTCGGATACAAATGATTGATTTTCCATAAATGCCTCGTCGCTAACTCGCCAGGCCAGCGCAGCGGAGGGAAAGAACGCCCATTTGTTATCATTCGATAATTTGGAAGAACCATCGTAGCGTCCGGTGACTGTCAGTAGATACTTCGATCGGAAACTGTAGTTTAGTCGAGCGGAGTAAGAAAGCAGCGACTCTTGAACGAAGGAATTTCGCAAGGTTCTGATGTCCGAGCCAGCGTCAATGTTGTAGAACGAAAATTCATCAGTGGCAAAGTTTCTCACTTGCGTTTCTATCAGTTCGTCCCGCTGCACCCAGGCTGATGATATGAGAGTAGCGTTTAGTTGATGTTCCGCTCCTAAGCTTACTTCGTAGTTGATGATATTATCCCAAGTGTAGCCTAGGTTATTAGAGTTGTTGTAGACCGCCCGGCGATTATCCTCTCTTTGTCCCACCGACTTGGAGAACAATCCCCGGTATTCGCCGTAGCGGTTAAACCGCAGATTGGGAGAAAAAGTAGAAGTCAAGCTTAGCCCCTCGATAGGTTTTACAGTAATACCAAAATTACCAATATAGCTAAGGGAGCGGTGCTCACGGGTAATATTATCCTCCTCAAAGAGCGGGTTCGTGATGAAGGTTTCACCATCTAGCGGCCAGAACTCCGGTTCACCATTCTCGTCAAAGGCCGTTCCGGTTGGTCGTAGGCGATAGGCACTACGGAAGCCTTCGTAGCTTCCTTCATTGAGAACTTGGTAGGTAGCGTAGCCACTGTACGTTAGCGTAATTTTATCACTCACTTCGCCCTGCACGTTGGCTCGGATGTTATACCGCTCCAGTGATTCGCCTGGAAAGGTGCCTTCATCTACGGTGTATCCGACACCAAAACCGTAGGTTGTTCGGTCGTTACCCCCCGATAGACTCAAAGTATGGTTAGTCTGAAATCCGTTTTGTTTAATAAGGTCAATCCAATCTACGTAATCACCATTGGCAATATTTTCCAGTTCGTTAGGTCGTAGAAAAGTACCTAAATCAACATCCTCGCGATTTACCGAAAAGTCGCCAGTACTGTAGGCAATTCCTACTACCGCGTCCCGCATAAATTCCACGTATTCTTCCCCTTCAAAAATATCTGGCAAATTATAGGGTTGCCTCACCCCTACATAGTTATCGTACTGTACCGAAAGCTTACCAGATTTCCCTCTTTTGGTCGTGACGATTACTACTCCGCTGGAACCTCGGGCACCGTAGATAGCAGTAGCTGAGGCATCTTTCAACACATCAATTTGTTCAATATCAGCCGGATTAATAAAGGAAATATCATCGACAAAAATACCATCTACTACAAACAGTGGGTTTTGCCCCGGACTAAAACCTCCCTGCGATACCGGCTCTGAAAAATTGATCGTATTCGCTCCCCGCACCCGGATGTTAAACCCTCCTCCTGGCTTATTGCTCACGGTTTGAATATCCAGGCCGGGCACCTGCCCCTGCATTGCTTGTACGGCATTCACTTTATTAGCTTCTTGAAGAATTTCCGAATCAACGGACACCACCGAGCCGGTTACGTCGCTTTTCTTTTGAGTGCCGTAACCAACTACTACAACTTCTGATAGCGATTCCACATTGGGGCGCATATTCAGGTCAATGGTAGTACGATTGTTAATGGCAACCTCTTCCGTTGCATACCCTACGGAAGAAAACACCAATGTTTCGGCATTGTCGGGGGCAGTAAGCCGATAATTTCCGTCTATATCCGATACTGTGCCTACGGTGGTGTTCTTAACCAGAATATTTACCCCGGGTAATGATTCACCGTTTTCATCGGTAACTTGTCCGGTAATTACTTTTTCTAGTGGTGAAAATGCCTGAGTTGGCTGAGTAGTAATTGTGGGCAGCTTATTTACCTGCTCAGTTGGCCTAGTCGCATTTAGGTCGCTCGCTTTGATTTTACCAACCGATTGTCGGGTACGCTTCGCTTCCCTAATGATGTAATGGGTATCATCAATCTTCTTGTAGGTGAGTCCTAGCGGAACCAGTACGTCGCTTAGCAACTGGTTGAGGTCATCTGCTTCCAGAACTGACTTACTTACCTTCTTTTGTTCCACGATTTTCTGGTCAAACGCGAAACTGACCTTAAACTGATCACCAATTTCTTTCAAGGTCTGCTCGAGCAACTGCTGATCCTGATCTTTCTGTAAGTTTACCTGACTATGCTGATTAGCGTAAGGCTGGGTAACGGCGGCTAACTTCTGGCTAAATACTTTAAACTGGCAACAGCAGATGAAAGATATTACCAAAAGCATAGCACTCTTTCGTACAAAGTTTACCATAATGTGTTCATTGTTAGAGTTGTACTATTCATTTGTCTATATATTTTATTGGGATAGTATTAAGCACATCTCTACGGATAATCGAGAGTTATCTCATCGCCATCTCGCTGTACTTCAATACCGTATATTTCTGAGATAGTGGTTAGAATTAGCTCAGCATCTTTCAGAGACAGCTTCGTAGTAGCTGTAAGCTTGCTATTTCTTAGTGAATCATTAGGAATGATAATATCAAAACCATAGTAGTTTTCTAGTAATTGAGCCACTTCTCCTAAAGATGTATTATCCAGAACTAATTCTTGTTGACGCCAATGGGAGTAGCGTTGAGGATTCACCACCTTTTTGGTGAGGCGACGGTCACTCTCCGTGTAGGATGCCAATTCGCCGGGCTTCATTACCGTTGCTGAGCCAGGTTCATCTTGATCAACTACCAGTTTTACCTTGCCTGAATGTAGTATCACTTCAGTGCCACCTCTACGATTGTTCACATTAAACTCCGTTCCCAGCACCTCTACGCCTAGATCTGAAGCATGCACCCGAAAACGTTGATGATTACGGGTATGTACTACTGAGAAGAACGCCTCGCCTTCCAGCCAGACCTCTCGATCGTTATCTTCTCCCCAACTTTCAGTGTAACGGAGAATTGTGTTAGCATTCAACGTAGCTGTTGAGCCATCAGGTAAGGTCACCTCGGTAATCTCACCGTAAACAGTTTGAACTGTAACGGTATCATTCCAATATCCAAAGTATACGAAACAGGCCGCGCTGACAAGAAGTAGTCCGGCCCATACGGCAGCCATTCGGTACCAAGCTGGCAGCGAATGCTTCCTACGTAATGTTATAGGTTTTCTCTCTTCAGGCGACGAAGTATTTCGCTTAACACTGGCAAAGATCTCTTGCCTGATCTTCTCTTTTTCCGCTTTGTTTAACCCTTCTAATGGTGAGGTATTACCAGTCTGTGAGGCGTACCAAGTATCAAATAACTTTTTGCCTTCCGGGGTATCTTTTCCGGCTAAGTAGTCCCGAATGATTTTATCCAAATCCTTATCCATAGGATATGCTGTTTATTATATAGCCGGATAAGGTTAGGGGTATCCCCTACTCGTTCGCAGAAAAAAATTTAGAAATTTTTACAGGGTGTCATTAGAAAGGCGTTGGGAACACTCTCAGCGTTGGACTAATTGGGAAAGAAAATAAGCGCCAGCAAAAAAATCATAAACTCTTGCAGGTTGATACGCAGAACTTTGAGGGCTTTGGTGAGGTGATTCTCAACCGTTTTAGGCGATATCTTAAGTTGTTCCGCAATCTCCTTATTAGAATGATGATCTATCCGGCTCAACTTAAACACCGTTTGGCACTTAATCGGTAATTTACTAATCTCCTGATTGAGTACCTGCGCTAATTCCTGGTATTCTATTGATTCAAGCGTCGTATTGTTAGCCCCTTGAGCCGTCTTCTTAATAGCGGTCACATATTTCTCTTTGACCGCTTGAGATCGGATATAGTCTAATACCGCATATCGCATAGCCGAAGATAGGTAGGTGGCAAAGGTAGTTCTAATGGCGAGTTTTTCCCTTCGCTGCCATAGATTAGCGAAAACATCTTGTACTAACTCTTTCGCTGTTTCTAAACAATCTACGCGATAGTAGGCTATGGTTAGCATCTGCTCCCAGTAGCGATTGTACAATAGCTCAAAAGCTGCTTCGTTTCCACCTTGGAATAGGCAAAGCAGTTCTTCATCGCACATGTTTTTATTAATCATCTAGATGGCAGTCGTCAGATTGTGTACTGTACAATTTTCAATATTATTTTGTAATAATCAAAAATTTACAAAACTATGTGATATATAGGGCTTTTTTTAGTGTAATCTTATCTTACAGTAAATTCTTTGGTAAGTTCAGCGTAGTACTTCTTGTTACTCTTCATTGTAGATCGCCCCGAAAAACCGTATACTCGCAAAATTCAACATTCAATCATTTACCCACTCTATCATTCTATATTCCTATGGCACAACCTATTAAAGTACTCGTCGTGGGCTGCGGCAATATGGGGGCATCCCACGCCCGAGCTTACCATAAAATGGATGAATTTGAAATAGCTGGCCTCGTCAGTCGTGGAGCTGAAAGCCGTCAAGCATTATCCGATGAACTGGGTAGCAGCATGCCACTGTTCAGCGATTTCTACGAAGCCCTAAGAGAAACTCAGCCCGACGCTGTTTCGGTCAATACCTATCCTGATACCCACGCCGAATACGTTATTGCCAGCCTGAAAGCCGGAGCACACGTATTTGTTGAAAAACCACTAGCTAATACGGTAGAGGAATGCGAAGAGATTGTAGAGATAGCCCAAGAAAGTGGCAAAAAGTTGCTGATTGGCTATATCGTCCGGGTACACCCGGCCTGGACAAAGTTCATTGAAATTTCTCAAACCTTAGGTAAGCCACTGGTAATGCGGATGAATCTCAATCAGCAAAGTAGCGGCAAAACCTGGGCAACGCATAAAAACCTCATGAAATCAATGTCACCCATCGTGGACTGCGGAGTCCACTACGTAGACGTGATGTGTCTGATGACCCAAGCCAACCCCATTCGGGTAAGTGGCATTGGTGCTCGGCTGACCGAAGAAGTAGCTTCGGATATGTATAACTACGGGCACCTGCAAGTAACCTTTGACGATGGTTCGGTAGGTTGGTACGAAGCGGGATGGGGTCCCATGATGAGTGAAACCGCTTTTTTTGTAAAGGATGTAATTGGTCCGAAAGGTTGTGTTAGCATTATGGAGTCAGAAAGTGCTTCGGATGATGTAGATGCCCACTCCAAAACTAATGCCCTAAAAGTTCACTTTGCCGACCGTGACGAGAACGGACAATTCATGAAGAAGGATGAAATAGTAAGTACGGCTGATGAACCCGATCATCAGGGACTTTGCGACCGCGAACAAGAGCTTTTCTACCGGGCTATTAGCGAAGATATGGATTTGTCGCAGCACCACCAGGATGCTATCAATAGCCTACGAGTTGTGTTGGCTGCCGATGAGTCGTTCAAGACTGGAAAAACAGTAGAGTTAAGTAAGTAATCTCGAGTTCTAGATTTACAGTTTTGAGTTATCTATGTCTGAACTCAAGATCTAAAACTCCGACCAAAATAACTTTTTCACCTCATTTATGCATACTGTTGTTTTATGTTTTTTGCTTCAAAGCCTTACACTTCAAAGTGAAGATTATGAGCTTACTATTCAAGTAACCGGATTGAAATCTTCGGAAGGGCAGGTGCAGATTGCTATCTTTAATTCTGCTGAATCATTCTTAGAAGAGCCTGTCCAAAAAAGTCAGATAAAGCTAAATGGACAAAAAGTAGTAGAGACAACCTTTACTTTGCCAGAAGGTCAGTACGCCGTAGCCGTTTACCATGATGAAAACGAAAATGGCGAGCTAGACAAGAATTTTTTAGGAACACCCACTGAAGCTTACGGCTTCTCTAACGATACCCGAGAGACTCGGCTAAGGGCACCTTTTTTCAAAGAAACCAGTATTGCCTTAGAAAAGTCACCGCAAACCCTTCGTATTGCTGTATACTAGCGCTAGCTAAGCTGGGTTCTGAAAAATCGAGAAATATTTGTAAATTGAAGCTTTACCAGTAAACTACCTTTTTTGAACCTATCTTTTTGAGTTTTTTACTATTAATGCGAATTCAAACCCGTTTTTCTCAGATCATTACCCCCTTCCGTCTTAGTCGCTTCAACCAATTATTAACCGTAGGAGGTGTCGTACTATTAATTGCTCAAGGCTATATTCCGAAACCAACCAGCGACGATTCATTTGAAGCTTACGCCGAAGACATACCCGGCACTAGTTTTTCTTTTGAGATGCTTCCTATTCCGGGCGGTAATTTCATGATGGGAAGCCCCGAATCAGAAGAGTATCGTAAGGATGACGAAGGACCTCAGGTAGAAATTACCGTTGACCCATTCTGGATGG
The DNA here is from genome assembly GCA_937883755.1 of uncultured Flammeovirgaceae bacterium. GTDB lineage: Bacteria > Bacteroidota > Bacteroidia > Cytophagales > Cyclobacteriaceae > Tunicatimonas. The sequence continues at coordinate 133,702 of CAKZYA010000022.1, read as the reverse complement.
GGAAATACGAAATTTCCTGGGACATCTACGAAGTATTTATGTTTCAGGAGTTGGAAAAACGCTACGCCGAAGAAAATGGTGGACTAGATGCTGCCAAAATCCCGAGTGTGGACGCTGTATCCCGGCCTACCCCTCCCTATCTGGATATGAGCTTTAACATGGGTAAATACGGTTACCCAGCTATCTGTATGACCCAGTATGCCGCCAGTCAGTTTTGCAAGTGGCTCAGTGCCAAGACCGGACATTATTATCGTCTACCAACTGAAGCTGAGTGGGAGTATGCCTGCCGAGCCGGAACTACTACGGCTTACTCTTTTGGCGATGATGTCTCTCAGCTAGATGAATATGCTTGGCACTATGGTAATACCGACGGAGGCTACGAAAAAGTTGGTACTAAAAAGCCTAACCCTTGGGGACTGCACGATATGCACGGTAACATTGCCGAGTGGACGCTGGATCAATACAATCCGGCGTTCTATACTAGTCTGGATGCCATAACTTCTAAGAATCCTTGGAACGAGCCTACGGAATTATACCCCCGAGTAGCCCGAGGGGGAACATACGATGATGAACCCGAGATGTTGCGCTCCGCCGCCCGCGTAGGTTCTAACCCCAATTGGAAAATACATGACCCCCAGATACCAAAAAGTCGCTGGTGGCTAACGAACGCTCGTTGGGTAGGAATTCGCCTGGTACGGCCTCAGGTAGCTCCATCCGACGAAGTGCAAAATAAGTACTGGATAAATTTTATAGAGGATATATAAGAAAGGGTATAATACGGTAAGGGCGTATTGCAATACGCCCGCAACAGTAGATAAACTAAACAACAGAAAATATGAACAAGAACCTGACAATGAACCGACGTAAATTTGTACGAAACTCAGCTGTAGCTGCGGCGGGAGGCGGATTATTAATCAGCCAATTACCAGTAGAAGCGAGTGCATACGTGCGAGGCAACGAAACCATCAAAGTAGCTGTAATCGGTTGCGGAGGCCGGGGAACCGGAGCCGCTAGCCAGGCTATGAGCGTAGACCAAGATGTGAAACTAGTCGCTATGTGCGATGCTTTCCGTGATCGTCTCGATAAGTGCTACGATAATCTTATCCAGAAGCACGGCGACTCGGGTCGGATTAATGTACCCGAAGAACACAAGTTTGTAGGCTTTGAAGGCTACAAAGATGCCATCGCTCTAGCGGATGTGGTGATACTGACAACCCCTCCTGGCTTCCGTCCTATCCACTTTGAGGAAGCCATCAATGCCGGAAAGCACGTATTTATGGAGAAACCCGTAGCTACCGATGCTCCTGGCGTACGAAAAGTATTAGAGGTAGCAAAAAAAGCCAAAGAGAAGAGCTTAAACGTAGTAGTTGGTCTACAGCGTCACTACCAACCCAGCTATTTGGCTTTGATGGAACGCATTCATAACGGTGAAATTGGTGATATTGTCGGTGGGCAAGTCTACTGGAACAGCAGTGGAGTTTGGGTACGTCCGCGCGAAGAAGGACAAACCGAAATGGAATACCAAATGCGAAACTGGTATTACTTCAACTGGCTCTGTGGCGATCACATTCTGGAGCAGCATATTCACAATATTGACGTAGCTAATTGGGCAAAGCAAGCTTACCCAACAATGGCACAAGGTATGGGCGGACGTGAAGTGCGTACTGGGCCCGACCACGGGGAGATCTTCGATCATCACTTTGTAGAATTCCACTACGATGACGGAACTATGATTAACAGTCAGTGCCGCCACATCGAAGGCTGTATGAACAAGGTGGCTGAGTCTTTTGTAGGGACCAAAGGCCGGGCGACTACCGATGGCAAAACGGAGATTACCGACCTAAAAGGAAACTCCATCTGGAGCCATCGCGGTAAAAATGATCCGAACCCCTATCAGGTAGAGCACGATCGTTTATTTGAGACCATTGCTAATGGTGGGAAATTATTAGCTGATGCTGAGAACGGAGCTAAAAGCACTATGACCGCTATCCTAGGCCGAATGGCAACCTACTCCGGTAAAGTAGTGACCTGGGATGAAGCACTAAACTCCGATGTGAGTCTGATGCCCGAAACTTTTGCTTTCGATGCTCAACCACCCGTTGTACCTGACGAAAACGGTATGTATCCGGTACCCACTCCCGGTAAAACTAAGGTGATCTAATTGTGCTTAGTTAAGTTAATTAGAAAGCCGTATTGAGTTGTTGCTCAGTGCGGCTTTTTAGTTGCTTCACAGGATTAATAATTGAGCTGAATCCCAATTCCAAAGAAATAAGGTCGAGTTGATAGCAACTTTCTACTATCCTTTCCAAGTAGAACCGGATAGTTAAATGTAGGCTGTAGCTGAAGGTGCCAGCCTGGTTTCAGTGGGTAAACAATCCGGTAAGCAGCCGTGAGTGAGGGTTGCCACGCTGGTTGATGTATCTCATAGTCATTAGCTGCAGGATTGAGTAGCCGAGTCGCCTGCACGCCAGCTCCGAACTGTGGTTGTCTGCGGTGCTCAGGAGCAAGAGAATACCAAAGCAGAGTACTTCCTCCCACTGAGTGAGATGGTGTTGAGTAATTCTGAGAGCCTGACTGAAACTGTGGAGTTAATTGTACGCCACCTTTAACCAGGGTAGTCGTATTCTGCTCCCAACTAGTTAATTCCAGGCTAATTTGTTGAGGGCGAAACTGATAAAGTAGCCCCGCTGAGAGTTGCAGTCGACGTGATACTGGCAATTCCACGCCCCAGCTTCCTTGAAAACCAATTCTGCTGGGATGCAAAGTAGGTAGGCTTTCCGCCTCCTGAACTAGCACCAGATCTTGGGATGAAGGAGAAAATTGTTGGTAGCTCAGAAATGGCGTGACCGAAAAATACATGCCTATCCCCACTCGCTTCTGGGCTTCAGAAACTACTACTGATACCAGTTCATCAGGAAGTGAAACGAAATGGAGACGTTGTGGTAACGAGGTATCCATACTTAGTTCTTTGATTCCATTGCTAACTACAGAAGATACTGTTAGGCGAGATTGTCGAGTCTCAATTGAGATTTCAGGTAAGGTCTCACGATCAGATGGTGCAATCATGCTGTCAGACTTTGTAAAAAACGAATCTCTCTCTCCTTCAGCGATATTTTCCTGACTCACAATAGCTCGTTCCCTAGTTACCGATGAAGTAATATCACCTGATCTGATCTCGTCTGACATGACTCCATTTATTAAAACCTTTGCTGAAGGTTTTTTAGCGTCTTTAATTTCCTTCGACAGTTCACCCAGCCCCAGAGGAATAGCTAGCAAAATCGTAGCTATAACTGCGACCCGCGGCCAAACCGCTATCCGTCGGTTTTTCGTCGGAATTGACGATTGAATCCTACTCCACACATCTTCTGAAGTAGGGGCTTCAAAATCGGAAAAGGTCTCCCGAAAGTGTTCTTCAAAGTAGTGGTCATCCATATTTTTCATATTGCTGAATACCTAGTTGCTTAAGCATAGTTTTAAGTTGTTGTTTTGCCCGAGCTAATTGAGAGCGAGAGCTTGCTTCTCGAATACCCAGTGTCTGAGCAATTTCTTCGTGACTGTATCCATCAATCACGTAGAGATTGAATACCAACCGATAGCCGTCAGGCAGTTGATTGATAAGTTGCAGCAGTTGCTCTCGTTGTATTTTTGCCAGTATAGTATGATCGTCTTCATTAGCAGTTACTGGGGCATCTTCCAACGCTATGGTAAGCGATTGCTGCGCGCGATGGTAATGGCGAATGGCCGTTCTGATCGTAATTTGCTTTAACCAACCCAATAGGGCAGTTGGCTCTTTCACCTGATGCAAATGCCGAAAGGCCTGGATAAAGGCCTCTTGAAAAATATCTTCGGCATCGGAGTGCTGGCGAGCGTAGCGCATAGCAATTCCCATCAGCTGATTGCGGTAGCGATCGTACAGTTGGCGCTGAGCCTGGGGATCATGCTGCTGACAGCGGGTAAGTAGGGACTTTTCGTCTAGCATAAGCTATTGATCCGTCCGTACTCACTCGATTTTGTTTCACTCATACCTTAATTACTCCTCTTTAAATTCTAGTACTACCTTAGCTACCTGACAATCTTCTCCGTTGAAGGGACATACCTGATAGGTAAAAGTATCTTCTCCGACGTAAGTGGTGTTGGATAAAGTATAGATTACCTGCTGATCAACAATAGCCGTAGTTCCGTGACTGGGTGATTGCACTATGTTCAATACTGGTATAGTATCCTGGCATAGCTTATCATTTGCTAACACCGGTAGTTCCCACTTACTGGTATCTTGCCCGATAGAATCCAATGAGAAATAATCATCTTCAAGCTGAAAAGAACAACCAGGATCAGATCCACCACTGTCAGTTGAGTCTTTCAGATGGATGGTCACCGAGGCCTGACTACAATAAGAAAGGTCGTCCGTACACAGTCGGTACCACAGGGTTACGCTGGTTAGGTTTGGATCAGTAGCAGTAAATAGCAATGAATCATTTTCAATAGTAACAATTCCACTGGAAGGCTCGCCTAACTCTACCACTGGTGTATTATCACAAAGGCTATCATTGGCCAGAATAGGCAGAGCTACCGGAAATACAGTGGTGCTATCAAGGTAAAACTCATCATTTATTGCTTGGTAACATACATCAACCGTATCGTAAATAGGTCGCCACAAGTCAATATAAGCCTCGAGACAGTCGCCTGCTGGCGCACAAACCTGATAAGGAACTTGCACCGCACGAGCAGTATCACCCTGCCATAGTAGATACAGAAGCTGGTTTTCATCTGTCCAGGTCTCCACTCCTTCGATAGGAGTGGTAGTTATAACTACCGAATCGCTAGGAAGGCAAATTTGATTATTGGCTAATATGTCAATACGAACGGTATCACCCGGCAGCACATACACTCCCTCGTCCTGCAATTGCCAGCGGCAGGTATCAGTCACCACCGAGTCTTTACCCACCTCAATAACTACCTGAGCTAGCAAGCAGGTAGGTGGATTATCGGTCAGGCAAATGCGGTATACCAAACTGTCAGCACCCTGAAAATCCGGTTCAGGAGTATAATTAATGATCCCAAAATTACCCACACTAGCTGTTCCGTACTGAGGAAAGGTAGCAATCTCTAGGCTACTTGTATCAGGCGGTACCGAGCAGAATATATCATTTTGCAGCACTGCCAGATCAATAGATTGATCAGACTTTGTCCAGGCGTAATCTGGTAAAACTGTCGGACAGGGTAGATCACTACTGTCAGTAGTAACTTCAATGATCAACGCATCTTCAGTCAGCAGGGAGCTATCCGGCTTTATTAGTTGATAAGAAATACTATCCTGACCACTGCGAAAGGAAGCATAAGGCGTATACCGAAGTTGCCCACCTTCTAGCAGAGTAGCTTCCCCTCGCTTGGTTCCACCGTGTAACCGAAAAGTGACCGGAGTACCTACAGGCAGTCGGGTAGTCAGGTCAATTAACACCGGTGATGATGGTAAAGTAACAATCTGATCATCAAGACCTCTTGACGAAGGGGATTCCGGTAAATCAGCGATGGTATCATCTTCCCATCGGTCACAGGCATAAAAAAGAAGGGTGGTCAGCAAAACCAATCCACCGAATACTTTAGAAAAAGGAACTCTTATAGGCATCGAATAATTATTTAATGGTTTCTATCTACTAAGAGGAGAAAACTCATCGAAACGCTGCACTGGATTAAAAAAAATCGCAAAATACTACTAGATTAGCCACTGAATCAGATTCCTTACTTTTATTAATCTGCCGTTTCTGAGAGTATCGACTAATACTCTTTATACCCAACCTAACCTCTCGCTATGCCTATAACCTCACGCTTGCTTCTTTCTCTATTAGTGGCAGTCACTTTTCAACTTACCTATGCTCAATCCGATAATCCGGTGCAAGCTGTTAATGAGGCCACTATTTTGTCAGGAGATAAAACTATTGCTATCGTAGGAGCTACTTTGATTGATGGTACTGGTAATAATCCTCTACCTAACGCTACGGTAATTGTACAGGAAAGCAACATCACTGCCGTAGGAACTGAAGATAGTGTCAGCGTGCCTCGAGGTGCCAAGGTAATAGATGCTCAGGGACTTACATTACTACCCGGTCTTATTGATGCACACTTCCACTTGGTAAGTGACTCTATGCCTGCCCAACTACTGCAACGAGGCATCACTTCGTTGCGTGACCCCGGAGCTTGGATTGAAACCTACGAACCCGCCCGACAAATGGATTTACCCTTGCCCCGACTCTATCTTACCGGGCCTCACCTGGATGGCTTTCCGCCCGCCTATCCCAGAAATTCCTATATCGTGCAAGACATTGCCGAAGCCGAGCGTATCGTAGAGCGGTTGGTAGATCAAAAGGCGTCCGCTATTAAAGTCTACTTTCGGTTATCTCTAGATCTAATTAGACAAGTGTGTGAAACCGCACATGAAGCAGGTATTCCAGTAACGGCTCACCTGGAAATTACCGATGCCCGCGATGCGATCAATGCCGGATTGGATGGCATTGAACATGTCACCTCTTTCGGTACTACCCTACTGCCATTGCGAGAAGCTGAACACTATCGCCAAGCAATGCTAACCCAAAATAAATTCCGTCGGCCTGGTCGCTATCAGGTTTGGAACCAACTGGATACTACCGATGCTGCTGTGCGAGAGTTAGCCAATTTTCTGGTAGAAAAAGAAACCTTTGTCTGCCCTACTCTGGGGGCTTTTGAATACCGACTGAGTGAAGAGAAACCCGATACGCTTCGGCACACCGGTTTTGAGCGTATGCTAGATATTACTGGCTATTTGCAACAGCAAGGAGTACGAATAGTCGTCGGTTCACACGGACATATTCCCTATGCCGACTGGGGCTGGTCGTACCAGCGAGAGATGGAGCTGATGGTAGAAAGTGGTATTTCACCGATGGCTGTGTTAGTAGGAGCTACCCTAGAAAATGCCCGTTTCTTTCGGATTGAAGAAAAGCTGGGTAGTGTGGAAGTCGGTAAACAAGCAGACCTGCTTTTACTTAATGCTAATCCGCTAGAAGACATCCGGGCAATGTATCAGATAAACCGAGTCATGCTCAATGGCGAGTGGGTTACTCCTTGACCTAAGTGGATAAAACAGATTAAAACTGGAAGCCGATGATGAGTTTGGAGTTAGCCCCATCTAGCCGTTGCCGACCGAATATTTCGCTTGCATCCTCAAATTCACCCTCCCCCTGAAGGTTATCGTTAACGCTTCCAAAGGTATACTCGTAGCCGAGGTAAATAAACTTAAAGCGAGCCCCCACTCCTAATCCGTGCATGAAATTAAAGGCGCGGGCTAGTACGTAATCATCTGAACCCTCCGGGTCTGCAAAGTATGCAGTACCCATGAAGGTAGGGCGAAGGTTGTAGTAGCCCTGTAAAGCGAATTGGTCACTTAAGGCGCAGGTAACCGCTGGGACCTACCTCCAGTAAAGAGATCTCCGCAGTAATACGATAGATATCCCCATCTACGGGATCATTTATCCGGGCACCGCTGTATACTAGGTCGAGCCAGTTAAGGTCAACAGCTAGTGCTACGTTTTCGCCAGTGGCTACTTCCCACATACTACCAATCTCCAAGCCAAAGGTGTTATTCACTTCCAATCCATTGGGTAGAGGTATATCACCACCATCGTAGCCGTACTGATCAGGGGGAAATCCCAATGAAAATTTTACGCTAAAACCGTTATCCAACATTGCATTCTGCGCGCTGCTTTTAATAATTATTGCGAACAAAAGAAACATCAAGCAGCTAAACCTGGCTATTGTATTAGATTTTAATAAAGTAGTATTCAATTGATAAGTAATTTGTTTACTATCTAAGTAATTAATTATCTTATAATTTATCAAGTCCATAGTAAAATAATTATAAAACAAATAACTAAGCAAAAAATAGGATCATGTAGTGTAGCGCAGCACAATAGAGCATGCTAGTTTACTGAATCACAGTACTATTTTGTACCCACATCAATTACCCATTTTCAACATCAGCCAGGGTTCTTCTCCGAATCATCATCTCCATTAGTGGTATTATTGAGGCCTAGCCTTTATATTGTACCAGAAATTTTCAAAAAAGAAAAATTTACTAATTACCATTAACCTTGCTGATCCTTTCGGGATAACAGTAAAAAAGGTTTACTACCTATCCTTGCCCATGAACCTATTCTACTCTTTGACCACCCTTTGCTTCTTGTTTGGCTTAAGTAACTGTCAACGTGCCAGTTTCCAGCCAGAGGTCATCGATCAGCATTATATTACTTTCGGTAAGGGAGGTGGTATAGCTAATCAGGTAGATACTTATTATGTGCTTCAAAACGGACGGGTGTACCATCATAACAACCTGACTAAAGAGTATAAATCATTATCTCGCTTAAATAAGGCTCAGCGAAAACAAGTATTTGCCCAGGCTAATGAGTTGCCTGACGCTGCGTTTGGCAGCAAAGAACCGGGGAATATCTATTATTTTCTCACTATCCATACTGATACCGTTCGGCAATGTACCTGGGGTAGTCAAAATTTCACCCCTGCTGACAGCCTCACTTCATTCTATGAACATATTCAAACATTAACTTCTGAACCGCTATGACCCGTACTTTACAATTACTAATACTATTAGGCTGTATGTTTGGGAGCAGCCTATTATTTGCCCAGTCGGAAGCCTGGGAGGTAAAGAAAAATCGTACCCAAGAAATCCAGAAACCTTCATTCAAGTACCGTACCCGCAGCGGGGCAAAAAGCAAGTCAGCCCGACAGTTCCGTACTGTGCCCAACCTGAAAGGCTCACGACCTTCACCTAACCTTCAGATAAAAGGAAGACGAGGACAAGAACCGCCCCGAGAAATTAAAGGTGAGTTGCCCACTACTAACAATCAAGCTGCCCGAATCGCTACTGATTTCCCATCGGCAGCTAATCACTATCTGAGTGAAGTATCCGAATTAATGCAAATCTCAGCTCCTAACGAAGAATTTGTCCCGAAACAGCAATGGAAGGATATTCTTAATAATCAGCACTTACGCCTTCAGCAGCAGTACCAAGGCATTGATGTATACGGTAGCGAAATTATTGTTCACGCGAACCAGCGAGCAGTACAGGGGCTGAACGGTCGATATATGCCTACCCCCCACTCGTTGAATACTGTTCCTTCCATAAGTGATACCGATGCAATACAAACGGCTTTAGGGCAACTAGAAGCAGTTAGTTATCTAAATGAAAAGCAAAAGAAACTACTACAATACAATGGTCCCGAAGCCAAGTTAGTTATCTTACCGAATTGGGAAACGGGTACACCTCAACTAGCCTGGCAGGTAATGGCTCGCCCCAACATGCTAGACTACTGGGAAATTATGATTGATGCCCAAAGCGGGGCACTGATTCAAAAAACCAATCTTACTTGTAGCTTCGCTCCCGAGATGCATCTATCTCACGAAGATACTCATGCTCACCATCACCACCATCATTCTGCTTCTCATAGAGTAACTCGGTCAGCTTCCCCGCTGCGCCTTACCAATGCTTCTCAAGGAAGTGGTATTGACTTAAACAATCTAAACCAAACCCTCAATGTTTGGCAAGCTTCGGATGGGTTTGGGTTGATTGATGCATCGAAAGATATATTTAAGAGTCCTGCCGGAACATCAATTAGCGATTTGGAGGGGGTGCTGATTACCTACGACGCCCTGAGCAAACCCAAGCCTGAATCAGTCAGTATCTCGTTTAGTGAAACTAACGTATTTACTGATCCAGCCGCCGTATCGGCTCATGTTAACGCCTCGATAGCTTATGATTACTTTCGGCAGAAGCATAATCGCTTAGCCATTGATGGCGAGGGTGGTAATATCTTATCTGTAGTGAATTATGTGGAGGATGATAGTAGTGGGATGGATAATGCTTTCTGGAATGGTACGTTCATGGTATACGGCAATGGCGATGTAGCCTTCCGTCCTCTAGCCGGCTCGCTGGATGTAGGTGGACACGAAATGACGCACGGCGTAATTAATGCTACGGCAAATTTAGTATACCGTGATCAGTCAGGAGCCATCAATGAGCATATTGCCGATGTATTTGGAGTACTGATTGAGAACGAAGACTTTCTACTAGGTGAAGATGTGGTGAATACCCGGGTTTTTTCTTCCGGGGCTCTTCGTGATATGGAATCACCCCATAACGGGGGGACTTCACTACGAGATAACGGTTGGCAACCTGACAATATGTCGGAAATTTATACTGGAGAGGAAGATAATGGGGGTGTCCATATTAATAGTGGCATCCCAAATCGGGCCTTCTTTTTGATTGCTAGTGAAATTGGTCGCGACCGAGCGGGTGAGCTTTACTACCACGCGCTTACCACCTATCTCACTGCCAGTTCAGAGTTCTCCGACCTGAGGTTAGCATTGCTCAACTCGGCCAATGATCTGTTTGGTGCTACCGAAAGCCAGGCGGTGGCAACTGCCTTTGACGCCGTAGGAATTACCGAAGAGGTGGGTGGTGGTACTCCAGGTAACGGTGGCGGAGACGATGATGGAGATGAATTACCAACCATTGCGGGAAACGAGTTCTTATTGACGGTAAACACCGATGAAAGAGATCGAGATGAATTCGGAACCACCAATAGCTTGTATATAGTTGACCTTGCCAGTGGGAATTTCCAAGCGATCTCAACTACCACTGTCAATCGAAAGCCCACCATTACTGACGACGGTAGTGCCGCCTTCTTCATTACCGAAGATGAAACCATTCAGGGTATTGACTTATCTCCTCCCTTTAACGAACAGGTTATCAGCAATGAAGCATTGTGGTCAAATCTGAGCATCTCGAAGGACGGAAAAAGACTGGCTATTGTCTCTAACCAACAACAGCCCGAAATTTGGGTCGCTGACCTCACTCGGGATACTGATAACTTCATGAGGTTTGAGCTATTCAATCCGACTACCCAAGACGGAGTAACCACTGGAGAGGTACAGTACGCGGATGCTATTGAGTGGGACTATTCGGGCGAATTTCTGATCTACGATGCCTTCAACCAGGTACAAGGCTTCGGGTTTGGAGAGACCATTGAATATTGGGATGTAGGTGCTATCCGAGTATGGGATAATACCGCCGATGACTTCGGTGATGGTAGTATTCAAAAAATCTTCACCAATCTGCCCCGAGGTACCAACATTGGTAACCCATCTTTCTCCAAGACCAACCGAAATATTGTTTGCTTTGACCTGTTTGATGCTGAAGATGAAACGTATCAGATTATTGCTACCGACCTGAGTACGGGTGAAACTAATGTGGTGTATAACAATAATACTCTCGGCTTCCCTAGTTACTCTAGCGATGATAGTTTTATGGTATTTGATGTGATTGACGAAGATGGTAACCCGGCTGTCGGGCGAATTACACTCAACGAAGATAAAACATCTTCTGATGGAGAGCTGGAAACCCCTTATATTTTTGCAAAATGGACTACCTGGTTCAGTCAGGGTGAGCGGATCATCAATAGTTCCGAAAAGGATATTCTTTCTTATGAGATGTTACTAGAGGCAGGTAATGTTGCTGGAACTATCAGTAACGATAGTATAAAATTAGTGCTACCCGAAGATACTGACCCTAGTACATTAGTAGCCCGTTTCACAGCCTCACCTAGCTCGGAAGTATTTGTGGGTGAGTTTCAGCAAATTAGTGGAATTTCCAGTAACGATTTCAGCCAAGAGGTTGACTACACCGTGGTAGCGCAAGATGGAAGTACCCGCACCTACGTAGTAGCAGCCGAAGTGGAGCAAACTGAAGACCCTGTCACTTCATTAGGCGATCCACTTAGTGAAAAAGCGGTAGTATATCCCAATCCGTTTGAGCAAGAAATCTATCTACCTGAACCACTTACAGGGAACTATCAGCTTAGACTATCTGATGTTTTAGGGCGCTCGTATAATCTTGCCGTCAACCAAGCTCAGGTACAGGTAAAGGAGTTGCTAGCACCGGGAATTTACTTTCTGACGATACAAACTCCCAAGCGCACTCAAACCATTCGCTTATTGCGGAAATAATATTGTTAAGCCATGTTTGGAAAAGCCATTGACGAAAACCTTCTGATCTACTAAATGGAGAATTCTTGTCAATGGCTTTCTCCAAAATAAAGAGATTGGTTTCAATCATCAAGTGGTCTAAGAGTTTCATCTAGTGCAACCGGAAGATTCTTCCGCATACTCGATGGAGGTTGATAAACCAATTGATACTCCTGAAAGTGATGATTGTTTCCCTGGTACGCATACCAACAGTGTAAGATGAAACGAAAGCCGTGTGATTCTGAACCTTTACGATATATCGATCCTTGCCATAGTACCTCATATCCTGTAGGTAAAGCATGTCCAGTTTTTACCAATCCGAGTACAGGCTCTTCTTCTTTCATACGAACAATGTCTTCCCAAGTATACTGCCGATTCCTGAGCACCTTTCGCTCGGCGTAAAAAGGCATATTATGGATAAAACGCTCTTCAACCACCATCGGCACCTCTTCTGAAATTTGATGATTTGCTATCACCTGCTGAATAGCGCGATAAGGACGGTATTGTTCTAATGAAGGATAAAGGCTAAGAAACAAAATAGCGAGAGCAACTACCGTAGAGGCTACGGCTAGTGTCGGCGCATATTGTAAATAATGCTTGGCGTACTGTCTTATGACCACACCTGCTAATAACCCAATCACAAGATACCATACCAAAGACAGATGAAAAGCGACTACTAAACCAATGGAAAATATGATAGCAATAAAGGTAGCAAGCCCCCATAGCCACGCATTAATACGCTGTACCTTTTTATTTTGCTGAGTTTGTACAATAAAGTAAGCACACAGCAGTGCCATAGCCGGATGCGCTTGCAGAATATAAGCGGGTAGTTTGCCTTGAGCCAGCGTAAACCCCAGCAGCATCACTCCCAGCCACGCAACGGGTAAGGCTACTTTTTGTAGGCTGGTTAAACCTTCTTTCCAGTAAGAAAATAAAGCATAGTATAAGATAAGCGACCCCGGAAAAAAGCTCCATACGATTGCTTCGGGGTAAAAAAACCACTGCTTCCAGAAACCATTCTGATTACTCCGAACTATCCGCTGACTGGTCTCAAAATGCAGTACTTCGAGTAGTTCTGCCTCATAGCGCAGGTACATCACTCCCAGCCAGCTCAGCCCAATTAGTAGTGCGGCTAGGCTACCCCATAAAAACCATCTAAAAGGTACGGCGTTTTTAATCTGTGATAAACAGAAGCGGTAATGCAGTAAAAGAAAAGCTCCCAACACGGCGTATACTACCAGAAGATACGGCCACCCCTTTACTAGTAAGGTAAGCGATAAAGCAGTAAACGCCAAGATCAGATAGCCTATTCGTCGGCCTGATAGACCTCTGATAAATCCGTACATTGTCAAAGTAAAGAAAAAGGTCAGCGGAATTTCCGGAGAAGCATAGTGCTTGAGCCAGGCAAATTGTAAACTTACCGCCATTAACAGTAAAGCCCATCGTCCGACTTCCTTACTGAACAACACTACTCCTAACTTATAAGTCACTAAAAGGCTGCCCAATGAACATAGCAAGATCGGTAAGCGGAGAGCCCATTCCTTCAAGCCGAATAGGGATGCAGAGGTAGCCATCAACCAATAAGTAAGCGGAGGCTTATTAAACCGAAGTTCGCCATTAAATGTAATTGTCAACCAATCACCAGATTCCAACATCTCACGAACGGCTACGGCATAATAGCTCTCATGCGTAGTCCAGATACTATTTGCCCCTATTCCTGCTACGTATACCCCTACAATGGCTGCCAGTAGACTGTAGAAAGCCCGATCATCCAAAGTGCTATTTCCCTGAACCATTTATACATGCATTGAAGAAGATGAGGATCGCCAAGAGGAAGTTTTAGTAACATTGGGCGATACGGAAGGAAGCCGATTGAAGTCAGGTATTTCAGCATTCTCCGTTGGTTGCCGCTGATGCAAGCGGTAAAGCATCTCCGCAATAAATCCGAAAGAGACGAACTGTAATCCTCCCAGAATGGACATCATACCTAATAGTAAAAGCGGACGACCACCTATATCGTGCCCAAGCAGCTTGATGCCTACTAAATACAATAAAGTGATTGCTCCCGATGCCATGAGCAACAGGCCTATTGTACCGAACAAATGCATTGCTCGAGCCCAGTACTTTTGAAAAAAAAGTACGAGTAATAAATCGCTGGCTACCTTTAATGTACGGTTTAATCCGTACTTTGACGTACCGTGAAGACGAGGGGCGTGGTGCACTGGTAGTTCGCCAATACGCGCTCCTTGCAGGTGAGCCAGCACTGGAATAAATCGGTGTAACTCTCCGTGTAGGTCTAGGCTCTTGGCTAAATTTGCTCGAAAGACTTTCAAGGTACAACCGTAGTCCCGCACGTGTACACCCGTCGTATTACGAATCAGCCAGTTGGCCACTCGGCTGGGAAAGGTACGGTGCCAAGCGTCTTTTCGCTTTTCCCGGTAACCGGTTACCATATCGTAAGAACCTTCAATGAGTTTATTGAGTAAACGAGGAATGTCCGAGGGATCGTTTTGTAAATCTCCGTCCATAGTAACGATATAGTCCCCATCGGCCAGAGCAATACCTGTTTTCATGGCGTAAGTCTGTCCCTGATTGTAATTCAGAGATACTAAGCGGACTCGATGTTTGGCATAAAAATGAACTTGGCGGATAGTTTGATCAGTAGATCCATCGTCTACCAAAATAAGTTCGTATTGATAGCTAGCTAACGCCTGATGTAATCTCGATAGCAAGAGGCATACGTTTTTTTCTTCGTTGAAGAGTGGAATGACAACTGAAAGTTCCATACTCAATAAGGTTAAGGTTCTTTATTGGTTGAGGGTTACGATATAGAGGGTGAAATAGTAGAAAAACGGAGCCGTCTGCCCCGTCCATTTTCAAAAAAATGGCTGAGATTTACTACTGTTCAGCCTTAGAAAATACGGATTGCTTCTAAGAAGCAGATAGCAATACCAGTGGTTCTATCATTTACAGGTTTTAGTATTTTTGCTGACCATTTCTTGTTTCCTCTTTTTCTTATTCACGAGTGATTGGTCAATAGGCTCTTGAGTAGAGCGTTGCTGAGGAAACAACCATATTTGGTCGGGCTGTACTCGTATCACTAAATCGAGTTGAATGTCTTTAGCAGCAGGTTGCATGAAATAAAAATTTAGATGGTTCATAAAAAATAATATCTAGAAGTGTCAAATCCCGAAAATAGAATCTGAGAAATCTACGTAGACGTAGTAGTTGTCTTTACAGAGAGGCTATTCTATGATGATTATTCCAAAAAGGCCGTTCTATTATGTACAGAGAATAGCTTTCTCCACATTGGAGTTATAGGATTCATACTTCGAGTCTTTTACACCATTCGTCCACAGAAAGCTGTATCTATTCTTCAGCTATTTCGGTACTAAAGCGGAAGCTTTTTCTCGATTCTTTCCACGATGAACTTCGTTTAAAAATCGGTTGAAGTTTTTTTGTGCCTTTTGCCAACCAGTTAAGTACTGATCAGTTGTGGTAGGCTTTGATGCATAAGAAGGTTTCATACTAATTAATTTTAAGTGAATGAAATATGGCTACCACCTTATTATTTGGTAGCACTAATGATAGTTTTATGCCTGGACTGGTTTCAATTTTTGCTCCTTGGTTTCCTCCTCTTTCTTCGCAGAATATGTCTTAGCTTTAACCCAATCCACGAAATCGTATACAATAGGAACGACGTAAATAGTTAGCAACAGCGATGATAACAAGCCGCCAATAATTACCCATGCCATAGCACTCTTCCACTCGGATCCGGCTCCATCGGCTACTGCAATCGGCAGCATACCAATGACCATGGCCAGGGTAGTCATTAGAATCGGACGCAAGCGTTCTTGGCCAGCCTGTACCACTGCCTGCCGGGTGGGTAGTCCGCTTCGCTTGAGTTCACCGGCAAAGTCAACAATCAGAATGGCATTCTTAGCTACCAGCCCGAGCAGCATGATTACTCCCAGAATAGCAAACACACTCAGCGTAGACATAGACAGAGCTAGTGCTAGCAGCGACCCAATCAGTGCCACCGGAATAGATAACAGCACCACCAACGGATCAATAAAGTCATCATACAGCGCCACCAAAACCAAGTAGATCAGGATAAGCGAAATCCCGAAGGCTCCGCCCAGTGCTCCAAAGCTCTCGTTTTGATCTTTGATCTCGCCGCCCCACTCGTACTCTATGGATCGCATAAAGGCAGCCTGAGCCATTTGCTCATCAATCGCTTGGGCCAACGTTCCATTTGGCACGCCCAGTGCGAAGGAGGTGACGGTTACCGAAGGGCGACGATCTTTACGCTCCAGCACTGAGGGACCGTTGGTTTGAGAAACACTCGCAAACTGCGAAAGCTTAATCGGAGCACCTTCTTTATTAACAAAGGTGATGTTCTGGACATCGGAAGGGTTGCGGCGATCGAATGCGTCGAGTTGCACGCGGATATCGTATTCGTAGGCTCCATCACGGTACTCACTATCATCGTTACCCGTGAAGGCATTCTGGAGCGTAGCCCCTACCGTAGCGATATTCAACCCAAATTCAGCCATCTTATCGCGATCAATGGTGACGGATACCTCTGGTTTTCCCGCATCTACTGATACCTCTACGTCGTTGGCTCCGGGGGTGCGCTCAATAAGCGTTTTTAACTGATCACCGCTAGCTACCAGTTGGTCATAGTCGGCTCCGCTTAGCGTAATTTCAATGGGAGCCGCACCGGATTGTACTAGTCCGATGACCGAGCCGCCCACTTCTACTCCGCTGTATTCTTCGCGTACGGTTTCCATCACTTCAATCATAAGTTCTTCTGTACTTCGTGCTCGCTCTTCTTTATCCACCAGCTTCACATTGAGTTCGGACACATAGGGGTTACCTAGTCCGGTACTACCGATCCCTACGCTTGGCCCTCCTACATTCGCTAGTACAGTAGTTACCTCAGGTTGCTCGAGCAGCCACTGTTCTACCTTTTTGGTATCCAGGTTGTTACTGCGGATTGAGGTGCTTTTGGCATACTCCAGGGTAAGCGAAAACTCTCCTTTGTCACCAGAAGAAAACTGCTCCTGCCCGATGATACCCAAGCTCATCACCCAACCCGTAAAGCCAAAGAGCACTACGACGACCGTCATTACTACCCACTTACGGGAAAGCGTCCAACGAAGTGACCGTTCGTAGAAGTTGGTGAGGTTCGTTAGGCCGCGCTCAAATTGTACGAGCACCCATTCAAACGGATTCTTGGCATTTAGGTGGGTTACCTTAGAGAATCGCGACATGAGCCAAGGAATGATGGTAAAGGCAACTAACAGGCTAAAACTAGTGGCGATCACTACTGTCCATGAAAACTGCCGGAATACATCAGCAATCAGCGATTCTGCTAAGGTAACCGGAATGAATACAATGACGATTACCAGCGTGATGGCCAAGGCGGTGAGGCCAATTTCCTTGGTACCATCTAGCACCGCTTGCCAGGTTTTTTTGCCCATCTCCATATGACGGTAGATATTTTCCAGCACCACAATGGAATCGTCTACCAGAATACCGATGGCTAGCGACATCGCCAGTAGTGTCATCAGGTTAAAGGTATATCCCAGCATATACATAAAGGCCACCGTAGAGATCAGGGATACCGGAATGGCGACCATGATAATCAGGGCGTTGCGGAAGCTGTGCAAAAAGAACAGCATCACTATCGCCACAAAAATGACGGCGATAACCAGATCGTGCAGTACGGCTTCCACCGCTTGCAGAGTAAACTCCGATTCATCTTGCGCCACATCAAAGACCAAACCACTATCAGCGTATCGTTCCTCAAGTTCGGCGAGCCGCTCCCGCACCACTTCACTCACATCAACGGTATTGGCATCACTCTGCTTCTGGATACGTAGAGTGATGGCGTCTTCCCCGTTGAGTCGGGCAACACTAGCCGTTTCTTTAACACCATCGATCACCTGAGCAATGTCTCGAACGCGCACAGCACTACCCGTCTCTGTTGACTTTACAATTAACTCCCGAATTTGCTCTAGATCCGAAAACTTACCAGCCAAACGTACCGTGATATCGTTTCCTTCGCTCTTTACGCTGCCCGTAGGAAATTCCATGTTCGCCTGCCCAATTGTCTGGGTGACTTGCAACAGCGATAAGCCGTAGTACTCGAGCTTATCGGGATTAACAGCTACCCGAATTTCTCGCTCCTCACCGCCCAGCATAGTAACGGCAGCAACTCCTTTTACCTGTTGGAGTTGGGGAATAATTTGGTCGTCCATCTCACTGTAAAAAACCTTAGCACTCAAGTCAGCGGTAGCACTAATCTGCATAATGGGCAGGTCACTGGGCGATACTTTGGAAATAGAGGGGTCTAGCGCATCGTCGGGCAGGTTACTGGTCGCATTGTTAAGGTTGCGCTGCGCTTCTTCCAAGCGGGTATCAATGTCTGTCCCCGAATTAAAAGTGATAATCACCAGCGAGGCACCTTCTAACGATTTGGACACAATGTTATCGATGCTCTCTAGGTCGGCCACCGCATCTTCAATTTCCCGAGTCACACTGTTTTCCACTTCACTAGGCGATGCTCCGGGATAGATGGTGGTGACCGTTAGAACTGGAGCGGCAATATCAGGTAGTAGTTGATAACCAATGCGTGGCAGGGCGAATAACCCGGCCAGCACCGTCACTGAAAACAATACAATAATCAGCGACGGACGTTTTATAGATAATTCTGAGATACTCATATTGCTTAGTTGGTTTGGATTAGCGAATACTCACTTGGGTGCTATCGGTCAGATTGATCTGTCCGTTCACCACCACCTGATCGCCTTCTTGTAGGCCTTCCAGCACTTCCAAGTCGCCTCCGGCCGTTTGCCCCAAACGGACTGGTTGCTGGTACGCTACGCTATCGCGTACTAGATACACACTAGCATTACGCGATGAGCCAATCAATGCCTCCCGCGGAATGACCAGAGCCTCGTTTTGACCGGATCGGTCAAACTGCAAGTGGCCGTACATGCCCGCCCTGAGTGGGTGCTCCTCAGAATTAGAGACCCGAACATGCACTGGAAAGTTGTGAGCTTCATCCCCTTTTGCTCCCACCATCATGACGGTGCCCGGATAACTAACCGTTGGATGCACGTCGGTTTTCACCGTTACTTCCTCGCCTTCTCGGAAGCTAAGCAGGTCAGCCTCTGGCACTTGCACGATCAGTTTGAGCGTGGCAATATCGGTGAGGTGCGCAAGCGGCATCCCCGGAGCGACTACCGTTCCTTTCTCGAACATTTTGGCGGTAATCACCCCACTAAAAGGGGCGGTTACCCGCGTTTGTCGGATTCGCTTCTTGAGCGACTTCAGTTGACTCTCGGTGCTGGCTAACCGAAGCTGTGCTTTATCAAGTTGCACCTTCGGTACAGCCTCGCCCGCAGTGAGGGCTTCGTAACGCTTGGCTTCGCGCACTGCATCTTGGTAATCGGCTTCGGCCGCAATAAGCTGGTATTGCAATTGTTCGTCATCAACCTTGGCGATGAGACTTCCAGCACGTACCCGCTCGCCCTCCCGGACCGCTTCGCGTATCACTTCGCCCTGGGCTTGAGCGGTTATATCCAACTCCCGGCTTGGCTCAAACGTACCGAGCAGTCGGCGCGATTGGGCCAGGCTTTTGCGCGCTACTCGAGTGGTTTGCACTGGCGTGTTTCGGGTGAAGTCTCGTTCGTAAACCCGCGCTTCTACTGCTTCTTTGTTGGCCATCAAAGTGGTATAGGTCCAGGCTCCTAAGGCTATGGCTAGCACAAAGACTAAAGTTCCGCGGATGATTTTTTTGTTGGTGTTCGTTTTCATATTAGAATAGAGGATATACTTGTTTTTAGTAGCTGTTTTACTGGTAGGCTAATAGATTACCCGTAGCTTGACGCATCTCAAGTTCGGCTAATCGCAACTGTACCCAGGCGGTGAAGTAGTCGGTTTGCGCTTGGCGCAGCTCATTCTCTGAGTTGATCACATCACTCACTCCCGCCACTCCTTCCTGGTACTGGAGTTGGATATTTTGAAACACTTTTTCGGCGAGAGAAAGAGCTTGTTGTTGTACCTGCACGGCCTGCTGTTGGGTACTCAGACTAGCGTAAGCATTCGCAATCTCTGTTTCTACCTGTTGCTCTAGGAACTCAATTTGCGTTTCAGTCTGGCTTTGTTGAATACGGTTCTGCACCCGTTTCGATCGCTTTTGCAGTCCGTCAAAAATGGGCAGGTTCATTTGTACGCCCACGTAACTGATCGGAAACATCTCGTAGTAATCCTGATCTAGTTCGCCAAAACCGGTTTGACCATACACCCCTGTAGCGTAAAAAGACGGTAGATAACCCGATACGATCTGGCGTTCCTCCAGTTTCTGTACTTCCAACTGTTTATGCGCCAAAGCAATATCAGTGCGAGCCATGCTGTCGGGGACCGACAACATAACTACCTCGTTGCGGTTAATCGTTGTATCAATAGCAAAGGGCTCTGTTATCGGGGTGTGGGTTAGCAGCTTGAGCGTATTGAGTAGTTGTTTGTAAGCGACTTCCAGGTTAGCTACGCGGTTGGCCAAGCTTGCTTGATTTAGTCGAAGACGCTCCACGTCGGTACCTTTGGCAAGGTCATTCTGGCGCAGTAGCTCGGTGATTTTAATTAGCTGATCTAAGGATATTTGGTTTTGCTTAAGCGATTTGATTTGCTGGGCTAGCGACTGGGCATTGTAGTAAGCCGAAGAAACGTACTGTATGGTTTGTTCCTTGGTTTGACGAAGTTGCAAATCGGCCATATCCCGGCCGGTTTGAGCCGCTTTGATACCAATGGGCAATTGCGGATTGTACAGTACTTGCTGAAGTTGTAAAGTCAAATTTGTTTGGTGGGGCAGTCCGAAGGCCAGCGGCAAGTACGCAGGAGCATTAGGGTCAGGTTCGGTACCCGGGGTAGCAAAGGCGTCAGCGGGTGCTACCTGCGTTGGGATATCGAAGAAGTATTGATGAGAACCGCTGAAGTTGATGGTGGGTAAGAAATTATTTCTCACCTCCCGAACTTGCTCATCGAAAAGGTTTTTTCCCTGTTGGCTTACCCGAATGTTCAAATTTTCGTTGAGGGCTCGTTCTATCGCTTGGTCTAAGGTATAGGGTTCTTGAGCCCAAGCTATACTCGTAATTAGTGTCCAAAAGATTACCGCAAAGTTATATTTCATTTTAAACTACTCACTTTAAACGTTCGTTTAAACTATTTTGTGAGTATTACGGCTTTCCAACAGGAAGGTTGAGAAAATTAGAAGTTTTTAAAATATTTTTTTAAACAGTTGTTTAATCAATATGTAAAAAAATAGTTGAGTTAAGGTTTCGACCGCAAATACGCCATAATTACGTCAGGAGCTATTTGCTTGAGCTTCTCCAAAAAAACGTCAAAATCAATGTCCCGGGTGTGATCCATTTGACGCCAAATCGGTAGGTTGACAAAGGGCATGATGATTTGAGAATGAAGTAGGGTGTCTAACATAAACATATCAATAGGCCTGATTGTGCCCGCTTCTATTTCACTTTGTAACTGCTCCGCCATCTTTGAGTGAAACATTATCTGATCATGTTCAGCCATAAATCGCTTACAAAAACCGCTATTATTCCTGCCTTCGTTCATCACGAAAAACGCTAAGTCAGGATTAACCTTTAGCGTATCAATCATTTGAGCAGAATACTGCCGAATACGCTCTTCCAGCGAAAGGTTGGGTTTGTTGAGTACATTGGCTAAAATACCTATATACTCTCGAAAGTTTTCGATTACGATGGACTCGTAAAGTAGCTCTTTGCTGCGGAAATAGTAATTCAACAGAGCGATATTAACACCAGCTTCTTCGGCTACATCGCGAATCTTTGTACCGTTATAGCCTCGTTCAGTAAACAGCCTTTTAGCGACCTGCCGAATTTTCTCCTCTGTATTTTCTGCCTGTTGCGCCTCTTGAGTCATTATCTTCGATTTTGGTGCACCTGTAAAATACGAGATAATCTTGTAAAAGTTCAAATGCATAGCCACTTAAAGACAGTATTAATCGTAAACTCTATCATTTTGTAACGCTGGATTAGACAATGAGCAAGCGTATATGAAGAAAAAAATCGGTTAAAGTCACTAGTTTCCCATTGAATACGTATGTGTTTTTTTAGTTACTTCAAAAACATCAACCTTTTGTCGCTTTCCTCTGAGCAAAAGTGTATCAATAAATCGTACTTCATATCCAGTACCTCTCTGGATAGTCTCTGCCAAAGGCGATGTTAACAATAGCGTTTTTCTGAGTGTACTGGCTAATGCCAGAACGCGAGAGGCAGTGTTGAGTACATCTCCGTGATAGGCCAACTCTTTGCGATACCGGCCTACCTGAGTGATAGAAACTAGCCCACTGTGTAGCGACGCTTTGAAGGTCGGTACAACTCCAAATTTTTCTTGATAGACAGGAGCTTCTTTTTGTAGTCTCTTCTCAAAATCAAAGTACAACGCAAATAGGTCAATATGAGGCTGAATAGCGGGTGTTAACCAAGTGAGTACTACTTCGTCACCTACGTATTGGTACACATCAGCCTCGTAACGGGGTAAAACCTCCGATAAATCGTGAAAGCATTTTTTTAGGAACCGGCTGTATTTTACGTGACCTAGTTGTTCCGCTAAGGTTGTAGAGTTGTCTAAGTCAATGAACATAAATGTTCGATGCTCTTCTTGTACTTGAGAATATCGCCCAGTTATGAAGTTAAAAATCAACCCGTGCCCAAAATGGTTGCCAAGCTGGCGAAAAAAATTAAGCAGAAGAGATAATAAAAACATATAAATCAAAAGAGACACTGCCATGTCCGTCTGGATAAATGCGAAGGCATCAGTCAAAGATTGGCCTAATGTTCGATTTTCAAAAAGAACTTCTCTCCCCACCGATACCAAGAGCACTCCAAAGACAATAATCATCGCAGTAGTAACCAATCGGATGACTAGTGCTTTCCAATGAGTTAAACGTAGGTATAGACGCTCAAAGAACGTGTATTCTACCAGAACTAGTGCTCCTCCAATCAGTATGCTAATGACAGTAGGTAGCCAGGGCAGAAATTCAGCCCTATCGGCATAGTAAGCTTGAGGTTGCATACCCGCGAGCTTGAGGATTACCATCAGGTTCATTCCCAGAATAAACCCACTCACTAGTAGAATAGCATCGGTCTGCTTTGGATACTTTTTAAATAATCTAATCATAGGCTATTGCTTAGTAATAATCAGGGAAAGGTGGTTTAATGGCAATTCCTAGTCGAAGCATACTACTCATTTGTTCGTATTCAATTAAACTCTCGGCGTGGCCCTGCCACCATTGTAAGTACAAGTACTGATTGGCATTCGAATCGATTTTATAACTTAGCCCAGCCTGAAGACTACCCCGGTTGTTCCAATCAGCCGCCTTTCGTAGTTGAACATCAAACAACAGACGGTTGGCAACCCGCCAATGAGCCGTTAGCTCTTGAAAACCGATATACTCAATCAGATCTTCATTATCTTTGGTGTACCCAAAAGGTAGCCACACTTTCAGGCCAACCAGCAGGTTATCCGTCGCAAATTTTAGGTAACTGACCGAAAGGCTATTCCAACTACGGGAGCTTTCCGGAGGTAACCCGTTCGACTCATGTTCTACTTGCAGTAGCGCAATACCGTCTAACTTATCATCCCGGAACTGTAGCTTTCCTAGCCCCACCCCAGGGTTATAGTTGGTCTCCTCAAAGGGACTCGACTCTTGGTAAATATTCCAGAAAGATTTCTGGGTATAGGTCAGAAACAGATACGTGCCAAAGGGAAGCTTCCGATCTGTTAACCGATGCTTAAAGCTGATCTGGAATTTAGCATCAGCGTTGTAGCGGGTAGGAGTTTTACCAATAGGTGCTCCAGTGATAAAATAGTTATCTTTAAAGATACCAAACGGAGGCTCCCGCCGAATTGCTTCTACTAATCGTGCGCTATCGATAGGGATCTGTGCAATACTAGGAAACCAAACCAAGGTTGAAAGTACCATCACTAATGGATATTTATTGCCCACCGTTGCTAATTCTTATTTCTTCTTTTTCCTTCCTCGAGCTGGTTTAATAAAAACCACATCCCAATCTCGCGACCATTGCTCAAAATTATTGGAAGCGACATCCCAGCCTGCCAGGTAACTCACCTGAGCTGACTTTGATGTTGTTTTTAGTTTACTTTTCATAGTTCCTTTAATTAAATGGTTCAAAAATCAATTTACTTCTAGGATGGTTGGCAATGACGTTCTTCTCAATCTTGCTATTACTGTTCTCATTTCTTTTTAGAAAGTAATTCCGTATCCAAAGGGGTATAAAGGCTGATCCGAATCGTAGGGAACATCTTCTAGTTGGTTTTCTACTGCTTGTACAGAAGAGGGTAATTCTAATGGAAGCTTTCCACTGGGTGAAAACTGTCCGAAAATCAGCTCTGTAATGATCTCATCAGCACAATCAAAGTCAGCAATCAGTGCCTGAGTAGCTTCGTTAATCTCAGGAATAATGGCGGGTCGCTCAATGTTAAGTACCGTGACAGTAGGTTTAGAGCGAATCAAAGCTAGAATAGCTGCTTTTTCTTCCTCGGGAAAGTCTAGCCTTCCCTGATGAAAAAATTGCTCTAACAAGTAATCACTTCGTTCGTCAAATGGTGTATTTAGTTTTAAAATAATGTAATCTGCTTCTTCGGGGTTTTCTACTACGGTAGCGTATAATTGAACAGCTTCTGGTTTCATTCCCTTAACAAAAACCTTGGCTTTCTTCTGAAGCGGTAAAATATCTTGTCCGTTTTTTAGAAGAACAAGCGATTTTCGCTGAGCTTCTTTTCCTTTCTCAAGGAATGTTGGATTGCCAATGATTGAGAGATCATCAGCATCAACGTAAGGGTTGTCAAATAATCCTAGCCGGAATTTATCTCTAAGTATTCTTCGCACCGACGTATCGATTCTGTCTTCGGAAACCTTACCCGAATTTACCAGTTCAACGATCCATTCCGGATTTGATTCCCCCCCCAACATATCGCATCCGGCCTCTAGAATTTTAGCTACTCTTTCGGTCTCAGAAAGCTGCTCTACCCCGTGGGCCGAAGCGGGTTTAAGTATTACTCCCGGAAATCCAGTATCGGTAACTAATCCCCAGTCGGTGCAAACCACTCCATTGAAACCATACTCTTCGCGAAGCAACTCAGTAATTATTTCCCGATTGTAGCCGAATGCTACGGCTTCGGTAGTTTGGCCGACCGGCAATCCGTAGTAGGGCATAATCTGAGCTGTATTCGCCGCAAAGGCTCCGGCCTCAAACGGGATCAGATGGTAATCGAAGTTATTTCCAGGGTAAACTTGTTCGGCTCCGTAGGGAAAGTGAGCGTCTTCCCCATCTTTCTGGGGACCACCACCCGGAAAGTGTTTAGTCATACAAGCTACACTAGTGGCAGTCAGTGAATCCCCCTGAAAGCCTTGAACGTAGGCTCTGGTTAGTTGAGCACTTAAAATAGCATCTTCGCCAAATGTGCCGTTGATGCGTCCCCAGCGGGGTTCGGTAGCCAGATCAGCCATCGGAGATAGTGCCAAACGCATACCTACAGCGGTATACTCCTGCCGGGCAATATCCCCAAACTCCTGCACTATTACTGTATCTCCAATAGCGGCCAAACCCAAGGATGACGGCCATTTGGAAAAGAAAGGCGTAAATATTCCCGCTCCTATGTTATTACTCGCTACATGCCGAGGATCAGTAGCAACAGTAACCGGAATACCTAACCGGGTTCGCTCAGCCAATTTTTGGATGTTATTATTCCAAGTAGCCATAGCTTGAGCTGAAGATGCCTGAACGGTATTAAAATGGTTCATTTTCTTTTTGACCACTAACGTTGAATTACCACCTAGCAACGCAGCAAAAGGAGCTGAAGGGGAAGGTACTTCGTTCAAGCTACCGTCTTCGTTCATTCCAATTATAGTGATAAACATAGTGCCTGCCTTTTCTTCCAAGGTCATTTGGTCGAGCAAATCTTCTATCCGATGTTCAATCGTAGCTCTATTATCCTCATAAGAATCTAGCTTTCCATTTTTATTTAAATCTCGGTAAGTATGACCACCCTCTGTCAAAGTAGCTGCCTCTTCGCCCAATTGTCTTAGGTTAGCTAACGAAATGAGTTGCCACCGTAGGAAGAGAAATGCTACCGTGAGTAGCACTAACAGTAGAATGGCCAGTAATGTGTAGCCTGAATATTTAAGTAGTTTCATCCCTGAGCAGATTTATTTTTCTTATTTATTTTCTACTGGCACTTTTAGGTTTACTTCAAAGTCATCACCTACCATGAAGCCAATAAAAGGTCCTTTAATACCGTATTCTTCCCGGTCTACCGTGAAGCTGCCTTCAAAGAGTCCAGAACCACCATTTTCAGTAAAGGTGAAGGGAAACGTAATTTCCTTTTCTACTCCGTGCAGTGTAAGCGTGCCGGTCATCTGATATTGATCTCCCGCCTTAGTAACCTGCAATGAGCGAAACTTAATTTCCGGATACTGTTCTACATCAAACCAGCTTTTACCCCGTGCGTGCTTGTCCTTCGTTTTGTTTCCAGTGTCAATGGTCGTAGCATCTATCGATACATCGAACTGAGATTGCCTGAGCTGGTCAGGGTCGAATTTGATAGTACCCGTTAGTCCCCGGAAGGTTCCTTCGGCCCCTGAACCGGAAAAGCGAACTTCGTAATCATCGGAGATACTCCAGGTGTTCCCGATGGTAAAGGCAAAAGCAGCGGGCAAGATTAGTAGTAAGATAAACAGTTGTCTTTTTAAGAAAAGCATAAAATCTCTAGGTTAGAACGTATAATTACTGAGTTAACCGTCCGCTAAGTTGCAATAGCCTAATCTCAGACTGCTTCACTGAGTAGGTCAAGTTATTAATGCGGTTTTTCGCAGCGGTAAGATTTAGCTGAGCGGTACGAACATCGGAGGCAGTAATCAACCCTAGCTTGAAATCTTCCTGCATCTTCTGGTAGTTTTGCTCAAAGGTAGCCAGATTCGATTGCTCAATCCGGAGCTGTTGCTGATTGTTGATGTACTGAGCGTAAGCATTACGCAGTTCCTTCTCCAATGTGAACCGTCTACTCTCCAGTGTCATTTCCTGTTCTTCCCGACTCAATTGAGCGTTTTGCTGTTGAATCTTTCTCGCCCCACCAGAAAAGATTGAGTAGCTGAGAGTAACTCCCACATTGGGGCCGTACGCTACATTACTTTGCAAAAAGTTGGCTTCATCTTCGGAGTTAAGGTACGAATAGTTGGCGTAGCCTTGCACTGTCGGCAGATAATCTCCCTGGGCAATTTTCTCTTCGTAGAGTGCATTATCAATACCTCGTCGCGACAGCTTGAGTTGAGTATTGTTAGCCTTCATATCGCCTAGCAGGGCTTCGTAATCTAGTTGCTCACTGAGTAATAACTCCTCCTGCACTGAGTACCGATCATCGAGCGGACGTACCAGCACTACGTTCAGATTACGTAAGCTATTCTCGTAAGCCAGTACCGTATTGCGATAGTTAGCACTATCGGTTTTTAAATCTACCTCGGCCTGCAACCGACGGATAGAATTAGCCACTCCAAACTTAGCATCTTCCTCTACCCGTTGCCAGCGATCGTAGGAAAGGGCGATATTCTCTTGGTTGATTTCCAATTGCGCTTGCAAACGAGCCGCTTCCAGATAAGCCGATACCGTGCTGACTAAGGCTTGTTCAATGACCCCATCACGTTGCAGTTTGCTCATGCGTTGAGCGTTTTCCAGTTGCTTGTAACGATACTTACCCTTAAACCCTTGAAAGATAGGGACATTCAACTGAGGCTGCACCGAGAAGGTGTTAGCTGTTCCTTCTAGCTCCATCGGAGGATTATCCCCGGCTGAAGCTTCACCCGCACCTCCTCCCATTGGCAACGTTTGAATCTCCGTGTTAGCGTAGCCCCACTCGTAGCTACCGCTAAGATTGATTGTGGGCATCTGCCCTGATAGGGCACGAGAAACGTTATTCTCGCTACGTTCTACTCGGTACTGCTCTAAACGGATGTCGTAATTATTCTCCAGTGCCTGGGAAATTGCCTCTTCTAGTGTTAGTCGCATAGAATCAGACGGTACGGCTACTCCCTGACTAAACCCAGTCGTAGTGACCACAGCCAATACCAACACTAATGTAATTCTATAAATATTCATGATTTTGATCGTTATTCGTTGATGGTATACTTAAGCTTCATGACAGCCGGTTCTACCTCGGCCGGGGATAGCTGACGGTTTCGCACCCGATTATGCCACCATAGGCGCAATCGGTTGAATACGACAAGCATTAGCGGAAGCAAGATGAGTACATTGAAAATACCAAACCCTAAGCCGTAAGCCATTGCAATAGCCGGACCTTTCAAGAACTGGGCTCCCACACTACTAGAACCAATGAGCGGACCCAAACCCGCTACTGTAGTGATTGTAGTTAAGATAATAGGGCGGAATCGAGATTGAGCCGACTCAACAATGGCTCCAATAAAATCTTTGCCTTCTTTAAGTAGATCGTTAAGTGTAGAAATAAATACGAGTGCATTGTTAACAAATACCCCGATAAGCGCAATAGTACCGATTAAGGAGAAGATACTTACTGGCTCGCCATGAATCCAGTGCCCTGTAATCACGCCAATGAGCGCAAAAGGGAATAAGCCAAAAACGAGCAGTCCCTGGGAAAATGAATTGTTGTTGATAATGATCAATGCCAGTATGAATAGCAGAATGATTGGACCAATCGTAGTAATAGCTCCAATAAGTTTGAACGACTGTCGATTTTGCCCCTCCACCGTGTAAGATACTGATGGATACTTTTGCAAGATGCTGGGCAACAACTCGGTTTCAATGTGGGCAATAGCCCGAGGCGCAGATACTTCCTTGTTAGCTACATTTGCCTCGATACGAATTTCCCGTTGCCCCTCTACGTGATTAATTGCCAACGTGCCCTCTTCCGTATCTACCGAAGCAATATCTTTGAGATAGTAGGCATTTCCATTAGGGGCAGTTATTCGCATGTTCAGTAGCTCTGCCTTCGTATCTCGCCCTTCCTTAGGATAGCGCACCCATATTTCCACCTCATTATCTCCCCGCTGTAAGCTTTGGGCTTGCATTCCGAAGAAACCCGCCCGCACTTGATTTAGCACCTGCCCTAAACTTAATCCGAGTAGCTCCGCTTGGGGCTTCAGTTTAATGTGTAGCTCTTGTTTACCCTGTGTATCGTCATCCGACACATCCTTTACATCGGGAAAATCCTCCATGGCGACTTTAAGTTCTTGTTTTGCCAACCGCAACTCTTCCAGGTCTTTGCTCTTCAGGGAGAAAGATACTGGTAGACCAAATATGGATGTGGCAGCCCCCAGACCGTAAATTAATCGAGTAGCCTCGGGAATAGGAGGGGTTGCTTCACGGATAGCACTAGACACCTTAAATGAGCTAATACCGCGCTCCTCGCCACCCATCATCGTTACTTTTACTTGCCCTTGGTTGTCCAGTGGGCCGGTAACTGTCTCCACAAAACGAATGACTTGTTTTTTGTCTTTTCTCCCTTCGCTAAGATCAGCGTTGACTTCCTGAGTAGCTTCAGCGATTTGACCTAATTTCTGCTGGGTGACTTCTACCGGAGTGCCGGGCGGAAGTTCCAACTCAATAAAGAAAGCATCATCATCTAAGTTGGGGAAAAAAGTAAAATTAACCACTCCCCCGCTAATAAGCGCTACCGAACCAACTAGTAAACCCACGAAGGCCACAAACGTCAGGCCTTGCATCCATCCTCGGCCTACGGCAGTTTGGTGAAATAGCTTCATGTAGACCTTATCGCGCAGAAAGGCCACTGAATTACTCGCCCAGCGTTCTATGCGAGATGGCTTACTATTTTCCCGCAATCCTTTGGAGTGAGCTAGGTGGGCGGGCAGAATAAAGAAACTCTCCAGGAAGGCCACAAATAATACTGAAATTACGACGAAGGCCATTTCGCCAAAAAACTCTCCCGCCTGCGTGGGTAAAAATAAGAATAAGGAGAAGGCAACCGCCGTGGTTGAGAGCGAAATAATAACGGGAGTAATCATCTCTAGGGTTCCTTCCAATGCCGCCCGGAGCGGTTTCTTTCCTTTTTCTTTGGCGTGTTGGTAGATATTCTCACCGATCACTACCCCATCGTCAACCAAAATACCTAGCACCAGAATAAACCCAAATAAAGAAACGGTGTTAATCGTTATCCCGTAGATATCAGCAAAAATAAACATCGCGATAATGGCCACCGGAATTTTCAGAGCTACCCAAAAGGCTAAGTGCTTATCGAGAAATAGCGCAAGAACGATTAGAACCAGTACTACTCCTACCACTCCGTTATTTATCATGGTTTTGAGCCGATCTTGCAAGTTCCCAGTACCATCCTCTAGTATCAAAAGGTCAATCCCGGCATGGCGGTCGTTGAACGTAGCGATGTAGTCTTTAGCATAATCAGCATTTTCTAGAATATCCTCGTCGTTCAGGGTGTACACTGTCACGGTAATCACCCGCTCGTCTTCCAGGTAGCGAGCGGTAGGCGAATCTTTAAACTGATCTACTACCTCGGCTACTTCTTTCAGGTAAACTACGTTACCATCGGGGGTAGCCCGAACCACAATATTTTGTAAATCTTTAGCATAGTAGCCCTTCTCATTGGCTTTGATAGAAATATTTTCTTCTCCCGTCTCAATGCTCCCCCCGAAGGTTTCCAGATTGGCATTTTGAACCGCTCGTTGCACATCGTTAATCGTCAGACTATATGCTCTCAGGTCGTTTTCTCGCACCCGGATTTCAATTTCTTCTTCCGGCACACCGTTGATCATTACCGTTGAAATACTCGGCGCAGCCATCAGATCATCCCGGATCTCATCGGCATAATCTTTCATTGCTTGCAGTGGCAAATCACCATCCAGAGCAAAGCTAACCGTCAGGTTAAGTGGTTCGCGCTTCTGAATGGACGCGGGCTCTACCCCACTCGGGAAATTATTAATTCGGTCTACTGCATTTTTTACTTCCACCAGCATTTTATCCGCATCGGCATTTTCTTCCAGTTCTACCTGGATAGAAGCTAGATTTTCGCGAGAGGTTGAGGTTACCCGATCGATACCAGTAACACTTTCTAGGTTATCTTCTATCCGGGTAGTGACTCCCTCTTCTACTTCGCTAGGGCTTGCGCCCGGATAGGGAACGGTCATATCAATAAAGCGCACTTTCTGACTAGGAAACGTAGTACTGCGGGTCTGCGAAAGTCGCAGTAGCCCAATTCCGACTAGCAAGATTACGAACAGGTTGACCAGCGTGGGGTGCTGAATAAGATATTTTATAGTACTTCGCATGGTTTAGTCTTTTTAGTTATTTGGGAATAGCAGTGATGCCCTGGATCGGTGAAGTGATCAGATCGGTAATTACTTGATCGTTTTGGGCTAATCCCTGCACGATTACGGTCACTTCTTGATACTCCAGTGGGGTAACATTTTTGAGTTTGACCACCGAATCTTCAATAACATAGACTTGGTTTTGACGAGTCAGTACTTCCTTCGGCATTTCTACCGCGTTTTCATAGGTGCGTGAAGCCAGATCACCCACTAAGTACATGCCCTCTTTGAGTTGCTCACCAGCTACCAACAGATAAACCGATACCGATTGCGTGGCAGGGTCTACTCGTTTACCAATTCGGTTTACCCGCCCCATCCACTCTCCAGAAATGCTGCGGGAGCGCAATGGAATTGTTTGTCCGACTTCCACCAATTCCAAGTCTTCTATCGATATAGCCGCTTGTACTTCATACTGATCGGTACGGATAAACTCGCCTAACTTCACTCCCGGACTCACCAGTCCTCCAGCATCAATTATCGCCTGGGTAACTGCCCCAGTGAAAGGTGCCCGAATGGTATACTTCTCTAAGGTTTCTTCTTGGCTTCGGATAGTGTGGTAGAGGTTAAAAATATTATTGGCCGACAAAAAGTAGCGCAACTGCTCGTTTTCCACTTTGGGTAAGGGCGATAGCGATTGATTTATGTCCAATTGCTTTAAGTACTGGTTCCAAGCCGGAAAATTGGTAGGATAGTCCAGCTTCATATCCGACATGATACGAACTAACGAAGCTAAGAATTGACTCTTCTGAGCCGCCAAGTTGCTACG
The DNA here is from genome assembly GCA_937883755.1 of uncultured Flammeovirgaceae bacterium. Lineage (GTDB taxonomy): Bacteria > Bacteroidota > Bacteroidia > Cytophagales > Cyclobacteriaceae > Tunicatimonas. Next base: position 101,429 of record CAKZYA010000022.1, on the reverse strand, counting down.
AAATTCATCGTCATCGAGCGAAAGTAGCACTTCACCCTGCTGAAATGTTTGTCCTTCTTCAAAAGGTTTGCGACGGCTTTCAGCTACACCTTGAACCTGAGCCACCACGTCAATTTTTTGTTGGGGCACCACACGTCCCGTGAGGCTAATACTGTGTTTGATAGACTGAGGCTCAGCGGATTGAGTGGCAAACTTGCGGATATTTTCGGTCTTATCTGGGGCTGAAGTAGATTGACTCTCCCCTGACGAATCACTACACTGCCACTGGGTACCAAGAAACAGCAGCCCCGCCAGATATAACGTTATTTTCTTAGCTTTCATAATTTTGATTTGTTTAATTGTTTACACTTTATGATGTAATCAAATGATTACATTTAGGGCAAAAAAATTTGAGATTATTTTTTCAGGTATAAGTAGTTGATCAAGATTTCTGCTACCATTTTTTTTCTTTCTTCCAGTAGCTGGTCGTATTGTTCATCACTCATTCTTAGCTTATGCATAATGATAGATTTGGATAAGAAAGGAAAAGCTGTTAAGCCCACCAGGTTTAGCATAAATTGGGCAGGGTGTATCTCCCGAATTACTCCTTCTTCGGCTAATGTGCGTAGTTGTTTTTCCAGCTTTCCTAGTGATTTTTCTTCGGTCATAAATTTATCGGTCATCCCTGGATTTCGCTGCGACTCACTCAGCATAAACAAAGGAACGTTAGGATTCTCCTTCAGAAAGGTAATATAGCGGTCAGCGAAAAATTTAATCTTCTCATCCAGTGGATTATCATTATTAAAAATATTATCCATCACTTTCGAGAATTGCCGCAGGGCATTCCCAATTACAATTTCAAATAGTTTGTCTTTACTCCGGTAGTAATAATGCAAAGAGGCGATATTGATACCAGCCTCTTCGGCAATATCGCGGGTTTTAGTAGCGGCATACCCTTTTTGGGTGAATACTTTAGCCGCTGCTTGCTTAATCCGCTCTTCAGTGGAGATTTCCTCTGACTTGTTTATTTCCTGAGTCATGATACAAACATATTAAATCTTTTTGTTTAATCAAACGATTAAATCATAATATTGTTTCAAAACTTTTGAGAGTACTAGTAGTTTTTCTATTCGGCAGTTTACTATCTTAACAACAAAGAAGCAAAGATCAATCAAACATTGGTAGTGGTGGAATATCTGTATTCAATACGTTATATCCCCCTATCAATAGTGTTCTGAAGTGAATGGCTTCAATAGAATAGCTCGCTTATTATTTTAGACGTTTGCTTGCAACATTATGTCTACAAATAATTCCCAAAATTGAGATATTTCAATTAAACCTTCTGCGAGCTATGAAAAATTTCTTTACCTATTCAGTAGTACTTTTACTTACAGTAAGTAATCTATTTGCTCAGTCATCAGTCAATCCCTATCAAACTATTCAGGCTGAAAATTTCGATGACCAAAATGGAATTAAACTGAGCAACGGCGGTAGCGCAGTAGGCTTCATCCAAGATGGGGATTACATTGGTTTCAGCAATCTGGACTTTGGTAACGAAGGTGGCAAAAGTATCTCCGTGCGAGCCTCTAGCAATACTAACGGAGGCACGATTGAGTACCGATTGGATAGTCCTACCGGAGATTTGGTAGGTACCGTGGAGGTACCCAACACTGGTGGCTGGCGTTCGTTTCAGTCCTTCACGGCCAATAATACTGCTGGCTTCATTTACAACGTCGTAGATATTTACTTGGTCTTTCGAGGGGGAAATGGCTTTCTGTTAGATGTGGATGAACTAGTATTTTCGACTGAGATATTTGCTACTAGCATCAGCATCACTAACTACATTACGCAAATAGAACTAGGTTCTACTTACGATTTTGATGCCGAGATTTTCCCCTCTAACACCACCGACCAGTTTTTTCAGTTTACTGCTTCCGGCGGTTCTGGCGTAAACACCACAAGTGGAGAGTACACCGCTACCTCGCTGGGTACCCAAACCGTGTTCGTAACTAGCTTTAGTGAGGCATCTTCCCAAGGTTTTGTAAGAGACCAGTGCACTTTTGAGGTGGTAGAAAGTATATCGTCCCGAACAGATTCCTCGTCCAAATCAAAAGGGGGTGATAATAAATCCTCGTTTACTGAAGGCTATTTCGATAGCCCCTCGTTCTCTGACAACTTTTTAAGAGTGTATCCTAATCCGGGAAACGGACTTTTCAAGGTGAAAGTAGCTCCTGAAACCCGCATTACCGTAACGGATATAGCCGGTAGAGTGGTAGTGCCCGAATCCGTACCAAGTGATGCAACTATTGATCTTACGAGCTACCCGAAAGGCGTGTATATGTTACGTACCTCAGAGGGCAAAACTGCGCGATTAATTAGAAAATGATTCGCTACGGTCGGTAGGCTTTGAATGCTATTTTTTTCTGATTAGCTTCAATGCTACTAATACAACCTATTACCTATGCCTACTGACCGTAGACAGTTTCTGAAACAAGCCGTATTCGGTGGAGCAGCCTTGGGCAGTTTTCCTCTGCCATTCGCTACTGCTTCCCCCTTCCAGACTCATTCCGATCTAAAAATCACGAAAGTGCGCTACTACAGCGCTCCGGGTTACACCAAGCCTCTGTTTAATCAGACGCGGGGAATTGTAGAAGTATTCACCAACGAAGGCATCGTCGGAATTGGCGAAGGCGGCTTTAAAGATACTATCGAGCAGTGCGCCCAAATGCTGATTGGCGAAGACCCGTTTAGGATTGAACATCTCTGGCAGTACGTTTATCGTGGCATGTTCTACCCGCCCGGACGGGAGAAGTTGCATGCTTTGGGTGCATTAGAAATGGCTCTCTGGGATATCAAAGGAAAAGCGCTAGGCGTACCGGTGTACGATCTACTGGGCGGAACTACTCGCGACTACGTAGAATGCTACGCTACGGGCTTCCGATCTTCGGCTGAGACTATTGAAGAAAAAGCCCAAGCCTGCATTGAAGCCGGACTACGTGCCTTTCGTATTGGCCCCACTGGTGGCGACGGTGAAGAACCCTTTGACTTCTACGAAAATGCGAAAAATACCATTGATCTCTGTCAGCGAGTAGATGCCGCCGTAGGTGGCTCGGGCAACTGGGCGATTGATCTTCACACCCGCTTTGATACACCCGAAGCCATTAAGATTTGTGATGCCCTAGAAGAATTAGAACCCTACTTTGTAGAGGATATTGTTCGCTCAGAGAACCCCGAAGTGTACCGTAATATCCGACAGAAAACTAAAGTACCCATTGCCGTAGGCGAACAGTTTGGCGACCGCTGGGATAGCAATGAACTCATCGAAGATCATCTAATCGACTACACCCGCTTCACGATCCCGAATACCGGAGGCATCTCCGAGTTTAAGAAGCTGGCGGCTATTTGCGAAACCCACTACGTCGGCATGATTCCACACTTCACTGGACCACTGTCTACCGCTACGCTGGTACACGTGCTCAGTTCCAGCAGCCCCATGCGCTGCATGATGGAGTTGGTTGGTGGGCAACCTGAACGCCCAGCTTACTTCAATGAGGATTACATCAACTTCAGAGACGGTAAGCTATACTTGAATCCCAAGCCAGGTCTGGGTGTAGAATTTGATCCGGAAAAAGCGGATTTTGTGATGGAGGTCACTGAGAAAACCGAATTCCCCCATCCTATTCTAAAAAGCTCTGATGGTTCTATTCACAACTGGTAATTTACGCCACATTTGACTCTATCCAAATAACAACTAAAATGCACTACCTACCAAATTACTTTTCCCAATTACTTATGCTATTCTTATCTGGCTCTGTTATTCTCTTTCTAGTCGGATGCCAGCCTACTACCCAAAATAATGAGCAATCTGCAGAAGAGTCGATTAACAACAGTTTAAAGTTCACTGATTATCCCAATCTAAAGCTGGGATTTACCACGCAGAATTTTCTAGCAGCCATGCCCGTTTCGCTAGAAACCAGTAAGCAGTTTGTTGATTACGCCGCCGAGCAGGGCTACGCTTGGCTAGAGCTTCGCGATCCAAGTGCTGAATTATCAGTAGAAGAAAGTCAGGAAATTGCAGCTTATGCTCAGGAGAAAGGAATAGAAGTCAGTTACGCTATTCAGAAGGGACTGCTGGACGAAGACTTTTGGGCTACCTTTGAAGAAGGTTTGAAGAATGCAGTGGTTTTTGAAGGGCCGAAATTAATCCGTTCACTGGCTAGTCTATCAGAATTCGCCAATGATCCCACCAAACAGGGCTGGACTGAAGAAGAATTAGAAATCGCAGTTCAGTATGCGGACAGTGCCGCAGCATTAGCAAATCAGGCTGGTTTGCAGTACGTGATCGAAAACGGTGGTGAACCATTTTATGGTCAGATTGACCAGTACTACGGCGTGGCTGACTTGTTTGCGCGAGTTAGCGACCAAGTTGGATGGCAATTTGATACCGCTAACCCGTTCAGTGTAGCTCGTGTCCACGCCTCACCCGATAGTGTACGAATGTTCTTACAAAATAATATTGAGAACTTATTCTACATTCATTTGAAATCCGCCCAAGGTGGACAAGCTCAGGAGACTTTGGGCGAAAACCCACTCCCACTACCCGAAGTACTAAAAATGTTGGCTGATCATTCGGTACCTTACATAGCCATTGAGCTTCAGGCAGTAGATAATCAGGAACAGGCGTTCGCAAATCAGGAACAGAGCCTGAATTATCTTCAGTCGCAAAACCTTATTACTATCCCTCAATAGCATGTCGGTAGAAAAAGCGCAGTCAGAAGCTTCGCCTTCTTTTCTCCAAAGAATCTGGTTAGCCATGCTGAGTATTGGCCCAGGATTGTTTTGTATTGGTTATACAATTGGTACCGGCAGTGTGACCTCTATGGCGAAGGCAGGTAGTCAGTTTGGTATGCAACTGTTATGGGTTCTCATGCTTAGTTGCCTGTTCTCCTGGCTACTGATGGAAGCCTACGGACGCTACGCAGTAGTCACCGGACTTACCTCTATTCATAGTTTCAAGACCCGCCTTAAAGCCGGAAAATTCATCGCCATATTGGTAGTAGTCGGTATTATTGTAGCCCAGTGGAATTCACTGTCGGGAATTTTAGGGTTAAGTGCTAACGCTATTTACGAAACCCTGTTACTCTTCAATCCGGACTTGCCTGCTGAGAACTACTGGATGGTGCTGGGCATCGCCATTACGCTTATTCTAATTATGTATTCTCTACTTTGGGTTGGGCAATACTCATTCTTTGAGAAAGTACTTATCATTTTTGTAACCTTAATGGGCATTTCGTTTTTGATTTCCATGTTTGTGGTGCTTCCCAAACCCGGAGAAATTTTAAGTGGAGTTGTACCAAGTGTGCCGGATGTAGCCGGAGGCAAACTACTGGTAGCTGCTTTTGTAGGCACAACAATGGCAGCTCCCACTTTTGTAGTGCGACCGCTACTAATGAAAGGAAAAGGCTGGAACCAAGACAATCTTAAAGACCAATCTCGTGATGCGCTTACATCGGCAATCTTGATGTTTGCTATCAACCTAGCCATTATGGCTGCTGCCACTGGAGCTTTGTTCTATGAAGGTAAAACCATTGAAAAGGTGATGGATATGGTTTATACCCTAGAACCAATTGCCGGACGGTTTGCCGTAGTTCTCTTTATGGTCGGTGCCGTGAGTGCAGGCTTATCGTCTATTTTCCCGATTCTGATGGTAGCTCCCTTACTTATTGCTGATTATCAGAATGGAGAATTAGATACAAACTCCTCAAGATTTAAGATTCTTACGGGTATTGCTTGCGTAGTGGGGTTAAGTGTACCTATCCTAGGAGCTAACCCAATTGCTGCCCAAATAGCTACTCAAGTTGCAGCTGTATTTGTATTGCCACTGGTTATTGGGGGAATTATGTATCTAGTAAATAGTAAGGAGCTTATGGGCAAACACACTGCTGGACTGGGCATGAATATTGGTCTAGCAGCCGCTCTAGTCTTTGCTTGTATTATTTCCTACACCGGGGTAATCGCCCTATTAGAGCTCATATAAACAATAACCCTCAGGAACATACTTTGCCTAAGTAAGGATATGCTTATCCAAACCGAGCGAAGCTATTCTGAGGGTTATGTCGCTTAGAAACACTAAGCGTGAAGTATAGCAGGTGCTATATCTATCTAAATGCCTGAAGGAAGCTTTCTATTCCCTGCTTATCTACTACTACGTCTGAACCGCGCTGAACAACAAAGTCATTGATTTCGGTTGGATCAAAGTAGCTGAGGGAAAAAACTCCGGGATGAGATTTCTTGTACTGTTTTAGAAGTTCTTTAGTGATCTGGGACTTTCGCTTATCGGGAATTGTAATCATGTCTATACAACAAATGAGGGGTAAAAAAAATTCATTCTGGGCTGACACCTGTCAAGTAAAACGATTCTACGGGCGTATTGTTGGGTAAATCTCATCTATTTCCCATCATCCGGCGAATTCCTAGTTCTAGCCCTCTTAGTTCGGCTAAACCCCGTAACCGCCCTACCCCTGAGTAACCAGGGTAAAAGTTACGATCAATATCAAACTGAAACTGATGACCATGATCAGGACGTAGCGGAATAGTAATATCTTCTCGGCCACTATTAATTCTTTTCTGCTGCTCATTGATAACCGCTTGCATCACCGCAAACATATCAGTGCTCCCCTCCAGATGATTTGCCTCGTGAAAGCTACCGTCGGAGTTACGCTGTACATTTCGTAAGTGCAGAAAATGTATTTTATCTCCCAGTCGTTCAATCATTCCTGGTAAGTCATTATCTGACCTTCCGCCCAGTGATCCGGTGCAGAAAGTGATACCGTTACTGGGCGAAGGAACCTGACTGGTAATAAACTGCAAATCATCTTCGGTGCTAACTACCCGGGGTAAACCCAGAATAGGGAATGGCGGATCGTCAGGGTGAATCGCCATCTTAATGCCAACTTCTTCCGTCACCGGAATGATCTGCTGTAAAAAATAGACAAGGTTTTTACGCAGCTGCTGGGCATCCACGTCCTGATAACGTTCTAAGAACCTATTAAACTCATCAGGAGTGAAAACTTCGTCAGTTCCTGGCAGTCCCGCTAAAATTGTTTGTTGCAGCTTCTCTTTTTCAGCCTGAGTTATCGCTGAGAAATACTTTTCAGCAGTTACTTTCTGTTCTTTACTGTACTGATCTTCTGCACCCTTTCGCTTTAGTATGAATAATTCAAAAGCTGCCAAAGCCGTGGGATCATAACGAAGAGCGGTTGAACCATCTTCTACCGGATGCGCTAGTTGAGTGCGCGTCCAATCCAGTACTGGCATATAATTATAGCATACCAACCGAATACCACACTTAGCTAGATTTCGGAGAGTCTGCTGATACTTTCTTATAAACTGATCCCGATCAGATGCGCCGACTTTGATGCTTTCGTGAATGTTTACACTCTCTACCACTGTCCAGTCTAAACCAACCGCTTCAATGACTTTTTGCCGTTGCTTAATTTCCTCTACTGACCATACCTCACCACAAGGGATATGATGCAGAGCAGTAACGATTCCTTTTACTCCAGCTTGTTTAATTTCCATGAGAGATACGGCATCCTGAGGGCCAAACCAGCGCCAGGTAGGATATAATGATTGTTGCAAGGAATTCATTTTTACACTCCACTAAACGAACTAAATCCGCCGTCGATAGGTAAAATAGTTCCGGTTACAAACTTGGAAGCATCGCTACAGAGGTAAAGTATTGCTCCATTTAATTCTTCAGCTTCCCCAAAGCGTTGCATGGGAGTATTCTGAATAATGGTTTTACCTCTCTCAGTTAACGAGCCGTCTTCATTGGTGAGTAGCTTCCGGTTTTGTTCTCCAATAAAAAAGCCCGGGGCAATAGCATTTACCCGAATACCATCACCAAATTTTAAGGACATCTCGGTGGCCATCCACTTAGTAAACATATCAATCCCTGCCTTCGCTATTGAGTAACCTAATACCCGTGTAATGGAGTGAGTAGCTGCCATCGAGGAAATATTAATGATACTACCGGATTTTTGTTTAGCCATCGCTTTTCCAAATACAAGCGTCGGCAGTACTGAGCCCATCAGATTTAAATCCAGTACTTTTCGTAAAGCATCCACCGATACGTCAAATACGGTTTGGCCAGGGGCAACGGTCGCACCAGGCATATTTCCCCCAGCAGCATTGATGAGTACGTCAATCTGCCCCCACTGAGCCAGTATTTTCTGACTTACTTCTTCTAATTGCTCCTGAGAAGTGACATCACAGGCAAACCCAATTGCATTTTCGCTGATCACATGAAGTTCTTCCAGTTTCTCATTTATAGAAGACTCACGCCGACTAAGAATGACGATTTTAGCTCCTTGCTTGAGTAACATGGCTGCCATCGCTCCCCCAAGCACTCCAGCACCACCCGTGATGATGATGACTTTTTCGGAGACTCCAAATATGTCATTTTGCATAAAACCTTTCATTTAGAAGCCGAATTGCCGAGGTAACCACAGGCTAATTTCAGGAATATAAGTAACCAGTAGTAATACCACTACCATCGCCACAAAGAAGGGTAGCAATGGCTTTACTACTGACTGAATTTTTATGTTGGCTACGCTGCAACCAATAAACAGTACGGTACCTACGGGCGGGGTACACAAGCCAACACAAAGGTTAACGATCAGGATAATGCCAAAGTGAACTGGATCAATGCCTAACTGCTGGGTGACTACCGGAAGAAATATCGGGGTAAAAATCAGTACTGCCGGAGTCATGTCCATAAACACTCCTACAAAGAGCAGAATAATGTTGATAATCAACAAGATCAAGAACGGACTATCACTCAGAGTGAGTAGAGCAGCGCTTACATTTTGCGGAATTTCCTCGTAAGCCATTACCCAGGAAAGCCCAATAGAAGCAGCGACCATCAGCAACACTATGCAAGTGGTCAGCGTAGTTCGTATTAAAATATCGGGTAAGTCGCTCACCTTAATTTCCCGGTAGATAAATGCCAGTGCTAAGCAGTAAAGGACAGCTACTCCCGAAGCCTCCGTGGCGGTAAAAACGCCAGCTACAATTCCCCCGAGTATGATAATCAATAGTAATAGACTTGGTAAAGCCGCCAGAAACTTCTGCACCCCTTCCCGTAGCGGGACTTTTTCTCCGGTAGGGTAATTATGACGATAAGCGTAGGCCGTAGCAAAACCAATGAGTGCTAACCCAGTCAATACACCCGGTAGATAACCAGCTAAAAACAGAGCGGCAATAGAAACCCCGCCACTAGCTAATGAATAGATAATCAAAATGTTACTCGGAGGAATTACCAGCCCGGTAGTTGCTGAAGTAATGTTCACTGCGGCACTGAAGTTTTCGTCGTACCCCTCATTTTTCATGCGTGGATGCATGATGGTTCCAATTGCTGAGGCAGCAGCGCCCGCTGAGCCAGAAATTGCACCAAATAACATATTAGCTAGCACATTTACTACCGCTAACCCCCCTGGTAATCGACCTACTAGCACTTTGGCAAACTCAATTAGTCGGGAGGCAATTCCTCCGGTATTCATGAGTTGCCCCGCCAGAATAAATAGCGGAATAGCCAGCAAAGTAAAGCTGTTGAGACCCGTTGCCATCCGCTGGGCAAAAGTGGTCACTGCAGGAAGATAGTCAATGGAAAGTAGCATAGTGATGACTCCAGCAATTCCAATACAGTAGGCAATTGGAACGCCAATAGCAATAAAGATCACAAAGCTGAAAACAAGAATGAGGACTTCGGTAGCTTCCATTAAGATTTAAATGAGAGAGTGATTAGATGGTCGAGTTAGTGGTCAATTGTTCTATGGATAAATTGCTAGTTATTGTTAGTTCATTTGTCACTTGTCCTTAGTCACTAGGGTTTATCGAACAATTATCAATCATATCGCCTTTTTCCCTTTTCCGTTCTCCCTTTTCTCTTTTCCACTAGCACAAACTTATTCACCCACTAAATCAGGATCAGTGCTGGGTTCATTAAACGTATTATCAATGGCATAATAGGCAATCAGCAGACCAGAAACTGGTACTACCAGATAAACGTAGCCCAGCGGAAGTTCAAGAGCGGCCGATATTTGTCCAAATAAGAAACTGGTGTACACTAACCAAAACCCGCCTATCCCCAGTACTCCTAAGGCAAATAATACAACGATAATGTTGATGAGAATATCTAGTTGGCGTTTCCTCTGGGGAGACATCCCCCCCGAGATTAAGTCAATGGCTAAGTGTTGTTTTTCACCTGTAGCATAAGCCGAGCCTAAGAGTCCTACCCAGATGAGTAGAAACCCAGCTAGTTCGTCAGTAAAGCTAAAGGGAGATTGAAATAAATAGCGGCTGACTACCTGGATGGTCACATCAATTACAATAGCTGACATGAAGATAACCAGCAGCCATCGTACTATTCTATCAATTGCGTTTCGTAGAGTCATAAGAGTATGTTTGAATTTTGTCTTTGAAACCGAAAATTCAAAGTTTGGCGACTGAGCGAGCCAATTTTTGAGGGCATAGCCTGGGCTACGGCCGAAAAAATTGGCGAAGCGCAGGTGACAAAGGTGGATTTGAAGGTCAAAGGATAAAGCTCAAACATACTCTAAGTTAAGAGGCCGCTTTTATGCGTTGAATAAGGCTATTAAGTTCTTCGTTGTCGCTAAAAGGCTCATATACATCTTCTACCGCTTCCTGAAATGGGCTTTTGTCAGGATAGTTAATTTCCACTCCGGCAGCCTTTACTGCATCCATTGCCTCTTTCTCAGAAACCTCCCATAGCTCTCGCTGATATTCTACCGATTCGTCAGCAGCTTCTTGCACCCACTGCTGCTCTTCGGAACTCAGTTTATTCCAGATAATCTGGCTAATCAGTAATACATCGGGCACCTGAGTATGCTGATCGATAGAATAGTACTTACAAATTTCGTAATGGCGCGATAGATAAAAACTAGGTGGATTATTTTCTGCGGCATCAACTACCCCGCTTTGCAAAGCGGTATATAACTCCCCGAAAGAAATTGGGGTTGGTGAGCCCCCCATCGCTTCTACCATATTGATAGAGTTAATGCTGGACATTACCCGAACTTTCATGCCTGACAAATCGCTGGGGGTATTGATTGGTCTATCTTTGGTATAGAAGCTACGGTAACCCGAATCATAAAAGCCGAGCCCTCTTAACCAGATCGATTCTCCTGATTCCAAGATTTCTTTACCGACATCGCTATCTAGTACTTTAAAAGCATGGGCTTTGCTTTCAAATAGGTAAGGTAAACCTAACACTCGGTATTTGTCTACAAAGCCTTCCATCACTGCCGCCGAAACTTTGGTCATGGCTAGACTACCGAACTGGAGTAACTCTACGCACTCTCGCTCCGAGCCTAGTTGTTCACTTGGGTATACTTTAAGCTCCATCTTTCCATCCGACTTTTCCTTCAACCGATCTCCCATGAATACCATCGCTTGATGTACCGAGTGGTCTACTGATAAGCCGTGACCTAGTCTTAGAGTTTTTACCTCTTCCTCCTGAGCGCAGCCAAGTAAAGAGAAAGCAGCTATTACTATCCAGATTTTTATTTTCATATATATCATTGTTTGGGCGTATTGCTATACGCCCTTCCCTCTTGCTCCTAGCTCCCCGCCCCTCTGCTCATCTCGTAAGCCTGCATGGTAAGATAATATTTCGTCAACATATTCGTCATCTCCCAATCGGGTATCTCTCCCGCCACTAAGTACTCTAGGTATTTTTCAGTGACCTGAGCGAAGTGAGCTTCATGACCTACTTTATACTCCTCCGGAACCAGCACCTCCCATCCGTTTTCTGAAGCACGAAGATTTAATCCGGGATATTCCGAGCTTAGTTCATCTAGCGCAGTCCGTAAACTAGCCTCAAAATCGTCAGTTGGGGAAATAGGCTCTACGTATAATGTAGTTTGATAATTCTGAGGAGCATCTTGCCGAATGACCAGATTAGCTTTCGTTCCCCGCATCATAGAGAAGTGCGTATCTTTTGCCCCTTCGGGAGCCTCAAAGTTCCAGATAGCCGCTACTTTTCCGTGAACTCCCCGAGCGGCGAATACAAACTCACCATTAGCGTAAGTGTTGAGCACTGAATTCTGTACGTCTTTTTGCAGATAATCAGGAAATTCGGACATTCCGGTTACTTTCTCAAACTGAGCCGGAGTAAGTTCCGTCGCCCAGCGTCGGGCATTTACTACGGAAACTTCAGTGGTATCGATTCCTTCTTCTGGGAAACACTCCCACAATATCAGATCTACCAAATGCGTAGAAACATCTACAATACCCTCGCCCTGTTGCTCAGTATCAAAAAACCAGGCGGGACGAATTAGTGGACTACCCGCTACTTCTTTAGAAAAATGGTGAACACTTTCTTTGGAAATAGCCGGATTTTCGGGAGTGCCTTTTTCTAATTCACCGAATACTTCCGACTTCTGCGATAATGCTTTTTGTAGCATGGTCGTAATCTCGTAGCGTTCGGTCATAATGTCGTACAGCAATACGTCCTTTTCTTCGGCAGTAGCCAGGGCTGACTTCAGTTTAGGAAATTCAGAAGGATGAATTACCATCGGCTTATCCGCCAATACGTTTAGTCCAGCCTCTACCGATTCACGGATATATTCCGTTTTCTTGGCATTGTTACCCGAAAGCACCACTACATTACCTGGCTGCTCCTGCATCATTTGCTCGAAAAAGTCAGATCCGGTATACACTTCTTCTACCCAGTGCGTAGGACTTTCATCGCGAGTATTGAAACCCTCGATCCGCTGCATGTGCAGTTGCAAATCTTTACCCTGAGGTGCATAGACATGAACCACTGAATCTACCTGGTCGTACATAAATTTCTGCACCAAGGCAGCATGAAAATGACCAGGATCTACGGTCATTAGCTTCACTTCATTATTAGCTCCAGTAAACTGTTGGGTGGCTTGGTCTTCAGTAGGATTGTCTTGAGTTTGGCTTGCCCCGCCACAGGCTGCTAGGATCAGCAAAGCAAGAGCCATCAAAATTGATTGGTTCATTCGCTAGGTTATTGTAATCGGTTGCTAAGGTAATAAAAAAAGTGTAGTGCTGAAGTGTCGGGGTGTTCAAGTGTTCAAAATTACATGAATACCGCGCCGCGTAGGCATGAACACCGTGCGACGGTCGCCAGAAAACATGAATACTACGCACTATAACACGCTAGCACTATCTCACTTATCTTCCATAGCTAGCTTTAAGTGCATCAACATGCTCATAACCCCAAGGATAACGTTGAGAGCGAGACAGCATAGAATTTGCCTCGTCATCGTTCTTGAAGCGTTCGTTGATAGGATCCCAGTAGAGTTTACGGGGCAGCTTCATGGCAATATGCGACACCAGACAGGCACTACACGAGCGATGGGCTACTTCTGCCGGGGAAATAGTAAGCTTGCGTGACTTGATGCAATCCAACCAGTTACCGTGCTGCTCACGGCTTTCGTATAAGTGAATTTCATCCGAACCAATTTCAGATTCCAGAATTTTCGGGTCACTAGCTTGGAATGCTGGCGAATTGCCAAAGTTAGGGTCAGAAGCGGTAATACCTACGCTACCTCTCGATACGAAAATCCACCCATCCGTTCCTTCAAATCGTACTCCATTCGGAAGCTCGCCATCTACCACCATTTCTACTCCATTGGCATATTTGCTAGTTACTCGGTAAGGCCCATGTACATTCCAGAGTCCGGTTTCGGGGAATTTAGCCGTAGCTTCCACTTCTATTGGTCCAGTATACTCAGTATCCATTCCCCAGTGGGCAATGTCGATATGGTGAACACCCCAGCCAGTAATCATACCCGCACCGAATTGCTCGCAGCGTAACCAGCCAGGTCGGGAGAATTGTGACTTTTCATCGGTGAAGGGCGGTTGGGGATGCACCCGTTCTTCGGTGTAAGGAACGTAAGGAGTGGAGCCTAGCCACATATCGTAGTTCAGATGGTCTGGCACATCCATTGGAGTAGGTTCCCCTCCTGAAGGATCACTTGGCAAACCAATCTTTACGCTTTTGATCTCACCAATTCTACCGTTCCGCACTAGTTCACAAGCCCGCTTAAACTGTGGCCATGGATCTACCGAACGTTGCTGACTTCCTAACTGGAAGACTGCACCAGTTTGGTGGATTATGTCGCTCATAGCCCGCCCCTCTTCAATAGTAAGTGAGGTAGGTTTTTGTAGGTAAACCGCTTTTCCGGCTAGGGCAGCCTCAATAGCGGGTTGAGCATGCCAGTGATCAGGAGTACTTACAATCACCGCATCGATATCGGGACTAGCTATCATCTCCCGATAATCGTCGTACATCTTCACCTCGACAAAATTTTCTTTTTTCTTGTTATCAGCGTACCACTTCTCAATAAATTTTTTGCCGTCTTCTTTACGCTTACTATCAACATCGCATACCGCAACTACCCGTGACACATCGTGCTTCATAGTTTCGGGTAAATCGTGTGACATAGCGATGCGACCGAAGCCAATCTGCCCTACCTGAATTTTATTACTCGGGGCATTTTTACCAAAAACACTGGATGGAACAATGGTTGGTACGAAAAAAGCTCCGGTAGTGGTTGCTAGTGTTTTTTTAAGATAATCTCGTCTATTCATAATAATTGAATGAGTAAATACTTTAATGGTTGAATTAGTAATTAAGGAGCCTCATCACTGAGTACCCAAATAATGCCACCTAAAATATGCTTCATAAACGTAGGATCAGAATAGTGCTCCGGGCGATGTCCAAGGGCAGTGTACCACTGCCTTCCTCCGTCAAATTCATGACACCATGCTAAAGGGAACTGATCACCAAAGTAGTTAGCCGGATAGTCCTCCCGCTTTTCATCTTCTACTGTATTTAAGTCAGCCGCTAGTAGTACATGGTTATCCGGATTTAAGTGTTTCAAATAGTAGCACTCATCATCTTTTACCGACCATACGTCAGGCAAGAAGTGTGTAGAAGGGTGTGTTTTATCCAGTACAATTACGTCAAAGTCTTGCCGGGGTGGGTGGCGATGAAATCTTCCCCCCAGCATCTGGGCAAACCAATCCCAGTCTCGCTCCGAACCACAAGCCGAATGAATACCTACAAACCGCCCTCCTGATTGTATGTAGTCCTGAAAGGCCTGTTCTTGCTCAGGGGTATCAAAGACATCGTTATTAGTGTTTGAGAAAATAAGGGCATCGTACTGTTCAAGGTTTTCAGCAGTAAACTGATCCGGATCTTCGGAAGGAACTACCTCAAATCCATTTTCTACAGCCAACTTCTGAATTGCTTTGATGCTATACGGAATATTATCGTGGACATAGCCTTCACCGTTTTTAGTGTAAAGCAATAGCTTCTTCCTCTCTAGTTCCGAAGAAGTTTTTACCTCAACCCGAGGGGGATAAGCAAAGTCCTGCCAGTAACGGTTAGCCGTAGTTGCGTCAACCCCTCCATCGTACACCAGCATTCGGTAGCGCAACGTATGAGACGATTTAGGCGGCATTACCCAATCACGATCCATCGCCGGATTAAAGTTGAAGAATACATTTTCCTTTCCTTGGTTCATACCCGTAGGCCAGATACGGATTTGCTCTGGAAAATTATAGTTAGAAGGATGGGTCATAAATAAAGCCCCAGAAGTTCCTGCCTCGGTTGGGCCGCTCACCGTCCCCCAACGAGCCCGCGTTCCGTTACCATCCGCCTTATTTTTCCCTTCGGATGTAAGCAGTCGTGCGGTATTGTCATTCCAATCTTTATTAGCCCGAAAACCAAACCCCTGATAGCGATACTCTTTCACTGTAAAAGGATGCTCGGTTACGTTATTCTGGGTGGTAATAAAATCTACTAGATAAACCTGATCGCCAGAGTTATTATTCCAGACCTGTAAATCCCAGGTTTCGTTCAGCAGCTTTTGAGCGGTAGCTTTATTAGCACTATCGCCGTAAGTAATGTGCTCGTGCCAAGCCGATAGCTTACCAAATACTTCACCACTAGCTACAGAGGTAACTCCTCGGGCTTCCACGGTTCCTTGCCCCTTTATCAAATTCCAGAAGTCAATCTCTCGCCCCTGGTACTCTGTATGGGTCCAGGGGTTCCAGATACCGTAGTGGTGGTAGTGATCAGGAGGTTGAATGCGGGTTAGTGTCCCACCGCCCAGCGAACGTAAAGGATGAATAAAGCCTCCCCGACGATAAATATCATCTACACCCTCCGGAACTTTGGCCAAAGCATACTGATAAGTCAGCACTTCTTGATCTCCCAGAGTAAATACTATCGTTCCCTCCTGATCGGCAACTTCCACTTCAGAGGTTGCGCCAGAAGGTCGAGAATTATCCACTTGCAAAGAAAAGTAGCGACTACTGCCTGCCGGAGTTTCTCCCGATAGTATCCAGTTGAGTGTGTTAGAGGTATGACCACCCCACTGTAGAGCTACCGGATAAACTTCACTACCTCGGTGTTCAACTAGTTGCCACTCTTTTGAGCCTTGCGGAACACCGAGCTTATCAACATTCACCGTAATTGGAGTATTTATACGATCATACTCCCCGGCGTAGACAACAAATTCAGCTACTTGAGTAGGTTGAGTGAATGAATAAGCGGGAGCAAGAGCCAGGCAAAAAATCAGAGCCATGGCAAAATAGTTTCTCCAGGACATTAGGTAGTTGTTATGAGTAGTGAACAAAAGTGAAATTAAATTTAAATAATTTTCGCAAAAAGATTATAGTTTAATATGTGCTGTCCGTACCTGCTGGAATCTCCGTGAGAGGCTCAATATTATTTTCAACGTCTAGATAACCGAGGCTATAATTAATATACCCTCTAAATACTTGCGTTGATCGTTCCAGCAGACGCAGTATAAAAGGCACAGTAGTGATTTCTCACAGCAGCAAATACTATTAGCAAAACTCAAGCTATCTCAAGCTTAACTACATTTTAAATTCAATATTTAGACATAAACTTACTCAAAAAATATATTGCAACGCAACCGATTGCGTAATTTTATCAATAAAGCCTTATATTTGATAAAACTGAAAATTCTGGTTGCGCCGAAATTTTGCTTTATAACTGTAATACAGTAGAGTGATTATTAGCAAAGAATATACATTCCTGAAGCAATCTTGACAGTTATGAGAAAAAATAACAAAGGCATCACTATCTACGACATTGCCGAGAAATTAAAAGTATCCCCTACTACTGTATCCCGAGCATTAAACGATCACCATAGCATAAGTAAGGAAACCACGCTCTCTGTTAAGAAGCTTGCCAAAAAAATGGGATATCGGCCTAATTCAGTAGCCTCTAACCTCCGAAAGAACAAGACTAATACTATTGGTGTAATCGTTCCTTTGATAAATCGCCCCTTTATTGCAGCACTTATTAGTGGTATTGAGGATACTGCTAGCCAGAGTGATTATAATGTAATTATTTCCCAGACCTACGATTCATATAAGAAAGAAGTAGCGACGGCTCATACGCTCTACTCAAGTCGGGTAGATGGACTGATCGTTTCTTTAGCGATGGAAACTCGGCAGTACGATCACTTTCATGCTTTTCTGGAAAATAAAATACCCTTGATTTCAGTGGATCGTATAGCCCCAGAATTGGAAACCGATTGCGTAGCAATTGATAACCATTCTGCAGGTTTTAAAGCAACTGAACACTTAATTGAGATGGGGTGCCGTAGGATTGCTCATTTAGGTGGGGCACAGCACCGTAATACTTACCGAGGAAGACAACAGGGTTACTTAGATGCGCTAAAAAAGCACAATTTACCTATTGATGAACGCTTGGTTGTACATAGTAAACTGAGCATGGAAGAAGGGCGAGAAAGTACTAAGTATTTACTAGGCCTGCCCAACCCACCCGACGGTATTTTTTCAGCTAATGACTCAGCGGCGGTTAGTGCTATTCAGTACGCCAAGCTAAAAGGCTGGCACATTCCCCAGGATCTGGCCGTTATCGGGTTCAATAATGATCCTATCTCTTCTATCATTGAACCTCAGCTTACTACTATCTCTCATCCAGCCCATGATATGGGAAAAATAGCCGCTCAGCAGATATTGAGACATCAAGAGTACGGGCATATTGTACAATCACAAAATACCGTTCTTAAAACTGAAGTAATTGTGCGGGATTCTACTCAGCGTAAGATTACTACCTCGTCAATTCACCGGAACTCAGCCTAGCTGTGAGTACTACTGATTATCTCGCTTATAATATGGTACCTGCTTTTACAATATTTCCTTGGTAGGCCATCTTTTTTCACAACCGATTGTGAAAAATAATCCTTTTATTATACAATCTTTTTTCTGAATTTAGCTGTCTACCGGATTATCGGTTAGAAAATTATAGTTATTTTTATTAGAATGAGTGCCTCTAAGGATGTAACGATCTATGATATTGCTAAGGAATTGCATATTTCAGCAGCTACTGTAAGTCGTGGTCTTAACGACCATCCAGCTATCAAGAAACAAACACGGGATAAAATTCATGAAACCGCTCGCCGGATGGGTTACCAGCAAAATATTTTTGCTAGCAACCTACGTAAAAAAAAGACAAACACTATTGGAGTCATCATTCCCCACTTAAATAGCTACTTTACCTCGACAGTAATTGCTGGTATTGAAAAGGTAGCCAACCAGCAAGGTTATAACCTGATTATCAGCCAGTCACTAGAGTCGGTTAAGAAAGAAGAGGCCAATGTAGATACTATGTTTAATAGCCGGGTTGATGGCCTACTAGTTTCTCTAGCCAGTGACACCGAAGATATTGAGCATTTCCGGTTTATACTACAAAAAGAAATTCCTCTTATTTTCTTCGATCGTACCTTCGATGCTCCCGATTGTACTTGTATTGTGATTGACAATCATCAGGCAGGTTATGAAGCTACCCATCACTTACTTGAGCAAGGATGCCGACGCATTGTTCACGTTGCTGGCAACTTACGATCTAAGGTCTATCACAGTCGTCACGCTGGCTATCAGCAAGCTTTACTGGACTTTGGGCTGGAATACAATCCATCGCTAGTGCTTTTTCCCGATTTACGAGACCCTGATCCCGGGCGTACTGCTCAAGATATTTTGGCGATAAACCCTCTTCCGGATGGCCTATTTTGTGTAAGTGATACTCAAGCCGCCGCCATTATGAGTGAACTCCGAAGGGCTAATATTGAAGTGCCTCAAGAGATTGCTATTGTGGGATTTAATAACGACTTGCTATCACGAGTAGTGGAGCCCGCCTTGACAACCATCAGCTATCCTGGTCAAAAAATGGGAGAGCTTACTGCTCGCACATTAATTAATCAGTTAAATAATGCGCAAAAAAGTGAAGAAGAAATGGTAGTCGTAGAACATCAGCTGGTAGTCAGGGCTTCTTCTCTTCGAAAATAGCTTAACTTACTGACGCGTAGTAGAGCTTTCCCCTTCAAACACTTTATTTTCCAGCAATCGCTGAATAGCCAACTGCCGTTCGGCTTCAGTCTCAAAATTTTGCAGATTTTTCACAATGCTAAGCATAATACTGTAATCATCTAAGTGAAGCATTACCTGAGGCGAGGGCATATACTCTAGAGTAAAACGCTCAATATCTGCCTCACTCAAAGTAGTAGCTGTTGCCAACATATCTTGATATTTCTCTGTCATGATTTGCCGTAACTCTTGCTGTCGGGATTCTTCTTCCTTATTCGCTAAAATTTCTTTCAGCTTTTTCTCCTGCTGATACTTGCTATTAAATAGATTGGCAAAAGCAGTAACAGCACCTTCTAAACGTGCTCCATTCATTCCTCCTGCTAAACCAATTGCCGGAACCTCTTGCGGGTCTTTCCGCTCAAACAGTGGTTCGCCTTTAGGTCGATTGAGGCTAAAAGGCTCTGGCTCACGACGAATAAACTGCTCAATATTGTCGTAGGCTCTCACCGTGACCTCTTTTAGAGTATTTATTTGCGGAACCATAGTAACCGTCAGCGTACTAAGCTTTTCTTCAGTACTATCGGCGGGAAACAAAAAATAAGGCTGATACCCCACGCTGCTAAACATGATAGTATCTTGGCTCAGCACATTTACCGAAAAATTTCCCTGACTATCCGTAGCAGTGCCTGTTGTACCTTGCTGTCCTCGGATGTGGACGTACGGCAATGCACTCAAACTATCAGCTTCCACTACCCTACCCCGAATAAGCACCTGAGTATTATCTTGGGCAATAGCGCATTGGGCAAACACCAGTAATAAAAGTAGTAGTGTTAGTTTGTTCATTCTGTAAAAATTACCCTCATAATCGTTGCCCATTATACTTTAAAGATAACGCATAATTAGTGGCTTTACAACCGAAAACCCCTGCTTAGCTTACGTCCCCTGTGCTAGTTCGCTATTAGCTAGAACGGATTTTTTGTCAGATTGTGCAAAAATAAGGGTGATTAATCTTAATTTACTCACTTGATTTTAGCAAAACTATGAAACGCAGAAGGTTCATTAAAAACATAGGTGTTGGAGGTAGTTCTCTAGCTATGCTTCCCGCTATAAGCTATTCTTCCTACTCGAGCAACTTTTTGATTAATAACAGTATACAGAATGAATATACTGCTGACTTAATTGTAGCGGGAGGTGGATTAGGTGGTTGTGCCGCTGCATTGTCTGCATTACGCAATGGATTGCGCGTGGTGATGACCGAAGAAACGGATTGGATTGGCGGACAAATTACCCAGCAGGGCGTTCCCCCTGATGAACACCAATGGATTGAAACCCATGGAGCCACCCAGCTTTATCGTGACTTCCGAAATGCTGTTCGGCAGCACTACTTTCAAAACTATCCGGTAACTGAAGCAGCCCGTCAGCAGCAGTACTTTAATCCGGGAAACGGCGCTGTTTCTCGGCTTTGTCATGAGCCACGGGTAGCCTTAGCGGTATTAGACGCGATGTTAGCTCCTTACCTGAGTAATCGACAGCTTACGTTGCTGCTCAATCATAAAATCATCTCGGCGGATGTAGATAGTGACCAAGTAAAAGCCTTGATAGCTCAGAATATTCAAACGGAAAAAGAAATAACCTTAACCGCGCCCTACTTTGCGGATGCCACTGAGTTAGGCGATTTACTACCGCTTACCAATACTGAGTACGTAACCGGGGCGGAAGCAAAATCCGATACTAGTGAGCTTCACGCAGCTGAAAAAGCTGACCCAGCCAATCAGCAGTCATTTACCATGTGTCTGGCAATGGATTATGTTCCAGGAACTGAAAATCTGATTGAAAAACCGAAGGACTACGATTTCTGGAGAGAATTTATTCCCGATCTAAACCCATCTTGGCCCGGTAAACTCTTATCACTTACTTACACCCACCCCTCTACCCTAAAGCCTAAAACCTTAGGGTTTCATCCCGAAGGCACTCCTACTAGGGATGTGCTTAACCTCTGGAATTATCGTAAGCTGATTGACCGTAATAATTTCAAAGAAGGAACATACCCTGGTGACAGTACTATTATCAACTGGCCTCAAAATGACTACTTCTTAGGTAACTTAGTTGATGTAAGCTCCGAAGAATTTGACCGACATGTTGCCCAAAGTAAGCAGCTAAGCCTGTCACTTTTCTACTGGTTACAAACCGAAGCCCCTCGCCCCAATGGCAAACAAGGTTGGCCAGGTTTACGCTTGCGTGGTGATATTTTGGGGACTGACGATGGCTTAGCCAAATACGCTTACGTACGAGAATCGCGCCGGATAAAACCCATTTTTCGGGTGTTGGAAGAGCACGTAGGTAAAGAACAGCGATTGAAGGTGGCAGGCTCAGAAGAGGGGCAAACAGCAGCCGACTTCTACGACAGTGTAGGAATTGGCTATTACCACATCGACCTGCATCCCAGCTCCGGTGGTGATAATTATATCGACTTTGCTTCTCTACCCTTCCAGATTCCGTTAGGAGCTTTACTACCCCAACGAATGCAAAACCTGCTTCCCGCTAACAAAAATATTGGGACTACCCATATTACTAACGGTTGCTACCGCCTGCACCCGGTAGAATGGAGCATTGGCGAAGCAGTGGGAATGCTAGCTGCTTTTGCTCTAGAGAAAAAATCCACTCCTCACACCGTTCGCGAAAACAAAAGCCTACTGGCTGATTTTCAGAAGCTTATCCATTCTCAGGGATTTGAAACGCAGTGGCCTAGCTAATGACGGATGATTAATGGTGATGCCAACATGGCTCGGATTAATAATCTTTATTGCTCATTATTTACTAATCTCACTACTCATTACGCAGTGAGTCTACCGGATTAGCTCGGGCTGCCCGAATGGATTGGTAGCTAACTGTAGTAATTGCGAGGAAGAAGAGAATAATTCCGGCTATGGCAAACGGCCAAACTTCTATACTGATGCGGTAGGCAAAGGTACCGAGCCACTGTTGAATGAGTGCGTAAGCCAAGGGAACAGCCAACAGAAATGACCAAAACACCAAGCGGGTGAAACTACCCGAAAGTAATAGCACTACATCCTTCACCGAAGCCCCGAGTATCTTCCGAATCCCAATTTCTTTAGTACGTTGTTCAGCAACATAGGTAATTAAACCAAACAGACCGATACAGGCGATAAAAATAATCAGCCCAGTGAATGTAACTACTGCCACACTCATACGCTGCTCAGTTTTAAACAGATCATTAAACTTACGGTCGAGGAAGGAGTAGCTAAATAATGCTTCTTGATTGTGCTTGCGCCAGACGGATTCTACAAAGCTGATCGTACCTGATAAATCTCCACCTTTTATTCGTACCGAGGTATAATAGTTAAATTCCTCTTCTCGGTTATGGTGGATAATCAGCGGCATAATGCTGGATCGCAAATGCTCGAAGTTGAAATCTTTCACAATCCCTACTATCTCAAACTTACCGCCCCAAAATGTTTCCACTACACTTCCTACCACTTGCTCTAGGCCGAGCTGATCAGCTGCACTTTTATTCAGTAAAGCTTCTTTCATCTCGCCCGGTTCTTCCTTTAGGTTTCGCCCCTCCAACAGTTGAAGTTCATACGCTTTCATAAAACCAGCGTCAGTCGCAAGTCGTTTAGCCTGATATTTGTTCTCACTCCCCAATTCCTGATAGGTAGTGAATGCATCAAAAAAATCGCCGGGAGCCGAGTAGCTAAAGCTTACCGCTTCTATTTGGGAATTTTGTAGTAATGTCTCCCGAAAAACCTCCCGGTTTTCTAACGTGTGAGTGTTGGGCAACAAAAGTACATTCTCTTTAGTGAAGCCCACATCTTTAGCGTGCATAAATAGCAACTGCTGATACACCAGTATTGAACAGACAATCAACGTAGCCGAAACGCAAAACTGAAATACGACCAGACCTTTTCTAAAGCTGCCGGATTTTATTGTACCCAATTGCCCTTTTAGCACCTCAGATGGCTTAAATAATGAAAGGTAAAAAGCCGGATAAAGTCCCGCCAGTAAGCTAACGAGCAACGCCAATAAAAGAATAAATATCAGCCAGAGAGGTTCTTGTAAAACACTTAACGTCAGCGTCTTTTCTGTAAGTCTACTGAATGGAATGCGGAAAATCTCAGTAAAACCCAGTGCTAAAAGCATCGCCAGCAGTGTCATCAAAACTGACTCACTTAAAAATTGACCAATTAGCCGCTTACGAGATGTGCCTAAGGCTTTCCGGATTCCTACTTCTTTTGCTCGTTGAGTAGAACGAGCCGTCGCCAGGTTGGTGTAGTTGATGCAGGCAATCAGCAGCATAAATAACCCGATCACTGAGAAAATGTACACATACTTCATATTTCCCTCGGTGACGAGATGAATGTCAGTTATGGGAACCAGGTAGTGGCCTAGATAGTCTTGCTGAGCTTCCAGAGTAGCCAGAGGCACGCCCAAGCGCTCGATCATCTGGGGCCACTCGTAGGCCTTTTCCATAGCAAGGAAATCGGCTTTCAGCGATTCGGGGGCGACACCTTCTTGCAAAATCACGTAAGTGAGATAGCCCGCCGGAAGCCAAAAGCCTTCTCCGTTCTTCACCCGCTCCGAAGCTACATTGGACATGATTATCCCAAAATCCAGGTGCGAATTCTTCGGTGAGTCTTCAGCGATTCCGGTCACGGTAAAGTCTTCGCCTTCCGAGGTAAGTGTTTGCCCCAAAGCCGGGTGCTGTTCTATACCTGTGTTTTCAACCTTACCAAAATGAGCGTCCGCTACGCTTTTAGTTAGTACAATGCTTCTCGGACTTTCAAGCACCGTAGCCGGGTCGCCCACTAGCAACTTATAGCCAAAGAATTCAAAGAAATTAGGGTCAGACCGAATTGTGGTTTGTTCACCCAGCAACTCCGTTCCCTTCCGATAAATGTAGGGATTAGGATATTCGGTTCGAATCACTTTCTCAATCCGGGAAATATTGTCACGGATACCCTGTGCGAGAGCTGGGGCTACATCGGCCATATCCGACTCCTGTCCGCTTACCACAAACTTATGTCGTACTCGGTACATCTGGTCAGCCTTCGGGTGAAAATGATCATAACTCAAATCATCTGCCACATACAAAGCAATCAGCAGACAACACGCCAACCCCAGCGATAAGCCAAAGACATTAATTAGCGCGTAAAATTTTTGTTTGCGTAGGTTTCTAAGAGCGATAGTAAGATAGTTTCTAATCATAAGTTTTAGCTTGGGATGGGGAGCGAGGCGCGTACTCCTAGCCCCTCACCCAGTTATTCATTTCTTAAGTTCTTTATTGGATTGACTTTAGCTGCTTTTACTGATTGGTAAAGAACCGTTATCCAGGCTATTCCTAAGGCAATACCACAGGCTATCATAAAAATATCAACTCCTACATTGGTATGGTAAGCAAAGTTATTAAGCCAATTGCTCATAAAATACCAAGATAGCGGAGTAGCTACCAGAGCTGCAATCAACACCAGTTTGGTAAATTCTCCGGTAAGTAGTACAAGAAGACTAGACACCGAAGCGCCAAGCACTTTGCGGATACTAATTTCTTTAGATCGCTTCTCAGCGGTGAAAATCGCTAAGCCCAGTAGGCCTAAACAGGCAATAATTATAGAGACTAAAGCAAACTGAGTGAACAAGCTTCCGTACCGCTTCTCAGATTTATAGACCTGATCAAACTTGGAATCCAGAAAATCGTACAGAAACGGAATATCGGGGTATAAATCGTTCCAAATATCGTGAATATTACCTAAGGCTTCGCCAATGTTTTCACTCTGCATTCTCACCGCCACAAAGTGGTTTCTCTCCGGCTGAATATCCATTACCATCGGCCCGATGGGACTATGCAAAGAACGGAAGTGGAAGTCTTCTACCACCCCGATCACTGGTCCTCGTTTCGGATAGCCATTAGCTTCATACATAACCTCCACTCCTAGTATTTCCGATGGGTCAGAAATTCCCAGTTGCCCTAGCGCGGCTTCGTTGATAAGAAAGGCAGCCGTATCGGAGGCGTATTCTCGGGCGAACCCTCGTCCAGCTACTAACGGGAGGTCGTAAGTTTCCAGAAATTGAAAATTCACGTGTAAGCGCCCCATACCGACTCCCTCATCATCAGGATCATATCTCCGGAAATGATAAGTAGCACCGTAGGGCTGGTCACCAATAAGGTTATGGGAGGTGATCGTTGTTTGCTCTACTGAAGCTAACTGACTAATCTCCCGCTCAAGCCGCTCTTGATCTTGTTGAGAGGGATCATCCGGCAGGTTAAACGTAAGAATATGTTCAGTCTGAAACCCTAAATCTTTATCGTGCATATAGCGTAGCTGACGAGTAATAATCAGCGTACTGGCAATAAGGGCAATACAGGTAGCAAACTGAAAAACAACTAAAAACTGGCGAAGGCGGCTACTATGGCTATCCGACTTGCCCGAACGAAGTGCCTTAATAGGGCTGGCTGAAGATAGAAAGTGCGCCGGATACCATCCAGCCAAAAGGGCAATGATGACTATTCCAAAAAGCAGAGCACCATAAAAATAAGGTGAAGTCCAATGTAATGTAAGTGGGCGATCAACAAAATCAGTGAACCAGACCAGGGTTAGCTCAGTGATTCCTAAAGAAATAATGACAGATAGAATTACTAGCAGCACCGATTCACTCAAGAACTGGGATACCAATTGTCTACGACGACCACCGACAGCTTTGCGAACACCCACCTCTTTGCTACGCCAGGTAGACCGGGCGGTAGTCAGATTTATGAAATTGATACAGGCCAGTAGTAATATGAATAAAGCAATTCCGCCAAAAAAGAAAACGTACCGAATATTACCGTTGATAGCTAATTCTGCTTCCAATTGAGAATACAAATGAATATCCGGTAAGGACTGTAGGTAAGGGTTAAATCGGCGGGCTGCTTCTGGTTCAACATGAGTTTCTACGAATGACGATAACTTATCTTCCAATTGGGCGGCAGCCGATGGTTCGGAAAGCAGAAAGTAGGTGTAGTAATAATGATTGGTTCGGCTATTGATAACACTGCTCCAGGAGTCGTAGAGAGTGGACATAGAAACCAGAAAATCAGCCTGAAAGTGAGAGGTGGCAGGAAAGCTCTGCATAACTCCCGTGACGGTTAGTTCATTTAGCTGCTTGCCCATCGGGTTCTGCTGAGGATCGGTTTGCCAGTTAGGCCCAAAGTAGCGTTCAGCCGCATCTTGGCTAATGACTACCCGGTTCGGCCCGTCAAGGGCTACTTCGGTGTTTCCCATCAAAAATGGGATGCTTAATACTTCAAATACGGTAGAATCAACCCACAGAAAGTCAGGCTCGTAAAACTGCTTATCGCCTTCTTTGTAGTTTACCAGCCTATCCAAACGGTACTTCATTAGTCGGGTGTAACTTTCAATCTCTGGGTACTGCTCAGCCAGCAGAGGCCCCCAAGTACCGGGTACGCGAGCCAGACTAGCCGTACCACCACTCTGCAAGTTAATCTTATCTACCAGCCGATAAACCCGGTCAGCATTTTGGTGGTGAAGATCGTACTGAAACTCGTAGTGAATGTAGGTGCCGATCAGCAGACAACTAATGACACCCAGCGTGAGGCTAAGTACCATAATAGCGGAGTAAGTCTTGCGGTTGATCAGATTTCTAACGGCAATTTTTAAGTAGTTCTTTAACATAATGATTGATGAGTAGTGAATAATGATGAATGACTGATGATGAATGAATAGTGAGCTACGGGGAGCATTAATTATTAATCATCCGTCATCATTCATCACGAAGAGCATCTACTGGATTGGCTACGGCGGCTTTGATGGATTGATAGCTTACTGATAACCAGGCAATCAGTAAAGCGGTGAGTCCAGCACCGATAAATATCCAGATATTTATATTGGTGCGGTAGGCAAAGTCAGCTAACCACTGCCGCATAGCGAGGTAGGATACCGGGATGGCTACCAGCAGAGCGATAATAATTAGCTTAGTATAACCTTTAGATAGCAGCAGCACAATACTGCGAACCGAGGCTCCCATCACCTTACGAATACCAATTTCTTTGGTACGCTGTTCTGCCATAAAAGCCACGAGCGCTAATAATCCCAGACAGGCAACAAAAATGGCTAAGCCTGTGAAGATGCCGAACACTTTTCCTAACTGCATTTCGGTACGGTAGAGAGCTTCGTAGTTTTGATCGAGGAAGGAATAGTAAAACGGATTGTTCGGCGAGAATTTCTGCCAGGTTTCTTCTAAAAAAGTTAAAGTACCCGGCACATCTTCACCACTGATTCGTACATCAATATTATTGTAGTAATACGGATTCCTTCCTAGAACGATAAATAAGGGAGAAATCTCGTCTCGTAGTGACTGAAAGTGAAAGTCTTTGGTAACCCCAATGATTCGGTACCACTCATCATTTAGCCGTACCTCTGCGTTAAGCGGGTCATCGATACCCATTTTACGAACGGCTGCCTCATTGAGAATTATGGCAGAGGTGTCGGAGGCTAGTTTATCCGAAAAGTTACGACCTTCTTTGAGGGAAATATTGAACGTTGGTAGAAAGTTATGATCTACAAACAGCCGATTCAGCTCGTAAGCTTCATTTTCATCTTGGCCTCGCACCTGTAAACCACCCTGAGAGTTTGTAATCTGATGCGGACTTTGACTAGAGGCCGTCACTGCGCGTACTTGCGGATGAGCCTGTAGCTCATTGACAAATGCATCAAAACTGCCTTGTACCGCACTGTCTAAAATCACTACGTTCTCCTGATCGTAACCCAACTTTTTATTTTGCATGTACTGCAACTGTTGGAAAACAACTACCGTGCAAACAATCAGCGCAATAGAGGTAGCAAACTGAAAAACGACTAGCGCATTACGAAAATGTTTTCCTTGCTGCCCGCTTTTAAGGCTACCCCTTAGTGTCTGAATAGGCTGGAAGCGGGTTAGATAAAAGGCCGGATACAAACCCGCGATGATACCCACGATCAGCCCCGCTGCTAGTACCGCCAATCCTAACGTTGGACTATCCAGCAGATTTAGCGACAGCTCTTTGTTAGCTAGCTGATTAAATGGACGACGAAGCAGTTCGGCCAACCCTACGCCTAATAAAGTAGCCGTTAAGCTTATCAGTAGCGATTCGGTGAGGAACTGGGTAATGAGTGGTTGGCGTATCGCACCTAATGTTTTCCGCACCCCTACTTCCTTCGCCCGGTCGGTGGATCGAGCGGTAGATAGATTGACGTAGTTCACCCCAGCAATAACTAGGACAAATAGCGCAATGATGGAGAAAATATAAACGTAGCGAATATCACTGTTAGCTTCCATTTCCATTCCCAAATCCGAGTGTAAATGAATATCTGTCAAGGGTTGGGCGGTAAAACTCACATCGTATTTGCCCAGCTTTATACCTTCGTCCATATCAGGATTATATTTTAGGGCAACCTCTTTAATCTTGACTGGAACTCGTTCAACCGATGCGCTCTCAGCTAACCGAAAATAAGTAGAAATCACACCGTTTATATTGCCCCAATTGATACGGTTGCTTACCTGAGACTCAAAATGTATAAGCATTTCAAAGTGGAAGTGAGCATTGGTGGGCGGATTCTCAGCTACTCCGGTTACTTCATAAATCTTATCCCAAAGCACAATGGTTTTACCCAGTACTCCAGAAGATTGCCCAAACAATTCCTGCGATAGATTCTCGGTCAGTACTATTGATGAAGGTTCGTCTAAAGCAGTAGCAGGATTTCCTTCTTTAAGCGGAAAAGTAAAAAACTGAAAGAAATTACTGTCTACAGCAAGTGTTTTCGGACTGTATATCTCATCATCTACTTTGATATTCTGCTCCCGTAGTTGCTGCACCCGTAACGTAGTTTCAATCTCGGGTATTTCGTCGTCAATCACTTCACCTACATGATAGTTCGTAGAGGCAATAGCACTCAAGTTTCCATTAAAATCAATTTCGGTAGTTACCCGGTAGATACGGTCGGCTCGCTCGTGGAAGCGGTCGTAGCTGAGCTCGTCTAACACATAGAGGGTTATCAGCAGTCCGGCAGCTAGACCAATGGCTAACCCGGTAATATTAATGATAGTATAAAATTTCCATTTGTATAGATGCCGAAAGGCAATGGCTAGGTAATTTCTGTACATAACTTTCTTCAATTAACAATTAGCAAGGAGCAATGTGCAATTAGTCTTAAATCAGTAAATGTTCATTGCTAATTACTCACTGCAGGGCAGCCCTTGTTCATTGTAAGGGCAAGTTTCCTTCCACTTACAGTCTCTTTTGCTCACTTAGCTGCCCTTCATCGTCATTGCGAGCGAGGAACGAGCGTAGCAATCTCCTACTAGTGAGGGAGATAGCTTCGTCCTGTTGTCCTCGCTATGACGGTCAACTTGATATTTTTCTTAAATAAACTTTCTCTATTTTTGCTAGCAACTGTATCATTTTCGCAACACTGTGGTGTACGCTTTTGATACAGTTATTTGTTAAGTTCCTTAGTAATGAGATGTTGTAGGATGCGATGTTTCTCCAAGGAGCTTTCTACGAGAAACTCTACGCCTGCCAACTGCCGCCCGTATTCATTTACCAGATTGTCAAAATGGGTTGATTGGTACATCGTCGGATCTTCAACCTGGCTTGTACGAGCAGATAAATTATCAACGTAAGGGGATATTTCATCCGACAAAGTATTGAGAGCATACTCGTAAAGAAGGCGCATAAACTCATAATTGTCGTATAACTGAGATAATACCTGCCGGATGCTATCACTCTGAATAATACTAATATCGCCACTCTGTTGTAAGGTCTCATACGTGTAATCTTCGGGGAAGAAGATAAAGTAATTTAGACTGAAAACATCGTCTAAATATATGGCTACACTATCGGCGTTTTCTATCTCGGGGGATATTCGCTTAATACACGCAACAGCAAATGATGTTCCTCTTAAATCTCTTTTTATGTTTACCATCTGAAGAGTATCCTTCACCAAGTCCTCCTTCAAGTTCTTTAGATACCGTTGTTCCAACTTGGCATTTTGTCGGTTTTCTCGCCAGTTATTCAGACCAAAGGCAATGGTAATACCCAACACTACTACCAGAATATCAATTAGCTTATCACCCCAATGAACGTTTCCCAGAAATCTTCGCATAGGTTTTGGTTTTGACTCAGCAAGATAAAAATTACCTCGAATGCTACCAATCATTGATGTTTATCCGAACTACTTTTTCTTTTTTATAAAAAATTGAAAATTAGAAGACGAATACCCACAATTTTTTTCTTAATTATCCGTAATTTATTTACCTTGAATATACCTTTCATAAGAGACGTGCTTCTACTACAATAGTGTTATATTAATATAATACCATTGTGCCCTAACGCAACCTAGACCTAACCCATCATTTAAACATTATCGCATAAGTAAGGGTGAAAGAGGGGAAGGGGGAGCACTTGAAGTAGTTCCCCCTTATGGCTTTTACTAATTTACATTTTCCAAATTGTGCATTTGTTAGCCCCAGCTTACACAACTAACTCCTACATTAGTAAAACCTATCTTCTGGCGGTCAACTTCATCTTATTTGTTAGTAAATAGTGCTCCCGCTAACAAAAATTCAATTCTCAGGTATATATCCTAACACCTTAAAGCAGGTAGTAAGAGTAGTTTTGTATAATCTCATTATCTTTCCTATATGGCAGATCGGAAAAATACTCCTTGGGACTCAATGGCAGAACGGGTAGCTGAGCTACTTAAGCATCAGCTTAACAAGCAAAGCAACCAAACTGAGCAGCAGGAGAAACTGGACGAAGCCCTGGAGCGACTTATCGCCCAGCAACAGAAAACGAACGAGCAAATTCAGCAACTGACTGCCGTTACTGAGACTCAAACCCAAGAGTTCCGCAACTGGCGAGAAACCACCCGTCGTTCCGCTGCTAAAACCTTTCTTCGCAAAATGGCTCTGGAGATTCCCCCGGTAGTGATTGCAGTACTATTAGCTTTTGGAATTAACTCCTGGTGGCAACAGCGAAAAGCTAATGAACTACAAAAGACTTCTGTTGAGAACATTCACCGAGAAATACAAATCAACCTGCTTGATTTGGAGCAAACCATTAAACAAAATCAGGAGTATTTGCAAGACCTTGAAGAGCAGATTGCTACTTTACAACAAAACGGTTATGACGATGAACGAGAGTACGGGAGTGGCATTTCAATAGCACCTCTCAAGGATGCCGCTTGGCAAGCAGCTAATATTAGCGGAGCGGTAGCGAACTTTCAACCCAAATCAATTCAAGAATTGGCCGAAGTATACAGCTTTATAACAACACAGATTGATTATAACTTTTATGCTATTGATAGATTAGACCTAAAGGGAAGGTTACGTCCTGAGACCCTACTGCTTTCCTTAGAAACCAACCTTCTGTTACTGAAAAACTATGTTAAGGTTAGCAAAGCTACAGCCGATAAGCATCAACAATTTTTAGAAAAACATGCTGACGAGTTACCTACCGAATAACCTAACTGATGTCTGATAAACCACACCACCTGTTCCCCTTTTCCTATAGGGAGACTCAATAGTTATAAAATGAGTACTAGCTCTATCCTTTCCCTCCTAGAGAACTGTCATGGAATAAAGTGCAAGGGAAACTACTCTTTCTCTTCCAGCTTGATAATCTTCTTCACATTGTATTCAATAGGTGAGATGATTACGTCGGTTTTTCCTTCGGGTAGGTAGAATAGATAAAGACTATTTTTACCAACAATTTTCACCTTCTCTTCGGTATTATCTTGAAAGAGTATTTGGTGATCAACTTTTATATCATTCTCGGCAATCTTATTTTTCTGGTTTAAACCTCGCCCAAGCCCCATTCCCAAATAGAAAGCCAAAACAAATCCAGCTAGAAGTGAGATTAGCTGATCAGTGTTAGGGGCACCATTGTACTTAGCATCCAGTTTGTCTACGTTATACAATTTGCTGTACCAGCGTTTCGTGCGAAACCTTCGGTGTACTTCAGGATTGATATGAACTACTGCCATATAAGCAAGGCCGCCCACTAAAACTAAAGCTATGGGAATGAGATAATGTACTGTAAGCAGGGCTATCGGACTGATGAGTACGTCTAATATTCCGGCGTAATCCAGAATATTGATTCCGATAAAATGGTAGTAGATGGTGTCGCTAAGAATACCCAATATGAGCAGATAAATGTACCCCAGCGAGAGGTATTCTTGAATACTAAAATCTTTTCTCATAGATGGCTAGGCAATATACTTATTTTAGCGTGAACTCCGGATAAGGTAGTCCTGCGAAGGGCAAGTCCTCCACAGGCCATTTCTATGGTCTAAAACTGCCCCTGACTATTAATAATATAGGGCAAATCACTTCTTTTCTGTTGACCGCCGCAAATGTAGCCGACAATACTAAAAATGTCCTACAGCAATTGCTTACTGGGCTCAAAGGAGTTTGCGTAGGCTACAAAGGGTACCTGAGCAGTTTGTTCCGGCAGTTTTATGAAAACGGGCTGGAACTTATCAAAAAACCCAGGAAGAATATGAAGAAATTACCTGTGTCCAACTGGAAGAACAGACTAATCACATGCGTCTGGTCGTTGAATCAGCCTTTGATGTTATGGGAACCGTCTGTAATATTGACCATACAAGGCACCGCAGTCCGGTCAACGCATTTTCCAATATATTGGCCGGACTAGTGGCCTACTAAAACCTAGACCAAAGACCTTGTGTCTTCTTTCCATCAAAGAAAGAAGAAAACCAAATTTTATTGAAAATGACAGCCTGATAATCCAGAGTTCACGTTAATGTAGAAAAAGGAATTGCTTCATTCACCCTAATTCCCCCCAAAAATACTGCGGATAATGTCTTTCAGACGTACTTTCTTCTCTTCTTTCCTTTTGGGGCGAGAAGAAGGGCGGCGGGTCTGAGATGGTTCGTAGATTCTGTCGGGTCGGTCATCATCTCTATCTTTTCTGGCAAATAGCTCGTGTAAGAAACCTTCGTCTTTCTCATCCCGATAAGGATCGCAATTAAGTACTGACTGCACGTAGCGGGATGGCGGACGAAAGCGGGCGTACCGAAGTTTTTTAAAGGTAGCATCCTCAGTAAACGACTTCATAAAATTTGCCCAGATTGGTAAGGCAGTATTGGCTCCCTGCCCCAAACTAATATCGCGGAAGCGAACCAGGCGATTATCGCCCCCAACCCAAGCTCCAGCAACTAGCTTAGGCGTAGCTCCAATAAACCAACCGTCAGCGTGCGACTGAGTAGTTCCAGTTTTACCAATCATTTCATTCTTTAAGCCGTAACGGTAGCGAAGACGGCGGGCGGTGCCACTGTCTACTACGCTTTTCATCATCTCTACCATCAAATCAGCCGTTTCTTGTGACATTGCTCGTTGAAACTCTGGTTTCTCACTAAACTTAGCAATCTGGTTACCTTGCTGATCTTCAATACCCAGTAGGTAAATCGGTTTGACCGTCAACCCTCGGTTCACAAAAGTACTGTATACTGAAAGCATCTCGTAGAGTGATAAATCCGCAGTGCCTAGGGCGATGGCAGGTTCTTCCGGCAAATCATTTCGTACTCCCATCCGATGAGCCAAATCTACCACCTGATCAACTCCGGTATTCATCATCAGGTCTACCGTAACGGTATTCACCGAGTGAGTCAAAGCTCCTTCCATAGAGTAGTAACCTTCGTACTTTCCATTAGAGTTACCGGGCGACCAATCTTTATAATCGGAGTAAGTACGGCGTTCGTTGGCGATATAGTTGCAAGGGTCAGCTCCACTTTCCAGTGCAGCGGCGTACACTACCGGTTTAAAAGTAGAACCTACCTGACGCTTCGCCGTCACATGGTCGTATTTGAAATATTTATGGTCAATGCCCCCCACCCAAGTTTTGATATGCCCATTTTCGGGACGCATCGCTAAAAATCCGGCATTCAGAAACATTTGGTAGTGACGGATAGAATCCAGCGGCGTCATGGTCTTTTCAGTCTCTCCCTCCCAGCTAAAAACCGTCATGAGTGTAGGTGTAGTAAATTCCGCGTGGATTTCTTCATCCGATTTTCCAGCTTGTTTACCTCGCTTGTAGCGATCGGAAGTTAGCATAGCTCGGCGAATCATGGTCTCATCTTCACCCCAGGGTTGTCGGCCTTCCCAATGCTTGTAAAAAGTTTTTTGCAAATCCTTCATATGCTGCTTCATGGCGGCTTCGGCATGGCGCTGCAGGCGGGCATCGATAGTGGTATATACTTTCAGACCGTCAGTATATAAATTATAAGTGGTTCCATCGGGTTTGGGATTTTCATTGAGCCAACGTTGTACTTCGTGACGCAGCTTCTCTCGGAAGTAAGGAGCCAGCCCAGTGTTGTGCGTAATAAAGTTGTAGTCAATTTCCAAAGGCAAAGCCTGAATGGAATCTTTCTTAGAATCTGCTAGGTAACCATATTTATTCATCTGGCTGAGTACTACATCACGTCGCTGCTGTGATCGTTCGGGATACAGACGAGGATTGTAGGAAGTAGTTGCCTTCAGCATTCCCACCAGTACAGCAGATTCTTCTGTCTGCAAATTCGTCGCTGATTTATTGAAAAACCGTCGAGATGCCGCCTCAATGCCATATACGTTTCCCCCGAAAGGAACGGTATTCAGGTACAACATCAGGATTTCTTCCTTCGGATACAGATTTTCAATTCGGCGGGCAATAAGAGCCTCCCGAATTTTATTAACAGGCATTGTCAATAGTCCGTGGTGCTGACGAGGGTAGAGATTCTTCGCCAGTTGCTGAGTAAGCGTACTTCCCCCTCCCGAACTTTCGTTTTGTAATAAAATACTTTTTACCAGCACCCGCACCAAACTACGGTAATCAATTCCGGTATGTTCGTAAAATCGAGCATCTTCGGTAGCCACTAGAGCGTCGAGTAGCGAAGATGGCACTTTGTCGATGGTAGTAACGGTGCGATTCTCAATGTAATAACGCCCTAGCAGTACACCATCAAAAGAGTAAACTTCAGAGGCAGTGTGATTACGAATATCTTTTAGTTCAGCATAGTTGGGCAGTTCGCCAAACCATCCGGTGTACACGGCATACAGTAATCCGAGAGCGGCCAACCCTCCTATTAAACCAACAAGAAACAAGCGAGCTACAATAAACTGAATAGGTCGACGAGCAAAGCGACGACGCTCCAGAAGAAAGAAGGTTCGGAGTTTTTTAATCATACGTATCCTGTAGGCGGCATCCTCGATCCAGTCGGGGACAAGTTCCTGCTTGGTGGTATACCGCTCTTAGCCAAAATCCTAGCAATACTACGAAGGAATTAGCAACTCATTGTATAGAAAACACCAAATTATCTAAGCAACCTTCGTGTTCATTTAGCTTTACAATTCAATGCTTGCCTTCAATATCTTCATTAATTACCAAATAGGTTGTAGATATATTCCCCGATTTGACTGCTATCACCTCAGTATTCAGCTTACTAATACTTTTATAAAGTACTGATAATCAAAATTTTAAGCCATTGGCATAGTTGTGAGTGTAATAGCACAAAAACAAGACTTGATATGAAAAATATAGCATTAATTATAAGTTTAGCAGTTGCTACCCTAACAGTACAGGCACAAAGTACAATTGATGAGCCTTTTGCTTCTAAGCAGAATTCTCTTTATGCTATTGATGACCCTACTGAGGGAAAAATCCCAATGGGGACTTATGAAATCCCCGAAAAGGTGTGGAATGCTTTCCAAAATAGTGTCTTTCAGCATACTGAAGTCGTTCAGGTATTTTTATTGCAAGATTATGCATTGCAGGAGATTATCGGATCAGAGTCATCAGATACCCCTCTTTACCTTTACGAGTTTCAATTGCGAGTGGGTGGAAAATTACTCCGTCAATACTTCACGGCCGAAGGTGATCTCTACGAAGTAGCTAGTGCCGTGTAACTTCTTTTCGGTTTTAGCACAAGGTATTTGAAATCAATACGTTTAGGGTACAACAACAAACTTTTTGCTTATGCGCCATTGGGTTAGCGGTCTACTTTTATCTACCTCTATCTGCGTAGGAATGACCGTAAAAAACTTAAATAATGAAACGATCGGAACTGTCGAAAAACCAATTATTGAAGCCCATACTGGGCGGCTAATGGGTCTACTTATTCAGGTATCGGATCACTACTTACCTAAAAAAGATCCTCAGCGTTCAAAAGTGGTCTCACCTATCTCTTCGGTAATTCTGAATCACAAGCAGCCAGATACACTGTACTGGAACATGCCAAAGGATCAACTGAAGGCAACGCTCTGCCCACCGATAGGCTAAACTAAGTAGGTTGAATGTAAGGATCTCCGTTTGCTATCAAGTGCGATTGTAGCCATATACCATAATTTGGTTTAATGCTAAACTGTTAGCTTATTCAGGCTACTTTGAGGTTATGCTAACCTGCCTACCCTGATTATCGTATGAGACTTTGAAGACAGTTTATCACTTTCTGTGAGTCTGACGAGTTGGACTATGTTTAATCTAACCTCCTTCGCCATGCGATTTTTTTTCTCTTTCGTGCTGTCAGTGTTAGTTCTTTCTATGAGCGGTTGTACCATCCGAACTGGTTTTTTTACGGCTGATGCGTATCTGCGCCCTCATCAGACCGAAATAAAGCAACCGCTGACGATTATTATCGACCAGGACATTCCTAACAATCTTTCAGCGGGGCAACTTCAGGTAACCAACTTTCGTAATTCGCTAAAAATATCGCTGTACCATACTTTCGAGTACAGTGTACCCGAAATTAATTTTGCGGATAGTGTAGCCACTGAGGGAATTACATTGCAACTTTTTCGGATACGCCCTGACTGGCAAGTGGCCGACCGTCGCTCAGGATTCATAGTAGTTGATGGTACTGGTGGTTCTTACACTGATACTGATGTTATTAGTATTATTCGTTATGATGGTATCATTTACCACGATGGCAAAAAGAAACTAGCTCTCGACGAAACGGTAGCAAGTGAGATCGCTGCTATAATCCGAAGAGATCTACCTGAAGTATTCCAGGATAGTATCCGTGAACTATGCGAGGACATCTACCAGAGAGTAACGCAAGAGGCAGTTGTTAGCCGCCTGGAGGAGTAAAATGCGATGAGCTAGCCAAGTATTACTTGATGCTGACCACAACTAGTAGTTGTAAGTTCACTCTTACTTTCAAGAATAGCGGTACATACGTGCCGCTATTCTTTTTCGAATCTATTCTAAGCAACTACGAATAGGTGAGTGATTGACTAGTTTGGTTTTCTAGTACTAGAAAATAGCTTTATATTGAAACTGTTTAGCATACTACTAAATTATGAAAAAGGTCAAGGTCGATAACTCTCTCCCTTCTCTCATCGGTCAAGCTTCCCGACTGCTCACTAACCAAATCACCAAAAGCTTAGTTGAACATCAGGTTACTGCCGAACAATGGGCAATTCTGGATAGCCTATGGGGACAAGATGGCCAAACTCAACAACAGCTTGCTAACTTAACTCATAAAAACAAGGCTAGCATTACTCACCTAATTGATAACCTGGAAAAAAGGAATCTCGTACAACGGGTTACGCACGAACAAGACCGCCGGAATAAGATGGTTTGCCTAACTCCTGACGGTATTGCTCTGCAAAAACCTGTAACTAAAGCAGTTAAGCAAACAATTAAGCAGTTCACGAAAGGGCTCGACAAAAAAGAGATGAAGGGCTGCAAAAAGACCCTCAAAAAACTGGTAGAAAACCTAGTAGAAGGCTAGTTTTCACTTCCTCTTTTCGTTTGTCGGCTGCATTATTTATCTAAACAAAACCCTATGCAACTGATTACCGATGACCTCCGGCGAATCCCTACTTTAAATGACTTAGATGAAGCCGCCTTGCAGTGGCTTATTGACCGTTCTGAATGCCGAATATTACATGAAGATGATTATATGTTTCGGAAAGGCGATCCGATTGACTATATGCACATCATTCTGAAGGGGCGGTTGCGGATTAAAGTAATGCAAGGAAAGCAGCTCCGGGAAATTAGTGCCATGGAATCGGGTACTATTACCGGAATGCTCCCCTACTCTCGCATGAAGGAAGCTACTGGCTTTGGCATCGCTTCCCAAGAAACTCATGTTCTTTCGCTACACAAAAAATATTTTGTGGAAATGGAACAGGTAAGTCGCGACATGGTACAGGCATTGGTTGGGGTAATGACCACCCGTGCTCGCGATTTTACCCGCCTTCAGCAACAGAATGAGAAAATGATGGCTCTCGGAAAACTCTCCGCTGGATTGGCACACGAACTAAACAATCCCGCAGCAGCCATCGTCCGTAGTTCCGATATTCTTCGTCAGCACCTTCATCATACTCCCGATAATTTTAAGAAAGTCATCCTGATTCGTCTAGAACCCGAACAGGTTGACTCAGTAAACGACATACTTTTCTCAAAAATCAATAATCCTCCACCTAGCATCAGCATGATGGATCGTAATAACCGCGAAGATGAAATAGCCGAGTGGTTAGAAGACCGAGGTTGGGACGATGGGTACGAAGCGGCTGAGAACTTCGTAGAATTTGGCATGACGCTAGACGATCTAGAAGAAATGGAGGAAATCATTGAAGGCAAACATACTGAACCAGTATTTAACTGGCTAAACAACGTACTAACCACTGAGCGATTGGTAAAAGAAATTGAGGAAGCCTCCCAACGAATATCTACGCTAATCCAGTCGGTGAAGACATACACCCATATGGATCGCTCTACTGAAAAGGCTCACGCCAATATTCATGAAGGACTTAATAGCACACTGACGATGCTCAACCACAAGCTGAAGAAGAAGAATATTCAGGTGAACAAGGAGTACAATGAAGATTTACCTGAAATTCCTATCTACGTTAGTGAAATCAATCAGGTATGGACCAACCTAATTGATAATGCAATAGATGCAATGGAGGATAAAGGTACCCTTACCATTCGCACCCAAGCTAATAGCCAACAGCTACGGATAGATATTATCGATAACGGTAGTGGTATTCCCCCTGACATTCAGAGTAGCATCTTTGACCCTTTTTTTACTACTAAGGCCGTAGGGCAAGGTAGTGGATTAGGACTCGACATCGTTCAGAAGATTGTTGAACAGCACAACGGCACTATCAAAGTAGAATCTGAACCAGGTAATACCCAATTCACTATTTGTTTCCCAATTACTAATCCATAGTTGATAGTCCACGGTCAACAGTCTATAGTCCACAGTTTATTGATAGTAAAATACTCTGCGGTCTGTCGACTGTGGACTACCAACCGATAAATAAACCATTTTACCACACTCGCGTTCTAGCGAATAGAGTAACCCTAACTTTGATCTGACCTTTCTCCTATGAAACGCCCCATACTCTTTGCCATTGATGACGATCCTCAGGTAATACGCGCTATTGCCCGTGACCTTCGCAGCGAATACAAAAAAGATTTCCGAATACTCAGCACTGATTCTACTCAGGAAGCCCTCCAGTCACTAAAGGAGTTAAAAAAGCAAGGAGAAGAAGTAGCTTTATTTCTTTCCGATCAGCGGATGCCCGATATGCTAGGAGTTGAATTTCTTCAGCAAGCCAAAGACTTTTATCCTAAGTCAAAGAAGGTATTACTTACCGCCTACTCCGATATTGACGCTGCCATCAAGGCGATTAATGATGTTCAGTTAGATTACTATCTAACCAAGCCTTGGGATCCGCCGCACGAAAAACTTTATCCAGTAATATCCGATTTATTGGATGACTGGCAAAGCCAATATACCCCTGATTATCAGGGCATTAAGATTATTGGCTATCAGTATTCGCCTAAGTCGCATGAAGTGAAGGATTTTCTAGCCGGTAACCTCATTCCCTACCGTTGGCTCGATATAGAACATAGCGAAAAAGCCCGTGAGCTGCTGGAGCTAAATAATATTCAGGAAAAAGATTTACCTGCTATTTTTTTTGAAGATAATTCTTTCCTGGTTAGCCCTACCATTAGCGGTATTGCAGAAAAAATTGGGATGAAACTCGAAGCTGCCGCTCAGCTCTACGATGTAGTCATCATTGGAGCTGGTCCCGCCGGATTAGCGGCGGCGGTATATGGTGGTTCAGAAGGGTTAAAAACGCTACTCATTGAGAAAAGAGCTCCCGGAGGGCAGGCTGGCACAAGCTCCCGTATTGAGAATTACTTAGGCTTCCCTAATGGGCTAAGCGGAGCGGATCTTACCCGACGGGCTATTTCCCAAGCCAAACGGTTAGGTACTGAATTTCTGTCTCCGGTAGAGGTCACCGATGTTCAACTACAAGATCAGTATAAAATTCTCACTCTCTCCGATGGAAGTGAGCTACGCACTAAGAGCGTGATCATTGCTACCGGTGTAAATTATCGTAAGTTGGAAGCTACGGGTGTGCATAATTTTACCGGAGCTGGGGTCTACTATGGAGCAGCCACCACTGAGGCAAATGCTTGCCAAAATAAAGATGTTTACGTCGTGGGTGGTGGAAATTCAGCCGGACAAGCTGCTATGTATTTATCAAAATTTGCCCGGAAGGTATTTATTGTCATTCGTAAACCTGACTTATCCTCTTCTATGTCGCAATACTTGATTGATCAGATTAATGGTACTGAAAATATTGAAATAGCCGGGGAGACCGTAGTATCAGAAGCCTGTGGTTCAGATCACTTAGAAGCCTTAGTACTAGAAGACATAAATATGCAGGAACGAAGAAAAGTAGATGCAGGTGCCCTATTTATTTTCATCGGTAACCGACCATTCACCGATTGGATTACTTTAGATATTGCTAAAAATCAGAAGGGATTTATCGAGACTGGTCAGGATGTAGCCCATGATAGTAAGGATAAAAAGTGGAAACTAGAACGTGACCCCTTCCTATTAGAAACCAGCACCCCGGGAATTTTTGCTGCGGGTGATGTTCGCGCTAACGCTATGAATCGGGTTGCCTCCGCTGTAGGTGAGGGAGCGATGGCAATCAAACTAGTCCACGAATATCTGGCCACGGTATAATCACGGAGGACGGAAACCGGAGTCTGGATTCTTGAATCCGAAGCATTTCCTTAGATTAAATTCTGGCCTACTGTCTTCCGGTTTCCAGAGGCCGTTTTCCCTGCATAGGAGTTGGTTTTACCTTAGCGGTGCTACCGAATTCTAAAATTTTCTCTATAATCATTTTCTTAGCTGTATCGGGATCCTGCATACTAGTCGCCATTTTATAGGATAATAAAGCATTATGGATGAAGATTTGTCGATTGTAGAAATAGGTAAGCTGATTGGTAGAGCTACGGAATATAAAAAGAAACAGTGCCGAGACCAGTTCTATCACAATTCCACTGCCAATAGTGAGTATTTGAAAGTTGCCACTTGCCAAGTCATCATTTACTAATGAAAATGGTAGTATGTAGGAAACTATGCCAAAGATAATAATCACAAAACCTACCCACATGGCTACGATGCTGTTATTGTAGCTTTTTTGTGCCTGCTCAATACCAATCAGATAATACTGTTCTAGCTCTAGCCGACTATAGGTCACTAGTGGTAATAATCCTTCGGTATCTTTTTGCCCAATGACTGATTCAAAGTTCGCTTGCTTTTGCTCAATAGATTGTAGTTGAACACCAGCTTGCGTCTTAGCATCTTCAGCGTATAGCTGCAAAATTCCTGAGATGGTTCCTCGG
This sequence comes from uncultured Flammeovirgaceae bacterium, assembly GCA_937883755.1. Taxonomy (GTDB): domain Bacteria; phylum Bacteroidota; class Bacteroidia; order Cytophagales; family Cyclobacteriaceae; genus Tunicatimonas. Next base: position 59,308 of record CAKZYA010000022.1, on the reverse strand, counting down.
AAGGAATAAATCGGTACAAACGGGAGAATTCCTAAATAGAGAGCACCCAGTACTGAAAGTACTGCATAAAAAGAGAGCGGCTTAAATCCCCAATTCCATAATTGAGGTAACCATACAAACCAGCTTAGGTAAGCCAGAGCTAAGACCCCAGCTACCAAAACTACCGTAAGCACCGAAAGAATAACAAACCGTACCCATCGGTTTTGGTAGCGAACAAACTCAACAACTAAGTTCTTCTCGGACTTCTTCTTGGCTCTTGCTGCCTCAACTGACCAGCGGTTAAACTGACTAGCTGCATTTTCTGATCTAGAGTCATCCGATGAAGAAGTTTGTTGGGTAGCTTCTTCTGGAGATTTAGTTGTGGTTGGCATAATAGCATAAGGTTGTGGTTGCTCGCGAAAATTTAGCGAAAATTTTTACTAGATGCTATTAGCCAACATACTGTATCAGGCACTCATCCCATCCAGTACTCCGCGAATATATCCGGCAGATTCAGCTAAACCCGGTACGGGGTCTTTACCATCTTTTTCGTACTCAATACCGACTATTCCACTATAGCTAATATCCTGCAATGCCTGCATAAAAGCCGGAATATTCATGATACCGTGCCCGATTTCTAGCGGTCGCCCTTCGGCACCACGTTTGTCTACATCTTTCAGGTGAACATCGTATAAGCGGTCCGCGTACTGCTTCGCTTTAGCTGCAGGGTCTTGTCCAATCCGAAACGTATGCCCAATATCAATACAAAAACCAATTCGCTGATCATAGTCTTTGATGTGCTCGTAAATAGAGTCCGGACTTGGGTACACCTTATCACCTGGCCCGTGATTATGAATGGCCAGTTTGATGTTAGTGTCTTTCACTTTCTCTTCTACTCGGGGTAAAAGTTCAGGATTGGGCACTCCAATAATGACACTCATGCCTGCCATCTTGGCGTAAGCAAACGCATTATCTACCTCCTCGGGTGATTTCATATATACTACTCCTGCTCCATAGAGATTTACCCCAGCGTCTTTCACTTGTTGGGCTACACGTTTTATTTCTTCGGGTGAGCTATCCAGCGGCAAATGCATACTTTTAAGAGCGATATGATTTAGCTTCAATCGCTTGGCAACCGCTAGAGCATCGGGGAGAGACAACTCACGTAGCGTATAAGAAGCTAGTCCTAATGTGAGTGGTTTGTTAGTTCTCTGAGCAGAATAAACTGATGCTGAAGAAGCAATAGGAGCAGTAGCTACCAGTGTGCCTAGCCCCATCAAACGGAGAAAATCCTGGCGGGAAAAGTTGTTGTATTTCATAGTTAGGTTATTGATCAGGCAGAAAAGTACAAGTTTTCAACCGATAATAAAACCTCAGTTAGAAATCCTTGTTGAATCACTAGTTTGTACAACTAAGCAATTACTTATACTACTCTCCAAAGCAGGATAAGCACTAGAATATGAACCTGTCCGTCAGATGCTTTAACTCTCTCTGCTAAAAGCTTAGTCAGCAATTTGGTGTTATTGAGGGGATAAAATAGTTGCAGACTGATAAAACTGCTTGATGTGCTGGCTCAGTTTAGAGAACTCTAGCAAAAATCCATCGTGACCATAATCCGAATTAATCAAGGCTATTTGGCTATTGGAAATATGTTGGTTCAGAAACTGCTGCTCCCGAGGTAGGAATAACATATCGGTTTCAATACCAAGTTGCAAAGTTTTAGCCTTTACACTTCGCAGTGCTGCTTCAACGTTGCCTCTCCCCCGCCCTACGTGGTGCGAATCCATAGCACAAGAAAGTACCCAGTACGAAAAAGCGTTAAACCGACGAGCCAGTTTTTCACCTTGGTAACGTTGGTATGAAGATGCTCGATAATCTGTCAGCTTATCTAAAGATTCGTCTTGCTGAGTAGTTTGGTATGTTCGGTAATGGCGGTATGAAAGTAGAGCAATTGCACGAGCAGTACGCATTCCTTCTAAACCGGCTTCGGGTGAATTATCTTGCCAACTACGATCACTCTGAATCGCCATACGCTGCGATTCATTGAAGGCGATTCCCCAGGGCGAATGCTGAGCATTGGAAGCAATTTGAATTAGATGTTTTACTATTCCCGGCTGCATAATACTCCACTCAAGTGCTTGCTGACCACCCATTGAACCACCAATTAATGTGTGGATTTGGGGTAGTTCTAAATGCTGACGCAACAGATCAAACGCCCGTACATTATCCCGATTGGTGATAGCGGGAAAAGAATGAAAAAAGGGCTGGTTAGTTTGGGGATTAGTTGAAAGAGGGCCTGTAGAGCCATAACAGGATCCCAGCATGTTAGCACAAACCACAAAGTATTCTTTAGGATTATACAATCTACCTTCCCCAAATAATCCATCCCACCACTCAAGGGGGTTGGCATTTCCGGTGAGGGCATGGCAAACCCAAACCACATTGTCCCGCTGGGTATTTAGCGTACCAAAAGTAGTATAAAAAAGTTGGAAGCCGGGCAAGAATTCGCCCGACTCCAACGAAAAGTTTTCTGAATACTGAAAATTGCGCTCTTCTAACATGCTTAGGCAGTCACCGGCTCAGCAATCTGCTGAAACGCTTGCTCAAAATCCGCTTTAATATCATCAATATGCTCAATTCCAGTAGAGATTCGCAATTGAGTAGGATGCACTCCCGATTGTAATTGCTCCTCTTCACTCAACTGCTGATGTGTGGTAGAAGCCGGATGAATAATCAATGTCTTAGCATCACCCACATTCGCCAGATGACTTACCAGTTTCAAGCTGTTTACAAAGGTTTTTGCCTGCTCCAATTCACCCTTCAGCTTGAATGTAAAGACCCCACCAAAGCCTCGCTTCAGATATTTTTTAGCTAGATCATGGTACTTGCTGGAAGTCAGACCAGGATAGCTTACGCTTTCTACTTCATCACGTCCTTCCAACCAACTCGCCAGTTCCAAGGCATTGCTGACAGTACGGCCTACCCGCAACGACAAAGTTTCTAATCCCTGTAACAGTAAAAATGAATTAAACGGGCTAATTGCCGGACCAAAATCCCGCAGACCTTCTACTCTAGCCCGAATGGCAAAGGCAATGTTTGGCAAACCCAACGGATTATTAACCCCAAATACGTCAGAAAATACCATACCGTGGTAGCCCTCGGCGGGCTCGCTAAACTGAGGAAATTTGCCACTACCCCAGTCAAAGTTACCTCCATCGATAATCACTCCGCCAATGCTAGTGCCGTGGCCACCAATCCACTTAGTAGCAGAAGCTGTTACGATAGATGCCCCGTGCTCAAGCGGACGGAATAAATAGCCTCCGGCACCAAAGGTATTGTCCACTACCAACGGAATACCGTGCTGCTTTGCCAGATTGCCGAAAGCTTCGAAGTCAGGCACGTTGAAGCCAGGGTTTCCGATAGTTTCCAAATAGATAGCCTTCGTATTCTCGTCAATTTTTTTCTCAAAATCCGCCGGATCATCCCCGTCTACGAAACAAACCTCAATTCCTAGTCGCTTAAAAGCTACCTTGAACTGATTGTACGTCCCACCGTACAGGTAGCGGGTTGACACAAAGTTGTCTCCCGCTTGGCAGATATTGTTTAGAGCTAGGAACTGAGCGGCTTGCCCTGAAGAAGTTGCTAAAGCGGCTATTCCCCCTTCCAGGGCGGCGATGCGCTTTTCAAACACATCAGTAGTAGGGTTCATAATCCGGGTGTAAATATTTCCGAATTCTTTCAGGGCAAACAAATTCGCACCGTGGTCAGCATCTTTAAAATTGTAGGAAGTTGTTTGGTAAATAGGTACTGCTCGAGATTGGGTGGTTGCGTCTACTTCCTGGCCAGCGTGTAGCTGTAGGGTTTCAAATTTCAATTCTTGTGACATAATGTATAAAGTTTACGGGGTTATTGGTTATGATGTGAATTCCGGCGGAGAAAATTTGGGGCTAGCAGCAACAACACTCCATACTTGGCATAGCCAAATCTGCTGATACGGACATTCGCTGGAAGGAAAGTAAAAACGGAAGCGGTTGTAGATGCTGCATAATGTTAATTTATATTCTCCGCCGGGGCGAATCAGGATTTAGCACCTTTCCTAGTTGCAGGAAGGTTGCTAGTGCTTCATTGAGCCTGTCTCTCCGCACTTCTTTATAAATCAATAGCCTCGCAAGGAGGGGTAAATTGACTTTTAGGGTACAAGTATAGGGGTTGTAGCTGTAAATAACAAATTGCAAAAAGCCCTGCAAAGCCTCTATTTAACATAAATTAACTTATTCAACAAAACTCAAGTCCTAAAAAGTGTCCACAGGGGTTGTCAGAATCATTTAAAATCAACCCCTTATGAAAAATCAAGTAAAGAAACATTACCGATTGCGCGGCAACCGTCTTGCTTCCGGCGAAAAGTCGCTCAGGAAATTTTAACGGAACAAATTACCGAAGCTGAAGCCGCTCAAAAGTATGGACTATCCTGTATCTTAGTCCGGCAGTGGATTCGCTGGTATAAACGAAACTATGTTGAACCTCATCTCACTCCTATGAAGCCTAAAAAGAAAATGTCTGACCAAGAGCGGATCAAACAGTTAGAAAAGCAACTCAAGAATACCCAAAAGGCTCTCAAAGAGGCTGAGCTTAAGAATAAGCTATTAGACACCATGATTGATATAGCAGAAGAGAAATTTGAGGTGCCCGTGCGAAAAAAGCCCGCTTCCCAGCCATCACAAAAGTAAACCAGCAGCAACCTTTTGCTTCTATTAGTTTACTCTGCCGCCTGGCCGCAGTTCCACTGGGGGAATCAGTCGCTCTGCTTATTACAAAGCAGCACAACGGCAAAAACACGATGATGCTAGAGATCAGCTCATTTTAAAAGAAGTTAATCGGATTCGGAAAGATATGCCCAGACTAGGTACCCGAAAGCTCTATTACCTGCTTTCCCCTTTCTTTAGGAAGCACCGCATCAAAATGGGGCGTGATAAACTATTCACGCTAATGCGTACCCATAATCTGCTCGCTGAACGGCGAAAGCGTAAGGCATTTACTACTGAGTCTAACCATTACCTATTCAAGTATCCTAATCTCGCCCAAGACATACAGCCTAATCGGCCTGATCAGCTTTGGGTTTCGGACATGACCTATCTGAGAACTGGGGCCAGCTTCAGTTATCTCAGTCTTGTCACGGATGCTTATTCCAAAAAGATTGTCGGATGGTCACTGCAACCAAGCTTGAGAGCCGAAGGACCTCTGGAAGCTTTGCAAATGGCTTTACGACAACGCCCTTCTTCTCTTTTGCGGCCGCCGCAGCGGTTAACACATCACTCCGATCGGGGTATGCAATACTGCTGCAATGCCTATACTGGGCTGCTAAAGAAAAACAAAATTGCCATCTCGATGATGCGCGGTACGCATGAAAATGAGTTGGCCGAACGGGTCAACGGTATTCTCAAAGATGAGTTCATACCCAAAAACTATCTTTCTTTTTCCAACGCTCTTCAGCATGTTGCCAAGTGCATTCAGGTATACAATCGCCAAAGGCCCCACCTGAGCCTGGATTACTTGACCCCAGAACAAGCGCATCAGAGAAGCGGCCCCCTGAAGAAGCATTGGAAAAAATATGATAGGACTCAACGGCCAGTAAGCCAAAACCGCTATCTTGAAAAAGTATTATTCACTGATGATCTGATCAACTATAAATCACTCCTGCATCCTGTGGAAGCGTAGGCGGACTAGACCGCCCTCCAAATACTGAAAGAAATGACCATCCCGATACTGTAAAAAACCTGTAATACCTAATCGCTGATTCCGCTCTTCTGCTTTACGAGCTAAGGTAATAAGCTGCTCTTCACTGAAAGAACAACACGCTTGGCTATAGTAGACTACGGCAAAGATCCCCATAACAATAGCGACTGCTTGTTAAATAGCTAAGTAACATATAAGAAAGATATTACTCAACTTACTAATCATAATTTTAGGGTTGCGCAACAAATATTCAAAATAGATCCTTCTAATTGCCTTCTCTGGTGAAAAAGAGAGGAAATCCTGATAACCAAACGCAAGACTCTTCGCCGTATTATCTCTTGGCTAAATACCGCCGAATTTATCCTCTTTAAAATAACTTCTAACAGATCAATTAAGTCATTTTGAATAAACTTGCTACGATTCTGATATACATACCAAGAATCAAAATAACGAGAAGTTAGGTTAGGTAGGTATATCTTTCGGAGGACAGTATGCCGAGGGTCTTACTCAATAGCTTCCATTAAAGAAAGTACTGAATACTTGCCACCTTCCATGTACTGAAAAAATATCCATTCCGATACTGTAGAGAACCTGTTATTTTAAATCTATGATTACGATCGCTAGCTCTTTTTGCCAGTGTTAATAGTTCTTCTTTTTGGAATGGATAGGCCGCTCGGCTGTAGTATACTAATGCAAAATCATTCATTAAAAAATCTATCTTTATTTCGGTGCATAGATAATTCTTTCTCCTAAATAGGTAATAGCACGGACGACAGGAATAATATTCCGTTTAGTCTTTTATCTATCCTACTCTACCCTTACCGATTTGCGAATAACAAGGCTTATCGATGAGAATAAGAATATTGTGAAAATACTTGCTCAGTTTTATTTGAAAGATGGTTTCTGAGAGGAGATAGTAATCTCGTTATTAGCCTCAGACCTCTAGAGTTATTATGGAAGTAATCAAATTTTCTAGGCAAATTTGGTGACAAATTTTTTACCTGATTTACTACTGATAAAATCTGTAATGATGATATTTAGCTAAATTGATTAAATTTAGCAGGTCGTTACAACAACCTACCAACCTTGAAACACTTCGCCGCTTTACTTTTCGTGGCCCTGCTAACGGTTGCCCTGCTGTTGTTCCTGACCAACCCGGAGCTACTAGAAGAAATATGGCTCTGGGTCGTTGGCTTCATTGGTTACATTGTGCTGCTACTAGAAAGAGGGTTTCAAGCAGTAGCTAATATCGTGAAACCAAAGCCAAAGGTACCTATCGCCAGCCCAAGCGACCACGCTTCACCTACTTTTCAACTCCCTCCCCGTTTTGCTGAATTAGAAAATAAACTACAGCAACAAGAACAAGCGAATCCATCTTACCCCGAAAGTACTATCACCATTCTTCGGTATCTCGACGACGGTAACACTTCATTGGGTCTTATTTTCTTCCGCAAAAAATTCTTTGCTTATACGCTGGAAGATACACATCAGTTAGAGAAAGTAGCCGGCCAAACCCGCATTCCCCCAGGAACTTACCAACTCTCATTTCGCCAGCAAGACACTCCCCTAACGATAAGTTATCGCAAACGTTTTCCTTGGTTCACCTATCACTTGGAGCTGAAGGAAGTGCCGGAATTCAATAATATTTACATCCACATTGGTAATACCCATCGCGATACTGAGGGCTGTATACTCATTGCTGACGGCGTAAATGCGACCTCTCCCGGAGTGCCGGCCACTGATAAAATGATTATTCACTCCCGCCTGGCCTTTGAACGATTTTATAAAAGAGTTAGTGCGTTGCTCAAAACCGATGAGGTAGTGACTGTCCGCATCCTAGACGAAACCTGGTTTGAACAAGCCCAACTACAACCTGTATGAAAAATCCCGATAATCTCCCCTGGTTTCAACGGCTTTCTTCGCCAATGAAAATCTTACTCCTGCAAATTGGTGGTACGTTGCTGATTGCCCTTGCTTTCATTTTTTTGATTGCTTTTGGCGTTAATCCCGATGTACGGGGAGTATTCATTGGATTAGCCATCGTTGCGGCTATTGGAACTATCATGTGGCTGGGAATTAGGTACCTCAGCACTGACTACTCTTCGGGTGAAGGCCGCCCCAACCCTCATCATAATTTCTTTTTCAGTGGTACGCGTTTGCTTACCATTGTGCTTACCCTGACGGGGCTTTTGGGCGCACTGTTTGTCTACCTTCAGCACGAAAATATATTTCAAGCTCTAGGTTTAGTAGTTTCAGTTGTCTGGGTAGCAGTGTTTCTGCGCTACTTTATGTGGTCAGTATATCATTATAATATCAATTACGGGCTTACCGACGAAGATTGGGAAAAGATTGAATCTGCTCGCAAACGAGAAAAGATGGGCTTTCCGGTCAACCCCGAGGACTTAAAAGCTCCGGACAAAAACCCTTACCGCAGTCAAACTTTCGGGCTACCCCCCGGTACTGTCCGAGGAATGATTGCGTTTACGCTACTCTTGGGTGGCTTATCGCTACTCATAGTCAGCTTTGGTAACGAATACTACACTGGCGATCAACTGGCTCTGATTCGTCAACAGTTCGAGTTCTTCGAGACAGCTTTTCTAATGATGATCGCTTTCTACTTTGGAGATAAGTCACTCAAGTATCTCCAGCGCAGATGGACAACTGACCGTCCTGAAGTAAAAGATGATGAAGGTGGAAGGAAACCGGAGAAACTACCAACTGCTCTAGAGTCAGATGACCGATTCCTCCAACTTGAGAACCTTGAACTAGACCAGCTAGAAGGAAAAGTCAACACCATCGCCCCTACCCCACTTACCCAAGCTAAAGAACGCTTGTCTGAATCTATACTGTCACCGTACTCTCCCGATTTACAAGGTGGCTTCGTTCAGGTTCGCGATAATATACACATGAAGGTGCTCAGCGACGAGGAAATAACGCAAGCCTTGGAGCAACTTCAAGAAGAGGGAATTGAGTTGTCTATGCCAGTAATTAGGGCAGTAATAGAAGTTGAGTCTTCTGGAAAAGGCCATTTGCCCAACGGTAAACCTAAGATCCTGTTCGAGGGGCATCGTTTCACCTACTGGCTGAAAAAACAGGGTTTTACTGAGACAGAAATCACAAAATGGCAGCAGCGGTATCCGTCTATTGTTTACCCCAATTGGACTACGGAATACTATCTGGGCGGGGAAGATGAATACAAAAGATTAAATATAGCTCGCACCATCGATCCCAAAGCCGCGGTTTATGCTACGTCCTGGGGGCTATTTCAGATGCTGGGCGAAAATCTGGAACATAACCTGCGCGACCGGGTGAAGCTTGATGCAAACCCTGACGATCAATTTTATCGGGACTACCGAGATTTTGAGCAAAAACAGGAGGTGTCCGAATATTATCATTTTCTCGATTTCCTAGCATTTATCAAAACCAAGCGGGTAGATAATATTCCGCTAATAGATTTCATCTCCGAGAAAAATCGGGGCAACTACGACTGGGATCGTTTTGCCTACGGTTACAATGGTTCGGGTTACAAGCGAAATCAGTACGATGTTAAGCTTCGGGCGGCGTATCGTAAATACGTAGATATTTATAATGAAGGAGCGGATGCGGTTTCTACCGGATTTATTCCCATTATTGATGCCGGACACGGCGGTATGATTGACGGAAAATACACGACTAAAGGCAAGAAATATACCTTTGACGATGGCACCGAAATCTTTGAGGGGGTAATTAACCGTCAGATAGGTCAACAACTGATTGAGCTGCTCGACGAAGCGGGAATCCCCTACCATAATCTTACTGTAGATGAAGAAAGCGATGTCCCGCTCGAGGAACGGGTGAGTGTGGCTAACCAGCTATACTCCCGCAATAAAAATTACTATTTTCTGTCTATTCATAGTAATGCGGCTAGCAACAAAACCTCTGGCTCTGGTTCAAATGCCACTGGATTCGAAGTCTGGACCAGTGTAGGTCAAACCAAGAGTGACGAGCTAGCCACTATCGCGGCCAAATGGTATAAACGCGAATTTCCGGAATTCAGGTTTCGGCAGGATATGACTGATGGTGATGAAGACAAAGAGAAGGAGCACCAGAGCGAAACATTTTATGTGCTTCGCAAAACCCGGGGACCTGCCTTTTTGGTAGAAAACCTTTTCTACGACAACCGGCTGGAAGCCGAGTTTTTACTAAGCCCGCAAGGACAGCGCCGAATTGCTCGCTGCTTATTTTCTTTTATTCAGGAAATTAATCGCAAATTTAGAATATGAATTGGCTCAATCACATTCTTTTTGGGGTGATTATGATCTTTCTATTGGCCTGTCAGAAAGAAGACCGGGGTTTGGTGGTAGGGAAAATTCAGCAGGCCAGTGACTTAGCGACTACTGAATTTACGGTAGAGAAAATTGTTCACGGTACCAAAACTAAAAAGCTGGCCTGGTTTATCAAACTTAGTGAGGCTCGATTTCTGGCTTACTCTCAAGCTAAAATAAAGGCAGGGGTTGATTTGTCTCAGATAGAAGAAAGTGATATTCAGATTGACGGGCGGAAGATTACTTTGGAGCTTCCTCCGGTCAAAATTGTCAACTTTTCTTATCCGCCGGGTAGCTTTCAAGAAGATACCGTTATCTCTGATCCTCGCGCGTTTCTCAATTCTATTAGCGTGGCTGATCAGGAGCTATTTTTCCGGGATGCTGAACTTGATATTCGCAATAATTTAGAATACATGGGTATTGTGGAAACTACCCAGAATCATACTCGCACTTTGCTACGCCAGCTGCTTCGCTCACTGAATTACGATGAAGTATATATTTCATTTAGTAGCGACGAACTGCTCATTGATAAAGTAAATCTCACTCAACCGCCTGCTGATGATTAGCCTGCTATTCAGTAACTGGCGATTTGTACTCGATGCGCTGCTCATCATCGCATTGGTCTTCTTATTGTTTGTGCTGAACCCCTTTGGTATTTTTGGTAGCGGTCTGCAATTGGGCACAACTACCAACATGGTAACCGAGGTGCGACAAATTGGGCAGTTAGTAACGGCTGAATACTACGGAGAGGTGATCTCCTCACTCGATGAATCAAGGCTGGTACTCATTGAGGAAAGCAATCCGCAACAGCAGGCCAATCAATTGTATTCCGAATTAAAATATGCTCTCTACGACTTACATCAGTACCAGCAAATACCGCGAAATGAGCGCAAAGAAGAATACTTAGCGACGAATGATCGAAAAAATGGCTGGCGACGAGCAGTTCTGCAAAATGTCAGCAGAAACAATATTCTGGAAAAACTAGAATTTCTCAATCTACGAGATAGTCTCAATGGTAATAGGTTCTATCTTCCCGTTATTGAATTTCTGTGGAGGGAAAAGTATCAGCACTTGGAAAAAGACGACTGGAATCCAGATTCGCGCACAGAAGCTGAGGTCTTACTCAATCTTTACCAGGAGGTTTCTACTCAGTATCAAGCAGATTCTGGTTTAGCTTTTCAGCGTTATCTTGAAGATGGATTTACGTTAGCTGCTAATTTTCAAGACTTCACCTACCAAGAGCAAGTTTCGGAAATGTCTCGGGCGGAGCGAAAAAAGCGGTTGGCATTAGTTGGTCGAGGTTGGGTAAAAGCCGGCTTTGATTTTGGTAAGCTCGATGAGAGTTCTTTCTATCTGGATGAAGAAACTGGAGAACTGCATTTCTTTGGATTAGAACCACAGATTCTCAATGCCGATATTAACCCTTGGTTTATTCCAGAACGAGCGGTGCCGGGTTTTGAGATTATTGACTACCAGGGCAAAGTGAATTTTAAAGATGCCCAGCGAGTAAAGGAGCACTGCATTCAAAAGCTAGTTTTTTACGCTCACCAGGCCAATATTATCAATCAGGCACAGCAGCAGGGAGCAGAAACTCTGAAAAGCTTTTTCTCGCTAGTTAGCGGACAAGAAATTCAGCAAGTTTATTTCCATAATGATATTCTCACCCAAACCGTTAAAGAAATCGCCGAAGATGAGTTTATCAACTACTATGAAGGCGTTTTGCTAGATTCACTCTTGGCTCAGGAAGCCCGACGAGCTGATTCTCTCCGGCAAGCGGTTACTAACCGAACTCGGAATACCCAGTTAGCTACTGAACTAGATAGTATCCGTAGGCAATCGCTCCGGCGGTTGCGGAAACTGAACTTTGAAGGCTCTCGGCAAAAATTCAACTACTACTCTACCCTAGCCTACCAAATTAGATTGGATTCGGTAGTAGATCAACACGAACAAAAGCTACTTAAGCAAGTCCGCTGGAATATGCAAACTACTTCAGATAGCAATCTTATTAATCTTTCTACGTACAAAGCCCCTCGGTTCTGGTACGAAGATTCGCTGGCACTGATGATGGAATATAATACTGCCCTCAGTGACCTTATAAACCGGAATGTACTGATTGGTGATACTTTAGTAAAACGTATTCCGAACTCGGCTTTTGAAGATAGCCTTGATTCATCTGAGGTTATTTTAGATTTCTGGATAACGAACGATACTACCACCGTCAATTATCTCAAAGTCGATAGCTTAGATTCTACTTTTCTGTTTCAACAACGCCACCCATTTTATTACAATCCCAGGGCACTACGGAAATACTTAACTACCGATACACTCTTTACATTTTCACGCGTGACCAACTCGGATAGTACCTACACTAGTAAGACAGGAAACAATATCTTTTACGTTCGTAATAGAAATCAATCGCAAAGTACCGTAGTTACTTTACCATCTTCACTGTTCCTTGATAGTTTAATTTTGACTCATACCAATTTCATCCAAACTGATTCTATTGAGTTTATTTTCTATTCTGGAAAGAAGGAACGCAGCTCCCTAAGTGAAGAACAATTAAGAGAATTGGTTTTGTACTATCAATTTTTACGGTCCTCTCATCAACGAGAGCAAAACAAAGGAGCTATTGTACGCGCTAGTGAGTGGGTACGAGATAAATTGACTTTCCGAACCGATTCAATTACGCCCCTTGATCAATTCAGAAGTTTTATTGCTCCCAGGCTCAAGTGAGTGGCATTTTACTTAGGTGATTATAGTAGCGACCGAAGCCTTATGACCTAAGGGAAGCGTAAAATAGAAAGTAGAGCCTTCCCCTAACTTACTCTCTACCCATATTTTGCCACCATTCTTCTCAACAAACTCCTGGGCTAATATTAAACCTAGGCCGATACCTTTTTCTCCTGATGTACCAACCGTGGATTCTGGGTGGATGTTAAACAAATCACTAGCTTTCTCGCTGTCCATACCTACTCCGGTATCCCGCACCATAATAGTCATACCACCTGAGTCATTTGGTTCACTTAAAATCTCAATTGCGTCATCTTGATTCGTAAATTTAATAGCATTTCCTACCAGATTTCTTAGAATTGCCCGCGCCTGATTCAGATCACCATAAACCAAACTATTGGGCATGATTCGTCTCTTTAACGAAACACCCTTGGCTTCGGCTCGTTCTTCATACAATTGTACGATCTCTTGGCTGAGCGTACTCAAATCGAATGATTCGGGTGACGTTTTTTCACCTTCCATCTGTTGTTTTGCCCAGTTTAGCAAACCATTCATCATATCACTGAGGTTATTAATACGCTGACTAATCTCATTTCGAGTATTTTCCAGATCTTCTTTTTGCAATATCTCAGGATCAAGTAAGGTAGTAATTGCCTGCAATGATGCTAGAGGACTTCGTAAATCATGGGAAATAATTGAAAATAGCCTATTTTTTTGTTCGTTAGTCTTTGTTAGTAAAGACGCTTGCTGCTCAATTTCTCGTTTCTGACTCATCACCTCAGAAGTGCGAAGAGTAACTTCATTTTCCAGTATTTTCTTTTGCCTTTTAATCACTGACAAGCGCACATGCAGTGCAGTTAAGATAGCAAAGGAAATAAACACGAATAGTAAGAGTCGAGCCCACCAGGTTTCCCACCAAGGGGGCAAGATTATGATAGATATTTTCCGCTCAGTAGCACTCCAGATATTATCGTTATTGGCTCCTTTCAATAGAAAAACGTATTTGCCTGGGTCGAGATTAGTGTAGGTTGCCATAGTCTGATTACCCACATAGTTCCAGTCGTCTTCAAAGCCCTGGAGCATAAAAGCGTACTGATTCTTTTCTGGATGAGTGAAGCTTACTCCCTGATACTCAATGGAGAAAACTGATTGGTCATGCCTAAGTACAATTTGTTCGGTTGCGTTAATATCCGATTGAAGGGGCGATTCTTTCCCACCAATAGTAACATCTTCGTTAAATAATTTAAAGCCAGTAAACTGTAATTTGGGCAGATAAGGGTTCGGTTGAATATCATCGGGATAAAAATAATTGAACCCATTTATTCCTCCTAGCAATATCTCACCACTGCTAGCTCGATAGGCGGAGTTTACAAAAAACTCTTTAGCCTGTAGACCATCCGCTTGATCATATCTTGTAATGTCCCAACCATTGTTGCTCTTTTCTAATTTCGCCAGCCCTTTCTCCGTTGTTATCCAATACTGCCCTTTATCATCTTCAATCACTGCTTTAATAAAGTTACCCGGCAACCCATCATGCTTAAAGAGCTTAGTAAATATTTCTTTCTGCCGATTAAAAATATTTAAGCCATTGTTTGTGCCAACCCATATTCGATGCTCGGTATCCTCAAATATGCAAGTAATTTGATTACCGCTAACAGACTCAAGCGCGTTTCCATAAGAATAATTCCTGCTTGTAAAAGTACTATCGTTCAAGCTACTAATCCGATCCAGTCCTGCGAAGGTAGCCACCCATATATCGCCACTTAAGTCATCTACTTCAATATCACAGGTTCCATTATCACTTAATAAGTTATCCCCTCCCTCACTATTTTTGATATTTAAAAAGCTACCATCCGATTTTTGGTAGCGGGTAACTCCCTCACCCCAAGTTGCTATCCACAGATTACCGGCTGCATCTTCATCTATGGCATTCACATTCTTACCACCTAGCGAAGGGACTCCTTCTTCCGGCATAAAAGTTTCAAAATCATTCGAGACCGAATCAAACCGGTTGAGACCACCATTCCACGTACCTACCCAGATTGTGTTATCAGAATCGCGGAACAAACACAAAACTGCATCACTGCCCAAGCCACGACTATCCTGAGGATGATGATTGTAGAAGCGATAAGTATTATTATCACGATCCCATACCGAGATACCACCTCCATCTGTTCCAATCCAAATATTATTACCATCTTCCAAAAAAGAAGATACTGTTCGAGCCCCTAGCCTAGGGTTATCTCCATGACCCTGTCGGATGACATTAAACTTACTGGAAAAATCATCGTGTAGAAATACGCCCTGATCGTACGAACCCACCCATAGACGATTAGCATCATCCTGAAAAATTTCCCACACCGAATTACTTTTTAGGGCTGTATTTTCATTTTCATCTTTCTCATAAGTTACAAAACCGTCAATTTGAGGAACATACAAGTGAAGACCTCTACTTTCTGTCCCTATCCAAAGCCGGTGGTCATTGTCCTCTAAAAGACTAAAAACCCGGTTTGCCTGTAAAGAATAAGGATGATTATCTTCAGCGGTATAATGATGAATTTGAGGGGATTCTAAAGGGTTTCCCCGCAGTCGATACAGCCCGTTTCCCCAACTACTCACCCATACGTCGCCGCGGTAATCCTGAATGATATCATATATATCGGCAGATGCTAGCTGACTGTCTGCTGACAATATTGGTTGCACCACTGTATCTCCGGCGGATAATACATACAAACCTGGTGCAGTGCCTATCCAAACTTGGCGTAGGCGATCTTCATATAATTTATTAATCACTTGACTTTTCAAGCTGGACAAATCGAGGTTCCCAACTTTAGTAAACTGTAGACCGGCTTCATCAAGCTCATATAACCCTCGGTGGGTTCCTGCCCAAATCATACCATTACTCTTACTGAGCAGTGAACGCGTAACGATAACACCCTGCTGTTCATCAGCGAACTGATACCTTACGAAGCTGTTAGTCTGGTAGTCGTAGCGAGCCACAGCACCATTGGTAGCTATCCAGAGGTTATTTTCTTGGTCAATTAACAAGTCATATATTCGATTATCTGGCAGAGAAGTAGAATCATTATCATTCGCTTCATATACCTGAAAATTCACTCCATCAAATCGATTCAGTCCATTGTAGGTGCCAACCCAGATAAAGCCTAGTGAATCCTGTACGATGCAGAGAGCATGACTTTGAGAAAGTCCGTTAAGAAACTGTTTAAACTTCAGTTGAGGCTTATCCGGGGGATCCAGGTATCTGCCCTTTGCATCAATACCATTTCCCGCGAGAAATAGCAAAGTCAGTACTGAGAAGAGATAGCAGCGATAGTATACTATTGATGGAAGAGCATTAAGGATCATTATTCTTTTAACCTATGTGGCTAGTGGCAAGATAGGAAAAGACTCTAGTAAGATATTTTCTTAATTGTCTGATTAGTAGCTTCTGTAACTTTCCTAATCAACTTTTAGAAATTACAACTTTTGCAATTACTACTAAGTATTTTTGCCCCTATTCTACTACAATGAAGTGATTTTAGAGGGTATTTGCGCTTTTTTTGGCCTAATTAATGACTACTCAATTATGTACTTCTGAAAAAGCTACGAAAAGGCATAACTTCTTGCATTGCTAAAATGAAACAGCTTTCAGTTTCAAGCCTGATGTTTCGTCCCAACCCATCATCAGGTTCATATTTTGCACGGCTTGACCCGAAGCACCTTTTAACAAATTGTCAATCAGACTAATCACTAACAGTATACCTTCATGTTGCTCAAGATAGATTATTCCTTTGTTAGTATTGACCACCTGTTTCAGGTGTGGATTTTCAGTAGCAAGGTGAACAAAAGGTGAGTCTTCGTAAAACTGCTGATACAGTTTTTGTACTTCGTCTAGGGAAGCAGAAATACTAGTATATAGGCTGGCAAATATACCGCGAGTGAAATTGCCCCGTACCGGCAAAAAGTTAAGTTTGGCAGAATAACCAGGCAGTAATCCCTGAATACTCTGATTAATTTCCCGTAAATGTTGATGACGAAAGGCTTTGTAGATTGAGATATTATTATTCCGCCAACTGAAGTGAGAGGTAGCCGTTGGCTTCTGCCCAGCTCCAGTTGACCCTGTAATAGCGTGAATATGTACATCTTCTGCTAATAACCCGGCTTGGGCTAAAGGTAGAATTCCCAACTGAATACAAGTAGCAAAACAGCCTGGGTTCGCGACCCGCTCAGCTTCCCTAATACGGTTTTTCTGAAGCTCTGGCAGACCGTACACAAAGTTGTGAGAAGAGTCAGCCATCCTGAAATCCTGGCTCAGATCAATAATTTTAATAGTTTTTGGTGCATCGTTCTGCTCCAAAAATGCCTGAGATGCCCCGTGACCACTGCACAGAAATAATATATCAATCGCTGACCAGTCTAGTGTCGAAGTGAATGTTAACGCAGTATCGCCAAGTAAATCTTGGTGTACAGAAGTAATCGGCTTATCGGCCTGACTTTGACTGTGTACCCAACTAATTTCTACGTAAGGGTGGTTTAATAAAATTCGGATGAGCTCTCCCGCAGTGTAGCCTGCCCCACCTACGATTCCTATTCTAGCTTTTGTCACGTTTTTTCCGGTTAACGGCAAACCATATTTTGGTGGCATTGGCCGCAATGTTGGTAAATCCTTTTACATCCTCCCCTGTCCAGGCTTTGTTAGCTTCACCGTAGTCGCCAAATTCAGAAGACATCAAGTCATGAGTAGAGCTAATACCTTGTAATTCAAATCGATACGGATGTAATTGAATATAGACTTCGCCACTCACCAACTTCTGGGTATCTTTCAGAAAAGTTTCAATATTTCGCATCACTGGGTCAAGAAACTGTCCTTCGTGAACCATCATACCGTACCAGGTAGCCAACTGGTCTTTCCAGTACAATTGCCATTTGGTTAGGTTATGCTTCTCTAGTAGCTGATGAGCATGAATGATGATGAGTGGCGCCGCTGCCTCGAAACCTACTCGCCCTTTAATACCTACAATGGTATCACCCACATGCGTATCGCGCCCAATGGCGTAGACTGCTGCCATCTTTTGTAACTCCTGAATTAGTTCAATGGGGTGTTTGAAGGATTTTCCATTTAGGGTTTCTACTTCACCTTTTTCAAACCCTAGCGTGATTTTTTGAGAACCACGATCTACCATCTGGCTAGGATATGCTTCTTCGGGTAAATGCTGGTCGGAAGTAAGCGTCTCTTGTCCGCCAACCGAGGTTCCCCAAATACCCTGATTGATTGAATATTTTGCTTTTTCCCATGACCAGTCAATGCTGTTTTCCTTCAGGAATTCTACTTCCTGCTGACGGCTTAATTGCTGATCACGAATGGGAGTGATTATTTGTACTTTAGGAGATAAAATCCGGAAAGCCAGATCAAAGCGAACTTGGTCATTACCAGCTCCGGTACTGCCATGGGCGACGTATTCTGCCTTATTATCTTGAGCATACTGCACGATAGCCAACGCTTGAAATACCCGCTCAGCACTTACCGATAGCGGATAGGTATGGTTACGCAGAATATTTCCGTACACCAGATAGCGCAAACACTTTTTATAGAATCGCTTGGTTTCATCAAGCACCACAAATTTTTCAGCTCCTAGCTGACGTGCCCGCTGTTCCATCTCAGTCAGCTGCTCTGGGGTAAAGCCGCCAGTATTCACTGTAACCGCATGAACCCGGTAGCCCTGCTGGCGCAAATATACCACGCAATAGGAGGTATCTAGCCCACCACTAAAGGCAAGCACTATAACTGGCTGCTTTTCAGCCGATGAATTATTCATGACTTTGTAAATAGTTTTAATTTAAGGATCGGTTGTTTCTTCTTGAGAAAAGCTTCTCGCTTCAGTCGCAGCCAACGTTCATATTTTTTAATCTGGTTCCGCACATTCCACTTTTTACTCTCCTTCTCTTTAGGATCATAGAGCATTCCGGTACACAGACAGTTTTTCCGCTCATTGCGGGTTAAAATATCGTAATTGGGACAACTCTGGCAGCCTTTCCAGAAATCCTCATCTGTAGTAAGTTCTGAAAAAGTTACCGGACGATAACCTAAATCTGAGTTAATTTTCATCACCGCCAAACTAGTAGTGATTCCGAACAGCTTGGCATTAGGATATTTCTGGCGGGAGAGTTTAAATGCCTCTTTCTTGATGAGTTTGGCCAAACCGTGCTTCCGAAAATCGGGATGAACAATGAGTCCGGAGTTAGCGATAAACTTACGGTGCCCCCAGGTTTCAATGTAGCAAAAACCTGCCACCTGAGCCTGCTGTAGCGCAATAATGGCTTTTCCCTCCTTCATCTTGCGACGGATATACTCCGGAGGACGTTTGGCAATCCCTGTACCTCGGGCTACTGCTGCCTGTTGAATCAACTGACTAATTTCTTCAGCAAAATGCTCGTGAGCCTCAGTGGCTACGGTAACGGTAAATTTCATGAGATGTGCTAAACGTTATGACTAAGGGAAAATGCTTCTAGGCTAGCGCAATTGAGGATATACTACGACCTACGCCTGAAAAAACTCCGCCTACATGAGGATGGGAAAAGAAGAAAAGAAAATGGTTGTGCCATAACGTTTCTTAAACGATCAAAGAAAGTAAACAATTCCGTACAAACCAAGCAAATAAGTGAAAGAGCCCATATTGTAATCACTTCTAATGCTGACCTTTTGACTGAAAATGCTTCGTATCTGCTTTTTCTACCCGTTGCCAACCCATCGGTTGGGTGGCGCACTGAGTTTTATTAAAGCTAGAAAGCCAAATGTCGGCTTCTTTTTTTACTCGATCTCCGTGAGCTAGATGATCTGTATCCACTCGGGAAAGTTCTACTGATACAATTCCTGTTGGTACCGCAATAATTCCGTAACCCAGAATCATCACAATGGAGGCCAAGGTTTGTCCAGCCACGGTTTGAGGGGCAATATCACCGTAGCCTACCGTAGTGAGCGTCACAATTGCCCAATACACACTGACCGGAATACTGGTAAATCCATGTTCTGGCCCTTCAATCAAGTACATAGAAGATCCTACGATAAAAATTAGAACCATTACGGCTCCAATGAATACTGTAATCTTAGCAAAACTCTGACGAAGTGCTCGGCGTAATACCTCTGCTTCACCGAGAAAGTGAGTTAATTTCAATACCCGAAATACCCGCAGTAAACGTAAGGCTCGAATGACCAGGGCATACTGAGACCCTTCAACCAATATGCTTAAAAATGTCGGGAGAATAGAGATCAAATCAATAATCCCGTAAAAACTGGTAATATATTTCCAGCGGTTCGGAGCGCAATAGATACGAACACCGTACTCAATAGTAAATAATGCTGTAAAAATGTACTCCCCTATCCTAATGTATTCACCATATTTGTCACTATACTGCTGCACACTTTCCAGCATTACCAACAACATACTGAGTGAAATGGCAATGAGTAGCACTACATCAAATAACTTTCCAGGCGGAGTATCTGATTCGAAAATAATGCGGTATAACTTCTCGCGAGTGCTCATAAATCCTTTCAAACTGCTTTTAAAGAGTGGAAATTACCTAAATTTTAGACAATCATCCAATCGGAAAGTATTCTGCCTCTTTATCCTGTGGGAGAGATGCTGCTTGCACCGGACTTTATGCCCATCTATCTTTACACCCCAGAGTACTAACCAAAACCGTCCGTACTATGAATCTAGATCTACTTTTTGATAATCTTACTAATCCAGCTCTCCTATTTTTTGTACTAGGCATTTTGGCAGTACAGGTGAAAAGCGATCTGGAAATCCCTCCTTCTTCTTCCAAATTTATTTCACTTTACCTACTCTTCTCTATCGGGTTTAAAGGAGGGCAGGAATTATCCCATAGTGCTCTCGATATGGAAATAGTATGGTCGCTACTTTTCGGTGTTTTTTTAGCAGTGGGCGTATCTTTTTACACTTTTTTTATTCTAAGACGACGACTCAGTATAGCTAACTCTGGGGCAATTGCTGCTGCCTATGGCTCAGTAAGTGCAGTAACCTTCGTTACGGCAGTTTCTTTTTTAGACATTCAGCAAATTAGCTTTGGTGGGCATATGGTTGCGGTTATGGCATTGATGGAAGCTCCATCTATTATCGTGGGAGTTTTACTCATTGCTATTTTTGACAAAGATAAGAGTCAACAATTACCCTTTAATGAAGTGGTAAGACATTCCGTGACTAATGGCAGTGTACTATTAATTCTGGGTAGTCTAATTATCGGATTTCTAGCTAGTGACCAGCAGGCAGAAGGCATTAAGCCCTTTACAACCGATATTTTCAAAGGTTTCTTGGCTGTTTTCTTACTAGATATGGGTATTACTAGTGGTAAAAAGCTATCATCTTTTCTAGAGCATGGTTGGTTTTCACTCATTTTTGCCCTAGTAATTCCACTAGTCAATGGTAGTGTGGTAGCAATAATGAGTCAGTCAGTAACTGATGAACCAGGTAACCGATTTTTATTCGCAATATTAGCAGCTAGTGCATCATATATAGCGGTACCTGCTGCCATGAAACTAGCTGCTCCTAAGGCCAACCCCAGCCTTTATATTCCCATGGCACTAGCCATTACTTTTCCTCTCAATATCACCTTCGGTATGCCAATCTATATGCTGATCATTCAAATGAGTTCACAATAATTTTCTTATTACTAAGACTACACTTTCTTGAAATAGTGAGCAACTTATGCCTCTACTAACCACATCGGATTATCAACCACCTCAGTATTTATTTAATGGACACTTGCAGACGATTATTCCGTCGCAGTTCCGCAAAGTTTCAGGTGTAAACTACCAGCGAGAGCGATTAGCTACTCCTGATGGCGATTTTTTATTACTCGACTGGTCCAAAACTGGGTCAACTACCTTAGCTATTGTTTCTCACGGACTAGAGGGTGATAGCCAAAGACCTTATATGAGAGGTATGGTGCAGGCGTTTAACCGAGCAGGATACGATGCTTTAGCCTGGAACTTTCGGGGTTGTGGTGGAGAGATTAATCAAACGCAACATTTCTACCATAGCGGAGCTACGCCTGACTTACACTTCCTGGTGAGTAATATTATAGAGCACTATCCGTACCAATCCATTGTTTTAATTGGCTTTAGCCTGGGTGGGAACCTTACTCTAAAATATGTAGGTGAGCAACAAGATGAACTCAACGCAAAAGTAAAAGCAGTAGTGGTCTTTTCAGTTCCAATTCATTTGCAGGCCTGCTCTCGACAAATTGCTCAGCCTCAAAACATACTGTACAGCCAACGATTTTTGCGGAACTTGAAAAAGAAAATCCGCGATAAAGAAGCCATTATGCCCGAAAAAATTAGCTCAGAGTTCTTCCCCGAAATACGTTCACTGGAAGATTTTGACGATTACTACACTGCGCCCTTGCACGGCTTTCAGGATGCAGAGGATTACTACCGGCAGTGTAGCAGTATTCATTTTTTACAATCTATACGGGTACCTACGCTAATTGTAAACGCACAGAATGATCCTTTTCTAGCCAAAGAATGCTACTTAACGGAAGAAGAGCAGACCACTCAATATCTACATTTTCAGGCTCCTGAAGCTGGCGGACACGTAGGTTTCATGCAACGGGGGTATTCCAAAGGAAAAAACTTTTGGTCAGAGAATCGAGCACTTGAGTTTGTCGAAAACTTCTTAAATAAGAAAGGATAGTGTTCAGATGTTCAAAATTACGAGACTCAAAACATGAATACACTAACATCTGAACACAATGATTTTAGATAAACAGCAGTAAGCTCACTGCCATAATTGCCATGCCAGCAATCAATCCGTAGATGGCATGATGGTGCTTTCCGTAAGCATGGGCAGCGGGCAGTAGCTGATCTAGCGAAATAAATACCATAATACCCGCAATCCCGGCGAACAATAACCCAAAGATGGTTTCATTGATAAACGGCATCAGTACTAAATAACCAATAAATGCCCCCACTGGCTCAGCGAGACCAGATGCAAAGGAGTACGTAAATGCTTTTTTCCGATCATTGGTCGCGTAAAATACGGGTACCGATACGGCAATTCCTTCGGGAATATTATGAATAGCTACGGCTACAGCAATCGGGATTCCCAACGACACATCTTTCATAGCACTTAGAAAGGTAGCGATCCCTTCCGGAAAATTATGTAAACCCAGAGCCAAGGCGGTAAATAACCCCACCCGAAGTAGTTTCTGGTTTTTTAGTTGAATGATTTCCCGCTGAAGTGATGGCTCTTCTTCCGGAAACTCGTGAGGGTTTTCGTAGTTGGGGACGAACTTATCGATAATTCCGATCAGGGCGATACCACCAAAGAATGCCAGAACTGTATACCAGTTTCCCCATTTTGCCCCATACTCCCCCACCAAGGAATCTTGCGCTCCAACCAAAAGCTCTACAAAAGAAATATAAATCATTACCCCAGCAGAAAGCCCCATAGATACTGACAAAAAACGGGCGCTTTGGTTCTTAGTAAAGAATGCCAAGGCACTACCAATACCCGTCGATAATCCGGCAAAGAGGGTTAAGCCAAAGGCAATCCAAAGATTTGAGCTGTCCATAAAATTTAGACAAATCTAACAATATTTTTATTATCTACCTAATTTACGGATTTTCTGCATAAAAGGATATAAAAACTTGAATAAATTATCGGAATCAGCGTAGGTTAACCAATATTAACTGGGCACACTCCCGAAAACCTGGCATACTTTTTTACTAGCTAAAAGAAACCATACGCTTATTGGGGAACTACGATCTCCCCTATTTTTTAATCAAAATCATGACTAGCCCAACTTTACCAACCACAGCCAGCCGTCGAATTGAAATAGTGGATGTCTTACGTGGTTTCGCCCTGTTAACAGTACTCTTAACTCACTTTATTACTGCTTTTTCGGGCTACCCTAGTTTCATGACTGACTCACAGATAGCTGCACTACCATTTCCCGAACTCGACCAAATCATATTTAAAGTTAACCTTTTACTCTTCAAGCTTAAATCAAGAGTACTGTTCTCCTTTTTATTTGGTTTAGGGTTTTACTTTCAGATACGTAAGGCCGAACGGTTAGGCATTTCTTTCCACAGCACATTTATCAAGCGTCTGCTAGTGATGCTCACCATTGGCCTCATTCATGCTTACCTTATTCAGTGGGGAGATATTTTGCGTTGGTACTTCGTTGCTGGACTGTTTCTAATGGTTCTATATCGGTTGAATAATACCATAATCTTCGTACTTGCTGTTACTTTAGCCTTTGTGGTGCCCGCTAGTGAAAGCATTCTGGAAATGACTATTCCGCACGAATCACCCTCCGGTATATCAATACAGCGAATCCAACAGGCGTTCTTAAGTGGTTCGTACTGGGAAACTGTCAAAATGAATACCCTGATTGAGAACCAACACTATGTAGATCCGTGGTATTTTGTAGGATATGTTTCCAACATTCTGGGTTTCTTCTTTTTGGGGCTTTGGGCGGGTAAAGTAGATTTGTTTAATCGCACTGAAGAATACCTCCCCTACATTCGCCGGGCTTTCATCATTAGCATTCCAGTTTTCCTATTCGGCAGTTTCATATTTGTTCATCCTATATTTTCTCATGAGGAATCTCCAGTAGCCTACCAAATTCTGCACTCGTTTGGTTACCGCATGAATACAATTGGCTTATTCGCCTTTTACCTCGGAGGATTTATCCTGCTATTTCGCTACTCGAGGGTACGGCTTTACCTAGAAGCTCTAGTTCCAGTCGGAAAAATGACACTCACTAACTATATCATGCAATCAATAGTGGCAGTACTGCTATTTAATGGGTTGGGTTTAGGGCTCTTAGGAAGAGTAGGCCCTTCGCAGACTTTGCCGATCATTATTCTGTTTTTTGCTTTCCAAATGATATTTAGTGCGATATGGCTTCGGTTTTTTCAAACAGGTCCGCTGGAGTGGGTATGGCGAATTGCCGTGAGTGGTAAGTGGCAGCCTCTTCTAAAAAAAGACCACGTTACTCATTAAAAGAGGTTACGAAAAACTAGTAAGAAGGCCTATTTAGAATTGGTATCTCCCATATCTAACACTTTGGGAACGCGGAAAAACTGCTCATCATGGCGTGGGGCTAACTTGATAGCTGCCGAACGATCTAAGTGCTCTCCCACATAATCTTCACGCATAATATTGATTTCATAAGCCATGTGAATGAGTGGTTCTACCCCTTCAGTGTCGACTTCATCCAGTTTCTCAACCCAATCCAGAATTTCAGTCATACTAGCCATCAGCGCCTTCTCAGTTTCTGGGTCATGCTCTAGCCGGGCTAAATGAGCAATTTTCTTTACAGTATCACGATCTATTTTCATAAGGCACTTTTTCTGAAGAAGGATGGAATTTCTTTAGTTCCTGCTCGATAATCTGAAACGTTTGTTTACGTAGTTGATTTTGTTCATTCTCGGTTAAGCCTTTCGTTTCGATAGGCTGATGAATCACCATCACTGGCCGCCGAGGTCGCATCAATAGTTTTCCGTCATCAGGTAAAATTAGATAATTAAACGGAATAGTGACTGGGACTACCGGAATTTGTTTCTCAATAGCCACTTTGAATGGCCCATTTTTAAAACGGGCTAGCTGAGGCGGGTGCTCCGTTCTAATGCCTCCCTCAGGATACATAACCAGGCTTTTATTTTCATCTACCGCTTGCATACTCAATTGCAAAGCTTGATAACGGCTCTTTAAACTGTTTCGATCAACCGGAATATGCAATCGTCTGAACATATCACCGAACAACGGAATTTTTGCTAGAGAAACCTTACCCACAAAGACAAAAGGTTTAGGAATATAACCCATCAGAGCAATATCGAGTAAGGAAAAATGATTGGGAGCAAAAACATACGTTTGCCTTTTTTTCAGATGATGCCGCCCATGTACTTTTGCTGGAACCCCCATACCCAACAGAAAAGCTCGTGACCAAAATTGGTTGAGCAATAAAGCATAACGATGCCATTTTCTATTTAGCATCGCCAGGAAGAACAATGGTAGTAGAATCAAAAAGACTCCACCGAAAACAATGAGGCCGTAAGTTGAATAAATTCTGAGCCAGATTTTATTCATAAGAAGTAAAAAAATATCTTGTGATTTAACTTAACATTTATGGCAAATAGTTGTCAAAAATGACTTACTGCCTTTTGTTACGAGGATAATTACATTCTTTGATTCACTTTTCTCAACATTTTTGCTAATTTTTTTAGACTAAAAAGCTATTTCAATACTCGTGTTAGCCCTGGTGAAAATTAATTTTTATAATTATGAACAATTCGAGCCAAAAATTTGTACATTGAATTCATATAGATCGATCAATTGCAGTGTAACAACTATTCCGAACTTAAACATCATTTTTATTTCTAATAATTGCGCGCTGTAGTTCCGACAGTTTCCCATTTATAATTTTTCACTCATGAACATTTATGTTGCGAACCTAAATTATCGGGTTCAAGATCACGAGCTCCAGGAGCTATTCGAGGAATTCGGACAAGTTTCCTCAGCAAAAATCATCAAAGACCACGAATCAGGAAGATCACGAGGTTTTGCTTTTGTAGAAATGCCCGACGATGAAGCGGGTACTCAGGCAATCAATGAACTTGATGGTGCCGAAGTGCAAGGCCGAAATTTGAAAGTAAGTAAAGCACGGCCTCGTCCGCAAATGCAGGAGCGTCGCTACTAACATATATTTCATCTTTCTAGTAATAGCCATCGTTTACCAAAGCGATGGCTATTTTTCATTCATCAGCGTTTCAACCTCATCCGCTTCAATCGGAATATCGCCCATCAGGTCATCCAAACCATCTTCTTGAATCACCACATTATTCTCTAGGCGAATTCCCATATTTTCTTCCCAAATATAAACCCCAGGCTCTACTGTAAAAACCATACCCGATTCAAACTCGCGGTAGATATTTCCTACATCGTGTACATCCAGTCCTAAATGGTGCGATGTACCGTGCATAAAGTACTTTCGGTACAGGGGCTGTTTTTCATTTTGGTTTTTCACGTCGGTACGATCCAGCAAGCCCAGGCCGATTAACTCACTTTCCATAATTTTCCCTACTTCCTTATGGTATTCTTTGATGACATTACCCGGACGAAGCAGCTGCATTGCTTCGCGTTGAACTCGTAGCACTGCATTGTACACTGCTCGTTGTCGATCGGTAAATTGTCCACTCACCGGAATAGTGCGAGTCATATCAGCATTGTAATTAGCGTACTCAGCCCCCACGTCCATCAATAATAAATCTCCTGCTTGACATTCCTCGCTGTTATCTAAATAATGGAGTACACAAGCGTTTTTTCCTGAAGCTACAATAGGTTCATAAGCAAATCCCCGGGAGCGTTGCCGGACAAACTCGTGAATATACTCGGCTTCAATCTCATACTCCATTACCCCTGGTTTTACGAACTTTAGCACCCGCAGAAAAGCGTCTCGGGTGATGTTACAAGCTTGCTGCATTAAGGTAACTTCATGCTCTGATTTTATTGCCCGAAGATAGTGCATAAGCGGAGCCAAGCGTTGGTACTGATGGAGTGGATAGTTGATTCGGCACCATTCTACAAAGCGAGCATCGCGGGTTTGTACCGATACACTAGCACGAATATGCTCGTTGGTATTCAAATAAACATGCTCAGCCTGAGCCATTAGTGTAAAAAACGTCTTTTCAAATTGCGATGTCCACATTACTTTTTCAATACCTGAAGTTTGGGTGGCTTCTTCTTTGGTATACTTGTGACCTTCCCAAATAGCAATCTCTTTATTGGTTTCTCGCACAAATAATATCTCCCGAAAGTTTTCATCCGGAAAATCCGGACATAGTACCAAAATACTTTCTTCCTGATCGATACCACTGAGGTAAAATAAATCACTATTCTGCACAAACTTCATAGTACCATCCGCATTGGTCGGCATAATATCGTTGCTGTTCAGCACTACCAATGAGTTAGGTTTTAGCTTTTCCGTCAGTCGGCGACGATTTTTAGTAAAAAGTTCGGACGTTATTGGATGGTATTTCATAGGATAAGTAATTTATTACCATAAGTGCGTAAATATTTGAAAATCAAATACTTGCCATACCAAAAGGCGAGTGCCAGCAATTTTCAGTTAAGATGTCACCAATATTAAGTAGTTCGTTTCGTATTCCAATATCCGTAGAGTATATTTGTTGCTGATTACTACTTTGATCTTGGATTACTACAATTTAGACGGTACTATTTCCTTTTAAATCACCCTACATACCTACTGACATTTTTTATTTTCATGAAAGATATACTACGCATTGCCATTCAAAAATCAGGGCGACTCAGCGAGCAGTCTATCAAGCTGATTAACGAATGTGGCATTCATTTCAATAATGGAAAAAGTCGCCTCAAGGCTGTCTCTTATAACTTCCCGGCAGAGTTCCTTTTTCTACGGGACGATGATATTCCTGGCTATGTAGAAGATGGCATAGCGGACTTAGGAATTGTGGGTGAAAATGAAATGGTAGAAAAAGATAAAGATATTTTACTGGTCAAGCGATTGGGGTTTTCCAAATGTCGTCTGTCATTGGCTATTCCTCGTGATAAAGAATACCCTGGACCACACTACTTCGAGGGTAAAAATATTGCTACCTCGTATACCCGGATTCTTAATCAGTTTTTAGAAAAACAGCAGTTGAGTGCCCAAATCCACGAGATTTCAGGTTCGGTAGAGATTGCTCCTAGCATTGGTCTAGCTGATGCCGTTTGTGATATCGTAAGTTCGGGAAGTACGCTGTTAAGCAACGGGCTGAAGGAAGTAGAAACCATCTTCCGCTCTGAAGCGGTTCTTATCGGAAATAAAGCTGCTTCCGAACAGAAGAAGAGTCTAATTGATCAACTTGTCTTCCGAATTAATTCGGTTCAGGCTGGGCAAGGAAATAAGTATATTCTACTCAATGCTCCTGAAGAATCTATCGACGCCATTGTTGATCTTTTGCCGGGCATGCGAAGCCCCACGGTGGTTCCTCTGGCAACGAAAGGCTGGCATTCCATTCATTCGGTGGTGCAGGAAGATCAGTTTTGGGAAGTAATTGAAAAGCTTAGGGAAGCCGGAGCCGAAGGCATTCTAGTGGTTCCCATTGAAAAAATGATTGTATGAGAATAGTAGAAAACCCAGCGCGGGAAGATTGGAAACAATTGACCCGTCGGCCAACGCAGAAATTCAAAAAAATTGAGAAAATTGTAAAACCCATTCTAAAAAAAGTTCGCAAGAAGGGAGATGTCGCTCTGCGTTACTTTGCCCTAGAGTACGACCACGTAGAACTACAACATTTCGAGGTTTCTGCCGAAGAATTTGACTTAGCCAGCCAACAGCTCGACTATGAGTTGAAAGAGGCCATTCAGGTTGCTTATCACAATATTTTCAAGTTCCATGAAGCTCAGAAAACGGATACTTTAGAAATGGAAACTATGCCAGGGGTGCGCTGTTTTCGGCGTAGCGTTCCCATTGAAAAAGTGGGACTTTATATTCCGGGCGGAACCGCACCCTTATTTTCTACAGTACTGATGACCGGAATTCCCGCTAAGATTGCGGGTTGCCGAGAGATTGTTTTATGTACCCCCTGCGATCGTCGTGGGCAAATTAATCCGGCTATTCTTTACACTGCCCAGTTGGTGGGAATCAATAAGGTATTTAAAATTGGAGGTGCTCAGGCTGTTGCTGCTATGGCCTATGGTACTGAGAGTATTCTCAAAGTTCATAAGATTTTTGGCCCTGGTAACCAATATGTCACTGTTGCGAAACAACTAGTAAGTAAATCAGAAGTCGCGATTGATATGCCGGCTGGTCCATCAGAAGTAGCCGTACTGGCGGATGCATCGGCTGACCCATCTTTTGTAGCAGCAGATTTGCTTTCTCAAGCTGAACACGGAATAGATAGCCAGGTAGTACTGATATCAGATAGCAGGGCTCTAGTAAATGAAACGATAGAGGCAGTGAAGTATCAGATCAAACAGCTACCTCGTCAGAAGATTGCCCGTGAGGCTCTGAAGAACAGCATATGTTTTATTATGCCGAGTTTGGAAGAAGGCTACGAGCTACTAAATGAATACGCTGCTGAGCACCTAATTATCGCTACTAAAAACCCTGATGAAGCGATTGAGAGAATCCACAGTGCGGGTTCTGTTTTTCTCGGACACTACACTCCTGAGTCCGCCGGTGACTACGCTTCGGGTACGAACCATACCTTACCGACTAATGGGTTTGCCAGATCGTATAGCGGTATTTCTCTGGACAGCTACGTAAAGAAGATTACGTATCAATCTATCAGCCCCGAAGGCCTAACTCAGTTAGGGCCACACGTGGAAAAGATGGCTGCGGCTGAACAACTGGATGCTCACAAAAACGCAGTGAGTCTGCGGTTACAGAAGATAGAAGCAAATGCACTTACATCCACTGAAGTATAAAGAAAACAGTTTATGGGAATTGATATAAAGACCTTAGTCCGTCCCCACCTACTCAACCTGCAACCCTATGCTTCAGCCCGGTCGGAATTTTCGGGGGAAGCCCAGGCGTGGTTGGACGCCAACGAGAATGCTTACGGCACTCCAGGGCGCAGTATTGAGACTGCTTTTCACCGCTATCCCGATCCGTATCAGATAGCTCTAAAGCAGCGAATTAGCGAAATCAAGAATGTTCCTATTGATCACATTTTTTTAGGAAATGGTAGTGATGAGGCCATTGATTTGCTGATAAAAGTATTCTGTCGACCAGGGGTAGACAATATCGTCAGCCTTCCTCCTACTTTCGGAATGTACGAAGTAGCCGCTTCAATCAATGATGTGAAAGTCAGATCAGCTTCACTTACCGCAGATTACCAGATTGACCGGGCAACGGTGGAAAGTTCCATTGATGAAAACACCAAGATCATTTTCTTCTGCTCGCCTAACAATCCTACTGGAAATTTACTGGCAGCTGATGATATTCTCTATTTTCTAGAAAACTTCTCTGGCTTAGTAGTGGTAGATGAAGCCTATGTTGATTTTACTGGTCAGACGAGCTTTCTTAAGAAGTTGGCTGATTATCCTAATCTGGTTGTTTTGCAAACCTTTAGTAAAGCCTGGGGGATGGCAGCCCTCCGATTAGGGGCGGCTTTTGCTTCACCCAGCATTTTGGAATTTCTCAATAAGGTAAAAATGCCTTACAACGTCTCAATGCTAACCCAGCAAACCGCTCTAAAGGTCCTACAAAATATTCGGCAATATCAATCCTATATTGCTGCTATTAAAAATCAGCGAGACTGGTTAGTAACTCAGTTTCAATCATTAGAAACGGTAGAAAAGATCCATCCATCGGATGCCAACTTCGTTCTGATTAAGTTTATTAATGCACCAGAACTTTATCAATTCTTAGTAGATCAAAGAGTGATTGTCCGTAACCGCTCATCAGTGCGTTTATGCGAAGGTGGGTTGCGAATCACCGTAGGAACCGAACGAGAAAATCAACTGCTTGTTGATGCAATCAGTCAGTACCACCCTAAGGCTGAAAAAACGTTAAACGCTTAGTTAGCTATGCCTCAAAAACTTCTTTTTATTGATCGCGATGGCACGATTATCCAGGAACCAGCGGATGAGCAGATTGACTCACTGGAAAAGTTGGAATTTATGCCGGGGGCTATTAGTAATCTTCGAAAAATTGGTGAGCAAACCGACTATAAGTTTATAATGGTGACCAATCAGGATGGGCTAGGTACTGACTCGTTTCCCGAAGATACTTTTTGGCCTGCTCACCAAAAAATGATTAATATTTTGAAGGGAGAAAACATTGAATTTCACGAAATTCTCATCGATAAATCTTTTCCTGCTGATAACGCTCCTACCCGAAAACCGCGCACCGGGTTACTCACTCATTACATTTCTAGCCAGTATGACCTAGAAAATTCTTACGTTATTGGTGACCGGGCATCAGATGTGGAACTGGGGGGGAATTTGGGCTGCAAGGCTATTTTTATCGGTAAAGACACTCATCCTGAAGCTAAACTAACTACTATGAGTTGGGATGAAATCTACCGCTTTCTGGTTCTATCCCCGCGAAAAGTTACGCACACCCGAAATACCAAAGAAACCAAGGTTTTTGTAGAAATGAACTTGGACGGAAGTGGAAAAACCAATAACCAAACCGGATTGGGTTTTTTTGACCATATGCTCGACCAACTCGGTAAACACTCAGGCATTGACTTGTCTATTCAGGTCGAGGGTGATTTACATATTGATGAGCACCACACCATTGAAGATACTGCCCTGGCATTAGGCGAAGCTCTGACTAAAGCAATTGGTGACAAACGTGGGATCAATCGCTATGGCTTTTTACTAGCGATGGACGATAGTCTAGCTCAAGTAGCCCTTGATTTGGGAGGGCGACCTTGGCTGGTCTGGGAAGCCGAATTTAAGCGTGAAATGGTGGGCGATATGCCCACCGAAATGTTCTATCACTTTTTCAAGTCCTTCTCAGATGCAGCGAAGTGTAACCTGAACATTAAAGTAGAAGGCGATAATGAACATCATAAGATTGAAGCAACTTTCAAAGCCTTAGCCAAAGCCTTGAAAATGGCTATTCAGCGCGATGAAAGTCAGTTAAGTAACCTACCGAGTACTAAAGGAACTCTATAAGTTGAATTACTTCCCGAATGCCTCTCGGCTATGGTTCATATTGGTACTAAACACCGGAAGGCTGATTTTTAACAAAACATAAAAGCCTCGCCCCTTAATCCCCGGTCGTGACCCGATCTCAGCACCATACGCCCAACCTAATTCCCGATTGTATTTACCTTCTAAACCAAGCCGATAACCCCAAATCTTAGTATCTACTACATCGGCTGAGAATTTCCGGATATTATTATTCAGATTTGGGTCGCGGTATTGCACTGTATCAAGGGTTAGGCTCGGAGCTAGCATAAAGTCTAGATAGGTATTGAGAATAAAATCATCTACCAGCACTCCGTAACCTTTATCGGGCTTAATCGCCATATTTTTAATCCAACTCATTGAGCCACCGACGTAGCCGCCGATTGCTACCAGATTAGTATGATAAAAGTCTTGTATTGGAAATGGATCCCCTGTTTCATCTACTAAAACTACTTGCTGATCTTGAGTAACTTGCTTCATGTCTACTGATGTATCAAAAGCAAATCCACCAGCTCGTGCCCCAATGACCTTTCTCACTTTAGATGGCACTACTGTGTGTTCAGGAACATGAGCTGCCCAACGATTACCTTTTGCATATTTACGAGAGTAGAGTACCAACTTTGTTTCAGTATCGCTCTCTTCGTCTTTAATATGGTAAGTTCCTCCTAACTCAAAATAAGTAAAGTTATTAGGAGTATTCAGGATGACTTGATTTTTGATCGCTGCATCGCGAACTAGATCGAACGAGCGCGTATACGCCTGCCGAAAATTGGCGTGAAAATCAGCTTTATCCTTTAAGTAATAATTAGCCGCAATACCAAAGCCAGCGTTAATATTTGTCGCAAAAACATCAGCGTACATAGGTTGAAGGTGTAAAAAGAACTTATTGATGCCATAAGGGTCATCGTACAGTTCTTCATAAGTAATGGCCTGGCTACCAAAATTTTGTGCTTCTGCAACCTTTGTGGCAAAACTAATTGTCAAAAGCAGTAATATGATCCGTTTCAAAGTACCTTAATTTAGTGGTCTTATTATCGGTCACTAAACTAGGTACAATCCTAAAAAATAAGTATTCAATACAAGCAATTCATTGCATACGTAATAAAAAAGAGAAGTTTGAAGTGGCGTTATGCATAAGCAGATGCTTACGTCGGAAGAAGATGAGCGCGAGGATCAGAAAGTAAAAGGGTGCTACTTACCCCCATCCTGACACCACACCCTCAGCCATTTAGTGAATAGCCTTTAAAGATTCGTAATTAGCGCGGACGATTGTTTCAACCATAGAACTGTCTATGGCCGATGAGATGAATAATGCCTCAAACTGGGATGGAGCAAGGTAGATTCCTCGCTTGAGCATTTCACGAAAGTAAGCTCCAAAGAGTTTAGTATCCGAAGCACTTGCTGACTCGAAATCATTCACCGGATGTTCTGTAAAAAACAGACTAAACATTGAGCCTACGTGGTTAATCGTATAAGATAGATTTAACCGCTTCATATTTTCCCTGAACCCTTCTACAATATTGGCAGTAGTATTCTCTAGCTGCTGATAAAGACCACTTCGATTCTGTAACTGACTCAGCATGGCGTAACCAGCTGCCATAGCAATAGGATTTCCGGATAAGGTTCCCGCCTGATACACTGGCCCAACAGGTGACACATAGTCCATTACTTCTTGCTTACCACCGTAAGCCCCGACTGGCAAACCACCTCCAATAATTTTTCCTAACGCAGACATATCAGGAGTTACTCCATAAAGCTCCTGCGCCCCACCGGGAGCTAACCGAAACCCGGTCATTACTTCATCAAAAATCAGTAGGATATTGTGCTCATCGCAGCGGGAACGCAACCCTTCTAAAAACCCCTCATTAGGCAACACACAGCCCATATTCCCTGCCACTGGCTCAATCATAATCATAGCAATATTATCCGGATTGCTAGCAACCAACCGATCAATACTATCCAGATCATTAAAAGTGGCGAGTAGTGTGTCTTGGGCAGTGCCTTTGGTCACTCCGGGACTATTCGGTTCCCCCATCGTCATTGCTCCGCTGCCAGCAGCAATCAGAAATGAGTCGCCGTGTCCGTGGTAGCAACCTTCAAATTTTATAAACTTATCCCGCCCCGTATAACCGCGGGCTAAACGGGCGGCTGACATAGCTGCTTCAGTGCCGGAATTGACCATGCGTACCTTTTCAATGGAAGGCACGATGTCAACTATTAATCGAGCAATATCAACCTCACGAGATGTAGGAGCTCCGTAAGAAACCGAGTGGGGAATAGCTTCCGTTAAGGCTTGTTCTACCGCTGGGTTACGATGCCCCAAAATCATCGGCCCCCAAGAGTTTATTAGCTCAATATATTGGTTATCGTCCTCATCATAAACGTAGGCTCCTTTTGCCGATTTGATAAAAAGTGGATTCCCTCCTACTGCCCGGAAGGCACGAACCGGTGAGTTTACGCCGCCAGGGATATAATTCTGGGCTTCTTCAAATAAGGCTTGACTGCGTTGACTTTGCATAAAAATTAATAGTCAGCTTTTGAAATAATCAATGACCCTTCCTCAAATTGTATTACTGGAACGTACTGGTTATCGTTGGCTTGAAAGTAGTTATAACCTTGGAAGAATCGGCTGGGTACTGGGTTTTCTGTAGTAAAGAATTCCTGAAAATACACTCCATACTCGTTTAGCATCTGACCGATAAAATAGACGGTGTCATAACCAAGAAAAACGTTTTTGCTAGGCACCTGATAGTACATCTCACGGTAGCGATCACGAAATTCCTGAACAGCTGGATTACGATAATCCAAATAAACCGGACTGATTAAATATGCACCCAAATCTTCAAGCTGCTCATACGAGATTGTTGTAAAATTGAACCAGGCTTCGTTACCAATGACTTTCAGGGGTAAACGAGTTATTGCTACGGCACTGATGGCGTTGGTGATGACTAACTCTTGATCCGATGCCACATATACCACGGTTTCACCCAAATCATGTAGCTCCTGTAGTTTTTCTACAAAGAGTTCCATGGTCTCTTCATTATAATCGTCAATAATTTCTAGATGTACCTCTTGCCCCAAGGTTTCCTGAAAATAATTGATAAATGTAGCTACCCGAGCTGAGTCTCGCTTACTAGGGCCAGTAATTACTACTGCCTGAGTAGCATCTAACGAATCAATCGCATACTGAGCAGCAAACTTAGCTTCTGTTACAATACTGGGTTTTACCAGATAGGAAAAGGGGTTATCACCGATAATTTGAGGGTTAGCTGAGAGTGGGTTAAACATATATTTTTGATTTTGGCGAGCGTGCTCAGACACCGCCCGGAATGCCCCCTGGTATAATGGCCCCACAAATACGTCCATAAACTTTATCTCATCCTGCTCTAGCAACTGCTGAGTAACATCGTATTCCCGCTCAGTGTCATAGGCATGTAACTGTACGTTGATTCCTTCTTGTCGTAAATCTTCTGCAGCCAGCTTCATGCCCCGGTACAAATCCAGAATAAATTGATTCCCTACCTGATTACCCGAAGAAGATACATCTAATTTATCTCGTAAAAATGGTAAAAATGCCGCCAAATGATATTCTTCTTTACGAACCGAAGCGGCCTGGCTAGCTACGCCTAAGCCCGAAAGGTCGATAGAGTAAACTTGAACTAACGAGTCTTTCTTACGCTCCTGGTCTTCATCGTATACGCTATAGGTGATGTTGGTTACCAGTTGTTCCGCTACCGCTTTCTCGTCAGGATGATCAAGTAAAAGCTGCTCCAGCACTTCGTCAGAAGCCTGCGCCAAATAAAACCGCTTCATAGCCTGAACTTCCTCGCGCACCGGATCATTGGCTTTGACCAGTGGATGCTTTAGTAATTGATCAGATTCAGAAAATGCCTGCTCAAAATCGCTTGATTCATAGTAACAATTAGCTAGCCCGTACAGAACTTCGGGCATCTGCCGCCAGCGCGGATACTTGCTCTGAATCTGCCGAAACATATTCTTAGACAAATCATAATCGCCCATCTTAAAGGCCGACATAGCATAAAAGTAAGAAGCATAAGGCGCGTAAGGATTACTTCTTTCGGCTCGGCTAATCGGCTGAAATTGCTCGATAGCTTGTTGGTAGTTCTCTTGCTCGTAGAGAGCCTTAGCCTGCTGATATTGTTGCCTATAATTAATACTCGTCTGGGCTGACAGTTGATCAAAAATGCTAACCCACACGAAAAATGAGATCACTAAAATTCGCAAAGAACGATACATTGTTGTAGTTGACAGTGGATAATTGAAAATTGATAGTGCACTACTCAGCACAGTACTACTACCAACTGAGATTGATACGTATAGTTGTCACTAATATTATTCCCATTCAATTGTAGCGGGGGGTTTAGAGCTTATATCGTATACTACCCGATTCACTCCTTTCACTTGATTGATAATCTGATTGGAAACATCACTTAAAAAATTGTAAGGCAAGTGACTCCAATCTGCCGTCATCCCGTCTACACTGCTGACTGCCCGTAAAGCCACCACCCGCTCGTAGGTTCGCTCGTCGCCCATTACTCCAACGGCCTGGATTGGTAGTAATATTGCCGCAGCCTGCCAAACATCGGCGTACAATCCACTATTTTTCAAGCCAGAAATAAAAATATGATCTACCTCCTGCAAAATCCCGACTTTTTCTTCGGTAATATCACCTAAGATACGAATAGCCAGTCCAGGACCTGGGAAAGGGTGCCTTCCTAAGATAGCATCGTCAATTTCTAACGTTCTACCAACTTCCCGAACTTCATCCTTGAATAACATTCGAAGAGGTTCTACTACCTTCAGGTGCATTTTTTCGGGTAACCCACCCACATTATGGTGCGATTTAATCGTAGCCGAAGGTCCCTTCACTGAAACGGACTCGATAACATCAGGATAGATGGTTCCTTGAGCAAGCCACTTTACGTTTTCAATACGGTGAGCTTCCCGATCGAAGATATCAATAAACGTTTTACCGATGGCTTTGCGCTTTCCTTCTGGGTCAGTAATTCCCGTCAGAGCATTATAAAAATCTTGCTTGGCGTCTACTCCGGTCACGTTCAGTCCCATGTCTTTATAGGAGTGGAGAACATCCTCAAATTCGTGCTTACGCAGCAATCCGTTGTCGACAAAAATACAGTGCAGGTTCTTGCCAATCGCCTGATGAATGAGCATAGCCGCCACCGATGAATCTACTCCGCCAGATAAGCCCAGCACGACTTTATCATCCTGCAATTGCTCTTTCAGCGTAGCCACAGTCGCTTCCACAAACTGATCCGATGTCCAGTCTTGAGCGCAACCGCAAATGTGAACCACAAAGTTGCGTAGAACCGTTTTTCCTTCAGTGGAATGTGTTACCTCCGGATGAAACTGAATACCATAAACCTCTTTATCCTGTAACTTGTAAGCTGCCACCCTCACCGATTCGGTACTAGCGATCACGTCTACCCCTGCCGGAACTTCAGCGATGGTATCACCGTGCGACATCCACACTTGAGAATCAGCCGTCATTTCTTTTAGTAAGCGGGAGTGCAAATCCAGATGACTCAACCGAGCCCGTCCGTACTCCCGAATTTTAGAAGGAAGTACTTCACCACCCAACTGCTGAGCCATCATCTGGGCTCCGTAGCAAATGCCCAGCACTGGAAGCCCGTTAATCATGGAGTCGACCATCAGGATAGGAGCATCACTCTCGGTAACCGAACAAGGGCTTCCTGATAGAATCACTCCCTTCAGTGTAGGCAGAGTAACTAGGTCGGGTAGGTGATTATACGGATGAATTTCGCAGTAGACGTCCAGTTCGCGCACCCGGCGGGCAATAAGCTGAGTGTACTGAGAACCAAAGTCAATGATTAGGATAGTTTCTGGCATAAGCAATAATCGTCCTGAATAATATCGCAGCACTGATTAACAAGCCGCAAGTTATTTACTTTCAACTGAATGCCCTAATTTTTTTCAGGAAGTTGTTCTTTGCGGTTAAGGATTGGGTATTAGGTTTTGGGAATAACTGATTGGCGGCCGCTACGCGGTCATTTGGTTACAAGTTTCAGGTTTTGAAAGTTTCAGGCTACCGTGCGGATCTCCGCCGGAATACAGTTGTTAGTTTTTAAGCACATTCAATCGCGCCACGGCGACCTTAAACTGCAACTCTTCTTCGGACTCCCGACTTCGGTATCCAGTCTCCCTTCTTCCTCCCTCCACGCGCCAAACTCCCCGCACATTGCTTTCTTAACAATTTTTAACAGCCTAATCGTAATTTATCGCCCAACGATTCTGTTAGAAGTGCGTAATCTAATTATGAAACCCTAACCGGGTAGAGCAGTTCTAGATCAAACTAGCTTTTGTTTTTATCCGTTAATCAAATACTATTTCTATTAGAAACATAAATCAAAAATCCATGAAAAATATTTTAACGACCGTGCTTGCTGCGGTTTTTGCTAGTGTGATCACACTAGCAGCTTATACTCATTTCGTAGACGACAATCGGGTATTTCAAGTAGATGAAACAAACACTCCAGCTTTTGTCAACTACGTAGCCGACCGCTCATCAACTATGGCTCCGTTTGACTTTACCGCGGCAGCTGAAAAAGTAACTCCTGCAGTAGTACATATTACTTCAGTACAACAATCGGCTACTGCCTCTAATAATATGGAGCAGATCCCTGAATTTTTCCGGGATTTCTTTGGTGATCGTTTTCAACAAGGTCCGGGTGAACAACGACCTCGCATGGGGGCTGGCTCCGGGGTAATTATTAGCTCCGATGGCTACATTGTGTCTAATAATCACGTAATAGCTGATGCCGATGAACTAACCGTAGTACTAACCGATAACCGAAGCTACGCTGCCCAGGTAATTGGTACTGACCCTACCACTGACTTAGCATTGATTAAAATTGATGAAGAAGATTTACCCTTTCTTTCGTTTGCTAATTCAGATCAAGTAAAAATCGGAGAATGGGTACTGGCGGCGGGTAACCCATTCAGCTATCTAAATTCTACCGTAACCGCTGGAATTGTGAGTGCTAAAGGACGAAGCATCGGTATCTTGCGTAATGAAGATGGAACCTCTATTGAGTCATTTATTCAAACTGATGCGGCAGTAAACCCTGGTAACAGTGGTGGTGCTTTGGTAGACGTTGATGGAAACCTGATTGGTATTAATACTGCTATCGCTAGCCGAACTGGTAACTACGTGGGATATTCGTTTGCAGTACCTTCTAATATCGCTAAAAAGGTAATAGAAGATCTGCGGGAATACGGAGCTGTGCAGCGAGGATTTTTAGGAGTTTCTATTGTTGGAATTAATGCTGCCGTAGCCAAAGAGTTTGACCTAGACTTGAATCAGGGAGTATTAGTTCGCGAAGTGGTAGAAGGAGGTTCAGCCGAAGAAGCCGGTATTGAGCAAGGTGATATTATCGTTCAGGTAGATGAGAAGAGAATTTTACGTAACTCTGATTTGCTCTCTTACATCGGTCGGAAACGTCCCGGTGATCAAGTAAATGTAGTTATCAACAGGGATGGAAAAGAGCAATCGTTTGAAATGACACTGAAAACCCGTGGCGGTGAAACGAAACTGGTAAAAGCCCAGCGAGGTGAAATGTTTGACCAACTAGGAGCTGAGTTTAAAGAGTTAACCGACGAGCAGCTTGACGAACTAGATATTTCCGGTGGAGTACAAATAACTAAAGCATTTGCCGGAAAACTGCGTCAGCAAGGAGTAAAAGAAGGCTTCGTCATTACCCGAATTGCTAACCAACCTATCCGCTCGCTGGATGACTTACGAGAAGTGTTAGAAGATGAACAAGGAGGAGTTTTGGTAGAAGGCATCTACCCCGATGAGCCTAGCGAAAAGCAGTTCTACGGTATTGGTTTAGATTAGTGAATGATGATTGAGTGATAAAGAGCCTTCCTTCGGGGAGGCTCTTTTATTTATATACGATGAATGAATTTTCGTTAAGCTCGAATTTCTTACTCAATCCACATTTGTTTTCTTTTTTTAGCTTCATAGCATTATTCTTGTGCGGATTATTTTTTACGCCAAAATTCGGTGAAGAACCCATCGCCAGTTATTCCGTTACCCCAAAAACAAGAAGAAGGCATTCTAGAAGGTCTTCGACACGGACGAGAAGCCGCTTATCAATCCTTGTTTGAGCAATATTATCCAGTATTAACCACTTTTGCCCTTCAGTATACCCGCGACTTAGACGCTGCTAAAGAATTGGTGCAAGAGGTTTTTATCACG
Organism: uncultured Flammeovirgaceae bacterium; assembly: GCA_937883755.1. Lineage (GTDB taxonomy): Bacteria > Bacteroidota > Bacteroidia > Cytophagales > Cyclobacteriaceae > Tunicatimonas. The sequence continues at coordinate 18,611 of CAKZYA010000022.1, read as the reverse complement.
CTGTACCGCAAGCGCGAATCCATTAAGATTGAAAAGTCGCTAAAGTCATACCTATTTCAAGCAGTTTACCGACGCTATCTTAATACCCACACTCGGGAGGAACGTCGGCAGTTCCATCATCAAGAAGTCAGTAAAGAGCACAACTCTCATGATTATGCTGACCCACTAGAGCAAGCCGAATCTCTTCAGCGTATCTACGAGGCTGTTCGCCAACTACCGGAACAATGCCAGCAGATTTTTACTATGAATCGCTTTGAGGGAATGAACAATCAGGCCATTGCCGATCAGCTTAACCTTTCTAAACGCACGGTGGAAACCCAAATCAGTAAAGCTCTGAAACTGCTTCGCCAATCATTACTACCCCAAATCCTACTGTTTTTGCCATTAATGGGACTAATGTGAAAAAGTAAAAAAATTTGTGAGGTGAATACGTGTTTTGGTTTCGACCGATGTCATAGTTGTGTATGGAGCCAAATAATTCAATAGATCACTTACTACTTATCCGTTATCTGAATGCCAAAGAACAGCTGAGCAACAGTGAGCGAGCCCAGGTTGAGCAGTGGATACAACAAAATTCCGACAATCAAGCGGAATGGCAATCCTTAAAACAACTTTGGGAGCAAGCTGGTCAGGTAAATCATTTTCAACAAATAGATGCTCAAGTTGATTGGTCTGGGGTCTGGGCGAAAATGCAGGTGGAAGATCAGTCAGTTTCTACTCCCGTCCGTAGCCTTCCATTGTACCAACAGCGAGTATGGAAAATTGCGGCTTCTTTCGCCCTGTTGCTTACTGCAGCATGGGTCTTCTGGCAAACTTGGCAGACTTCCTCTGTTGAATTAGCCACATATACCTTTACTGCCCAAGATAGCGTAGAAGTTGTAACACTTCCCGATGGTAGCCAGGTACATCTGAACGAACATGCCCGACTTAGCTACCAAGATGATTTTGGCGAAGATAGCCGTACTGTTCAGTTAGAAGGTGAAGGATATTTTGAAGTAGTGTCTAATCCAGAATCGCCTTTTTACGTCCATACCAATCCCACTACAGTGCGGGTAGTAGGAACCTCATTTAATATTAACTCTCTCGACCAAACTGTAAAAGTTACGGTGAACTCAGGAAAAGTTGCCTTTTCATACCAGAAAGACACATTAATGCTGACCCCAGATGAAGTAGGGCTATATACTGAGGGTGAGCCACTGCAAGAGTTCATTAATACTGACCCCAATTACCTGTCGTGGAAAACCGACATACTCCGTTTCGATGATACACCTTTAAGTCAGGTAGCTCAAGATATTACCCGTCACTACGAAGTAAATATTCAACTAGAAGATGAGGTACTAAAAGAGCTACAAATTACTTCCATTTTCCAGAATGAGCCTCTGGAGGCTGTTCTAGAAGAAATTAGTGCCCTACTCGATATTCAATATACCCTCGAAAATAACCAAATCACATTTTTCATCAATAACCCATGAAGTCACTAGTATTTGTTGCCCTCACTTATTTTACCCTCTTTTCTCAAGCTCCTGAGTCGTTAGATAGAGAAGTAACGCTCTCTCAACCTACGCTAACGATCAAGGAATTGCTTCAGGAACTAGACCGCCAGAGTGGCTATACTTTTTCGTATAGCAATCGGCTACCCTTGCAGAAAAAAGTTTCTTTCGGTAAGAAAAAAGGCTCTATGCGTTACTTTCTCGATAAGATCAGCCGCGATTATCCCATTCAGTACAAGACTGTGAATGAGAAAATACTGCTGCTGCGCGAAAAAAAGAAAGCGCCTGTTAAAATGCGCCAAGAGAAAGTCACGATTAGCGGTTACATTACCGATGCCGCTACTGGAGAAGAACTGATTGGTGCTACCGTCTATATTCAGGAGCTGGAAATTGGTACGGTTACCAATGTGTACGGTTATTATTCACTCTCGGTACCTCCCGGCGAGTATACCGTAGGGTTAAGCTACATCGGCTACCAGCGACAGAGCCTCACTGTACCCATTGAAGAAAGCCAAACGCTGAACGTAGAAATGAATTCAGAGGAGGTTCAGTTGGAAGAAATTATCGTAACTGCCGCCGAAGTTGTACCTGAAGTACAAGAAATTGAAATGAGTACGGCTAAAGTCGATATTCAGACTATTCAGAAAATGCCCGCTCTGCTTGGTGAGGTAGATGTTATCCGAAGCATTCAGCTACTACCCGGCGTTTCTACTGTAGGTGAAGGAGCCCCTGGCTTCAATGTGCGGGGTGGTAGCATAGATCAGAACTTGATTTTACTAGACGAAGCCCCGGTATTTAGCTCCTCACATTTGTTGGGGTTTTTCTCGGTTTTCAACCCCGATGCAATCAAAGACATCAAACTTTATAAAGGCGGAATTCCCGCCCGGTACGGTGGTCGTCTTTCGTCGGTACTGGATGTTCGTCAAAAAGAAGGGAATACCAAACGCTTCGGCCTCGAGGGTGGTATTGGCCTGATTAGCAGTCGTTTACTAGTTGAGGGGCCAATTCAAAAGGATAAAAGCTCGTTTATGGTAGCCGGGCGACGTTCCTACGGTGACCTGTTTCTTCGCCTATCCAATAACGAAGATATTAATAACACCATCGTCTATTTTTACGACTTAAATACCAAAGTCAACTACAAGCTTAACGATCGTAACCGAATCTACCTTTCGGGCTACTTTGGACGAGATGTATTTGGAGGAGCAGTAGAAAATCTGCGCTTCGACTGGGGAAACCGAACAGGTACTCTACGCTGGAATCACCTATTCAATGATAAGTTGTTCTCTAACTTTACAGCTATTTACAGCGATTATAACTATCAGTTAGCCTTTGCCGATGAAGGAACTGATGCCACCCTCGAGGAATTTGAGTGGCAATCAGGAGTAACTAATCGTAATCTGCAAGCAGACTTTACTTACTTCCCATCCCCTAGCAGTACTATCGACTTTGGGGTGAGTGGAATCTTTTATGATTTTAACCCAGGTAGCGTAAAGATCCGTACTTCCGACGAACCTGCTGAATTTCCGCTGGATTTGGACGAAGAACACGCTATTGAAGCAGCGGCATACTTTAATCACGAAAAAAAGTTTGGCGACCGGGTTACTGTTCAGTACGGATTGCGGTATTCTGCCTTCGCCAACGTGGGGAGGCGTGATGTGTTTGAGTACCAAAACGGAATTCCCTCACCGGATAATCCAGTAACTGATACTGTATCCTACGGAGCAGGAGAAGTGATCAAATTCTACGATGGATGGGAACCTCGCTTTTCAATAAATTACTCGCTCAACGAGCAGACTGCTTTTAAAGCCAGCTATAACCGATTGTTTCAGTATATACAACTAGTTTCTAACACGACCGCCGCCACCCCCATTGACATCTGGACTCCCGCTAACCAATATATTCGCCCTGCCATCGTCGATCAAGTGGCTTTGGGCTACTTTCGCAACTTTCGTCAAAACACTTTTGAGTTCTCAGCCGAGGTGTACTACAAGAATTTTCAAGACTTGATTGACTTTCGCAACGGGGCTGAGCTTATCCTCAACGAAACTCTAGAAACTGAACTACTTTCGGGAAAAGGGCGGGCTTATGGCCTGGAACTGCTATTGAAAAAGCGGGAAGGCCGCTGGACTGGCTGGCTAAGTTACACCTTGGCCCGTACCGAACGGCAGGTTGATGGTATTAATAATAACGAATATTATCCATCTAACTTCGATAAGCCCCATGATGTATCGCTGGTGCTTAACTATACTATTACAAAAAAGTGGAATGCTTCAGCCAATTTTGCTTACATGACGGGACGCCCCACCACCCCTCCTTCAGGACGTTTTGTCTACGAAGGAATTGTCGTGCCTGATTACACCAGTCGTAACGGTGCTCGCACTCCAGACTACCACCGCCTTGACTTATCCGTTAACTATGAGCCACCGCCAAAACCCGGACGACGATGGCGCAATAGCTGGAATTTTGGAGTATACAATGTATACGCTCGTCGGAATCCTTATTCAGTATTCTTCCGCCCTAATGCTGAAAATCCAGCAATCACTGAGGCAGTTCAGCTTTCTATTTTTGCCAACATTATCCCTTCTGTTACCTATAACTTTACATTTTAATGAAGAAGCTTACAATAAAACTATATCACTTTCTCGGGCTACTGATACTTATTCTGTTCTCTGCCTGTGAAGATGTTATTATCGTTGAGGCTCCTGAAGGCGCAGCCCGGCTAGTGGTTGAAGGCTGGGTTTACGACGACCGAGATGCCCAGACAGTTTTGCTTACCAGCTCAGCTCCTTACTTCGATACGCAAAGCCCCTCACCAGAAACTAGTGCCCAAGTAAGCGTAACAACTCAGAATGGCGAAGTTTTTGCCTATACAGAAACAACCCCGGGACTGTACCAAGCTGATTTTCGTGGCTCCCCGGGCGAACGCTACACCTTAACCATTGAAACCAGCGACGGACAACGCTACCAATCTACTCCCCAATTATTATCGCCCGTTGCTCCTTTAGACTCAGTTTATGCAGTGTTTAAAGAGTCGCCCGAGGTAGAGGATGAAGGCTATTATCCAGTCTGGGATTTTACTGACCCGGAAGGTTCAGAAGACTTCTACCGCTGGAAATTTTATATCAACGACACATTGCAAAACCTGGCTCAAGACATACTTACATTCTCCGATGAGTTTATTGATGGGGATGAAATTAATGGTGCTGAGTTCATTTTGGAAAGACCACTAGAAGAAGGCGATATACTTACCGTAGAGCAACTTTCTATCAATGAGGAAGCACAGGATTTCCTCAATAGAATTCAGCAGCTCACGAGTGGCGTTGGAGGATTATTTGATACCCCACCTGACCCGGTAAGAGGAAACATAACCAATACCACTGATGAAGAAAATTATGCTCTAGGCTTCTTTGGTGCTTCCTCCGTAGTACAAGAATCCGTAGTAGCAGGCGAGTAAAAACATTTTAAGTAAACGCACAAAACTAGAATGGTATGAAAAAGGAAAATAAACGATCTCAAAAAATTGTGATCAACAACCCGAATCAGGCGTACTATCGTCAATTTGAAGTATCACTCAAAAACCTGAACCTTAACGAGTCTGACCAAAAGAATAAACTGCCTATCCGTCAGTATTAATCATTGTGACTGGTCTATGTTCAACCAATAATTGCAAATTTCTTATGAGAAAGCATTATTTCTTACTCTTATGGGCACTGGTTCTAGGTTTTTCTTGTGAGGAGGAAAATAGTAATCCTTCTCCAACATCAGAAATAGCCGGAGAGCTTCCGTTACTCAAAGAGGGTAAACACCTGGGTATGATTGTTGGCTTCAATCCGAGTCACCCTCCGGCTACCTCCGATTCAATTGAGGCTCGATGGCAAGAAGCCATACAAGCAGGAATGAGCGTTGGCCGACTTCAAATTGACTGGCCAGAGTTAGAACCTGAAGCAGGAGAATACGACAAAAACGCATTACAGAACGCACTTGAAGATCAGGAAGACCAAGGCTTACAACCATTTCTATTAATCTCAGCCTACGATAGTGATGGCCCAGTAGTACCCGATTATTTAGAGGGAGTTTCATTTGATGATCCGCAGATCAGCACCCGGTTTGCACTACTGATGGATTGGGTAATTCCGATGCTAGCTGAACACGGAGGCTGGGCGGTTACTATCAGTAATGAACCCGACAATTTTTTTACTGAGGAACCTGACTTAGCTAATGAAATCTTAGCGTTTCTGAAAGCTAGTCGCACCCACATTCATCAGCTAAATGATAAAATGGCGGTGACTATTACCTTAAACGCGGGTAATCTGAGACAAAGCCGTGAGGCAATGCAGCAATTACAACAGGAAACTGACGTAACAGCATTTAATATCTACGGTGCGGGGTTATCCGGTGACCCTTATACTCAACAGGAAATTCAGGATGAAATTGATGATGTGCTAGCCTTTGCAGGAAACCAAAATGTTATTTTTCAGGAAGTAGGTATGCATAGTGATCAACCCTTGCTTGAAAGTTCAGAAGAAATCCAACGAACGTTTTTCACCACCTTTTTTCAGGCAATGGAAAATGAACCTCGAATGAAAGCAGCCTACGTATTTCAGCTAGTAGATTGGTCGCCGGAGACCATTGAAGTATTCAATACTTTATACGAACCGGGAGTTCCTCAATCCTTTATTGACCGATATAGTGCTGTACTAGCCAGTCTAGGCTTAATTCACTACGAAACTGGGCAGCGTAAAGCAGCCTGGGATGAGTTTATCCGGTGGGTTGAACGGTTTAAATCGACTTAGGGAGGCCAAGAGGACGGTTTAGTGCTACTGAATTTCAAATGTAGCGCGTACTTCGTAGCGTAGTTTGATTTTCTGAAACTCAATGGCTGGAGCTGAATCATATTCACTCTCAGCCATTTCCATTCGAGCGTACGACAGATTTCGGTAGACCGGGGGTTGACCTCCGGTACTGATTTCAGTCACTTGCAGTACACCTCCTAACTGCTCATCAATTCCTCTCAGCAAGTATTCGGCTTTTTCTTTCGCATTCTGCAAAGCTTTGATTTTCAGCTCCCGTTCGTATTTCTCCCGTTCAGAATGGTCGTAGCGGTCAATATTAGTACTTTGAACTCCTTTGGCATCTAAGTTAGCAAAGAGACTATTGATTTTATTTAGCTCACTGAACTTAATGCTGTATTTCTTACTAGCCAGAAACTGTTCCCGCTGCGGTCGCTTCTTTCGGTACCAATCGTAGTTATAGCTCTGAATATCTTCAATCCGAAAATCCTCCTCAGCCACCCCAATTTTGCGGACGGCATCATTTAGCTGACGCTCTAACTTATCAATAGAAACTTTTTTCTTATCGTCATCTAGATATTCTTTCAGCGTGATTGCAAAGAATATTTCATCCGGTACAATTTCCTCTTCAGCACTACCGCTTACTTCAATTTTCTTTACCATTGCTGAATTGTCTGGTTGGGCGTAACTCATGAAAGGAAGATAAGAGAAAATAAATAAGAAGATTAAAACTCGGGAAGTATGCATGATTTTTATTGTTGCTAACGGGCTAGATGCAGGTTTGGTACATAAATAGCCCTTTGTGTTTGCTTAAACAAGCATAGCATATTTCTGTACCGAGAAGGTCTATTGTTTACTAGAGATTATCACAATATATTTCTCAGTTGCAAAATAAGATTAAAGGTTTAGCTTTTTGCAGGAAGCCTAAGCTCTATGGTAACATGAGGTAATGAGGTATATCATACTTACTCAATTCTCACTAATATTTCGCTCAGCCCGTTCAGCTTTCTGCTTAGCTGTTTCGGCTAGCTCCTCAGCTTTTTCTGAGGCCTGCTCAATGGCTGAGTCTTCATCGTGACCATTACCGAACAATCCGGAGAGGCGCCCCCGGAACTCGCTGCCCGATTCAGGAGCTATTAACAATGCCGAGACGGCTCCAGCTATCAGCCCGCCAATCAACCCAGCCAAGATTAACAGTAAATCTTGCTGCTTCTTTCTTTTCTGTTGCCTCTGGAATGAGAAATACTGTTGTTCGTTGAGTTTTGCTCGAATAGCTTTGTTCAGCGTGAGTAATGCCGTAGTAAGTAGACCGATATCTTTATAGGATGTAAAGGATCGGTGTTGACTCTTTTTCTTACCAAAAATATCAGAAAGTTCCATAGTGTAAATAGATTAAAAAGTTTATGTGAAAACAGGGTTAACTATAAAATTTATTAATATCTAATACAATCTTAAGAAATTTTTATGATACCAACAAGAGAGATTCTAACCCAAATCTAAGTTCCAGACCAGGTACTGAGAACACAATATATAATCACTGAATGAGCCCATCACTGAAGCAGTTGTTGAGCGAACATAGCCACTGTCACATTTGGTTACACTAGAAATCTGACTTTGCGTCGACTAGATTAAGATCTGCGACAACTTAAGTTATTAGGTATTTGGGTATACATTTCTCGAACTCCTACTAAGGTATATTTTCAGTGTGATAAATACTACATATACATGTTATACTCTTGTTAGACTTTTGCGATAACTCCACTCCCTAGGCCGCGTAAAAACGGATAAATCAAATTATTACTCATTTATCATTTTCAAACTATTAAATTATGTTGTTCAAAAATTTGTTTTTATCCGCTCTAATGATCATTGGCACATTAGCTATGGTAAGTTGCGAAGACGATGCCGAAACAGTTACTGAAACGATTGACTCCTCACTCCCTACTGGCGAGCTTACCGTTCAACGCCAGGGTACTTTTGTTGACCAGAATAATAAATCAACCGCTGGAATGGTTCAAGTTGGTACTGATCAGGATGGAGATGCTTTTCTACGCTTTGGTGGTGATTTTACTACTGATTTGGCTACTGGCACTGTAACTATCTACTTTTCTACTTCTGATGTGCTAATGAGAGACGCCGGAGCTGGAAACCCTGATGCAAAGCTAGTAGGTGCAGTCCAAGGTACTGGTGAAGACTTTTTTAAGCTATCCAGCGCGCCTGAAAGTAAGTTCACTCACATAATTCTGTGGTGCGAATCAGTTGGTATACCATTCGGAAACGCCGAATTACAGTAAAGAGAAGAAGTAAATAGATACGAACAGAAGTTCGCCTTCGAGAAGACCAGTAGAGAAAGAATAAGGCAACTTCTGTTTTTTTTATGTCTAAAATCATGAAATATTTTATTATAACATCATATCTTTTACTACTGCAAACTGCGGTATTTGGTCAAAGTGGCTGGACGAGAGAGAAGGGAGGAGCATTTGTGCAAGTCTCGCTTAGCACCTTCAGTTCAAACGATTTTTACTCTACTAATGGTGAATTGTTTGATCAAGGCGAAGACTTTCAAAGCCAGGCACTAACTATCTACGGCGAGTATGGAATCACAAGCCGAATTACTGGAATCCGCAACCTTCCGCTGTACAAATCCAATCGTTTTAGTGGTACTGACCGGGTAGGTGGCGTGAGTGATATTCGGATAGGTGCTAAGTACGCTCTTTCTCAGAAATTACCTATATCTTTTGCTGTTGAAGCTGAAATCCCTACTGGCGACGGATTTAATTTTGCTGATGTACGCGAACCTGTCGTTCCCGGCCAGCAGATTAATCTACCCGTTAGCGATGGGGAATTCAATGTATGGTCTACACTAGCAGTGTCTAAGAGCCTACCTACCGGAAAAACCTACGGCAGTTTCTACGGACAGTATAATATTCGCACCCAAGGTTTTTCGGATCAATACCGCCTGGGCTTAGAACTTGGACAGAGATTTATTGACCGAATATGGCTTATTGGCCGACTGGGCATTCAGGAAGGCGTGTCCGAGAATTCGCAACCTAACGTATCATTTTTATACGGAGAAGGAACTACCTATACAACGTACGGCCTAACCGCAATGGCTGACCTAACTAATATCTTGAAACTTACGGCCTCCTTCAGCGACTATGCTGGATTTATTTCTGATCGGCAGAATATTTACGATGCAGCTACCTTCACAGTAGGAATAGCCTGGGAGTTGAAGTAGATATAATAGGTCGCAATTACAAAACTCTAAACCCCAAACTCAGAAGGGTGAACTCAAAAACACTAAACGTCGAGCAAAGAAAAAATGCTGGGGCAAAACTTTAACAAATACTGACTTTTATCATATTTTTCGGCTACTTTCGTAGATATATTTGTCAAAAATAGATTTTATGAAAAAAGAAATAGCTGTTACCACCACCTTATCTAAACCTACCTTTCTACAAAAACTACAGCATAAATGGAATCTCGATAGTATTGGACAAGTAATTTTGGTACTCATCGTTTTTTCCCTCACGGGAAGCACCGTAGTGATGCTGCGAAAATTCTTTTTCGGCTTGATTGGGTTCGATGAGTTTACTCCATTCTGGATAAAAACTATTACCTACTTACTATTTGTGATGCCTGCTTATCAACTCTTACTGTTGGCTTATGGCTTTTTACTGGGGCAGTTTTCGTTTTTCTGGGAAAAAGAGAAAAAGATGGCACGGGCTATTAAGCGGCTTTTCTCTCGCTAAGGCTTAGTAGAAAATCTTGGTAATTTCTTTGATCATTTCGTCGATCTCTTCGGCTGCCAGTCGAACTTTTGCTATCAACTCCTGCTGCTCACTATCTGGCGCAAGACCCTCCTGTAATAGAGCGGCTAATCCCAGCAATCGGCTCAGCGGCGACCGTACTTTATGAGAATTAAAAAAAGCGTATTCTGCAATCTGCCGATTCCGCATAAGTAGGCTTTCTTCGGCAAGTACGCGAGCGGTAATATCCACCATCCCCCCTACCATACGAACCGACTGCTGGTCTTCGTTTAGAATAATACCTCCCTTATCGTACACGTAAGCGTAGGAACCATCGCTACGCAAAAAGCGGTATTTATCAAACCAGTTTTCTTCCCTCTTCTGAATAAATATCTTTATACGTTCTATAACCCGCTTGCGATCTTCCTTATGGATTCTGTCTTCCCACCACTGTATTGTGGGATCAACTTGGTTCGGAGTATAACCAAAAATACGCTCCAGTCCGTCATTCCAGACCAAGTTGTCGTTTACTAAATTCCAGTCCCAAATAGCATCACTCGTAGCTCGGTTTACTATTTGCAGCTGCTTTTCCCGCTCACGTAGTGCTCGCTCACCCTTTTTCTGCTCGCGCAGATCACGTACCACATTAATTTGGCATAGTGCACCGTTAATATTGATTACACGCGAGTTAATTTGCCCTTCCGCTAGTTCCCCACTTTTAATCCGGTATACTGCCTCCCTAAGGCTTTTTCCCTCCTGTTCCAACTCCTTTCTCATCTCTTCTCGCTCTTCGGGGGAATACCACATCTTAATATCCAACACCGTTTTACCAATCAGCTCTTCACGCTGGTACCCGGTCAGGTGAACAAATCCTTCGTTCACCTCCAGAAACATGCCATCGGCAAGTCGAGTAATACTAATAGCATCGGGACTGAGATGGAATGCTTTATAAAACTTTTCTTCCGCTAAGCGAAAGGTTTCAATATCATCACTGTGAGTGGGTATTGGACTGAGCCGTAAAAAATAATTGAGAGCTGATTCTACTTCTAGCACCTCGATCGAGAGTGAAAAAAGATAAGATTTACGGTGAGACTCAGCCAAATATCTTACAAACTTGGGTAAGTAGGTCAGATTCTGAAGCAAAAATTTCCAATCCAGCACCTCACCTTCTAATGTAAGAAGGCCCAGATTAGAAAAGTGAGACTGTTTATCATCAGAGAGAGTAAAAAACTGCTCAGCTGCCCGGTTTACGTGTTGTAATTCGCCATACTGGTTAAGTTCCATCATAGGTTCCTGGCTATAATAGGCAACTCGCTCTAGAAACTTAGTAGGCAGCGACAAAGGCTTATTGGTTAGTAGTCACTTACAATTTACAAAAGATATTTAGTAAAGAAAGTTTACCAATTAAGTTGTAGTTATCCACATGTCATAGGTTTAGAACGATGACAGTACCAAGAACAATAATTTAGTTGTTTTTCTCAGTTAGTGTTTTTAAAATGCTTCAGCATTTAACTTCAACGTAAATTAGCCATTGTATGGATAAAAAGCGCATCGTTAAAGACTACGACAACCTACCCGCAGAAATTATTGAACGGGTAAAAGTAGAGTATCCCTATGGCTTTGAAGAGAACCTGATCACTTTCACCAATCGGGAAGGAAATAAGGTATCGGCTCTTCCCTTTGAGACTGAAGAAATTTACTATCTCATCCGTATGACGGTACTAGAAGCCCGACAAATTATTGAGGACGATGACGATTATGATGATGATGGCACACTACGTAGTGATTTCTCGCCTGATACGGAGTTTGACGGCGAAGAAGACGATGATGACAATTCACAATGATTCTCTACCTCAATGAAAATAGCCTACCTTCTACTTCTTCTCTTTTGGATATGGACTGATTCTCCTTCCCAGTCGCTATCTCCCCAACAAATTGAAAACCTAACCCAGCAGCAACTACCAACCGCCTGGAATGATTTTAGAGCATTACTCAGTTTACCCAATGATGCTCATTATCCAGATGATATTGAACCCAATATTACTTGGTTGGATAGCGCTTTCCACAGTCGCCAGTTTCAGACCACACGACTGTCTACCAAAGGTAGCATTCCACTACTGTTAGCTGAACGTCAATTTGCCCCCTCAGGTAAAACGGTTTTAATATATCTACAAGCTGATGGGCAACCTGTCGATCCTACTCGTTGGAATCAGTCTCACCCCTTTACTCCAGTGCTTAAAACCCAGACCGAAGATGGTAGTTGGCAGGAAATGGACTGGAAGCAGTTAGCTCCTAAGGCCGACTACCAAGATTGGCGAGTTTTTGCTCGATCCGCCTCGGATGCCAAAGGCCCCATCATTATGTTTTTGGCAGCATTAGACGCTATGGAACAAGCTGGGTTTACTCCCAATTATAATATCAAGGTAATTATCGATTTTGAGGAAGAACTAGGCTCACCTCACCTTCCGGCTGCTGTAAAAGTGCATCAAGAAGCACTGGCGGCTGATATGCTGATCATTTACGACGGACCGCCTCATATCTCTAATCAACCTACGCTGAAGTTCGGAGCCCGAGGCATTGCTACCATTACCCTGACCGTATACGGTCCGAGGGTTCCCCAGCATAGCGGTCACTACGGAAATTATGCACCCAACCCGGGCTTCCGTCTAAGTCATTTGTTGGCTTCCATGAAGGATGAACGGGGTAAAGTCACCATTCTGGGCTTTTACGACGGGATTAACCTCAGCGAAGATACCAAGAATATATTGCAGCAGGTGCCTGATGACGAAACGGCCATTCAACAACAATTAGGCATTGCTGAAACTGATAAAGTAGGCGAAACCTATCAGGAAGCTTTGCAGTATCCATCACTCAATATTCGGGGACTTTCGTCTGGTTGGGTAGCTCAGCGGGTGCGCACCATTGTGCCTAGTACGGCTACTGCTGAGATTGATATTCGGCTGGTGATGGAGAGCGATCCCGAACGGCTGGTTCGGCTAGTGAGAGAGCACGTTGAGCAACAGAGCTATCACCTGGTAGACAGCTTACCAACCGATGAAGAACGGTCTACCTACCCCAAAATCGCTTTTTTCCGTTCTCAAATATCGTATCCGGCCTTTCGTACTAAGCTGGATAGTGAAGTAGGAAACTGGCTTTCGGCGGCTTTGACCCATCATTTTGGCGAGTCTCCCATCAAGATTCGCACTACCGGCGGTTCCGTACCCATCGCCCCTTTCGTAAATACGCTGGGTATTCCCGCGGTGATAGTGCCCACCGTTAACCCCGATAACAACCAGCACAGTCCTAACGAAAACCTGCGGTTGGGCAATCTGACCCGTGGTATCGAAACCTATCTGAGTATTTTAGCTCAGCCTTTGCCCTAGGCTTAGAATCTAACATTCAGGTAGAGTGTAGGAGTAAACGGAATACCCAGCGTATTAATCACCTGACCATCGGGTACATTCACCGATTGATTGAGGCGTATGTTTCTTTGATTGAACAGGTTAAGTACCGAAAGTCCAGTATCAAACTTTAGGTACTTGGCATTAACTGAATATTGTAAAGCCAGATCAGTTCGCGCATAGATCGCAAAGTCTTCAGTGTTGCGGCGAATGGTGGTATTCGGGAAGCCCGAACCATGAACATGCACGAGCGAAAGACTAATGGGGTAAAAATTAAAGGTAGCTGATGTTTTAATTTCGTGTTGCTGGCTCTGGGGAGCCAAGAGGTAAACGGAAACATTTCGCCCTCGCTCAAATTGCTCTCTGACTCGCCCTAAAGAATAGGCTAATCTAAATTCGTGCTGACGTAGTTTCTTTCTAAGAAACACATCCAGCCCTATCGCTTGGGCGCTACCTTCTATTTGGACGGCTTCAGCATTCCGACCAATAAAATAGCGGCTAAATCCACTCTCATTCTTGTAGTATCCCTCGATGGCAAAATCAAAAAGACCAGTGAGGTAAGAAATTCCCAGTACATGATGTACTGATTCCGGTACCGGGGCCATATCATCATCAGCAATCTCCCAGATGTCAGCCCGGTTTCCGAGTTCGTCGATGAGGGAGTTTCGGGTGATGAATTGATTATAGATTCCCCAGCCAACATGCGCATTCCACTGCTCAGTAATGCGGTACTCGCCATTGATCCGAGGTTGAAGATATAAGCGGTTAGTGGCAATCGGCAGGTCGGCTTTTACCCCCAATTGCAAAGAGAAACGCTGACTCCACTGAATCTGATCGTGAAGGTAGCCAGAAAACCTCTCTAGGCTTTCGGAAGTATTACGAATAAACCGTTGCCCCTCACCTACCTGCTGCTCCGTTTGATTAGTAACCCACCCTACATTTGCCCGTAGCTGATGATACTTAGAGGCCGGAAATGTCTGGGTAAACTTGGCGGTGGATTCCTGCACCGGGTTAGTCCAGAGCCAGGACTGAAGGCGTTGGTCAACTGCCGACTGGTCTTCAATAAAGTAACTGTTGGTTGCTTCAGGACTATAGAAACTGTGCGAAAAATCAATAGCAGAAAAACCTCCCTGGCGCCATCTTTTGGTGTACTTCAGTGAAACTCCCCTTTGCACCGAATTCACGTTTGTATCTTCAATCAGCCCCCGCCGCTGCCGGCTTCGTATCTGTCCATTATAAGAATCCTGGCTGGCAATGGCACTAACTTCCAAGCGGTGGGTATTGCTCAGGGCTGAGGTGAATTTTAGGTTGATATCGCTGTAATCGTAGTTGGGTACAATGAAATCCCGCTCACCCTCATAATTGCTCGACCAGTCTAAAAAAGAGAAATACGTTTTACGGGCGGCAATTTGTAGGGCTGATGAACCACTGAACAACGGAATGTTCAGATAGGCACTAGCGAGTTGATTGGTAATACTCGCCTCACTTCGTAGCTGCTCGCGGTCGCCCGCTTTCGCATCAATTAGAACCACTCCACCAATTCGGTCGCCAATGGGTACATTATAACCTCCCTTATACACTTCCACATTCTTAATCATATGGGGATTTATCCGCCCAATGTCGTAATTGATTCCCCAGCTATTGAATAAGCTGATACCGTCGTAAATGGCATGATTCTGACCGGCGTAAGAACCCCAAATCACAAAATCGGCAATCGGCTCACCCGCCGCCATAATTCCGGGGTACAGACGCAGATTATTGAAAATTAGGTTGTGGCTGATGCCGGGCACCAGGTTATTGTTCACATTGGTAAATTTGATGCGTCCGGCTTCCTTTCCGGTATACGTTGCCGGAACTTCACTATCACCTTGAATAACTACTTCTTCTAACTCCATCACTTCCGGCTCCAAAGTTAAGGTCAGATCAATACCATTCATCAGCAATGAATCTAAAGCAGTGTACCCCAAGTACTGCATAAGAAATCTCTCTTGCTGGTTCAGTGACTTGAAGGAAAATTGACCGTTTTCATCTGTAGTCACAATACGATCAGAAAGTTGAATGCTACCAAAGGGCAGCGGTTCTCTAGAATCCTTCTCAACTACTTTTCCCTGAAAGAGATGAGAAGTTGCCCCAATTTCGCTTGACGCACTAATTGGTTTCTCACGAAAAGTGTAAACCTGACTGATCTGGTTCAGTTCCAACTGGCATTGGTCGGCCAGCGTCTGCAACGCTACGTCTATTGATGAAAAACTTTGGGTGAGGGTTATAAGACATTTTGCCGATAGGTTAGAGTTAATGGAAACCTGCACACCGTATCGGTCATTCAGATCCAGTAAAATCTCGTTGAGTGGCTCTTCCGAATAATTGAGCTGTACCGACTGGCTAAACAAATCAGTCGATGCAAGCGCAATCAGTAGCGGCAGGCAAAGTGAATATCTTGATAATTGGAAGAGCACAAATACTTAGGAACTTACTTTTCAGTGATCTGTGATAATGTACGTACTATCCGATACTTTTTCAAAAGTCAGACCAAAGCTAAGGCAAACAATTTCCAGGGCTTCCTCTACCGTCACGCTTCGCTGGAATAAGCCGGTGTAGTGGTATTGGTTAATATTTTCTATTTGAGGGTCAATCGTGATACCGTACTGCCGCTGAAGATCCTCGATCACTTTGGAAAGTGGGGTAGTGTTGTAGGTAAACTTATTCAATCTCCAGGAGAGTACGGGCGTTTCTGCCTTATTGATTTTCGGTTGAAGCCGACCAGCCTCGTCCAGTACTACAAAGTCGCCGGGTTCCAGAATCACCGGCTTGGTTGCTGCTGCCGACACCCTCACTTTTCCGGTGGTACAAAAAACCTCATAATCGTTATTTCGGGAGTAAATGTTAAAACTGGTGCCTAAAACACTGGTGGTTCCCAAATTAGAAAGGACACTAAACTTGCTACCTTTAGTCACTTCAAAATATGCTTCTCCCTCCAGCGTAACTTCTCGCTGCATAAACCACCAGTAGGGAGCGTAAGAAATAGCAGATTCAGCATTTAGGTGTACAACGGAACCGTCAGGGAGGGTTGCACTGGTAAATTCACCCGCAGCTACCTTTACATCTGCGGTGTAAAATCGGGCGAAAAGCCCTACACCCAGCAGGAGAACAATGGCTGCGGCCGTACTCCAGGCAAACCAGTTGACCGAAATAGTTTTGGTAGCCTCTCCAACAGTTGGTAGAGCCGTTTCTTCATTTTCAGCAATGGTTTTTTCCAATGAATTCCACACATCTTCTTTGGAACGGCTGTAGGGCAGTTCTAGCCGGGAAAGCAGCTCCTTTTCCTGCTCAGGGGTTAAATTTTTGTCATACTTCCGATTTTTCATGATTTAGTATTTTTCGCAATTCCTGTAGTGCCTGAGTGATTCTTTTTTCTACGGCTTTCACCGAAATATTGAGCCGATCGGCAATTTCCGAATATGTCATCTCATCCATCCGGTTCATCAGAAAGACAACCCGCTTTTTCTCTGGCAGTCTCGCTAATGCTTTTTCGTACTGTGCTTTCAGCTCCTGATAATATAGTTGGTTTTCGGTGTCGTTACTGTCTTGATCCAGGGATAACGATAATCGGTATTTTGCTTCAGAATGAGATTTCCGGTAGTGAGACACCCAAAGATCATTGGCTATTTTGTATAACAGTCCTCTGGTTTTCTGGGGATGATACTGTATATTTTTCTCCCAAATCTTAACGTAGGCCTCCTGCACAATATCGGTGGCTAATTCAGCATCGCAGCAGCGGTAGGTCACGTAATTACGTAACTCATCAAACCACTGATTAAAACACTTTTTTAGTTCTTCCCGAGTCAAATTAATGAGTTTTTAAAGCGGCACGATGAGATGATCGTGCCGCAGCGGTATTCTCCCTCTGTCTACTATCAAGAATTAAATACCACAAACTTTATTCCTGACTGTCCCGACAAGCGACTTTCACTTCTCGAAGTTCTTCCGCACTGTTGATTGTCACGGTTTCACCATTGGTGTATAAAATTTCGATGGGAAAAACCATCGTTGCCCGCTCTTTCACGTCCGGATTGGCCTCGTGCCACGCTCTTACTTCAGCCTTATCTTCTTCAGATTCCAGCGTAATGGTGCTACCATCGGGCATGGTAAGTGTAAACGGGAACACCGGTTCGAAGCATCGAGGCTTTCTACTATCTTCCCTACAAGTCAATCTCAGACTATGCATTTCATCCTCATTGTTGATCACCAGATTCTCTCCTTCAAATACTACTTCAATCGGATAAACAAAGGCCGGACGACCGTCAACATCAGGATTTTCCTGGTGCCAGATTCGCACTTCTTGCCAGTCACTTCCGCTTTCCAGCGTGATCGTGCTCTCATCGGGCATATTGACAGACAGCGGAAATACAAACTCGAAGCAATCCCGCATACTAGACCGTCGGTGTCTTCTTTTCCGCATGGGTCGTTCTCCTCTTTCTACGGCTTCATCCTCCGTCTGTAGTTCGCGCCCATTGGTATCAAAGTAGAGTTGTGAACGTTCGCCCAGCCAGGCACCCTGGGTTCGTTGTAAATCCACTTCATATCCCAATTCGGGAGCAAACTGAGCCGTTGAAATAAAATCTTCGGAGTAGTTCTCATCAATAGCGGTAATCGCGCTTGAAGGTAAAACTTCGGCAGAAATTAATTGCTTGTTAGTAGACGAAATAATCGCCTCAATTAAACCTGAATCATCCAACGAAGGAGTCATCCCATTTTCACTGACTTCATCATCGCAGGAATAAAACAGTCCAGTTGCCGACAAGCAGGTTAAAAAGAACAATGATAACTTTAGCTTTCTCATTTTTAATCGGTTTTTGGTGAATACACTTTATTCTTACACCGTATAACCTTCAGAACACCCTACTTTTTTTTCAAATTTATTTTCATTAACTACAATAGTTATTTGGAAAGAAAAGCAAAAATATTACATAAAACTCTGTCAATCAGATATTTATGAGCATATCATTTTGACTTAAATGCTTTATAGAATTAGAAAATCATGACTACTGACTTCGCCAACCTGTCCGCACTATTTCTGAATTGTACCCTAAAAAAGACACCCCAACAATCACATACTCAAGGATTAATTATGCGAATCAAGGGTAGAACGATAAAAGAAACAGATGCGAAAGGAAGGACATT